>CANLMN010000012.1 GCA_947492105.1 uncultured Aquimarina sp. | reverse complement strand
AAAGCAAATACCTCTATCATCACCAATCATCCCTTATGCAGAGATGGTTCCGAGGTACGCTATGCCAACTGGACAAACCTATACCGAACAGACAGAAGATTTGCCTACGCATTAATTGATGCGCCAGGAGATCCTAAAATGACCATTGTAAGAACCAAATCAGGAACACCAAAGGCAGGACAGTATTATGTCAACGGATTTTATGGTACATTTATCCATTTTCCTGTAATGGTCAATGATGGATTCCTATACACCTTGCAATTTGAGAGCTTAGGGACTGGTAAGTTTGTAAACATCCACATGAAAGATGCTTATGTCGTTGGTGATGAAATCCTATATCGCATCAAAGATTTTGGAAGACTTTCTGGGTTCAAAATCTCCAAGGCTACAAAGGTAAAAGACCTTAATGCAGTCAAAAACTCCAACAAAACAAGTTATGCCGTTGTAGGTAATGATGTATATCTCAAAATGGTCGCTACTGCCGCAAGCCCTGACTTTGCCTGTAAAGTAAGCTGGTCTGCTAACATCAAATTACCAAAATTAGATACAGACGGAGACGGAATTACAGACAAACAAGAATCTATTAACGGAACAGACCCCATTGGATTAGGCAAAATCAAAACAAATCCCGTAATCACTTGGCCGATACAAGCAGAAAACCAAAAACCTATTGTAAACATTGTAGAACCAACAATAAAAAAAATCAATGAAGGTTACCAAAAACTACGGATCAAGGCAGAAGTCAGCGATCCAGACAATGACCCTGTATCGGCTGTTCTTTTTATAGATGATATAAAAAAACGTGAAGTGAGTAAGCCTCCTTTTGAATGGGGTCATGATAACACACCAGTAAAAAAAGAAACTCTTGGTCTAAGCGCAGGAATACATACCTTGAAAGTCGTAGCAACGGATAGTCATGGGGCTACATCGGAAACAACATATCAAATTGAAGTCCTATCAGCTACCTTAGGAATAACAAACCATATAAAGAAAAGGCTTAACATTTATCCTAATCCTAGTACTGGCTTATTCTATCTTGACGAAAAAATGAATTGGTCTGTTTATGATTTGGCTGGAAAAAAAATACAATCAGGTACCGACACCTCCATAAACCTACTAGGTTTTGCAAAAGGTCTCTATATTATCCGAGTAGAAAATCATGCTTTTACCAGCATTATTATCAAATAAACGGAACACCTCAATAAAACAAAAAAAATGCTACAAATCGTTTCATAAAAAAGTGGTTTGTAGCATGCTTTTGATAAAAATTGATACGACTTTTTCTCTAAGTTGCTATTGCGCCCCTGTTCTAACTAATTTTTATCTTTTTCTTAGCTCTTAGTGCTATCGTAATATTCAAAAAACACTTCACCTGAACAAAGTTGCTTACCACTACTATCAATGGACAACTTCCTTCTCGTTGATCCTGTCAGAATCAAAAAAGCTAAAAAAACACTTTTTAAAATTTAAGCACAGTCGTGGCTACGTTTAGTATTAAAATGAAAAAATAGGAGAAAAAGACCCTAATTATTAGCCTGTAATTATTCTTTAAATGATATTTGGCACATAGATCGTATCAATATCGTTGTTATTCTCTTAAGTAAAACACCCGAACTATGAGGGATATGAACAAGGCGATATGCCACATTATATATCCAAATTGGAATTAGATAGAAAAACAAGTATCTATGCGTAAATTATACACCCGCTACTATCATAGGATGATCACTACACTACCCATTAGATAAATACTTCTATTCTTATGACCTAAAATTAGTCTGTTTGATAGTGAAACATCTGTATACTCGATGGCCCCTTAGTCTTGATCTCGGCAGCTAACTTAGTGAGTTTTCCAGTATCCTTATCACGTTTAAAAATTACAATATTGTTTGAGAACTGATTCGCCACCAACAAGAAATTTCCGGAAGGATCAATACCAAAATTTCGCGGATGTTCCCCTCCTGTTGGCTCATGACCTATTGCAGTCAAATAACCCGACTTTTGATCGATCTCAAAAATCGCTATTGTATCCTCTTCCGGACCGCGATTAGAGGTATACAAAAATTTGCCATCTGGAGAAATATGAATATCTGCTGCTCGATAGATAGTTTGTTTTTTGCTATACGAATTATATGACGCCAAAAAAGAAAATTCCCCTTGACGGTACGCATATGCAGTTATCTTTCCATTAAGCTCTGCTATTCCGTAGGCGAATTTTTTATTGGGATGAAACGTAAAGTGTCTTGGTCCACTACCTGCTTGTACTTTGACCTGTAGATCAAAATCTGGCTGCAAAGGTGTTGTATCATTAGGAGTAAATTTAAACACCCGCATTTTGTCTGCTCCCAAATCCTGTGCAACTATATACCGACCGTCTGGCGAAAAATTTGCAGAATGGATATGCGCCTCGTCCTGCCTACCTGCTATCAAACTACGATCTGTAAAACGCAAAAATTGTTTTAATGGTTGCAAACTACCATCAGGCAAACATTCAAAAATTCCCATACTGGGATCTGTATAATTTGAATTAACCACATACCGACTATCACTACTGACTGCGATATGAGCAGGATTACGTCCTCCTGCATCCTGCACATTGAGCAATGTTAGTTTTCCTTCTAGAGAATCAATACGGAAAGCAGCAATCTTACCGTGCGTAGTCAACTGACTTTCGGTAGCAGCATACAAATAAGAGCCATTTGGGGCTATTTGCAAAAACGAAGGATTAATGATCTGCGTCACACTATCGCTTAACTGCACTGCACCAGTTGTTACATCCAATTCATAAACATGGATTCCTGTATCAGGCTTCTTGTCCGTAAAAGAACCTACAAATAAAAGTGTTTTTGAAGTTTTGGAACATGATAAAAGTGTCATAATAAATATCGCAAAAACGATGGCTTTTTTAGGAATAGGCATAGTTGCAAGTTTTCTATCCAAAACTACCAAAAAAACCGCTCTTTCGTCTTAGACGATGCACCTAAATTTTGATAAAACTTCATCGCATCTACATTAAAATTGGGAGTCTGCCACTGCATCCCGATACACCCTGCTTGTTGACCATATTGCTTGACAAGAAGCATTAATTCCTTACCGATACCATGTCCTCTCATCCGAGTTTCTAAATACAAACAATCTAGATACAAATAAAAATCAGCATCCCAAGTCGAAAATTGTTTGAAATATGTTGTGTACCCTACTAGTTCATCTGCTTGTACCACCACCAAACACTGAATCTCAGACTCTGAATCAAATAATCGTTTTTTTAGAGCTTCTGCCTTATTCTTTGGATCAAAAGAAGTCTCCTCATGTGCAGCATGTTTCTGGCACAGCGCAACCAATCCCGTCATATCATCTGGCACTACTTTTCTGATACAATAGGAATCCATCAACATGCACAACTAATTTCAGACCCACTTGATTCCATCGTACCTTTGGTTGCATAACCATCTAATTTCCACCAAGCCAGTCCTCCGATCAATTCCCGAACCCTAAAGCCCAACCTAGCCATATTCAGAGCACCTTTGGTAGAAGCATTACACCCAATACCATCACAATAACAAACATAGAGTTTTGTCTTGTCCAAATGGGCCGTGCTAGCCGCCGTCATCTCTCGGTGAGGCAGGTTCATTGCCGTAGGGATATGCTCTTTTTTGTACCCAAACTCCTTTCTTGTATCCACTACAATAATATCTTTTTGTTCTCCTAAAGCTTCAAATAGATCAGAAGGATCCATTTCGTATTTCAGCTTTTCCTCATAATACCGAATTTGATCTTGCATACGTTTTGTTTTTTTCAAATTTACCATTATTCTATAAGAGGTTATGGAATCGTCGTTGCATTTTTGAACTACTAGGTTGAAAAAAATTCAATTATCATTATATCATATTTTTTTAACTTTACTCTCATGGAAATCAAATATTTTAGATTAATCAAAGCCATTGTCGAAGAAGGAAGTATTGCAAATTCCGCCAAAAAACTATTCTTGACCCAATCGGCCTTAAGTCATCAATTGAGAGAATTAGAACAACGCTTAACCTTCAAAGTATTTTATAGATCGCGAAACCAATGGAAACTCACCGAAGAAGGCACTGCACTCTATACATTAGGGAATACTATTTTGAGACAACTAGACAACACTTTTCTTACCATCGAGCAACTAAGGGCAGGAACCTCTGGCACCATCAAAGTAAGTACTGAATGTTATAGTTTTTACCAAGGGTTTGCTCCTTTTATCCAAAAAATGGGATTACTCTACCCAGAAATCACAGTTGACATAATCCTAGAAGCCACCCATCAACCTATAAAAAAGCTATTAACTCATGAAATTGATATTGCCATTGTTACTACAAAACCACATGATGAATCGATAGAAAGTATCGAAGTTTATGAAGACGAAATTTTTGCATGGATGCACCACGAACACCCCTTGAGTAGTTGTTCGTATTTGGAAGCACACGATTTTGCCCTTGCCCATTTGATTATTCATTCTTTTCCTTTAGAAACAGTTTCTATCCACCAACAATTCCTAAAACCACATAGAGTAGTGCCAAAAAAGATTTCTGCAATTCCGCTAACCGAGATTGCGCTAGAACTGATTGATGCTAATATGGGTATTATGTGTATGCCCAAATGGGCATTAAAATCTTTTGTTCTCTCCAAAAATATCATCTCCAAAAGTATTGGCAAAAATGGATTACGAAGAACACATCACCTCGCTATTCGGAGCTCAGATACTAACAAAAAATACATCCAAGATTTCATTTCTAATTTTGCCGAAGATTTCTATTATTCGTAAAAAAAACGCTAAACTTTCAACCATCCCGATCCGTATCAATTTGGCTATAGCATAGTCCTTGTTGTAGTCTATATATTTTGCCATGCTATTTTTCCAAAAATCTACAGACAGAATGCCTAATGCATGGGATCATCACAATAGTAATCATGATCAAAATATAATACCAGTTAAAATAATTTCATTATCCGAAACTCATTTTCTTGATGCTATAAAAATTCGTTTTTTCAGTTCGTAATTGTTCATTGTTTTTTGGAACAGACAACACCCCTTCTTTGTTAAGTATAAACTATTGTAAATCAAAAAAAGCACCTCCCTTAAGGAAGTGCCTTTTCTTCATTTACTAACTAAAAACTTATACTTAATTTACTAATCAATTATTGTCCACATTTTCCTTGTAGTGTCCATCTATTGTTTTTTGCTAGGTACAAATCTCCCTTATAGGTTACTTTGTCACCATTTTTGTATTGCTTGTTTGCGCTATACGCAGCTACACCTGCACAAATATCTTCTTTTACTGGAGTTCCACATTTTCCTTGGTTTACCCATCCGCTAAATGTTCTTTCGAACAAGAAACCTTGATAAGTAACTTTTGACCCTATTTTATAAGACTTACGAACCCATTTTTCAACTCCAGAACAAATATCCGTTGTTGGTGGTGTCGTTGGTGTTGTAGGATTTGTTGGGTTTGTCTTACTAGGATATGCCTTGTTCGTTCCTTCGATATCTTGAGCTGTCAAATGGAATCCAAAACCTTTGATTCTCTCTCCCGTATCATTACGTGTCATTGTTGCCGATCGGCTGTTTGCAAAAGTACTAGAATTGTACATCATAGTAGAATTGTAATCCACCTTATCAGTCAAAGGAGTTGACGTTTTGTCTACGTAATACTGATCCTGGTTTCTAGAACTAATTTTATCCCAATGTACCGTGATATCTTTGTCTCTATCAGATCTATTTTGTTCGTGAATAAATCCTAGGCAATGTCCAATTTCATGAATCATTACATTATTATCGACACGAGATCCAACTTTGATAATACCTCTATTCCCGTTCATTCCAAGATTTGCGTACCCACTATTACCAAAAGAACCACTATTACCAAAAGTCACATAATAATTCTCATTCGTTCTTTCCTTAAATCTGACGTTTGTCTTTGTGCTCCATTCTTCCATCGAGCTAAAAATAACTTTTCGAATTCTCTCTGACACATTACTAGAAATAACATAAATAACGGTATTATTAGGCCATAATTTCACCTGTGCATGAGCCAATTTTTGTCCCGCAGTAGTGATCATTGGTGGATCTTCTACAGTTCTTACTTTTGCACCTTTTTCGGCAGTTGCGTCTTTAGGGATAATATAATCCGATAATCTATATCCTAGATCCCCTAAATCTTCCATTAGTAAGTCATTTCCTCTAAAATTACGGACGACCATTTTTCCAGAAGTCTCATCTGGATTAGTAAATTCTTCGCTCACGTCTTCTTTTTGACATGACCATAGGGTACCTACCGCTACCGCAGCAACTAAAAATTTGTTGAGTTTCATATTGTTGGTTTTTATAAATACAATTTATTCGTCTTAATAAAACAGAACAAAGACACTTTTAGTATTTATTTTTTCGAGGAGATGGAGTCCCAAATCACTCAAAAACCAATATTAACATCATCAAAAACAAAATAAAACACTAATTAACAATAACTTAAAAACAAATGTATAGATTTTGTTAACTTAATTTTTTAACATAAATTTAACATTTATAATTTTTTTATTAAAAACAAGCTTTTTTATACTCCTGTTTACTATCTGAGTATTTCATCGAATCTTTCATGTAAATGAACCTATAAAACTACTATTCCGAACAAAAATGTATTATTCTCCTAATAAAATATCGACAACCAAATATGGTAAAGCCATAAACAATATAATCTCACAATAAAAAATTCTTCGACCATGTAAGTAAAACGTAATTCAATAATTTTTAACAAAACTTTAACATTTATCAAAAAAACAGGGATTTGCATTTATACTCCCCTTCAAATTGAGTCGTTCATCGCTGTATTAACATTTTTTAACGAAAACGTTGGTAATTCTGAATTATTAACATTCTATCTAAAAACCCATCTCGCAGGTTCGATACAAAAAACAAGACAATTTTATGACAGCTTCTCGTTTTAGATAGCATAACAATATTTTTAAAAACCATCAACAATGAAAAGAATTCATACAGCAATTGCTGCTATTGCATTGGTTGCAATTTCATGCCAAACTGAAGACATCGGAACAAGCAACCCCGCAACAGAAGCTGGAACTCAGGAAATGGCTTTTCCGGATCAAGATTCAGGATTTATCACTGCCTATGTAGACGGGCAGGAAGTATATGGTCGTCCAGTCATCTCCTCTAGTGGTAAAAAATTACTCGCCATAGGAGCTGACCAATTATTCGAATATTCCTTGACACCTCAAAAAGCAGTTTTTGAACCAGGAGATACTACTCCAGTGTCAAAAAGTGTCATTACAAGTGTAGCAAGCAGAAAATGGCCCAACAATACTGTCTATTATACAGTAGACCCTAATTTGCCTCGAAAAGATAGAGTCACTGATGCGATTGCGCACTGGGAATCCAAAACAGCTATCCGTTTTGTGCAACGAACAAATCAACAGAATTATGTATACTTTAGAAAAGGAAGCGGATGCTCCTCTAGAGTTGGTATGTCTGGCGGGAGACAGGACATCAATCTAGCTGATGGATGTTCTACTGGAAATAACATCCATGAAATTGGTCATGCAATAGGTCTGATGCATGAACAAACTCGTGAGGATCGTGACAATCATGTAAACATCAACTTCAACAATATCCAAAAAGGTTTTGAAGGGAATTTCAGAAAAGCCACCCCACAATATTATGCGGATCATGGTGCTTTTGATTTCAACTCTATTATGATGTATGGTGCTTACTCTTTTGCTATCAATAGAGGAACCCCTACTATTACGAAAAAAAATGGTGATACTTTTTCTACTCAAAGAAAAGGCTTATCCCCAGGTGATATCGCATCTGTAGCCTCTGTATACAAGCCTACAACAACAACCAACCCTACACCTACGCCAACTCCAACTCCAGCACCAACACCAACCTATGTCAATGGTCAGAGTTATGTTATCTATGGTGTACAAGTAAGTCGTTACTTTGACAAATGGTGGTACTATAACCCCCGTCGTGCAAATAGCAATAATGGATGGCATGTAGTTGAATTACGAGAAAAAAGATGGTATTATGCCCGTTAGACTCTAATGCTATATTTATCCCTACCAAAAGGCGTTTTTTTTTGAAAACGCCTTTTTTTTGTTCCAAAATCATATTGCTTGCGAAACAAAAACAAGTTAGCAACGATACACTCGGCAATTGAGCATGCCTACTAATACCATTTATCCGTTGAATTTACTGGAGTAAAATTTTCTTTTTTCGCCTCAGCTCCATTATAAAAATAAACTGTAATTAAGACTATACTTGATTTTTATACTGAAGCTGAAACATAAAAATCTTTCTTTCTGTTAAACCCAAACAACAAATGGTACAAAGCACCAAATAATCCAAACACCTTCATCATAGAAATCAAACAACAAAATACTATATAACAACACTTTAATACACAAAAAAAACTTAAAAACCTCTCACTACCCCTACTCATAAACTAGAATATTTTCATTCTGGCATGCTGTTTGGTACTTATTCATTGAACTATTGTATTCTCCAACCATAAGAATCTTTAGTATTCACCATTAAAACCATAACATCATGAAAAAATTAGCAATCCTTTTTATCGCTTTGATCTTTATAGGGTATAGCTCAGAAGCAGCGCCCATAGCAAATGCCTCTTCCACTATAAACTATACTTCTAATTACGGAGAATCATTTATATTTGATGAAGCTGGTATAACTTTTTCGATATACAGAGATGGTCAGTTTGATTTTTATCTAGCAAACCCAAGATCTAGAACGAATGTTTCAATTAGTAGCAGAAATGTAAACATTAGTTTTAATGCGGGTTACGACTACGACGCTTATGTGCAGTATGATGACTATGGAGCAGTTGTTCAAATTGAGAACACTCCTATCTTTTATGATCATTATGGAAGAATCGTACAAGCTGGAGATATATTCATTAATTACAATAACTATGGCTACGTATCACAATTAGGGCAACTTTATGTCCATTACAATCACCACGGGCAATTTGTAAACTATAGAGGATATATCAGTAATCATAACAGAAGATATATTTTTACTCCACAACATCGTTACTTCTGTACGCCTGTAGACATGCACCGTATTGTATACACTAGACCTTATAGAAGATATTATACTCCTAATCGCTGTTCTTTTACTACCTACAGAAACTCCTATTATAATGGATACTACCGTAGCTCTTATAGAAACAGAAATTACTACAGACCTAATCAGTATGTTACAAATTACAAAAGAGGACACTACAATAAAAATCATTCTACAAATCGTCGAAACTATAAGAACATAAGATCTAATCATACTGTAGGCAATCGTAATTACACGAACAGAGCATATGATCGCAGTGCTGCTAGCAAAGGGTTCGTATCGAACCGTGCTAACCGGGTGAGTTCCTCACAGCGCCCTAACTATGCTTATACAAAACCAAAAAAACAAACAAATAGAAGTTACACTAGAAACAGTAGCTCTAGAGCAAGTAACACTGTTGCTAGAAACAACACTCGCAAAATAGTGCAAACTGTTCCTAGTCAAAATCGCTCAAATTCAGTAACCAGAAGAAGTTCTTCTGTTCCAAGAACTAGTGCGTCCAGACGCTCTAGTAGTAACTCCTCTTCCTCTTCTAGGAGAAGATAAAAGTATTTTACAAATGATTAGTTAGTTAGTGGTAGAAACTCCCTGAATGTATTTATATCATTTTGAAATTACCGTAAAAAATCACCCATGAATTTTCTCGTAATTTCAAACTTCAAAATGGTATGTTTATATTTGGGGAATTTTATTTTCGTCTCCTTTTATACATCTTCACTTGGCTACGAGAACTGAAAATGCACTAAAATTTATTGCTGTGATTTTCTAAGTTTTGGTATAACACCGATACAATGCAACTTAAAAATAAAATGGCTTGTTTAATTTTGTAGTATTTTCGTGTCGCAATAGAGATTACAATCCCTAAAAGGGAATTGAGAACACTACAATTTAACATCCATAAGCAACCACCATAACCACCTTATCAACAACACAATACAAAACATCTCAAAACAGCTTGTTATTCATCCAAAAATATGTATTTTTGCATCCTGATTAAACTAACCTCTGGCGAAAATCGTGAATGTTGCTTTGACAAAACCATTTATTTTATCCAAAATGCAAGATTTAGTAAAATTTGTACAAGAAGAATTTGTTACAAAAAAAGAATTACCTGAATTCAGTGCTGGTGATACCATTACTGTTTATTATGAAATTAAAGAAGGTGAAAAATCAAGAACTCAGTTTTTTAGAGGTGTTGTAATACAACGAAGAGGAAGCAGTTCTAGCGAAACTTTCACTATCAGAAAGATGTCTGGTACTGTTGGCGTAGAACGTATATTCCCAATAAACCTTCCTGCAATTCAAAAAATTGAAGTAAACAAAAGAGGTAAAGTACGTAGAGCACGTATATTCTACTTTAGAGAGCTTACAGGAAAAAGAGCTAGAATCAAAGAAAAAAGATACTAGGCACTTATTTCTTTATAGAATAAAAAAAAGCTATCCAAAATTGGGTAGCTTTTTTTATGAACCATTGTTCACAACATAGGTTCATAAGCAGTTGATAACTAAACATCTAAATACACACCTCTTTTTAATTATTTTTCATAACTTTAGTATAAGGAAATAAGGTAGCGCTTTATATGACACAAGGATTATGAAGACCAAAATTTCTAACACGTTTTTTATAGTATTATACATTTTGAAATAAAAACGAAAGTTATTTTTTTGAATACAGGAGCAATTTTAATTTTTTTATCATTACAAATGAAATTCAAAGGGAAAAATTAAGTTTTTATAACTAAAAACGCAAAAATGTTATTTTTGAATTCGGGTAAATATATTTTAAATAGAAAAACTACCATAGTAGTTTATAGATAAAAGTGCCTTGAAAACATCAATAAGATATTCGTCCAAAAAGTACTTAGTACTGCTGTTTTGATATCTATAAACTATAGTACAACTGTTGGTTATATTTGTAAATACGCTAAGTGATTAAATTACACACTCCTTATTCAAAAGGAAGCCATATCAGGATACTCGTATAGTGATATGGCTTTTGTTTTTTAAAAGGATCCCAACCAGACTCAAAATTTAGCCCCTAGAACTATCCTGCGATATCCAAATCCTTCAACTTATTCAGACTCGCTTGTTTTGCGATCTTCTCGGCATGGTCAAAGCCTTGTTTCCACCAACTTTTCATCAATTTTTTATTAAATATCAATGAATTTTCTGTCAATTTTGAAGGGGTGTAATACAAATTAAGGGCTACACCTCGATGCTTTGCTGCAAGCTTACCCACTGCAATATCATGATATTCGACCTGATCCATCAAAAAACTAAACAGGTTTGTCATGAGCGAAAAAGGGTTTTTCCCCAAGACCTTATTATGCTCCATATTCTCGGACTCCAAAATTACCGCATCTATCTCAGTTGCTCCTCTTCTTATCGCTTCTCGTATTGGCACAATACACCCAAAACCACCATCCGCATACTCATATCCGTTCTTGGTTACCAAACTCATAAATGGCACATAATTACATGATATCCAAATCCAATCGCAAAAATCCTCATATTCAAACTCCTGAATGGACTTATACTCGGTCTTGTTTCGTGATAAATTGGACACAGTAACCACTACATCGGCTACAGATTTTTTTGCCAGATCAAACTCTGTTTTTGTAAAATTTCGTCTAATACTTTTTCGCAGATTCTTACTCTCACCAAAGGTCCGTTTTCTTTTGATAAATTGAAGAATCGTATTCATAAAGTTAATGCTCACAAACTCCCTGTCTCCTTTGTGTCGTACTACAAAAGGATTGACACTGAATATTGTATTTTGATTCACATTGGTATAAATATGATGTACCTTATCTAGATTCCCTAAGGCCAAATGCGGAATCAATAAACTCCCAGTAGATGTTCCCAAAAACAAATCATATTTTTTTCCTTGCTCTTGCATCAAATATTGCGCAACACCTCCCGCAAATGCTCCCTTACTACCTCCTCCAGATATGACTAATGCCTTCATCTATTTCTTAATTTTCTATTTTAGTTTTTTTATTTACTCAAGCCTACAATCTATATTCTATTCGAATTATTTTTGTGAATAGCATATTCATACCCCTGTTTCCACCATCGTGTCATATTCTTTTTATCGAAAACCAATGAGTTGGTTGTCAATACAGTTGGCGTATGATAGATATTAATCGTCGCATCATTGTACTGGGCTGACAACCTCCCTATTCTGATATTTTGATGTTCTATCCTATCCATCATAAAGTTTACCATATTCGTAATCAAAGCAAAAGGATTTCGTATTGGCAATCGATTAATATAATTCACTTCTGTCTCTAGGACAATTACATCTAATTCTTTGGCTCCTCTTTTGAGCGCTTCTTCTATAGGAACCATATCTCCCAAGCCGCCATCTGCATAATCACATCCATTTTTATTCACCAAGCTCATAAAAGGAGGATAGTTTGAGGATATCCATATCCATTCACAAAACTCTTGATAATCACAATCATTGATTGATTTATATTCTACTTCGTTCAATGAAATATTAGAAACAGTAACAACAACATCTTTGTCACTTCTTTTTAGCTTCTCAAACTCATCGGGTGTAAGTGACTTTTTTATATGCTTCAAAAGATTTTTACTTTCTCCAAAACTCCTTTTCTTACTTAACAAACGCTTCAACACCTTGAAATGATTAATACTAATGTCGTATGTACCATGTTTTTTCTTGATAACAAAAGGACACTGATCGAATATGGTACTCTGAGAAACCGAAGAATAAATTTTCTTTATCTTTCCGATATCCCCTAAAGCCAAATGCGGTGTTAGTAAACTTCCTGTAGAGGTTCCAAGAAATAAATCATAAACATTGCCCATATCATTAATAAGATATTCTGCGACTCCACCAGCAAATGCTCCTTTACTTCCTCCTCCTGATATAATTAATGCTTTCATCTCTTTCTATTGGTATACGATTATTAATTCTTTACAGTATCTACTACATTTTTAATTACCTCCTTGAGGTATCAAAAGCTTTTTTTCCAAAAATCTCTGTTGTTGTTCTGCTAAATGTTTTTTTAAAACTACAAATTTCTTTCGATAGCGCTCATCTTGCAATAGCTTATCCAAAATTTTTCTGCAGAAATCCCGAAAACGCCAATTATAATGTGTAGCTCCATCCACGAGGCTTTGTAATGCTTGATCAGAAAACAACTGTAAACTTTCTAAATAAGTAAAGGCGTTTTGTCGAACTTTGGTTGTATAGCGTTTTGTCGTATATGCATTTAATTCATCAAAAAAATGTTTCTTTCTCGACGCTTCATATTCTGGAGTACTAATGGCTAACACCAACCACAATGTTCGGATGTTCTTATCACTAAAACCTACTACGTCCTTCATTTGATCAAGAAACTCTTTGCGTTGTGTAGGATAGTTTGTCCAAAGGTGATACAAAGTAGCTTCTTGCGTCACAAAAGACGGATCACTTAGCAAACTCTCATAGTCTTTTTTTAGTCGAGCCGGAATTTTATTCAAAGTTGTGGCAATTGCTTGTCGTACATATATATTGTTAGTTGCGAATGCCTTTTTATACAACTCAATCCCCTGTGGAGAAACATCTCCTTCCAATTGATAAACCGCTTCTTGACCTACATAGTCATTAACTGGAAAATCCAAAGCTTCATCTATCACCGCTATTTTTCCTGCCAAAGGCTGTGTACGTTCTTTAGCTAAATTTAAATATTTTTTAATAAAGGAGGATTTTTCTAACAACTTCAGCGCTTCCTTTGAAGGAAATACTGCCGTTTCTAACCACAATGCTCGAAAAGCTGTTAAATCCTCTCCACTTACCTCAGCGACCATATTCATAAAATCTGCTGTTTTCACATTCCCAAATTGATATTTATTCAAATATTGTTGCACCGCTGTATCAAAATTCTCCACTCCCACCTTGTCTTGTAAAGCATGTAATACCCAAGCACCATGCTGATAAAAGGTTAAAGAACTAGCTTTGGGGTTCAAGACAGCAGTAGCATTCTTTCCATTGGATTGTGCATCCAATTGTTCAGCACTCTCATAGAGCTTATAATAAAAATAATCTTCTCCCAACACCTCTCGTTCTGCAAGTAATGCATAATACGTAGCAAAACCTTCTTGTAACCAATGATGTGTACCCTCTTTGGCAGTAACCAAATCCCCGAACCATTGATGCGCCAATTCATGCGCATTGACATTACTATATGTCCGATCTGTATACGCTATTGAATCCACTACAAAGGCATCAGAAAAAATCGTTGTTCCTGTATTTTCCATCCCTGCATATAAGAAATCTTTTACTGGAATTTGTTTATAATCTTGCCATGGATAAGGCACCCCTATTTTGCGCTCCAAAAAATCAAACATTTGCTTGCTATAACGATAAGTAGGCTCAAATTTTAAGGTATCTTCTGGGTAATAATAATAAGTAAGCGGAATACCGCTTTTGCTAAAAGTCGTCTTCTGCGCATATGTACCTATCACAAAAGCCACCAGATAACTACTCATGGGATGTATCATGTCATACTTCCATGTGGTGACACCATTCGTTGTTTTTTTACTTTGCAATTTGCCATTTGCAATTACCTCATAATCGGAATCGTACTCGATCGTTATATCAAAAATAATTTTCTCGTTTACATCATCAAAACTTGGCAACCAATTTGAAGTATACTTCCCCTGTCCCTGCGTCCAAATTTGATCATTGCCCTTGTGATCTTTGACAAAATATACCGCTTTTTGAGGTACAACTTCATAATCCAACAGCAATTGATGTGTCGTATTTGGCAAAAAATCCGAGATCAACCACAATTTTTCTGTATCATAATGTGTCTTGACAGCTTTGCCATCCAACAAAACCTTGTCGAACTCCATGTTCTTTGCATCAATAAAAACTGAATCTATAGCTTGATCTACTTGAAACTCATAATGCACTTCTCCCCGTACTGTTTTCGTATCCACATCTACCTTTAGTGCTACAGAAGAAGAAATAAAGTTAACAAAATCAGTTTGTTGTGCAAAAGCTGGAGCTATCTGCATTACTACAACCAAGTACATTAAAATGCGTATCATAAAAGTTTCCTAAAAATAAAGCATTAAAGTAACGTTTTTAAATCTTTTTTATGTGCTTTGAGCGCATAGATAAGACAAAACTGACTATTCCAAAAAACTTACCCTTCAAAAAAATGCTTCATAAAAAACTGTTTTTTTTACGACTTGTTTAAAAAACACCTTTTACTTCAAGCTATGCAGAAGTAATTTGCATTGTTTTGGATACAGAAAGCCAGTACCATTTTATATATTTGTTAGTACAAATTATCCTAGTTACCAAAAAGAGTATCCGATGAAAAGTTATATAAATGCAAAACCAGAATCTGGCAAAAATTTTTATCTAGAGTTCAAAGACAAGGGGAAAATTGTACTTCTAAATCTACTAAAATTCAAATCAAAAGCGAATTACACAAATTTAGACTCTTTAAAACCTGAAAAAGAACTCTCAGGCAAAGAAGCATATCAATTATACATGGATCACACCCTACCGGAACTAAAAAAAGCGGGGAGTCGTGTTCTTTTTTATGGAGATAGCAAAAACTTCCTTATCGGACCTGAATCCGAAAGCTGGGATGCCGTACTTTTAGTAGAACACGCCTCGGTTGCAAAGTTTATGGAGTTCTCTCAAAATAAGGATTATTTAAAAACTGCAGGACACCGAACAGCCGCATTAGAAGATTCTAGATTACTGCCTACCTCAGAAAGAGAAATTTGATACTAGTCACTGACTCATCACCAATATACAGATTACATAACCATAAGTTCGGTCTATAGCATCCAATTTTTATGAATTCAAATCTTTTACAAACTCCTATTGACTACCTCAAAGGTGTGGGACCATCACGTGCGGAGCTCTTACGAAAAGAATTAGGCGTTCGTACTTATCAAGACCTTATCAACCTTTTTCCGAACAGATATATTGACAAAACGAATTATTACAAAATTAATCAACTACAGCGTAACAGCTCGGACGTACAAATTATAGGTAAGATTGTACATCTCAAAATGGTGGATCAAAAACGCGGAAAAAGATTAGTTGCAAAATTTATTGATGAGACAGGAGAGCTAGAACTCGTATGGTTTCGTGGTCATAAATGGATTCGGGAGCATCTAAAAATTAATACTCCCTATGTCATTTTTGGGAAGGTTAATTACTACAATAGCTATTCTATGCCACATCCAGAAATGGAACTACTAGAAGAGCATCAAAAAAACATTCGTATCGCTATGCAGGCGATTTACCCTTCTACAGAAAAATTATCAGCGAGAGGTATCACAAATCGTGTTGTGCACAAAATGTTACAGCAGCTTTTTCTAGAGACTGGAGGAAAATTCTACGAGACACTTTCTGATAATATCCTCTCAGAACTCAAATTACTCCCAAAAGACAAAGCCGTTTTTAACATCCATTTTCCAGAGAGTCAAGAACTCCTTGCCAGAGCTCAATATCGGCTAAAGTTTGAAGAATTATTCTACACCCAACTACAATTAATCACCAAAAACCTACTCCACAAACAACAGATCAAAGGCTTTCCGTTTACCGAAGTCGGCGATTTTTTTAATATCTTTTATCAAAAACACCTTCCTTTTGACCTCACCAATGCTCAAAAACGTGTTGTAAAAGAAATCCGTAGTGATTTGGGTAGTCATGCGCAAATGAACAGGCTCTTACAAGGTGATGTTGGCTCCGGAAAAACCATTGTTGCCTTACTCACCATGCTCCTAGCATTAGACAATGGTTTTCAGGCATGTCTTATGGCCCCTACTGCAATCCTGGCTAATCAACATTATATCGGCATCCAAGAATTAGTCAAAGACCTAGACATCTCCGTAAAATTATTAATGGGCAGCACCAAGACCAAAGCACGTAGAATATTACACGAAGAATTAGAAAGTGGCGAATTACAAATTCTAATTGGTACTCATGCCGTCCTAGAGGACAAGGTTAAATTCAAAAATCTTGGATTAGCTATTATCGACGAACAACATCGTTTTGGTGTAGCACAACGCGCAAAATTATGGAAAAAAAACGTCCTACCTCCTCATATTTTGGTCATGACTGCCACACCTATACCAAGAACACTGGCCATGAGTTTGTATGGAGACCTAGACATCTCCGTAATTGATGAGCTCCCTCCTGGGCGCAAAGCCATCAAAACAGTACATCGGTACGACAGCAATAGACTCAAAGTATTCCAATTTCTACGAGAAGAAATCGCCAAAGGAAGACAAGTCTATATTGTCTATCCCCTAATTCAAGAATCCGAAGCCATGGATTACAAAGATTTAATGGATGGCTACGAGAGTATTTCGCGTTCTTTCCCAATGCCAGAGTACCAAATCTCTATTGTACATGGCCAAATGAAACCTGCAGATAAAGATTATGAAATGGAGCGATTTGTCAAAGCTGAAACCCAAATAATGGTAGCCACAACGGTCATAGAAGTTGGTGTCAATATCCCGAACGCCTCTACTATGATCATCGAAAGTGCCGAGCGCTTTGGATTATCACAACTACACCAACTACGAGGTCGTGTGGGTCGTGGTGCCAAACAGAGTTTTTGCATCCTAATGACTAGTCATAAACTATCCAATGACAGCAAAACTCGACTGGAAACTATGGTTCGCACCAATGATGGTTTTGAAATCGCCGAAGTAGACCTCAAACTTCGAGGCCCTGGGGATCTTATGGGTACCCAACAAAGCGGAGTATTGAACCTCAAAATAGCAGATATTATTAAAGACAATGATATTTTGAAAATTGCACGGCATTACGCGATTCAAATTCTAAAAGCAGACCCTGGACTACAAGATAAAAAGCATAAAACATTAGCAAACACCTACTCACAATTAATAAAACACAAAAACATTTGGAATTACATTAGCTAAAGCCAAAATATACCAGCATACATCAAATTATCTCTAGAATTTTTCAAAATTATCCGTAACACACTTTGTCACATCAATTTAAATATATAATTTCGCAGTCAAATTTAAAATAAACCCCCTTTTTTTTAAAGACGTTATGAAACACACACACACTATACTCTTTGCACTACTTTGCACACTACAGCTACAAGCTCAATTTGATTGTACCGAATATACCGAAGTTGACGGTCTAGTCATCATAGAAGCGGAGCACACCAAATCCAATTTGGGTCAATGGATTGTCAAAACTGATGTTCCTGACTACAAAGGTAGCGGTCACCTAGAATTTACAGGAAATGAGACACGAGGAGGATCACCCAAGTCACCACTCACCTATACATTCCAAATAAACAAAACTGCTTACTATAGAGTTCTACTACGATCAAGAAAGCGCATTGCTCCCGGAGACACCTCTCATAAAAGTAATGATTGTTTTATCCGTGTATCCGGAAACTTTGACGCTAGCCCCAATGCTGAAGAACGCAATTATGGAGATGCCTCCCTAGAGACTCTACAAAAGGATGTCAAAATTTATGGGGGAAATCTCAATGATTGGGGAAAAGCTTTTACCTTAGATCTTGGTGGTCATAATCGAAAACGAGTCCCTGTTTATGGATTCAAAGCTGGTGAAACTTACACCTTAACAATTTCAGGTCGTTCGAAACAGTTTAATGTAGACCGCATCATTTTTTATCAAAACGGAAAATACAACCTCAATCAAGACAAGATCGATATCTTTGATGCAACTCCAGAAACAGTTTGCAAAATTCCAACACTAAGCAACACATCACAAATCACCGATTCTCCACAATCGTTCGTTATACATAATTCATTAAAAAACAAACAACTAAGCATAATAAAAAATCATAACCAGCCTCAATTGTTTAGAATTTATACGATCCAAGGTGAACTTATTCAAACTTTTGCATCCAATACCACTACGACCACCATTAATCTCAGTAGCTTCTCTCCGGGGATCTATCTGTTGCAAGGAGAAAAAGCTGTACAAAAATTTGTGGTTCCATTGTAATTCTAAAACCAATTAAAATGTAATTGTAGACCAAAATAATGGAACTATTTTTCGCTAGTTTGAGCTATAAAATTTAAGTATAATCGTGGCTACGATTTAATATTTCTAGCGAAAGAATTGCAGAAAAAGAAGTTCCGTATTAGTCTGTAATCATTTTTCAAATAGTTGAAGTAGTGATTCAAGCTTGTTTACACCAATTTTAGGTAAACAAATTCGCATTATTGACACTTTTTCTTATGTAAAAACACCGTGATGCTATTGCATAGCCTTAGCTCTGGAATAGATGAACAAGGCGCATTTAGTTCAAAAAAGAATAAGTCGATATGCGACAGTATAGAGCTAGTTTGCTATTAGACATTCCGCAACACTGCAGGCACCATAGTCACAAAAAAAACAGCATCAACATAACATAAAGCATTACACACCTGGCTTGTATAATCTAGGTGTGTTTTTTGTTGACTTTCATGAATCTAGAGAATATATCTTTTTCACCCCTCAACAACTCCTCAAAGAAAAATCAGGTCTCCTAATTCAAAAATCGACTGAATTAAACTTATACTAGCTAAAATCTCATTGTAGGCTAAAAATAATTAAACTATTTCTCGCTAGTTTGAGCTATAAAATTCAAGCATAGCCTTAGCTACGATTTAATTTTTTAGCGAAAAAACAGTAGAAAAAGAACCGAATTATTAGCCTGTAATTATTTTTTAAGTGGTATTAGATATACATCGTCATTACCCCTCCACCAAAGCATATGACTGCTGCGCTATTTCCAACTCTTCATTCGTAGGAATTACAAGAATTTTGACCTTGGATACAGCCGCACTAATTACGCTAATTTCTTTAGAACGAATAGCATTTTGCTCTTCATCTAAAACTATCCCAAGAAAGTCCAGCTCTTGACAAACCAATTTGCGTATAGTATCAGAATTCTCTCCAATACCGGCTGTAAATACAACCACCTCTAATCCATTCATAATCGCCGCATAGGCTCCTATAAATTTCTTGATACGATATGCATTCATTTCCAACGCAAGTCGACATGCTTGATCCCCTTTTAGGGCTTCACTTTCTATATCACGTAGATCACTATATCCAGTGAGTCCCAACATGCCACTTTTTTTCTGTAGGACATCATTCACCTCCTGAGCAGTCATCCCCATAGCGTTCATCATATGAAAAATCACCGATTGATCAATATCACCACTTCTGGTCCCCATAATCAAACCATTCATAGGTGCAAACCCAAGGGTAGTATCAATACTTTTTCCATTCTGGATAGCCGCCATACTACATCCATTCCCCAAATGTATCGTAATCATTTTGGATACTGGTGTCTCCAAAAACTGCATTGCTTGTTTGGTTACATATTTATGACTTGTACCATGAAAGCCATAGACTCTTATGTGGTGGCGCTCTAAAAACTCACTATTGATAGCATACTTATGCGCTTTTACTGGTATTGTTTGATGAAAAGCAGTATCAAAAACAGCGACTTGCTTTGCTTTATAAAACAACTCTTCGGCCACCATGATTCCCTCATAATTTGCAGGATTATGCAAGGGGGCTAACGTAAATAGCTCCTTGATATGCTCTTTTACAGCTTGATCAATAATAGTGGTATTTGCAAAACTACTACCCCCATGCACCACACGATGCCCAATGACATCAATCTCTTCGGCTGTCGTGATTACACCAACCTCCTTATCCATCAAGAAAGCCGCTACTAATTGCAAACCTTTCTTATGATCTTTGATCTCGGTTATTTTTTCTACGCTATCCTTTTCCGTTTTATATTCAATCCTAGCACTTTCTAGCCCAATTCGCTCTACTAATCCAGAACAAACTACCACAGCATGAGGCATGTCGAATAATTGAAACTTTATCGAAGAACTACCAGAATTAATAACAAGTATTTGCATATGTTTTGAGCGGTTTGAGTTAATCTATTGAAGCCATTTAGACCTTTCTCAATTCTCTATAAAAAGATCAAATTACTTAGGTATCTAAATTAAACTTATTATTCACTTCTTACCTCAAAAAAATGTTCTTTTTTTGGAGAACCGCAAACGATTACCCTTCGATTACAACAACAATTCCAAAGCCACAGAACATCTCGCTACAACAGGCGATAACACCCCGCCACCTCATTCTCCTTAACAACATCAAGAAGAGTCACTAAACATCAAGTCTCAGGAACAAAGTCCCCTTCTATTATACTTGGCAGATACTTATTAAACCAACGAGCCCTGTTGATAATCATGACATGTGTCCCTCCGGATATAACAATGCAATTTTTGATATTAGCGATAGGAAAGACCACATCCTTATCCCCATGAATATGCACTATCTCCGGAATAATTGTTTCTTGTTTCCAACAAACCATATTCTCAATCGCCCAATCCAGGTAAATTTTATCATTCAGTGATAAATATTTTTGATACAAGGCTGCACGTTTTTTTGCAAAATCACCGAAGGCTAGCTTTTCCCAATCATCAATTTTTGACACCAAAGCTGTAGGAAGTATTTTATAGGCTTTCGTTTTTTTTGCCAACTTCATCCGCAGCGGTAATTCCAAATTAGATTTGACACTAGAAACAATGATTAGTTTTTTAATTTTCAAAAACTTACTCATTTCTTGCGCCATCACCCCTCCAAATGAAACGCCAAGCAAAACGCAATTTTCATGAACAACATCCTTACACATCCGTTGAGCATACACCTCTATAGCCTCTCCTTTGTTCGGCATTTTCCATGGGATAACATGTAATTTGTATTGCGATTCTGGTAATTTGATATACTCAAAAATAGAGATATCTGCTGCCAGACCCGGGACGCAATAAATATGCGTAATCGATTGTTTCATGGTATTTTAACGTAAGATTATTAAGTATAAAAGCTAAAACATGTATCTTTGTATTCCAAATTTACTATTATTTCCTTTAATCTCTTATGATCGCGGTACTCGATACAAGAAGTATTTCTCACTATTAGAAAATTTGTGAATTATGAATCAAGAAGCTCTAAAAATTATTGACAACGAATTTTTACGTCAATTTGAAACTACGATTAAAGGACAAAAAGCTCATATAGAATATTCGTTACAAGAGCGAAAAATATTCTTGACCAAGTTAATTATGAGTGAAGATCTTTTGGAACAGGGATACAGTGAACAATTTATTGTTGATGTTTTTAAAATCATTGAGGATCGGAATATTCGATTAGTACCTACAAGCCCAATCATCGCAAAGTTTATGAGAAAAAATCGCCGTAAGTACAAATCACTGCTTCCTGTAGGGATTACCATTTAATACATTTGTTCAATAGTACAGACTTGCCTCACGAAAAAACAATTCCCACATGATGCGTTTAGTTTTAAAGATTTTTGAAATCGTGTTTTTCTAACACGACCTTTCTGGTCGTATCTAAAAAATCAAATCGCACCAAACCATCTTTTTCATCTATTTCTGACAAAACAATGCTGTGAATCGTATTTACTAGTTCTGGATTCCAAGGTGTTTTTACTTTGACATAATTTTCTGTAAATCCATAAATATACCCTTCTTTATTCTCTCCTTCAAAAAGAACAGATCGTTCTGTTCCCAATTGACTTTCATAAAAAGCTCTTCGTTTTTTTACAGACAACCCTCTTAGCATTTTACTCCTCTTACTACGTACTGCAGAAGGTATCGAATTAGCCAATGTTGCCGCTACAGTATTATCTCTCTCTGAGTAAGTAAAAACGTGCAGATAAGATATCGGTAGTTCGTTCAGAAAATTATAGGTTTCCAAAAATTGCTCTTCCGTTTCTCCAGGAAACCCAACAATAACATCTACACCAATGCATGCGTGCGGCATGACGTTTTTGATATGAAGCACTCTATCTACATACAACTCTCGCATATAGCGACGCTTCATAGCCCTGAGAATAGCATTAGAGCCCGATTGTAATGGAATATGAAAATGCGGCACAAAAACCTTGGAGTTAGCAACAAAATCTATAGTTTCGTCTTTGAGTAAATTAGGTTCTATAGATGAAATCCGTAAACGTTTAATTCCAGAAACATCATCCAATGCCTGTACCAACTCAAGAAAAGTATGCTCATGTTTTTTGTTCCCAAATTCTCCCTTGCCGTAATCACCAATATTCACACCCGTGAGTACAATCTCTTTGATATTTTGCGCACTGATTTCTGCGGCGTTTTTTAAAACATTACTCAAGGTATCACTTCTAGAAATCCCTCGTGCTAATGGTATCGTACAGTACGCACATTTGTAATCACACCCATCTTGAACTTTGAGAAATGCCCTAGTTCGATCGCCTATAGCATACGAGCCAACATAAAAGTCTGCCTCTATAATTTCACAAGAATGCACTTCCCCTTCTATATTTTTGGTGAGATCATCAATATATGTTGTAATATTAAACTTTTCGGTAGCCCCCAAAACCAAATCAACACCATCCACCGCGGCTAGCTGCTCTGGTTTTAGCTGAGCGTAACACCCCACAGCAGCAACAAAACCATCAGGATTTGCTTTAAGTGCTTGTTTTACAATGGTTTTAAAACGCTTGTCTGCATTTTCGGTAACAGAACACGTATTTATCACATATAAATCCGCCTGTTCAGAAAAATCTACCCGATCAAAACCTTCTTCTACAACAGCACGAGCTATTGTCGAGGTTTCTGAAAAATTGAGTTTACAACCCAATGTATAAAATGCTACTTTTTTCTTCATCCTAATCTTATCCCAATTTCCATGGAGTAGGAAATCGCATTATTACTATATTTGTTTTAAGCAAAAGTCTTACAAAAAGATATTAGCATTTCAAACAAAAATAGCATACAAAGATAGCAACTATTATTCGTTTACTAAAATCCCATGATGTCTCGATATCTCCCTATTAAATTAATAAACCTTGCGCAAACTTTACTATATATCACACTATTTTTAAGTAGCTGTACAGAAAAGGACTCGCAAAACAGAGAGCATCTTGTCTTCCGATACAACGAACACAGCAATATTACCTCGTTAGACCCTGCTTTTGCCAAAGATATTCGCAACATCTGGGGGTGTAATCAGCTCTATAACGGACTCACCCAATTAGACGACTCTTTGCAAGTACAACCTGATATCGCAACATCTTGGGAGGTTTCTGACAATGGACTGCAATACACCTTTCAATTACGTTCGGATGTTTATTTTCACAAAAGTGAATTATTTGGATCTGATAGTACTCGTAGTGTTACTGCACAAGATTTTGTATACAGTTTAGAGCGATTGCGGGATCCAGAAATAGCCTCTCCTGGTGGTTGGATCCTAAAGAATGTAAACCATATTACTGCCAAAAACCCGCATACACTAACTATAGTACTAAAAAAACCTTTTCCGGCATTTTTGGGACTACTGTCCATGAAATTTTGCTCTGTTGTCCCGAAAGAAGTGATTACACACTACAAAAACACCTTTCGAAGCCATCCAATTGGCACAGGTCCTTTCAAATTCCAACACTGGGAAGAAAACATTAAATTAGTTTTCAGAAAAAACGAATTATATTACGAAAAGGACAAACATGGAGTCCCACTCCCGTATCTAGAAGCTGTAGCCATCACTTTTTTACCAGACAAACAAAGCGAGCTTCTGCAATTTGTACAAGGCAATATTGATTTTCTGAATAGCCTAGACCCTTCTTACAAAGACGAACTCCTTACACCCATAGGCAAACTACGTGACAAGTATACGGAGCAAATAAACATGATTACCGCCCCATACCTAAATACTGAATACCTAGGTATTTTTCTTGACAGCAAAACCCCCGAAATTCAATCCATAGCACTACGCAAAGCCATTAACTATGGCTTTGATCGAAAAAAAATGATTACTTATTTACGTAATGGAATTGGAACACCCGCTAATAATGGCTTCATCCCAAAAGGGCTTCCTGGATTTAATGCGCAAAAAGGGTATGACTATCAACCCAAAATCGCCAAACAGCTTGTAGACAAATACAAAAAAGAAACGAAGAATCAAGCTCCAAAAATCACCATTAGCACCGGTGGGCAGTATCTTGACATTTGCGAATATATCCAACGAGAATTACAAAAAATTGGTTTTAGTGTCGCCATAGATGTCATGCCACCATCTACCCTAAGAAAACAACGATCTGCAGGAAATCTAGATATTTTTAGATCCAGCTGGGTAGCAGATTACCCAGATGCCGAAAACTATCTTTCTTTATTTTACAGTAAAAACTTTACTCCCAACGGTCCCAATTACACTCATTTTAAAGACCTCAATTACGACACTTGGTATGAAGAAGCATTGACGATCACAGATCAGCATAAACGCATTATACACTATCAAAAAATGGATTCACTACTCATACAAAAAGCTCCAATCATACCACTATACTATGATCAAGTTGTCCGTTTTACCCAAAAAAACGTCTTCGGACTTGGCATTAATGCAATTAATCTATTGGATTTACGACGAGTACAAAAAAGCAAAAAACAGGCAAAGCACTAAAAATTCTTACATTTATCATCAAACCAAGAAAACAATCGTTCTTACATTCGTGCAATTTTATGCCTGATCCTACCTCCTACCCAAAAAACAAAAACTGTTATTAAAGCAAAAAAGTGCTATACCTCACTACCATCCACAAGTAAAACAAAACATATCATACCAGACTATAATTTTAACACAAAATTATTTGAAAAAAATTAAGATTTTATTAGCAAAAAATAAAAATAGTTTTCTTAAAAGATTTTTACTAAATTTATACCACGTTCAAAAAACACATTTTGGCGTTATTTACGCAGTACAAAAATCTAATCATAGTAATTGACCAGAAGTATTTTAAATAAAATTTTTTTAAAAAAAGATACCTTTTTCTTTTTACATAAAACATCAAAAAACTAAATATTCATTTAAGAAAAACAGTATAATAAAGTTTGATTTTTTAGATATTAACGCTATCTTTCGAAAGAAATTTTGTTAAAATACATGAAACAACGAAAACGATACATCTAGTAAACCATAACGTATTTTTAATAAAGCACAAAAAAAGGCATTCATTTACCCCATAAACTCATTTCATCCCTATCCAAAAAAACAACTAAATTTAAAAAGCTTTTTACACAGTAATTTTGACCAAAAAAATTATAAACTCATTACAACAATAAATAAATAAACGAGAATTACACATAATATTTGAAGAAGACGATTTGGTAAATCAAACAAAAGCTTGAAAGTCATTTTTAGCGTTGTTTCCTACAACACTTGATACTAATTTAGAACACAGGAGAAGCTACGACTCCAACAAATACACAAGAAGGTTGACAAAAGGCATTACAACAACGTTAATTAAACAAAAAAGCAAGTTAAAAGACCATCACCTATTTTTATTGACAGGGAATTCTATTAGTATCTAATTTTGCACTTTACTTACAGATACTTTACTTTTTTATGTCAATCACAGGCTTTTTTTTACAAAATACCAGTACAGATCAGGAGAGTTATTTTTGTAAAAAAGGATATGTTTGTTTAATAGGCGCTTGTACTCTTAGCCCAAAAACTAGTTTATCAGTTCTGAATCCGAAAACGTTATTTAAATTAAAATTAAAAAACAAGATGAAAAAAAGACTCAAAACAAATTCAAATTTTAAGACCTCGTCTTTTAGTTTTGGATTTCTATTACTTCTATTAGTCTGCAGTTTTACAGCAAACGCCCAATCAGGTACCGTTACAGGTATGGTAACAAACGGCAAGGGGCTGCCTCTGCCAGGAGTGAATGTTATCCAAAAGGGCACAAGCAATGGAGCTGCAACAGATTTTGATGGTATGTATACCATAAATATTCAAGGAGGAAAATCCGATGTTTTGGTTTTTTATTATTTAGGTTACAAGACGCAAGAACTCACCGTAGGTAGCAAAACCAAAATTGATGTAAGTTTGGTTGAAGACACCGATGAACTCGATGAAGTGGTTGTAATTGGATATGGAGAAGTGCAAAAAGCTGATGTCACAGGAGCTGTTGGCTCTGTAAAGTCTGCAGAATTAACACAGATAGCCCCAGTTGATGCCTTGGATGGTTTGCAAGGACGTGTTTCTGGTGTCCAAATAACAACAGCTGGTAGCCCAGGTTCTGAATCAGAAATTCTTATTCGAGGTATCTCTACATTCGGAGCAGGTACGGCACCTCTATATATAGTAGATGGACAGCAGGTAGATAACATAACCAACCTAAATCCAGCAGATATTGAATCTATGGATATACTAAAAGATGGAGCATCTGCTGCAATCTATGGGTCTAGATCTGTAAATGGTGTTGTTCTCATAACTACGAAACAAGGGCAAGCAGGTTTCCCTAAAGTAGTTGTAGATTATATCTCTTCAATAAATTTTGTAAACGCTAAGATACCGACTTCCAACACTAGACAACGTAATGTTTATACTTCACTCCGATTAGGCAACACAGACAACTCTGGTATCGTAAGAGATTCTTTGGGAATCCGAAGCACTTTAGTTGTTGATGCTCAAGATGCTATTCTACAACTTGGACTTAAAAATCAATTAAATTTATCTTTTAGTGGAGGTGGTGAAAAATCTAAATTTTACTGGAGTACAGGATATCTTAAAGAGACGGGGGTAATTGTAGCTTCGGGTAACACAAGAATCACTTCAAATTTGAAAGTAGATTTTGATCTCAATAAATATCTAACTGCAGGTACGCGTATTAATTCTTCGTACCAACTTACCGACGGATTAAGTGAGTTTGCTGCCTTGAGTGTTGTATCACACAGGCAGTCTGATATCTTGCTGCGTGATTATGACGGAGAGTTTATCCCTGAGGCAGGCGGAAGAGCTAACCCTCTTGCTAGAGCTATATTGGCTGATAATGATAACCGTACATTTAGGACTTCCTTTTTCAACTATTTAAATTTTAACATCACCCCATCATTAGCCTTTAAGACTACATTGGGTGTCAATTACAACAACAGAAAGCAAAACACCTTTAGACCACAAGCAACCGTTAACATAGACAACGGTCGTATTAATGGTAGAGAAAGGCTGACTACTGATTATAATTTCCAAAATGAGAACTTTTTTAATTACAACAAAAAATTTAAGGGAGGCCATAGAGTTAAAGGGCTATTAGGAATGTCTGTTCAGAAATGGCAAGTAGAAGCATCATCAATTGGCGCTACCGAATTTAACAATGATTTAGTTCCAACATTTAATAACGTCACAGAACTAAACGCTTCTCAAACTTTTACTACAGAAACATCGCATGCACTATCCTCTGTATTCAGT
Source organism: uncultured Aquimarina sp. (assembly GCA_947492105.1). GTDB lineage: Bacteria > Bacteroidota > Bacteroidia > Flavobacteriales > Flavobacteriaceae > Aquimarina. Next base: position 83,790 of record CANLMN010000012.1, on the reverse strand, counting down.
AGATTATCCTATGATTACAAAAGAAAATACTTTATCTCAGGATCTATACGTCGAGATGGTTCTTCACGATTTGGAAAAAATAAAAGATGGGGTAACTTCCCTGCTATCCAAGGAGGATGGGAAATAGCAAAGGAAGGATTCATGAAATCTTTTCGATCTCTTAACAACCTGAAATTACGTGCGAGTTACGCTATTACTGGAAACGAGCGGATAGATAATTTTGAGAGCCTTGCGCTTTATACTCCAGGTTTTTTCTACAATGGCTTTAACGGTCTTGCATTAAACCGATTGGGTAATGAAGATTTGGGATGGGAAGAAACGGCTCAACAAAATTATGGTATTGATATATCATTATTCAAAAGGCGTCTAAATATCACCGCAGATAGATACATCAAAACAACAACTGATTTACTTATTGAATTGCCTATTCCGCAAGAAACTGGTTTTAGTAATATCAGAATAAATGCAGGTTCTGTAGAAAACAAGGGATGGGAACTTAATATTAATGGAAAAATAATAAAGACGGATAATTTTACTTGGACGTCGAACTTTAACATTTCTAAAAACGAAAACAAAGTCTTAAGTTTACCAAATGGTAAAGGCTTTCAACCTACGGACAATCAAGGCAACAATCAACCATATCTAATAGAAGAAGGTCAGCCCTTGGGTAATATTTTTGGATATAGAAATCTAGGCGTTTTCCAATATGATGAATCTAACGCTTACACACCTGAAGGTGTCCAATTAACACCTAATTTTGATGCCAACAATCAATTTGTTAACTACACCCTTAATGGACAAGAATATACTGATACACCTGAGCAACTAAAATTCAATAATGTTGTACTAAGAGGTGGTGATATAATTTTTGAAGATCAGAATAAGGATTTCAATATTGATGCAGAAAATGATCAAACTGTACTAGGGAATGGTCTTCCTGATTACGTTGGTGGTTTTAACAACAAATTTGACTATAAGAATTTCTCATTTTCGTTCCAATTTAATTATAATTTCGGAAATGATATCTACAGACTTTATGACCACACTAGAGACAAAAGGGGTAATTCGGTAGTTACTCCATCTCCATCTCGTATTGATGGTGCGTGGATTAACCAAGGGGATATTACCAAATACCCTAGTTTACTTTCTAGCAGAGTCAACAACAGAACTGGCTTTGAATCTAATTACGTGAGTCAAGGTGATTATATTAGATTAAGAAATATTCGATTTAGCTATAATCTACCAAAGGAAACTATTGAAAAACTAGGTGTCGTTAACAAACTTACCGTTAGTGCCAACATCAACAATTTACTTACATTCACGAATTACGAGGGATACAATCCGGAGTTAAGACTCAGAGGAGACGTATTTACTCCTGGGCTAGATAATTTACGTTTTCCGAATAAAACTGAAATTATCATTGGCCTAAACGTACACTTTTAATTATAAAATTTATCATTAAAAAAATCAAAGATGAAAAAAAGCATATATATACTACGAGCATTTTCCCTGATCTTGGGCGCGATGTTAGTAAGCTCCTGCGAAGATATTTTGGATGTAGAACCAGTAAGTGAATTATCTGTTGATAACTTCTGGACATCTAATAGAGACGCTGAACAAGGCTTGGCAGGTGTTTACGATGCCATGCAAAAAGCGTACAGGACTAAGAAATTTCACTGGGGTGAGTTCCGATCAGATAATTTTGTAGTCTCAGATCAGCCGAACCAGCTTACTGAAGACATGATAAAAAATCTTTTATCACCGCAAGCAACACCAAGTCTTTTACAATGGGATGAATTATATTCTATGATACTAAGAACTAATGTAGCTATTGAAAGAATCCCAAGAATAACCAGCTTTAATCCTCAATTCTTAGGAGAAGCCTATGCCATTAGAGCTTACGCTTATTTTGATTGTTATCGCGTTTGGGGAGGTGTCCCTTTATTTGACAAATCACAAGTCGTATTTTCAGAAGAATCTTTCAAGGAACGAGCTACACCTGAAGCTGTACTAGACTTAGTGCTTTCTGACATAAAAGAAGCTGAAAAACACTTAACCACCCTTACATCTCGCCATAATTTTTCAAGAACTAGTTTAATGGCTCTAAAGGCTCAAGTTCTTATGCATACAAAGCAGTACGAAGAGGCAAACAATACGCTTGACCAATTAATTACTAATGGAGGTTTTGAGCTTACAGAAAATAGAACGGATTGGCGTAATTTATTTATAAATGATCCTGAAAACTTTCCTGGAGAAGGACAAGAAGGAACAGAATTAATCTTGTCAATTAAATATTCGCTTGCAGAAGATGGTAATAGAGCATCTGGAGTATATGAAACATATTTTACAGGAGTACCTTCTAATTGGGTATCCCCTAAAGTCGTTGAACTATGGGAAAATAAATTCCCTACAGATTCTTTATTATGGGCCACTAAATACCCTGGAGTCCCTCCTCATGTAGTTGACCTCCCAGATGAAGATGAAAGTTCCTCAGAACCAATTATTCGATATGGTGACTACCGCTTTTATGAAACTATCACGCAAGTTAATGCTAGTAACGAAGTTGATTTGAGAATTTCTAAATATGCTAAAGAAAATATCTCTCCAGCGATTGATGAAACTGATATCATCTTGTTCCGCTATGCAGACATGTTACTTCTGAAAGCAGAAGCATTGAACCAACTAAATAGACCTGATGAAGCAATAGCACTAGTTAATCAAATAAGAACGGCTCGGGAATTACCTCTTGTAAACAGCGGAACCACTCCAGACGTTATTAACACCAATGACAAGGAGGAACTAGAGAACTTTATCTTAGAAGAAAGACAAATAGAATTACTAGGTGAAGGAGTCCGATGGTGGGACTTGGTTAGAACCGACAAGGCTGTAGAAGTTATGAACCCTATAAATGGTATGACGGAGCAGCAAATCCTATGGCCAATCTGGTTTAGACATATATTGGACAACGATAAGCTTGAACAGAATGAAGCTTACAGATAAAAAAGTTTAATTAAAAAATATACATCGATGCGTATAGTTAAAACAAAAAATAAGATAAGTGCTATTGCACTTATCTTGCTAGCAATATTTACATTATCTAGTTGCGACCTAAAAGTCCAAGAAAGATTTACATTTAACCCTGAGACTGATGAGCAATTTACCTTCGGAGCAACTACTCCGTGGGAATGGCTGCAACGAAACGAGCAAAATGAATTTAATTTTATGATTGCAGCCATCAAGGCAACAGGATTAGAAGAGGTGTATGATAATAAAACAAATAATTACACATACATTTTCTTGAAAGATTCAAATTTTACTGGTAACAGTAATGGTGTTTTCGCTAGGGAGTTTAATCTTAAAAACACTGGAAGAAGAGATCCTGAAGAAGTAATGGCCGATAGTAGAGTGGATTTAGACATCTTACGAGAAGTATTACTCTACTTCGTTGTTACAGAATATGTAGATCAAAGTGAGAATACTCGCTTACGAAGTATTGATGTAGATTACGAATACACTACATTATCCAATGATGTGAACAATAAAATTATTACTTTCAGTAGGAATAGAGATTTTAACTTGAGTATAAATAAGGATCCTAGACTACTTACTACTCCGATGATAGGTGCTATAAGCGCTAACGTAGACCTACATAATTATATCTTTTCTAACGGTAATTGTGTTGCTCATATATTAAAACCTAATAGAACGATAAGAGCTTTTAAATTTGGTGAGCCTTTACAGAATAATTAATATTAAAACACTTGTTCTTAATGTTTAAATTAAGAAATGTATTTTAGTTTAGTTTTAAAAATCGTTAGCATCATCCATATTGGGTGTTACTAACGATTTTTTTTTAGACAAATTTAATAATCAGTCATAAGCATAATGAAAAACAGAACTACAGGTCTAACTCAAGGCGTAAACTTTATATATCTAAGCCTTGTTTTTTTCTTATTTACAAGCTGCAACACAAACACAAAAGTTGTAAAAAAATCAAATAAGCAGCCTAACATCATTTTTATTCTTACAGATGATCAACGCTGGGATGCTCTTGGGTATGCTGGCAACGAGTTAGCCTACACTCCAGAAATGGATAAATTAGCAAAACAAGGTGCTTTTTTCAAAAATACAATTGCAACAACACCTATTTGTTCTGCTAGTAGGGCAAGTATTTTTACCGGTCTCTATGAGCGCGCTCATAGATATAGTTTTTCTTCTAAGACTGTAAAAAATCAATACATGCAAAACTCGTTTCCAAGGCTGCTCAAACAAGCAGGATATTACACGGGGCTCTATGGTAAGTTTGGAGTAAAATATAAAGGTTTAGATTCCTTATACCATGAACATGAAAATTACGATTTGCGCTATGATCGCAAAGATATCTCTAGTTACTACTACAAAACACTAGGAAAAGACACAGTTCATTTGACAAGATACACAGGGGAAAAAGCATTAGAATTTATCCAAAAAGCACCTGAAGACAAACCTTTTTGTTTGCAACTGAGTTTTAGTGCTCCCCACGCCAGTGACAACACAGTGGAGCAATATTTCTGGCAAGAAGAAAACAACCACATTTTGGAAAACACAACTATCCCAGAAGCTAGTATCTCGGAGGATAGTTATTATGACAAACTACCACAACTTGTCAAAGATGGATTCAGTCGTCTACGTTGGTTTTGGAGATATGACACCAAGGAAAAATACCAACATAGCGTAAAAGGGTATTATAGGATGATCGCAGGAGTGGATAATGAAATTGCAAAAATTAGACGTGAATTAGAAAAAAAAGGACTCGCAGAAAACACTATTATTGTTTTAATGGGAGATAATGGTTTATTTCTAGGAGAAAGACAAATAGCAGGAAAATGGCTCATGTATGACAATTCTATACGAGTCCCATTAATTGTATATGACCCAAGAAACAAAGCACATAAAGATATTGAAGATATGGCCTTGAATATTGATATTCCATCGACCATATTAGACTATGCAGGTGTAACAATCCCTACAAATTGGCATGGCAAAAGCTTGAAACCTTTGGCTACACATAAAGACGCAGAGATAAAAAGAGATACGATCCTTATTGAGCACTTATGGGATTTTAAAAATATCGCCGCTAGTGAAGGGGTAAGAACCAAAGATTGGAAATATTTTAGATACGTAAAAGACAAAACGATTGAAGAGTTATACAACCTAAAAGATGACCCGAAAGAAACAACAAATTTGATTCATAGTGATAGCCACAAAGAAACTCTTCGTGCACTAAGAAAAAAGTGTGATGAATTAATTAGCAAGTATCAAGACAAAACCGACTTGAACCCTATCAACTTATCGATTACATCGGATCAAAAACATAAATTCAGTTGGAATTATTCTACACAAAATCCAAATCAATCAGCTGTTCAAATCTTAGTTTCTTCCACAAAAGAAAACTCTTTGAATAACATTGCTGATATATGGGATAGCTCCAAAATAAAAGATAAATCTACTAGTATACAGGTGGACAAAACTCAAGTACAAGTCCCTAAAGGCTCTTATTTTTGGAAAATCCGGGTTTGGGATGAACTTAATAGAACAGGCTCGTACACCGAACCTATACAAGTGAATACTAAATAGTAATTGATTGAACGGTCTGGACGACTCTTTACTATAACAGCAAGTAAAGTTTTTGAGCTATTGCTCAAAAAAAAGAAAAAACCATAAAGTGAATCAAATCATTCTTCACTTTATGGTTTTTTTTATAAACAGATCGTACACCAACCTAAAAAATAATTATAGGCGAAAAATAGTTCAAATTATTTTAGCCTACAAGTACGTTTTAACTGGTCTTATGCCTGCAAGACTGTGATGTTTATCACCTCAACATCCAATACCAAAGCACTATACAGCTATCCTACTATTTTTCTTTTTTACGATATATTGAGCTTCATAACGGTATTACCAATCAAATTTATAGGTCGCCCCTCCCATAACTTGCAATCCCAACACAGGATAATCAAGCCATTTTTGATAACTATTCCCCGCTAGATTGTTCCCTTTTATAAAAAAGGATAATCGATCTGAAAATCGATACCCCAAGGTCATATTAGCATCGAAATAAGAGTCTAACGTTACTACTTGCTGCTCTAAAAGTGCTGTTGTCGGAGTAAATAATGCTTTACGTTCGCCAATAAAATATAACTGCGTATCAAAATACCATTTTGGAGTAATTTGGTAATTCGCCAGTATTGCAGCCTTAAAAGATGGTAAGTTCCAAGCTTCTGCCTGTTCATCTGTAGCATAACTATAAAAAGTTCCTTCTACTCCTAACTTAAAATTACTTTTAATATCAAAATTCAGTCCAGCGGTGGCGCTTACCGTATTAACATCATCATACACATACCCAAAAGTATTTCCATAATTATAATTTTGCGTTACGATCTCAGGATCTGTTGACAACACCGTCGCATTTTTAACAAACAATGCTCTCCCTTTTTCGGAAACATACCCTGCTTTGAGATTATACCCCATACCGTTGGTTATCCTTCCTTTGAGCCCTAGATAACCGTTTAATTGTTGATTCGTAGGAGCTATCAATAACCCTGGGCCTACAAATGGATTCTCTTGTACAGTTTTGTAATAGGTATTTTGAATCAAATCACCTTCTAGACCTGCGTAGGCAATCACCATTTCGTCAACCAAACGATAAGACGCTGTAACTTTTGGATAGAATAAGAATCGATTTTTGTCATTTTGCGCGTCCAAACTTACAAAAGCTGCTGCACCAATGTTCAAGGTCAAATCTTCTTTACGCATAGTAAAACTTGGATGAAAACCTATATTAAAAATGGAATACTTACTACTGTCACCAACAGCAATATTAAGCTCTTCTCCAAAATCTCCACTTGCATAATCCAAAATCAAACGTGCAGTTACCTGCTCATCTCCTATTGGAAATCCAAAAGTAGGTTTGGCTACAAAGTGATTTTCTGAAGACTTATACGCGTCTCTGAAATAGCGATATTTCAGACCGGCCTCTTTGAAAATAGCATCCTCAAAAGCTATGTTACCTCCTACTGCTACTCCAAAATAGGTTTGCTTTGGATCTATCGCATTTAGCGCTTCTTCTGTCAATAACAAATCGGATGGTAACCCGTACCAATTATACAATTGATGTGTTAGACCTAGATCAATTCCGTAGCTCATATCTCTTTTTCTCGAAGAAAAATTAAGGTTCAAATCAGTATCATAGTACTTGTTATCTAATTGCACATCTTTGATCCCTCCCTGAGATGAGTTATGCTGTAGGTACACTCCAAAATTATCGCTTCGATTGAGTTCAAAATTACTATAGAATTCTCCCAAAACATTGATATAATTCCCTAATCCCAAGGTAGCGTAATTATCATATAACTTTTCGTTTTTGGGTTTTTCTACTTTGGCAGCCTCTCCTTTGGCAGGTGTAAAAGTACTTGCTACTGGAATTGAGTTAATCTGATATCGTATCGCTTTTTTGGACAACACAATAGAATCATTTTCTGTTGGTTCAGCCTTTAATTTATTGGCATCACTAATTGCTGGTGTGTAAGCTTTTACAATAACAACAGTCTCTGTACCTAGCGTTTCACCCGCGGCATTTTCTTTATCTATATCCTTCTCTTGAGCATATAGTCCAAGACCAACAACTAGCAAAAGGATGTTTAGTGTTTTTTTAAAAAAATAGTTCATTCAAAAAATATTACATTAAACCATTAATAAGTACTCTATAAAATATCGCAGTAAATTACTCTTGGCGTATTGATGAATTCGTTTTTGCTTCTGTAGCTTTGATATTCGTCAATGTTTCTTTTGCATCTGATACAACATCTGGATACGCTTCAAAATTCTTGATAACACTTTCTAATATATATGTTGCCTGATAAGCATCTTTTAGCCCATAAAAATTCTTTGCCATCAGCAATAAGCCTTTGGCTCCATAATACTTATAGCCTGAAAAATCTTTGGCTAGTTGCTGTACTTTTGCATTTGACCCTTTGTAATCCTTTTCCCGATGCTTAAAATATGCATCAAAATATAATGCCTCTGCTCCTAATTCTCCCTTTCCTGCAATTTTCTGCACCTCGATATACGCTGTTTTTGCTCGTGCTTCATTAGCTGTTTTCATTGCTGATCTTGCAATAAAAACCTGTGCATCACTCTTTACATCATTCTGAATTTTTGGATTCTCTAGCACCTTTTCGGCATAACTTACCGTTTCTGAATATTTTTCTTGCTGATACTTCGCTTTCATCAAGTTAGATTGTGCAAAAATAATATTCTGCGGAAAATCTGCTGTTTTCTCTAACTTTTCTAATAATGGTATCGCTTTCGCGTAAGCTTTGTCTTCTAAATATAATTGAGATAGGCGAGACAAAACTTGCTCTTGGTACGTACTTCCTTCTTGGGTCAACACATATTCATAATGCGGTATTGCTTCTTTGGGTTTATCTTTCTTATCGTACAATTCTCCCAAATAATAATGACTTTGTAAAGCATGGAGTCCTTTGGGAAATTGATTCAGATATTTTTCTAAACCACTGATCGCTGCATTTTCGTTATTCTCTACATATTGTTTTTCTGCAGCTTCATACAAGGTATTGTCCAAATCCGCATCAGTAACTTCTACAAAGTCTAACCCTTTGACCCAAGTTGCATACTCATCTGTACGTCCCAAATCAACATACACCTCACGTGCTGTTCGCACAGCTTGTTTTGCTTCTGGAGTTGCAGGGTACTTAGCCACTACTGTTTTGAATTTCTCTAGTGCCTTGTTGCCTTGATCCGAATTATAATAGATCAATCCTTCTTTTAATAAAGACTTTGACACAAAGGAACTAGACGGCATGTCTGTCTGCAATCTATTATAGGCTTTGATCCCTTTTTCGTTTTGCTTTTCTGCCACATACACATTCCCCAATTCATATAATGCATCATCCAAATATGCTGATTTGGTATGTGTACCTAGAAATGCGTTGAGATCCGCAATTTTCTTATCATTCTTCCCAACAAAACCATAACTAATTGCCTTCTGGAAGTGGGCATAATCCGCATCATGTCCTCCTAATTCAATAGCTCTATTATATGCTTCCATGGCAGGCCAATATTTTCTAGAAATAAAATTACTATCTCCCAAACGCATATTTGCGTCAATTTTTTGTTGCAATGTGATTGTTGTTTTCTCTAAGAATTTCTCAAAACTAAGTATTGCCTTGTCATATCGTTTGAGTTTAAAGTACGTATACCCCAAATGATACATGAAGACCTCATTCTCTGAAGTACTTTTTGACAATGGCAGGTTTTGAAATTCTAAAAAATTGGTCAAAGCCTCATCATAGTTTTCTAACAAATAACTACTCTCTGCATTCCAATATGTCGCTCTAGCAACAAATTTCTTATTTAATGGTTTTGATAATGATTTATCAAAGTATGTTTTGGCTGCTACAAAATCATTACTTTCATACAGTTCTAAACCTCTATAAAAAGTTACCTTTTGGTATACTTCTTTGTTTACCAAAATACGATTTGCTTCTAATAATGCTACGGCTGCTTTATAATTTTTGGATGTGACAAAGGAATTCAATAGTAACTCTTTGATTTCTTCCTTATGACTGCTATTTGGATACCCTTCTAAATATGCCTGTAGTACTTCTGGAATACTGGTATAAGAATTTCCGATCTCATAACTTAATTTTGCATAATTATAAAAGGCATCTTCATTGATTTGTGGTTCAAAATCCATTTCTGAAGCATTTTTGAATGCATTCAAAGCCTGTTGCTTCTGTCCCAATTTGAGATACGATTCTGCCAAATGATAGTATGCATTTTGTGCTGTACTATTGTTTCCACCAATGATTTTATTAAATTCAGAAATCGCACGACCATAATCCCCCTGTTTATAGTAGGCATATCCCAATAAATAATAATCCGTATTACTCCATTTGCCCATACGTCCCTTATAGGCTTTTAGGTACGGAATAGCTTTGTCATACTCTTTGAGATTAAAATAGCTCTCTCCTATTATTTTATTGAGTTCTGACTTTTCTTTGGCATTAGATTTTGGCAACTGCTCCAAACCAGAATTGATTGCCTCTTGGAATTTCCCAGATTTGAAACTCATGTCACTCTGGAAGTACGATAAATTTTTATTGTATTTTTCCAAATCCTTGACCTCATCAAAGAGCTCATTCGCCTCTAGATAGTTATCCCCTTCATAGGCAATAAAACCCAAATAATATTTTGCTTGTGCTCCATAGGCTTCGGTATTTTGTACGCTTTCAAAATATTTGGCAGCTTCTTTGAACCGTTGTCCCGTAAAATATGCATATCCATTATTAAACTCGTAGCGCTCTCGTTCTTTGCGATTCATACTACCTGCATCAACCTTGTCATACCATTTACGGGCATAAGAGTATTTTCCATTATCAAAATAGTAATTTGCGACATCGAGATAAGCAGAATTCCGCTTAGTACTCAATGGATACTCTTCTACAAAATTTTCCATCATATAATCCGCCCCAGCTTGATTAAGCCAAACAGCGCAACTAGCTTCATAATACGCACAATCTCCTATGATGTTAACGTCTTTTGCTGTGTTCTTTACTCTTGTAAAAAGTGTCTGCGCTGCTAAGAAATGTTTGTTGTTATAAAGATCTCTAGCTTGATTGTATAGTACCAAATCATTGGTATATATTGCAGATTGCTGTGTGTACGCAATGTGCACTCCTAAAATAAATCCGATAAAAAGAAAAACAAACTTCTTGTTCATATAATCCGTGTTTGTATTTATAATGCTAAAGATAGTTAGATCTATCAAAAGCTATACCCATTATTATATCTAAAAATGATTTTATTCATAGCCTTTCCAAAAACCAGTCATACGAATAAAACTGTTTGGAGGTTATATGTACTTGGAAAGTTCGTTCATTTGATAAAACGAAAAAAACATCTTATAATTATATCAAAATGATTTTGCCAAGCACAAAACTACCCAAAACATTGATTAAATTGACAAAGCATTCTTCAATTAATTTTCTTTTAAATGTATTTTTACTTTTATCTAAGAAGGGATTCAAAACGTCTCCCAATTTTGAAATAGCTACAGATGTTACAAACAAGTGATTCCTGAAAAATTTTTAATACCCTTCAAAAAATAATTACCTACTAATAATTCGCTTCTTTTTCTCCTATTTTGGCCTACAATAACATTTTAACCGGTATACCATAGAAAATGATTGAATACGTCATCTCTGAATAAAACAAGATTGCTACAAAAAAGACACTACTAGCTTATATTTGAGTGCAAAAAACACACAGTCTACACCCTCAAAACATTACAAAATGCTATTCAAACATCAAAAATCACAGGGTAGAAAAACGAACCAGAGCGCCTGATTGGTAAACATTATGTACATTAGCTAAAAAAAAAGAATACGATACTTATGTCATCTGCAGTACTTCGATTAAAAAATGCTTCGATTTTTCAGCGAGAAAACTTGATTTTGTCTCATGTTGATGTCGAAATCTTTAAAGGAGACTTTGTTTATCTTATCGGAAAAACAGGGTCTGGAAAAAGTAGTTTTATGAAAACACTTTACGGAGATTTACCTCTTATGGAAGGAGAAGGAAGTATTGTCGATTTTGATCTTAGAGAATTAAAAGAAAAGCAAATTCCTTTTCTAAGAAGAAAATTAGGTGTGATTTTTCAGGATTTCAAACTACTAAATGATCGAACGGTAAAAGACAATTTGTTATTTGTCCTCAAGGCCACAGGTTGGGAAGACAAAGCTGCCATGGAAAAACGTATTGAAGAAGTATTGGATAAGGTTGGTATGAAAAGTAAAAACTTGACATTCCCCTATCAGCTTTCTGGTGGTGAGCAACAACGTATTACAATAGCACGTGCGTTGCTCAATGATCCAGAACTGATTATTGCTGATGAACCTACTGGGAATTTGGATCCGCAAACCTCCGTAGAAGTAATGGAGCTCCTACAAGAAATCAACAAAAACGGAAACACCATCCTAATGGCTACCCATGATTATGCGCTATTACTAAAATACCCTTCCAAAACCTTGAAATGCGATGGAACTAAAGTTTTTGAAGTAGTACAACGGAAAGGATAAACTATGTACAATCAGCTAAAAACTGTCGTTAAAACACTTATCCCGAATACTTTTCTTTTTAAAAACGAGCTTTTTTTTCGCTACTTTCATGGTTTATTTTATAAAGGAAAAACATATACCTGTACGATATGCGACCATCAAAGTAGGAAATTATTGGAAACCCTAGGGAGCTCACAGCAATGTCCTTTTTGTGGGAGTCTGGCTAGAACCAGAAGGTTATACCATTTATTAAACACAGAAATCGGTCTAACAGGAAATGTGCTCCATTTTTCTCCAGCTCGACCGTTGTACAGAAAAATAAAACAACTTAAGGAAATCACATATCACAGCACTGATTTTGAAAATGAATTCCTTGCAGAATATCGGTATGACATTACCCAAATTTCTGTAGAAAACGATTTTTTTGATCGTATTATCTGTTATCATATCCTAGAACACATCCCAGACGATCACAAGGCTATGAGAGAATTGTACCGGGTACTAAAGCAGGGAGGGATCGCTATCATCCAAACGCCTTTCAAAAATGGCAAGATTTATGAAAACACATCCATCACTACAAAAATTGATCGTTTAAAACATTTTGGACAAGAAGATCATGTCCGAATTTACAGCCCCGAAGGACTCGCTGGGCGATTAAAAAATGCTGGCTTTGAACATATCGACATACGAAACTACTCCCAGCACAATGATTTGGACATCTTACACGGTTTTGAAGAAGGAGAAACTATTATTATTGCGCAAAAGTAGGTCAAAAATCATTTTTTTTGACCAAAAAAACCTATACTTTCAAAATATCCATTAATATCTAGCCGTAAATATTATATTTACCAAATCATGATTTCTGTCCTTATCCCTACATACAAATACGACACTCTAGAACTCGTTTGCTCTTTGCATATGCAACTTTTGAGTTGTGCTATTCCATTTGAAGTTATTTGTTTTGACGATGGTTCTCCCGAAGAATACACGAGAGTTAATAAAAAAATAAATACCCTTTCTAACTGCCGCTATGAAGTTCTAGAAAAAAATATTGGTAGGAGTGCTATCCGAAATCTATTGGCTGAAAAGGCGCAATATCCACAATTGCTATTTCTTGATGCGGACACCAAGGTACTAGCGACAACTTTTATCCAAAAATACCTAGACCATCTCCATCTCAACAGAGGAGTTATCTATGGAGGTATTGTTTATCAAAAAACCGCTCCCAACAAAGATCAGTTACTCCGTTGGAAATACGGAAACAAAAGAGAAGCACTAACGGTTGATCAGAGATCACAAGATCCGCACATCACATTACTCACTTTAAACTTTTTGATTAAAAAAGAACTTATGCTAAAAGTCCCTTTTGATGAATCGATTCCCAATCTAAGACATGAAGACACTTTGTTTGCATTGAATTTGCAACAACAGAATACACCTATTTTGCACATCGAGAACCCTGTAATACATCTAGGCTTGGAAACAAGTATCTCTTTCTTAAAAAAGTCCTTGGAATCTGTTGAAGTACTGCATTTTTTCCAAAACAAGAACCTTATTCGGAGCAAAGACATCAAATTAACCCGAATTGCCTCCAAATTAGAAAACATGAAGCTCCATTATTTTATCATACTACTATACAAGATGTCAAAGGCTTTTGTAAAAAATAATTTAACTTCGGCCTATCCTAATCTTCTACTATTTGATTTTTATCGTTTGGGATACTATTTTGTTTCCAAAAAATCATTCCGTCTATGAATCCTTTTTTCTCTGTTATCATTCCATTATACAACAAAGAGGAACACATTTTAGACACCTTAAATAGTGTTCTCAATCAAACATTTACTGATTTTGAAATCATTATCATCAATGATGGAGGTACTGACCAAAGCAGCACTCTTGTATCCAATGTACATGACCCAAGGATCCGACTAATCCATCAAAAAAATCAAGGGGTTTCTGTAGCACGAAATAATGGCATTACTACATCAATAGGGGATTATATTGCATTATTAGATGCCGATGATATATGGCTCCCTCACCACCTAACTTCTTTACACCAATTAATTCATGAATTCCCCAAGGCTGGTTTGTATTGTACGCGATACGCAATCAAATATCATGAAAATTACACAAAAGAGATTGTTTTTAGCCGTCCTGTAGCCACAGGAATGTCCATTATTGAAGATTATTTTGCCGCTAGTATGATTAATCCTATTGCTTGGACATCTGCAGTAGCTTTTAGTAAATCTAGCTTTAATCAAATCGGAAAATTTGATGCAAAACTATTTATTGGGGAGGATATTGATCTATTCATTCGCTTTGTTCTCAAACTTCCGATTGTGTTTTTCAATGAAGTCACTATGATATATAATAAGGACACTGTAGACAGTTTATCTACCGCCAAATTGAACGATCAAATAGATTATTTCATTAATAAATACAGAAACGAGGAAATACAAAATCCTTCTTTAAAGTTTTATTTAGATTTGAATCGCTTCGCTTTGGCAATTCGTTCTAGAATAGCAGGTCAAAAAAATATTTGGAACAAACAGCTAAACGAAATTGCCCCTAAAAACCTAACTTTTAAACAAAGAGCACTCCTGCAACTCCCCTCCATTATCCTACGGCTTTTGGCAAAAATACATTCTTGGCTAATCCAAAACAGGATTTACATAAAACCTCTTAATTAATCTTTTTAATTACATTCAGTACTGTAATTAGCAGTAGTATCTTTAGCCCATTTAGCCTGTCCTTCTGCTACTGCTACATCATCTACCACTATACAAGAAAGACTAGGCATATTATACATATCGTTTTGAATTAACTTTACATGCCCTTTCATATTTAAAGTTGTGAGCGCATTATCATTCGGCAATCCAGTTCTATTTCCGATCTGCAATTTCTCTAAATTTGTGTTTTGACTCAAATCAATCTCAGTCAACTTATTATTGAATAAATACAATTCTGTAAGATTCACATTTGCTCTTACATCAATCGCTGTCAAATTATTCGTATCAACATCCAAAAACTTCAAAGCAGTATTCTTGGATACATCTATGCTAGAGATTTCATTAAACCACAACTCTAACCATTCTAATTCCAAATTTTTACTCAAATCTAACGTCGTCAATTTATTTTCTTTAAAGGTAACTCGCTTTAATTTGGTGTTTTTGCTAATATCTACAGTCGTTAGATTATTATTTTTGGCAGTCAACTCTATCAAATTAGTAAACCCTTCTATACCTGTCAAATTAGCTATACCTGAATCAGAAATATCCAAAACGGTTACACTTTCTGCGATATCTTTGTAAACTTTACCATCCAAAGCATCATCGCCGTAATTCTCAAACAATACTTTTTCGAAATTGCTATCCGAAATAGCTACCGTCTCTCTAGGTCTGCTACAATCTTCACTATAAAAAGCGGTTGCATCTTTTTTCCAATTCGTATTTGCGTTAGCTTCTTTTCGATTATCAACTTGGATGCACTCCAGAGCACTATTATTTGTTACGTCCAAAACTGTAAGGTTTGCAGATACTCTCTGAAGGTTTAATTCGGTGAGTTGGTTACCGTATAAACGAAGACGCTTTAAGCTACCAAGATTTGATACATCTATCGTTGTTAATCTTGCATTAGAAATCCAAACTTCGACTAACTCCGTATTCGCACTAAGGTCGATTGAAGCCAGGGGCATTCTAGCGAGCCCTAGATTACTAAGCTGTCTATTCGCTGTTAAGTTCACCGATGGAATTGAATTTCCTGTAAGGGATAAAGTTTCTAATACCACATTATCCTTTAAATCAATCGAAGTCAGCTGATTATCTTTAATCCAAAATACCTCTAATCCAGTATTCTTGCTTACATCTATAGTGGTAAGCTGATTATTATCCAAAAAGAGCTCTTTCAGCGCCTTATTTTGCGTCAAATCGATTGTCGTTAATTGATTTTTATTTGCTCGAAGGCTCTCAAGAGAAGTAAACGACTCAATTCCTGACAATTGCTTAATTCCTTTATCTGTCAAGTTAAGAGAAATTACACTCTCTGCAACATCCTTAAACATCACATCATCTAATGCTCCTTCGTCATAACCCAAAGCAATAAGTGCCGACTCAAAATTATCATCAGGAATAGCAACCGTTTCTCTTGGTTTGCTACAATCTTCACTATAAAAAGCGGCTGCATCTTTTTTCCAATTCGTATTTGCGTTAGCTTCTTTTCGATTATCAACTTGAATGCAAGAAAGATTAACACTACCAGCAACAGTGAATTCTGTTATCAAGGCATTTGACCCATTACGAATATTTACAGTTTCCAAGGCACTACAATTAGCTGCATCAATTCTTGTTATAGCCGGATTATTACTTAAATCCAAAGAAGAAATTCCAGATGCTTTTATAAAAACAGTCATCAACTTCTTATTCGCACTGAGATCAACACTTGTCAAATCTTGCATATAATTGACAGATAACAATTCTAAATCCAATAATCGGGAAACATCTACAGAAGTTAAAGCATTTACATTTGTTGTTGGTTTTCTAAAACCCAAAGAAAGACTCTTTAATCTTGTATTCGTAGTTAAATCAATAACCGTCAACTTATTTTCATTCAAGCCTAGCGTTTCCAGTTTTTCGTTTTTAGAAAGCTCTATTGTTGTAAGATTATTATCATCGGCATCAAGATACACTAGGTTCGTATTTTGAGAAATATTTAAAGAAGGTAACTGATTTCTAAAAACACTTAACCAAGTTAACTTCGTATTCTTTGAAACATCTAATTCAGTAAGTCTATTACTTTCAAAATCTATCCTATCCAAAAGTAGATTTTTACTAATATCTACCGTTTTGAGTGCATTAAATCTAGCCTCTAGGCTGGTTAATGAAATAAATGCTTCAATTCCTTCTAAGGATTGAATCCTATTCTCTTCTGCAACACTATCATCAACTTGTGAAACATCCAAGGATTCAATTCCTTCGGCAACATCCCTAAACATTTTTTGATCAACAACATCATCATGCCCCATTGCAATAAGGGCCTCTTCAAAATTGCGATCTGGAATAGCCACTGTTTCCCTAGGTTTGCTACAGTCCTCTCTATAAAAAGCAGTAGTATCCTTTTCCCAATCTGCACGAGCATTGGCCTCATTGAGATTACTTACTTGAATACAAACTAAATCAGGATTTTTTGTTGATTTTAAGACTAACTGTTTTACATCAATATGACTAACATCTAGACTAGTTAGATCATTTTGAGAAACCGTCAAGTTATTTATAAATCTATTGTTACTAATGTCTAAGGTAGTTATTTTGTTTAATGGAATGGCAAGATGTTCCAAATCAAGATTTTTAGAAACATCTAACTCTGTCATTCCTATATTATACAAAGAAAGGGATGTTAGATTGATCAAATTGGACACCTCTATATTTCCTACGGGTGATCCTCCCAGATTTATCTTTTCTAAGAGTACATTATTCTTTAAATCTATTGTTTTCAAAGGATTCCACCCACATTCAAAAACTTTTAATGCGGTATTTTTAGTTAAATCAAGCTCAACAATTCCGTTACGAAAGCACACAAAAGTTTCTAAATCTCTCAAGTGTTCCACTTTCAAGTTTGGTATTACATTGTTTCCTTCGGTAGCCTCATAACTCCTTGTTATTAAGGTTTTAATCTTTAAATTATTTTGAGTATCTAAGCTCGATAACTTATTTTGTTCTACATTTAAAACCTCTAACAACTTGTTTTCTGAAAGATTGATATTTGTTATTTTATTGAATCCTATATCCAAAGAAACCAAATTAACCAACTCATCCACCAAAATGGCCGATAATTGATTTTCATTCGCTTTCAACAATTTTAAATTTACAAACCCTTCAATTCCCTTTAGATTTGCTATATTTTTGTTTGAAACATCCAAGGATTCAATTCCTTCGGCAACATCCCTAAACATTTTTTGATCAACAACATCATCATGCCCCAAAGCAATAAG
Organism: uncultured Aquimarina sp.; assembly: GCA_947492105.1. Classification (GTDB taxonomy): domain Bacteria; phylum Bacteroidota; class Bacteroidia; order Flavobacteriales; family Flavobacteriaceae; genus Aquimarina. The sequence goes on along the minus strand of CANLMN010000012.1, from coordinate 65,685 downwards.
GGCCTCTTCAAAATTGCGATCTGGTATCTCCAAAGTTTCTCGCATCTTGACTACTACTCGAATCTCTCCTGTAGCCTCATTTCCTGCCACATCTATAATAGTATAGGAAAAAGGTTCATTACCGACAAAAGCATTATTTGGGGTATATACAACCATACCGTTTTCGATAATTGCTGTGCCATTTGCTGGCTCTGTAACTGTTGTTATGGTCAATACATCGTCTTCTGGATCTGTATCATTCATCAACACATCAATAACTATAGGTTTTGCGACCGTTGTTGAAATAGTGTCGATTACGGCTACTGGTGGTTCATTTTTTAGTTCTTCCTTAATATCAAAGGACACTTGTGTTGTTTTTTTACTTGCATTACTAACATCAAGATCAAAACGCACTATATTCTGACCGGCAGCTGCTCCTACATAAAACAAACTCAACACACCCTCATCTATTGACAAAGCTCTATTTAACGTTATTGCCTTCTTATCCGCATCAAGAACCAAGCCTGCTCCTTCTTCAATTTTTATTGTATTCTCAAAAGTCAGTGGAGCTCCAGAAGTGTTTTCTAATCGCAATGTAAGAGGAATGGTATCATTGATCTTTGCCATAGTCTGCGGGCTCAACGCTTCCCAAATCAAATTTATCGGTTTGATTTCATACTGCATCGTCGCTACTTTGGTTTTTTCAAAATTATCCCTACCATTGATAGTAATTTTATGCTCTCCAGCTGTAGTGCCAATATATTTCCAATTTGCCGTAAAATCCTCCTCTTTACTCACCAAAATATCGGTCTCTGCCGGTACCTCGGTATCATCTTCGGTAAGATAATACCCCTCACCCTCCATCACTTTATAATTAATATAATACGAAAAACCAGGGTAGTTCGTTCTTTCGGGAGTCAAAATAATAGTTGTGGGTAGAGAATCTTGTACAAAACCGCTATCCTCATTAGACAAACTTAACTCAAAATCAATGTTAGTAATAAGATTAATCTCCTTATTACTACAACCTATTGTACTTGCAAGTAATAAAAACAAAACACTCACAAAAACGTAAAACTTCTTCATAAAAAATTGTATATCGGGGGCAATAGCATTAACATAAAATTAACTAATCGCAAATATACATAAGTTTTTGATAACTACAACACTAAACATATTTTGCAAAAAACCCTGATTATCGTAAATAAAAAAACTTGCTTGCATTAATTTCTAAAGATAATCATTCCAACGAATTTGACATTACACCTAATCTATCAGGCGTATAATATTATACTCCAAGACCTTTGAACTGAATAAAACTTTGATAATCCCTAATATAATCCTCTTCGAGAAACACACCGCTTGACGTAACTAAACAAACACTACCAGACGAAAAATTATCTAAAGCTCTCCAGATACCATTAGGCAGCAATAACCCTTGAAAAGGCTTATTTAATAAGAAGGTCTTTTGAGCCACTCCATCATCTACCAATACTTCAAAACTACCACTCAGTGCCACCAAAAACTCCCACTGTTCGATATGTGCGTGCCCCCCCCTTGAGGCATCACTAGGGACATCATACAAATAATATACCCTTTTAATCTCAAAAGGAAGTAAACTCCCTTCTATAACAGAAAGATTACCCCTCACATCTTTAATTTTTGGGATTTCGACAATTTTAACTTTTTCTAGAACCATGTTCTTTCTTAATTATTAATGGTATTCAAAAGGTCAACCCACTTATCACTTATACTATCGGGTAAAAGGTGTGACACACTTTTCAATGTGTTTTTTTTACAAGAACGATAAAAATCCTTGTCCATTATCATTTTATCAAGTGCTTTTATAAACAAAAGTTCATCTTCTTGCGGTACTAATATCCCGTTGTATCCTGTATGAATCACTTCTGAAGGCCCAGAAGGACAGTCAACAGACACTACGGGAGTCTCTAACATTAATGCTTCTATCAGTACCATAGGAAATCCCTCAAAATGACTTGTTAAAACGGTAAACAAAGCATTTTTTACATAAGGAAATGGATTATTCGTAAAGGGTATAAAAACTATACTATCATCAAGTCCAAGACTAATAACTCTAGCCTTCAACATCTCTTCATCCTTTCCACTACCTAATAACACTAATTGCACATTTCGACTCGGCAACATTGATTTTTTATAGGCATCTATCAAAAAGCAAATATTTTTTTCACTATCGAACAACCTTCCATAAAACAAAATATAAGGTTGCTCTACTATTACATTGTAATTAGAAGCTAATTCTCTCAGAGTTTCTGGAAATGTTGTATTCTCTATCGTTTGTATATTGGTCAGTCCATATTTTTCTTTAACACTTTTTGCAATTGCCTTAGAAACACCTACAAGCATTGCCGCATTATGATAAAGGTTTTTTGCCATCCATTTTTTTTCTGGAAAATACATCCTTAATTGATGACTATGAACAATATACAACACCGGCATCCCCTTATATATAAACTTATTAATAAACCATTGTTTTAACCAAGTTCCTCTATGCCTTCCATCAATAATGCAATCATATTCTCCAGAGACAACTAATTCTCGGTAAACCAAAAAGGTTTTTATAGCCTTCACTATCTTCCATTTATGATGCGCTTTATCCACAACACTAAAATAGCGTCCTCCAAACTCATACGCGACTTCGCTTTGTGTAATAATAATTGTAACGTCATATCCCCGATTTTCTAAAAGCTGAGATAAAACAGCACCTGCCCGTTCGGCCCCTCCCACTCCCAATGAAGTTAAAATAATACTTATTTTTTTCAAACTACTTTTTCATCTTACTTTCACAAAAAACCTTGTAATCTATAAAATTACTAGTATATTTATTTTATAGAAATCTCTTCATTACTATATTAATCGGATAAATATAACATCTTTTTGAACACTTTTACTTCTTACCCTTTAGTTTCCGTAATTTGTTTATGTTATAACCATGAATCCTTTTTAGAATCTGCGCTAAACTCCATACTACGGCAAACCTATAAGAATATAGAAATCATTATCGTTGATGACTGTAGTCAAGACAACTCAAGAGTTCTAATAAAAAAATGGATTGATAAAAATGACATTGGACTGCTTATAGAGAACAATCAGAACTTAGGAAACCTCAAGTCTTTTAATAAAGCATTAAAAACCAGTAAAGGCAAGTATATTATAGATTTTGCTACAGACGATATATTGCTACCAAAATTCATAGAAAAACACATAAATAACATAAAATCAAGCATATACAAAAATCCTGCAATATCGTTTTGTAATGTAGAACAGATTGATAGCAATAACAAACATATATCCTATAGCTACCCTATCGACGATAAAGAAAATACCATAAGCCCACCTCCTCAAGGTTATATTTACAAAGATATTGTAAATAGCTACCTTATCAACTCCACAGGTATAATGATGTCTCGGGAAAGCTTACATCACCTTAATGGATATGATCAATCTTTGGCTTATGAAGATTTGGACTATTTGGTGCGTGCTTCTAGGATATTTCCGATGATATATCTTGACGAAATTTTAGTCAAAAAACGAGTAATTTCAACATCCATGACTTCGTTTCTTACAAAAAAATTCAATCAGCGGAGTAGCAACATGAGAAAAACTACTTATATCATTTGCTACAAAATATATAAACTTAACCAAACTACCGAAGAACATTTAGCACTCATCAATAGAATAGTACAAGAAATAAAACTAAATACAGAAAACTATCAGATCACATTAGTTGTCAAATACTGCCTATTAGCCACAAAAGTACTTCTAAAAACCCCTCTAAAATCAATTATAAAATCAATTATAAAATCAAAAAGCTAAGGTCATAGCACTGCTATTTGGTAAAAAACAATGATTTTCTGAACACCCCTACCAATAGCAACAGATATAGTAAATAACTTAAAGCATATGCCTGTACTACCCCTTCAAAACCAAATGCATCTATGAAATAAACACTAGTACCGTATATAACACCAATCGAAATTGCCTCAGTAAGCAAATATTTCCAAAACATTTTTTTTGCAATAAGTTGATATGCTAGTGTTAAAGACATTATTTTTAAAAAATCTCCAATCAATTGATACGCAAACAAGGATTCCATTTCTAAAAAATCTTTAGAAAAAAGGAATATAACAATGTACTTCCTTAAAAAATAAATCAAGACCATTCCCAGTGCCAAAAAGGGAAGTATACTTCTATAAAAAATCAATACTTCTTTTCTAAAATCAAGGTCAGATAGATTTTCTGATAATTTTGGCAATAAGTACAAAGTAAAAAGGGATGTCACAAACAACAAATATTGACTACTAAATTGCTGTAAACCTTCCCATATTCCTGCCTCTATCTCGCCAATATTTGTAATAAGATGTATTCGTATCTGCATCAAAACCTGAGGTAATAATAAACCTGAAAACATCGTCATTACAGCAAATATTGCCAAATTGCGGACATGTTCACTAGACAAATTTTTAATTTCCGGAATAGTAAACCTAAACTTTTCTTTCCATAAAAATAGTACTGTAACCAAAAACAAAAGTACTGGTGTTAGCACAATACCATACAGCGCACCAACTAATTTGAATCTAACAATCAAAAAAACTACGGTTATAAAATAAAGGCTATTTCCAATAATATTAATATATACATAAGTTTTATATTTTGAGAGCCCATTGATCACATTTAATAGAAATATTTGAGCTACATAAAAAGGCAAAACAATCCCCAAAAATTTAAAGAGCAGTTCCAAATTTAATCGCTCTCCAAACACATAACTATTCCAGTATCCCGCTCCAAAATATATAACACCTCCAACCAAAATAGATGTAATACCTCCTAAAAAAAACAAGGTTGCGTAAAGCTTTTCGAGAACTAAAGAATCTGATTTAGATTCTGACACATACTTAATAATCCCGTTAGACAACCCCAATCCCCCTAATGTTTGAACAGAATTAATAAAATTTCTAAAATTGCCAAGAAGCGCCATTCCTTGAGGACCTATATAAATCGCTACTATCTTAGAAACAACAACACTTATCATGGCTCTTAGCAAAACACTAATACCATTCAAAGAAGTGATTTTTAATAATACATTATTGCGCAATATGTTAAAGAGCTTTCCCAATCAATAATTATTTACCACAGTAATAATTTCTGACACTTCTGCAAATGTCAGGGCAGGATGTAAAGGCAAACTAATCACTTCTTCATGAATTCTCTCTGTAACAGGAAATTCTAAATGATGATATTCTTTCAATGCCTTTTGTTGATGTGGCGGTATGGGGTAATGAATCAAATATCCGACACCACAATCTGTAAGATATTCACAAAATGCAGTTCGATCTATAACTCGGACTACGAAAACATGAAAAACATGATCCTCAGAGCCACTCCAATATGGAAGCCGTATTTTGGAATTTTTAATCTCTTCTAAATAGCGTTTTCCTATACTTCGCCGTTTCTCATTTTCCTCATCTAAAGAAGAAAGTTTTATAAATAAAAATGCTGCTTGCAATTCATCCAATCGAGAATTCCAGCCAATGTATTCGTTGATATATTTACTACTCGTGCCATAATTCCGTATTTTTCTCAAAACTACCGCCAGTGCCCTATCATTAGTTGTTATAGCACCACCATCTCCCAAAGCTCCCAAATTTTTTGTTGGATAAAAACTAAAAGCCGTTGCATCACTCAGGTTACCCGACATATTACCGTGAGCATCCCTAGCCCCATGCGCTTGCGCTGCATCGCTTATCACTAATAACTCATATTGTTTTGCTATTTTATGAATGACTTCCATCGCTGCAAGTTGACCATATAAGTGAGTAGGAACTATGACCTTAATAGAGGGGTCAACAGTCGCTCTTATGGCCTCTGGCGAAATGTTGAATGTTTTTTCATCTGGCTCTACTAATACTGGTCTTAAGCCCGCATGTATTATTGACAATATGGTAGCTATATACGTGTTTGCTGCTACAATAACCCCATCACCCTCTTTTAATCGACCCAAGGTGATATACCCTCTCAGTATTAGTGTTAGTGCTTCTAATCCATTACCAGTACCGATACAAAAATCAACACCACAATAATTTGCAAATGCAGCTTCAAAGACTTTTACTTGGTTTCCCAAAACATAATAACCTGACGCCAAAAACTGTTGAAAACCTGTAACAAATTGCTCGTGATAGTTTTTATTAATTTTTTGTAAATCCAAAAATGGAATCATCCGTAAATAATTTATCTATTTATACTAATTATCAAAGTACGGTATCCAATAAAACGTGATTTGCCGTTTCTACCTCATACGTATCTTGAATATTCCCATTACCTCCAAAGCACTCTTTCCAATACAATAAGCCGCTATTTACCGACCTTCCTGAGTTTTCACTTGATGTACCAAGATCAAAATACTGTTTATCACAAAATACTTCTTTGATCAAATAATGAAAAAGAAAATCTAAGCTACCCAGTTGCTGCTTATCGCCTATTGCAGAAATATATTGTACATGTGCCACAGTTTTTGACACGAACATTGTTGCTCCTGCAACTATTGCCTCTTGATGATATACATTGAATTGTCGAATATTTTCCGGAAAAAGCGCTGCCAATTTAGCAATCTCTTCATAACTATGTGTTGGTGCGCTATCATAGCGTTCTTTGAGGTTTGGGATCAGTACTTGCTTCCAAAAAGCCTCCAAATCTAAATCTTCCTTAATAATCAACTGGTTTTTGACTCCTTTTTTGACCCCTTCCATTCTGTTTGATTGTATCTTGCTACTAGCTACCTGATCTATTGTAATAGACAAATCCCTACGTAATAATTGTGCATCTGTGAGAAACAAGAGATAATCTAGCTCATCGGTAGCTAACGTACAATATATTCTTGGTACTACCTTGATTACAAAACGTTGGATCTTTTGCGATTCTAAAAACTGTAGTATACTTTTATATACTCCCAAGACATTAGAAAACTTAAGCCCTTTCAAAAAAACAATCCCTGCATAAGTCAAGCCTTGATGTGCACATACCTCTCCATTTACAAGATTTGCTGGTACTACGGCACATAATTTTTTGCCATCAAAAACCAGTAACGAATAATCATCAAAACGGTCGCTATGATAGTCCATAAATCCTCTATTAAACAAAAAAGTAGCATTCTTTGCTCTTGCTACAAAATCATCCCAGATAACATGATCTTTTTCACCATACCTTCTTGTTATATATGATTTACCCACTAAATAATATTTTTAGACTGAAATGTACTAAAATTAACTCACTAAGAAAACTCTATCATCAAAAACGCCTGCAAAACCAAGCATGTAGCGATAAGGCTCATAAGCCTTGGATTTTTCTACTCAGACAAAACTATATATAAGACACATCATAGCAGCTATTTGTCAATAAAAAAAATGCTTTTGACCTGTAGATAAACATTGGAATTTTGTATCTTTTCCTTGTTGATTAAATACACTGTATTGATAGAAAATAAATTGCTAAGATGTTTTTAAAAAGGTATTAATCCCTAGATCAGTACAGTACTAAAAAAAGCCATACACTTAATGCGTATGGCTTTTGTAATTTATCACTCTGAAGTTAAGATTATACAATCTTATTTCTCTTACGATCTACCTCTTTTAGATAGACTTTACGCAAACGCAAGTGGTTTGGCGTAACTTCTACGTACTCATCTTTTTGGATATATTCTAACGCTTCTTCTAATGAAAATTTAATTGCAGGAACAATTTTGGCCTTATCATCCGCTCCAGAAGAACGTACATTCGATAATTTCTTTGTTTTTGTAACATTCACGGTCATATCATCACCTCGTGAATTCTCTCCAATCACCTGTCCTTCGTATATATCCTCTCCTGGATCTACAAAAAACTTCCCTCTATCCTGTAACTTATCAATAGAATATGGTATTGCACTTCCTTTTTCCATACTTACAAGAGAACCATTTTGACGTTCAGGAATACCTCCTTTCAAAGGTTGATATTCTTTAAAACGGTGCGCCATAATAGCCTCTCCAGCAGTAGCAGTGAGCAACTGATTTCGTAACCCTATAATCCCTCTTGATGGAATCAAAAACTCACAAACCATACGATCACCTTTTGCTTCCATACTGAGCATCTCCCCCTTACGCATTGTCACCATCTCCACTGCTTTTCCAGAAACACTCTCTGGCAAGTCAATGGTTAATTCCTCTACAGGTTCACACTTCACACCATCAATTTCTCTGATAATCACCTGTGGTTGTCCGATTTGCAACTCATACCCTTCTCTACGCATTGTCTCTATCAATACAGACAAATGCAGTACTCCTCGACCAAATACCAAGAATTTATCGGCACTATCTGTTTCATTAACACGAAGTGCTAAGTTTTTTTCCAATTCTTTTGTCAGACGATCTTTGATATGCCTTGATGTTACAAATTTCCCGTCTTTACCAAAGAATGGGGAATCATTAATTGTAAACAACATACTCATTGTTGGCTCATCAATAGCTATGGTTTTTAATCCTTCTGGATTTTCCAAATCTGCAACTGTATCTCCAATTTCAAATCCTTCTAAACCTACCAAAGCACAAATATCTCCTGCTTCTACTTCCTTAACTTTTTTACGTCCTAGACCCTCGAACGTATGTAACTCTTTTATTTTTGTTTTTGTAACACTTCCATCTCTTTTGACCAACGAAACCTGCATTCCTTCTTTCAAAGATCCTCTTTGCAATCTTCCGATTGCGATACGACCTGTAAAAGAAGAAAAATCCAGTGATGTAATCAACAACTGTGTTGTTCCTTCTTCAATTTTTGGTTCTGGAATATGATCAATAACCATATTCAACAATGGTTCTATGTTATCAGTTTCTTTTTTCCAATCATCACTCATCCAGTTATTCTTTGCAGAACCGTATACTGTTGGAAAGTCTAATTGCCATTCTTCTGCTCCCAATTCAAACATAAGATCAAATACTTTCTCATGCACCTCGTCTGGAGTACAATTTTCTTTATCTACCTTGTTTACTACAACACATGGTTTCAAACCAAGATCAATAGCCTTTTGCAGTACAAATCGCGTCTGCGGCATTGGACCTTCAAAGGCATCCACTAGCAACAGTACGCCATCAGCCATATTCAACACACGCTCAACCTCTCCCCCAAAATCGGCGTGACCGGGAGTATCAATAATATTGATTTTTGTATCCTTATATTGTACAGAAACATTTTTGGAAGTAATTGTAATCCCTCTCTCACGTTCCAAGTCATTGTTGTCCAGGATCAAATCTCCTGTATTTTCGTTTTCACGAAAAAGTTGACAATGATACATAATTTTATCCACCAAGGTTGTTTTACCGTGATCAACGTGTGCAATAATTGCAATGTTTTTAGTTGTACTCATAACTGTATATTTTAGAACTGTACCTATAAAAAGGCGTGCAAAGGTACACTTATTTTCATCAGGTTTTACATTATACACTAGAAAAGAGCAGGTATTCCTATGGAAATTATGAAAACATAATGAAATAGGTAAGATACCTGATTCTTTAAATTTTAAAAACCGCACAAATCTTCTTGAAAATTTTGCAAAACAAAAGTACCTCTCAAAAAAAAGTATACTTAAAAAAATCTTTTTTTGTCATAATTATTCGTGCAAAACAGTTTTTTTCAGAGTAGAACACTCTTACGGATCATTACTTTACAGCACTAGAGCATCAAAATGTTAAATTTTTGAAAAAAACTTGAGTAGCACATCTATATTTATTAAAACCGCATTGATAATAAAACCTATTAGCAAATCGTTTAAATCTATAGACACAGACTTAGAATTAAATCAAAAAAAAACACACATGAAACGCTACATCACCTTAAAATCACTATTTCAAGTAGCATCGCTACTATTCGTTTTTCAATTATCACACGCTCAAACCCCCAAAGAAGAACAAGAAGAAATGCTACGATTAGTTAACGAACTGAGGCTCAGCAAGGGTCGCAAAGAACTACAACTATCTCCGGAATTAAATGCAGCCGCACAAGTACATTCTGAGGATATGGCAAAAAACAACTTTATAGGTCATAGCGGGTCGGATAATTCTAATTTTAGTACAAGAATCAGAAGAAAAAACTATCCAGGATCTCCTGTAGCAGAAAATGTTGCCGCCGGTAACTCTGATGTCAAAAAAACCTTTGATCAATGGGTAAATAGTATAGAACATTATAAAAATATGTTATTAGAAAATCCAAACCAAATAGGTATCGGACACGCTTATAATCCAAATGCGAAATTCAAGCACTACTGGACACAAGTTTTTGGAAAAGGAGAACTTGCAGTACTATCTACTCCTGATTTTGCTATTTCTGATAACGAACAGGCCAATGTATTTCCCAACCCAGCCGTTAACACAATTACGATTACACTCCCGAAACCAAAGAACAAACCCGTAACATTTAATCTTACGGATAGTACAGGGAAAATTATAGAAATTATAGAAATCCAATCCAATCAGCTTGTCACAAAAACAGCAATAGACCACATTCCTTCTGGCCTGTATTTCTTGACAGCTAATGGTTTTTCGACTTTCAAAATGATTAAAATTTAATTCAAAAATGGTTACAAACTATAGAGATGGTAGTCATTGAAAAACGTATATTCGCATTTTTAATACTACCATCTTATGGATCTTAAGGATATCCCAAATATCAAACACCTAGAGGCTAACAATTTCTTTTTACTAGCTGGGCCTTGTGCTATTGAAAGCGAGGAAATGGCGTTACGAATTGCAGAACGGGTTGTTACGATTACTGATACACTCAAAATCCCCTATGTTTTCAAAGGGTCATTCAAAAAAGCGAATCGAAGTCGAATCGATAGTTTTACAGGGATTGGAGACGAAAAAGCCCTTAAAATTCTAAAAAAAGTAGGACAAACATTTGACATACCAACTGTAACGGATATCCACACCAATGAAGATGCTGAAAAAGCATCTGAATATGTAGATATTTTGCAAATTCCAGCTTTCTTGGTCAGACAAACCGATCTAGTCGTAGCTGCTGCAAAAACAGGAAAAGTAGTCAATCTCAAGAAAGGGCAATTCATGAGTCCTGAATCCATGCAGCATGCAGTAAAAAAAGTGCTAGACAGCGGCAATAACAAAGCAATGATCACAGATCGAGGAACAATGTTTGGCTATCAAGATATGATCGTAGATTTTCGTGGAATACCAACCATGAAACAATATGGAACCACCGTATTGGATGTCACTCACTCTCTACAACAACCGAATCAATCTAGTGGGGTTACTGGCGGAAGACCAGATATGATCGAAACAATTGCTCGTGCCGGAATTGCTACGGGAGTCGATGGCTTATTCATAGAAACCCATTTTGATCCAGCTAACGCCAAAAGTGACGGTGCAAATATGTTACACTTGGACTATTTGCAAAAAGTACTCACGAACCTTGTTGCCATTAGACAAACAGTAAATAACTTGTAGCGAGCCGTTTTGACTACCGATAACAATTCACTATTCTAAAAAACAACTGAACATCAATTTATAATCACGCTCTATCTTTTGTGTTCTATGCGAAATAAAATAATTTTATTTCATTATTAAGCCCAAACTCCTACGTTCTCTGATTTCGTATAATTTATACATCCAATACCGTTAGCAACATATCAACAGCCTGATAATTAATACTACTTAAAGAATAATCACGGATTAATAATTGGCTTCTTTTTCTATTTTTTTACTACAAAACGACACCCTAGCCGATGGCTTCGCTTGAATTTTATCCCATAAACTAATCAAAAAATAACTCAAATTACAATGGTCTGTAATACCCTTCCAAATGGTACATTGTAGCATATTTTACTGTTCTTTTTTACCCAAATGTCATAGTCGTATATTTTTGGACTAATGCTATGCACTACAAATGCAGCGTTTTTTACATAAAAAAATAGTATTTTTGATCATCCTTCCCAAACTAATAAATTCATAATGAACTCATCTTGATTTTTTATTTTTTGACCAAAAAATAAATTAAAATTGGATCAAACAAGGCTATTTTGGTAGTCATAACGACGTTACAGAAAAAAAGAACAAAATTATGGACAAATTTACGCTATCTTTTGAGTAACAAAAGAACTCAAAATAAGCGCATTAACCATAGAGCCAAAATCACATATTATGAAGTTGTTCTTTTTATAAATGATTCCTAAAAATTTAAACGCAATCAAACCTCACCCTATTTCTTTTAAAGAAAAACCTCAAAAGAAATAGCAACAAATTACCAGTTTTTTTTGAAGCAAAAAAACATGGATAACAAATGAACATTTAAAGACTTAACTTAGCTAACACAAAGACACTTACAACCTACAAATCCCCTCATATTATGACACTTGTTAGAAACATTATCTTTCTTTTATTAACCCTATTCTATTCTATAAGTCAGGCTCAAAAAAGCACCACTATAGAAGCTACAATTGTAGATATTGTCACAGAAGAACCTCTTCCTTTTACTAATGTAATTATCGAGAACACCTCAATCGGAACCATTAGTAACGAAGAAGGAGTTTTTGAACTTACCGTTAGCAGTACCTATGCAAAATCGAATGTAATTTTCTCCTTTGTAGGCTATCAAAACAAAAGTGTCCCTCTAGAAAAGTTCAAAGACCCGAAACAAAAAGTATATTTGGAGTCCGCCTCCACTTCTCTAGATGTAATTGTCCTAGAAGCCAAAAATAAATATCAGGAATATATTAGTGAAGCCATACAGAACATCCCTACAAACTATGCACAAAGCGCAACCTACCTTGACTCTTATTACCGAGAGCTAACCCATATAGATGGATCCTACACCAAATTTACAGATGCTGCAACAACATTATACTACACGCCATACACAGAAAAATTCAACCCCTTTGTTGCAAAGGCCACCTACATGCGCTTTGACCAAAGAGACTCAAACAAACGAAACACCCCTTTTCCTGATCCAATTGATCTTATTGGTGCCCCCGGTGATCAGGCAAAAATTCTCTCTGTGCGAAAAAGTGACAACTTACAAAAATTCAAAACGCTAGAACATACCGAAAAAACCGCGACAATTGATCCCAGTGATCTACAATGGCTCGAAAACAATGAAATTGGTGGTGGCCCTCTACGTCTTAGTGGTGCTGATAAAGTAAAAAGAAAAATCGATTTTTTGAGTCCGAAAAACTACCGAGACTATCTTTTTAAATTACACAAAAAAAGTAGTTACAACAATCGGCCTGTTTACATTATCGACTTCGCACCAAAAGACACCACCAAGTGTCTAGCCAAATATCAAGGACAATTGACAATAGATGAAGAAAGCAAAGCAATAATCACCTTCTATTATAAACCAGCTAAATTATGCAAAAAATCGCTTCGTCAAAAATTCGGAACTCATCTCAAAACACCTAACAGCATACAATCAACAAAAAAAATGACCTTTATCAAACGTACCACAACACTTATGGATTTTACCACAAAAGTAACTTATTCATTTTTTGATGGAAAATGGTACCTTAAAAGCATAAAAAACACCAATTATTACCGAAATACAGGAGACCTCTTTGACACCTATAGAGCCATGACAAGATCAGAATTACTGATTCATAATATGCGAACCTCTAACGTAAAACCCTTTTCTATTCCTGAAACATTTGACACTACTTTTACAAATAGTCTGTTTAAAACTCCCAGTCATTACGATCCCGAATTTTGGAAAAACTACAGTACCATTGTACCGACAGGAATTGTAGAAGAGGCTTTGAAAGATCTAGAATCTGAAAATAGCTTAGAGGAACAGTTTCTTCATGAAAAAAAATGACTGAATACACTAGCTCAGGAATAAAAAATTGCAAAATTCAGTAATTTTCATTTACTTTGTATTTCAAAGTACTTTCAAAATGAGCAAAGAAGACTATTTAAACGACCTCACAGCCATCAAAGATTTAATGAACAAATCATCTCGGTTTTTTTCATTAAGTGGTCTATCTGGTATCCTAGCAGGAATCTACGCCTTAATAGGAGCAATTATATCATATTATTTGGTCCACACCAACTACACAAATCCTCTAACTCTAGACAGCAGAACATTTACGTATATTCTTATTACTCTAGCAAGCGTTGCGGGACTTAGTATGATAACGGCTATTAGCCTAAGCACTCGAAAAGCAAAGAAAAACAACGAAAAACTCTGGAATAGCACCTCCAAACGGCTATTAACTGCTTTTTTGATCCCTCTTGTATCTGGAGGCGTCTATATCTTGATCAAACTAAACAATCACCACTATGGCTTGACAGGAGCCTTAATGTTAATTTTCTATGGACTTGCGCTCGTCAATGCTTCCAAATACACTATAGGTAATGTAAAATATTTAGGTTACATCGAAATTATACTTGGACTAATCTGCGCAGCCTACCCAGGCTTAGGCTTTTGGTTTTGGGTTGCGGGATTCGGCTTTGCACATATTATTTATGGTGCTTTGATTTATGTAAAACATGATCGCTAAGTATGGGAATCATTAATAACATTAACAAAGCATTCGATCACAGAATTCGCCTAGGCATCATGTCTGTTTTAATGGTCAACGAGTACGCCGATTTTAAAATGCTCAAAGAACTATTAGAAGCCACAGATGGCAACCTGGCGAGCCACACCAAAGCTCTGGAAAAAGAAGCATATATTCTGGTAGAAAAATCTTTTATAGGACGTAAGCCCAATACGAGATACAGTGTAACTAAAAAAGGTCGTGAAGCTTTCAAGAAACACGTGGAAGCTATCGAAAAATTACTAAAATCATAGCCTACCACCTAAGGAAGGTTATTTTTTTGCTTATTAACTTTGAATTTCAAAGTACTTTTAAAATAAACAACAATAAAAAAAAAATTCAATTAACCCGCGTAATATCTTCATTATGAATATTGAAATACACCAACAAAGACACATCTCTATGCCACTGCTCCAAAGAACACTTCTAGGAATCACACTTGCCCTTCTTTTGGTACTGGCCCTACATATTGGTATATGGCGTATCATCGCCTATAGCTATTTGATTTTCTCTACAATCTTCAACATTGTATTAATATTCCACATCGGCATAATCACAAAAGATACCCGAACACGTATTGCAGGCATCTTGTTGATGACCCTATTACTCATCGTTCAATTTGGGATCTGCTTCTATATCATTCGCCCCCTTTTATAAACAGTCATCACTCTATTCTAAGTCTTTTTTTTTCAAAAGCTAAGAAAATGAATCACAAAAATCACGATTCCCTAAGCTTTATCACAACAATACCAAACACCATAAATCAACATTAAAAAAATAGCTCTAAGAACAACTATCGTAGCGTAATTATACCAAACTAGGAATATGATACGATGTACCCAGGCATTCTTTTTCTACTATTTTTTTCACCATAAAATTTAACTACAGCCACGGCTATACTTAGATTTTATATTTCAAACTAGCGAAAAACAGTTCCATTATATCGACCTACAATTACATTTTGACTGTCACAAATCTCTTTAACACCGAACTATTTCCATGACACACATCAAACTTTCATTGTTCAATCCAAAAAAAATAAAACCTTATGAATTCACCAAAAAACAATCCACAGCATCAACACACTCCACACCATGTTCGAAAATCTTTTGGGCAGTGGCTCAGAACCTCTTTGACAGCTAGAATGCTAACTGTCGGCATTCTAATCCTAGTACTACTCCTACCCCTATCATATATCCAGAACTTGATCAATGAGCGCAGTAGTCGACAACAAAGTGTAGTCCAAGAAATCAATCAAAAATGGGGGAATGACGTCCTTCTTTATGGACCGATCATCAAAATCCCTTACAAAAAACACAGCATCAACAAAACTTGGGATGACAAAACTAAAAGCTACTTAAAAGAAAGCGTAACAGCTATGCGTCATGCATACTTTTTCCCAAACACCTTGGATATCAAAGCACAGGTAGATTCTAAAACACTAGGCAGGAGTATTTACGAATCCGTTGTCTACAGCTCTAAGATTACTCTAAGCGGAAATTTTTCCATTCCTGATTTTACACTTGCAGACATCCCTAAGGAAGACATACTATGGGAAAAAGCTACACTTATACTCAAATCAAGCAACACCAAGGGTATCCAAAACAACTTAACCATTACACTTGATAACTCCAAGTACCCCTTACAGTCTAAATTTGGTCAAGGACAACACCTGCACAAATTAGAAACGGCTTATATAAACAAAGACACTTTTGATAGTACTACTCCCATTGCATTCCATCTGGACATCCAAATTAATGGTAGTGAACAAATGCGCTTTATCCCAGTTGGCAAAGAAACTAATGTTCAAATGACATCCAATTGGGCTTCTCCAAGTTTTAATGGAAATTTTCTCCCAGATCCCGACACCAAAGAAATTTCTGATTCTGGATTCCAAGCACAATGGAAGGTTTTGGACATCAACAGAGCTTTTCAACAAGAATTTTTTGGCAAACTCCCCAAACTCACATCAGAGGCATTTGGAGTTCGCTTAGTAATTCCGGTTGACGAATACCAACAGAGCGAACGTACTGCCAAGTATGGATACCTTGTAATCGCCCTAACCTTTCTTGTATTTTTCCTCATTCAAACTGCAAGTAAAATCAACATCCATCCATTCCAATACCTTATGATCGGCTTAGCACTTACAATGTTCTACACACTACTTCTGTCAATTGCTGAGCACTCTGGGTACCATATCGCCTACTTTATTGCAGCTTTGTCAGTGGTACTATTAATTAGTGTATACGCAAAATCTATCCTCAAAAGCTTTAAGTTCATTTTGTTAATTTTCTGTTCCCTTTCCACACTTTACGGATTCATTTTTGTGCTTATCCAAATAGAAAGTTACGCACTACTTGTAGGCAGCATTGGATTGTTCTTAATTCTAAGTGCTGTGATGTTGATTTCTAGAAAAATTGATTGGCACACAGATTAGCAATAGCATTGAGGGATAAATAACACCATTTGTTGTTTGAATTTACCGGAAAGAAAAATTAAGATTTTTTTGTTTCAGCTTCAGCAGAAACATCAAGCATAGCTATAGTTATGGTTTATTTTTTGTGCTGAAGCTGAGGCGAAAAAAGAAAATTTTATCCCAGTAAATTAAAAGTATAAATGGTATAAAGTACCTAGTGGTTTAGATTTTTTTTTATTCTGACTGGATCAACCGGCAGAAAGCGATCTGTTGATAGGACTTGTAAGTAACACCATTTAAAAAATAATTACAGGCTAATAATTAGGAGCTCTTTCTACTATTTTTCCCTGTAAATTTAGTCGTGGCCACAGCTATGCTTCAATTTTATAGTTCAAACTAGCAAAAAAAAAGAGTTCAAATTATTTTGACCTATAAGTACACTTAAGCGGGTATACGCTTTTGATCACGGAAATATTTTTTCGCTTGACAACAGTACAGAGAGGCAAAAAAAAGCTCAAATTGAGCAAAAAAATGATTTTTTACACTTTGACCAAAAAAAATCTAAACCACTTCTTGATAGAAATTAATCTTCTACAAGTTCCATTTTCCATTGGGTCCAATCACTAGTATCAGATCTATTAGCCAAAATAATAGCGGCGTCATTTTCCATGCTTTCTGGACGTATCAATTTATGCGTCTCTCTGTTAACAATATACACGTATCCATTATCAGAATTCACCATTTCCCATTGGGTCCAAGCTCCACCAAAAGAGGTGTTTTTTTGCACAATCTTTGCCCCAACACTTCTTGTTTGCGGACGCATATATTTGTTAGAAAATTTATTGATAAAATAAAAATAGCCTTTTTCAGTATTTCTTATAGCCCACTGCGTATAAGCTCCTTTTGCATGATTTGGTGATTGCGAAATCACTACATCCTCATCTTCTCCAAGTATCCTAAAGGTTTTGCCCGTTTTCTTATTTACCAAACGAAAATATTTTTTCTTAAAAACCCGCACATAATCTACCATTGCCTCCGTGAGTCTCCCTTTGTCTTGTGCTTGAAAATTCCCATCTCCAAAACTTGCACCAACAGAGAGCCAGAGAAATTCCTTTACTTTTGGAACCCAGTCTCCGTGATATGTCACTGTTTTTTTTCCATCATAATAGATAACTATTTTATCTTTGCTCCAGTCCATACCGAATATATGATAACCATCATGAATACCTGGGGTCACATATCGTTTTGTATTCGCTCTGTGATGTTTTCCATAGCCATCAATATGAATCACTGACTTCGTATAATCTCCAATCCAAGCTGACTCAAAAACATCTATCTCTGCACCATCATTCGCAGTTCCATCAATCGATCCCTGATTGGGACTCATGAGCCAAAAAGCCGTATGACTTCCTTTTTCAGTTTGAGCAACTTTGATACGTGCTTCAAAATAGCCATATCGCTCTGCATATTTATCCCTAGACTCTACACTCCCACATTCCATTCTATGTTTACCTACTTTTTCTACAGACAACACCAACTGTCCCTGTCCATTGAGGTTAACAAGACGCTCAACCCACCTCCAGTCTCTAATATCCTGATTAGCGCCTTTTCTAGGAGTTCTTGATTTTGAACTTACAGAAACATTCCATTTGGTCTTATCCAGCACACTTCCATCAAACTCATCACTCCAAACTTCTACCCAAGGAACACCCGACTGATCACTACCATCCTTAATATATGGCTGCGTTACAGAATGCGCACCAACTGCCTTCCCAACTAGGGGCTCATCATCCATCGTTGTAGTCTCATTCAATCCTTCTGTTTGACAACTTGAAAAAAAAACTACAACAATGAATAGTAGCATTACTCTCGACGACCTCATAATTATTATCATTTGATTAGCAATTAAATATAATCAAAAACAACTACAGAAAATTCAGAAAAAACACTTATTCTACCAACTACATCAAATACAGGTTATGAAGACATCATAGTACAGAATAGGTAATTTTGTTCTAATTTAGTCGCTAGTTCAATCAAATTAAAAAAATATGCGTAAAGCTCTATTCCCATTTCTATTTTTAGGTTTTTTAAATATATTTTTTTCCTGCAAAAACGAACAAAAAGAAGTAAAAAAAATTACAAAAGCCATTCCTCATTTCAAAAAAGAAGGCCAATTGACACTTTCCAAATCAAACGGCACTACGCTAAAAACACTAAATATAGAAATTGCGGACGATGATTATCAACGACAAACCGGATTAATGTACAGAACTACCATGAAGCCCCTTGAAGGAATGTTATTTATTTTCGCTAATCAGGCTCCTCGTTCTTTTTATATGAAAAACACCCTCTTAGCGTTAGACATTATTTATATTGATAGCTCAAAAAAAGTAGTTAGCATTCAGAAAAACGCTACACCATTGAATGAAACCTCATTGCCATCAGAAGGACCGGCACAATATGTTCTAGAAATTAATGCAGGACTTAGTGAAGCATGGAAATTAGAAAAGGGGGACTTTGTAAATTGGGAGCTTACAAATTAGCGCCGATTTACTCAGCCAAAAGTTTCTCCATCGTTTGGTTCATTTCACTGGTATCCCAATCTGCTGCACCCTCTTTTCGAATTACGATATCCCCTTTTTTATCCAAAACATACGTCAACGGAAGACTTTTGCCGTATAATGCTGGCGGTGTATTCGATGTAGCTCGATAAACAGGGAAGTCATATTCATTAGTTTTCATGAATTTATGAAGTATAGAATCTTGTTCATTCGAAACAAAGACGAACGCTACCTTATTCTTATAACGGTCATAAAGCTTTTGCATACTTGGCAATTCGGCAACACAAGGCGGACACCAAGTAGCCCAAAAATTAACAAGGACTACCTTGTTTTTAGCAGTAGCAAAATCCAAATTTTGAGCAGTTATTCCTTGTAAACTCCACTCATAAGTATCCAAGGTTTCTCTAGATTCTTTATCGATAACCCCAGGACTGAAAGAAATGTATCTCGTTAAAAAAATCTGTACTTGAGTTCTTGTAAAAGGAATCAACAGTAATAACACAAAAATAAAAAACACCCCATTACTGATTCTTTTCCTTAACACTTTATTCATTGTAGCTATTCTATTTCGTGAAGCGAACCCAAAATACAAAAACCCCCGAAGTTCCGCTATTTTTTTTTACAAAAAAAACCCCATCGAATTCATCAATGAGGTTTTTACTCTGAAAATAGTATAATTCTATAAATACCTATGCACTCATAGCGACATCTTCATTTTCTTGATCTAATGTAATCACTCCCATATTTCCTAACTTGAATAACGTTTCATAAGAAAACGTTGTTGCGTTCCAAAAACAAGCTTCGTCTGGAGTTAATTTTATTGCAATAGGAGTCGCATCACCAATCTCTATCAACCATTCTCTCAACTGCTTACCTCCTTTAAATTTTGTTGTAGGTATTGTTGTAGTAACTTCTGCCTGACCATACAAACTAATCATATTCGTTTCTTCTACATGCGCATCCGTAAACAATAGGTTTGTCCTCCCCATAACTTTCGTATCCTTAGGCTGTGATTCTGTGGTGGATGTGATAAACCACACATCACCATCTTTATCAACCGCATTAAATACGTGAGTCGTATTTGTTTTTGGGATACTAATGAATCCGTTTAATATTGGAGCCTCTGTCATATTTTGCATTAAAATTGACAACTTTGTTCTTACTACTTTGTTATATACTTTCATCAGGTGGTCTTTTAGTCTTAATAATCATGTCTTACAACGATACAAATTTACAGTTTTACCTTACTAATTCCTACAAAATATACTAATTATTACAAATCCTATAAAAAAATACTTATAATCAAGTAGTTACAGATAAAAAATAATTGTATTTGTCAAAATTATTCGTTGAATTACAATTTTATCAGATAAAAAACACGTAATCAGATTACGGTTTTATTATAAAATGCAATTAAATCGGTTTAAAAACAGAAAACGTTATAATTCCATTCTATTAATATAATGATATATATTTAATATTCCCAAAGAAAATATAAGAAAAATTCAATAAAAATTACATTTTATTATAAGTCAGATAAGTAAATGAAAAATTATGCTTATTATCCTTTTCATGAAACTCAGCACTTACTTCCTTCCATTTTTGCATGTCCAATTTTGGAAAGAAAGCATCTGCCTCAAAAACACCATGAACTCGAGTCAATTCAACACAATCTGTATATGGTAACGCCAAATGATATATCTCACCTCCTCCAATAACAAAAGGATTATCATCACCTTGAACCAGACCCAAAGCCTCTTCTATACTATGCGCTATAAGCACTCCCTCTGGAGCGTAGTCTTTATTATGTGTAATAACAATATGAATACGATTTGGTAATAACTTAGGAAAGGATTCAAAAGTTTTGCGCCCCATAATAATATGATGCCCAGTAGTCAACTTCTTGAAACGTTTAAAATCATCAGGCAAATGCCATACTAGATCATTATCTTTGCCCAAAGCATTATTCTCCCCTGCAGCTGCAATCATTGTTACCTTCATAAACCTTTTCTATTATAATAATGGTGGTTTTTCGTCCTCTACTCCTGGTAGATACATCTCCTTTTTTTCTTTAGTTTCAGGCAAAGGATAATCCTGTTCTACTTTCTCTTGTAATGCTGCTATTCGTTTTTGTTGTTTTGCTACCAGTCGTTCCAACTCCTTAGCCTCCCATTTGGGACCCATAAAAGTATGCAGTAACCATACACGACAAAAATGAACCACAAAAACAAAAGCCCAAACTACAATCGCAAACACAAACCAATCGATCCCAAAAATGTAAAAATCTTTTCCAAAACCCAGTACTACATTGGCTAGTATCAAAAACACAGAACCCACCAAAAACAACACAAAATGCTGAAAAAGGCGTTTTTTTTGTTTCACCCTAGCTTTAGCCTCTTCAAAAAGTGCTAATTGCTCCTTATCTATTTTAGGTTTTTTATTATTCCTTGAAAACATATTTATCGTATTTTTAGATCCATAGTGTTGCTATTTTTCGTACTATCACTTACTTGCATTTTGAACAGTAAAAATAGGCTTTTTAGGAATAATTATAAAAGAACTAACCCAAATCATTCTTATGGAAAATTTCAAAAACACCTTCCCTACTTTACGTTCTTGCACCTATCTCAATACGGCATATGGAGGATTATTGCACAACAAGTTATTTGAATATAGGCATGCACAAGATTTAGAATTCCTCCGTGAAGGGAGTACTATGAGAACAAACCACCCTGCATTTTTTGACGAAGTACGCAGTACGATTGCAAAATTCACCACAACCATAAAAGGAGACGTAGTATTATCTCAAAATTTCTCCTTAGGGTTTCGAACTCTACTATCTGGCATGGACAAAAATCAAAAAATCCTATTGATAGATACTGATTATCCTTCGATAAATCATCCTGTCCTGACCAACGGATTTAGAACTTGTTTTGCAAAATGTGATGAAAACCTAGAAAAAAACATTAAAATCGCTATACAAAATCATCGGCCCGACATCCTCGCAATGAGTATCGTCAACTATCAAAACGGATTATTAATTGATCTAAATTTTATAAAAGAGCTAAAAATTTTACATCCAGAAATCCTCATCATCATGGATGCAACACAATTTATAGGTACACGAGATTTTGACTTCGACAATTCCGGAATAGATATCCTTGGCACTAGTGGCTATAAATGGCTTTTGGGTGGATACGGCAATGGTTTTTTTCTGTTCAGAAAAGGAATCTTGGATAAGTACACCCCCGATTTATACAAAGAAAATGCCAAAACCTCTAGTTATCCTTCTGGGTTTACGAATCTATATTCTCAATTTGAACCAGGGCACCTAGACCTATTAAGTTTTGGTAGCCTACAACACTCCTTGCTCTATTTACAAACATTGGGACTGCCTAATATTCAGAAAAAAATATCAGCCCTAACCTCTTATGCCAAATCACAACTACTCCGTGAGAATTTACTAGACTCAGCTATCTTATCGAGAAATGATCACAGTAGCATATTTACCATAAAAGGAGATCAAAAATCCTATAATTTCTTATACAAAAACGGAATTATCACGTCGCAACGCGGATCAGGTATTCGTATAAGCCTACATTTTTACAATGACCATGAAGATATTGATCATCTCATTAAAATCTTAAAAATGGTCTCTTGACCCCCACTTCCGCACTTAATAAATCTGCAATTTCTATAGGCATATTTTAGCATTGCACTACTTTTCTCACAATAAAAACCTCTTATTTTGATTAAACAAAAAAAATTTTTATGAGTTTTACAAAGTATGATAATCTTTAAAAATATTTTTTACCTTTATAAGGAGTTCCACATCTATTTGAAATTCATTTATTGACGCTTAATATAAATATAACCCTCTAAAGCTATTGATAGAACATTTTCAAAATGTACTGAATATTGTACTTTTTAGATGAACATATTTAATTAAAAAAACTATATAAAATGAGTATTGTAAAACAGTATTTAAAATCTAAACCAGCTTGTAAGGTTACCTTTACGGTTCCTGCAAAAGAGGCTAAGCAAGTAGTAATCGCAGGAGATTTCAACGATTGGAATCCTGAAGAATATCAATTAAGAAAATTAAAAAACGGAACATTCAAAGGTACACTAACACTACCTAAAGAACAGTCCTTTCAGTTCAAATATATTATTGATGGTCAGTGGACTAATGAAACAGAAGCTGATCGCCTACAGTGGAATGACTATGCTGCTTCAGAAAACAGCGTCCTAGAGTTGTAAAAAATTACTCCTCTATAGTTACTCCTTTCCAAAATGCCACATAACCTTTGATCTGCTTAGCCAGATCACTGGTTTCTGGGTAGTACCACGCTGCGTCTTGATTCTCTTTTCCATCCACTGTTATGGTGTAGTAAGATGCTACTCCTTTCCAGGGACAATTGGTGTGTGCTACACTTTTTTTGAAAAAATCTTTTTTAATTGCTTCTGGCGGAAAATAATGATTATTCTCTACCACTAAGGTATCTGCACTTTCTGCAATTACTTGCCCATTCCAAACTGCTTTCATATTTTGTATTATAAGATTACATACTACTTGTCGCAAAATTGCTTAAAAACTTTCACTAGAAAAAAATACTCCCACGAAGCTCCATAAAACACTTCATATCCTCTCCTCTAAGAAAAATCACATTTTAAACCATTTAAAAAATAATTCCAGGCTAATAATTCGGTTCTTTTTCTATTATTTTTTCACTAAAACATTAAATCGTAGCTAAGGTTTTGCTTGAATTTTATAGCTCAAACTAATGAAAAATAGTTCAATTATTTTAGCCTACAACTACATTTTATCTGGTATTACACCATTTGTTGTTTGAATTTACCAGAAAGAAAGATTAAGATTTTTTTGTTTCAGCTTCAGCAGGAAAACCAAGCATAACCTCAGTTACGGTGTATTGTTATACTGAAAATGAGGCGAAAAAAGAAAATTTTATTCCAGTAAATTCAAACGACAAATGGCATTTACCTCCTTTTGAGTCTTAAAAAAATCTTCTACAACTTGAAACTGCAGTATAATCGAACACTGGTTATACCGTTGAGTTCCGACTTGGTACTGTTTACCAGAACTGAGAAAACATTATGTTTTATTATAGCTTCAACTCTTAATACAAAGTCTTTTACAAAAACGAGCTTTTACCCAAGCTCTATTCTTTTTTCCGAAATAGATAATTTTTGTAATAGCTACGACTATCCGCAAAACTTGCTGTAATCTCTAAACCAGATGCTTCTGCCAGCCAAGCCACAATTGGATCATCATATTTTTGCGAGATCTCGGTATGAATACTCTCCCATGCCTCAAAATCAATAGTCAATCCCAAACGATTAATTGTTACAGTCTGGGAATAAGAACTCACCAAATAACTTTTTGCAGTGCCCGTTTCTGGATCATAGACCTCCCAATGTTTGAATGCATCAAGATCAAAATCCCCATCCAATTCATCATTAATCCTGGTCAAAATATTTTTATTAAAAGCTTCCGTAACTCCCTGAGAATCATTATACGCATCTAGAATCGTTTGTGGGTCTTTTTTTTGATCAAAACCAATAAAAAGCGCATCCTGCTCATGAAGTACATTACGTAATCCCTTCAAAAACTCAATTGCCCTAGGATGTAACAAATTTCCGATATTCGACCCCAAAACCATTATCACTTTTTTACGTCTACTCGATGTTTTCAGACTTTTGAGCACTTCAAAATATTCTCCTTGTTCTGGAGACACTACTATCTTCGGGAATTCTTTTTGCAAAGATTCCTCTAACCCATCCAGTGCGTTCTGACTTATATCAATCGGCTTGTATGTAAAATCGTAATTGGTATCCAACAACGCTCTTAGCAGAATTTTTGTTTTTTTTCCATCACCTGCCCCTAGTTCAATAAGATCAAAACCTTGTTTTTCTTCATCAAAAGCTTTGATCAAAAACTCTTTGTGCAGCTCAAAAATTTCCGTCTCACATCTTGTTAGATAATACTCTTGCAATCCCATTATTTCTTGAAACAATGCGTCTCCTTTTTTATCATAAAAAAACTTTGATGATAATTGCTTTGGAAATGCTAGCAATCCCTCTGATACTTCTTTTTCAAATGATGTCAATACTTTTCTTCTTTAATTCTTATCCTATCTACTTCTATCCTTACCTATTGAGCCAATCTGATTCCAGTAAATTGCCATCGTAATTGCGGGTGAAAAAAATTACGATAAGTATGTCTCGTATGCGCATCGGGAGTTGCTACAGAACCACCACGTAACACTTTTTGATTCACCATAAATTTTCCATTATACTCACCTAATGCCCCTGGAGCCTTGGCATATCCAGGGTACGGGAGATAAGAACTTTCTGTCCATTCCCATCGAGTCCCCCAATCAAGTTCTTTTTGTGCTATTTCCCATTCGAATTCTGTTGGCAATCTCTTGTCCGCCCATTGCGCAAAGGCGAAAGCCTCAAAATAAGAAACATGTGTTACTGGATCATCTAGATCTAGCGATCGTAGTCCAGCAAGTCCATACCGTTGCCATACTCCATCCATGCAATGCCAATATAACGGTGCTTGTACTTGTTCTCGCTGTAACCAATCCCAAGCCTCTGCATGCCACAAAAGCGGATTTTGGTACGCCTGATCTTCTACAAACTCCAAATATGCCCGATTACTTACTAGCGTTGATGCTATCCGAAAACTAGGTACATACACTTGATGCACGCCAAGCTCATTGTCATAACAAAAATCCGTGGACTGATGCCCTATAGTATACAAACCTTCATTGACATTAATCATTTTCTCTACTCCATTTCCTCTATTGGGAGTTTCTTCAAAATCCACATCATAAGGGGGGAGTAATGGATTATTTCCCAAAATATACTTGATATCTGTAAGAAGCAATTCTTGATGCTGTTTTTCATGATGGATACCTATAGTAATCAAATCTCGCAGTTCTACACTAATTCCTCCTTCTAATAATTGATACATTGCAGTATCTACATGGGCACGATATTCATAAACCTGAGCTACTGTTGGTCTAGATAAATTGCCTCGATTAGTACGCACTACACGTTTACCCATACTCTCGTAATAGCTATTAAAAACGTATGCAAATTGTAGATCATACTCCTGATAATCCACAACATATTTGGCAAGAATAAAGGCCTCAAAAAACCAAGTGGTATGCCCCAAATGCCATTTTGGGGGAGAAACATCTATGATAGGTTGTACAACATAATCTTCGATTTCTAATGGATTACAAATTGTCTCCGTTCGCTTTCGGGTATCTCTATAAAAAAGTTGTAAATCAGTCATTCACTCCTATCTTTCTAAACATATAGCACTCAAATTAAATTTTTTAAAAAAAACCTTTGTTAGTATTCGGAGATCCCATTCTTCCGTGTTCTACGAAATAAAAATCTTCACTTTATTATTCAAACAAAAACACCTTGTAGAGACAAAAACTATTTTTTTGCCACTTGATCTCGATATCCTTTTTTCTTTACTTTTGAGCCATATTCGATTTTACTCATATCTGGTCGCTGTATATTTTTTGTCGCTTTTGCTATAAAGGTTAATGGAAAGTCATACAGTACACTGACTGGCTTTTTATTTTTATAGGCAGGAGTCATAGCCGGAAGTATGGTCGTTGCCACACGATCGCCTTCTACAACATAAGCATCGAACTCACTTTGCATATTGGTGACGGTGACCTCTCCTTTTGTCCCCACAACAAACTGAATTTGCATTTTGACAATGGTCTTTTTTTCAAAACCTCCTGCATTCATATTCAGTTTTCGAATAAAATATCCACGTACTGCGTCCTCTGTTGCTGCAATATCAGATCCCAAATCATTTGATTTATAACCTGGAAATCTAGGAAATTCGGTTTCTACTAATTCTGTAACAGGAATCGCATTTTTGAGTAATTTTTCTGGTTTTTGCGCAGATACCAGTGTGGTGATTAGTATGCAAGCAAGGAAGACATATGATTTCATAATAATAACTTGATATTACTTATGGGGTTCAATTCACAGAAATAGTTCAATCATTTTGTATTCATTGAGAAAACACGATTTAATATACTTTATATTCTTTTGTCTTTGAGCGAAGCTATTACGAAAAAAGAAAATATTTCCAGCATATAAAAAAGCGCACTGTTTCTCCAGAATTCAAAAAAAATTAAATCATTTCATAGTAAAGATAGCAAATATGACGCCAAAAAGCAGATTTTTGAATCATTTTTCATTGAAGTCAACACCCCAACTGCCATTGACCAGTTTGACCTAAGCAGTCGTCAAAAACGAATTAAAAAAAGAAACACGATAGCAACATTCTTACAAATACCTAACGACATCCTTAAAAGTTTAATTACAAATTATATAGCTACAGCCCCTTTTATATGTGGATGCGGATCGTAATCTTGTAATTCAAAATCTTCAAATTTGAAACTAAAAATATCCGTAACCTCTGGATTGATTTTTATCGTTGGTAATTTTTTTGGCGTACGGGATAACTGGAGCTCTAGTTGTTCTTTGTGATTGTTGTAAATATGCGCATCCCCAAATGTGTGAATAAAATCCCCTGGTTGATATCCACAAACTTGAGCCACCATCATTGTAAACAATGCATAGGAGGCAATATTAAATGGCACACCCAAAAAGATATCTGCACTACGTTGATATAATTGACAAGATAACTTCCCATCAGCTACATAAAACTGAAAAAATGCATGACAAGGTGGTAATGCAGCTTTGCCGTTTGCTACGTTCTCTGCAAAAGACACGGTTGTATCTGGCAGTACGCTAGGATTCCATGCTGAGACAAGCATCCTGCGACTATTAGGATTCTTTTTTAGACTTTCTATCACCTCTTTGATTTGATCAATCTCATCTCCATTCCAGTTACGCCATTGATACCCATAGACTGGACCCAAATCCCCATTATCATCTGCCCATTCATTCCAAATACGAACACCATTTTCTTGTAGATACTTAATATTCGTATCGCCTTGCAAAAACCACAGCAATTCATAGATAATTGATTTGAGATGCAGTTTTTTTGTTGTCACCATAGGAAAACCTTGACTGAGATCAAAACGCATTTGATATCCAAAAACACTTTTGGTTCCTGTCCCTGTGCGGTCTCCTTTTTCATTTCCATTAGCCATCACGTGTCTAACGAGGTCGTGATATTGTTTCATTTTCTGAATTTAGCGTTTAATAAAGTAGTAAAAGAACTATGCTATGCGATTATATTTAAAAAAAACTCCATATATCCATAGTAATTTAACCAATAATCATCCCTGCAATCGTAGCCGAAAACAAAGAAGCAATAGTTCCCCCTATTAGCGCTTTGATTCCAAACTCTGACAAGGTTTTTCGTTGTCCTGGAGCCAACGATCCAATTCCTCCGATCTGTATTCCTATCGAAGCAAAATTAGCAAAACCGCACAACATATATGTTGCCATGATAACTGATTTCTGATATTTGAATGTAATTGGATTAGCCATATCTTTTAGGGATGCCAACTGAATATACCCAACAAACTCACTAGCAGCTAATTTGATCCCTAGCAACTGTCCCATCAGTGCCATATCCTCTTTTGCAACCCCCACTAACCACATGAGTGGCGCAAAGAGATATCCCAACAAAAACTCCAAAGAAAAAGCATCATAAGGTGTATTTTCTGCAATCCAATGATTGATTCCAAAGGAGCCTATTTTGAAAAAACCATAATTAATCATTGCTATAAAAGCAATAAAAACTAATAGCATCGCACCGACATTTGCTGCCAATTTTAATCCTTCTGTAGTACCATTGGCGATAGCATCAAGAATATTTGAGCCTATTTTTTCTTGAGAAACTGACACTTCTGCACGGATCTTTTCTGTTTGAGGATAGAGCATTTTTGAAACTACAATTGCTCCTGGAGCCGCCATCACAGAGGCCGCTAATAAGTGTTTTGCGTACAGTAATTTCAACACTTCATCACTACCGCCCAAAAAACCAATATATGCCGCCAACACACCTCCTGCTACAGTTGCCATCCCACCGATCATGACTAACAAGATCTCTGATCGATTCATTTTTTCCAAATACGCTTTGATCATCAACGGAGCTTCTGTCTGTCCCAAGAAAATATTTCCGGCCACACTCAAACTTTCCGCTCCAGAAATTCCTAATAATTTTGTAAGACCCTGGGCTAGAATTTTGACAACACGCTGTATAATTCCAAGATAAAACAATACTGAAGTTAATGCTGAAAAGAAAATAATTGTTGGTAGTACCTGAAAAAGAAAGATAAAACCATAATTCTGTACATTCATCATTCCTCCTAGAAGAAATTCACTACCTGCCCGAGTAAAATCTAATACTTTGACAAACATTTTACCTACTGTATTGAAAACTGCCTGTACTACATCAATTTTGAGTACTCCTATCGCCAGGAGTAATTGTATTCCAACACCAATACCAACGGTTTTCCAATTAATTGCCTTCCGGTTTTTACTAAACAAAAAGGCCAAAAACAACAGTACAATCATACCTAATACGCCACGCAAAAAACTGGACAAAGAAAAACCTTGATTAGGAGTTAATGATTTTGGAGTATCTGGTGGGTTATTCGGATTTATTACGGGCGGATTCGCGCTTTTTTTTTTTTGCTCCTCTCTTTTATCAATTAGCGCGTTAAAAAAATAAAAAGTCTTATCATTTTTGGAGAGCACCAAAGTTGAGTCCGTCTGTACTTCTACCCTGTACCGTACTACTGAATCATCAGAATTATTATAGAAAAGCACTACCTCACGCTCATTAAGCATATAATCACCCGTCTCTATACTCTGATCTTTTGCCAAAAAGCTCAAAGAAAACTTGCCTCCATGAAGATTCAAATGACCGGCACCACTTTTTTCTAAAAAAACAATAGAATCTAGTTTGATACTGTCACGTTCTTTGACAGCTTCTAGTTTCCATTTTCTTTCTAATTCCACTTCCTTTTGCGCAGGCTCTTCGTCTTGAGCTGCGAGCTGTGGAATTAATCCTATAAATAGAAAAAATAGTGCTATGATTTTCATAAAATTTATTATTCCGTACTGATTTATACAAATAACTTAGGTCATAGAAGCAATAATCACAAACATTTAGTTCCGTTTAGAAATCTCATCTCTTAATCGAGCAGCCAATTCATAATCTTCGCTATCAACGGCCTGTTCTAGCATACGACTCAATTCTTCTAATGATAATTTTTGATAATTCGCTTCATTACCAACCAGTTCTATATCAGAGGTTGCTAATTCGTTTTCTTGATTAACATCTTCCTCCTTTCCATCTTCCATCTTGGGGCTTACTTTTAGAAAAATCCCTGCCTGATCTAAGATGTTTTTATAGGTAAAAATTGGTGCATGAAAACGCAATGCCAACGCTATGGCATCACTAGTCCGAGCATCTATAATTTCCTCAATTTTGTCTCGTTCACAAATAATACTGGAATAAAACACTCCATCTACCAATTTGTGAATAATCACCTGCTTTACTACGATATCAAATCTATCCGCAAAATTCTTAAATAAATCATGTGTAAGTGGTCGCGGTGGCTTTATTTCTTTTTCTAAAGCAATTGCTATTGACTGTGCTTCAAAAGCACCTATAACAATAGGCAACTTACGATCACCATCCACTTCACTCAAAATAAGTGCATACGCACCATTTTGAGTCTGACTATACGATATCCCTTTGATGTTCAAACGAACTAAACTCATACAAAATTTTTAATCCATATTCTCGAGGAACGCCTCTTCGTTTCTAGCTACAAACTTACGAGATATTTATAGAACTCGTCTCGACTTTTTAGAATTTACACCAAATTAACACCACTTTATATCTAAAATAACAACTTTGATTCCTTTTTAATCTCAATTCATTCCTACCAGAAACCGTTTTGTTCCTAGAATTACCCCTACGACTTGTATTATCACCTCAAAAATTAATTATCAAAATCTGATTTTGAAACAATCTGGAGTCCAACTCCCTCTCAAAGAAGCTTTTTTACCCCCACAAGAACATTTCAAAAACCTTTTACTTTACCTTAATGCCACATCTCAATAAACGCTTATAGTCCGTATAAATTATATCAAGATACTCATTAACGTAGCATAAACTTTGCTGCTCTGTATCTGGGAAGACATAGTCTCCTCACTTCAAAAAAAACTCAGCAAATTATACACCAAAAAAAAGACTGTTTGGAACATAGACCTTTGCCAATGTCCAAACAGTCTTAAATGTAAGGCCTACAATTTAATAATTTTAAGCGTTACTTGCCTTAAATTCTTTTAATTTTTCAATTAATTCTGGAACTACCTCAAAGGCATCACCTACCACTCCATAATCAGCAGCTTTGAAAAAAGGTGCTTCTGGATCATTATTAATAACTACCTTGACCTTACTAGCATTGATCCCGGCCAAATGCTGTATAGCCCCCGATACTCCGATTGCTATATACAAATTAGACGCAACAGGTTTTCCTGTTTGCCCAACATGCTCACCATGAGGTCTCCAGCCCATATCACTAACTGGTTTAGAACAAGCAGTAGCTGCACCTAATACGGTTGCTAGGTCTTCTATCATATGCCAGTTCTCAGGCCCTTTGAGTCCTCTCCCTCCAGACACCACTATCTCTGCATCTGCTATAGACACTTTATCTGTTGCTTTATCAACGGACACCACCTCGACAGCAAAATCCGCATCATTCAATGATGGAGCAAAAGCTTCGATAGTTTGTGATACACTATGTTCTTTTAAGCCAAAAGAATTTGTAGACAAACCAATAATCTTGATTGCCGTAGTAATTTCTGTATGATTAAATGCTTTGTTTGTAAAAGCTGTACGTTTGACTTTAAAAGGAGTTACTCCTTCTGGCAACGCTACTACATTCGTCGCATATCCTGCCTCCAAATGTACTGCCAAAATGGGAGCCAAATACTTACTATCTGCACTAGAACTTACCACTATAACTTCTGAAGATTCTTTTGCTACAGCTTGTTTGATCGCATCGGCATATGCTGCTGCACTGAACGCCTTCAACTTATCATCATTAATGGTCAAAACTTTGTCCACCCCATAGGCTGCCAATGCACCAACCTCTTCGGTATTAAAAGCCACAGCCGTAACCGATGTACCCAACATATCTGCAACACCTTTGGCATAAGAAGCTGCTTCTAGTGCCGCTTTCTTAAACGTTCCATTCTCATTTTCTGTATATACTAAAACTGACATATATTATATTTTTTTTCTGAATCTACATTCAGGATCTTATTATTACTTCCACAAACCTCATTTTGGATTCCGAAATATAAAATTCGTAATCACACACCTATATCACCTTTGCTTCGTTATGCAAAAGACGTACTAATTCACCCAAATTATCAGGTGCTACCAAGGTAACAGCTCCTTTGGGAGCAGGTTTTTCAAAAGAAACAGCTTTGGTTTCTGCATCGGCTGTAACTGGATCAACAACTGTTAAAGGTTTTTTACGAGCCATCATAATTCCACGCATATTTGGGATTTTGAGATCACTTTCTTCCACCAAACCTTTTTGTCCTCCTATGACTAGCGGCAAATTCGTTTTCAACGTTTCTTTCCCTCCATCAATTTCTCTTATAGCAGTTGCAGTTGTCCCCTCGACCTCTAGACCAATACAGGTATTGACAAAGTTTGTTTTGAGAATAGCAGCCAACATTCCTGGAACCATACCTCCATTGTAGTCGATGGACTCTCTACCCGCAATAATCAAGTCGTATTCTCCATCTTGTGCTACCTTTGCCAATTGCTTTGCTACAAAAAAACCATCAGTAGCTTCAGCATTGACTCTAATTGCATTATCTGCACCTATTGCTAAACATTTTCTTAATGTTGGTTCTGTTTCTGCCCCACCTATATTTACCACATCTACAGATGCCCCTTGTTTTTCTTTGAACCACATAGCACGCGTAAGCCCAAATTCGTCATTAGGATTAATAACAAACTGCACTCCATTGGTATCAAACTTTGTATCACCGTCAATAAAATTGATTTTTGAAGTCGTATCCGGCACGTGACTTATACAAACTAATATTTTCATCTGTCCTTTTTTATATTATTTTAACTTACTAAGATCAAACGTTCTTTTGATGAATCAATGTGAGTTACATTTAATTACCCTCGTTCGCTGGATCCATTGTATATTATTGTTTTTAAACTTTTTTATATAAGATTACATCTTATACTGCGCTATTAATGTATAAATATACATAATTTAACATCTTATTAGCTAGTATCTATTACCAAAAGACGCTCAAAACAGTTGTCTCAACGAGCATCACAACTTGGTAACTTTTTAACTTTTAACGAAATTACAAATAAAAAATCAATTTACTATGCGTGCATAGTAAATTTTTAGACAAATATCTGTTTCTTTAGGAGTAATAATTGTTATTTTTGCATTCTACATTACAAAAAAGACACTCATATACTATGAAGACACTACAATTCAGAGAAGCAATCTGCGAAGCCATGTCAGAAGAAATGCGACGAGATGAATCCATTTACTTAATGGGCGAAGAAGTTGCAGAATATAATGGCGCCTACAAAGCTAGTAAAGGAATGCTTGACGAATTTGGTGCAGATCGTGTAATCGACACTCCTATTGCTGAATTAGGTTTTGGTGGTGTAGGTGTTGGTAGCGCCATGAATGGCAATCGACCAATCATCGAATTTATGACCTTTAACTTTTCATTGGTTGGTATTGATCAAATCATCAACAATGCAGCAAAAATACGTCAGATGAGTGGCGGGCAATTTAATTGTCCTATTGTCTTCCGTGGACCTACTGCTTCTGCGGGTCAATTAGGAGCTACGCATTCGCAAGCGTTTGAAAATTGGTTTGCCAATTGCCCAGGACTCAAGGTTGTTGTACCATCAAATCCAAAGGATGCCAAAGGACTACTGAAAGCGGCTATACGGGATGATGATCCAGTAATCTTTATGGAAAGCGAGCAGATGTACGGAGACAAAGGCGAAGTCCCTGAAGGTGAATACACTATCCCTATTGGTGTTGCCGAAGTCATTAAAGAAGGAACCGACGTAACCATTGTCTCTTTTGGAAAAATAATCAAAGAAGCTATGAAAGCTGCAGACACTCTCGCCAAGGATAATATCTCTTGCGAAATAATTGACTTACGTACAGTACGTCCTTTAGATCTGGAAACAATATACACTTCTGTAAAAAAGACGAATAGATTAGTCATCCTAGAAGAAGCTTGGCCATTAGCCAATATCGCTTCTGAGATCACGTACCAGGTACAAGCAAATCTTTTTGATCACCTTGATGCACCAGTACTAAAAATTAACACAGCTGATACTCCGACACCATACTCTCCAGTACTATTTGAAGAGTGGCTACCGAGTAGCGAAGATGTTGTATTTGCTGTCAAAAAGGTATTATACAAATAATCTTATTTTAATAATCTAAAAAAAAGCTTCATCAAGTACTTGATGAAGCTTTTTTTTATTTAGATTTATCCTAACGAAACAACTCAACAATCAGAATTACACCATTTACCATTTAAAATCTCTGTAATGATTCATCCTTTTTTCTCTTTCAGTTTTGAGATAAAAATATCAGTGAAATTTTCCAGTAATTTGAAATCCCAAATGGACAAAAATGCGTTATACAATTGACAAATCAAAAAAAGAGCCTTTATCACTAAAAGAAAACAGCTATACTAACTTATGCTATTTCCTACTCAAAAAAAGATCTTGATTTTTTGTGAAATCATTTTAGCAAAACACTATTTCCTGGTAGCACTTTTCATGAGTTGCTTTTTTGGTCACATCACGACTGCCCAAACCAAAATCAGTGGTCATATATACGACTCTAATCAACAACCAATCCCTTTTGCCAATGTTCTATTTTCTAATTCTACTGAAGGAACGATTAGTGATGAGAATGGTCGTTTCTATTTAGAATCCAAAATCACTTATACAGAAGTACATTTCTCTTTTATAGGTTTTGCTCCAAAAACTATCAAACTAACCAAAAAGAGCACTTATGAAATGAAAGTTGCTCTAGAAGAAAAAACAAACTCCTTGGATGCCGTGGTTATTTATCAAGGTAAAATCAAAAAAAAAGATAATCCTGCGATAGCCATTTTAAAAAAAATCTGGGAAAACAAACGAGAAAATGGCACCAAAAAGTTTAAACAATATTCCTATGACAAATACGAGAAATTAGAATTTGACCTAAACACTATTGATAGCTCCTTAGTACAAAGCAAAATTTTTAATGGAATGGAATTTATTTTTGATTACACCGACACATCAAGAGTAACTGGAAAAACATATCTCCCTATATTCTTAAACGAAGCAATCTACAAAGTCTATGGCGACAATGAATTCAATGAAGAAAAAGAGATTTTGCAAGGCAACAAAAATTCTGGATTCAGCAATAACCAGACGCTCATCGACTTTGTCAAAGACCTTTATGCTGACTATAGCATCTATGACAATTATCTCAAATTTTTTGACAAAAGTTTCACAAGCCCTTTAGCTTCCACTGGGCCAAGTGTTTATAATTACGTGCTAACCGATAGCGCTTACATAGATCACAAATGGTGTTATAACATCTTATACTATCCACGAAGAAAAAACGAGCTTACTTTTAAAGGAGATTTTTGGGTCAATGACACTACATGGGCTATTAAGGAAATAAATTTGCAGGTTTCTAAAAGTGCAAATATTAATTGGATCAAAGATGTATATATCGAGCAAGAATTTGATGTCCTCAACGACTCTGTTTTCTTGATCACCAAAGATTATTTCCAGTCTGATTTTGCTCTCAACAAAAAAGAAAAATCAAGAGGCATATACGGAAAACGAACTACTATCTGTGACAATTTTGAATTTGACAAAAAGAAAGATAAAAAGTTCTATCAAGCAAAAACAGATCCTTATAATTATGATGTTTACAATCGTGATGATGTCTTTTGGCAAAACAAACGCTTAGAACAACTCAATAAAGATGAACGGCAAATATACACCATGCTTGACACCCTAAGAACGGTTAAATCTTTTAAGCGTCTTTACAACATCTCTTCAATTCTTGCCTCTGGCTATGTCGAGCTTAACAATTTTGATTTTGGACCACTCTTCAACACCATTGGCTACAACGCCATAGAAGGTGTGAGACTTAGAGCAGGAGGTAGAACGTATTTTACTCCCAATGATCAGTGGCGTATAGCAGGCTACACCGCCTACGGATTCAAAGACAATAAACTCAAATATGGCTTGTCCGGAAAATGGCTTTTGGATCGCAAATATCGATTAATTGTTTCTGGAGGTAATCGTCGAGATGTAGAACAACTTGGAGCAAGCCTAACAAACACCAATGATGTACAAGGTAGAAATTTAGCCTCGTCATCAATCATCTCCACAGGAGACAACACCCGATTAACATCCATCAACCTTTCCTCTATAGCTCTTGAAGCAGAACCTTTCAAAAATTTTACTTTTGGAGTCAATGCTTCCTTTAGAACACTAAAAACAGCCTCGCCATATTTTAATCTTGACTACTTCACAAACGAAGCTCGAACGCAAACGACCTCTACCATACGACAAACAGAAATTAGCACCATTTTTACCTATACTCCCAATCGAAAAACCACAGGATATGGTGTGGATAGAACTATTATTAATGAAACGGCTTTTCCCAAAATATTTTTGAATTACGCCACCGGAATCAAAGGCCTCTTAGATAGTGATTTTGACTATCAAAAAATCCAACTCTACTATCACCAACCTTATAATATAGGAGGACTCGGTACCTTACAAAGCACACTCGAAATGGGCAAAACTTTTGGACAAATCCCATTAGGGCTACTTAGCATTGTTCCTGGTAATCAAACATATTTATCCATTTATAACACCTTCCCGCTATTAAATTTTTATGAATTCGTCACAGATACTTATACAGCACTACACATAGAACACAACTTTGATGGTCGTATACTTTCTAGGATTCCGCTATTGCGAAAATTAAATCTTAGAGAACTCATAGGAATCCGCGGAGTCTGGGGATCACTCTCTGAAGAAAACATTGCCTTGGATGCTTCTGGATTTCTTCAAACTGTCGGCGCTCCAAATGATGCCGTGTACTGGGAGTACAGTACAGGGATTGGAAATATTTTTAAGATTTTTCGAATTGATTTTCATTTTAGAGGAAATTATTTTGACAATCCAGATGCTCGAAAGTTTGGCGTTACGGGAGCATTTGGGTTTCATTTTTAATTTAAAGCAAAAAAAGCTAATCTATTTTATACTTCAAACGTTATCGTTTACGAGATACTTGATATAATCCTATCAGATCTTTTGCAACAAACTTCTGCTATTCCGTATATTTACAGAAATTTGATACCAAATACCAATTTTGGATATTTGGTATTACCCTTAGCAAGATAAATTAAACATTAGAAATAGCCGATAATGAGCGCAGCAAAATACAGTACTTTTGATGTACTAATAGAAATACCTAAAGGAAGCAGAAATAAATATGAGTATGATTTTGAATTAAAAAAAATTCGCTATGATCGTATGATATTTTCTTCGATGATGTATCCTGCCGATTATGGATTCATCCCTGAAACCTTAGCACTTGACGGAGATCCATTGGACGTGCTAGTTTTGGTTACAGAACCTACTTTTCCTGGTTGTGTTATCGAGGTAAAGCCTATTGGAGTATTCCATATGGCAGACGAAAAAGGTCCAGATGACAAAATCATTTGTGTCCCCATAGCAGATCCAATTGCTAGTAAAATATCAGATCTCAATGAATTAAATGAACATTTGGTTAAGGAAATTGAACATTTTTTCCAGGTATACAAAGATTTGGAAAAAAAGAAAGTAGATGTTGGAGGATGGGGAAATGCTGAAATCGCAAAAAAACTGATCGAAGAATCTGTTGCTCGTTTTGAAGCCATAGAAAACAGACCTGCTGGATTATTCAGTATCGATTAACCACAAATGCCTTACAAAAGAATTTTAGTATAAGACTTTAAAAAGAATTCTTTCTTTTTTTAAGACTTCACAAAAACAAGGGCACAGTATTTCATGACAAATGCAGTGTCCTTGTTTTTATTTCACTTAGACGTATTTTATTTTTTCGAATCCACCGTTATAAAAATGCCTTCTATCCAATTTTCGTCTTTTCCTTAGTCCATAACAGTGCTGCAAGGTGCAAAAAGCACTCCATTTGCGCTAAAAAGCGTCTATCACCTCTATCCCCCTCCGGTCGATCCTACCAAAACCAAAAAACTCAAACCTCTTCTATTCCTTAACAAACAGAAACAAATACCTGTCACAAAACGATACACAACACCATTTAGAAAAGAACTACAAACCGATCATGCGGCTTCTTCGGCTACTATTTTAGACTGGTTATACCACATTAACTATATAAGCATATCGCCTTGTTCTTTTTCCATAGCTAAGGCTAGGCAATAACATCACGGTGTTTTTACATAAAAAAATAACAGTGTCATTAACATAAATTTATATACCTAAATTGTATTAAAATATAATTGTGAGTCAAAATAATTGAACTATTTTTTTGCTTGTTTGAGCTATAAAATTTCAGCATAACCGTGACTACAGTTTAATCTTAGAGTGAAAAAATAGCAGTACACCTTAAGAATCAAAACACACCAAACTATAGACACTTGATTTTCGAAACCCTAAATTGTATTTTTACTAACATAAATACATTTTGAAAAAAAACCAAGACCATACGTCTTACGGCAAAAGCTTTTTTTTCATGACACTTTCATAACAATACCGTATCACAAAGACTCCGATCAAAGTCGTGGTTTTTATATATCTTTATCCCAAGATCATCTCCACTCCATGTCAAAAAAGCGCCCATTACTTATTCACACGTACTTAAGCTACGGAACAGACAAACAATTACATGTAAATGGTAGAGCCTTGGAAGACAAACAAATTCTTTTTGGCTCTAACCAATCCATTTTCAAAACTTTCGCTAACATCTACAAACAGTTCGAGAGTAATGAAATTCCAAATACCACAATTCAACTAACTGTATCCAATGGAGCTACCTACGACACCATTACGGACATGGAAGGCTATTACACTTTTGGGCAACAAACTAGTGGATTAGAACAATTAACGAACAAGGATGGGTGGCTCGCCTATACCTCAAGTTATATGCAGCCCCCAGAGAATCAAACTGTGCAAAACGAAAACTTATTCTCGGGAGCGATGTTGATTCCTAACAAAAAGGCCAAATTCGGTATTATCAGCGATATTGATGACACCATTTTGCACACTGGTGTGAGCTCAAGATTCAAATGGCGCCTCTTGATCAATACACTTTTCAAAAATTTTGATGAACGAATCCCCCTGGAAGGTGCCGCTGATTTCTATCAAAAATTACTACAGCCTACCCACGAGGGAACTCCCATAAATCCTATTTTTTATGTAAGCAACAGTCCTTGGAATCTCTATGACTATCTTGTTAGATTTCTTCAGAAGAATAAATTCCCCAAGGGCCCAGTCTTGTTACGTGATATCTGGACTCCATTTGACAAAACCGAAAGACCTAAAACACCCCACAAGTACAACGAAATCAACCGTATTCTAGCCACCTATCCAAATCTAAATTTTGTACTGATTGGTGATAGCGGTGAAAAAGACGGTATCTATTATAGCGAAATTGCCAAAAAACATCCAAATCGTATTCTAGCAATCTATCTCCGCAGTGTCAAAAACAAAAGACGCCAACAAAAAGCACAACAATTGATTCAAAATTTTGATCTTGTACCAATGCTTTTGATTGATAATTCGGATGAGATAGAAGCACATGCAACATCCATTGGTATATTGTAAGCGTTATTTTTTTCTAAAATACACCGTAATTGGCACTCCATTAAAATCAAATTCGCTCCGTAATTTATTTTCTATAAATCGCTTATAAGGCTCTTTGACGTACTGAGGTAAATTACAGAAAAATACGAATTGCGGTTGTGGTGTTGGCAATTGCATGCAGTATTTAATCTTTACATATTTTCCTTTGTACGCTGGTGGCGGGTTGCGCTCTATAATCGGTAACATGGTATCATTCATGACACTTGTTTTGATTTTTTTCGAACGATTTTTGAACACCTCAACAGCTGTTTCTATCGCTTTGAAAATACGCTGTTTATTTTTTACCGAAATAAACACCACTGGTACATCTGTAAATGGTGCAATCTCTCTACGGATATGATTCTCATAATCACGTAGTGTATTACTTTCTTTGTTATCTATCAAATCCCACTTATTGACAAGAATAACAATTCCTTTACGGTTTCGCTCTGCCAACCAAAAGATATTCTGTACCTGAGCATCGAAACCACGACTGGCATCTACCACTAGTAAGCAGATATCCGAATATTCTATTGCGCGTACAGAACGCATTACAGAATAAAACTCCAAATCCTCTTTGACTTTTGCTTTTCGACGAATTCCGGCTGTATCTATAAGATTAAACTCAAATCCAAAACGTTTATATCGTGTATCAATGGCATCACGGGTAGTACCTGCAATATCGGTAACGATATAGCGATCCTCTCCTATTAGTGCATTGATAAATGATGATTTCCCAGCATTAGGCCTTCCTACCACAGCAAAACGCGGTAGCTCCGAAACATCTTCTTCTTCTTTTTCTGGTAATGCTTCTACCAAAGCATCTAGCAACTCTCCAGTTCCACTACCGTTAATACTTGCAATTGTATAATACTCTCCAAGACCCAGAGCATAAAACTCCACAGCATTATCGTTTCTAGAACTATTATCCACTTTGTTCACAGCCAAGAATACTGGTTTGCGCACCTTTCGCAATAGTGTTGCTACCTCTTCATCCATTCCAGTCACACCAGACTCTACATCGACCATAAAAATGATTGCATCCGCTTCATCAATAGCCAGCTCTACCTGCTTATCTATCTCTGCTTCAAAAATATCATCACTTCCGACTACATACCCCCCTGTATCGATTAGAGAGAACTCTACCCCATTCCAATCACATTTTCCATAATGACGATCTCTAGTTACTCCACTTACCGCATCTACAATCGCTTCTCTTTTCTGGATCAGTCGATTAAAAAATGTGGATTTCCCAACGTTTGGCCTTCCTACTATGGCAACAATTGCACCCATATTATACTTTTGAAATTTCCTGCAAAATTAGTCTTTTTCTAACGCATCTATGCAATAATCAAGAATAATCGCCTTATTACATCTCACGATTCTCTCAAAACACACCATAACACTATTTGTTATGATAGCCAAAACGTCTTAGTTGACGTTCATTGCTACGCCAATTCTTATTGACTTTTACATACAACTCTAGATGAATTTGCTTACCAAAAAACTTTTCCAAATCCTTTCTAGACTCCATACCCACACGTTTGAGTGCGCTACCTTTATGTCCGATAATAATTCCCTTTTGAGAATCTCGTTCTACCATGATCACTGTCCGAATACGAATAATATCTTCATCCTCAAAAAATTCTTCTGTCTCCACCTCTACCGAGTATGGGATTTCTTTTTTGTAATGCATTAGGATTTTTTCTCGAACAGTTTCATTGATAAAAAAACGTTCTGGTTTATCCGTGAGTTGATCCTTTGGGTAGAATGGAGGAGATTCTGGAAGCAACGCTATAATTCTATCAAAAACCTCTCTAATATTAAAATTCTCGAGTGCAGAAATAGGAAAAATCTCTGCATTTGGAACTTGTGCTGCCCAAAACTGTACTTGCTCCTCTAACTGTGACTGATCTGATTTATCTATTTTATTTAATAATAGTAATATCGGAATCTTTGCATTGGTGATTTTCTTAAAAAAATGTTCGTCTTTGAGGGACTTCTCTCCAATCTCTACCATATAGATAAGGATATCCGCATCCTCAAAGGCTGATTTGACAAAATCCATCATAGACGCCTGTAACTCATACGCTGGTTTGATAATTCCAGGAGTATCCGATAATAACACCTGAAAATCATCTCCATTGACAATCCCAAGGATTCTGTGTCTTGTCGTTTGTGCCTTGGAAGTTATAATAGAGAGTTTTTCTCCCACAAAGGCATTCATCAAGGTAGACTTCCCAACATTGGGATTCCCTATGATATTTACAAATCCGGCTTTATGCATCTTCTTGTTTTGATACAAAGGTAGGATTTATAGTTGGGAGTTGGGAGCTACGGCTTTGTAGTTTTTGTGATTCACTGTACGCTTCTCCCACAATCGACCTATTACTACAAAATTAAAAACCCAGTACCAAGTGTGTTTTTGCTCTAGCACAAAAACACACTTGGTACTGGGTTGCTTCACTAAAATCGTTTATTTCTTTATCTACAGATATCCCAAATCCTGTGCTTTTTCTAGCAAAGATTTATCACCACCTATATTGATCTCAAAACATTCTTTCAATCCTTTTTTACGTTTTTCTATTGCTGCTAGAGACAATTTGATATAATTTGGCAAATCTTTAGTTTTGATTCCTTTGGACAAATGATACAAGATGCTCCTATCGATTTCATCCAATGCAATGTTACTCGCCATCTTTTTACGAATCAATTTGGACACCGTATGACTGTAATACGGTGGATCCTTGACAATGACCTCAAAAGCACGAACCAACTCATCGGAGGTTATATCACTTTTTACTAAGAACCCATCAGGATTTACGTTTTTGATAATATTCTGAATTCTGAATCCATCATTGAACATTGTCAATATTACAATCTTTGATGTAGGCAACATGGCCCGAGCTTTGATACCAAGATCCTCTCCAGAGAGAATTTTACCATCCGCAGAGGGTGGTAATTTGACATCAAAGAATATAACATCATAAGGTTTATCCTTTTCGGCAGCTGTTTGTAGTTTATCAAAAGCAGTATCACAGCTATTTGCTGTAGTAATGGTCAA
This sequence comes from uncultured Aquimarina sp., assembly GCA_947492105.1. GTDB lineage: Bacteria > Bacteroidota > Bacteroidia > Flavobacteriales > Flavobacteriaceae > Aquimarina. The sequence continues at coordinate 22,096 of CANLMN010000012.1, read as the reverse complement.
TTTATATAACTCAGAATCAATCCCTAACAAGGCGTTTTTATACCCCTCTACTATCATTGGATGATCATCTACAATTAATACTTTAAACCGTTTCTTCATTGTTTACTAATATTTTAAATGGTACTTGTATGTGAATCAAGGTACCTTCATTTTTGTTTGATATAATATCTAGTTCTCCCCCTAATTTAGTGACTCTCGAATGGATATTTTTTAGCCCAATCCCCTTTCTGGTTGCATGAACATCAAAGCCTATACCATTATCGTGAATCGAAAATACAAAAGAATTTTGAATTTTTTCGAAGTTAATCGTCACTTTCCCAGCTTTTGCGTATTTATTAATATTCTGCACCGCTTCTTGAATAATTCTATAAATATTAATTTTCATATCACCAGAAACCAAGTTCCAATCAATACTAAAATCACTATCTACGGTATAATCAAATTTTGTAACTACACTCTGCGCCTCCAAGAGGGCAGATACCAAAGTCAAATAACTAATTTCTGAGTTAAACATCTCATTATTCAGTTCATGCGAAATTCCCCGCACCTCTTCTTCTATACTCTTAAGCTCCTTTAGATAGAGAAGTCTTGTTTTTTTGGACTGAGCATCATCCTTGTCATTGAGACTTCCCAATGTCAAGCGCGTTCCGAACATCCTACCCAGTACCCCATCATGCAATTCTTCTGAGATTCGTTTTTTCTCACGCTGACTCCCCTCTTCTAGCTTACTTTGCTGCGAGAGCATGAGATTAAAGATTTCTTCATTGGCTCGTTGCTGCATACGTTCAAACTCCAAGGCTTCATTACGTGCACGCTGACTAAAAATAATCCAACCCAATAGCGCTATCACAACTGTTACCCCTAATAATGCAGAAATCCAATAACGTTGCTTACTCAACTCTTTATTTCTATCTGCTATCTCCTCAGTCTCAAATTGTATCCTCGCAAATTTGTTGCGTATTTTTCGTTCTTCTCTCTGTATACTATCACTGAGATTGATATGCATTTTGGCATACTCCACTCCTTTTTCTTTATCCAAATCAGCCAACAGTAAATAGGAAGCTAGTAAACTTTCATTGTCGCCTAGCTCTGCAGCCAATTTATTTGCGCCCAATGCATAATCCAATGCCTTACTAGTATCTTTCTTAAAAGCAAAAAACTCTGATAGATGTAATTTATTGACACTTATATCAGATCGCAATCCCAAACTATCTCTTATTCTGAGTGCTCGATAGAATAAACGAGCAATACCTACAGTATCTTTCAATTTGAGTCTAGAATGTGCACTATTATTCAACAATAATGCATAAAGTTTTGGGAACTTATAATATACACTATCATACCCTAAAGCCTTATTATACACCTCTAGTGCTTTGTCAAAATTCTCTTGCCTCTTGTAGACTACCCCTATATTATTGATATTTTGTATTTTTTTATAGACATCCAACGGCTTTTTGGGGATATACTCCAATGCTTTGTCATAATAGGCAATGGCTTCATCGAACTCCGCTAATCCAACACTGGCAATCCCTAAATTATTATAACAATTATACAGATTCTCATCCCTATCCAAAGCTTTAAATACAGGAATCGCCTTGCTCAAAGCCACTTCGCTACCAATATAATCCTTGACACGTTGCTTAACTCGTGATATATTATACAGTAGTTTTGCAGAGGACAAATCATTTCCAATCCTACTATACAAACGTTGTGCTTTAGAGTAATAATAGTAAGCACTATCATTCTCAAATCTATGATCACAAAAATAGTTTCCCAGATCCCAGTAACTAATAGCTAGTCTACTTGTATCATTGGTTCTTTGAGAAAGCCGAATGGTCTTATAATTCAATTCTCTGAAAGATTTGAAATTTTGATTAGAATAATATCGATATGATAATGCAGTGAAATATTTACTCCGTATCGTATCATCTTTAATTTTTTTTGAAATAAAGTAAGCAGTATCCAAGTACTTCTTTCTCTCTTTTGTCCGTAAACCTCTTAAGCCACTTCTTTTAATCAATGAATCCAATCGCACCTGTTGCGAGTTACTTTTTTCACTCATTCTAACCTCCCCACTGTCCGTACAACAAAAGAAAACACAAAGCAGACAACAAAAAACACAATATTTAATCATTAAATGAATCAATTATTTTGAACTAATACAGTTAAACAAAAAAAACCTCAAGCTAACACTTAAGGTTTTTTAATACTAAAAAAATTCAAAGGATTATTCCGATGCATCTTCATCATGACCATTTAAACTACCACCTGTACTTAGTCCAGGCTCCGTAAAAGCTTCTACTTCTTCAATAACATTCTCATCATTATAGATGTCTTGATCAGCTTCACAAGCGAAAAGGAATGCACTAACAGCGATTATAGTCAGTATGTTTCTTACAGTTTTCATATTTTTTTGTTTTAAAGGGTTTTTTGTTGGATAAATTAGTTGTTGATATAATAACTTCTACTAGACAAATTTAGCAACTTAGTACCTATTATTGCAATGGTTTTACCGTAAAAATAATATGGTTATGTTAAAATTACAAGTATTTACTTGTAAAAAGCTACAAATCAGCTGTTTAATTATTTGAAAAATTAACTTTTTATTAATAGTTGTATCAAAAAAAAATACCTAGAAAAATCCTGTAATTCAAAAATGTATAAACAAAACCAAAAAAAGGATTAAATACTCATTTCACCGACAAACAAACCATAACGCTGTTTTCACGCAGATAACTAGACTTTTACCTTACAAAAATCATAAAAAACTGCTACACAGAGCTTAAAACTTTCCAAAATGGCTTATTTTAACCAAAAAAAGACACTAAACAACTGTTTTTCTCCATATTTACAAGCAGATTATTCGATAAAAACATAGTTCTTTTATCATTTTATGTCGATTCTTTAACTCTTCTAGGTAGATCACTTTAATCTGTTCGTAGTTACTCTTGTAACCTTTCTGCAAAAAGGAAATTATTTTTTCTAATTCAAATCTCAAAATCTGCTATTTTACTCTACGTCCTAAACGTCTATGCTGTTAGTTTATTCTTTCTTTTTGACACCCAAATTCTATTTCTCATCCAAAACCTTTATGACCTACGACGCAAAGTACTTTAGCAAATACCAAAAAAGGATCCTATACAATCTAGAAAAGAAAATGATTCCTACTATCTCAACATGTTTTTCAAACATTTTACTTATATGTGTTATTCGAAAAAAAAACGGTGTACCTTTGCGCTCTACTGAAATGCTACGAGGTCATTTTGTTGTATTCTTATAACCAAATACTTTTATACCTCTATCTGCTTTTTACAAATTAATTTATAAAGCTTGTAATCTCGGCATTTCGTAATACTATTTTATGTCATTCTCAACCTTAGGATTATCTCCATCAATACTCAAAGCTGTTGCCAAAAAAGGATACGAAACCCCATCTCCTATACAACAAAAAGCTATACCATTAATACTAGCGCAAAAGGATGTGCTGGCCTCTGCCCAGACTGGAACTGGAAAAACAGCCGGTTTTACCTTGCCGCTACTCCATCTATTATCCAAAGAAATACCACAGCGCAAACGTCCAATTCGATCCCTAATCCTTACTCCGACACGAGAATTAGCTGCCCAAATATATGACAATATCAAAGCGTATAGCGAGTTTACGGAACTGCGTAGCGCTGTAATTTTTGGTGGAGTCAATGCCAATCCACAAATCCGTACACTCGAAAATGGCATTGATGTCTTGGTAGCATGCCCCGGACGACTTTTGGATTTGCATAGTCAGGGACACTTGTCACTAAACAAAATCGAAATTCTTGTCCTAGATGAAGCCGATCGTATGCTTGATATGGGTTTTCTACGAGATATCAAAAAAGTACTAAGCCTAATGCCAACAAAGCGACAGAATCTGTTATTCTCGGCTACTTTTTCTAAAGAAATCAAACAACTGGCTAATGGAATCCTACATCAACCTGTTGCTGTAGAAGCAGCTCCAGAAAATACAACGGCAGAAAAAGTCAACCAAAAAATGTATCGTGTTGACAAATCTTCCAAAACCGAAATGCTTATCCAAATGATCTCTGAAGGGAATTGGCAGCAGGTACTTATTTTTTCTAGAACAAAACATGGTGCAAACCGATTAGCAGAAAAATTAGGCAAAAAAAATATTACGGCTGCAGCGATACATGGAAACAAAACGCAAAATGCCCGAACAAAAGCTCTTACAGGTTTCAAAAAAGGAACTATACGTATACTCGTGGCTACAGACATCGCTGCACGTGGTTTAGATATCCCTCTACTGCCTTATGTCGTCAATTACGAACTCCCAAATATCGCCGAGGATTATGTACATCGCATTGGCCGTACAGGAAGAGCTGGTGCTAGTGGTATTGCTATCTCATTAGTAGGACAGGAAGAATTGGCTTATGTAAAAAGTATTGAGAAATTATTACAACAACAATTCCCGTTTGAAACGCGTGAAGGTTTTGAACCTACAATGGATTTTATACCAGAGCAGGCTGCAAAAAAGAAAAATCCTTCTAAAAATAATCAACGTCGAAAAAAAAGCTATAGAGGGTCCAGAAATAGATAATAGTATCATTTGGAGTTACTGTAATAATTTGTCATTTATATTTCTTGTAAAATCTCTTGAGCTTCCTGTTTCTTATAATGACTAGGGAAATCATTTTTTTAAAGAGATTCATTAGAGCATATAAATAATCCGATCAAACAAAAGCCCACAACATGTATACCTAATGTTATGGGCTTTTGTGAATATAGTTGTTATGACTTTATAACATCTCTATAACTTGACAAAACGGCCAACTCGTGTATCCAATCCAACTTGTATCACATACTGACCGCTAGAGAGTTTTCTCATGTATTTGGCCAAAGAAATCGTCTGTACCCCTTTCTGCACTGGAACATAACCAAACTGTTGTACAGTACGTCCTAATACATCTGAAATCACAATACTTGTAGGACGAAGATCCGTTGTTTGATAACGAAGTATCACCTCATCCCCATCTCCTGGGTTTGGAAAAAGCTGTATTTTAGAAACGTTAATGATCTCTTCCGATTGTTTTTTTGAGGACACTAACTCAAACTGCCACAATTCATTTGCGATTCCTTGTCTACTATTTTGGATAATCCTCCCCCCGTTGGACTGCGAATCACCAGAGATCTGTAGGACTTTGCCACTATGAATAGAGGCGATCTCATAATACATTTCGTTTATGAGGTTCAAATTCCATTGTTGCTGTGGGCTACCGAAATATTGCCATTGTTGTATTTGGGCACCACCTGCATTGGATCCATCTACTACGTCCAATGCTTTGCCACTATGAATCGCAGTTATACTATAAGCATCTGGCGCTACACTATCTATTCGGAATTTTTGATGTTCTCCTCCACTGTACTCCCATTGCTGCAATTTTGCTCCATTGGCTACAGAAATATCCGTTACATCCAGAGATTTGCCACTAGCTTTATTAATAATACGGTAAATACCCCCCGAGATAATAGTAGTATTTGTTGGTGGCTCTATTGGTATTAATGGTATTATTGGCGATACGATGGCTTCTTTATTGAATCTAAACCAATTTACATTACCAATACCCTCACCTCCTTTGAATACCAAATAGACATTCTTGTTTCCTATTACATTATCGACATTGACACGACGTGTATCCCAAACTTGCCAACCTCCAGTATTACCTACTGGTACTGTACCTATATGTGGCCCTGTGACATCATTCAATCGAATTTCTATCACTCCAGTAAAAGTAGCCGCTGACGCAATACGAACGTCGACACTAGCTATTCCCGTTCCAAAATCTACATTTTCAAAGACTAGATAATCATTGGTATCCGCAAATCCAACATTACTCCCTCCATCGATATCACTTGTATTTTCTATCTGTATTCCACGACTATCAGTAAAAGACTCTGCTTCTATGATACCAAAAGCATCGATCTTATTTGCTATTGGTGCTGCACTGACACTATTTGAAGCCTCACTAGTTCCTTCACTATTCACAGTTTGGACACGATAATAGTAGGTTGTACCATTTGTCAGTCCAATATCAGTATAGGAAGTTTGGGATATCCCTGATTGTAGCGTAGTATACGCTCCATCAACAGTAGTGGCTCTCTGTACTATATATGTATCAGCACCTACAACCTCATCCCAAGACAATTGTACCTGCCCTTGTCCTGCTGTAGCTTTCAATCCTTTGGGTGCCTCGGGATTACATATTGGAGTTGGAACTTCTGTCCATGCAAATGTCACGGCCGAACGTGCAGGCACATCGTATTCAAAAGATTTGTTATTCCAATTAACACTTATAGTTTTGACTCCGGACTCTCTGTTATACACCACCAAAACCTTGGAACCATCTGGGTTAACAAAAGCGGTATTCAATATATTCTTACTGGTACTAATATGCCTAGCATTTGGCTGCACAAATTTTGACACCTGTCCAATGATATAATAGGACACATTCCTTGTAAAACTAGAACTCCCATTAATCGTTATTGCTCCCAAACAGGTTGTACATCCATCTGGAGTACGTGGTCCAAAACTCGTATCATTAGCCAAATTCCACTCAATGACTGTTTTTGACCAATTATTGAGAGATCCTAGCACAACATTTTCCATATGCCAACCAAAATCACCATCAAAATTACCCTCCGAACTCGTAAATTGCTCCGTAAAATATACATTTTTGCCTGTAGCATCGTGTACCTCTGACATACCCGCAATATTTGCTTCTGGATCATACAGATGAAAGGCTGCTCCATCCACAAAACTACTATTATTCAATACCTTTTTTGGATATTCTAGATTATCACAATTATGGTCATAAGCGATAATTTTTGTAGTATAGCCTGCCCCCTGTATAGCCGGTCCCAAATGATTATTAATAAAATCAATTTGTTCGTCTGCATTCATTTCCATACTTGGCTCATTGAATGGATTTTCTGGTTCATTCTGTGGCGTGATTGCCCAGATATCAATCCCTTCTGCCTTCATCGCATCAAGATATTTGACAAAATACCGTGCGTATGCATCATAATATTGTGTCTGTAGACGTCCTCCTATGTAACTATTGTTTGTTTTCATCCAAGTAGGAGCTGTCCAAGGTGTTGCCAAAACTTTGATATTTGGGTTAATTGCCAAAATCTTTTTGAGTATTGGAATCAAATCTCTAGTATCTGGCCCATCGAGACTAAAATTACTCATATTCACATCTCCTGAACTTTGATTATACGTGTATGACGAATCACTAAGATCCGAGGCTCCTATACTAATCCTAACAACGGACATATTATTTCCTGTATTGGGATGATATAATTCTTCCAATAAGGCTGTTTGTATACTACCATCAAGTGTTTTTATAACTTTGGCACTTCCTTGTGTCAGCATATGCCCAAAACCATCTATTGTTTGGTTTTTTTTGTTTTCATCAATTACAATAGTAGGATTATTTATAGAGCTTTCGCTAAAAGAAACAGTATTTTGCTCAGCCAATCTTACGCTTTGATCTCCCTTGGTTAATGTTACTGAAATAGTTTGCGCTTTGAGTCCCAAACACATTGAGACAAGAAAAAGACCTAAAAAGCTTGGTAAGGTCTTTTTTGTAAAAAATATTTTTTTCATGATTTTGTATATTTAATGATGTATTTCTCTTTTTCGAAGTGATCTTGATTTTTTCTATTCCCGAAAAAAATGGTTAAAACCCCTTAATACTTGATACCTTTTGATCAGCTCTGTTCTTATAGACAACAAAAAATGCCTCCTTGGTATCTAATAGCAAATTAGCTATATAATGTCGCACATCGACTTATCCTTTCTCCATCTAAACACCCTGTTTATATACCCCATAGCCTTGGCTATGCAATAGCATCACGGTGTTTTTGCATAAAAAAAATAACAGTGTCATTGATACGAATTTATATACCTAAATGGGTGTAAAACCATTTGAAAAATAATTATGGGTTAATAATGTGTTTCTTTTCGGCTAAAAGTTAAAAGTCATGATGCGTTCTTCTTAAAAAAATTTGCATTCAGATTTGCATCTGATACGGGTCGTTGGTTCATCTATTTTGTGTTCTATTCTTATATTTACTGGTTTTATTAAAAAATTAAACGAATACTCTTTTTCTCATCTATTAAAATCTTACTGTATTTTTTGGCTTCATAAACCTTTTGATCTACACCGAATAAGGGAACATTATATATCGAGTTATTCTTTTTTTAAAAACCTTTTAGATATATATTAAAAAAATAACCAAACACACAAACAACTAAAACAAAGTTACTTACACTAAATAATCCTGGAAACTTGAAACAACGGTTGCTCGACAGAATCCATTAGAATGCCCTAAAGCTTTTTTTTAAAAAAAAGCAGACATCATAATTTCTGTTTATCAAAATTTGGTGTTAACGAAGGGAATTCCTTCTTTGTTCTACTATTATTTTATTTGAAAATTAAACCGTAACTACTTGCTAAAATTCAGGGGTTTTGCTCTTAAACTAGCAAAAAAATAATTCAAATCATTTTAGTTTACCATTACATTCATAATGGTATTACTCCAAAGTTGAACTCCTACTACATTTTAGTAAATACATACTCCCCAGAATTAAAATTCTTTTCTAAACGCATTTTTACGTTATAAGTCCCTGCTTCTGTAATATTATTAATATCCACACCACCAGTACCAAGAAGATCACCCATCAAAGTGTCGGAGTCTACTCCACCAAACTCAAAATCCCATGGAGTAATAAACTTGGAGTTATATCCAACATCAAAATCTGAAGTAACTTCCCAAGTATAATTACCGACATATTCCATCTTTTTTTCGTCACGACCTTCCCAATCATTCCAATGAAAAAGTTTGAAGTTATAATAGTCCCAACTGTAGGTTTGTGTATCAAAATCTATAAGAATGCGGTATGCTTGATTTTTTGTAATCCCGAGAGCTTCCTCTTTTTCTATGAGCGTTCCTGTTCCAGAGACCTTATCAGATTCTTCGGTGGTCTCCCCCAAACTACCATTCAGTGTATAAAATCTTCCGCTGCTATCTTCTTTTTCGTTAATTGTATATTTTTTTGAAGCATCGATAGCTACAAACTCATAACTAAAGGTTTCTCCATTTTTGGAAAACTCGGCGATATTATTACCATCTTCCAAAAGAAATAGCTGTTTAGGTGTTCCCGAAGCGCTATCTTCCTGAATCGTATACCTATAGCCATTTCCATTGAGTTGCAACAAAATTTTGAATTGCCCTAATTTATCCACGGAGATATCTTCTAAGCCCTCATACCCTAATGCTGAGGCCGTACTTTCTAAGGTCAATGAGCTTTCTGATCCGAGAATACGCTTATAAACCTGTCCCCAATCTCCATTAGCTCGAAAAATAAATCGTTTATTTGCATCCCCTACATCCCCATCAATTAATTCGAGACTACGTTCCCATATCCCATTACCCTTGTATTCTAGAGCCTCATCTCCACCCCATGCACCAGAGATTACATTCCCTACAATACTCCATTTATCAATCTTGACCAACTCCAATGTTTCTGTCAAAAAATCTACTGTAATACGATACACTCCTGTCTCAGTAACCGGAATACCTATATCACCTGCGGTGAGTCTTTCTTGCTCCAAGGTATATTTTGTAACCTCCCCTTTTTTTGTATCATAAAAATTATATTGATTACCTGCTTCTAAACGGGTATATATTTGAAACGTATTTGTTTTGCTTCCATCTGCTTTTTCTAGATTATATAATGGTAAGGCATCGCTCAACACATCTCCAACCTCAGTTGCCGAACCTGCGATAAATAGTGTTTGCGGTGGCGCCGGAATATCAAAACGTTGCAGACTAATAGGGTTAGAACTTATAGATGTCTTGGTGGTCGATACCGACTCCACTCCCCATTTGAGTATTTTTTTTTCGTTTTGGCCAGCTCCAGCTTTTGCCAATGCTTCATCCAATTGGAGATACGACACTTCTGCATATGGCTGTACCCCTTTATCTCCTGACATTATCCTGATCAACGGATCACTAAAATCACCATCTATGCGATCCAAAAGCCAATTATAAGTAATGATATAATTACGCTCCGAGACTGGTTTTGCCCACTCAAACCTGATCACATCGTTCTTTGCCTTACGATCTAATGCAAATTCAAAGTTTTGTGGCGGAAAATCCAAATTTGCTTCTTCTAAGCTCCAATTAGAAAGGGGTGCTATATTAGATTCTTCTTCATTGCATGCTATACATAACAAAAATAGCATCAATTGCCATAGTCTATAATTTTTCAATAATACCATCATCTTCATCTTTTTGTTTTTTACTTCCATTTGAATGTAACCAGTGCTCCTTTGGGAATAGAATAACTAAAGTTTTTGGCACCTACAGCAACCGTTATCAATTGTTCTGACCCAGTTCCTGAGCTGTTAAAAACAACCAATACTTTGGAACCATCCGGGTTTCTAAAAGCTACATTCTCTATAGCACTTGGCAAAGAATTTGTAGCGATCACCTGCGCTCCTGTGTCTACATATTTAGAAAAATGTCCCAGCATATAATACTCTACATTCTTGATAATAGCCCCGCTCCTTGTGAGTTTGAGTACTCCCCTACAATTTTTGCATCCTCCATTTTTTGGACCTGCACTTTCATCCAGTGCCAAATTCCACAGCAGAATACTCTTGGCACCTTGGCGTAACATCCCTATAAAGACATTCTGCATAAACCACTTAAGTTCTCCCTCAAAACTGGTATTATCGTTTTGAATTCCTGATTGTTCCGTAAAATAGATTTCTGCATTAGGAAATTTTGAAATTAAATCTGCCACATCTCCTACCTCTCCTGCATAAGCATGATACCCCACTGCATTGGTATATTTTGAAGCCTCTACATCTCCGAGAACCGTCATTGGATATTCTGGGTCTGCCGCTTCTAGGTAATTATGGTCATAGGCAATAATTTTTGTCTCCAAATCTGTGGCTGCAAGTTTGGGTCCCAAATACTGCCCTATAAAAGTAGTTTGTGCTGCGGCAGTCATTTTCATACTTGGATAAGAGCTAGTTTCGTGAAGCGGTTCATTCTGTACGGTTACTGCGTTGATAGGAATCCCTTCGTTTTTATACTCTTCTATATATTTGATCAAATAATCCGCATAAACATCATAATATTTAGGATCCAAACCACCTCCATTCAATGCTTTATTTGTTTTCATCCAAGCAGGAGGACTCCAAGGAGAAGCTATAAACCTATAGGAAGGATTGATTGCCATGATCGCTTTTGCCACTGGTATTACTGGATTATCCTCCATGCGATCCATTGCTATAGAAAAATTTGATAATGTAAGATCCTCGCTGCCATCGGTATCATTATAGGTATAACTTTGATTTTTGTTAAAATCAGATGCACCAACAGTCAACCTTCCATAGTTCAGTCGTATTCCCTGATCTCCGAATAAGGTTTCTAATGCTTCTTGTTTTGTATTCAACAACACTGCCGAGCTTCCTGTAAGTGCTGCACCAAAACCTTCTATTGTCTGTAATGTTTTTGTCTCATCTACTGTGATAATCAAACTGCTTGCCTTCTGATCAGTAAATCCTATTTTTTTGGGTAATTCTTGTAACAAAACATTTCCATCTGCCGTTGTAATCACCCCTGTAATTACTCCTGGCCCTGTCTCTAGTGGCGGAACAATTCCTATTTGTTCTTCTTTGTTACACCCTGCAAACCACATACTCCAAAAAAGTACTAAAGGAAGTATGTATAATTTAAATTTTAAATTCTTTTTCATGTTCATGTCTTTTTTAATAACCCGGATTCTGGGTTAGTAGCTCATTTTTGTCACGTTCTACTTGGGGAATAGGCAATAGCATTTCAAATTTTTCTATCAAAAGACCTTTTCCTTTTTCTAATGCTTCTCGTGCTACCGTAAATCCTTTTCTTTTTAAATCAAACCAACGATGTCCTTCATAAAGCAACTCCACTCTTCGCTCCTCTAGAATTGCCTTATCAACAGCCTCTCTACTCATTGCTCCATTATAATCATCCAAGCCCGCTCGCTTTCTTATTCGGTTTATTATAGTAATCGCATCCTCTGTAGCATTGGTGAAATTTAGTGCCTCCGCACGCATTAACAATACATCAGCATATCGCAACACGATAGTATAGTCATCAGAGTCAAATGCAGAACCATTACGCCATTTGAATACATACATAGCCTCATCTTGTTCTTTTATAGCACTTTCTCTACGCAGATCATTGTTTGTAAATACCTGTTGACTATCAGGCGTTGGTGTATTGAATTTGGTAAACTCAAAAGAGGCGTAAGGAGGAGGTAATATGAGCTCTGGAAAAACATTTCCATCCTCTTGACCATTACTATAGCGTACTGCAAAAAGGACTTCGTTATTGAATTTGTTTTTTTGATCAAATAATTCGTCATAATTATCCAACAGACCAAATCCTCTTGTTTGCAAGCTTGTTGTAAGTCTTATCACCTCATCATATCGTTTTTGCGTGAGTTGTACTTTGGCTAATATTCCTTCTGCTGCTGCTACGGTAGCCCGCCCAGGATCTTGATTCTTTCCTTCCAAAAATGTAATTGCAGTCCTCAAATCCTTAACAATTTGATTGTATACTACCTGTTCTTTCTGTCTTGGAATAAAAATTAATTCTGGAGCAATATCTTCCGTTGCGGTCAAAGGCAATGGAACATCGCCAAAAAGTTGTACTAAATAAAAATAATGGAGTCCTCTGAGAAAATACGCTTCTCCCAATAGTGCTTGTTTTTTGCCGTTTGTAAACAAGGTCTCATCCATCCCACTGATTCTAGAAATGGCAATATTTGTCCTACCAATTGCTCGATACAATTGTTGCCAAAATCGGGTAACGATTCCATTTGTTGCCCGAACATTAAATTCATTAATCTCAAAATTACTGGGGTTATCACCTCCGGCAAAACAATTATCCGAACGCACATCCCCCAAAACAAACATATCAAATCCATAATAGGAATCTGGTTGCAGGGAATCGTAGCAACCATTAACACCCAACTCTGCATCGGCCTGTGTTGTCCAAAATGTTTCTGTAGACACTCTTGTTTCTGGCTCAATAGTCAAAAAATCATCGGTACAGGAAGAAAGCATCAAGATACTGAGAAAGCAATAACTTTTAAATACTATATTTTTCATCTTTTGCATATTTTTTTTAGAAACGTAAACTAAGGCCTCCTATGATAGTTTTTACTTGTGGGTATGTCCCATAATCTATATTAAGTGACAAGGGGTCATCAACTTCTCTACTCACTTCTGGGTCATAGCCTGTATATGCTGTCCATGTAATTAGATTTCTTCCTTGGGCATAAACTTTTAATTTTGTTAGCTTGAGTTTCTCTATCCATTTTTTGGGAAAATTATACGCTAGGGTTACTTCTCGCAATTTGACATAAGAACCATCTTCTATCCAACGCGTAGATGCTAATGCATTATTGAGATCCCCAAAAACTGCTCTTGGTAATGAGGCATCAGTATTTGAGGGTGTCCATCTATCCAATACAGCGATACTCTGATTTTTTGTTGTTGCTTGATTCTCTAATTCGAATCGAGTTGCATTAAAAATATCCTGTCCCTGTACTCCTTGAAAAAACAGGGTTAACTCTAGCCCTTTGTAAAACAAAGTATTAGTCACACCCCAAGTAAAATCTGGTAACGCATTGCCTATGATAGTTCTGTCTTTTTCATCAATAACACCATCTCCCAAATCCAGGACCCCATCCCCATCGATATCCTCTGTAAGTTGATCTTGATATTGCAAATTTCCTGTTAGCGGATTTACCCCCAAAGCTACCAAACCATAATAATTACCCAAGGGTTGTCCTTCTTCCGTTCGGATTACACTACCAATATCATTGACATTACCTCCAGTAAGCACATTCCCTTTTAGATCATCCACTTCGCTCTTGTTTTGGGAGTAGTTCGCTGTGACATCCCATGAAAAATTATCGGTACGTGTTATTTTTCCATTAACACTAATTTCGATTCCATGATTAGAAATTTCTGCAGCATTGACAAAAGCCTCATCAAAACCAGTAGTAAGTGGTAGTTGTAAACGGAGCAAAGCATCTTCTGATTTTTTGAAATACACATCTGCATTTATCGTAATCCGATTATCCAACAGTCCTAAATCCATTCCTATATTATGTTCCTTGGTGGTCTCCCATTTTAGATCAGGATTTTGTACTTGTGCAGTTCTAAAGCCTGAGGCAAGACCTCCGAATGTGTAATTGGCATCTGCTTCTAACAATCCTCTCCATGCATAATTATCAATAAACTGGTTTCCGGTTGTTCCAAAACTGTAACGCAACTTGAGTAATCTAAGCCCAGAAAGATTTTCTAAAAAAGCTTCATCCGACATCAGCCAACCTGCAGATATAGATGGAAATACACCATATAATTGTTTTCGCCCAAATCGAGAAGATCCGTCTCGTCTCACAGAAGAGGATAGAAAATATCGCTCTTTATAATTAAGATCTATTCTATAAAACAGAGAATTATTTGCCCACTCCTGTATATCCTCCTCACTTTTGGTTATTAAAGTTGCTCCTTCTATAGATTTGATGGCAGCAGTTCTGAATCCAGTTGCCTCAGTATCGGTACTCTCATATCTAGAACGTTGTGCTGTAAAACCTGCTAACACTCCCATATTGATATCTTCGAGTATCTCAAATGTATAGGTCAAGGTATTATCCAATGTCCACACGGTCTCCATAAAGGTTTGATTTTGTGCCTGTCCAAAGAGTTGACTTTCTCTGTCTCTTCCTCGATTTGCTCGTCCGTTTGAAGTAATAAATGGATCCAAAAACCTATTAAATTTGGAATTATTATAATCAATACCAATAGACGACTTAAATTGTAATCCAAAAGAAAAATCATACTTCCCATAAATATTGGCAATTACCTTGGATGTATTAAACTGTCTGTTCTCGCCACGTATTAGCGCTATTGGATTATCCAATCCGCCCTGAAAAGGGTTATCAGGATAGGTGCCATCTGGATTTTGAACAGGTATAATTGGAGGTGTTTGTAATGCTCCCAAAACCACCCCTCCTTGATTCACTCTTTGGTTATCGTTAATCACATCAAAATTTGTTCGGCTTAATTGAATACTGCTTCCTATTTTAAAATTTTCAAAAAGCTGATGATCTTGATTAACTCTAAGTGCAAAACGTTCAAAACCACTTTGTGCAATAGTTCCTGACTCTTCTTGATATCCACCAGAGAGATAAAATGCTCCTTTGTCACTTCCGCCAGAAAAAGAAATTTGATAATTCTGTAACCGTCCGGGATCATATAGTTCTTTTTGCCAATCGGTATTATACTGTCCTCCAAACGGATCCTGTTGAGGAGCCTCGCCGGAATTGATCAACGCAGTATTCAAATAATCTAAATATTGTTCTGAATTAAGAACTTCTACTGTATTCACAATTTGATTTTGTCCTATATAAGAAGAAAAGCTAATAGCAGATTTTCCTGGTACCCCCCGTTTTGTTGTAATCAATACTACACCATTTGAAGCTCGAGAGCCATAAATTGCAGAAGATGCAGCATCCTTGAGGACAGATATATCAGCTACATCATTGGGATTAAGGCCTTCTAGATTATTGACCTGTACCCCATCTACAACATACAAAGGATTATTATTGGCATTAAGTGAACTCAGTCCTCTGACTCTAATAGATACCGGACTCCCTGGACTCCCTGATTGCTGAACTACCTGAACCCCCGCAAGTTTTCCATTAAGCGCTTGTTGCGTATTCAAAAATGGCTTGCCATCAATCGCATCTTTTCCTTTGATCGTACTGATAGCTGTGGTCAATGCTTTTTTGGTCGAAGTACCATATCCTACAACGATTATTTGTTCTAGCGTATTTATATCTTCTTCCATTAGTACCTCCATGGAAGTTAGATCATCAATGACTACCTCTTTATTTGAAAAGCCAACATATGAAAATAATAAGACATCTCCTTTCTGAGCATCTATGCTAAAGCGCCCTTCAAAATCAGTCACTACGCCCTTTGAAGTTCCCAAGACACTAACATTCACCCCTGGCAAAACAGCTCCATTAAAGAAGACAGTTCCATTCACAAATTCTTGATCTTTATTTTTTTGCCTTTTGTTATTAATATTTGTCTTTACAGAAATTGTTGTATTGGAGACCATATATGCCAAATCTCCTTGAGTAGTACAAAAGTCCATAACTTTTCTGACACTAATGCGGTCATCGACCAATGTCATTCTTTTCTTAGAAGCGACAACTTCGGTGTCGTAAACAAATGTAAAAAACGTTTGTTGTTCAATAGCTTCAAAAAAACGCACTATACCTGCTTCTTTTATGTCCAAAGACACAAAAACATTATCTAAACTCTGCGCGCTTACTTTGTTAGCTACTCCAGATAAAACCGATACTATAATACTAAAAATACTTATCAACAAACACCGTAATGCTTTTGTCATCCTTTTATTTCTAATTAGTACCATTGAATTATTTGTTATTTATTAATTATCACTAGATGATCGTCCTGAGAACCTTGGATTTTATTTACAATTCATTCCATCCAACAAAATACCTTTGGATGTATACTGATAAGTAATACCATGTATAAACTTGATACTCTTCAGTAATTCATCTAAATTATTCCCAGAATACTTACCTCTTATTTGACAATTTGCCATATTCGTAGCTGTAACATTACGGTTAAATCTTCTATTGAGAATAGCTACTATTTCTGAGAGATTCGCATCATTAAACACCACAGAGCCATCGATCCATGCTGCATAATCTTTTGCCCGTACTTGATTCTTGACGAACCGTTTCTGCCCTGCATTCAGGACCACACGCTCATTTGGAGTTATATCAATCGATGCCGTCTGATCACGGGTATAAGTGACATTTACTTTCCCCTCTGTCACCACTACAGAAGGTTTTGATTGATCAAAGCTATTGACAATAAATTTGGTTCCTAATACCGTGGTTGCAATATTCCCTGAGGTAACCACAAATGGCTGAGTCGGATTTTTGGTCACCTCAAAGAAGGCTTTTCCATCAAGTTGTATTGCTCTCTTTGTCAAACCTTCGAAGTTTTCTGGATAAACTAATGTACTTCCTGCACTGAGATATACTACAGAGGCATCACTCAACTGTAGACGCAAAGGCTTTCCATAAGTAGCAATGACAGTTTTGTATGCTACAGTTTGATGATTATAGAAAAAAGCAAAAAGTGTAGCTGCTATCAAAATAATAGCAACAGCTGCAATACGAGAGAGGTTCCAGTTTTTTTGGACAGGCCCTAGTTCATTAATGATTTTTTTATGAAGTTTGTTTCGTAGATGTAAATCTTTTTGAACGTCCGCTGCCTGAATCCCTCCTATTTGCAATTGCTCAAAATAGGATTCTACCAAAGTTATTTCCTCAGGTGTACATTGACCTTGATGATACCGTTCTAATATTCTTTTTGTTATTTTATTTGCCAAACTCATGTACTGCTTTTATAACTAAGTACAAAAAGTTCCAAAAACACCTACGTCAAAAATAAATTTAACATTTTTTTAAGAAAAATAATTTTAGGAATTTCGCCATAGAATTAATAGTACATAAGCCATAAATCACACAGAACAAACGGGATAGAAAAAACAAAACATCTAAAAAAACACCTTCTAGAAAAATACATATATTTTGCCATTCAAATAAAGAAAAAAGCCAACAGATATAATTGTTCTGGCATATTTTTGCGAAGTATTTTTAGTGCCTTATTGATATGATTTTCTACTGTACTTATAGAAACTCCTAGTTCTTCGGCGATTTCTTTATTTGATTTTTTATCAAACTTGCTGTATCGAAAAACCTGCTGACATTTTGCAGGCAAAAGACTGACTTGTTCATGGAGCTTTTTGAGAATTTCTGATTCCTGTTCTTCAAGCTCTGCTTCGGCATTAGATGCTATAAGTTGTAATGTTTCGGGATCAGTCTGTGTATACCGTTTTTGTATTATCAATGCTTTTGCACATTGATATTTGACCGATTGGTACAGATAAGCTTTGGGGTGTGCTATTGTTACTTCTCCTATACGATTACATAAGTCAACAAAAACATTCTGCACACAATCTTCTGCCAATTCTTTATCTTTCAAAATATTATAAGCATACGCATAGAGATGATGCCAATGCGATTCAAAAAGTAAATTAAAGTCTTTTTTTGATTGTAAATCCAAGATAAATTCTAGTTGCTTTGGCAGAAAAGTATAAAAAAATAACACCACTGCCAAAATAGGCATTAGAAACATGTACTGGCCTATCCCTTGTTCTTGAAAAAAAAACTTGCCGACACCTCATTTCTTTTATCTTACAAAAAACATAAGCCCAAAACACCAACAAGACCCTCATTAATTGACTTTTACACAGAAACTACAATTAGAGTAACGTCACTCCAATTTACCGATAATAGCATTTTTATGTATCAAAAAGCCGATATACTAAAAAAATCCTACACGGCCTAACAGGTAGAAAAAACAAAAAACACTGTTTAACTAAAATATATATTAATACATCGAAAAACAGCTATTTACAAGTAATTATCAAGACTAAGCTATTAATTTGGCCGTTTGTTATATAACTGTTAAAGTTATTCGCAAGAAAAAAGTATAAAAAACCAACTTATCCAAAACACTATAAAATTATAAATTATGAAAAATTACCACAAGAGTAAAGCGATACTCGCTACACTTGCTCTTACACTAACCGCTGGGCTGTCAGCTCAAAACACAGAAGGAGGAAGTGTTTCTTCTAGTGATCAAAAAACAAAAATAACTACCGTTACCAAAGATGGTATTCCGGATATTGTACGTTTTACCAACGACAGTCAAGCTAGAGCTAGATATCATTATCTAATTACCGACGCTAATGGCAAGATCCTTACCACAGAACGTAACTCTCATGATTTTGAAGGCGCTACAGCTGGAATTTGTCATGTTTATGGTATCTCATACGAAGGAAGACTTACAGCAAATGGCAAAAATGTTACAGATGCTGAATTGGCTTCTGGAGATTTTGATATTTCTGACAATTTTATTACAATTGACCGAGTACTAGAAGGTACAAACCCTGCACCAGCAGCTGTTGATGGAGGTCAAATTACTGGAGGACCTTTCAACTTTTCTATTGGTGACGGTGTTGCAGACTTGGTATCAGGAATTGCAGTAACTGGAAATACTGGTGAAAACTCAGGATGGATAATTACTGATGAAAATAATCTTATCCTTGGATTGCCAGAAACATTAGCTGATTTAGAGGCTATGGATTTTGATGGTACGAATCCAGGAACATGTTTTATATGGCACATTAGCTATGAAAACGATCTTATTGGACTTGCTCCACAAGCAAATGTTTCGGATCTTAATGGAACTTATGACATTTCGAATTCTATTAAAGTTGTAAGAACAGGCGATTCACCAATCCCTCCGGGAACAAATCCAAATCCTAATCCAAACCCTACCCCTCCTACAGGAACAGATGGTGGGCAGATTACAGGAGGTCCTTTCCAATTTACTATAGGAGATGGTACTGCTGATATGGTATCAGGAATTGCAGTAACTGGAAATACTGGTGAAAACTCAGGATGGATAATTACTGATGAAAACAATGTTATTCTTGGATTGCCAGAAACATTAGCTGACCTAGAAGCTGTAGATTTTGATGGCACTACTCCTGGTACATGCTTAATTTGGCATATCAGTTATGATAATGATTTAATTGGACTTGCTCCACAAGCAAATGTTTCGGATCTTAATGGAAATTATGATCTTTCAAATTCTATCAAAGTTGAAAGAACAGGTACTGTAGTAACACCACCAAATCCGACAACACCGCCGACAACACCACCAAACCCAACAACGCCGCCAACGACTCCACCGACAACACCACCAACTACTGTAGATGGAGGTAAACTTAAAGGCGGACCTTTCAGATTTATTGTAGGTGACAGTATTGCTGATAATGTATCTGGAATTCAATTGACAGGTCAAGTAGGAACACACTCTACATTCATTGTAACAGATGTTCTTAAAAAAATAGTTGGAACACCAAAAACTATGGCTGACTTAGAAGCTATTGACTTTGATGGTGCAGGAACTGGTGCTTGCCTAATCTGGCATGTAAGTCATGAAGATGATTTTGCTGGAGCAACTGTAGGTGAAAGTATTTTAGATCTTCAAGGAACACATGATCGTTCAAATCCTATCTATGTAATTAGAAAAGATAAGGACTTTACACCAACTCCACCGGATCCAGATCAAACTACACCTATTACACCAACACCGAGCAACCCTAATCTTAGTGGTGGAATATTAAGTGGAGGACCTTTCAGATTTACTGTAGGTGATAGTATTGCTGACCATGTATCTAACATTACATTAAAAGATGCTAAGGCTACAAACTCGATGTTCATGATTACTGATACACGTAGAACTATCCTTGGATTACCAAAAACTATGGCTGACTTAGAGGCTGTTGATTTTGATGGTGCAGGAACTGGAGTATGCTTAATATGGCACCTAAGTCATGAAGATGATCTTACTGGAGCTACTGTTGGTGAAAATGCTGGAAAATTGAATGGTTCTTATGCGCTTTCAAATCCTTTATTTGTAATACGTCGTGCTGAAGGTGATAACGGAGGTCGACCTGTTCTTAAAGCTGGAAAAATTAGTGGAGGTCCTTTCGACTTTGTCGTAGGTGATGGTACTCCTGATTTTGTTTCTGGAATCACTGTAACTGAAAATGAAGGACCTAATAGTACATGGGTAATCTTGGATGAGGATGATAATATTGTGGCCTTACCAAGTACTTTGGCTGATCTAGAAGCTGTAGATTTTGATGGAGCTGGTGTCGGTACTTGTTATATTGGACATATGAGCTATGCAGACTTACAAGGTGCCGAAAAAGGTGCTAACTTAAAAGAAGTAAGAGGTAACTATAATTTTGCAGGTCTTATTCAGGTTAACAGAACTGCAAAAGCAGGAAAAAGTGCACCGAAATTAGATATCCAATTGGTTGCTAGTCCTAACCCAACTAAGGGTCTTATCAAAATATCTGGAACTGATAATTTGAAAAATGGTCAAATTGCTTTGATCACGCTTACAGGACAAACTATACAAACTATCAATCTTGCATCTGATCAAGATCGTAACTTTGATCTTACTGATCTACCTGTAGGTCCATATCTTGTGAAAATATTCTCTGAAAATGCAACCGATGCATTCTTAGTTCACAAGAAGTAATTAAATATTATTGATTTTATCAAAAATCAGTTTGAATATAAAGAGGCTATCCAAAAGATAGCCTCTTTTTTTTGTCCTATAGTTTCGTGTACAAGAAAACCTACGCAGACTAATTCCATTTGCTGTTTGAATTTACCGGGAAGAAAAACTACGTTTTTTTTGTTACAGTTTCAGCAAAAAAAATCAAGCATAGCCTTAGTGTTGTTAGTATTTAAAAAAATATTGAAAATCATCAATTTAAATAATAACAAGGAAGCATTTGATTGCATTTATATGCAAAACACTACTTCAAAACCTTCTTTCTGTAATCGTTTTTTCAGTAATCGTTCTTTGCGGACTGTTGCTAAACCAGCTTTATTAAAGTTTTTTAGCACCCTTCTGTTGGTTTTTAGTTGTCCGTCAATTTTCTGAAACAAATTTTGCTCCTTCTCCCTGCTTTTTTGATAATGATACGAGGATTTACAATAAGGTGTACAGAATTTTTTGTCCGCTCTTCCTTCCAACTTGGTATTACAATAGGTACAAAAACAATCCATAACCGTATAGTTAAACGTTTAATAGTCGTTTAAATATACGGTTATTATTGCTGTTTTCAGCTTTGTTTATCATTTTTGGAGAATGCAAACTAGCACCAAACATATCACCCTAAAACATCTCCTGATCAATGGACAGAAAATGATAGGTCTACAATTCTATCCAGACAAAGTTATACAGGCATTGATCAAAGAACTCCCTAA
>CANLMN010000011.1 GCA_947492105.1 uncultured Aquimarina sp. | reverse complement strand
CTTGATATCCAAAAATGCCTTTTTTCCCATAATGCAATATACGTAATATATACGGCATTATAAAGGTAAATTGGTATAATACCAGTCAAAGTCTAATTGTATACCAAATAATTAAACTATTTTTCGCTGGTTTGAACCATAATATTTAAGCATAGTCATCGATACAATTTAATTTTCTAGTAAAAAAACAGTAGAAAAAGAAGCTAATTATTTTTTAAATGGTATAAGAAACATTAGTCAGATGCTCTGTGAGGGTGTTTTTTTTCTCATTTACACTTCTAGTACGACCTATCTATAGATAAATAACACTATTATTTTTATATTTAACGTCATTTGTAATTTACAATTTCTAAAAAATAAATCGATGTTTTGTTTCTGTGTAAATAGAAAAACGAAAACAAAGATATAGTTCCAATTTCTTCCTATAACGAGAAAGAAAAAAGAGGGCTTTGTTATTGTAATTTCCAAATAACTCAAAACAAATTTTATGCTCTGGTTCTTGAAGAAAATATTTGCAAAAAAAAGAAATCAAACACAAGAGCAACACATAGAAACCCCAGAAGAACTCATGAAAAAATTCTTGATCGTAGGACTCGGTAACATTGGACCCAAATACCATAACACTCGGCATAACATCGGGTTCAGGGTTTTGGACGCACTTGCCAGTACAGAAAATCTTAGCTTCGAAACACAGAAACTTGGAGATCTCACTAGTTACAAATTCAAAGGAAGAACTTTTATACTACTAAAACCCAGTACGTATATGAACCTAAGCGGCAAAGCAGTACGTTATTGGCTAGAAAAAGAGAAAATACCTTTAGAGAACCTATTAGTAATCACCGATGATATCCACCTAGACTTTGGTACAATTCGTATCAAACCAAAGGGTAGTGATGGAGGACATAACGGTCTCAAAGACATCCAAAATCAATTACAAACTACCAAATACAATAGATTCCGTTTTGGTGTAGGCGCACAGTTTGGAACTGGTAGACAAGTAGATTATGTGCTAGGAGAATGGAATACCGAAGAAGAAAACGCAATGCCAGAACGCCTAGAAAAAAGCATCGAAGTGATTAAATCTTTTGGTACAGCTGGATTAGCAAATACCATGAACACTTTTAATGGAAAATAACGCAGTGAGTATTCAAACACTTTTTTTTAAAAAAACCTGACTATTTGGGGACATCAAAATTGCACTATTGTACGTTTTGCTGACACCGTAAGCACCACCTCTGTACCAAGAACTAATGGGCGATTATCCTCTAAATGTCCGGCCGGAAAATCAAAAGCAACTGGAAAATCGTATTCCTGTACAGCTTCTAGAACAATCTCCTTAACCGTTTTGCCAAACGGAATAGAATTATCATGTATTTTTGTCATCCCGCCAACGACAAGCCCCTTCAGACCCTTAAACATATCGTTTCGTTTTAAGTTCTGTATCATTCGATCTATATGATACAGATACTCATCGAGATCTTCGATAAACAAAATTTTGCCTTTGGTGTCCAAGGCAGAGGGAGAGCCGCAAAGAGAATACAAAATAGAAAGATTCCCTCCTACCAAAGTTCCTTTTGCCATACCAGTTCGATTTTCTTTAGCACTTTTAACCTCATAACTCACACTATTTCCCAACAAAAAATCCCGCATACTTGATGCACTTATATTTGTTGTATTCATTACATCTATAGGCATCGGACCATGCAAGGTGGCAACACCTAATTGATGAATATGAGAATGTAGCACAGTCACATCAGAATAACCAATGATCCATTTGAGCTGTTTTTCAAAATCAGAAAAATCCAGTAAATCTAGCATCCTAACCGTACCATATCCTCCTCTTGCACACCAGATCGCCGCAATCTCTGGATTACATAGCTGCTGCTGAAAATCCATTGCTCGCTCCTGATCTGTCCCCGCAAATTGATCAAATTCTAAACCTATACTAGTCCCAACAACAGCAACAAAACCCCACTTCTCTAGCAACACTGTAGCGACTTGAATTTCTTCTAAAGATATTTTCCTAGCCGTTGCCACTATAGCAACCTTATCACCAGGAATCAAAGGTTTGGGAAAACGCATTTAACTCTAATTTTATAATTATCAAAGATACTGCAATCATTACAAACCATTACTTTACTAAACACACAAACCATCTTCGAGTCTAGAATATTTAGATAAAACCCTAAATATTTCAAGGGTTTAACATACTATTTTTGTAAATTAGGAGTTAACAAACTGGTGTAGCATAAACTACTACCATTATTTTACTTAAAACCACCCCCTTTTTATGGCCAAAACTTACTCTTGTAATACAGGGACCATAGCACCCTACACTCCCACACCAGAAAATCCATGGGACGACGCAAAAATTAAACACCTATATCGTCGCTTAGCATATGGTGCATCTGTTCATGAAATAGAAACTGCCAAATCCAAATCCCCTACTCAACTGGTCGATGAATTAATAGACGCAGCTGTAGCTCAAACCAACACGCCGGCACCAGAATGGGGCTACTGGACAGATGCTGACTATGGAATAGCTGACGAAGACGCTTTGAGAGAAGCAAAAGAGCTACGCAAAAACGAAGGCTTTCTTATGGCTGCCAAAGACCTTTTGAAAAATGGACTTCATGGACGTTTAACCTTCTTTTGGCTTAATCATTTTGTCACCATATACAATGAATACGACTGTCCTGCATATATGTACCAATACTACATCAAACTGCAAGAACATGCCATAGGAAATTTTAAAGAATTTACCCGCGAGATTGGTATCACACCAGCCATGCTTGCTTTTCTCAATAATTTCGAAAACACTAAAAAACGTCCCAATGAAAACTACGCGAGAGAATTATTTGAGCTATTTACACTAGGAGAAGACATAGGGTACACCCAAGAAGATATTGAAGAAACCTCGAGAGCTTTGACGGGGTACAATAAAAGAGATGTCGACTGCGGACCTATTTCATTCGACCCAGAAACTTTTGACACTGGTACCAAAACCATTTTTGGAAAAACCGGCGCTTGGGGATATGACGATGTCATCGAAATACTCTTTGAAGAACGTAGGGATGAAATTGCTGAATTGATTTGCGCAAAACTCTATCGCTATTTTGTAAACCCCGAACAGGATGCAGACATCATCGTTCAGATGAAAAAAACCTTCTTGGATAATGAATTTAATATCGCCCCCGTAGTACGGCAGTTATTCAAAAGTGAACATTTCTTTGACACAAATACTCATGGAGTCATCATCAAAAGCCCCTATGATGTAACAATTCAATTTCTACACGAGACAGGTCTAACCTATGAAGAAAGCCTTCTTGAACGCTTACAATCCATGAATTTTACGCTTAGCCAGAGCTTTTTTAACCCTGTAGATGTAGCAGGCTGGCAACGAAATCGCAAATGGCTCAATACAAACACACTTCCCGCAAGATGGTTTTTTCTAGAAGAACTCCTATGGAGAATCTGGGGAGAGGAAGATACACTACTCAATAGAGAAAATGGCTACAACAAAGAAACCTACCGCGATTTTATCATAGCACTAGTAGGAGCTACTGAAAAAGATGTCGATGTGATTACTAAAAAAACCATTGATTTCTTTATGCCCAAAGAGCTTGCTTCTCCCATGGACTATGATACCGCTGTAGAAGTTTTTAAAGGGGAGTTTGCAGACAATTACTTTGAGCCTGGTCCTCCCGAATGGGATCTCACCTTTGATGAAGTTCCTGATCAAGTAAGAAGACTGCTACGCCATATTGTAGAAATGCCTGAATTCCAACTAAAATAACCCCCTGTATGCCTACTTCTAATAGAAATCTCAACAGACCATCCTTATCGCATATCGACATCGAGCATGATCTAGAACACAAACAATGGAATCGCCGTTCTTTTCTACAAACACTAGGGCTTGCTGGTAGCGGCTCTATGTTTTTGGCAGGGTCTACGTTGAGCGCAGCCAAACTATCTCCGCTCACAATGGCACTCAATGACACAGAAGGAGAACGTGTACTAGTCCTGATCCGTCTCAAAGGTGGCAATGATGGACTGAATACCATTGTGCCACTCAATCAATATGACACCTATGCCAATGCGCGACCCAAAATCGCACTACCAGAAAATAGCCTATACAAGCTCTCTGATGAGTTTGGTTTACCTGATTTTATGAGTCCTCTACAAAAAATGTGGGGAGAAGGACAAATGAAAGTTGCCTTAGGTGTTGGATATGAAGATGGAAATCTATCACACTTCCGATCATCAGATATTTATGCCACAGCAATCGCAGAAGAAAAGGAAAAAGCTGGAATTTTTGGACGTTTTTACGAGACGGAATATCCCGACTTCTTGGCCAATCCTCCGCTAGCACCTCCTGCGATACAGATTGGAAGTATTGGAAACTTACTCTTTGATGGAGAAACCAATCATTACGCATTTACTGTTTCGCAGCCAGGACAATTAGAGCGTATTGCAGAATTAGGTGCTGTACATGATGTAAACAACCTCCCTAATTGTATCTATGGTGAGCAACTTGGTTTCATGCGCGGCCTCAGTAATACTACCTACAAATATGCAGATGTTATCAAAGCAGCATATGATGCTTCTAGTACTACTGCAGACTACAATCTACAAGGGGATCCCAAACCAAAACTAGCCAAACAACTACAGATTATAGCACGTATGATCAAAGGAAAACTTGGTACCAAAGTATATATGGTAACACTAAGTGGTTTTGACACACATGCAAATCAGATTGATCGTCATGCAGAATTGATGAACGACCTTGCTGCATCCGTCAATGCCTTCTATGAGGATCTCGCAGAATTAGAAATGGACAAAGATGTTCTAGCCATGACCTTTTCAGAGTTTGGACGTCGTGTGTCCGAAAATGGCTCCAAAGGAACGGATCACGGCACATCATCCACCACCTTATTTTTTGGCGGCGGTCTAGATGGTAATGGTTTTATAGGCACTCAACCAGACTTAGATGATCTAAATCGTACTGGTAATATGAGCTCCTCTATGGATTTCAGAAAACTCTACGCTACAGCATTGAGAGAATGGCTATGCATCAATCCAGATACTGTAGATAGCCTTTTTCCCGAAGGAAAACAGGAGAGCGAAACCCTAGGCTTTGACTGTAATGGTATTTTTGGTAGAGAAAATGGTGCCGGAATATTCAATGTACCAACCTATCAAAACAATCGGGCTTATATCGAATTTGAATTACCAAATGATGGTCATGTAGATATTCAACTTTATGATATCTTAGGCAAAAGCATAGGTACAATAACAAATGAAATACGCTGCAAAGGAATGCATAAAATTGATGTGCAGCAAGCACTCGGGAACGTACACCTGAGCACAGGACAATACGTATATCGCATTTTTACCAATTTACAGGCTGCCAGCAAAATGATTCAGATCAAATAGGAGAGTTCTTTAGAAAAAAAACATATTACCCTGAAATCAACAAAAAACTCAACTTGATTTTTTTATCAAAAATGAGTTGTCATATCACCAAGTAGAGCATTTTTGCGGTATACAACAATGTTATTAAAATTAGCTGCATAATATCGCATATCAACTTGTTCTTTTTTCATCTAAATGTCTTGCTTATACACCCCATAACTCAGACTATGCAATAGAATCACGGTGTTTTTACATAAAAAAACAACAACCGCATCATTAATACGAATTCATATAACTAAATTGGTGTTACCCATACGAGAAGACAATTTTGCATTAAATCTATCTTGATTACATCGTCGTTTAGTACCTTTGTGCCGATTTATCTTTTTTTTCTTATAAAACAGCACAATGAGCACACCAAAACGTTATACAATTACTACCGCACTACCTTATACCAATGGTCCAATTCATATTGGTCATTTGGCAGGTGTCTATGTCCCTGGAGACATATACGCTCGATACTTACGAGGCATAGACAAAGATGTCTTATTCATCGGTGGTAGTGATGAGCATGGTGTAGCCATTCCTATGCGTGCCAAGAAAGAAGGAACTACTCCTAGAGCAATCATTGACAAATATCACGGAATCATCAAAAAGTCTTTTGAAGATTTCGGGATTTCTTTTGACAATTACTCTCGTACCTCTGCTCCTGTACACCACGAAACAGCATCAGAATTTTTCAAAAAAATGCATGACGCTGGGCAATTTATAGAAGAGGTTACCGAGCAGCTTTATGACCCCGAAGCGGATCAATTTTTGGCTGATCGTTTTGTTGTAGGAACATGTCCCAAATGTAGTCACGAAGAGGCATACGGTGATCAGTGCGAAAACTGCGGAAGCTCGCTCAATGCTACTGATTTGATTCATCCAAAATCTACGATTTCTGGAGCCAAACCTATCACCAAACAAACCAAGCACTGGTTTTTGCCTTTGGACCAATACGAAGATTTCTTGAAAGAATGGATTCTAGATGGACATAAGAAAGATTGGAAAACAAACGTATATGGACAGTGTAAATCTTGGATTGACGATGGTCTCAAACCTCGTGCAGTAACACGTGATTTGGACTGGGGCATCCCTGTACCAGTAGAAGGAGCCGAAGGCAAAGTACTTTATGTATGGTTTGATGCGCCAATTGGCTACATCTCCTCTACCAAAGAATGGGCAACACGTGAGAACAAAGACTGGGAACCGTATTGGAAAGACAAGGACACAAAATTGGTTCATTTTATTGGAAAAGATAACATTGTCTTTCACTGCATTATTTTTCCAACCATGCTCAAAGCAGAAGGAAGCTATATTTTACCAGAAAATGTTCCTGCCAATGAGTTTTTGAACCTAGAAGGCAATAAACTCTCTACATCCAAAAACTGGGCTGTTTGGCTTCATGAATATCTAGAAGAATTTCCTGGGCAACAAGATGTTTTGCGCTACGCACTAACTGCAAATGCGCCAGAAACTAAAGACAATGATTTTACTTGGAAGGATTTTCAGGCTAGAAACAATAATGAACTTGTTGCTATCTTCGGAAACTTTATCAACCGGGTGATCGTGTTGACCAATAAATATTATGAAGGCATCATCCCTACACCAAACGCATTAGACAAGGTAGATGAACAAACACTCACAGAGCTACGGGCTTATCCGGCCGTAATTGCAAGCTCACTAGAGCGTTACCGTTTTCGAGAAGCAAGTCAGGAATTGATGAATGTTGCTCGACTAGGAAACAAATACTTGGCAGATGCAGAACCTTGGAAATTAATCAAAACTGACGAAGCACGCACACAAACTATTATGTACGTAGCCCTCCAAATTGCAAGTGCTTTGGCCACGCTTTCTGAACCATTTTTGCCGTTTACTTCTACCAAACTAAAGGATATGTTGGGTATAAAAGGTGTCGCATGGAATGATCTAGCTACAAAGAAAGAATTGCTAGCTGCCGGTCATCAAATCGAAAAAGGATCTTTGTTATTCTCCAAAATCGAAGATGAAACCATCCAAAAACAATTAGACAAACTAGAAGCGACCAAAATTGCAAACGAAATAGAAAACAAGACTGTAGATCCGCAAAAAGACAGCTGCACCTTTGAAGATTTTACCAAAATGGACATCCGAGTTGGCACCATTCTAGAAGCAGAAAAAATGCCAAAAGCCAAAAAATTGTTAGTCCTCAAAGTAGACACAGGTATAGACATCCGTACGATTGTATCTGGAATAGCAGAACATTTCAAACCAGAAGAAATTATCGGAAAACAAGTATCCGTTTTAGTGAATCTTGCTCCAAGAAAACTCCGTGGCGTAGCAAGTGAAGGAATGATCCTCATGACCGAAACCCTAGAAGGGAAACTTGTATTTCTAAACCCTGATGAGGCCGGTGTGGTTGCTGGCGCAACGGTTAGCTAGAGCAATATCAAAGAGTGTTCCTTCAATATATCAAAAAAATAAATTTTCTTTTCCATGAAAAAAATAATCCTTTGCTTACTTATTTTTCTTTCTGTTAACTTGTTTTCCCAAAAGAAGGTTTATCAACAAGATTCACTTTTCCTTAACTCCTTCAATAAACAAAATCAATCTTTTGCCCTTTCCAATCAAAAAAACGGTGATCTATTTATAATTACCACCCAACGCAAAACCACAAAAGGTGTTTTACTAGACAGCTTGTATAACATAAAAAGTAATTTTGAAGCTGAACCTCTTCCTAATAAGTTCAAAATCTTTACTGGATATACCATACGGCAAAACTAATGCTTCATAAAATTCTAATGATCAAAACCACCCTCAAAACATGAAGTCATTAATTTTTACTATTCTTTTAACTGTATTAAATTTCTCTATACAAGCACAAAAGCAAGTAGCCTTACTGGATCTTGAACACGCTTCCAAATCTTCCTTAGGTAAGAAGTCATTAGTTATCCCAAACACGAAGACCAAAGATTTGGTGGTTTATGTCGAAAACTACCCAGAATCCCATTTATATCTTCTAGACAATCAATTCCAGACAAAAATTCATTTAACAACAAAAATGCTTCCAATATCTTTCAAAAAGTATATTGGATATCAAATTCTTAATGAAAAAAAATATTGTATTTTTTTCACTAACACAAGTGCGAAAAAATTTGGAGTACTGACAATAGACTTTGAAAAAAGGATTACAACAAATACAACATTAGATTTTAAACTCAAAAAAGAGAGTTACCTCCAATCCCTATCTTATACCAATAATTTTTATCTCCTAACTGTCTCCAAAAACTCTTCTGACATCAACTTCTACACCTTTGATCAAAAACTAGCAACCATTAAACATACTGTTGACTTTTCGTTTTTGGACGAAGAAATTAATGGTTTTCCAAAAAAAGCATATCACCATTTGATAACAAAAACGTTTGGCCCAAAAGGATCTTTAGTAAAAATTGACTCAAAAACCCCGAATGCCATTGAAACAACAAGCAATCCTAACAAATTATACACCCTTGATCAAAAGTTCGTTTTTTCTTTCGACAGCAATCCTGAAGCAACCAAAATTATAAAAGTCCATCCCAGCACCTTTGCTGTTACTACTGAACTACACCCAAAACCCTTTATTGAAAAACCGAATAACGTTTTCAATTCTACGAACCACAATTCCTATATCTATAATAACAAGCTATTTCAGATCGCCACTTCAAATTCTCAATTAAGTCTTACCATAAAAGATCTAACAACTAAAAAAATTGATAAAGAGATTCTGTTGAACAAAGAAGATGACATTACTTTCAAAAACACTCCTATACTTCAAGAAGGTCCTGGTATTTTTGGTTTACATCAAGAAAGGGAAATGGAAAAAACAAGTAAATTATTACGTAAAATCTCCAAAGGAAAAATCGGAATTGCAGCTTACAAACAAAAAGATCAATACAAAATCACCCTTGGCAGTGAAAGAATAATACAAACTGGCGGCGGCGGCATGATGATGGCCGGAGGAGGTTTTAGCACAGTAGGAGGGGCTAGTATGTCCGCCCCTAATATATCCTATACGTCTTTTAATCCTACTTTCTTCGCCTACAACAACTATAGCTCGACTAAATCCGTTCGTATTGACTGCCTCTTTGACGAAAGCTTTGAGCATCTCAAAGGAGCAGTTCCTTTGAATTCTTTTGACAAAATCTATGATTTTGAAGAACGCCTAAGCAAAGAATCCATAACGATTCCAACCAAAACTACGGACCAAAATAATTCAGTAACGCTAGACAAGATGTTCCCAAAATCCAGCAATGTCTTTTTCCATGAAGGTCGCATATTTTATGGCTTCGTTAATCTCAGAGACCATCAATATCATTTAATTGACTTCAGCAACTAAAAAAAGCATATTCAGGATCAGTCGCTACTGCTACAACTACTATCTCTAAGGATACGACCTAAGTTCTGGATCACAGCATTGCTATCATTTTGAACCCAGAATACGAGGTAAATCTATTCGTATCTAGTTTGTATCCTTTTGTTTATGGCTTGGTGTTAACTTTATTGTTGATAATGTTGGTTTACTAGATGATCAGACACTAAAGCAAATCAATGATGTAATCGTTGAATTTGGTCATAAAGAGGTCTTTAAAAAAAAGAGGAGGAAGTATTGTTTGTCAAAAGCGATAGTTATGTTGTAGAAAGTAACGTTCATTTCCCTACGGATTACAATTTGTTATGGGACTGTGGCCGTAAAGCATTGGGTACCCTAGATAAAATTTTAAATCGTTGTCCTAACCTAGCAGGTTGGAGAAAAACCAAAGATTGGAACAGACAGCTCAAAAATCATTGCCGTGCTTTAGGTAAGGCTTGCGCTAGTGGTGGAAAACACAAAGAACAACGTGTAAAAGAGCTACCCAAGACTACCTAAACAAAGCAATACTACTAAGCAAAAAGCTTCACCACACGAATATTAGATTGGTTACTGATGATATACAAACACTTTTACTCGCTTTAGAATAGATCACTTCATTGAATTATTGGACAAGCACATAGTGTCTTTTGAACACCAAAATCTACAGAGGGGTCAACATGACCAGAATGGGGGTCAGTATCGCCAGAATATCCAATTATAGTATGTGTAAAGAAAAATAGATGGATTTGTTGCATCTCCTGCGGATTTCCGTTGCGATAAAAGATCAGCAAATAGTATCTTAGTCTTATCAAAGCATCATGGCAATACAATAATATAATTACATTTCTTATATGAAATTACTCCACACTGCGGATTGGCACTTAGGACATCGCTTACATGAACATTCTCAGTATGAGGAGCAATTACTTTTTTTGCAGTGGTTACTGGAGCAGATTACTGCTTTGAATATAGATATTTTGTTGATATCAGGGGATATTTATGATACGGGAGTTCCATCTACCCAAAGTCAAAAAATGTACTATGATTTCTTGATCAGCCTACAAAAAACCTCTTGTACTCACGTGGTAATTACAGGAGGTAATCACGATGCACCAGGCACCATAAATGCACCAAAATCCCTGTTACAAGCACTATCCATTCATGTGGTTGGCAAAGCTATGGAGGATATCTCCGAGGAGATATTTGAACTTGTGGTAGGAGATGAAGAAGTTGTCATTGCAGCGGTACCATATCTTAGAGATCAGGATATCAGAAGGGCGGTGGCAGGAGAAACCTTTGATCAAATCAACGATCGTTATAAAAAGGCACTCGTGAATCATTATACACAGGCGGCAGATTATTGCATTAGTTTACAAAAAATAGATACTCCGATTATAGCCATGGGACATCTATTTGCAATAGGTGGATCTACATCAGATAGTGAGCAAAATATTTATGTCGGTACACTGGGACATATCGGAGCCGAGGATTTTCCAAAAACATTTGATTATGTAGCATTAGGTCATCTGCATCGTCCTCAAATTGTGGGTGGTTGTGAACATATCCGATATTCTGGATCACCTAACGTACTTAGTTTTAGTGAGATCGGCTATGACAAAAAGGTAGTCGCACTGGAGACTAAAAAAAATACCATTATAGCGATGGAAGAAGTGGTGATACCAACATTCAGAAAAGTACTTCGAATAAAAGGAAAGCCCGAAGAATGTATCATCAAATTACAAGAGATTGATGGCAGTAGTAATGCACTTACTATTTGGGTAGAGGTCGTCTTAGATATTACTTCAGGGGTTCCTATTGATCATTCTGATTTTAGTAAGGTCGTAGCAGATCTTAATATCGAAGTGCTAAAAGTAACAGTAAAAAATCAACGTACCATCCAAGGGTTGGAACAACTCATAGACCATACACGATCAATCAAGGAGCTGTCTCCGCTAGAAGTTTTCAAAAGTAAGTGTCAGGAAGAGTCTGTAGATCTAGAAGAACACCCAGAGTTGCTAGATGCTTTTCAGGAAATTGTCAATATGGTCAGAGAAAAATAAGTAGTTTTTATGAAAATAGTAAAAATTGAGTTGCAGAATATCAATTCTTTAAAATCTAAAACTCCGATTGTTATTGATTTTGAAGATCCAATCTTCCAAGATGTAGGGTTATATGCGATCACTGGAGTAACTGGGGCAGGTAAAACAACGATTCTGGATGCCATTACTATCGCTTTATATCAAGAAGTACCTCGTTTCAACAAATCCAATATCAAAGCTGGCTTGGTTGATGTGGTTAGTTATGGTGCTACAGAGGCAATGTCGCGTGTTACATTTACCAACAAAAATCAACGATACGAAGCACAATGGAGTATTCGATTAACCAGTAAAACAGGCAAAAAATTAACCACACCAGATGAAACCGTAAGACTAAAAAATCTAGATTCTGAAGAAATACTAGCAGAGAAAAAAAAGGAATTCAAAGTAGCTATTGGAGATGTCATGCAGCTGTCCTACTCGCAATTCCTGAGATCTGTGATGTTAGCACAAGGAGATTTTGCGGCTTTTCTTTCGGCAAGTGCCAAAGAAAAAGGAAGATTACTAGAACAAATTACTGGAGAGGAGATTTACAAAAAAATTGGCGAGGCTATCGGTGTCAAAGAAATAGCAGAAACCAAAATTCTGGAGCGTATACAAGCCAAAATTAATACCGAAGATCTATTGACCGATACTAATCGTGCTGAATTGCAAAAAGAACAAGAGGATATAGCCACTCAACTTTTTGAAATGGTATCAAAATCCAAGCAATTGGACAAAGTAATACAATGGTATACCCAAGAAGAAATGTTGCAAAAGGAACAGGAGCTTTTGGAGCAGAATCAAGCAGCATTACAAAAAGAAAAGGAGCGTCAAAAAACAGTTATTCGGGATTTAGAGATTCATGAACAAGCACAGCCATTCAAGGAAAGTATTGATGAAATCCAGCGTAATGAAGAAGCACTAGCTAACAAAAGAACGACCTACTTGAGCCTAAAAAAGAATATCGAACTACTGGATACGCAATTGAAGACGGCACAAGAAGCAATGCACTTGGACAAAAATCTTTTGATCCAAAAAGAAAAAGTGCAGCAAGATTGGTTGCCAAAGTTAGAGACCGTAACAAAGTTGGATGCTGATATTACAAACATTAGACAGCAAAAAAAGACGCTATCACAAACACTAGAAACGAATCTTGTAGTCGTAGAGAAGCTCCAGAAGGAAATAGCCCAACAACAGGTGATTGCCAAACAAACGGATCTTGAGATTGCTGCTCTAGAAACCGAGTTGGTAGACCAGCAAGATATTTTGTTGCTAGAGGATCATATCAATGATTGGAATACGCAATTAACGCTCAGAAAAGGTAAAAAAGAGTACGATCAAGAATTGACAAAGCAACTAGAGAGCGGGAGACAATATATACAAGGCTTACAGGCCGATTTTAATCGAGAAAAAAAAGAGTTAGGTCAAGAAAAATCGGGGATTGATACGCTCAGTCAACAACTAGAGGAGGTAGCGATCCTGTTGGCACAAAATGATCTCGGCATACTCCTCAAAAAACAGCAAGCACACAAAACAGAAGAGGTAATCTATATGGATGCCGTACGTATCTCAAAAACGTATCTAATAGAACTCAAAAAGCAAGTAGCGCTAGAGGAAGAGTTAAAGGTGCTAAAAATACGTAAACAAAAAGATGTTGTAGAGCTAGAAACACTTAGCAAAACACTAGTGCCTGCCAAGAGTGCTTTACAAGATGCAGAGGAGATTTTGGAATTACGGCGCACCGTACAAAGTTTTGACGAAGAACGAAAAAAATTAGAAGTAGATAAACCTTGTCCATTATGCGGTAGTACAGAACATCCGTATGTTGATGCCTATAATGCTGTTCAACTTTCTGAAAGTCAAAAAATAATCGATGACAGAAAGACGTACTTAATGGAAATTCAACAAAATATTCAGCAACAGGAAATCCGGATAGCGACAGCGGATACGACACTCAAAAATCTTACATCACAGTTAGATGCTATTGCGGTACGTATACAGGAACAGCAAACGGATTTTATGCAATTGCAGATCTCCGAGAGTATAGAAGAGAAAGAAGGAATAGCGCAATCATTAGAAATGATACAAGAACAGTTGCGCAAAGTAACCGAGGATATAACTATTGCCCAGAAGATACATAATCAAAAAGATGACATCCTAACGCAACTGACATCCGAAAAAGAAAAAATACGATTGCGCCAAGAAGAAATTACAAAGACAGAAGAGCGTATCAAGAATAAAACTAGGGAGCTGGAAGAGAGAAGAGCAGAGAAGGAAAAAAATGCGGCAGCAATTGTGTCAATAGAAAAAGAACTGCAAGAGAAACTGGAGCAGCATCAATTAGTAGTGCCAACAATAGAAAAAACCGCTACTTTTATTAGTGGGTTGACCAAACAGGTAAGTATCTATAAGAGCAAAGAAAAGCAATTAGAAACACAAAGAAATAAAGTAACACTTGTCCGGAGTGCATTACAAAAAGACACAAAACAAGTTGACGAAAAGAGCAGCGAAAACAGTTTGCAACAAGAAAAAGTCAGCAAATTAGAAATGCAGTTAGGAGCATATCTTGCGGATAGAGAAAAATTATTGCCACCTGGTATAACAACGGAAGGTAAAAGACAAGAACTCCAAAATACTGTCGTTTCTGCAAGAAAAAAGCTAGAGCAGACTGTAAATACACATCAGGAGTCTCTGCAAAAACAAGGGCTTTTGCAAAAAGAATATGAACTTGTAAAGTCAGAGGGAAAGGCCTTGAAAAGTAAGATTACCAATGATCAAACGGATTTTCTGCTAGCAATTAGAGACACGCCCTTTTTGAGTTTGGATGAAGTAAAAAGAGCTTTATTGGCAGATGAGGTGGTAAAAAAATATCAACAGACTCGTAGACAGATAGAAGATCAAGAACTAGCAATTACAACCAAAAAACAACAATGCAATGAGGCAATTGCTCTGCAAAAAACAACAAAGGATTTTGAAACCTCTTTGGACGATGCTGTCAAAGAAAACCAAGAGCTAGAAGAATACAAAAATGAATTGCTCAAAAAAACAGGAAGTAACACACAAAAACTTACTACCGATGATCAAATCAGAGAACGTAACAAAACAGTCCTTGCAGAAATAAGCAAACAAGACACAGTTGTCAAAAAATGGACGACACTACTGAAAATTATTGGAGGATCCAGAGATGCGTTTAATACCTACGTACAGCGTCTTACTTTACAAAATTTGATTCAGCGAGCAAATGTCCATTTATACAATCTCAACAAACGATATTCTTTGGAGATGCAAAAGATATACAAAAAAGGAGAAGAACTCAATTTTATGTTAGTAGATCATTTCCAGGCAGACGAGACCCGATTGGTAGATACTTCTAGTGGCGGGGAGAAGTTTTTGATCAGCCTCTCCTTGGCGCTGGGATTGTCAGATTTGGCGAGTCATAATGTGTCCATTCAGTCACTTTTTATAGACGAAGGCTTCGGTACATTAGATAATCATACGCTAGAGACAGTGATTGCTACGTTAGAAACATTACAAGCACAGGGCAAAATGATTGGTGTTATTTCTCATGTAGAAAATCTTAAAGAACGAATTTCTGCTCAAATACAGGTGATTAAAAAAAATAATGGCGTCAGTGAGGTACTTGTAGCATAAGTTATACCAGTTAAAATGTTATTGTAGTTCAAAATAATTGAACTATTTTTCGCTATTTTGAACTATAAAATTTTAACATAGCCGTGGCTACGGTCTAATTTTTATAGAGAAAAAATAGTAGAAAAAGATCCTAATTATTGGCTTGTAATTATTTTTTGAATGGTATTACAGGCCATGTAGCTCTGATAATATAAAAATATGAAGAGTGGACATACGAGCTATTTTCTATTAGATTTGTTATAAAAACTGCTTTAAAAAAAAATAAATAAAAAAAAGACTATGCAATTATTCAAAAACGTCAAACAGATTATTCATTTGATGAAATCCGTAGATTTTGAGGATTTAGGAAGGATTTCTCAAAAAATAGATTTACCCAAAATTATGAAAACCGTTGGAGAGCTCAACGATACGCAGCTTAATGGTTTGATGAAAATGTTGTCCGAAAAAGGAAAAAAAGGTCAGCATAAGTTGCCTCCTATTGATGGTGATTTCTATGACATGGATTTGAAGCTTTCGCAGGAGCATCGCGAGATACAGATGCAGGTACGTAATTTTATGAAAACAGAGATCGAACCTATTGCGAATGATTATTGGAAGCGAGCTGAATTTCCCATGCAAATTATTCCAAAATTAGCAGAGCTCAATATCTGTGGTGTAGCATACAAAGGGTATGGATGCCCAGATTTACCTTTTGTGATGGAGGGTATTATTGCAGAAGAAATAGCAAGGGTAGATGTGTCGATTTCTACTTTTTTTGGTGTGCATAGTGGACTAGCAATGGGGTCTATCTATCTGTGCGGAAGTGAAGAGCAAAAACAATACTGGTTGCCCAAAATGCAGAAGTTAGAACTGATAGGAGCTTTTGGACTTACCGAACCTAATGTAGGTAGTGGCGCCGCAGGTGGATTAGAGACTACATGCAGACAAGAAGGTGATCATTGGATTCTTAACGGACAAAAAAAATGGATAGGTAATGCAACATTTGCTGATGTAACCATTATTTGGGCGAGAGATGAGGCTTCTAACCAGGTAAAAGGTTTCTTGGTACGCAAAGACACACCAGGCTTCAGTACCGAAAAAATGGAAGATAAGATGGCATTGCGTACCGTACAAAATGCATTAATTACACTCGAGGACTGTAAAATTGCAGAGGTAGATCGTCTTCAAAATGCAAATTCTTTTAGAGATACGGCAAAAGTACTACGAATGACCAGAGCAGGTGTAGCTTGGCAGGCAGTAGGATGTGCTAGAGGTGCGTATGAGAGTGCGCTAAAATATACCAAAAAGAGGGAGCAATTCGGAAAACCAATAGCATCTTTTCAGCTAGTTCAAGATCATTTGGTCGAAATGTTATCTAATCTTACCGCCATGAAAACGATGGTTTATCGTCTCTCAGAGTTGCAAGATCAGGGGTTGTTGACGGATGAGCATGCATCATTGGCCAAAGTATTTTGTACCATGCGCACCCGAGATGTGGTGAGCAGGGCGAGAGAAGTCATGGGAGGGAATGGTATCTTACTCGAGTATAATGTAGCGCGATTTGTAGCAGATGCAGAGGCTATTTATTCTTATGAAGGCACCAAAGAAATAAATTCTTTAATTGTCGGTAGAGCAATTACTGGATATAGTGCCTTTGTCTAATAGCGTTGAGAGACTTTATACCCCTTGAAAAATACTCCCCCTTATTGATCGTATTTATAACGAACTAGGGGGAGTGTTTTTTTGTATGGTTCTAAAATCACTGTGACATATACATGGTGTCAACAAGCTTGAATGATACACATATAGAGTGGCATTCCGAGTGTGATGTTGAATGGAAAAGTTACTGCCAAGGCCATGGGGATGTACAAACCAGGACTTGCTTTTGGGGCTGCTAGTCGCATAGCGGCGGGCACTGCAATATAAGAGGCACTGGCGGCCAAGATAGCAAAGAGAAATCGGTTACCAATACTATCTGTGAGCAAACCGCTTACGACAGCCACAGTACAGCCATTGATTAACGGTATAATGATGGCAAATAAAAGTGCAAACCATCCTTTTTTGAGAAAAGCTTTGAGTTTTTTGCCACTGGTGATTCCCATGTCAAGCAAAAATACGGCCAAGAACCCTTTGAAAATATCGGTGGTAAATGGTTTGATTCCTTGAGCCTGCTGTTCGCTAGCCAAAAATCCGATCACCAAACTTCCCATGATTAGAAGGACGCTGCCATTGGTTAGCGAATGTTTTATAATACTTCCCATTTTTATCTTGTCGCTTTTATCTTTTCTAAAGAGTGCCATGAGCAATACGCCAATTATAATGGAAGGAGCTTCCATTAATGCCATAACAGCAACCATGTGGCCTCCAAATTCAATTTTTTCTATTTCCAAAAAAGAGATGGCAGTGACAAAGGTAACGGCACTTACAGAACCATAAGCAGCCGCAATAGCTCCGGCATTAGAGGTGGTCAACTTCTTTTTGAGAATAAAAAAGGTGTAGATAGGTACAATCAAAGCCAAAAAGACCCCAAAAAGTAGTGCGTACACAATTTCTAGATCAAAATCACTATGAGATAGTTCTTGTCCTCCTTTGAATCCTATAGAAAGCAAAAGATATAACGAAATAAATTTGGCAGAATTAGCAGGGATCTCTAAGTCACTTTTGAACTGAACAGCGAGGATGCCTAAAAAGAAAAATAAGAGTGCAGGATTGGTGAGGTTGTCTATGAGTAAATGTAAATCCATGAGTAGTTATTTTGAAAAATTGTAATTAATAGGGGGTCTAGTGGTGTTTTATTTACATAATTCAATTTCTATAGACCCTTTGATTTTTAGATGATATCCCGAGTTACGAGCGTGAATGATTACATCTCGAATGGTGCTTTTGTCATTTTGCAAAGAAGTGATTCGTTCTGCTGCATGTGCTGTTTGATCAGGAGTACGGACGGTTCCAGAAAATTCCTGAAGCTGATGAAATTTGATTTTGTCTGCAAGCATCGTGAATAACATATTAGCAGCATCCAAGGGACTAAATTTTCCATCTATTAGATGAATCTTTGTGGTTGTTTCTTGTAGTTTCATATTTTTCTTATTGAGCCACAAAAGTGCAAAGATTTCAGTATGTATTTTTATTTATATTTTATATGAAATGCATTACTAATAATTATGTATTGGTCAAATAGAGGCTTTTTTTTGAGCGATCACAAGGCTACTAATCCTAATGTTTTTTCAGGTTTTACAACTGGAATATTTTATAAGGCAATTGGAGCGGGAGAAAATGGACTTAAGAGTTAAATTGGTGCTAATTCAATGAATTATAGGGTTTAGTTTTGGAGTTCTATTTATTTTTAATTTAAATAATTTAAAAACCTAAACCAAAATTA
Source organism: uncultured Aquimarina sp. (assembly GCA_947492105.1). Taxonomy (GTDB): domain Bacteria; phylum Bacteroidota; class Bacteroidia; order Flavobacteriales; family Flavobacteriaceae; genus Aquimarina. Next base: position 122,262 of record CANLMN010000011.1, on the reverse strand, counting down.
TGAAGTACAATTACAAACCATTAATTCTATTTTCGTCACTTATCGACACAAAAGAAAAAAAGAAAAAAAACAAACCTATTTTTGTGTTAGTTCATGGAACTTTTCAGTGGGGAGGGCAATGGAATTTGCTCAAATCAGACCTTATAGAAAAAGGATACCAAGTATTCAATCCGACTTTGACTGGGTTGGGTGAAAAAAATCATTTGTTGAGTAAAGAAACGGGGATTTCGACGCATATTAATGATATTGTTAATTTTATTGAATGGAATAATCTAGAAAATGTAATTCTTGTGTCTCATTCCTATGGAGGGCCTGTGATCTCGGGTGTAACGGATCGTATTGGATCTAGGATAGTACATCAGGTATATATAGATACCGCTCCACTCGATAGTGGAGAAAATACGCTTGATGTTTTTGGTCCGATAACAGCCAAAACAGCAATCGATTCAGCAGAGAAAGAGGGTGACGGATGGCTTATTCTGCCAGATGCCTTGCGAGAACCCATTAAAACAATGCTCAAACATCCACTAAAATCATATTTAGAAAGAGTTTACCTTGTCAATGACGTCCAAACTGATGGGACGATAATTTTAGCAACAGGTACAAAGCTTATTTTTGGTCATATGAGGAGGAAAGTCGCACCAAAGAAAGCAGAGGCTAGAAACTGGGATCTCTTTACTGTCGAAGGGCCTCATACCTTACAAGAACAGGATCCATCAAAGTCAGAGGTGGTAAAGATATTATGCGATATTGCTGATAAGCATACCAGTTCGGATACAGTTTTGGAGCAATCAGAATTGGTTAAATAATATTTTACACCATTTCGTTTACATATTCAAGCTGTCAAAAATATTTTCCTTTTTTGACAGCTTGAATGTATTCTATTTTGAGCTAGCGTAATTTGAACTATTTTGTCTGAATTCAGAGTGATAGGTTTTTATTCAAATCGGCATTTCAGTCCGATATCATAGGCGATATAGTAGGTAAAAATGATGGATTTTTTTTGAAAAGGATGCACGAGTGGTAGTGTCATTGGTAGGGTGAGGGATGATTCATTTCTATATAACCAAATATCATTGTATATATGAACTTTTGTGTCTAGTAAGAAGGCGTCATATTTATCAATATCCAAGGATGTCAAATCAATTTTTTTATCCGGTAAGTGTGCTGGCGTATTACGATGATCGGGATAAGTCAAAATAGTTTCTTGTACATCCATGATCGTAGCTAGTACTACTTCTTTGTTTCTCGTAATGGCCACCTTATTTGTGGATAAACTCAAGCTTATTTGTACGTTTTTGGGAATTAATGTGGTGTTTTTGTCAAATTGAGGGAGTAGATTAAACAAAATAGGGACATAGCACTCTCTATATAATAGTGCGTCTAAGGTTTCACTAATTAGAATATGGAATGCAGTTGCATTTGGTACTTGAAAGGTTACGGCATCAGCCAAATAATATTCTTTAATATAAGCAGATAGCTCCAAGGAATTAATAAGCTTTTTTGCCGATTCTAGTGAGTATTTGTTGATTTCTAATACCGAGAATTGCACTTCTTTTGGATCAAAAAACGGTGCCACCAAAGTCATCAATGGTGCATAAGGACCGCATCCAGCATAAAAAAGGGTGATACATTCATCAGGATATGTTCTTTGTTTCTCTTGTATGGCTTGGATAATTGCATCCAAAAATTTGATAGTTCGTTTATGGTCCAACAAACATTGTGCAGCATGATTCAATCCCAGTGCTTTGCCTTTTGCTGTGGGTATTGCAGCGAGATATGCTATTTTGGTCTCGAAACCTGTAATTTGAGTCAATTTTTGAAAATGTGTATGGATCACACCCAGATAATGCTCTTTTTTGGTTTGAGGAACTGATTTGTCTAGTATTGCCGAAACTAATTTTTTGATATCAGAAAGGATCAATGGATGGAGCATTTTTTGCAATCGTAGGGTTTGTGTCAAGCTGACCTGTTGGTTATTTAGGACAACCCATGATGTTTTTAGTTTTAATCTATGGGTAATCAGTGTTTTTTTTTCGAAAACCTGATAAAACAAGTTAGTGAAAAAACTTCTAAAAGAGGATGTTGTGAATATGCAATTTTCTACAAAACGAGTAGCACCGAAGGATAGGTATGTTGCGAGGCATTGAAATTCTGAAATATTATTGGAGTTATTTTTTAATCGAATAAGGTTAAAAATACTATCAGATAAATGTACTAATAAGCCAAAGTAATTGAACTATAAAATTGATGCATAACCGTTGATACGGTTCAATTTTCTAGTGAAAAATAGTAGAAAAAGACCCTAATTATTAGCGTGTAATTATTTTTTTTGAATGGTATAAGTCAAAGCCAAACGGATACTATTTATTCTAGAAGACAGGATAATAAAATGTAACTTGTTAGTGATTAAAAAATAACTAGTTAGGTAAAAAACACTATGAATTATTCTTTTATTCCGCCAACAGATCCTTATTGCACAACTCCTGCTGAGGTGATACAACATAAGTTGATGTTATTAGAATTAAAACAAAACGAGCGAGTTATTGATCTTGGTTGCGGAAATGCTACGCAGTTAATCATGGCTTGTGCTATGGCAAAAGTACAGTGTGTAGGGTACGAAATATTACCAGAGGCGGTTAAAGATGCCCAAGAAAATATCAAAACAGCTAAATTATCGCAACAGATAACGATCAGGGCACAAAATTTCTATGATGCGGATATTTCTAAAGCGGATGCACTGATGCTGTATTTGTCAAGAAGTATATTGGGAGTTTTGTCAGAAAAATTTGAAAAAGAACTCCCCAAAGGCGCTAGAATAGCAACGCATCAATTTGATATACCAGGATGGACCGCTGAGGTCGAAAAAGAAGTGTTACAGAAAAATGGAGTATTAGAGAAAGTATATCTCTATCGAAAAATATGAGCTCATATTTTTAATGTAGTTTAAGTATATTAATAGAGTGATATTTTTTTTGTTTAGTTCTTAACTTGTATATTGTGTGTTAGTTATGGGGTGGTTTGAGTTTGATAGATACTGGTAGTATTGGCCAGTAGGGAGAGGCAAGTTGTAGTGATGGTAAGTGTTTTTTTTTGATCAATTAAAATGTTTTTTGAACCTAAGTGTAGTGCTGTAAGCCAATAAAAAAAACAAGAATTACGTACAAAAGAGCATTTATGTAACGAATTGAAAAAGTTTAAAAACGCCATGAAGTTCTACCATAGAAAATGTAATTGTAGAAAACGAAGCAAATTACACCATTTGTTGTTTCAATTTACCGGAAAGAAAGATTAAGATTTTTTTGTATCAGTGTCAGCAGAAAAATCAAGTATAATCTTAGTTATGGTTTAATTTTATACTGAAAATCAGATAGATAAACAAAATTTTGTCTCAATAAATTCAAAGGATAAAATGGTGTTATTAGCCTGTAATTATTTTTTAAATAGTCTTGTGTCGATTTAAAAATAAACGAGATAAGGCATTCGCAAAACAAATAATAGTATATGTCAGAAATGAGTACGTCAAAAGATAGTACCAGTGTGCAGTACCAAGACCGTATACAATTACCTTTTTATTTTGATGTAGACAAAATGAGAAAGGAATTAGAAGTACTAAAAACACAAGATTTTGAATATTATAATGTAATCCCATTATGTGCTCCTGCGCATGAGGTAGATCCTACATTGCCTTTTCCACCACCGGCGGATGACTATGCAGATGGTTCTTGGACAGAATGGTTAGATACTCCTATATTCAGAAAATTACCATATTTAGTCGAGATAGTAGATACTTTTCGTACATACTCTAGAGTTACACTCGTACGGTTACTACGATTAGCACCCCATGCTACAGTCAAAGAGCATAGGGATCCTACTTTGGGCTTAGAGATTGAAAAATCGGTAATTCGTCTCACGATTCCAATCCAGAATACACCAGAGGTGCAATTTATACTGAATGGAACAAAAGTACCCTTAATGGATGGAGAATGTTGGTATCTACGACTTACTGATCCACATGCCGTAATTAATGCAGGAAAAACCGAACGGATTAATCTTACGATTGATTTGGTACCAAATGATTGGATTAGAAAAGTCCTCGCAGATGCGATGTAGTAAAACGAGTGCTAGGGATGCTGTTTTTGACAAAACTGACATGATTTGAAGTGTTTTACTTGTTGGAGTTATAAAGTCCAGATGCATTTACTATAGTTATCCTTCTTTTTTGGCAGAATGGAGCTGATAGAAAAAATGATTAATCTAAAAAACAGTGTTATCACGGTATACTATATGGCTGCAATCACAACATCTCTAAAATTCTCTTTTGGCTTTGATGTCCAGAAATTAGTAACCGATTTGGAACAGATCGAGCAATCTACATGGGTATCACATTTCAATACAGGGGGGTACGATGGAGAATGGAACGTAATTCCATTATATTCCATGAATGGATCCATGAATAATATATATGCGTATGATCCTAATAATAGTGTTTTTCTGCCGACACCTCTTTTGGCAGATTGTCAGTATTTCCAAGAGGTATTAGCTTATTTCCAATGTTCTTTGCAATCGGTTAGAATTTTAAAATTAAAGGGCGGGTCTAGAATAAAACCGCACAGGGATCATGATTTGGGATATGACAAACATGTTTTTAGACTACATGTTCCTATTGTTACAAATGAGTCTGTCGAGTTTCTTGTCGATAAAAAAAGAATATTCATGAACGCAGGAGAATGTTGGTATATCAATGCAGGTTATATACACTCTGTACATAATAAAAGCACAGAAGATAGAGTGCATTTGGTGATAGACTGTAAGAGAAATCTATGGACAGATTCCTTGTTTTTTTCGCATGCTTCTGAAGACAGTTTTATCGAAGCGCCTACCGAGCGCAAGTATTCTCAAACGGATATAAAAAGAATTATCGAAGAATTAAAAATGCAAGATAGTCCTGCGGTAAAAGCACTTATTCAAGAGTTTTCAGCTTTAATGAAATAGTATATAATGTGCTTTTAATACTAAAAAGTAAAACCAAATAGGTCGTATTTGGGACAGAAAGAATGATAATAAATGAGATTCGTAATTGGGAGTGTTGATAAACGATTCAAACCCTATTGTAGTCAAAAAGATATGTGCTTTATGTAGTTCTTGTCTTCTAGTTTTTTTAGATAAAACTAATTTACCATGATATTTTAATGTAATTTGAGGTGAAAAAATAGATTTTTAACATATTTTTAATAAAAATATTCAAAATAATTCCAAAATAGAAAAAAGTTGGAATCCTTTTTTTAAACAAATACGTGATTATGAAAAAGAAACGATTGCTATATATGTCCAAAAGAGCATTACTATTTTTGATTTTTAGTAATCTCTATTTCTTTGGCTTTGCACAACCAGAACAGATAACTATCGGAGGTAAGATAGTAGACGAATATAATACAGGAATACCTTATGTGGCTATCGGGATTATAGAAAAATATATGGGTACTTCTAGTAATGAAGACGGGGATTTTTCTATGCTAGTTTCAAAAAATAACTTGAAGGATACCTTAGAGGTTTCTAGTATTGGCTTTACTACGGTAAAAATTACGGTTGAAGAATATCTGAAATTAGAACCAAAAGTACTAGTATTAAAAGAAGATGTCGTTTCCTTGGACGCTGTAAGGGTTCTACAACCAGAGGAATATATCAAACTCGTACAAAAAAACTTGAAAAACACTACAGTCAGTAGTAGTCATAAATTAAGTATGCTCTATCGTCGTTTTTCTAGTGAACTTGATCAAGCGCGTTTTTTGGTGGATCATTATGTAAAAGTTTTGGATAGAGGGCCTACGATTTTTGAGCTTCTGGGTATTGAAGTTGCAGAGGGAAGAAAATCTGCGGATTATAGATTTGCCAAATTCAAATCAAAAAATCATTCGGTTTACTATATGGTAAGGCAAAACCCGGTACGACAAGGTAATCTGCGTAGTAAATATGATTGGAAACGCATCGGAGATACGAGTTATGATGGAGAGGATTTGGTCATATTAGAAGGTAGAGTTAAGGGGAGAAAAGGAAAAAGAGGATCCATTAAGCTTTATGTTGGCTTGGATAATTACGGAATCTATAAGATAGAATGTAGAGCATTGAATGCGGTATATGTTTACAAAAAAAATGTTGACGGTAAGTTATACTTGAGTTATCACAACCGAGTGTATAAAACCAAGAAGGAGATCAATGCCTTTCATCAACAAAAATTAGGACTCAATACAAACAAAGTGGATGTTTCTTATCGTCACGAGGTTTTTGTTTTGGGAATAGAAACAGATAAGAAAAAAAGAAAAGTTGTCGATTATGGAGGGTATGGAACTGATATGGGAGACCTGAAAGTAGCATATAATCCAGAGTTTTGGAGTACCCTGAGTATTCCTCCAGAGTCCGAATTCTTCAAAAAAAGCAGAAAAGAGTTAGAGGCTAATTATGACGTTTCGCTAGAAAAACAGTTCGAACTTATCAATAAATAACTTGGTGACCTTTGGAAAGGAATTCTAATAGTGTGATTAATTTTTATGGAAGTGGTGCATTTTCTTTTGATTGTTGCAAAATTGACCAGAAGGGTGTGACTCGTTGATTGTGATGGAAAGTGATTTTTTGATCAATTAAAGTGTTTTTGCAGGGTATATCATTTAAAGAAAATAATTACAGGCTGCTAATTCGGTTCTTTTTCTACTATTTTTTCGCTATAAAATTGAATCGTAGCTAAGGCTATGCTTGAATTTTATAGTTCAAACTAGCGCAAAATAATTCAAATTATTTTTAGCCTACAATTACATTTTAACCGGTATTATAGCAATACTACGAGCCAAGAGAAGACCTTTGTATGGACAGGAATTCAAAATCTAAGGACTCAAAAGTTGTTAGATTTATCTCAAAAAGAAGCCCAAAGAATTGCTTCTTTGGGCTGTTAGTACCAATCAAGGTATACCTATTGCTAATATAATAGCTTTTAAAAATAATTACAGACTAACAAGTAGCTTCTTTTTCTATTGTTTTTTTACTTGTAAAATTAAACCGTCTCCATGGCTATGCTTAAATTTTATAGTTCAAACTAGCGCAAAATAGTTCAAATTATTTTGGCCTATAATTACATTTTAAATCAATTTAGGTATATAAATTCGTATTAATGACACTGTTATTTTTTTATATAAAAACACGCTAATGCTATTGCATAGCCTTAGCTATAGAATATGTGCACAAGGCATTTAGGTGGAAAAAAAACAAGGCGATATGCGACATTATACAGCTACTTTATTTCACAACTACTCTTTTAAAAGCGGATGCGTTTGACGTATTGATTCTAAACCAATATATCCCAGATGGAATAGATGCCAAGGAGATAGTATTCTCCGAAATAGCATTTAATTTCTGAGATAAAACTAATTTTCCAAGCATTGTATAAACCTCCAAAGAGCGTAGTTTTTGATTGGATTGATGACTGATGTGAATATAGTCAGAAGCTGGATTTGGAACGACTTGTAGTTCTTGTGCTAGAGTTTGGTTTTCTATACCAAGGGTTATTTCGTCATACTCAATGCTAAACTGCGTTGCAATAGTATTGCCATTTCCGGCGATATCATTAGTCACATCAGCAGCAATGTCTACGGTAACTGTGCCGTCTGCAGTTGGAACAATATCAACAGTATAAGTATCTCCCGATCCAGAGAGATTTTGTGCACTACCATTAGCAACAATAAGCTCTTCTAGTACTAATCCTGATACACTTTCAGAAAATGTAACGGTTACTGGTATAGTGGTTGCTGTGGTAGGAGAAGCTTCTGTAGAGGTGATTGTAACAGAAGGATCTTCGGTATCAATCATTACTGCTTGTACATCAGAAACAGTAGTTGCCGAATTCAGTGTAGATGATACTGATATGTTAGCTATTCCATCAGGTAATGTTCCGAATACGACTGGGAAAGGGAATGTGTATTGTCCCATTGAATTTGCCGTCACCGAAATTGGTCCACCAGGAGTAAGTGCTGATGAGTTGCCGTTTACAATAATAAAAACAGTACTCATCGGAGTAGCTGTGCCGTTGACAGTAGGTGTATTGTCACTTGTGATATAATCCGTAGTGCTATCTCCTGTATCATCCGCAATGCTAGTAATAGTTGGTTTTGCCACTACAGTTATCGTAAAACTTTGTGTGGTAAAAGTATCATCACCTCCATTGGCAGTACCTCCATTATCACTTAGGATAACCGAAACTGTCGCTACACCATTCATATCCATTGTTGTTTCATAGGTAAGGGATCCAGCGGCATCTATAGCTGGTTGCGTAGAGAATAGCGCATTATTGTCATTAGTGACGGCAAATGATAGGCTCTGGTCAGATTCATTCACTGCTCCTTTGTCTAACGATGTAGCCCAGCTATTTACCGTTTGGGGTCCTGCATTTTCAACTACGAATTGGTCAACTCCTTTGACAAAGCTTGGCTCATTATTTACAGGATTTATGGTGATGGTAAAATTTTGTGTTGCAAAAGTATCATCACCTCCATTGGCGGTACCACCATCATCGCTCAGTACTACAGAAACTGTCGTGGCGCCATTAGCACCTGCACTCGACTCATATGTCAAGGTTCCGGATGCGTCTATAGCTGGTTGTGTAGAGAATAACGCATTATTATCATTGGTAACTGCAAATGATAAACTTTGACTAGACTCATTCATAGCTCCAGTGTCCAAAGATGTAGCCCAACTGCTTGTGGTTTGAGGTCCTGCATCTTCATTAATCACATGATTTGACCCTACGGTAAAACTCGGCTCATCATTGACTGGTGTAATATCAAAACTTACACTCACTGGATCCGAGGTCTCTGCGCTATCATTGGTAGTAAATGAAATAGTACCAGTATCAGTTCCATTTAGATCCGCAGTCGGAGTAAATGTAGCAGCGTCCAAAGCGGTATTAATATCGACAAGAGCGCCAGAAGCAGTAAAATTGGCAGTGCCATTTCCTCCTCCTCCAAAAGAAATATTTGTAGTTCCTATAGTTAATGTACCTCCTGTAATGGTCATTGTGATGGTTTGATCGTCTCCGTCAGAGTCTGTAACCTGAATATCATCTGCTAATGCGATATTCGTGTCATCTTCTAATACTGTTGGTGCTGTTGGAGCTGTAGCCGAGGGAGCATTGTTTAGTGGGGTTAATGTTGCCGCAGCAGGGATAGTATTTACCGCATTAACATAGTTATTGTCACCTGTTTGATCATCTGTTCTAATATAATTGGCGGGATCAGTAAGAGCTGCTTTGGCATCAGCGACACTGGCAAAATTGTAATTTGATCCATTATAAACCGTATTATCCCACTCATCGTCAATAGCGAGACTTTTTCCTAGCGCTAATGCAGTGAATGGTGCTGTTGTGTTCTGCAGTCCACTAGGGAGGTTTGTTTCGTTGGAGTCATTTGGATCTCCTGGGGTTGTAAAACCTGAAGATGCTAAATTTAGGATAAAAATAAATTTGGCATTTGCCATCGGAGTACTACCTCCAGCAGGGTTTGTATTGTCCTGAAAAACGGTAATTTGATCTCCGCTAGTAGCAGTGTTTACAGAACTACCCGCGTTTATTCCGGGACCTGCATATATGGTAAAATCGGTTTGACTCCCATCTCCTTGGTTTCGGGTAATTATAGTACCAGCAGGAATTCCTCCAGCTGGTGCAACATATTCTACTACTCCTTCACTTGTTCCTATAGCTCTACAGGGATTATTAAAAACACCACTTGTGTTTACACCGCAATCTGTGAAATAAATTTTTGTGTTAGCAGCTAAATCAACATACGTAATAAATGTAAAGCTGTCAGGTGTGTCTGTCTGCATTTTTATGATCGAAATATCTCCAGCATTGAGATTTGTCTGGCCAAATGAACTCTTACTGATTAGCAAGAGCGAGGGCAGGAGTATGGATAAAAAGTATAATTTTGATTTCATAGTCTTATATGAGTTTAACCCTTAATATTACGCTGAGTAATTAAGGTTTGTTAAAAGTTAATATTTAGTTTCTAGAAGGAAATAATCCTTGTATGGCAATAATAAAATTTACGCATTCAAAGGGTTGCATATTCGTATGCGATAAATTTCCTCCAGTAGCTAATGTGTTTCCTGAAATGTCTACAGTGTTAGAAGCCATAGGAACTACGTTTCCTTCAGAGTTATAGGGCAGAGCATTATTTTGAGCCAAGCCAAAATTTTTGCCTACGGGGTCTTCACTCTCTCCATCATCTTCGTTAACCATGATAGTACCTTTTAGGGAACCAGTGTTATGAGAATGATTAGGTATTTGAGTTACATGTAATGTTACGTTTTCAACCCCTCCTCGTTGTCCAAGCTTTTTTGTAGATAGTCCAGGACCAGTCCCAGGGTGTATTGGTGTTCGTCCCCTAAGATCAGGTAGAGCAAAAGTAGTACGTCCATCGCCTCCATAGGTTGTGCCTAAGAGAGAAAATAGTGCTTGATTTGAGTTTATAGGCAATAATTGTCCGTGGCAAAATGCCCAGCCTCTTGGAGCAAAGTTTCCTCCAAACATTACAATTTCTGCTAAATATGGTTCCATAGTTTATGAATTTAATTTCTGGAAGGAAATACTCCTTGCAATGCAATAATAAAATTAACACAGTTAAAAGGTTGGACATTTGTATGTCCTTGATTTCCGCCGGTAGCCAAAGTGTTTCCTGAAATATTTACGGTGTTTGGAGCCATAGGAGCAGAAGCGCCTTCTGCATTGTACGGCAGAGCATTATTCTGAGCTAAGCCAAAGTTCTTGCCAACAGGATCTTCACTTTCTCCATCATCTTCATTAACCATGATAGTGCCTTTTAGAGCACCAACGTTGTGAAAATGATTTGGCATTTGGGTTATATTCAATAGTACATCCTCTACACCACCTCGCTGGCCTAATTTTTTTGTAGATAATCCAGGTCCTGTACCAGGATGTATAGGTACACGTCCACGCAAATCTGGTAATGCAAAGGTCGTTCTACCATCACCTCCGTAGGTTGTCCCTAAAATAGAGAATAATGCAGTATTTGAGGAAATAGCTAATAACTGACCATTGCAAAAAGCCCATGCTCTGGGGGCAAAATTACCAGCGAACATTCTTATTTCTCCTATCGTTCCTTCCATATTTTTTGGTTTTAAAAGGTTAATTAAATTGCTGTCTTTATTGCTGTATTTTTAGTTTTTTGATTGGGTAGCGTCGTAAATAGCTGTCCTTGTAGCACACCCATCTGAACATATTTTGTTCCGGATAATATGCCGGCATCAGAACTAATACAGTTAATTTTTAGTAGTTTTCCGTGTTTGCAGTTGATAAATAGTCCTTCATGTGGATGCGCATGTACAATCTCTCCAGGTTTTTTTCCTATTAGCGGTTGCGTAGCTACAGGAGCTGCTTCCATAATTTTTATAAGTGCATTTTGATAATAACAAATGGCACCTCCATACTTTGGATTACAGGCATTGATCAAATATTCTATCTCGTCTGCAGTTTGTTGTTCCCAATGAATGGTCAAATCTTTGTTTTCTGGCTTGTTGTAATAGTTAGTACCTTTTTGAGTTTGTTCTCTGCGTGTTTCAGAGAGCACAATCTTTTCTATAAAAAGAGGGTATATTTCTGCTGTTAGTACACTCATTTTAGAATGTAATATGCCATAGGTCTCTCCTAGTATAATCGGTATTTTATGCTCATAAATAACTGCTCCAGCGTCCCATTCTTTTGTGATTTCATGGATGGTTATCGCGGTTTCTTTATGTTGTTTTTTTAATGACCAAAAGACAGGGTCAGCACCTCGGTTTTGAGGCAGTTTTCCAAAATGAATGTTGACAAAGCCATATTTGGGTATAGTCAGTATTTTTTCTGGTATTTTGAGTGCACATCCAAAAACAATAACTAAATCAATAGCATTTTTTTGTAACCACTCAGGAAATTTGGAACTTAAGTTTTTCTTGGATACTCCAAAGGTTATAGTCTCATTTTGAGCCATAATTTTTTCAAAACCTGTAATCTCATCAAGTTCTGAGCGGGCCTCTTTTGCTACATAAATAGTGTCATTTGATGCTATCATGTAGCGATATAAAGGTGTGATCATCGGGAAACTTCCTAACAGTACAATATTCATAAAAATGAAATTAGTCCGACAGGAGGAATATCGAATGATTTTTTTGCTGATGTAAATACCCCATAAGACATGGTCTTAGTGGGATATGCTATTTAATGAAAAATATAGATGCAGTAAGTACAGTGCTAACACACCATTACAAAATTTTTCTTATTATCTGTTACTAAGGTAATTGTATTCCCGTAATAATTCTGAAAAACAAGTTGTTTTTTACGTAATTTTTTATCAACATCAAGTATTTTTGTTGGTGCTGTAAACTTTAATACATCAAGATCTAGTTCCATTGCCTTTGAACTTTCTATATAATTGGATACAATCTGATTGTAAGCGCTAATCAAGTTTTCCTCTAATAAGTAATAATTGAATTCAAAAGAACTCTTTACAAATAGAACAAGTTCATTCTTTTTGGAAAAAAGGGAATTTTTTTCTATTCGCATGGCATAACAGGTATCATTGAGTTTGAAAATTTCATAGCTATTAATGAAATGGTTTTTTGCTAACTCTTCATTCGAAAAAGAGATAAAGGCTCTTACAAAACCGGGAGGCATATTTTGTAAAGAAAAGGTCTCTAGTTTATTCAGCATGCCATAGAAATCGTGGTTTTGATGAGTATCTACGAACGTTGTTAGAGAATGTGCAGGTGTGACACAGAGACCAGCTATAGTCGCTGCGCTGGTAGTAAGAAATGATTTTCTATTCATAATTTTAAGGGGTATAATTTTAGTGAATAAGCATATGTATAGTAGGTTAAACCCCTACAATATACTATTTTTTTTTATTAGTGCATTGTTTTGTAGTGGATTAACTTTTGGATTGTGTAATAGGTTGTTGTGATTCTACAGTTTTATATCACCATATATTGTAGCAACCATGAGGGTGCAGGATACAGATGATTTGGCGTATAAGTATTTTTGGTTTTTTGTGGCACATCCTTTGCTAAAGCAAAGGATCTCGGTCCAATCTACTTCAAAATACACAATAATTATGAGGAGTCTTAGGGTCTTAAATTCTATTTTTTTTAGTGCACTTTTCGTGCTATTCCTGTTTTGTCAATCTATCATAGGGCAATTGCACCCAGAACAGTCCAAAGAAACAAATCTTCCTAAAAGACCAAATATTCTATGGTTAGTAACAGAAGATATGGGAGCTTATATATCGCCTTTTGGAGATCATACAGTGGCTACACCTAACCTAAGCCGATTGGCAAAAGAGGGGGTTGTGTACCCCAATTTATTTTCGACCTCAGGAGTCTGCGCGCCAAGTAGATCAGCTATTATTACGGGGATGTATCCATCTGGGATTGGTGCAAATCACATGCGTACGACATCTAATACAAAACAAACTGGATTAAAATCATATGAAGCAGTACCTCCTGTGGCTGTTAAGATGGTTAGTGAGCTGATGAGAATCAATGGGTATTATTGTACTAATAATTATAAGGAAGATTATCAGTTTAGGGCACCAAAAACGGGGTGGGACGAAAGTAGTGCTTATGCGCATTGGAGAAACAAAAGAGCAGATCAGCCTTTCTTTTCTGTTTTTAATTTTACAGAAACGCATGAGTCAGGATTGTTTGAGCCCTATGGTCATCGCCATATAGAAACTAGACATTATCGATCTGGAGATACAACATATACTTGGGGGCCTGGTAGAATGACAGAGACCCAAACACCAAAACATATAGCAAAAAACAAGAAGTTCAAGATACCGCCATATCTTCCGGATACAGAAGTCGTAAGAAGAGATATGTGGAAGTTGTACAATAATATAGCAGAAATGGACAGGCAACTGGGGGCGGTTTTGAAACAACTAGAAGAAGATAATTTGCTCGAGAATACGATTATCTTTTTTTATGGAGATCATGGAGGACCACTACCTAGGGAAAAAAGACTGATTTATGATTCAGGTTTGAATACACCTATGATTATCCGATTTCCCAATAAGTTACATGCTGGGACAACGGATAATCAGCTGATAAGTTTCGTGGATTTTGCACCAACGCTTTTGTCATTAATAGGAGTAAAACCTCTAGAATATATGCAAGGACAAGCTTTTTTGGGGAAGTTTAAGGCAAAAAATAAGCGAGAGTACATTCACGCAGCAGCGGATCGCTTCGATGAAGTTACAGATGTAATCAGAGCGGTACGTGATACGCAATTCAAGTATATCAAAAATTACAGAACTGATCAAGCGTATTATTTACCATTGGGATACAGAGAACGAATACCAACAATGCAGGAATTGTTACGGATGTACAAAAATAATGAGCTTAATGAAGTTCAAAAACAATGGTTTAGAGATCATAAACCTGTAGAGGAATTATTTGATTGTAAAAAAGATCCGCATGAACTACATAATTTGGCAACGGATCCAGCATACAAGGACAAATTGATCGGGTTAAGAAGCGAATTAGATAGATGGTTACTTCATATCGGAGATCAACCAGAACTTCCCGAAGAAAAACTTATCCAAAAACTTTGGGATGACAGGCCGGAGAAACCGTTGACAGCAAACCCTGAGGTAAAAGTAGATGACAATAATGTTTCTATTTCATGTGCTACAAAGGGAGCTTCTATAGGTTACAAAATATTAGGAGTTGGTCAAAAAGAAAGAAAATCATGGGATATCTACACAAAGCCTATTGAGATTCCTAAAGACTGTGTTGTAAAAATTCAAGCATTCCGTATTGGTTACCGTCCTAGTAAAATTAAAACAATACGGTACTAACTACCATAACACCGATAAGATTTTTGAACAGACCGTAACAGAAAAGCACTACCAGTTAAAATGTACTTGTAGATCAAAATAATTGAGCTGTTTTGGGCTAGTTTGAACTATAAAATTTAAGCATAGCCGTTGCTGCGATTTAATTTTCTAGTGAAAAAAATAGTAGTCAAAGAAGCTACTTATAGTCTGTAATTATTTTTTGATTGCTATAGGACTTATTTTGTACGCCAGACTTAAGAGTTTAAGCAGGGGTAAGGCACTGGAGTTTCGGGAATATTTTTTGTCTCATGGTTACATCATTTCTGCATGTTTTGTGCTTTTTGATTACGATGTAAAATTGTGTTATGTCTAGTAAAATGCTTTTTAATTGCTGAATTGTCAAATATTTAATATATTTTTTATATTTTTGATAATCAGAAGACTGTTGTTTGATATTGTTGTATTTTTTTAAAATATTGTTTTACCATAATGTTAGTGGGGGTAAGCAATAGTTTTTTTATTCGACTTATAACTAAGTAGAATTCAATTAGCTGCTTGATTTGTTCTGTTTTTTGGAACATATCACTGTTCATTGTAGCATTATTAAAGTTTGAATATTAAGAAAAAAAATATGATAGAAAAAAATCGATGTAGTGTATTCAAAAACAGGTATTTTAATTATGTTTTTGTCATTTTGATAATGACCAGTGGAATAATTTTTTCCTGTTCTAAACCAGATGATAACCCAGAGTTGACTCCTGCTCCTGTTCCTCCGGTTTCTACCAATCCCCCCACTACAGAACCAACAAATGATACAGATAATATTGTAACGATCAATGCTGCATCTGTTGTGGGAACTATGTATAACTTCTGGTCTACAAGATCTAATATAAATCAGACAAGGTTTAATAGTTATAGATTCAGAAGTAATATAGAAATCATAAAACCATATGTAAAAACGTATAGTTTTGTAAGGATGCTGGGAGGTAGGCAAAAAGTAGTTAATGGGGTTAGTGTTCCAGATAGAGAAGTGAATAATTTTTTTAAGGGAGTAGATGCTTCAGGAAAAATTATCACGGATTTTAGTGGCCTTATTACAAGTATGAGAAATGTCATAAATACAGGTTTTGAGCCACGAATCGTATTAGATAACGTTCCGTGGGATATGAGTGGAGAACCAGTCGTAGAAACCTATGGTAACTCAAGGCCCCCAAATGATTATGGCATCTGGAGGCAATATATAAATGCTTTTGTACAGACATTGGTGGATGAATTTGGAATGGATAGAGTAAGAACCTGGAGGTTTAGAGTAGCCACAGAACCAAATTATGCGCCAGATCATTGGGACGGGACAAGGGATGAATTTTTTAAACATTACGATATCACAGTAGACGAGGTTCTGAAAGTAATACCCGATGCTATTATAGGACCCGGCAACTTACTTACAGAAAACCTTGCCAAATGGCGTACCGAGATTATAGATCATTGCGCAACTGGAAAGAATTTTGCAACAGGAGCGATAGGAACAAAAATGGATTTCTTTGCGTTATCATACTATGAGAAAATTGATCACAACACAATAAAACTACCAGAAATCATTGCTCCGTACAGATCCAAATTAGATAGCTATCCTCAATTCAGTAATATACCGTTAGATATTCAAGAGTTTGGTATACTGAGAGATGAGAATAAACGAAGGGGAGTAAGTCTTAATGATGCTACAGAATTAGGAGCTAGTTGGTATGCGACGATAGCGGATATGGCGTATGAGTATCGTATTACCGAAATATATGATTGGGGACAAGAAACTTCAGGGGATTTGCCTTCAGGAAGAAGACATGTGACTTCTATGTTTTTAAAAATGGAGGATGGCGAGCGATTACAGGCTATCAAACCACAATCTGTGAATAATAGAAGTGAATTTGCTGGTGTTCTCCCAGTGAGGAAGGATGGAAAAATATATCTATTAGTATATAATCATAACGCAAGCAGGACAAGTACAGCGAGTAGGACGTTGTATCCACAAATTGAAGGGGGTGATGTGCTGAGTTCGGATAAATGGAAAATAAATGAATGGACTGTGGATAAAACCCATGGGATATTTATGCATGAGCTCTATAAGGACGTGAGAGAAGCAGGTGTGCCAAATAAGAATGGAAGAATATTTGGGACAAGACCATCGGATTATTTTGAGGATGGATGGGAGAATGTGTTCTCTGCAAATAGAACTAAGTATAACAATATGTCTGAGCTGCCACAAACTATTACAGATTCATTGATCACAAAAACTAATGGAAAAATTGAGCTAAAAGTAGATTTAGCACCCCATAGTGTAAAACTAATTGAATTAACACCACAATAAATAGTGTCAGATAAATTTTGGATCGAGTTAATTATTGGGAGTCTTGATATTTTTTTATGTATGTTGAAGTAAAATAGTATCGGTATAGTATTGAGATCCGTTTTTGGTATTCAGGTTGCTGTGTCAAAGGATTATCACGAATATAAAATTAAATTATAGCCCATACAGAGTACAATTCAATTTAGGTATATAATTTCCTATTGCTGATGCTGTTATTTTTTTATGTAAAAAAACCTTGCTTCTATTGCATCGCCTTAGTTTTGGAATATACGAACAAGGCATTTAGATGTAGTAAAGAACAAGTCGATATGCGACGCTATATAGCTAATTTGTTATAAGATAAAATTTTATTTAATAAGAATGGTCAGAGTTTTTGTTTATCCGCAAAATGCGTCGATAGATGAGGGCTCTGACCTTTTTTTTGTGTTATGTATTTTGTATACAGAGGGTTATGATACGAGTTGTTTGGGTTTGTTAGGTAGAAAAATCTAGTTTTTATAAATAATACTAAAAGAATAAATGGAATAATACCATTCTGTTTAGATAAAAAAATAGTGTTATGCCTGTTTTTGAAAAGAAAGCGGCTAAGATCTTTATGTTCTAAAGAAGGAGCAAATGAGGTTATTATTACCTCAAAAGTGTTGGTAAAAATTTCTTAGCAAAGTGTAGTGTAGTACAGGATGGGACAGGACAGATGTTAAAACATCACGATTTATCTTGTCGTTTACATTAATTAACACACTAACAATTATATGGAATTAAAAATTAAAAAAAAACACCTATTTGATAGGAAACAGTTGTACATTTTTGCTGTTTTACTAGTAGTATTTGCAGGCATATCAAATGCCCAAAATGTCTCGGGGACAGTAGTGGCAGATGGTCAACCCTTACCCGGAGCAACAGTGCTTATAAAAGGAAGCTCAAAAGGTACATCGACCGATTTTGATGGTAATTATACAATTGAAGCAGATGCGCAAAGTATTCTTATTGTATCGTATGTCGGTTTTATTGCCCAAGAAATCTTAGTTGGCAGTAAAAAACAGATAGATGTTGTGTTAGAGCAAGATAATCAATTAGATGAGATTGTAGTGATTGGTTATGGAACACAAAGCAAATCTGATTTAACGGGTGCCGTATCTTCTGTTAGTTCCGAGGATATAGCTCAGGTCCCCAGTGCAAGGGTAGATCAAGCGCTCCAAGGTCGAGCGGCAGGAGTACAGGTAACGCAATCTAATGGAGCGCCAGGAGCAGGTACTACAATTAGAGTTCGAGGAGGGAACTCTATCACCGGTAGTAATGAGCCATTGTGGGTGATCGATGGTATTATAGTAGGTACAGATTTTAACCTAAATAGTATTAATGCAAATGACATAAAATCGATTGAAATCCTAAAAGATGCATCGTCTATAGCCATATACGGTTCTAGAGGAGCAAATGGAGTTGTATTGGTTACTACCAAAAGTGGTTCGGTAGCAAGAGGAGGAAAACCTCAAATAAACTTGGGAATTTATACGGGTATTCAACTAGTTCCTGAACAACCGGATTATTTAACTCAACCAGAACAAATAGCTTACACAAACGAGAATGCAAGATTTAGATCTGTCGCAGAGCCATTTCCAGATGATCCCTCGACCTATACGGATACAAACTGGTTTGATTTATTGTTAGAGGCTTCGCCTATTTATAATGCAGATGTTTCTGTAGCAGGATCTTCAGAAAATGGAAATATTAATTATTATAACTCCTTGAACTATTTTTATCAGGATGGGTTGATACAAAATTCGGGTATCGATAAATATATTTATCGATCAAATCTGGATATAAAATTGTCAGATAAATTAAAAGCTGGTTTTAGAGTAAACTATTCTAGGATTAAGCAGAACAACGGGACGGTAAGTTATGGATCTCTTTTGTCATCATTACCAACACAACCTATTTTTAAAGAAGACGGGTCATTTGATGGATTTAATGCAGTTCGAGGAGCTCCATTTTCTAATCCAGTAGCCAATGCACAACTGAATATCAATAAAACTTTTACCAATAATTTTTTGGGTACGGTATATTTAGAATACAGACCAATAGATAATTTGATTGTTCGTTCTACCTTTAATCCCGAGTTTAATAACACAAAAAATAATAGATTTAATTCAAGTCAACGTCCTGATTTTTTGGAAGTGGGAGATTTGGGTAATGCGCGTGTAAGAACTACTGCTCGAGTGGGCTGGAACAATGAAAATACAGTGCAGTACAAAATGAATTTTAATGACAATCATAGTCTTACCGCACTAGGAGGAGCTTCATTTCAAAAAGTTACAAATGAAATAGCCGAATCAGAGGCATTTGGTATTACGAGTGACGCTACGGGTTTCAATAATTTAGGATTTTCTGATCCAGTAAGGAGTGTCGTCACAAGCGAGTATAATGGATTTCAAATTGCTTCTGTATTCGGAAGACTTAATTATGCTATAAAAGATCGCTACTTACTTACCTTGGTAGGGAGACAGGATGGAAGTTCTGTATTTGCAGAGGGGAATAAATATGCGTTCTTTCCTTCCATAGCAGGTGCTTGGAAAATTACAGAAGAACCTTTTATGCAAAATCAAAATGTTTTCAAAAGTCTAAAATTAAGATCTAGTTATGGTCGTGCCGGAAATCAAGCAATACGTCCGTATAGTACAAAAAGTATTTTGACAGAAGCTAATACAACTCTCAATGGAACAGAAGTGCCTGGTCTAACATTAGGTAGACCTGCCAACTCTAATCTACAGTGGGAGACAACAACTTCTTTTGATGTAGCCTTAGAAGCTTCTTTTTTAGGCGGAAGAATTTTTACAGAATTTAATTATTACACCAAAAAGACAAATGATTTATTGCTCGAGGTAAAAATACCTAGACAGACAGGATTTGATAACCAATTACAGAATATCGGTTCCTTGGAGAATAAAGGATGGGAGGTGTTGATCAATTCTACAAATGTGCAAACAACGGATTTTAATTGGAACTCGACCTTGACGTTATCGTCTAACAAAAACAAGGTGTTAGAACTCGGTGGTGAGGATTCTATCGATCTTGTAGTTGATCAGATTTTGGGTTCTGGAAATACGCAAATAATCGTAGGAGAATCCGTTCCTGTGTTTACAGGGGTCAGATATTTGGGGACATGGAAAAGCCAAGAAGAGATTGATGCATCAGGTTTGGGACAACAAGTAGTAGGAGGACCCAGATTTGAGGATTTGAATGGAGATGGTATTATATCTGCAGAGGATAATGTGGTCTTAGGAAGCCCACAACCAGATTTGATTTACGGTTTAGAAAATACTTTTAATTACAAAAATCTTCAATTGTCTTTTTACCTGCAGGGGACTTTGGGGAATGAAGTATATAATTTGAGAACGAGAACGGCTTATTTTCAAAGAAGTGAAACAAGAAAATATGCGGAGTTACGAAATCGATGGAGTCCTGATAATCCTACTTCTGATATCCCAAGAGCAGGCTCGGATTCTGTAACCAATATACCAAGTAATTCAGAATATGTAGAAGATGGTTCGCACCTTCGTCTCAAGACAGTCCGATTAGCCTATAACCTGCCAACAGAACGGTTTGCCGGAATTAATGATATGACTGTGTATGTGACGGGAACAAACCTATTGCTCTTGTCTGATTTTAGATTAATAGACCCTGAGACTAGTAGATTTAGAAGAAGTGACGACTTTGGTAATATAGCACAAGGGTTCTCTAATGGAGAATATCCCAATCCTAGAGTGTTAACCTTAGGTCTAAACGTAACTTTTTAAAAAAAAAAAACAGAAAAATGAAAACACAATATATTATAATAAACCTATTTCTAGTACTCTTTTGCTTTAGTTGTGAAGAATTTCTAGAAGAGGATCCTAGAGGTACAATTTCTCCAGAAAATTTCTTTAATTCAGAAGCAGATTTTGAACAAGCCGTCAACGGACTTTATGCTATTCTAAAAAACAATTCATTATATGGACAAGCTGGTTTGGATCATTTTTATGACAATGGTGCAGATATTATAGAACCAAGTCGAACGATCAGTTTCTTTGAACCAATTGCTAATTATTCCATGAATGAGGCATTAGCTGATGTGTCTGTTCAAAAAATGAGTGTTTCTGATACTTGGAAAGATTTGTATAGAATCGTTTTTAACGCAAATATTATCCTAGATAGGGCTGCGGGAAACAACGTGCTTAACGAAGCAACGCGGACAAGGATTGTTGCAGAGATCACTTTTTTGAGAGCCTTGGCGTATTGGCATATAACCAATCTCTGGGGTGATGCTCCGTACTACAGGACGCCCCTAGAAATTGATGAGGTGAACACATTAGGAAGAACAAGTGAAGAAGTAATTATTAATGATATAATTGATGATTTACAATTTGCTCAAGATAATATGCTGGCTGTGCCGCAGAGAGGACGGGCTTCAAAATGGGCGGCAGCAATGGTAATGGCCAAAATTTATCTCAAAGAAAAAAATTGGCAAGGAGCACTTGATAAATGTAAAGAAATAATCGAGGAGTCTGGACATCAGCTTTTGTCAACCTATGCAGCTGTATTTGATCCGGCAAATGAATATAATGCAGAGATTATTTGGTCATTGGATTTTGCAAAAGATATCAAAGGGCAGTTTGAAGAAGGTGTGCCTGTTATAGCAGGAAATGGTAACTGGAGACCAAGTCTATTCAATCCACGTCTTATCGATGAGCCTTTAAATAAAGATGATAGAAAAGCTCTAAGAAAAGCTTTAACTGACATAGGTCAGGCATTTAATGGAACAGGTTTGCAGGTGGCATCAAAAGATTTTGCAGAGAAATTTCCGCTCAATGATTTGAGAAGACCTTTGAATGTGATGGATAATTATTTAGGTTTCGATTTGAGATTTCCTTACATGCCAAAATTTATGAATTTAGATTTAGAAACTTCTCCGCGTTTCAATCATGAGGATAATAGAATGGTTTTTAGATTAGCAGACGTATATCTAATGGCTGCAGAGTCAGAAAATGAGCTTAATGGCCCTACAGATGCGTATCAGTACCTGAATCCAGTAAGAGAACGTGCGTACGCAACCAGAGCAGAATGGGAACTATCCGGTCTGAGTCAACAAGGGTTTAGAGAAGTGATTTATGACGAGCGCAAATGGGAGTTGGCTGGTGAGGCTCACAGAAGGTATGATTTGATTCGATGGGGGATATTATTAGATGTGGTACAGAATTTGACGTATCGTATTTATAAAGCAAATGAAAACATTAGGTCTTGGCATGTCAAACTACCGATTCCATTACAAGAATTGCAATTGAATCCTAGATTGTTAGCGGATGACCCTACGAATAACGGATATCGATAAGTATAGAGTAAAATGAACTGTATTTGTCCTGATGCCAAAAGGAGATGTCTAACGGACATTTGAAGCAGATAGTCAGACAATATTTTTATACCTCCTTATTTTTGTGTAAATTTTACCGCACAAAATAAGGAGTAGTATACTAAAATAGATATAAAAAACTGCGGAACAGCAAGCAAAGAAATTTCGAGTAGTGTTGCCAGCTGTTGCGTAGTTGTTTTTTTAGTAAAAACTGAAAATAATCGAGTACAATAATTTTTTGTATTCTAATTTTAAATTTAAAAGTGATTGAATTAATGAAAAGAATCTTTTTTAGTGTTTTTGTCCTATCCATTTTTGTTGGTAATTCGCAACAAAAAGGAAATAAAGAGATCAGTAGTGGAGATACTGGGATTGCGCGTAAGGTGTCAAAACTTATCAGAAAAATGACATTGGAGGAAAAAATTGCAGAAATTACGCAAGATGCCCCTGCCAATGAAAGGTTGGGTATTCCATTTATGAAATTTGGTGAGGGCTTACATGGACTTTGGTATGATGGGGTAACTGTATATCCGCAGGCTATAGCATGTGGGTCTACTTGGGAACCAGAGTTGGTCAAAAAGATGACAAGTCAAACGGCATTAGAGGCAAGGGATCTCAATATTACACATTGTTATTCTCCAAATTTGGATGTAATATCTGGAGATCCACGATATGGTAGAGTAGAAGAGTCGTTTGGGGAAGATCCTTATTTGGTCTCTAGAATGGGAGTAGCTTTTATACAAGGGATGCAAGGAGTAGGTAAAGAGCGTCTAGATGAAAATCATATTTTGACGACTGCAAAGCATTTTGTGGGATATCCAGAAAATCGACGCGGTATCAATGGAGGATTTAGTGATATGTCGGAGCGTCGTCTACGAGAGATTTTTCTTCCTCCCTTCGAAGCAGCTGTAAAAGAAGCTAAAGTGGGGTGTATAATGCCAGGACACCAGGATTTTAATGGAGTGCCATGTCATATGAATGAGTGGTTGCTACAGGACGTATTGAGAGACGAATTAGGATTCGATGGATTTATTGTTTCAGATAATAATGATGTGGGTAGATTACAAACAATGCATCATATCACCGAAACAAGAGCAGAAGCGGCAATACTAGGTCTGAAAGCAGGTGTTGATATGGATTTGGTGTTAGGGAAACCTTTAGAGCTATACGCATATCATTCTACGGTATTAAATGATACGTTAAAGAAAAATCCAGAATTGGTAAAATATGTAGACAAAGCTGTATCAAGAATTCTTACCGCCAAATATCAATTGGGACTTTTTAAATCTAAGAGCAAAGAAGTCAAAAAGGATACGATTGTAAGCCGAAAGGAACACCAAGAGTTTTCTTATGAAATGGCAAAAAAGGCAATGATACTTCTCAAAAACGAGAATAATCTTTTGCCACTGGATATGAGTAAGATTAAATCGCTGGCAGTAATTGGTCCTAATGCGCATGAGAAAAAACCAAAGACTGGAACATATTCGCTATTAGGTGGGTATTCTGGATTGCCGCCTTTTTATGTGTCGGTATTGGATGGTCTAAAGAAAAAAACTTCAGGAAAACTAAAAATTAATTATGCCCAAGGATGTGGTCTTTTAAGTGATGATACATCAGGTATTTCTAAAGCCGTTGAAGCAGCAGAAAAATCTGATGCTGTAGTATTGGTTGTCGGCGGTTCTAGAAAAACTGGAGGAGAAGGAGTTGATCGTTCGGATCTTGGTTTGTATGGAGTTCAGAATGAATTAGTAGAGGCTATTCACAAAACAGGAAAACCTGTTATTGTCGTACTTTTGAATGGACGTCCATTAGCCATTAATTATATCGCAGATAATATTCCATCAATTTTAGAAACTTGGTACCTTGGTATGAGATCAGGAGATGCTATTGCAGATGCTATTTTTGGAGATGTAAATCCAGGAGGGAAACTTACAGTATCATTTCCCAGATCTGTAGGTCAGGTGCCAGTAACTTACTTGGAGCGTCCTGATTTTATCGGTAGTGGTAAAGGGTTATACAAGTTCAAAGACAAATCAGCGTTGTTTCCATTTGGTTTTGGATTGAGTTATACGAGCTTTGAACTGAGTGAACCAAAATTGGACAAAACAACGATCCCAACGAGTGGCACGACAAAGGTTTCTGTAAAAGTTACGAATACTGGAAAACGAATAGGTGATGAGGTTGTTCAAATGTATATTCAAGATGATGTAGCTTCTGTAGGGCGTTATATAAAGATGTTAAAAGGATTCCAAAGAATTACTTTGAACCCAGGAGAAACCAAAACCGTGAGTTTTGAATTAGGTTTTGATGAGCTTAATATATTAGGTCAAGACATGAAAAAAATTGTAGAGCCAGGAACATTTTCTGTTTGGATTGGTACATCTTCCAAAAAAGAGGACCTCAAAAAAGCTACCTTAACTGTGAAATAAGTTTTTTTGGAAATAAAACACATTAAGAAATGAAATGTGTTTCTTCAATCCACCTAATATATTACACGCTTTGTGATACATTAGGTGGATTGAACTTTTTAGAGCATATTCGGAAGGGGATTCCTATGATTATAAAAAATCTACAGAGTTTTATAACATGATAGCACAGGATAGTTTTTTTTAATTAAAATGACATCTTTGGCATAATTTTAGTTAAATGTTTAGCAGTTTTTTAATAAGATTCTAGTTGTGCTAGCTAAAATGTTATTGCAGGCCAAAATAGCAGAAAAAGAAGCTAATGAGTAGCCTGTAATTATTTTTTAAATGGTATTATGCTATCTTTAATTCTAATTTTGGTCTCTAGTTTATTTTAAAGAAACTGTTGTTTTTTATATAAAAAAGCTTGATAAAGTCAAGGAATAATAAGAAACGTGTCAAAAAAAGTGATAAAAACAATAGTTAGCCATGTATCGGGCTGTATCATCTCGAATGATACCAAAATCAATATAAAACATAAAGTAAAAAGAATGTTTGAACAGAAGTTTAAAAGTATTTTGTTTTTTCTATCCCTCATCGTAATAACTTCTGCATCTTGTCAGAAAAAAGACGTAGTTCACGTTTCTGAAGGAGGCAGAGTTAAATACAATTTTAATCCAGACTGGAAGTTTATCAAAGCCGATCCAGAGAATGCCCAAGATCCAAAGAGTAGTGATGATACTTGGAAAACTGTTAGTTGTCCGCATACATTTAATGATGTAGATACATTTGATGATCTGAGTCATGGACATCATGATGGAGAGGATAATCAATGGAGAGGAACTGTTTGGTATCGTAAGCATTTCAAACTACCAGCTTCTGATACTGGCAAAAAGGTTTTTATAGAATTTGAATCGGTACGTCAAATAGCGGATGTATATATCAACGGACAACATCTTGGACAAAATCAAACAGGGTTTATACCTTTTGGATATGATCTGACGCCTCACCTGAAGTTTGGTTCAGATAACATTATTGCTGTCAAAGTAAATAATGATCGTGGAGATCATTTTAGGAAAAATTTTCCATTGGTCTGGAATCACGAACATTGGCATCCCACTCATGGAGGGATTTATAGAAATGTATTTCTTCATGTAATGAACCCTGTACACATTACATTACCGCTTTATGACAACCTAAAAACTGTTGGTACTTATGTCTATGCAGAAAATATTAGCGCAAAAAATGCTGATATAACCGTCACAGCCGAAGTTCATAACGAATACCAAAACACCAAAAATGTTACTCTAGAGGCAAAGATAATAGACGCAGAGAATCATGTGGTCAAGGTGATGAGTGTTAAGAAAAAAATCAAAGGAGGACAAAAATTTACATTTTCTACAACTACGAGTATAGCGAATCCACATCGTTGGTATACTCGGCATCCGTACATGTATACCGTTGAGAGTATCCTAAGAATAGGGGGCAAAATCGTAGATTCCTATACAACACCTTTGGGGATTAGAAGTTTTGATTTTAATAAAGATACAGGGTTTTCTAACAATGGTGAGTATGCAAAATTACACGGTTGGGGACAAAAGCCTACAAATACTTGGGCAGGACTAGGTGCTGCTTTACCAGATTGGTTGCGTGATCATACGTTTAGATTAATGGATGAAGCTGGAGGCAATTTCATCAGATGGGGACACTGTGCAGGTTCTCCGGCAGAAGTGGCAATGGGCGATAAGTATGGATTTGTTACACTCATGCCTGGCGTGAGTGGAGAGTCACAGGATGAAGGTGAAACATGGGATATTCGTATCAAAGCTTTTAAAGATCTCATAGTATATTATCGTAATCACCCCTCTATTTTTATATGGGAAGGTGGTAATTGGGCAGAAACAGAAGCACATTACAAAGAAATTCTTGCAGCAATCGAAACTTTTGATCCAAAAGGGAAACGCCTTATGGGGAATAGAAGAGCGGATGTAAAGAATGATTCTGAAGGTTACGTGTCCATTGAGATTGGAACCGAAGGTTGGGAGCGAGAATATCCTAATTTACCTATTGTCGAAAGTGAATATATGAGAGACGAGGCTCCTCGTCGAATATGGGATAAACAATCCCCAGATGATAATTTTTGGAGTCATCCAAATATTAATAAAAATACATACAAATTAAGTTCAGAAGATTTTGCAGTAAGACAAGCTGATCATTGGTGGAACAAAATGGGGAAAAAATCTTATCACGTAGGAGGGGCAAATTGGGTATTCTCAGACGGACCGCACGGTGGACGCTGTCCTACAGAGGTTACACGAGCTAGTGGTGAGGTAGATGCTGTACGTCTTCCAAAAGAAGGTTTTTATGCACTCAAAGCAATGTGGAGACCAGAGCCACAAGTGCATGTTGTCGGGCATTGGAATTATAAAGAGGGAACAAAAAAAGACATGTATGTTATCTCTAACTGTGAAACGGTAAAATTATATGTTAACGGAAAGTTGATAGGGACTAATAATACACCAAAGAATGGGTACGTATTTAAATTTGATAAAGTACAATGGAAAGCTGGAAATATAAAGGTTGAAGGCTATTTAAAGGATGAGCTCAAGGTTTCTCAAACTAAGGTCACAGCAGGGGCTCCTGTAGCGCTCAAATTAACGCCTATAACAGGGCCAAAAGGATGGCAGGCAGATGGATCTGATGTTGTACTTATTGATGTAGAGGTGGTGGATGCAAAGGGTAGAAGGTGTCCGTTAGCCAAAGGACGAGTTGATTTTACTATTTCTGGATCAGGGATCTGGCGTGGTGGTTATAATAGTGGAAAACCAAATTCTACAAATAATTTGTACTTGGATATAGAGGCAGGTATCAATCGTGTGGCTGTGCGGTCTCTTCTCAAAGCCGGGACGGTAAAAATTACAGCAAAACAATCAGGAATAGCACCAGCAGAGGTGGAGATCTCATCGATACCTGTGGTAATAGAAAACGGTCTTACGGTAGCGCTTCCTCAGGTTTATGAAGATGTGTTGAAAGAGGAACCAATGCCAGTATATACTCCCAAAATACCAGAGTATGTTCCCGGTATAAAGAACAGAAGCAAGTTGTTTACCAAATTCAGTTATACTGGAGATGGTAAGGCTGTATTGCGAGTGAATATGCATTGGGGCAAAAGAGCTTATACAGATATGGATATTAATTATACTGTTATCCCTAGGTATTTAAACGGGTCTGAATATATAAGAGTTCCAAATTCTGATAGTAAGTATTGGGCAAGGGATCAGTTGCAATTTATTGCTGGCGTAGATATGGATATTTATGTATTACATGATGATAGAGTGTCAAGACCAGAATTTTTGCTAAATGACTATACAGACAGCGGAGATGATGTAAAATTGGGAGATGTTGTAATGTCCGTGTTTCATCGCGTGGCAAAAGCAGGCGAGAGTATCATTATGGCAGGGAATAGTGATGGAGATACACCTTCGGAGTGTAGAATGTATACCGTATTAGGTAAGAAGAGAGCCAAATAAAGAATACAGTTTACAAAATGACCTTGTTCTACAGGATAGAGCAGGGTTTTTTTGATGTTTTTTCAAAAAATATTTTTGATTATTATACCAGTTACATTCAATTGAGGTATATAAATTCGTATTCATGACACTGTTGTTTTTTTATGTAAAAACACGGTGATTCTATTGCATAGTCTTAGCTATAGAATATAGGAAATAGGAACAAGGCATCTAGATGGACAAACAACAAATGGTATAAGTGTGAGCTTGTAATGTATAATTATGGATGGGGCTTTGCAAAGAAATTAGCAAAAACTAAAAAGCTGAACAATGAATTGGATATCATTGTTCAGCTTTAGCACAGTTAGATTTTTAATTAGTTCTAAAATAGATGTCTCATTGTACTGTAACAAACTTCAAGGACAAATACATAGAATTACTACTATTAGACCACTGCTATAGGGTTTTGTTAGTGTATACTAGGCTACTTTTTGAGTAGTTTTATAGTAGTGGTATTGTTAATTCTTGCTAGATACAGTCCGCTGGTCAAAGTATGTACAGCAATGGAGTTTTTGCCAGAGGATAGTTTCCAAGATCCTATTGCTTTTCCAGTAATGCTATAGATTTCTAACTTAATCGGATTCGCATTGTCTATATATAAGAGCTCTTTTATGGTAGTCGGATAGATATTGATACCTTTTAAGATTAGAGAATTGGTTGTAATACTCAATGTTTTCTCTTTAGAATCACAAACTCCTTTGAATTCCCAAACCTCACTTGTGCTAGGTATATCACCTTTAGAGTACCATTGGTTTTCATAGATATTGTTTCTGTATACAATTTCAGTACCTTTTGTAGCATATGTACTTATTGGAGACCATTGCATAAGGCTAGTACAATCTGATGTGATGTCACCACAGACTTTAATTAATTTCCAAGGACCACCATTTGTAGGGAGATCTCCTCGTGTATACCATTTGTTTTCATAAACTTTTTGATTATACAGTACCAAATTTCCTGCAGTTCTATAAATAGTGTTGCTATTATATTCTGGAGAGGCACAGGTCGTGTCACAAGAACCTTCTACCACACCACAACCACATTCTCCAGGAGTAGTTTTAAGGGTGTCCAAGGGACATGTATCTCCAGCGATACCGACATAGCCCTCTGGCTGCTCACAGGCTTCTATTGTACTATTAGGGTCTCCAGCTCCATCACCATCAATATCGGTGTACCAAGTGGTAGGATAACAAGCTTGCAACTCATAAGCTCCTATATCAAAAGATTCATCTTCATTAGGGCGAATATTCCCAAGGTAATCATCTTGGATTAGCGTCGTTGTTGTTCCAGCATTTTTTAGAATGCCATCTACAGCGGTGATAAAAGGGCGAATATTAGTCACATCTTCATTTTCAAAAACCAATTCATCATACAAACAGCCTTTACATGGAGTTGTGATGTACAAGCTATCGATTTTGGGGCCATATTGATAGTTGTATTCATAGTTAAGAGCAGAATTTCCGCTGTTGCTATGTACAGTATATTCGCTTTTGAAAATGTTATTTTTTACATTAAAATCTTCAGAACCACCAATACGTAGTTCGGAGTTACTGTTGACTCCCTCGTTTTGGAATGCATTGTTTGCAACAGTATTATTATAAATGTCACATTTGGTACTTAAGAAAAAGTGTAGTCCACTACCTCCGTTATTAACCGAAATATTATTTGAGACTAATGTGCGGGCGCTATATTTAGGAAAAGTAACATTAGGGTCTTTGTAATTTCCTTTCTGTAGATGTCTCAGGTCGTCTATAATCAATCCGTTACCATCTAAGTAAGAACAGTAAGGAACCTGCGGTACAAGCAATTGATTACCGTAGATGAGGTTGTTTGCGATTATATTATGCGTGTCAGTAGTGCCATCTGTATTGATAAGTTGGTATAGGTTGATTCCACTTGTGCCATAAAGCGTGTACCAACAGTTATTGTAAACCTTATTATTCACGATGGTAACGTAGTCCGCCTGTTGAAAAGCAATACCAGAACTTGTACAATCAAATATTTCACAATCCTCTATGGTGATATGGCTAGGTACTTCATCACCTGTAGTGGCACTATTACTCCATTTTAGATTTGGTCCTACAGCCAAAATTCCTGTTCCATTAAATAAACCTTGGGCACCACCTTCTTGTTGGTTTTCACAACTTCCTGGTTGAGCAAGAGCTTGTTCTCGTGTTATTTTTGATCGTGCACCTTTGATTTTTAGTCCTTTGATTTTGATGTATGAGGCTCCGTTAATCAAATCAATACCAGTCCATCCGCTAAATTCGAGAATAGGTTCATGGTCTTGGTAGTTCTGGAAAGTAATCCAGTTATCAGGTGTTCCAGACTCACGAATAACGAGTAAAGTGCTGCTGCCACTGTTATACGTTCCGTTCATAATATACACATTGTCTCCAGGAAGTAGTGCTGTATTGGAGATCTTTCTCAATGATCGGAATGCGTCATCGACAGAAGTTCCACTGTTTTGATCACTGCCGGTATCAGCATTTACATAGTAATCTGTTGCAAAGAGTGAGGAGGTAGAACAAATTAGAAATAGAAGTAAGATAATTTTTTTCATTGTAGTTGATTGCTTTTAAAAAAGTTGCGGTTTAGGTTTAAAAATGACCGTAAAAATACTACACAGTATTAGATTGTAGTCTTTTTGCAGGTAAAATAATTAATGTTTTCGATAAAGAGACTTTATGTGTGGTTTATCTGTACAACTATGACGTTTTAGTTCCTTTTTCTTGTTAATTTTTATGCCAAATATTGATCATATTATGCCTCTTGGACTTTGAATTCGTTACAAAGAAGCTTGGGGTTTTCTGTTTTTGGTAAAGAATTCAGAATCAAGTGTGGTGGAATTATAGGTTGGTTTTGTTTGGTGGTGTAGTATAGAAAAAATTCAAATGATTTCATGGAATACCTTTGTAATGGTGTGATGAATTGATTGAATTATCGGTTGAAATGACAAGATTGTTGCTGGAAGAAAAACCTTAAATTACTTCGTTAGGTAGGTATAAAATGATATCGCAATCTTAGCGAGATTTTTTTGAAAGTTATAAGAGAGTTTTAGGAATAGAAACCATCAAAGCATAGAGATTTTTAATAATTTTGAGGAGATGTAAGAGGCCAAATTCAGTTCAAGATACAGATAATTAAAAGCGTACAAGATATAGTTTGTTGATATTTAAATGGTACATTTAGAAACGGGGCAATTATTGCTCAGAATATTGTTAGGATTTACACAAGTATGTGACTGATATAAAAAAAGCTTTATGGATAAAGATATATTTGAAGCTATTAGGGAAAAAGATTTGGATGCAGTAAAACGTATCTTGGATGTAGATCCTAACGTGGTTCATGTCAAGGATCAAAAAGGATTTAGTCCATTAGTGTTAGCAACATATTATGGGTTGCTCGACGTGACCAAAGCGATATTGCAATGTGCTCCTGACTGCAATGCAACTGATCTTTCTGGAAATACTCCTTTGATGGGAGTTTGTTTTAAAGGGAATCTTGATATGGTGGCACTTCTAATAGCGCATGGAGCAGATGTAAATGCTGTAAGTTCTAACGGATATACCCCCTTAATCTATGCAGCGAGTTTTGGACAAACCAAAGTGGCCAAAGTGTTATTGGATCATGGTGCTGATATTACTGCAAAAGATCTTGAAGGGTATACGGCGCTACAGCATGCAGAAAACAAAGGACTTAAAGAACTTCAAAAATTATTAAAGAATGTTGCTTAATGATCGTCAAATAGCGTTGTTGAAATCAATAAGTATTAGATCAGAGTCTAATGCAAGGCATTTATTGATCAAAAAAGGATCCTTGGGAGCTTTTCAATCCTTTTTACAAGCGGAGATACAGAACGAAGTTTTTATTGTGAGCACCAATATTGGAATGGAGGTATTCTACTTATCCTCCTACGACTGTAGTGCTTTGATAAAAAAAACTATAACAACCTATGTGAATCAAAATAATACAACGGATGTCACGCTATGGTTCAAGAGTAATAATGACGGTATTGGTGTATATCATAGTTTTGCAGCAACTATCCAGATGTTTTCTAATTATCCCCAAGTCTTTTTGGCCTATTCCAAAAAATTTCTAAGTTCATTAGAACAGAACAAAATACAAACCCAATTGGTAGCAATACTTTTGTTGTTTTTTAACGATGTTTTAGAAAAACTCAAAGTTGCTGGCAAGGTTCCGCATTTACGAAAAATAGAGGAACTTTATGAACAAGTGACAATCAAGGTATCCTTTTTGGATTTAGATGGATTTTTGCAAAACAAACTTGCCAAAGTATTACTCGAAAAAGTACATAGTAATTAAATAGATGAGACTTGCATATATATGACTTTAACCGGTGGTGATACGATCTTATAATGCAAACTTTGTTGTCTACAATAGGTGTATCATCACCGATCAAAAACATATGATTTCTACTATTTAGAAATCAGCATTTAGAGGGCTTCTTGGATAAGGGATTACATCACGTATATTACCCATACCAGTAGCAAAAAGCACTAGCCTTTCAAAACCTAATCCAAAACCGCTATGCACACAAGTTCCAAATCGACGAGTGTCTAGGTACCAGTATAATTCTTTTTCATCAATATCTAATGCCGCCATTTTTTCTTTGAGTACATCCAGGCGCTCCTCACGTTGCGAGCCACCAACGATCTCACCAATCCCAGGAAATAAGATGTCCATAGCACGAACTGTTTTTTGATCTTCATTCAGACGCATATAGAAAGCCTTAATGTTGGCAGGATAATCAAATAAGATGACAGGGCATTCAAAATGCTTTTCTACTAAATAACGTTCATGTTCACTTTGCAAATCAGCTCCCCATTCATCGATGATATATTTAAATTTTTTCTTCTTGTTGGGTTTGCAATTTTTGAGAATTTCAATGGCTTCTGTATAACTCACACGTTTAAAATTGTTGTCAGCAACAAACTTGAGTTTTTCACGTAACAACATCGGGCTGCGCTCGGCCTGTGGTTTGCTTTTATCTTCATTGACCAAACGCTCTTCTAGAAACGCTAAGTCGTCTTGACAGTGTTCCAAGACATAACTAATAACGTATTTGATAAAATCTTCGGCAAGGTCCATATTTCCTGTGAGGTCACAGAAAGCCATTTCAGGTTCGATCATCCAGAATTCGGCCAAATGACGAGAAGTATTCGAATTCTCTGCACGAAACGTCGGCCCAAAAGTATAAATGTTCCCTAAACCAAGAGCATAAGTTTCTCCTTCTAATTGTCCAGAGACTGTTAGATTAGTTTCCTTACCAAAAAAATCTTGCGAATAATCAATACTTCCATCTTCTTTTCGAGGAGGGTTATTGAGATCAAAATTCGTTACTTTAAACATCTCACCAGCACCTTCTGCATCGCTACCCGTAATAATAGGGGTGTGCACATAATTAAAACCATTCTCTTGAAAATAAGAATGTACGGCAAATGAGAGTTTGGAGCGCAAACGCATTATAGCGCCAAAAGTATTGGTGCGCACGCGTAGATGAGCTTGTTCGCGCAATTTTTCTAAAGAATGTCTTTTTGGCGAAAGAATTGTACGTTTTACCTCCTCAGGATCCGCATCTCCTTCGATAATGATATTGGTAACATGAATTTCTACACGTTGACCACTTCCTTGACTTTCTTCCAAAGTTCCGGTAATACTTAAAGCGGCTCCTACTGTGACTCGTTTTAGTAGAGCCTCGTCCATCGTCGAAAAATCTACGACGCATTGAATAGTCTTTATGGTAGAACCGTCATTCAAAGCAATAAAACGATTGCTTCTAAAAGAGCGTACCCAACCCTTTACAGTAATTTCTTGTAACAACTTATCGCTTATTAGTGCGTCTGCAATTCTTTGGTGTGTCATTATATAATAGTGTTTTTGTGTTATATGCTGGTCGATAGCACAAACACATTTATCAGCTGTTTTTTTATAATTTTTAGTTTGCGACCTATGGATAGTGTATATGATACTATTTGTCTTTTGAATTAATCAGTTTAAAGAAATCTTTTTTGTCGTTAATTTTAGAAAAATATATATCATAGTCTATTATATGCTTACTTTTTTTTCTTTATCCGGGTCAAAAGATCTTTAAATTTTATTTTCAAATAAATTCAAAGTCCAAATAGCATAACCATTGTCGAGATCGCAAAGATAATTTTTTGTGAGGATTGCATCCCAATAGAGTGTTATAAAATTTTATTCTCCGCGTTTTTTTTGAGAAAAAGCATGCTTTTTATAGTACTGATCTTAGGAATAGCGATGTTTTGTAATAGCAATTATGGGATAAACATAGCATAATTACTGTTTATATGGTTTAAAGTATAGGTGATATGAGAATTTTTCAAAATTTATTCCAATATAAACAACTGTATATAAGTGTTTTAAAATTTTATTTTGAATGATAGTACAGTTGTTTCTAAAAAAGGGGGAAATCCCCCGTGACCTACTGTTTTTTTGCAGGCTAAGTGTCATTATCTTGCAAGTGCGATTATGACAATTGTGTTTACGTTAAGTTAGTAGAGATAGGTTTTGGGGTAATCTATTTCTTAAATCCCGCTGAGTTCTCGGCGGGATTTTTTTTTGAAATATCATGTATTCATTGCTTCCAAAAGCTACATTGATGGTGTATAAGTAGTATTCATTGTTTTTTGTATATTCATCAATGATATTTTAAATTTTTCCTATGTGTATTTCAAAAACCATTATTAATACTACCTTGTTGATAATCTTATTTTTATGCAAAGATATCAGCGCTCAAGCTGTAGTGTCACTTTTTAATAAAACGGATTTACAGGGTTGGAATGTCTACCAGAAAGGAGGTAGAGATCATGGAAAAGCTTCAGAAATGGTTTCCGTGGCAGCGCAAATGATGCGTTTTTCAGGGAAAAAAATCGGATACTTAATAACAGAAAAATCATATACAGATTTTGAACTAACAGCAGAGTACCGATGGAATGTGGATACTACTTTTGTCAAAAGAAGCAAAACCAAAAACAGTGGTATTATGTATCGTGTTCCAGAAACTGCAAGAGATACCATTTGGCCCAAAGGGATACAATTTCAAGTAAAAGAAGGGGCTACCGGGGATTTTATTTTATTGCATCATACCACTATTGACATAGGAGGAAAGCCAATAATTCCTGGAAAAAGTGTGGTTTCAAAACGCCTCAAAGATGCAGCAAAAGCGATAGGGAAGTGGAATACGGTAAAAATTATCTGTGAGGATAATGCTATTGAGCATTGGCTTAATGGAGAATTGGTTCACAAGGCAAAAAATCCATCAGTCCCCGCTGGGAGAATCTTATTGCAATACGAAGGTTTTCCTATTGACTTCCGTAATGTGGAGTTGAAGGAATTATAAACGAACACTTTTTTTTTCGTGTACAATCTAAAAACTCAAATACTATAAAATGAAAATTTATCAGGTAGATGCATTTTGTGAAGAAGCTTTTAAAGGAAACCCTGCTGGAGTAGTGTTGTTAAAAGCCGCAGTTTCGGTCGAATTTATGCAGAATATCGCAATGGAAATGAATTTGTCAGAAACAGCTTTTGTTATTGCTCAAGAGAAAGGTTTTGGTATACGATATTTTACACCTACAAGAGAGGTGCCGTTATGTGGTCATGCAACACTCGCAAGTGCTCATCTGTTATATGAATTAGGTGTAGTGGAGATAGCTGAAAAAATCAGTTTCAAAGCTCAAGAAGTTACGCTTGAGGTTCGCAAAGATGGTGATTGGATTCGAATGATTTTTCCTCAATATCCAATAGAAAAAATTGCAATCCCCGAAAATTTCAAAGATATCATAGGGTTCTCACCAATTGCTATGTATCGTAGTGCTGATCAGTGGAGAATTGCTATTGCAAACGATCAGGAACAAATAACAGAGGCGAAACCAAATTTTTCTATTATGGAATCTCATGATTTGGGACACCTGATGATTACGGCAAAAAGTGCTTTGGATGCCTATGATTTTGTAGTCCGTTGTTTTGCTCCAATGTCTGGAATAGACGAGGATCCTGTAACTGGATCAGCGCATTGCGCATTAATTCCATTATGGGCACAAAGACTTGATAAAACAGTAATGACTTCTTTGCAATGTTCCAAAAGAACTGGAATCCTAGAGGTTGAACTGATGGATGAGCACGTGGTTATTAAAGGAAAAGCCATCACAATTTTTGAAGTAGATTTGAAAGTGATACCGGTTAAAATGTAATTATAGACTAAAATAATTGAACTATTTTTCGGCTAGTTTGAGCTATGAAATTCGAGTATAGCCTTAGCTACGATTTAATTTTTTAGCGAAAAAATACTAGAAAAAGAACCGAATTATTAGCCTGCAATTATTTTTTAAATGGTATGAAATAGCTGTACGGCATAATGGCATATGCTAGACTATAGTTCGTTTGGGTGTGGGAGAGTGTTGGATTAAAAAATAGATGATTATTTATTGTAGCAAGTAGGGGTATTGCTATTTTTTTTCAATATCCTCCTCATCAGGTATGATCTTTAGACTAGGTTCTTTGAGGGTTTTTTTGTTGGCAATGTTTCGCTCTAGCGAAAGTAATAAAGAAGGTAAAAGAATAAGATTAGATAACATAGCAAACAATAAAGTAGCAGCTACTAAGCCCCCTAATGCCTTGGTGCCTCCAAAATTGGATAGCATAAAAACAGAGAAGCCAAAGAATAACACTGTAGAGGTGTAAAACATGCTTACACCTGTTTCGCGTAAGGCAGCATAGACAGATTTTTTAATTTTCCATTTATGATCCTTGAGCTCTTGCCTGTATTTTGCCAAAAAGTGTATCGTGTCATCGACCGAAATGCCAAAGGCAATACTAAAAACTAATATGGTAGAAGGTTTGATAGGAACCCCAATAAAGCCCATCATCCCAGCAGTCATAAGCAGGGGTAGTAAATTCGGAATTAATGAGATTACAATCATTTTGAATGACCTGAACATCCATGCCATGAAAATGGCTATGAGCACTATTGCTAGAGATAGGGAGAACACGAGATTCTTGACAAGGTAGTCCGTGCCTTTCTGAAAAATCAAAGCCTTGCCTGTAAAAGAAACATCATAACGCTCTTTAGGGAATATTTTTTCCAGTTTTGGTGCTAGAGCATGTTCGATAAGTTCCATTTTTTCGGTACCGATATCTTTCATGAAACTAGTCATTCTAGCGTATTGTCCCGTACTGTCTATATAGGCACTTAGAATATTAGTATTGTTAGATCCAATACTCTTGGCATAGGGCAAAATAAAATTTCGTTCCTGACTAGTGGGCAATTGATAGTATTTGGGATTGTTGTTGTAATAAGCTTGTTTGGAGTATTTGACTAGATTTACAATAGAAACAGGTTTAGAAAGCTCCGGATATTCTATCAGAAGATTTTCTAGTTTTTGCATTCTCTTGAGTGTAGATAATTTGAGAACACCTTGTTTTCGTTTAGTGTCAATCATTACCTCAAGAGGCATGATGCCATCAAATTCTTTTTCAAAAAATTCAATGTCTTTGTAAAAAGCCAATTCCTTTGGCATGTCTTCTAGGAGACTCCCAGAAACTTTGATCGTATAGATACCAATTATACTGATGATTAGTAAGATGATAGAAGTAATATAAACGGTGATACGATGGGTTCGTACCACATTTTCCATCCAATCGACCAAACGCTCTATCCATGGTTTGCTCAAGTGTTTGAGATGGCGTTCTTTGGGTACTGGCATAAAACTGTAAATAATCGGAACGACTAATAGGCACAGTACGAATAACGCAAGGATATTTATAGAAGCTACAATACCAAATTCTTTAAGTAGTCTGCTTTCTGTCAATGCAAAAGTAGCAAAACCAGAAGCGGTAGTTATATTAGTCATCAGGGTAGCGTTCCCTACTTTGGTAATAACACGTTGAAGTGATTTGGCTTTGTTTCCGTGTTTTTTGATCTCCTGTTGATATTTATTGATCAGGAAAATACAATTAGGAATTCCGATAACAATAATCAAAGGAGGTATAATAGCAGTTAATGCAGTAATCTCATAGCGGAACCAACCCAGAAATCCAAAAGCCCACATAACGCCAATGATAACAGTGATCATAGAGATTAAGGTGGCTCTGAGGGATTTGAAAAACAAGAAAAATATTAGGGATGTGATGCCTAGCGCTGCAAGGAGAAATATAGAAATTTCGTCATTAATATTTTGAGAGTTTAGAGTACGAATGTAGGGCATTCCGGATACTTTTACATCCATGCCATACTGGTTTTCAAAATTTTCTACAGCTGGTATTAGTTGTTTGAGTATGAAATTTTTACGCCTCTCGGTGTTGACGATTTCAGTCTTTAGGTATAGGGCACTTTGAATCGTCTGAGATTTATTACTATACAGTAGACCTTGGTAGAACGGTAGACTATCAAATAGCTCTTTTTTGTAAGCTGTAACACGTTTTTCTGTAAAAACGGTGTCTTTTATAAAAGGGACAAGCTCAAATCTTGGCGGATTGTCTTTTTTTTCTAATTTTTTGAGATCTCCTATGGCTAGTACCATATCAACCTCGTAGTAGGTTTTTAGGGAGTTATTAAAATCATTCCAAGCTTTGAATTTTGATGGAGTAAATAGCGAGCTGTCATTAACCGCCATTACAATCAGATTTCCTTCATCTCCAAACTTTGACAAGAATTTTTGATACTGAATATTAATCTCATGATCCCTTGGGAGTAGATTGGCTTCTGTGTAAGAAAGCCGCATATGTTGCCATTGAGAGCCAAGGAATATAGTCATCCCAATGATTGCTAAAAGGATTAAGGTCCTATAGCGAAGAATGGCGCCTGCTAAGCTATTCCAGAATCCAAAACTAAACAATCGTGTCATGCGGAGGTGGTACAGTGTGTAAGTAAATGTGCGGTAACTATCACACAGTCATGATCTCTTTTTCTTTTGCAACAAGCATTTCATCAATCTTTTTGATAAAAGTATTAGTGAGTGTTTGCACTTCTGATTCCGAAGCTTTGAGCGCATCTTCCGAAATGCCGTCTAATTTTTTGAGATCGTTATTAGAGTTTTTACGATCATTACGAACTCCAATTTTGCTATCCTCTGCTTCTGCTTTGGCTTGTTTAGCCAATTCCCGACGACGTTCCTCGGTTAATGGAGGTACGCTAATAATAACGCTTTCGCCATTGTTCATGGGGTTAAAGCCTAGATTGGCATTCATTATTCCTTTTTCAATCCCCTGAATCATAGATTTCTCATACGGAGTAATTGTCAGAGTTCGTGCATCTGGTGTATTGATATTCCCAACCTGTGATAATGGGGTTGAAGAACCATAATAATCAACCATTACGCTACCAAGCATAGCTGCGGATGCTTTTCCGGCACGAATGTTTAAGAGTTTTTTTTCTAGATGAAGTAATGCGTTTTGCATCGCCTCTTTTGTAGCGTCTAAAATAAAATCAATTTCTTCGTTCATGCTGTTGTCTTTTTAATCTATCTGATATAATTCAGGTTCTCTATAATAGTTTTATAAATTTACTCGTGTTCCAACGGTTTCACCAGAAACTACTTTGAGTAGGTTTCCTTGTTTATTCATGTCAAATACAATTATTGGCAATTCATTCTCCTGACTCAAGGTGAATGCGGTAGTGTCCATAACTTTGAGCCCTTTGCGTAAGACATCATCAAAGGTTATGAAATCGAATTTGGTGGCTTTAGAATCTTTTTCTGGATCTGCTGTGTAGAT
This sequence comes from uncultured Aquimarina sp., assembly GCA_947492105.1. Classification (GTDB taxonomy): domain Bacteria; phylum Bacteroidota; class Bacteroidia; order Flavobacteriales; family Flavobacteriaceae; genus Aquimarina. Next base: position 81,919 of record CANLMN010000011.1, on the reverse strand, counting down.
ACCATCAACCCGAGTCCCTTTAAGGATAACATCTGCGTCAATTTCAATTGCTCTAAGTACCGCAGCCGAATCCGTGGTAAAATAAGGATTGCCAGTTCCACCTCCAAAGATTACTACACGTCCTTTTTCTAGATGTCGCATGGCTTTGCGACGGATAAAAGGCTCTGCAACTTCGTTGATTTTGATGGCAGATTGCAGTCGAGTAGGGATTTCGGCATCTTCTAGAGCACTTTGTAGTGCTAGTCCGTTGATCACAGTTGCTAACATCCCCATATGATCACCTTGTACGCGATCCATACCAGTGCTAGCTCCAGCGACACCTCTAAAAATATTGCCTCCACCAATAACAATGGCAACTTCTACTCCTAGGTCAATCACATTTTTTATTTGATTAGCATAGTCAGCTAAACGTTCTGGATCGATTCCGTATTGGCGATTCCCCATTAAGGCCTCTCCTGATAATTTGAGTAAAATTCTTTTATATTTCATCTATTGCTTGAGATTGTTGTGCAAATATAATCATATTTGCTTTGAAGAGAAGTGAGATTCGAAAAATTACAACTTCTATGTCGATAAACGATGTTTATTCCAGATGAAGTAAATGTGCTTATTGAAGAGGTGTTATTACAGTGCGCCTAATTTTTTAAGAATTCAAATGATCTTCAATTTTTTTTTAGATAATAATGAGGGCTGCTATATGCTCTAGTTTTTTTGTTCTGAAACAGAGGATAGGATATTGTAGGGATGTATTGATTTTAAAGGACTAGTGTTGATGTGATTTTGTTAGTCCATGAGGTTTTAGTAATAAAAAAAATCCCATACAATTTTGATGCATGGGATTTTAGTGAAATTCATTTTGGCTTTTCGTTATCGACCAAAAATGAAATAAAATTTGATCAGATAAGACACTTTTTGACATTCATAACAGCGTTACGAAGAAAGGTCAAAATGAGTTATTATTTTGTGTTGTGTAGGTGTTGTTTATCCCAGGGATACTCTCTCGAAACCTACTACAGCTACATCTCCTTGTGCTGCTACATGTTCGGCAACACTTTTCTTTTCATCTTTGATAAAGTTTTGATCCAATAGACACTGTTCTTGGTCTAGTGTTGTGTTGTCTGAGATGAAACGCTCTAATTTTCCTGGAAGAATTTTGTCCCAGATCTTTTCAGGTTTTCCTTCAGCTTTCAGTTGCTCTTTTACCGCTTCTTCTGCTTTGGCCAAAGCCTCATCAGTTAGTTGCGCTCTAGAAATAAAGATTGGAATGTTTTTTAAAGGCTTTCCTAATCTTTTTAGTTCTTCATTGTCTTTTTCGATGACTGCAATACGTGCTTCAGTTTCTGCGGCAACAAAAGCAGGGTCAAAATCTTTGTATGATAAAGTAGAGGCACCCATAGAGGCAACTTGCATAGAAATATCTTTTCCTAATTCGGCAATATTGTCAATTGGGTTGTTGAATCCTGTTAAAGATCCAATTCTGTTTCCAACGTGGATATAAGAAGCAACATAAGGAGCTTCTAATACTTTGAATGCACCGATTTCAATCTTTTCACCGATAACACCAGTTTGTTCGGTTAATTTTTCTTGCACGGTAATTCCACCAAAATCAGCTGCCAAAAACTCATCTTGACTAGAAGTGTTAAGTGCCAAATCAGCAAAATCATGTGCTAGTTTAACAAAAGAATCATTTTTTGCAACAAAGTCAGTTTCGCAATTTAGTGATATGATGACGCCTTTGTTGTTGTTTCCGTTTACTTTTGCAATAACTGCACCTTCTGCAGAATCTCTATCAGCTCTTTTAGCTGCAATTTTTTGTCCTTTTTTACGAAGGATTTCGACTGCTTTGTCCAAATCACCTTCAGCTTCTACCAAGGCGTTTTTGCAATCCATCATACCGGCACCGGTAGTTTTTCTAAGATTGTTTACTTCTGCGGCGGTTATTTTTGCCATAACTTTTTTTGTTTTTGTGTTAAAAAAGCAAGTCGCCCAATTCTTTCCTGAAAGAAAGAACTAAACGACTCGTGGTTTTTATGCTTTTTTGAGGTTAAAACAAAAAGAAATTCTTTTGTTTTTCTCAATTCAAGGCTTGTTTGTTTATTCTTCCTCTTGAGTTGCTTTAGGTGCAGCTGGAGCTTCTTCTACTGCTACTGCGGCAGCTGCTGGAGCAGGTTTAGTGGCTTTTGCTTTGCTTTTTGAGGCTCCTTCAGCAGGAGCATCTTTGCTTGCTTTTCTGTCATTTAAACCTTCAATGATAGACTCACTTACGTAAGACATTACTTTGTCGATAGATTTTGAAGCATCATCATTTGATGGGATTACATAGTCAACCTGACGTGGATCAGAGTTGGTATCTACCATCGCAAAAATTGGAATGTTTAATTTCTGAGCTTCTTTTACGGCGATGTGTTCACGCGTAATATCTACTACAAATAATGCACCAGGTAGACGAGTCATATCAGCGATAGAACCAAGGTTCTTTTCTAATTTTGCTCTAAGACGATCTACTTGTAGGCGCTCTTTCTTTGATAAGGTAAGGAATGTACCATCTTTTTTCATTCTATCGATAGAAGCCATTTTCTTCACAGCTTTACGGATAGTGACAAAGTTGGTTAGCATACCACCAGGCCATCTTTCTGTGATGTATGGTTGGTTAGCTTTAGCAGCCTTTTCTGCTACAATTTCTTTTGCTTGCTTTTTGGTCGCAACAAATAATATTTTTCTACCTGACCCTGCAATCTTTTTCAAAGCTTCTCCAGCTTCATCAATTTTTGCAGCAGTTTTGTAGAGGTTTATAATATGGATTCCATTACGTTCCATGTAGATGTATGGAGCCATATTTGGATCCCATCTTCTGGTAAGGTGTCCAAAATGTACACCTGCATCCAATAATTCTTTTACTTCTATAGTACTTGCCATTTTTGTAATAGTTTACGTTCTGTTATAGTCGCAATATATAAGTGGCTACTTGCGTACGGCCTTATACATTTAGATGCTAAACTCATTCAACTCGTATGATACGAATTGATAACAACATAAGTGATTTAATAAATTTATTAACGCTTAGAGAACTGGAATTTCTTACGAGCTTTCTTCTGTCCGAACTTCTTACGTTCTACCATTCTTGGATCTCTTGTTAATAAACCTTCTGGTTTTAAGATTCCTCTGTTTCCGGTAGCTCTTCCTTCTTCTTCTCTTTCAGCATCTCCTTCGATATCTGTGTCTAGTGTGCACATTGCTCTAGAGATAGCTAAGCGTATAGCTTCTGCTTGTCCAGTGATTCCGCCACCATAAACATTCACATTGATGTCAAAATTTTCATCATTGCCTGTCAAAACCAATGGTTGGTGCACTTTGTACTGCAATGTAGCAGTAGTAAAATACTCTTCTAGTGGCTTTTTGTTAACGGTGATTTTTCCTGAACCTTCTTTCAGGTATACTCTGGCAACTGCTGTTTTTCTACGGCCAATTTTATGAATAACTTCCATTACTTAATTTCGTTTAAGTTAATAGTTTTTGGCTGCTGAGCGTCCATTTTGTGTTCTGCTCCTGCATATACCTTTAAATTACGGAAAATCGCTGCACCCAATTTATTCTTTGGAAGCATTCCTTTTACCGCTTTTTCAACAAGTCGCTCTGGATTTTTGTCATACAATTCCTGAGCAGTAAGACTTCTTTGCCCTCCAGGATAGCCAGTGTGACGAATATATGATTTTTCCGTCCACTTTTTTCCTGTCAAGTTGATTTTGGCTGCATTCGTGATAATCACGTTATCACCGCAATCAACGTGTGGGGTAAAGTTTGGCTTATGCTTTCCTCTTAGTAGCTTCGCTATAACAGAAGAAAGACGTCCTAAAGTCTGTCCTTCAGCATCTACATGCACCCATTCTTTGTTCACGGTTGCTTTGTTGGCAGATACTGTTTTGTAACTTAATGTGTCCACACTTTTAATTTTACTGGTTATTAAACATTCCTTTCCCTGCATAAAACAGGGGTGCAAATGTACGTCATTAAATTGACTATGCAAATAACTGCTAGTAAAATATTTTGTTTTTTACCTAGATGTTTCTTAAGGAATGAGTATATGGTGGTGTTTTGAGTTAATTTTTGTTAATTTTTGGCAGAAAACTGTAACAAAACCTACTAATTTGATACTTTGATATAATGATTGTTCAGAATTTGTGTTTTAGGAGTGATCAGGACTAAGAATTATATATACAAAGAGAGGTTGTATATTATGGTGTAAATATAACTGAACAATTTAGAGTATGCTAAAACTGTTTTCTGTTTTGAGTATTGTATTGTTTCCGATTTGTATATGGGGACAGGACAGTTTGCAATTGGTGCCCAAAAAGCGATATACTTCAAAAAGCTTGGGTGCAGGTGTAGCACCAAAGATAGATGGTGTGCTTGACGATGTGAGTTGGGATGGCGCAGAATGGGAAGGTGGATTTATAGAATCTAGCCCGGATGAGAATACGGAGCCTTCGGAACAAACAAAGTTTAAGATTCTGTACGATCAAAAATATTTGTACGTTGCTTATAGATGTTTTGATTCCGAACCGGAGAAGATAGAAAAACGACTTTCTCGTAGGGATGGATTTGCTGGAGATCGTATAACCATTGTGTTGGATAGTTATCATGATAAGCGAACAGCTTTTTCTTTTACAATTACAGCTGCTGGAGTAAAAGGAGATGAGTTTGTGAGTGAAAATGGAAATAATTGGGATGCTAGTTGGAATCCAATTTGGTATGGCGATGCTGCTATAGATGCCGATGGGTGGACTGCTGAGATGAAAATTCCTCTAAGTCAGTTGAAGTTTGGAAATAGCAAAGAACAATTGTGGGGATTGCAAATCACACGATTGTTTTTTAGAAAAGATGAACGCTCCGTTTGGCAGCGATTACCACAAGATGCCCCCGGTTTTGTTAGTGAAGCAGGCGAGTTACTGGGGTTGATTGATATCAAACCTCAAAAACAATTAGAGATTCAGCCATTTACGGTAGCTCAATTAGACACGTACCCGCCAGAGGATGGCAATCCTTTTCGGGATGGTTCGGATTTTGTGTTGAATGGGGGGCTGGATGCCAAAATTGGGATTACAAATGACCTAACATTGGATTTGACGGTAAATCCGGATTTTGGACAAGTAGAGGCAGATCCTGCTGCTATTGCTTTGGATGGATTTCAGATATTTTTTCAAGAGCAAAGACCGTTTTTTGTAGAGAATAAAAATATTTTTGATTACAGTTTTGAGAATGGCTCTGATAATGTTTTTTATTCCCGTAGAATAGGGAGGAGTCCTCAGGGGAGTTTCGGTGATGGCGTGAATAATGATGAGTTTGCTGATGTGCCTCGGAATACCACGATGCTTGGAGCGGCAAAATTTAGTGGAAAAACCAAAAACGGATGGTCAGTTGGACTGCTAGAAAGTGTAACCGCTCAGGAAGTTGCTGCAATCGAAGATGAAGCAGGTAATAAAAGGGAGGCGATCGTGGAGCCGCTTACAAATTATCTAGTAGGAAGAGTACAAAAGGATTTTAACGAAAGAAATTCGTTTTTGGGAGCGATTTTTACAGCAACAAATCGTAATCTAGGAACTATTCTGAATATCGATTTTGATAATCCAGCTACAGACGAAACCGGTGAGTTGATAGAGCTCCGTGAGAATAATCTTAACGATTTGAGGCAGTCTGCTTATACAGGTGGTGTGGATTTTAAACATAATTGGAAGGATCGGAAGTATTTTGTGCAGGGCAATTTAATCACGAGTCATGTCAAAGGATCCAAAGAGTCGATTACAAAGACACAGGAATCATTGACACATTTGTTTCAGCGTGTAGATGCAGATCATGTTTCGATTGATTCGAGTCGTACATCCCTAACGGGTACTGGGGGGCAATTAAAAGCAGGAAAATCTGGAGGTGGAAATTGGCGTTATGAAACAGGAATGACTTTTCGATCTCCTGAATTAGAACTCAACGATGTGGGGTTTTTGAGAAATGCAGACTTTATTGAACAATTCTCAAACGTAAGGTATCTATTCCTAAAGCCAACAAAATTCTATAGAAGAGCAAATATCTTTGTGGGACAATTCTCTACCTATGATTTTCAGGGAAACCATAATAGTATACAGTATGATTTTAATGGTTTTATTAACTACAAAAATAATTGGTGGACAGAGGTCGGTATGGGACATAAACCAAGGAATTATGATACTAGCTATCTCCGAGGTGGGGAGCGTTGGCGTTTTTCATCAGAGAACTATGTCTTTGCTTTTTTTGGGTCGGATCAACGAAAGAAGTTTCATTGTACGTTAGGGTATGTATATGCCCGAGCCAAACAGGATGCTTTTTCCTTTTCTAAATACGTATTGAGACTCAACTATCAGCCTTTTGATTCTTTCAGTATGTCTATTAATACAGAGTTTGAACAGAACCCAAACAAGACTCAGTATATCACAGATGTTGATTTTAATGGAACTACTCGATACATTACAGGAGCTATCGATCGACAAACATTAAGTTCTAGTATTCGTTTTAATTATAGTGTTAATCCTAATCTCAGTGTGCAATATTATGGACAGCCATTTATTGCGAATGGACGTTATTCTAATTTTAATTTTGTTCATAATGCAGGAGCGAAGGATTTAAATGATAGGGTTACATTTTTTAAAGAAAATCAGATTTCTCTAGTCGATGATGAGTATACGATAAAAGAAAATGAAGACGGTATGACTTATACTTTTGATGATCCTGACTTTTCATTTGTACAATTTCGTTCTAATCTAGTATTGCGTTGGGAGTATATTCCAGGATCCGAGATTTTTCTGGTATGGTCGCAAGGAATCAATGGAGATGGTAATTCTAGAAACCATTTGTTTAGAAATTTGAATAATCAAATTTTGGATCAACAGCCAGAGAATACTTTTTTGATCAAGGCTACTTATAGGTTTGTATTATAAATAATTAGTGTGGTTTGTAAAAAGTGTTCTCGTTAAGAGTTATACCAGTAAAAATGTAATTATCGGCTAAAATAGTAGAAAAAGAACTGAATTGTTAACCCGTAATTATTTTTAAATGGTGTTATCTAGTCTTGAGCTATTGTTGTTTTTTCGATCCTATTGTAGTCAATCCAAGATTTTAGTTTAGGGATATAGAGCATTTTGAGATAACCTTTGGTTAAAAAAATATTTGACCAATCAAACCTTTGTGCTTGGACACCAAGATAAAAAACAAAAACAGCTAAACCAGCTTTTGGAATGAATTGCAATTCATTATCTGATAATGGTCTAATGGCTTGGTAGCCTTCTAAAAAATGGGCCATTTTCAGTTCGTATTCCTTTTTATCGATTTCGATATGAAATAGTTGTTTACAGAAATAACCAACATCTAGAATTTGAGGACCATTTCCGCAAAAATCAAAGTCGAAAAATGTAATTTCTCTCTCCTCTGTTATAGCCATATTGTCGTACCAAATATCCATATGTACAACGCCATTTTGAGTGTTTTCAAAATCAGATGTCTCAAAGAGATCACCAATCTCTTTGATGAATTTCATTTCTGATAACTCTTCCGAAAAGAATTGTTTTAGGTGTTGATGAGGCAATTCTACAAGTGATTCTTTGTTATAAGAGATTCGATTGATGGTGTTATCCAAAGTGAGAAGATGTAAGTTGGCCATCAAAGAACCAATAGAAAAACAAGTCTCTTTGTCAAGAAATCTAACTTTTTCGCCCTTGGCAAATGAAAAAAGAACGGCATGTCTAATTCCTTCTGGTGCGTTTACATCTTGGATAAATTCTCCGTTTTTGTCTTTTATTGGAAAAGAGACACTCAAGTTGTTTTTCTGTAGTAGTTTTAGGAGTTTTAGCTCTTCTGTAATTTCAGATTTAGATCTCCAGTTGTGTGTATAAACTCTTAAAACATATGTCGTTTTGGTATCAGAAAGAAAGTACGTATGATTTATTCCTGTTCTAAATAATTCACAATTGAAATTAGGATGCAATTGATAGGTGTCTTTAATATATTCACCTAGTTCTTTGGCAGAAAGTGTAGAGTTTGTAGCAGGGAGTATAGTCATTCTTTTTATAAAATCTGTTTTTCTCCAAGAATGGGAGTATCGGACGTCTGTGTTTTTTGTGATGCACAAATATAAGATTTTATAGGTGGTGAGCGTTGTTAATGTTTGCAGGGTTTTGGTCTAGAAGTAATTAGTGTGGATCGTTATGAGTAGTGATGGTATGTGCGTATTCTTTCTACCAGTACTTGGTAAAGCTGTAATATAGATATCAAAAGAACTTTTGTGTTTTTTTATAGAAATAGTTGTTAGGATACGGGAGTTGTCGAGACTAAGAAGTCTTAATTCAAAATCTTTTTTAGATTTAAAAACAAAACAATAAAAAAAACAGCTAGATGAAAAAAATAATTCGCGTACTACTCTTTTTACCATTATGCTTACAACTTACCTCTTGTAGTGACGATGATAATAGTACCAATACAGGTGATGATACGGGCGTAACTCCTGTAGTTTTACCTCAGAATATTACTTTTGAGAGTCCTTCCTTGTATCCAGAAGATTTTGCCTATGACGCTGACAATAAGCGTTTCTTCATGGGGTCTGTGTATACTGGGAATATCGTTAGTGTAGATTTGGAAGGTAAAGTGACTGTCTTTGCAGAATCAGATGATTTGATCGCTACAGTTGGTATTTTATTTGACAAAGCAAATAATCAAGTAGTAGTTTGTAATGCAAACCCTGGATTTACGGATCAAGGGCAGACAGCAACAACAGGTGTATTGGCAACAGTTATTCGGTATGATGCGACTACCGGAGAGCGAGTAAGTAGTCATGATTTATCTACTTTGTTTGAGGGCGGACATTTCATTAATGATCTTGTACTTGATGATAAAGGGAATCTATATGTGACGGATAGTTTCAGTCCTGTAATTTATAGAATTACAGCTGATGGGGTTTCTTCTGTTTTTGCTACAGATCCTTTGTTTGAAACTGCACCAATGACCTTTGGACTAAATGGAATAGAATTTCACCCTGATGGGTATTTGTTGGTTACGCATTACCAGAATCAAATCCTTTACAAAGTTTCTATCGCTGATCCAACCGATATTACAGAGGTTGCTGTAGTAGAGGAGCTAGGTTCTGGAGATGGTATCAGATTGATGGATAATACGAATTTGCTTTTTGTAAATAATTCTCTAATTGGTGGAGAACAAACTATTTTTTCTATCAATTCTACAGATGGATGGGCTACGGGATCCGTGTCCAAATCGGCGAGTCTGGGTAGTGGTTCGGATTTCCCTACAACCGTTGAGTTTGCAAATGAGACGCCTTATGTAATTAGTTCTTATATTACTGAAATTGCAACAGGAACAGGCTCTGCGGCATCTAAATTTGAAATAAACCAAATTAATTTCTAAGGTACCCTTGGGGCTTGGAGCGTTTTGATATAGTAATTGGAGAAGAGTGATTTTTTACCTTCTCAGACAAAATATCAAGCATATGTTGATGTTTCGTTTTTTTTTGAATGCATTACTATGCTATGAGTCAATAAAAAGACGAGAACTGAGTGCAAAAGAGACCTTTGTAACAAACTAAAGAAAAGTTTAAACGACTTTGCGATATATTGTATAAAAATCCCTCAATAATCCTGGGGGATTTTTTTTGTTCAAATTTTTAACACCGAATTGGTCTAAATTTTATCCCAGTAAATTCAAAGGATAAATGGTATTAGTGCCAAATTAGCTATATGATGTCGCATATCACCTTGTTCTTTTTCCATCTAAATGCCTTGTTCATATGTTTTATAGCTAAGGTTATGCAATAGAATCACGGTGTTTTTGTATAAAGAATAACAGTGTCATTCATACCAAGTTTTTATTAGGTGAATTTTAGTGCCGTTACTCCTTCAAAATTTTTGTAGGACTCGAGATGTAGGGAAGTGTAGAATGTTTAAATGAAATCTTAAAACTTTGAGTTTTTTATCGAGAGTTTTTGTAAAAAGCCTTTGAATTTGATTGCAAATTGATATATTTCCGGAAACACTTTAAAATTTTAAAACATTATGAAAAAAATTATGTTAGCCGCTCTGATATGTGCAATGACGACATCGTCTTATGCCCAAGATTCAGATTACTTTGTTATTAAACAGGATAACCTTGTTGGGTTAGTAGATTCAGACGGCAATCAATTAGTAGCGCCTAAGTATCAAGATATTGGTAAGTTTGACCTTGAAAGAAAAGACTGGGCACGGATAACTAAAGATAGCTTGCATGGTTTTATTAATAAAAAAGGAGTAGAAATTGTGGAGCCAAAATACCAAAAAATTGAAGCTTTTGGCGAAATGCAAAAAGATTGGGCAAGAGTTCTTGAGGATAATAAGTATGGTTTTATTGGTCGTGATGGTGTGACAACAGTAGTTCCGGCGTATGATGAGATAGAGGTGTTTGATCAGTTTAGAAAAGGTTGGGCTCGTATTCGTATTGCAGATAAATATGGTTTTATTGACTTGCAAGGAGAATTGGTGGTTCCTGTAAAATATCACGAAATCGAGAATTTTCATGTGTACAAGAAGAATCTTGCTGTAGTAAAGCTTGATGGTAAGTACGGTCTAATCAATATCAATGGAGAAGAAACCTTACCTCCACAGTTTGATACAATAGAGCCCTTGGAAGAAGATAAATAAGAACTGTCTTATACCAGATTAGCTATATAATGTCGCATATCGCCTTGTTCTTTTTTCGTCTAAATGTCTTGTTTGTATATTCCATAGCTAAGGCTATGTAATAGCATCTTGGTGTTTTTGTATACAAAAATAACAGTGTCATTAATACGAATTTATATACCTAAATGGACTATTCATTAATAGATAGTTTTTAAAATATAAAGTCAGAAATCATATCATGTGATTTCTGACTTTATATTTTATGCCAATTAAAATGTAATTATAGGTCAAAATAATGGAACTATTTTTCGCCAGTTTGAATTATAAAATTTAAATGTATCCGTGGTTACGGTTTAGGTTTTTAGTGAAAAAAATAGTATGACAAAGACCCTAATTATGAGCTTGCATTTTTTTAATGATGTTGTGCCAGCTCTTTTACAAAAAAACATGGATCTAAATTCGTATTGTCTAGCGAATGTTATGATTAATGGGCTTCTAGCCAATTATTACCAAGTCCTATCTCAACATCTAGAGGTACTGCCATTTGATAAGCGTTCTCCATTTCGGATTTTATCAATGGTTGGATGATGTCTAGCTCTTCTTTGTAGACGTCAAAAACCAATTCATCGTGTACCTGTAGAAGCATTTTGGTTTTATAATTGCCTTCTTTTAGTTTATTGTAGATGTTGATCATCGCAATTTTAATCACATCGGCAGCACTTCCTTGTATGGGAGCGTTTACTGCATTTCTTTCTGCCGCACCACGAACAATAGCGTTTCCTGAATTAATATCCTTGAGATAACGACGACGTCCGGAGATAGTTTGTACATAACCGTTGTCACGGGCAAAATCTACTTGTTCGCTCATATAATTTCTCAATTTGGGATAGGTTTTATAGTAGGTCTCTATAAGTTCTTTTGCTTCGCTTCTAGAGAGGTCAGTTTGATTACTTAGTCCAAAAGCAGAAACGCCATAAATAATTCCGAAGTTAACGGTCTTGGCATTGCTACGCTGTTCTCTGCTTACTTCCTCTATTGGAATATTAAAAACTTTTGCAGCTGTTGATGCATGAATGTCTTCTCCGTTTTTAAAGGCTTCTATCATGGTGCTTTCTTCACTCAAAGCTGCAATGATTCGCAATTCTATTTGTGAGTAATCAGCGGCTAGTAAGATGTATTTTTCGTCTCTAGGAACAAAGGCCTTGCGTACTTGGCGTCCACGTGCTGTTCGGATGGGGATGTTTTGTAAGTTGGGATTGTTAGAACTAAGCCTGCCAGTAGCAGCCACAGTTTGCATATAGTCTGTATGTACACGATTGGTAATGGATGAAACTTGATTTGGCAACGCATCTACATAGGTGCTCTTTAATTTTACCAAGCCACGATATTCTAATACATTTTGAATAATTTCGTGTTTAGGTGCTAGATAAGAGAGCACATCTTCAGAGGTCGTGTATTGCCCTGTTTTAGTTTTTTTAGGTTTATCTACAAGCTTTAGTTTCTCGAATAATACGATACCAAGTTGTTTGGGTGATGCAATATTGAAATCCTCCCCTGCAGCTTCATAAATTGCTTTTTCAAGAGTATGGATGTCTTTTTCTAAGTCATCAGAAAGGCCTTTTAGAAAGCTTGTGTCTAGGTTGATTCCTTCCAATTCCATAGCAGCTAACACCTGCACCAATGGTATTTCTATATCTTTAAAAAGCTTAGAGGTGTCTGCTTCTTTTAATTCTGGAGCAAAGTGGTCTGCTAATTGTAGTGTAATATCCGCATCTTCTACAGCATATTCTGTTTGTTGATCTACAGGGACATCGCGCATAGATTTTTGGTTTTTACCCTTTTTGCCAATGAGTTCAGTGATAGATACAGGAGTATAATTGAGATATGTTTCAGATAGAATATCCATATTATGTCTCATGTCTGGATTGATCAGATAATGGGCTAGCATGGTGTCAAACAAGGCTCCTCTAATTACTAAGTCGTATTTTGCTAATACTTTGATGTCGTATTTGAGGTTCTGTCCGATTTTTTCAATATGATCTGCTTCAAAAAAAGGACGTAGTTGTTCGATGATCGCTTGAGCCTCGGAACGATCTTCTGGAAAAGGAATGTAATATCCTTTTGTGGCTTCCCAAGAGAAAGCGATACCAACAAGTTCTGCCTCTATGGCATCGAGACCAGTGGTTTCGGTATCAAAACAGACACGTGTTTGTTTGAGTAGGTTCTGCAAAAATAGTGTAGTTCCCATTCCTGGGGCCACCGTTTGATAGAGGTGTGATGTAGTGGTAATAGTATTTCGAGAGGAAATTTTCTCCATCTGTGTAGTATCTCCATCTGCTCCAAAGAGAGAAAATTGTCCTGCACCTGCCGCAGGTGTGGTTTTTTTTGTTGCTTTAGAGGAACCTTTGCTTTTTTGTGCGGTTTCTGGCACGGGATCATTGCTAAAAAGTTTGATAAACTGATCCTTGAGTCTTCGGAATTCTAGCTCCTCAAAGAGGAGTTGGACTTTGGCAGAATCCGGTTCTGATAGTTCATAGTTATCAGCATTAAAGGTTACATCACAATCGGTAATGATTGTAGCTAATTGTTTAGAAAGTATTCCAAGTTCTGCATTTGCTTCGACCTTTTCTTTCATTTTTCCTTTCAACTCATGTATGTGAGCTATCAAACCTTCTAGAGAGTCATATGCCGCGATGAATTTTTTAGCAGTTTTATCGCCTACTCCGGGTAATCCTGGGATGTTATCGACAGCATCACCCATCATGCCAAGATAATCAATTACTTGCTCAGGACGGCTTACTTCAAAACGTTTTTGTACTTCCGGAATTCCCCATATTTCTATACCATTACCCATTCTTGCAGGTTTATACATAAAAATGTTCTCTGATACTAATTGTGCATAATCCTTATCAGGAGTAACCATGAACACTTGGAATTTTTCCTTTTCTGCTTGTTTTGCTAGGGTCCCTATCAAATCATCCGCCTCTACACCTTCCTTTTCTATAATGGGAATGTGCATGGCTTCTAGAAGTCGTTGGATATATGGTACAGCAATTTTGATGGCCTCTGGAGTTTCGCTACGATTAGCTTTGTATTCAGGAAAAGCTTCTGTTCGTGCACTACTACCTCCTTTATCAAAAGCTACTGCAAGGTGATCAGGTTTTTCACGACGAATAACATCAAACAAGGAGTTGGTGAATCCCATAATCGCCGAAACATCCATTCCTGAAGAAGTAATTCTGGGATTTTTGATTAAGGCATAATATCCTCTAAATATTAATGCATATGCATCTAAAAGAAATAACCGTTTTTGAGTAGCCATAAAGTGGAGCAATGTTTGATTAAATATTCTTCCCAAAAAGGAAGTGTTCCAAAGCTACAAAGTTATTTTAAAAAATACTGGCATGTAGAAAATCATTGCGAAAATATGAGAAAAAAGAAATGCCGTCAAAAATGACGGCATTTCACCCCAAAATAAAATTGACAACTGTAGCTATCAATTATCATTAATGTCGTAATAATCCTTACGGATTTTTGCTAAAAACTAAATAGGAAGTTTGTTTTATGATAATCATTTTAAGTTGGACACGTAAAATTACAAATAAAAAGGGGGTTTTGACCAGAAAAAAAATAATAATTGAGGTTTTCAAGCATAAAAACAACGGGAATCTGTCAAATACCCCAGTTTTAGGCTGCTGATAGTGCGAATATTTTTGAGATTGGTTATCATGCTAAGAACTTAAACCGTAATTTCGTTGTGTCATTCTAATAAAAATTTAGAGGTGGCATGATTTTATATTCATAATATTTTAGAGAAATAATAAATGATGCGCTGGATAGTAGTGATTTTTATAGTGGTCCTTATTGAGTTTTATGCATTCCAAGCGATACGGACATTAACGAAAAATAGTTTTGCTCAATTACTTTATATGGGTATTACTATAATTGTATTGGGATACGTAATCTATACATTTGCTAATTATGATAGAAGTGTTGGTCCTACAAAATATTCGTTACGTGCTACAGCTTTGTTTTTATTGAGCTTTGTGCCAAAACTGGTCTTAGTACTTTTTATGTTCGGAGAGGATATTCTTAGAGTAGGTGTACTAGGCTATACGTTTGTGACTGATACCCTTTTTGATAGACCTAGTTCAGCAACGTTTCCCGAACGTCGAAAATTTGTGAGTCAATTAGCATTGGGAGTTGCAGCAATTCCGTTTGTAGGTTTGTTGCATGGGGTTTTCAAAGGGAAATATAATTTTAAAGTGCTTTCGCATACCTTATATTTTGATGATTTGCCAGAAGCCTTTGAGGGGTTCAGGCTTACGCAAATATCTGATATTCATTCCGGAAGTTTTGACGAAGCAGAAAAAATTGAGTATGCTATAGACTTAATCAATAAGCAAGAATCAGATGTTTTGTTTTTTACAGGAGATATAGTCAATACAAGCGCATCCGAGATGAATCCTTGGATTGATACTTTTAATAAAATTAAAGAATACCCCTATGGCAAACACTCTGTTTTGGGAAATCATGATTATGGCGAGTATGTAACATGGGAGTCCGAAGCAGCAAAAGAAGCAAATTTTAAAGCTATTAAAGAAGTTCATAGCAAGATCGATTTTAATTTATTGTTAAATGATTGTAAATTCATCGAGAAAGATGGTTCTAGAATAGCTATTATTGGAGTAGAGAACTGGGGACATAATTTTAAGAAAGCTGGGGATCTCAAGAAAGCTTCTCAGAACGTGGGCGAAGATGATTTTAAAATTCTCTTGAGTCATGATCCGTCTCATTGGGAATATGAAGTTAAGGGAGATCAGAAACACTATCATTTAACACTCAGTGGACATACTCATGGTTTTCAGTTTGGAATTGAAATACCGGGCTTTCTCAAATGGAGTCCTGTGCAATATGTTTATAAACATTGGGCAGGTTTGTATAAGGAGGCCGGACAATATTTACATGTCAATCGTGGCTTTGGTTTTCATGCCTACCCTGGGCGTGTTGGGATATGGCCAGAGATTACTGTGATTGAGTTGCGCAAGAAGGCAGTTTCCTAATCCAAAGAAAATGTTATATTTACACTATAATTACTGTGACAGGACTAGAATGTTACACTAAAATAATCGTAGTATGTCAAAATTTGGAGAATTAATCGGTATTAATGTTCCGGTTTTACTAGATTTCTATACAGAATGGAATGAACCTTCTGTAGCAATGCATCCCGTGCTTAGGGATGTGGCTGCAGCTCTTGGGGATAAGGCAAAAGTCATTAAGATTGATGTAGATAAAAACAAAGAGCTTACCACAGCTCTACGTATTAAGGGGCTTCCTACATTAATGATTTATAAAGAAGGTGAAATGGTTTGGAGGCAAAGCGGAGAGCAAGATGCAAATACACTGATTGGACTTATCAAAGGATGTATGACATAAAAATGGAGTAGATAGGTGGTTTTACAGGCTTTCAAACGTAAAACCCTTCTTGCTATAATACTCCAGTACTTTGGGTAGTGTATAAGTCATGTTTTTATAAGCCTTTATACTGTCATGAAAAACAATAATACTTCCTGGTTTAGTATGTTTCAAAACCGTTTCTAAGCATTTTTCGGGTTTCTGGTTTTGTTTCCAATCAAAGGATAATACATCCCACATTATAACCGAATAGTTTCTTTCTTTCAAACTTCTGATAATTTTGGGAGTAACCTTGCCATAAGGAGGTCTGAAAAGTTTTTTTCTACCCAAGATCGTCCAGTTCTTATGGTTTTGATAAAGGGTTTTTTCTGCCTTTTCAATATTTGCAATATAGATTTTGTGAGAGACACTCCAAGCGTTTAGATGCTGTTGTGTGTGGTTTCCGATGCGATGCCCCTCTTCTATGATTGCTTTAAAAACAGCAGGATTTTTAGTGATATTATCACCAATACAAAAAAAAGTAGCCTTTGCATTATACTGATTTAGTATTTCTAAGACAAAAGGAGTACTTTCTGGAATTGGGCCATCATCAAAAGTCAAATAGATTTTTTTGGTACGAGTAGGGATATTCCATACAAGTCCTCCTAATATTTTTTTGAGAAATATGGGAGGACTAGCTGGAAAAAATTTCATGTATAGAACTTTTTATAATTTTATAAGTCAACAGCGTCTGCGGCTGGTGTCTTTTTTGCTGATGAATTGGTGTCAATAGCCTTTTTTGCTGATTTGTTAGGATCAATTTCTTCGTCAGAGGAATAAAAATGTGCAAAAAGACGCAAATGCTCGTTGAATTCAGTGGCTTTTTCTTTGATGAGTTCTTTGTCATTATTGATGACAAGTACGTCAATAACATTTCTATAGCGCTCTATGTCAGTTACAATATCTTCCATATAATTGTACTGTCTTTCTAGTGACAGGCTATTGAAGAATTTGAGACGTTGTTTGTATTTTTCCGCTAACTTCATCCATAGTTCTCTAGCTTTTTCAATTTTGTTTACTTTGTAATAGCCACTTATATAAGGTTCTATCAAGGTGTAATATTCGTAGTATTCGATAGGGAGTTGTTTCATCCCTAGATCAAGTACTTCTTCTGCTTTGTCCAATTTTTTTTCATTGATTAAAACTTCTACTAGACGCGCTAGATTACTTCTATAGGTAATCGCATTTTTACGAGTTTCAGGGTCGTGGTAGATATCAGGGCTTTCGCTATTCCCCCAATCCCAACTCATAACATTTTTGTACATAGTCTCAGAATCAACTCGTCCCATATCAAAAGGATTTCGTTTATCTATAGGAGTACGTATTGGTACAAGTTTATAAGTAAGACCATCTAGTTGTAGGTAATCTTTCATCCAGAGATAGTCATCGTCACCAAAACTACCGCCGGTAAAATAAATAGGACGTTCCCAATTATTATTGGCCATAATATCCAGCATTAATAGACGGTTTTTGTATAAGACATCTCCTTTGAGTTTGATATCTATATATGGTACAATAAGGTGAGCATCTTTCTGAGACACAATGCCATTGCGTAAGACAGCTTCTTTGTCAACAGGTATTCGGATGTTTTTAGTGGTAAAAGTATTTACCTTAGCACCATTTTGTAGGTCGCCCTGGGTTCTTGGATCGTCACTTTGTATCCATTGCATCCATTTTTTGATGTCCAATGTATCTGGTAGTCTTGGGTTTCTTTGATAAAATATAGCATCATTAGTACCATATCGATAAAATTCATGTGTCAGTTGTGATGGTATAGGTGCACTTTCGTATGCCGCACATTTCATTTGGTCAATGTACCAGTCTGTTGCAAAAAGACTTGTGTTAATGGTTCGTACATCGGTTCTGTATCCTTCAATTTCTTGTGCATACCAAAGTGCAAAAGTATCGTTGTCTCCAATAGTAAACAAAATCGCATCTTCTTGACATGATTGCAGGTACATCTTAGCCATAGCCTGAGCTGTATAGCGATTGGATCGGTCATGATCATCCCAGTTTTGGGTGGCAAGTACAACGGGAACAGCAAATAATGTAGTGATGGTAACAATGCCTGCGGCCATTTTTGGAGTGATGAAATTTTTGATCATGTCAAATAGCGCATAAACACCAAATCCTATCCAGAGAGAAAATACATAGAAGGATCCTACCAAGGCATAATCACGTTCTCTAGGCTCAAACGGTCGTTCATTTAGATATATTTTTAGCGCCAAACCAGTGAATAAAAAGAATATCAACATGACCCAGAAGTTTTTCTTGTCCCTTTGTAGTTGGAAAACTAAACCAAAAAGTCCTAAAATTAGAGGCAGGAAATAGTAAGTGTTTCTAGCCTTGTTGTTTTTTGCATCATCCGTAATCATATCCTGATTTCCAAGACGTATTTGATCTATAAAATCAATACCACTAAGCCAGTTTCCTTCTAGATCTGTTAGTCTTCCTTGATTGTCATCTTGGCGTCCAACAAAATTCCACATAAAATACCTCCAATACATGTACCCCATTTGATATTCTATGAGGTATTTAATGTTGTCAAGAAATGAAGGCTCTGTTATATCCAAATAATCGCTGAAAGAACGTAGAAATTTATGATAATCATTGTAGTCCATACGCCCCTGCGCAAATTCTTTTCTGAATTCTGTTACTGCGCGGATTAATTCTTTTTCGTTGCTATATTGGGATTTTATTTTAAATTCTAAAGGCCCCGTAAATTCCATGTAATTGGCAACATGTTCTGTACTCCACATTCGTGGCAAAAATGCTTTGTGATCATCACTGATATTTTGTTTAGAATTTTTCCAATCATTAATGATAACATATTTTCCGGTTTTCTCATCCTTTTCATAATTGGGTTTATCATCAACATAAGGAGTCTCCTCGTCAAGCCCACCATAGAGTTCGGTGAATTGAGGGCCATAAAAGAGATGAGTCTGCGGGTATTGTTCTAAATTATAGTACGCCAATAATTCGCGTGCATTGTTTGGATTGTTCTCGTTGATTACAGTGCCTGCATTAGCTCGAATAGGAAGCATAATCCAACTGGAGAATCCAATAAGGATGAATAGAATGCAGAGTAAAAAGGTGTTGAGTTGAACATATCCTTTTGCTCTAGAATATCTGATGCCAAAATAGAAAGCTGCAGTAATAAGTAAAAAAGCAATGATTGTTCCTGAGTTAAAAGGTAATCCAATAGAATTTACAAAAAACACTTCTGATGCTCCAAAGAATTTTAATGTAGAAGGAAGTAGAAGTTTAAAAATAAATAAAAGAATAATGACCACAATAATATTGGCGACAATAAAATTTTTGACAGTAATTTTTTCATAATTCTTAAAGTAATAAAGTAGACCTATGGCGGGGATCGATAGGAGTCCCATAAAATGGACTCCAAAAGATAGACCGACAACAAATGAAATTAAAATAAGCCATCTATTTCCTCTGGGTTGATGCATATCTTGCTCCCAACGCAACCCTAGGTAAAATAGAACGGATAGGATACAAATTGCCATAGCGTATACTTCAGCTTCTACGGCGTTGAACCAAAAACTATCTGTGAATGTAAAGGCGAGAGCTCCTACAAAAGCACTTCCTAATACAGCAAAGCTTTTTGCTGTTGTAAGTTCTTCATCCTTGATGATTAATTTTGTAATAAGAATGCTGATAGACCAAAACATGAATAAAATAGCAAATGCACTAGCCGCAGCAGAGGTCAAATTCACCATTAGTGCAATTTGATTAGAATCAGCTGCAAATATGGATGCAAAAGCTCCAATCATTTGAAATAAGGGTGCTCCAGGTGGGTGGCCTATTTGTAATTTGGATGAAGTAGCGATATATTCTCCAGCGTCCCAGAAACTGGCTGTAGGCTCTACAGTAAGAAAGTATACACAAAAAGCGATGAAGAAAGTTAGCCATCCAAGTATTCTGTTCCACTTATTGAAGTTGAAATCATTCATGTTTATTGCAGTGTTTTAAACTTATAAAGCGAATTTACTAATAATTATGATTACGCCCTGTTTTTAGGTTTAGAATTTGAAACGAAGACAAAAATGGAATATTTCAAAAAAATAAGTAATTTTTGAAGAAAAGATTTGGTGGAACCGAAATAATGGTGTAAATTTGCGCCTGTGTTTGAAACACTGGTCTATGGTGTAACTGGCAACACGTCTGTTTTTGGTACAGAAGAGTCTAGGTTCGAGCCCTAGTAGACCAACAAAAAGATCCGAACTTTGATAGTTTGGATCTTTTTTTTTAGAGAATTATTTTGTTGTCCAAGTAAGCGAGTCCGTTTTTTATTGATATACCAGTTAAAATGTAATTGTCGGCTAAAATAATTGAACTATTTTTCGCTAGTTTGAGCTATAAAATTCCAGTAGAGCCTTGCTACGGTTTAATTTTTTAGCGAAAAAATAGTAGAAAAAGAACCGAATTATTAGCCTGTAATTGCTTTTTAAATGATATTATGTATAGTTGCGGATTCTGTGGTTTGTTTTTTTATATTTTATAGGTTAGAACGGGGCGTTGTGCGTGATTAACTAAGTCTTCGCTCAAACTACCATTAAAGAAGTGTGATATCCCCTTGCGTCCGTGAGTGCTAATTCCAATGAGTCCAGCTCCTATGTTTTTAGAAAAATTAAGAATGCCGCGCTCCACAGAACGATCATTATAGGTGTGTGTTTCGTAATTGTCTAATTGTGCTTTGGTGATAAAAGTGGTGGTCATTTTTTTGATCTCATCATCTGTCATGAAATTATTCGGCGTGTTAATATATAGGAGATGTAATTTGGCATCGATTTCTTTTGCAAAAGCGTTAGCTTTCTTGAGTGATGGTATGTCTTCATTTTTAAACGCTGTAGCGTACACAAAGTCATCAACACTAAAAACTTCATGTTCATGTTTGATGACCATTACAGGAATGTCAGAATTTCGTACTACCTTTTCTGTATTAGAGCCCACAAGTAGTTCTTCTATTCCCTGAGATCCGTGGGAGCCAATTATGATCATTTCTGCATTGCATTCCTTGCTACTTTCTATGATACCTGCATAGGCATTGTCAAAGTTGGAGTTTACGGTTTCATGCACAGTGAGGCCTTTGAGAAAGTCTTGAGCCAGTAATTCTTCAAAACGTTTGTGTGCACTTTTCATAAAAAAGATAACTTCAGGAACAACATTAGAGGTGCCGCCAGATACTTGATCAATAGAATGAGCTGGGAATTCTAGGATGTGTAGTAAGTAGATCTCGCTTTGGTATTTTTTGGCTAATTGTGCGGCGACTTTCAGGGCGTTTATAGAATGCTCAGAAAAATCTGTAGGGACTAGAATACGTTTCATTTTATGGTGGTTTTAAAAAAAATTCATATACAATAGACATTGTTGTGACGAATATCAACATTTTCAATGCGTTGAAGCATATGGTAAGGTACGAATAATAATTTATTTCTATAAAACTGTTATTTGTGATGTTTAGAGGCTTTTAGTCGCAAATTATGATGGTAATTGGGATTCTTTGGGGTTCAAAAGTCGAAGTGTTTCAATATACTGAGAAATTATCCTTATATTTGCAGCGTTAAAAATTAAGTTTATTAGAAAGAGGGGGCGAAAAGTCCCCTCTTTTTATCTAGTTAAGTAGTATGATAAAAGAAAAAGTGCGAGAATTATTGGAGAATGCACTTCATGAAAATGAATCGCTTTTTTTGATAGATTTTACGATCCAGGCAGGGAATAAAATTGTAGTGATTATTGATGGAGATAATGGCGTGACCGTAAATGATTGTATTGCAACTAGCCGAGCGATAGAGCATAACCTAGATCGCGAAGAGGAGGATTTTTCTCTGGATGTATTGTCGGCAGGTATTTCAGAAGGAATACAGCATAGAAGGCAATACAAAAAGAATATCGGAAGAAATTTAGCCGTAAAAACCAAAGATGAAAAAATTGAAGGAAAATTAACGGAAGTAGATGAAGAAGGAATTCTTCTAAAATGGAAGGCTAGAGAGCCTAAGCCCATTGGTAAAGGAAAAGTTACAGTACAGAAAGAAGCAAAAATAGCCTATGATGATATCACCGAGGCTATAGTGATGATAACATTTAATTAAAGAGATACTATGGAAAATATCGCACTCATAGATTCATTTTCAGAGTTTAAAGACGACAAATTAATTGATCGTGTGACCCTTATGGCGATCTTGGAGGAAACCTTTAGGAATGCATTGAAAAAGAAATATGGTGATGATGATAATTTTGATATTATTATCAATCCTGATAAAGGAGATTTGGAGATTTGGAGAAACCGTGTCGTTGTTGCAGATGGAGAGGTTGAAGATGAAAATCAGGAAATATCACTAGCAGAGGCTCGAAAAATAGAGCCAGATTTTGAAGTAGGAGAAGATGTATCGGAAGAAGTGAAGCTTATACAATTAGGAAGACGATCAATTTTGGCATTGCGTCAAAATTTGATTTCTAAGATACATGAGCATGATAATACAAATGTATATAAGCAGTTCAAAGAGTTAGAAGGAGAGATATATACGGCAGAGGTGCATCATATTCGTCATAGAGCGATTATTTTATTAGATGATGAAGGAAATGAAGTAATTTTGCCAAAAGAACGTCAGATTCCGTCTGATTTTTTTAGAAAAGGAGAAAATGTACGTGGTGTTATAGAGAGTGTAGAGCTCAAAGGTAATAAGCCGTCTATAATTATGTCAAGAACTTCTCCATTGTTTTTGGAGAAATTGTTTGAATCAGAAATACCAGAAGTATTTGATGGGTTGATCACAGTCAAGAAAGTGGTGCGT
Source organism: uncultured Aquimarina sp. (assembly GCA_947492105.1). Lineage (GTDB taxonomy): Bacteria > Bacteroidota > Bacteroidia > Flavobacteriales > Flavobacteriaceae > Aquimarina. The sequence continues at coordinate 58,977 of CANLMN010000011.1, read as the reverse complement.
GTTCCAGGAGAAAAAGCTAAGGTAGCTGTAGATTCTTATGATGATAGAATTGATCCAGTAGGAGCTTGTGTGGGAATGAAAGGGTCTAGAATCCATGGTATCGTACGCGAGTTAGGGAATGAAAATATTGATGTAATAAACTATACAAATAACCAGCAATTGTTTATTACTAGGGCTTTGAGTCCAGCAAAAGTTACCTCTATTAAGTTGAATGAAGAGACAAAAAGGGCAGAGGTTATGCTGAAGCCAGAAGAAGTGTCTAAAGCGATAGGTAGAGGGGGGCATAATATTCGACTAGCAGGACATTTGACAGGTTATGAGATCGATGTATTCAGAGAAGGAGTAGAAGAAGATGTGGAATTGGCTGAATTTTCTGATGAAATAGACTCTTGGATTATTGAAGAGTTTGCTAAGATTGGATTAGATACAGCAAAAAGTATTATTGAGCATGATGTGGTTGATTTGGTAAAAAGAACCGATCTGGAAGAAGAGACTATTAGTGAGGTTATGAGAATATTAAGATCCGAATTTGAGGATTAAGTTTGGTGTTAATTAAAGATTGAGAGCTTTTTAAGGAGTTTTTGATAAGAAAGAAATATAGTGCTTATTAAGATTTGTTATACCTTTGTTTTTATTTTAGAAGCGAGGTTGCAAAGTGTTTTAAAAAGTGCAGCGGAGTGACTTATTTGGTGTAATTGGGTTTTATAAAAGATTTTCCAAGGCATAAAGCAGGTTAATTATCGCATTTGAATTATATTTGAGCAAAATTTAGAATTATTTAGAGGCGTTTATGGCTGAAGCAAGAACAATGAGATTAAACAAAGTATTACGCGAATTCAATATCTCGCTAGATCGTGCTGTGGACTTTTTAAGTTCCAAAGGACACGAGATAGAGGCGCGTCCTACTGCGAAAATCTCTCCAGAGATCTATCAACTTCTTACAGATCAATTTCAGACGGACAAAAGCAAAAAAGTTGCTTCCAAAGAAGTTGGTGAAGAAAAACGTAAGGAAAAAGAAGCAATGCGCGTTCGGTTAGAGACGGAGCAAGAGGAGAAGCGTAAGCGCGCTACTGCTCGGGAAGTCATCAAAGCCAAAGCTCGTTTGGATGGTCCCAAGAAGGTAGGAAAGATTGATCTTGAGAAAAAGACAGTCGAGAAAGAAGAGCCGGTAAAAGAAAAAGCTCCTGTAGATGTTCCTGCACCACCGCCTTCTCCTCCGGTAAAAACTCCAGAGGTCAAAAAAGTGGAAGAGCCTAAAAAACCAGAAGTGATTTCTAATCGCCCGCAGAAGAAAGCAATTGTCAAAGTAACTAGGGCAATCGATCTTGAGGTGAAAAAAGCTGCTCCAGTAAAAAAGGAAAAACCAGCTGTAGAGGCTAAAGCTACTCCTGCGCAAGCAGAAGGAGAAGATACGACGCCAGAAGTGGTAGAGACACAGTATAAAAAATTGGATGGGCCAAATTTTACAGGTCAAAAAATTGATTTGTCCAAATTTGCCAAACCTGCCAAAAAGAAAGAAGATAAGTCTTCTGGAGGTGATGATGCTAAGAAAAAACGTCGTCGCAGAATAAGTAAAGAAACAAGTGGTTCTGGAAATGCCTCCGGGAATAATAATCGAAGTGGAGGTAATTTTAACAAAAATAGAGGTGGAGCTGGAAAAGGTAGAAGAGCGCCTATAGTAAAAGCAGAGCCAAGTGAAGAAGAAGTACAGAAACAAGTAAGAGAAACCTTGGAGAAATTACAAGGTAAATCTTCAAAATCTAAATCTTCCAAATATCGTAGAGATAAAAGAGATCAGCACCGTCAGAAAACTGAAGATGACGCTGCATTACAGGAACAAGAAAGCAAAGTATTGCAGGTAACAGAGTTTGTTACAGTTTCTGAAGTGGCAACAATGATGGATGTAGCGACAACCAATGTGATCTCTGCTTGTATGTCCCTTGGGATCATGGTGACAATGAACCAGCGTTTAGATGCCGAGACATTGTCTATTGTGGCGGATGAGTTTGGGTACGAAGTGAACTTTGTTACTTCTGATATAGAAGAAGCAATTGAAGAAATTCCTGATAATGTAGAAGATCTTGTTGATAGAGCTCCTATCGTTACAGTAATGGGACATGTCGATCATGGAAAAACATCTTTATTGGATTATATCCGTAAGGAGAATGTAATTGCAGGTGAGAGTGGAGGAATAACGCAGCATATTGGTGCGTACGGAGTGCAGTTGGATAATGGGCAGAAAATTGCCTTTTTGGATACGCCAGGTCACGAAGCTTTTACAGCGATGCGTGCTCGTGGTGCTCAGGTAACCGATTTAGCTATAATCGTGATAGCAGCAGATGATGATGTCATGCCGCAAACAAAAGAAGCAATTAGTCATGCCCAAGCAGCAAACGTACCTATAGTATTTGCTATAAATAAAATTGATACACAGGGAGCAAATCCTGAAAAGATAAAAGAGAAGCTTGCTGCAATGAATTTATTGGTAGAAGATTGGGGAGGTAGTATACAATCTCATGATATTTCTGCAAAGACTGGTCACGGTGTCAAAGAACTTTTAGAAAAAGTATTGTTGGAGGCTGAAATTCTGGAGCTCAAGGCAAATCCAAAGAAATTAGCTTCGGGTACAGTGGTAGAAGCGTTTTTGGATAAAGGACGTGGATATGTGTCTACGATTATGGTACAAGCAGGTACTCTTAGTATTGGAGATTACTTGTTGGCAGGTAAGCATAGTGGAAAGGTTAAAGCAATGCAAGATGAGCGTGGCAAAAGTATAAAGGCTGCAGGGCCTTCTACGCCAGTGTCTGTGTTGGGATTAGATGGTGCGCCACAAGCTGGTGATAAATTTAATGTCTTAGAAGATGAGCGAGAAGCAAAAGATATAGCAGGTAAGCGTGCGCAGTTGCACAGAGAACAATCTGTAAGAACACAACGTCATATTACGTTGGATGAGATTGGACGTCGTATTGCACTCGGAGATTTCAAAGAGCTTAATATTATCCTTAAAGGGGATGTGGATGGTTCGGTAGAGGCGTTGACGGATTCGTTCCAGAAATTATCGACAGAAGAGATTCATGTTAATATTATACACAAAGCAGTAGGTGCAATCACAGAGAGTGATGTGTTATTGGCTTCCGCATCAGATGCAATTATTATTGGGTTTAATGTAAGACCTACAGGTAATGCTAGACAGGTAGCAGATAAAGAAGAAATCGATATCCGTAATTATTCTATTATCTATGATGCGATCAATGATCTGAAGGATGCGATGGAAGGTATGTTGTCGCCAGTTATGAAAGAAGAGATCACGGGTAATGCTGAGATCAGAGAAACCTTCAAGATATCTAAAGTTGGAACAATTGCAGGTTGTATGGTGACCGATGGTAAACTTTATCGTAATTCAGGTATTCGAATTATACGTGAAGGTGTCGTGGTGTATACTGGAGAATTTGCTTCGCTGAAACGTTTCAAAGACGATGTAAAAGAAGTGTCCAAAGGATATGATTGTGGTATTCAGATAAAGAACTACAATGATGTCAAAATAGGAGATGTCATAGAAGCGTATCAAGAAGTAGCAGTGAAGAAAAAATTGTAGCTTAGAGATACGCAGAATTAATACTATATAAAGCCCAATCGAAAGATTTGGGCTTTTTTTTTGCTTTGTGTTGATTTGATGTGTATCAGTTAAAACGCAATAGTGGACTGAAATAGTTTGAGCTATTTTTTGTTAGTTTGAATCTATAAAATTTACGCATAGGCTTGGTTATGGTTTGATTTTCTGGTAAAAACAGTAGAAAAAGAAGTTAGTTATTGGTCTGTATGTTTTGAGTAGAGGTCTTTATTCATGATAGTGGTAAGAGTAGAAGGATATCGAATATCAGATGATGCTGGTGTTTTGGTTTGATACCATTTGTTGTTTGAGTGGGATAAAAAAGAAAATTAGCAGTTTATTTTTGAGTTATCCTGAAATTTAAATAATGTAAATCTTTCAAATAAGAATGGCTCTCACTCGATCTAGGAGCGCCAATTGGTGGTGACTCCAATCAAATATAAGGGTGTTGATAGGGCTTTGTGCTTGTGGGTAATCTAATAACGTAGTAATACTTCTGGATTACAGAATCTAAGGCATAAAAAAATCGTATGCCGAAACCGGATTCATCTTGTCATTTTGGAAAAATCCAAGACTTGAGATGGTATTTAGGTGTAGTTTTGTTTTTACGAGATTATAGAGGAGAGTTGTTTTAGACGAAAGATGGTGTTACTCTAGTAAGGGGTCAAATTGAGATATGGGCTAGGGAGTTGGTTTAATATAAGTCAAGAAATAATTCTATGATTAAATGGAGTCATTTTCTGGATTTTTGATCTTTTGTTTGTTAGATTCTTGGTAGGGGGTGTATGGATAAGAGGAGAGAGTGACTATAAATAAGAAGGGGTGGTGAAGATGTGTGTCATTTTTTTGGGACTGGTGATAAAAATGATGAAATTCTTGAGTGATTGTGTCGCCTAATTCTATCAATTAGAATGTAAGTCAAAATACTTTGAACTATTTTTTGCTAGTTTGAGTTATAGAATTTAAGCATAGGCGTGGCTACGTATTAATTGTCTGGCAAAAAAATAGTAGAAAAAGAAGTTAATTATTAGCCTATAATTATTTTTAATTGGTATAAGTCTTTGTTGTGTGGGGGTTATTGCTAGGCAAAGGTTGTTGGGTGAGTTTTTTTGCGTAAAATGTAGCTTGTCATTTGAAGGTTGCTGTGATTTTTTTTGAACAGCAATGCTTGACTAGAAAGATGTGGGTACTTTTGTATGAGATGTTTTTAGTCTTTAAAGTGGGGGTTAAGGACTAAATAATGATGGATTTTGATTGGTGTTTTCTGACTTTTTTTAAGGTTTAAAAACAAATGCATTAGAGAATTTCTGCTGAATTTTAATCAGTGCACGATCCGCGGCGATCCGATTTCTGAAGTTGCCAACCCAAACTTTGTGATTTGGTGTTTCATATTCAATGCTAGAAGGGTATTCAGAGAAGTCTTTTCTGAATTTTCCAATAACATTATTAGCTCCAGATAGGTTGCCATAGTAAAGTTGAATTTTGAAATTGTCGTCAAAATTCATTTTAGATTTAATGGCTAGGGCTTCTTTAATTCGGGAGTCTTGATGTACGGTTACTGTAGCCTTTTCGGGCGGAGTGCTTGTAGAGACAACTCCTTGAGCGATACTTTTTGGGCTGTATAAAAAGAAAGCAGTTAAAAGTATTTTGATGGAAAGTGCACCTAATTTTTTCATGAAATATGTATTTGATTACAAAAGTAAAATTTTAAAGCGTAGGTTTCGATTATTTTTTTATTTAGAACTAATATAAATTAGTAATTAACGGTTCGGTAACATTTTCAAAATCGACTTTAAGTAGTACTTTTGCTCTCGGATTAAAAGCATGGATTTGCTACAGCAAATTGTAGTAATAAAGAAAAAACCATGCCAAAAATTTTGACGATAATTCTACTTATAATATGGAAAAGGTGATACACCGTAATTCAATTTCAAGAATTCTCCTTTTTGGAATTGCTTTTCTTTTTTTGTTTTCAATGCCCTTGAAGGCCCAAGAAGCTGCACCGGCTGCCGATCCGGCAAAGGGTAAGGAGTTGTTTAATTCATTGTGTGCATCATGTCATAAGCGTTACAAGAAAATGACTGGTCCGGCACTTTTTGGTGTTACAGATCGTCATAGTACGGAGTGGTTGTATTCATGGATAAAGAATAGTGCTGCTATGGTTGCTTCTGGTGATCCTGAGGCAGTGGCTATTTATGAAGAGTATAACAAAACTGCGATGAACTCCTTTCCGCAATTGAGTAATGGAGACATTGATAATATATTAGCATATGTTATGGAGCCAAAAAAGGAGGCTCCAGCTGATAAGCCGGGAGGTGTTGCTCCAGTTGGTGGTGAAGCTAGTGGTTCTGGAGTTTCAAACAATATCATTTTAGGAGCATTAGCCTTAGTCTTCTTTATGCTAGTGGTGATTCTGTATTTGGTAAATAATACCTTAAGAAAATTTGCTGAAGCGAACGGAATTCAGGTAGACACGGAAGATAAGACAACTCCAATATGGAAAGCTTTTGTACAAAATCAATTTTTGGTATTGGTTACTGCAATATTCTTACTGTTGTCTAGTGGGTATTTTGTCTATGGATATCTAATGCAAGTAGGAGTTGATCAAGGGTACATGCCTGTGCAACCAATCCATTTCTCACACAAGATACATGCAGGTGCAAATAAGATAGAATGTAAGTACTGTCACTCTTCTGCTAGAGTTTCTAAGACTTCAGGGATTCCTTCTTTGAATGTGTGTATGAATTGTCATAAGAGTATCCAGGAGTATAATGGTGAGGTTACGGATGAATACTCAAAAGAGTTTTATGACGGTGAAATTGCAAAATTATATAAAGCTGTAGGTTGGGATATAACAACACAGGGGTACAATGGTAAAACGGAGCCAGTTAAATGGGTGCGAATTCATAACCTTCCTGATTTTGCATATTTTAATCACTCGCAGCATGTTTCGGTAGCTGGTATAGCATGTCAAAAATGTCATGGACCAGTAGAGGAGATGGAAATTATGTATCAAAATGCACCACTGACAATGGGATGGTGTATTAATTGTCATCGAGAAACTAATGTTAAGGTTGAAGGAAACGAATATTATGAAAAGATTCACGAACAACTATCCAAGAAATACGGTGTTGATAAGTTAACAGCAGCGCAGATGGGTGGTTTAGAGTGTGGAAAGTGCCATTATTAGACGAAATTAGTGCTGTAATACGATAGGATCGTATGCAAGAATCAACAAAAAGTAGAAGTTAATATTATTATATCATATGTCATCAAACAAGAAATACTGGAAAAGTGTTGAAGAGTTGGACGAGAACAGCTCTGTTGTTGAGACGCTACGCCAAAATGAATTCGTAGAAGAGATTCCAACAGAAGACTTTTTGGGTAATAAAGCCTCATTAGAAGATTCTTCGACTTCACGTCGTGATTTCTTAAAGTATGTCGGATTTAGTACTGCTGCAGCTACATTGGCTGCCTGTGAAGGGCCGGTTATCAAATCGATTCCTTATGTGGTACAGCCAGATCGTATTGTTCCTGGGGTAGCAAATTATTATGCTACCACTATTGCAGATGGATTCGATTTTGCGAGTATCTTAATTAGGACCCGAGAGGGTAGGCCAATTAAGGTGGAAAACAACAACTTAGGAAAGGTAAATAATTCAGCTAACGCAAGAGTACATGCATCTGTGTTATCGCTTTATGATAACACAAGATTAGAAGGTCCAAAGGCAAATGGAGCTGCTACTACTTGGGGAGTTTTAGATAAAGAGGTTAAGGCAAAGTTGAGAACTCTGGGGAATAAAGAGTTGGTGGTTTTGACACAGACTTTCGCTAGTCCTTCTACAACGAAATTATTAGAAGAGTTTAAAGAAACTTTTGGAAATGTACGTCACGTAGTGTACGATGCAGTTTCAGAAGATGCTGCATTAAATGCATTTGAAGCAATGTATGGTGAGCGAGCTTTAGCCGATTATGATTTCTCTCAGGCAACTACTATAGTAGGTGTGGGGGCTGATTTTATAGGTGATTGGCAAGGTGGTGGATATGATTCAGACTATGCAAAAGGTCGGGTGCCTGTAAAAGGTAAAATGTCGAGACACATACAGTTCGAGGCAAATATGTCGTTGACTGGTGCTAATGCGGATAAGCGTATTCCTGCTACACCATCACAACAAAAACAAGTTTTAGCTGCCTTATATGCGTATGTTACAGGGTCAGGTTCTAAAAGTAATTTAGATCCTAGCTTGAGTGCGCAGGTAATAAGTGCGGCAAAAGAACTTCAGAAATCAGGGAGTAAGGCTGTTGTTGTTTGTGGTTTACAAGATGAAGATGCTCAATTGGCTACTTTGGCTATAAATAAGGCCTTAAGTAGTAAAGCATTTCAACCCAATTCACCTCGTAAGGTGCGTCAGGGTAGTGCTAAAGATGTTGCGCAATTAGTAAAAGATATGAACGCTGGGCGTATTGGTGGAATCCTTATTGCTGGCGTTGATCCTGTTTATTCATTGCCAAATGGTACTGAATTTGCAGAAGGATTGAAAAAAGTTGCGGTCTCAGTGGCCTTTAGTTCTAATGAAGATGCAACAGCTGCGGCTTGTAATTATATAGCTACAACTCCACATTATTTAGAAGCTTGGGGTGATGTTGAGTTGAAGAAAGGGCATTATAGTCTGATGCAGCCAACTATTAGACCATTATTTGATACAAGACAGTTTCAGGATACTTTGCTGAAATGGATTGGTGATGATACTACTTATTATGATTATATCAAGGATTCATGGAGCTCAATTTTAGGAACTAGCTCTTGGAATCAAGCATTGCATGATGGTGTATTTGTTTCAAAAGAAAATTACAGTACACTTGCTGCACCTGTAGTTTTAGAAGGAGAAATAGATTCGGATGAAGCAGTGTCAGAGGATATGATTCCAGAACTAAAAACTCCAAATGTTGATGCGGCTGTAGGACGTCTAGGACGTGCTAAGAAAGATGCAGGTATGGAGTTGGTTTTGTATACCAAAACTGCATTAGGAGATGGTCAGCAAGCAAGTAACCCTTGGCTGCAAGAAATGCCAGACCCAATAACTAGAGCTTCATGGGATAACTATTTGACCGTTGCTAGAGCCGATGCTGATGCCTTAGGGTTGATAAATAGAAATGTGGCTAACGGGGGGCTTAATGGTAGTTATGTAGATATAAAATTGTCGGATGGTACAGCGATAACACAAATTCCTGTGATTATTCAACCAGGACAGGCAAAAGGTTCTGTAGGCTTAGCTTTGGGCTATGGTAAAACAGTAGGACTTAAAGAGGAAATGCAAGTAGGTGTGAATGCCTTTGTGTTATATAAAAATCAAAACCCAGTTCAGTCGGTTAGTGTCGCAAAAGCACAGGGAGAACATGAGTTCGCTTGTGTGCAGTTGCATAATACTTTGATGGGACGTGGTGATGTTATTAAAGAAACAACTTTAGAGATCTTTAATACCAAAGATAAACACGATTGGAATAAAATGCCAGAAGTGTCTTTGAATCACGTAGAAACTCCAGTTACATCTCCTGATGTAGATCTGTGGGCAGAATTTGATCGCTCTGTGGGGCATCATTTTAATTTGTCCATCGATTTGAATGCTTGTACTGGATGTGGAGCATGTGTAATTGCTTGTCATGCTGAGAATAATGTTCCTGTTGTAGGGAAATCAGAAATTCGAAGATCAAGAGATATGCATTGGTTGCGTATTGATAGGTATTATTCTTCTGAAGATAGTTTTGAGGGGGATAATGCTAAGAAAGATAATATGAGTGGGTTGGGAGATTCATTGTCTCAGTTTGGAGAGATGGAAAATCCAGCAGATAACCCGCAAGTAGCATTCCAGCCAGTAATGTGTCAGCATTGTAATCATGCACCTTGTGAAACAGTTTGTCCTGTTGCGGCAACTTCACACGGACGTCAAGGACAAAATCACATGGCGTACAATAGATGTGTGGGAACTAGATATTGTGCGAATAACTGCCCTTATAAGGTACGTCGCTTTAACTGGTTCTTGTATAACAAGAATGATGAATTCGATTATCATATGAACAACGATTTGGGCCGAATGGTTTTGAATCCAGATGTAACGGTTCGTTCTAGAGGTGTCATGGAAAAATGTTCCATGTGTATTCAGATGACACAGAAGACAATTCTAGATGCAAAACGTGATGGTCGTGTGATAAAAGATGGTGAATTCCAAACTGCATGTTCTGCAGCTTGTTCGTCAGGAGCTATGATATTTGGTGATATCAATGACAAAGAAAGTAAAGTGGCACATTTGAAAGAGGATGATCGAGCGTATCATTTATTAGAAAGTGTGGGTACAAAGCCTAATGTAGTGTATCAGACAAAAGTACGCAACATTAAAGAAGCATAAAAAACTAACAGAAGAATCAATTATATAAAGGATTATGTCTCATTACGAAGCACCTATTCGAAAGCCTTTAGTTACCGGTGATAAAAATTATCACGATGTTACTATAGATGTAGCAGCTCCGGTCGAAGGTAAAGCTAATAAATCTTGGTGGATAGTATTTTCCATCGCTCTTATTGCTTTCCTTTGGGGTCTAGGTTGTATTACTTATACAGTATCCACCGGGATTGGAACCTGGGGATTAAATAAAACAGTGGGCTGGGCCTGGGATATTACCAACTTTGTTTGGTGGGTAGGTATCGGGCACGCAGGAACATTAATTTCGGCTGTACTTTTGCTATTCCGTCAGAAATGGAGGATGGCAATTAACAGGTCTGCAGAGGCAATGACGATTTTTTCGGTTGTGCAAGCAGGGTTGTTTCCAATTATTCACATGGGGCGTCCATGGTTAGCGTACTGGGTACTTCCAATACCAAACCAGTTTGGATCTCTATGGGTAAACTTTAATTCTCCGCTACTTTGGGATGTATTTGCAATTTCAACATATCTTTCAGTTTCATTAGTGTTTTGGTGGACTGGATTGTTGCCTGATTTTGCAATGATACGAGATAGAGCAGTTACGCCATTTACCAAAAGAATATATAGTATCTTATCCTTTGGATGGAGTGGTAGAGCTAAGGATTGGCAACGTTTTGAAGAAGTTTCTTTAGTGCTTGCAGGTTTGGCAACACCATTGGTACTATCTGTACATACGATTGTATCTTTTGACTTCGCAACGTCTGTAATTCCAGGATGGCATACTACCATCTTCCCGCCATATTTTGTGGCAGGGGCTATTTTCTCTGGTTTTGCGATGGTGAACACGCTTTTGATCATTATGAGAAAAGTGTCAAATCTTGAAAATTATATTACCATTCAGCATATAGAACTGATGAATATTGTAATCATGATTACAGGTTCTATTGTGGGTGTTGCTTATATTACCGAATTATTTGTTGCATGGTATTCTGGTGTAGAGTATGAGCAATATGCTTTTCTTAATAGAGCTACAGGACCATACTGGTGGGCTTATTGGGCGATGATGACATGTAATGTGTTTTCACCACAGTTTATGTGGTTTCCAAAATTGAGAAGAAGTATCATGTTTTCTTTCTTTATCTCAATCATAGTTAATATTGGTATGTGGTTTGAGCGATTTGTTATTATTGTAACATCACTACATAGAGATTATCTTCCGTCTTCATGGACGATGTTTTCTCCTACCTTTGTTGATATAGGAATCTTTATTGGGACTATTGGGTTTTTCTTTGTGTTATTTTTATTGTATGCAAGAACGTTCCCAGTTATCGCTCAGGCAGAGGTTAAGTCTATCTTGAAATCTTCAGGTGAGAAATATAAGAAATTACGTGATGCTGGTATTGATCACAGGGATCAATTGCCTAAAGGAAATGTAAAGATAAATATCGATACTGTACAGAGTGTTTCAGAACCTGTGGTGTTATCAGCTTCAGCAAAAAGAGAAGCTTTGCACGGTCTATTGGAGACTGTGGGAACATTTGATCCAATTACGCAGAATAAGGATGACCTTAAGCGTGTAAATGGTATTGGTCCAGTAATGGAGAAAAAACTTAATGAACTAGGAATTTTCACTTTCGATCAGGTTAGCAAAATGACCGCAAGGGAGTATGAGTTATTAGATAATATTACAGAATCTTTTCCAGGTAGAGCTTTACGCGATGATTGGGCAGGACAAGCAGAACAATTAAAAAATAATTAATAGTATGGCATCTAAAGTTATACATGCATTATACATCGATGACGACGTCCTTATGGATGCTGTTAAGAAAACAAGAGCAGCGCATTATCATATCGAAGAGGTGTATACACCGTTTCCAGTACATGGTCTAGATAAGATCATGGGATTGCCTCATACAAAGTTAGCAATTGCATCTTTTATGTATGGATGTGTTGGTTTAACAGTAGCAATTACCATGATGAATTTTATCATGATAGAAGATTGGCCTCAAAATATTGGTGGTAAACCAAGTTTTAGTTACATCGAAAATATGCCAGCATTTGTGCCAATCATGTTCGAACTTACGGTATTTTTTGCAGCGCATTTAATGGTTATCACTTTCTATATGCGTAGTAAGTTGTGGCCGTTCAAGGAAGCAGAAAATCCTGATGTGAGAACAACAGATGATCACTTTCTTATGGAAATTGATGTAGCAAATCATGATGTTGTAGAAATGTCAAACTTTTTGGCAGAAACTGGAGCTGTAGAAATAAACTTAGTTGATAAGGAGTAGTTATATGAAACGTACAATAAACATATTTGCAACTGCAATAATCGTATTGGTGCTAGTTTCTTGTAGTAAGAAAAGTAAGCCTAATTATCAGTATTTTCCTAATATGTATGAACCTGTAGGATATGAGGCTTATGGAGAATATAATAATGGAATTTTTGAGGACGGTCAAGAAGCACGTTTGCCAGCGGAGGGATCTATACCAAGAGGTTGGATGCCATATGGGTATGAAAATACTAATGAAGGTTATAAGTTAGCCAAAGATTCTTTGAAAAACCCAATTCGTTACACAAAGGCGAATCTTGAAAAAGGTAAAGAGCTTTATGGGATTTACTGCGCTATTTGTCATGGGGACAAGGGGAACGGAAAAGGAAATTTAGTAAAAAGAGAGAAAATTCTCGGAATTCCAAGTTATGATGATCAAGGTAGAGCCATTACAGAAGGAAGTATTTACCATGTAATGTATAATGGAATCAACAGTATGGGATCTTATGCCTCTCAAACGAATGAGCACGAACGTTGGCAAATTGTAGCGTATGTTCAAAAGCTAAAGGCAGAATTGGAAGGCAAAAAGCCAAGAGTTGATAGCGATATTGTAGAAACTGCAACTATTGAATATGCATCTGCAACTACGGAGGATGTGCATGAAGCTGATGTGCCAGCGCATCAAGAAGAATCCGCTGTACAAGAGCATACTTCAAAAAGAAGTGGTCATGATCATACCGAAGGTCATAAAGAGGGTTCGCATTAGAAAAAAAAGTGTTCATTAGCTTTATTATGTAGGTAATAAAGAAATGGATGTAAAAGAAATAGATCAAAGTAACAAAGTTAAAAGATATTCAAGTTAAGATATGTACACGTTACCAAGTAAATTAAGACTGTTTTCCATCGTACTTATGGTAGTAGGTGCCATTGGACTTGTAGCAGGTTTTGTATCGGCTCCAAGTACCGTAGGGGATGTTAAAGAACTCCTTGCTTCGCACCATGATAGCCATGGAGCATCAAAAAAGGATCATGATGTAGTAGATGGACATGGAACTTCTGATAGTGCAGAAGCTCATGAATCTGCAGATGCTCACGGAGGAGATGCACACTACGAACATGTATTGCATCAATTGCAAAATAAGCCATGGGCTGCATTATATATTGCTGCTTTTTTCTTCTTCATGATTTCTTTAGGGGTATTGGCGTTTTATGCTATTCAATTTGCCGCACAAGCAGGTTGGTCGCCGGTTTTATTCAGGGTTATGGAAGCTATTACGGCCTATTTGGTGCCAGGAGGAATAATCATGTTTGTGATTTTGGCACTGTCTGGTTTTCATGTAAACCATCTATTTACTTGGGCTGATCCTGCAGTAGTAGAACATGATGCTTTAATACAGGGAAAATCTGGCTGGCTTAATGGTACTGGATTTGTTATCCGTGCTGCCGTATTTTTGGGTGGTTGGATCACATACAGACATTTTGCAATTAAATTTTCAAGAAATCAGGATGAAGCTGATAAAGGTGATATTACTTGGCATAAGAAAAGTTTTAAAATTGCAGCTGGATTTTTAGTGTTCTTTATCTACACGGAGTCAATGATGTCATGGGATTGGATAATGAGTTTTGATCCGCACTGGTTTAGTACACTTTTTGGTTGGTATGTATTCGCTGGACTTTTTGTTTGTGGAATTACAACTATTGCACTGATTACAATTTATTTGAAATCACAAGGGTATTTGGAGTTTGTGAATAATAGTCACCTGCATGATTTAGCTAAGTTTATGTTCGGAATTAGTATCTTTTGGACGTATCTTTGGTTCTCACAATTTATGTTAATTTGGTACTCTAATATTCCAGAAGAAGTTACATATTTTGTTACACGTATAGAAGATTATAATTTACCATTTTTTGGAATGTTGTTGATGAATTTCTTATTTCCTTTACTGATATTAATGAATAGCGATTTCAAAAGAATGAATTGGTTTATCGTAATGGCTGGAGTTGTTATATTGTGTGGTCACTATGTAGATGTTTTCAATATGGTTATGCCAGCAACGGTAGGTCAATCATGGTTTATCGGATTGTCAGAAATTAGCAGTGTGTTGCTATTTCTTGGACTGTTCCTTTTCGTAGTTTTCGGGGCATTGACCAAAGCGCCTTTATTGGCCAAAGGAAATCCGTATATCGAGGAAAGTAAGCATTACCATTATTAAATTTGAATTATTTTAAAAGAAGATAGATAAAAATGACTGTATTCTTAATCATAGTAGTTGTAGCACTTTTTGGAATATCTGCTTGGCAGATTTCAAAGATTTTTAAATTGTCTCGCGGTGCAGATGCTGATACTACGCAGGTGGCAAATGATAAGGACAATAACCTTCAAGGAAAGCTGATGCTGGCATTTGTAGTGTTTTTGTATATCCTTACAGTATTTTGTTTTGTACAATACAATTCATACTTTTTACCAGAGTCAGCTTCAGAGCATGGCTTGGATTACGATAAGTTAATGTTGATCTCTATGGTTCTAATTATGTTCGTACAGATCATTACTCAAGGATTGTTACATTACTTTTCTTATAAATATCGTGGTAAAAAGACGAATCAAGCGCTGTATTTTGCTGATAATGACAAATTAGAGTTTATTTGGACAATTATCCCGGTAATCGTGTTAGCAGGATTGATTATATATGGTCTTTTTACATGGACTGATATAATGGATATTGATGAGCAGGAGGGAGATCCTTTGATCGTTGAGTTGTATGCATATCAATTTGCATGGAGAGCAAGATATGCAGGAGCTGATAAGGTATTAGGAAAAGCTAATGTGCGTTTTATAGAAGGTGTTAATTCTTTAGGATTAGATGTCTCTGATGAATATGCGATGGATGATGTTGTTACGACCGAATTGCACTTACCTGTGAATAGAAAGGTTATTTTCAAAATGAGATCTCAGGATGTATTGCATTCTGCTTACATGCCTTTCTTTAGAGCACAAATGAATGTGGTACCGGGTATGATTACGGAATTTTCTTACACTCCTATTTTGACCTCTGAACAAATGAGAACTTCAGATTTTATGGTAGAAAAAGTGCGTACCATTAACGAAATTCGTAGAGAAAAGAGTAAAGAGTTAGTCAAGAAAGGGGAAGAACCTCTGGAAGCTTATGCATTTGATTATTACTTATTGTGTAATAAGATTTGTGGTGTCTCACACTATAATATGCAAATGAAAATTGTTGTAGAATCCGAAGAGGATTACAACGAATGGATGAAGACGCAAAAGGCCTTCAAACAAGTTGCACAGAACTAGAAGAAAAATTTATTTACACTATTACATTATAAAAAATTAGCGATATGTCAGCAATAGCACATGTAACAGATCATACTGATGATCACGCAGACGATCATGGGCATCATCACAAGGAGACGTTCATCACCAAATATATTTTCAGTCAGGATCATAAAATGATCTCTAAGCAGTACCTTATTACTGGTTTGATAATGGGTATTATTGGTATTGCAATGTCTATTTTGTTTAGAATGCAATTAGCATGGCCAGAAGAGTCTTTTGGTGTGTTTGAAGTGTTGTTAGGAAAATGGGCACCTGAAGGTGTTATGGATCCTAATGTATATTTAGCTTTGGTAACAATACATGGTACGATCATGGTATTTTTTGTATTAACAGCCGGCTTGAGTGGTACTTTTAGTAACCTGTTAATTCCACTACAAATAGGTGCACGTGATATGGCATCTGGATTTTTGAATATGGTATCGTATTGGCTATTCTTTTTGAGTAGTATTATAATGGTTTTTTCATTATTTATAGAAGCGGGGCCTGCAGCTGCTGGTTGGACAATTTATCCTCCGTTAAGTGCATTACCTCAAGCAATGCCTGGGTCTGGTTTAGGTATGACATTATGGTTGAGCTCAATGGCTGTATTTATTGCATCATCATTGCTAGGGTCACTGAATTATGTTGTTACTGTATTGAACCTACGTACCAAAGGAATGTCAATGACGCGCATGCCACTTACTATATGGGCATTCTTTGTTACTGCAATAATTGGTGTGGTGTCATTTCCAGTATTGTTCTCTGCGGCTTTATTGTTAATCATGGATAGAAGTTTTGGTACTTCATTTTTCTTGAGTGATATCTATATTCAAGGAGAGGTGTTGCACATGCAAGGTGGATCTCCTGTATTGTTTGAACATTTGTTTTGGTTTTTGGGACATCCAGAAGTATATATTGTTTTATTACCAGCCTTGGGGATTACTTCAGAAATTATAGCAACAAATTCTCGTAAGCCGATATTTGGGTATCGTGCGATGGTGGCATCTATTTTGGCAATTGCATTTTTATCTACAATTGTTTGGGGACACCACATGTTTATCTCAGGAATGAATCCTTTTCTTGGATCAGTATTTACTTTTACGACATTGTTAATTGCAATACCGTCTGCAGTAAAATCATTTAATTATATAACAACACTCTGGAAAGGTAATTTGCAAATGAATCCAGCTATGTTGTTTTCCATTGGATTAGTATCAACTTTTATTACTGGTGGTCTTACTGGGATTATCTTAGGAGATAGTACACTAGATATTAATGTTCATGACACATATTTTGTAGTAGCGCATTTCCACTTAGTAATGGGTATATCTGCATTATATGGGTTGTTTGCTGGTGTGTATCACTGGTTTCCAAAGATGTATGGGCGTATGATGAATAAGAACCTAGGGTATGTCCATTTCTGGGTAACAGCAATCGGAGCATACGGAGTTTTCTTTCCAATGCACTTTGTAGGTATGGCGGGATTACCAAGACGTTATTATACGAATACAAATTTTCCATACTTTGATGATTTAGCAGACACAAATGTGTTGATTACCATGTTTGCAATCATGACAGCTACAGTGCAGTTGGTGTTTTTATATAATTTCTTTTATTCTATGTTTTATGGAAAGAAAGCGGTTCAGAACCCTTGGAAATCTAATACATTAGAATGGACAACACCGGTAGAACATATTCATGGGAATTGGCCAGGAGAGATTCCATCTGTACATCGTTGGCCATATGATTACAGTAAGACTGACGAAAACGGTGAGTATGTAATCCCAGGACAAGATTATGTGACACAAATCACTCCATTCCAAGAAGGAGAAGAAGAATTACATCATTAATCATTTTGATAAATAGATGATAGCAATACAAAAACCCTTTCTGGTAGATGACTAGAAAGGGTTTTTTTTGTATTTATAAAGTTTTGTATTGCTGATATGTGTTCGTTTCTTTTTGATGCAGTATGAGTACTCATGAAGGTGGAGATTATAGGATTGTTTTTTTAATTTCGAATATTTTGATACCATTTGTTGTTTGAATTTGCCGGAAAGAAAAATTAAGATTTTTTGTTTCAGCTTCAGTAGAAACATCGAGCATAGCCGTAGTTATGGTGTGTTTTTATGATGAAGTTGAGGCGAAAAAAGAAAATTTTATCCCAGTAAATTAAAATTATAAATGGTATGAGATCATAAATTAGATAGAGATGTTCTTCGGGTGTGTTTACTGTAGTAGTAGCTCAAGAGGTATAAGAAAAACAGAACTCTATTCGAGGACACTGCTTTTTGTTCTATCTTTGTGTGCCACAAGTTTAATACGTAATGGAGGGTTATTTTTCTAGGTTTTAGTATATGTAACTAGAGAATGAAGTATGCCAGTATTGTATGAGGTATAAATAATATAACACTAATGCTACTCGATTATAGAGTGTAATTCTTTATCGATATAATGTCTATGAATGAAAATTTAGACCCCACTAATGAGCATCTCTCTAGAGAAGAATTGGATGCAGATAGAGCATTGCGTCCGCTATCATTCAAAGATTTTGCTGGACAGGAACAGGCACTAGAGAACCTTCAGATTTTTGTAGAAGCTGCAAATCTTCGTGGAGAGGCTTTGGATCATACCTTGTTTCATGGTCCTCCAGGCCTCGGTAAAACTACCTTGGCGCATATTCTGTCCAATGAATTAGGAGTGGGGATTAAGGTGACCTCTGGACCGGTCTTGGATAAGCCTGGGGATTTGGCTGGGCTATTGACTAATCTCGAAGAACGTGATGTTCTTTTTATAGACGAGATTCATCGGTTGAGTCCCATTGTAGAGGAGTATCTATATTCTGCAATGGAAGATTATAAAATTGATATTATGATTGAGACGGGACCTAATGCAAGGACCGTTCAGATCGGATTGAACCCTTTTACCCTAATAGGTGCAACCACAAGATCTGGATTGCTGACTGCTCCCATGAGGGCTCGTTTCGGAATTCAATCTAGATTACAGTATTACAGTACAGAATTATTAGCCACTATTGTAGAGCGTAGTGCAGATATTCTCAATATATCCATTTCCGTGGAGGCTTCTCTAGAAATCGCTGGTAGAAGTAGAGGGACGCCTAGGATCGCAAATGCACTTTTGAGACGTGTTCGTGATTTTGCACAGATCAAAGGAAATGGTAGTATAGATATTGATATTTCAAAATTTGCACTCAAAGCATTGAATGTGGATGCGCATGGTTTGGATGAGATGGATAATAAAATTTTGACAACCATTATTGATAAATTTAAAGGAGGACCAGTAGGTGTGACAACTATTGCCACAGCTGTTAGCGAAAGTGCAGAAACAATTGAAGAAGTATATGAGCCCTTTTTGATACAACAAGGATTTATCATGAGAACGCCTCGTGGGCGTGAGGTTACTGCGGCTGCTTACAAACACCTTGGAAGGATAAAAGGTGGTGTGCAAGGAGGTCTCTTCTAATTTATAGTGTACGTTAAATGTAGAAACCCAATAGAAATGATTACATATAAGAAGATAAAAAAAGTACCGTTTCTTAGTTTTCTCAAAAATTCAAGTGCAATTACCAAAGATCCTATTGGGCATCATCGGGTCTTTTATGAAAAGTATGGAGATACTTTTGTTCTTCTGCAATTAGAAAAGCCCATAATTCTTAGTCGAGAAGTAGAGGTAGCTCAGCATATTCTGAAAAATAATCATAAGAACTATCACAAATCACGTTATCAGTCTAAGAACCTATCTGAATATATAGGTAATGGTCTACTTACGGCCAATGGAGCCTATTGGTTGAAGCAGCGAAGACTTATTCAGCCTGCTTTTCATCGGGCTCGTTTAGAGCGATTATTATCCATTATCGATGAGACCTTGAAGAGGCAATTAGGGGAGTTACCAACCGACCAAGATGTAGAGGTGTTGCCGCTGATGAGTAAATTGGCTTTTGATGTAGTGGCTAAGTCGTTGTTTCAGGTTACAACAATTGATCACAAAATGGAGCAATTGAAAGATATCATTGCGGATGTTCAAGGATTTATTGTAAAAGAAATTCGTCAACCACACAAGCGATGGTGGTTTAGGGTCAATGGCAGCAAAGGGTTGCATATGGAGTTGGTCAAAAAAAGTAGAGAGATTATACAATCGCTCATAAATGAGCGTAGAAAATCTGAATCTGACGGGCATAGGTACGATGATTTGTTGCAGATGCTTTTAGAAGCGCGTTATGAGGATGGTGGCGTAATGTCTGATGATACACTAATTGATGAGATTATTATTTTGTTTGTTGCAGGTCATGAGACTACGGCCAATGCATTGACATTTACGCTACATTTATTGGGGACACATCCAGAGGTGCTAAAAAAAATACAACAAGAAGCTAAAGATGTTGTCGAGAGTGCTACAGATCTCATGGGTAGAATTGCTCAGTATAAGTATACCCGTGCCTGTATAGAAGAGGCAATGCGATTATACCCGCCAGCTTGGATTACAGATAGAGTCGCTCTTGAGGATGATGAAGTATGCGGATATAAGATAAAAAAGGGTACTACAATTGGAGTGTCTTTTTATGAGATTCATCGGGATCCAAGATTATGGGATAAGCCTAATGAATTCAGGCCTGAACGTTTTTTGGAAGAAAATAGAAAAGAGACTTCTGGTAATTATTTTCCGTTCGGTGCAGGACCACGTTTTTGTATTGGTAATAATTTTGCTTTATACGAAATGATCATGACTATTGCCAAAATAGCACAGCAATTCGAATTGAAAGATCATACACAAGCAGTAGTGCTAAATCCTTTAATAACGCTAAAACCTGAGGGCATTCAGATGTCTTTTTCTAAGTTGTCCTAAGTCGAGGTTTTTTCAAGAAATTAAAGCGTCTTTAAGAATTGTAATAGGGTGTAGAGCATGGCTATCAGTGCCGTCTATTATTTGGTGTCTACAACTGGTTCCAGTTGCTGCGATTAACGTTGTTTTAGGAGATTTACGTATCGATGGAAAAAGGACTTGCTCTCCTATTTGCATGCTTAATTGGTAATGTTCAGCTTCATAGCCAAAAGATCCCGCCATACCGCAACATCCCGATGGAATAATGGTAACCTTGTAGTTTTTGGGAAGGTTAAGGTAGTGAAAAGTGTCTGCAATGTTTGAAAGTGCTTTTTGATGGCAATGACCATGTAATTTAATGGTTTTTGCTAGTGTAGTAAACTGCGAACTCGTAATATTCTGAAGCTTGATTTCATTTGCCAAAAATTCATCAATTAAGAAAGTGTTTTTAGCCAGTTTTTTTGCAGATGCAGTGTCTTTTGTCAACCGTGGATATTCATCCCTAAAAGTGAGTATCGCTGATGGTTCTATTCCAATAAGTGGAGTCTT
The DNA here is from genome assembly GCA_947492105.1 of uncultured Aquimarina sp. Lineage (GTDB taxonomy): Bacteria > Bacteroidota > Bacteroidia > Flavobacteriales > Flavobacteriaceae > Aquimarina. The sequence continues at coordinate 37,956 of CANLMN010000011.1, read as the reverse complement.
TGAGGTGACTAATTCTTTGAAGATTGTTACATTTTCTGTAGCTACATGCTGGGCCTCTTTCAAAAATCCTTTAGAAATATAAGCGCGACCACTTTGTAAATGTTCTGTGATTCGTACTCTGTAGTTCAGGGATGTGAGAAGCTGGATAGTGTCAATGCCTATCGAACTGTCTAGTTGGTTGGTGAATTCATCAACAAACAAGTAAACTTCTTTGATGGGGTGTTGAGGTTGTAGAATGGCTAAATGCTTCTTGGACCAAGTACGTAAAGATTCTTTACTCAATAGTGGTAGACTACGCTCGGGTGCAATACCAATGGTTTTTTTGAGTATTTTGGATGTGATGGTGTTTTGCAGAAAAAAATTTGTGACTTTTGAGCCAAGAACCCTCCCCATGTTATTAAAACGGTCATTATGCGCTAAAAATGAAGTGCGTAATGATGTACCGTGCATTTTTTTATATTGATGCTCAAATTCTGCCTTGAGGATTGCTACATCAACACTAGATGGGCAATCACTAGCACAGCCTTTGCAGCTTAGACAAAGATCAAATACTTCTTTGAGTTCTTTGGCATCGAATTTATTAGCTTTTTCGGAGTTTGTCAATATTTCGCGAAGAGCATTTGCACGTCCACGAGTACTGTGTTTTTCATCCTTGGTAGCCTTGTAGCTTGGACACATAGTGCCGCCAGCTGCTACTGGTCTGCGACAAACTCCTGTGCCGTTACATTTTTCTGTGAGTCGTAGAATACCTTCATTGTCAGTAAAATTTAGTAATGTTGGGATATTAGGCTCTTTGCGATCTGGGATATAACGAAGTTGCTCGTCCATTGCATAAGCATTCACAATCTTTCCAGGATTAAAAATGCCATTTGGGTCAAAAGTATATTTGATACGCTCGAGTAATTCATAGTTTTTTTGCCCTAACATTAATGGGATGTAGCTAGCTCGAACAATCCCATCTCCGTGTTCACCACTCATAGAACCCCCATAACTCTTGACCAAATTGGCTACGCTATCTGTTATTTTCTTGAATAAAACAACATCAGCAGTAGTTTTTAGGTTCAAAATCGGACGTAAGTGTAATTCTCCTGCTCCAGCATGAGCATAATAAACTGGTTCTTGGTTATATTGCTCCATGAGTACCGAAAAGTCTTTGATGTAGGCTGCTAGATCAGGTATTGCTACTGCAGTATCCTCAATACAAGCAACTGCTTTTTTGTCACCAATCATATTTCCCAAAAGGCCTAATCCTGCTTTGCGCAGTTCCATGGCTTGTGTAATGGCTTTACCTTCCAAAATCGGATTGGCATAAGAGTAATTGTGTTGTTCTAATGTTTGTAATAAGGCGTCGCTTTGTTCTTGAACCTCTTGATTAGAAATGCCACGAACTTCTAATAATAATATGGCTTTTGGATCACCTTCTATAAATACACGATTTTGAAGTTGACCAGCATTATTTTTGGTAAGATCTAGAATGGTCTTGTCTAACATCTCACAGGTATAGAGTTGATGCTGCATTATTGGAGCTACGGCGTCCAGACATGCTTGTATAGATGCAAAATGTGGTATGATCATCAATGATTTTGATGGAGGTAGCCGGTCTACTTTTAGCGTGATTTCTGTGGTAAAAGCTAATGTGCCTTCACTTCCTGATAGCAAGGAACACATGTTGAACGGTGTTTCTGTATCCGAAAAAATAGCAGTCTCTAGTAAATTGTCAAGCGCATACCCTGTGTTGCGTCTATGAATCTCTGGTTTTGGGAAATTAGATCTTATTTCTTTTTGAATTAGTTTTGAAGTTAATTCTTGGTGGATTTTTTGATAGATTTTTCCTTCTAAAGTGTCTAGTTTTGTTTTGGTTTCAAAAGTTTGTTTGTCGACAGTGGTAAAAATTACCTCATTGCCATCCGACAATATAGTTTTTAATGAAAGAACTTTGTCTCGAGTATTGCCATATCTTATAGAAGTGGATCCAGTACTGTTATTACCAACCATGCCGCCAATCATACATCGGTTTGTTGTAGAAGTGTTGGGTCCAAAGAAAACGCCATGTGGTTCCAGAAATCTATTGAGATCGTCTCGGATTACTCCAGGTTCTACCGTTACGGTTTGATTTTCTTTATCAAAGGCGATAATGCGTGTAAAATATTTGGAAACATCTACAACGATTCCATCTCCTACACATTGCCCAGCCAAAGAGGTACCCGCTGTTCTAGGGATAATACCGCATTGATGGGTGTTTGCAAAGGCAATGATTTTTTTTAGATCCGAAATAGTTTTTGGGAGGGCTACTGCAATTGGAACTCTTCGATATACAGAGGCGTCAGTTGCATATAGCGCTTTGGTAAGCTTGTCATAATGTAGTTCTCCTTTTAATTCGTGCTTTAATTTACCGAGTTGTACTGTTGTTACCATGTTCAAATGTACAGGTTTTTGTAAAAAAAATAGAGATTATCTTATTTGATAATCTCTATTTTTTACAGTATTAAAATATGACAAATATGCCTATGCGATACTATTTTATGGATAATTTGGTTACCGAGCTTGTAGCTTCATTTTTTGAGATAATCAAATATATCCCCGTTTCAAGAAAGTTGATATCTAGAGTGTTGTTAGAGCTGTCTAAAGATTTTTTCAATAATACCTTTCCTTGTAAATCACTGATTAAAATGAGAGTTTTTTGATCTGTTAGACCGTCAAAAGAAATTTGGCTAGTAGCAGGGTTTGGGTATACCGTAATACCTGTTGCTGCAATTCCAGAAGCAATTTTGGCACTAGCGCAACTTGGAGCTACAGTAGAATTGCTGAAATAGAGCGTGAATCCTTTGTCTTTGGATACCATAACAAAACTTTCTCCATCTTTTGCAACCCAATAATCACCATCCAAACCATCGACACCGGAATTGTTGATGCTTACACTTGGTTTGCTGGAGTTGAAGTTTTGATTCACCTTGTTTTTCAGGTCAACATAATAATTGGGAACACCGTTTTTGGTGCTATATGCAAAGTTGTATAGTCCATTTTGAGCAGGGATCCACTTGATAGAGAATTTTTTGAAATTTGATTTGTCTGGACCTCCGTTGCCAAGAATGTACATTTTTTTATACAATACCTTGTCAAAAATAGGAAGTGCATTGGAGCTTGGTGTTCCAAATGTACAGGGTGTAGTAGGTGTTGGATTCGGGTTTGGATCTGGATTTGGGTTCGGGTTCGGATCTGGATTCGGGTTTGGGTTCGGGTTTGGGTTCGGGTTTGGATCTGGGTTCGGGTTCGGGTTCGGATCTGGATTTTTATCGGTAACTGAAATGTTTTTCGTGGATGATGTAGTTGCGGCCCCTTCGTTGTCTGTAGCAACAACTTTTAGTTCATAGGATCCGGCTGCAGCATTAGTAATGGTATAGCTATACGGACTAGAGTTATCAGTACCTAGTTTAGTGGTGCCATTGTAGAATTCTACTTTACTGATGCTTCCATCGGTGTCGTAGGCTGTAACTTGTATAACGATATCGGTGCCAGTGGTAAAATCGGCATTATTTGAAGGAGATGTAATACTCACAGACGGTGCTGAATTAATCGGAGTAGGAGTTGGGTTAGGGTTTTCACCTCCTGTACCGTCACAGGGTACGATGTTCCAACTAGGACAAGATTTTGTAATTACTTTTTCAGTACCTGTATTGCCGGGGAAATTCTCAGATTCAGGAATTCGAGTATTGTTCCACAGATGTGTTTCGGTAGGATTTCCTCCTTTTTTTCTAATAGATGGGATATCAGCTATCTCAAAATTAAAGATGTTGCTAAAGATCGCATTTCTGTAACCTGTGGTGTTGTCTGGGATAGAACTACTTGTTCGTTGTTGAACATCAATTCCAGAAGCTAGTATGTTAGATCCATCTCTGTTAAAGGTGTTTTTGTATACAAAAGATTTGGAGCCTTTTAAATCAATAAAAGCATCAGCGCTATTAGCTCCAGAAATACCTTTGGCCGAGAAAATGTTGCCTCTAATAATGGTGCCAGAGGTACCTTCTTTTACATCGACGCCTTCTGCTCGTACATTTGGTCCTATGATGTTACCTTCGATAATGTTATCGTTACAATAGGGGACATATTGGTCATGTTGCTTCCTGTCAGAACCTACATAAATTGCCTCTCCGAACCCGGCGTCGACAAGTCCAGTGTTGTAAATTTTGCAACCCTTGAGAAGGTTGTTGCTAGAGCCGCTCCTGAAATGGATGGCTTCTTGGTCGATATTGTGTACTTCTAGATTCAAAAGTTTGCAGTTGTTTGCTTCATCTAGCATAATGCCCTTAAGTCCACCACTAAACTCAATGTCCCTAATAACCCAGTTATTTCCAGTAATACTTAATATATAGCTTCGTAGTTCTGATTTTAGAATAGGTTTGTTGGTGCTAGAGGCGCCTCTTAGGACAATGGGGTTTGTTGGAGTACCATCGCTGTTAGAAGTAAAGGCTACAAATTTGCCTACATCGTCTTTAATTTTTTTGTCAGGACTATAAGTTCCGGGGTCGATAATGATTTCATCACCTGCTTTTGCATTCAGCATAGCTGTTCGAATACAATCAACAGTATTACAGCTTATAGTGTTGTTTTTGATCGTCGTTTCTTTATCTAGTTTTTCAAGATAAGAGGCTTTGCTAGAATACGGAGCTAAAATGTTTGCATTACTATTGATACAAAAAGCAGCGACTAATGTTAACATCCCTATGTTTCTACATAGTTTTAGGTTGGTTGGTTTCATGTTTACAATTTTTTCGTTAATTTTTGATAAAATTAATACTTTATCATGGCGATTTTTAATTTTTAGTTAGAAATAAGGAGTAATATAGTACGAAATCGGTATATTATTTATTTCTTTAAATTAATGTTAAGAGGTTGTTAAGTTGGTTTTCTTATAGGTATAACAGTTTCTAACTGTTTTTGGTACTTTTTGAAATGAAAAATATGTATTATTCAAATAAATGTGTTTAAAAATATGATTTTTGCTTTTTTTTGACATAAAAAATGATTATTTGATAATGGTTTTAGGTAGTTTATTTACGTGATTAATGCGTACATTACATTCTTGTTTTAAAAAATTAGGAAGAGAACATATGTCGGATTTTTGGTTTTATTTCAAAATAGGTTTGAGGCATGTATTGGATTGGCAAGCGTACGATCACATGCTTTTTTTTTTAGTCTTGGTTGCGAGATATGTGATTAGGGATTGGAAAAGTGTGCTGTCATTGGTGACAGTATTTACCTTGGGTCATATGTTCTCAATGACTTTGTCGGTTTATAATGTAATAAAGGTTGATGGTGGTTTGACAGAATTTTTGATTCCAGTTACAATTCTCTTTACTGCGGTGAATAATATGGTTTCAGGAGGGGCGGCTTCAAAAACAAATCGTAGTATAGTGTTGCTGATTACTGCGTTCTTTGGGCTGATTCATGGATTGGGCTTTTCTTCTTATTTCAAAATGATTAGTAGTAATTTGTCGAGTAAAGGAATTCCTTTGGTGTCTTTTGGTTTGGGTATTGAGGCGGCACAGGGTGTTGTTGTGGTTCTTGTATTGTTGCTAGGTGTTGTTGTTCAGAACTTTTTTCGAGTTTCTAGGCGCGATTGGATTCTGGTTTTGTCTGCTATCGTGATAGGGTTGGTGCTTCCGATACTTGTCGAAAATAGATTTTGGTAATATTTTGTTCTTATCTTGTTGTAATTGCCGTGTAGAGGCAATATCTTCGTTTATTGTTTGTTGCTATTTACAAGATGTAATCCTTGTTTGATTAGATTTCAAGGCTGTCTTTATAGTATAGTACTGTTCTCAAAAATAATAGCAAGTGCGATATGCCAGAAAAAAAACAACTCAAATACGACAAAGCTTATTTGCGCATTGCAATAGAATGGGGTAAGCTTTCGCATTGTAGCCGAAAACAAGTAGGTGCTGTTATCGTCAAGGATCGAATGATTATCAGTGATGGTTTTAATGGTACGCCGACAGGTTTTGAAAACCCCTGCGAGGACGTAGATGGTTATACGAAGTGGTATGTGTTACATGCAGAGGCTAATGCAATTCTGAAGGTAGCATCATCTACGCAATCTTGTAGAGGTGCAACACTTTATATTACATTGTCGCCGTGTAAAGAATGTAGCAAGTTGATCCATCAATCAGGTATTAAGAGGGTTGTTTTTAAAGATGCTTATAAAGACGATTCTGGAGTGATTTTTTTGCGTAAAGCAGGTGTAGAGGTAGAACAAATTAATGATGTAGACGCTTAATGAATCGCTCAAAAATATATATACCACTATTTCTTGGGATTGCTATGGCAATAGGTGTTGTGTTGGGGAGTAGGCTTAGCTTTAGTAATAAATCAGTGGCGCTTTTTTCATCGAACAAAAAGAAGGAGAAATTAAATAGATTGATTGATTACATCGATTTTGAGTATGTAGATAAGATCAATACGGATAGTATTGTAGATGTAACAGTGAATAGTATTCTCGAGAATTTGGATCCGCACTCCGTGTATATTTCACCAGAAGATTTAAAAGAGGTGACCGAAAGCATGAAAGGTGATTTTATCGGTATTGGGATTAATTATTATGCTTATAATGATACGATCGCTATTATTAATACAATAATAGGTGGGCCTAGTGCAAAAGTAGGATTAATGCCAGGAGATCGTATTTTGATGGCTAACAAAGATACATTATTTGGGCCGCGTTTATTGCGTCAGAATCTTGCAGAAAAACTTAAGGGACCTATTGATAGTGATGTAACTCTCAAGGTTTATAGACAAAATAGCGGTGTTTTTGATGTGTCCCTGCGTAGAGGTGTAGTGCCTCTACAAAGTGTAGATGCTGGTTATATGCTTACAGATTCTTTGGGGTATATCAAGATTAATCGTTTTGCAGAAACAACTTATACCGAGTTCAAAAAAGCCTTAGATCACTTATTGCAATTAGGAGCTGAAGCTTTGGTGGTGGATTTGCGGAATAATGGAGGGGGATTTATTACCCCAGCGATGAAGATTGCAGATGAGTTTCTTGAAGAAAAGAAGCTTATTATGTTTACCAAAAATAAGAAAGGTGCTATAGAGAATAATATGGCTACGAGTATGGGGGATTTTGAAAAAGGAGCGCTTTTCATTTTGCAAAATGAAAATTCTGCCTCTGCTAGTGAGATTTTGTCTGGAGCTATACAGGATAATGATAGGGGGGTGATTGTGGGTCGTCGATCTTATGGAAAAGGCCTGGTGCAGCGCGAGATGGCTCTTGGTGATGGTAGTGCTGTACGTTTGACGATATCACGGTATTATACGCCTACAGGGAGGTCTATACAACGACCCTATAAAAACGGTAATGAAGCGTATTTTAATGAGTATTTGGAACGTTATAAAAATGGAGAATTGCAAAATTCTGATAGTATCAAAGTAGCAGACTCATTAAAGTTTAAAACACCTTTGGGGAAGATCGTCTATGGGGGTGGAGGTATCATTCCTGATATTTTTGTTGGAAAAAAGACTACACGTGTACAAGAGACACTTAATTTTGCCTTGCGCTCGGGTTTTATGGGGCGTTTTGTGTTTGAGGAAATGGATAAAGATCGCTCGTATTATAATGCTTTGACTCTAGAAGAACTCAAAGGGTTAGAGTTGGGGGATGAGATTGTAGAGCATTTTATTGTCTATGCAGAGGAGCGAAGCATGAAATTGGATTTGAAAAATTATCATGACCAAATTAAAAAATATCTCAAGGCAATTATGGCGCAACAATTATATGGATCTAGTGCTTTTGAGCAATTACTCAATGGGCATGACCCAATGGTAAATAAGGTTGTGGAGATGGTGACAAAGGTTGTTGATAGTGTTGGAGAAACTCCTTAATTTTGGAGGTGGGTAATTTGGTAAAAATGTAGTACCTTAGAGTTGAAGTTAAAGGTATCATGATTGAGTTTTTATCTGAATATAATGTCACATTTATAGTGGGAACGCCCTTGTTCTTTTTTGTCATGGGGGTGACGTTTCGTTTGCTGGATACTAGCGCAGCAATTTTTTTGGAGCATAATATTCTTGTTACTTCTTCTTATGTAACGACCAAGGAGATTAGGAGGGAGTTGCGTGTAACGGAGCATTCAGAGATAGCCAAAGCCCTAAAAAAAACATTGATTTTTAGAAAATTACATGATTTGTGTATGTTTCTTACAATGTTGTCTGGTGTTTTTCTTATTGGGTATTTTTTTTATGAATTATTATTTTCTTGATTTTATATTAGTTAAAGTGTGATTGTAGATCAAAATAACGGAATTATTTTTAGCTAGTTCGAACTATAAAATTTAAACATAGGCTGAGGCTACGGTCCAAGTTTTTGGTAAAAAAATAGTAGAAAAGAAGCGAGCTATTCATCTATAATTATTTTTTAAATGGTCTTAGATCAAAAAAAGAGGAAATCAATATGTGATATTTGGTACTCATTTTAGTGTGAGAAATGAGAGGTGTTTTTTCTTGGAGTTGTTTTTTGGGGTCAAAAAAGCATAATTATTTTTTGTGGAGAGGTATTTCGATTTTGGTATGCTTCTTGTTAATTGTAAAACTCTAAACTACAGCCAACCACTGCAAAATCTTTTTTTTAATGCAATCAACGTTGCGATAAGTGTTATTTGGTATTTGCTAGCGATATCTGAGGCTTTTTGTTGTTTCTTTTTTAGTATTAAAATCAAAATAGTTATAAGACAGTGATTTTGAATCCTAGTGGTTCGGGCGTGGTTGCTTTAGTTAGGGCTGATTTATATTTTTTTGTGATTCTTGTAGTGGAAGGCTTTTATAAAACCTATATATTATGAGAGAAAAGCACGAAGTAAATATCAAAAAAAATTCCTTAGTTAATTTTCAAATCGGCCTTATCGCTGTCCTTGCCTTTGTTTTTGTGATGTTCGAGGTTTTTACAACTTCTAGGACTATGAAGAGTTCCGTGGATATTCCACCAATAGATGATTCACGATCTACAGAGGTTGTTTATACGATTATACCTAACGATCCTATAGTAAAGAAGGTGGCCAAGATAGTGTCCAAAAAAAGAAAATCAGTTTTTAGTATTAGTAATGGTGTTAAGGAGGTGGATAATGCAAGAGAAATAATCGACTCAAAATCGGTCGAGATATTAGGTGTAAAAGATTCGGTTGCTTTAGTTGATTCTGGAAAGGCTTTGAAACCTGTGATAAAACCAAAAGTCAGTAGGAATATACCGAGGTATGTAGGTAGTGTAGAGTTTGCTCCGGTTTTTCCAGGTTGCGAAAGATTGAAAACAAATAAAGCACGTGTGGCATGTTTCCAGAAGAAGATACAGCGACTTATTTCTCGTAAATTTAATAGTGGATTAGGAGAAGATCTCGGATTAAAGGGTAGACAGCGGATTCAAGTGTTTTTTGAGATCGATATAAATGGTCAGGTTCGGAATATAAAAGCTAGAGCGCCACACCCAAGATTGGAAGCAGAAGCAATTAGGGTGGCAAAGAAATTACCAAAAATGACACCTGCTCGACAAGGTAGTAATCCGGTTGCGATCCATTATGCACTTCCAATAATTTTTGATGTTGTGTCGATTTAGGTGATTGTGTTGTGTTAAAGGGAGTGGCATTGAGCCTTGAAAATAGATTTGATTTGGAGCTTATGTTTGTTGTTTTGCTGATCAGTGTTGGTTTTAAAGAGGTAATTGAATTAATAATAAGTAAGCTATTGCCAGAAATACTTTTATAGAGTATCTTTGCACGACTTTTGAGAAGTCCCTATGAAGGATTTTTAAAAATTGCTAAATTTTGGAAGTGACCCACGTTAATACCTCAGTGAAGTTTTCTGTAATACAGGATTTTAAAGAAATTACCAAGATGCGTCTATCGCTGAGTGTGGTTTTTTCTTCTATTGCTGGTTATTTGCTAGGGGTGGACGTTATTTCGGGAGTTGATTTATTTTTATTGGCAATTGGAGGATATTTTATGGTTGGGGCTTCAAATGCCTTTAATCAAATTATTGAGCGTGATCTGGATAAATTGATGGATCGCACAAAGAATCGCCCTATTCCATCAGGAAGAATGACCGTTGGTACTGCATTTAGTATAGCAACGGTGTTTACATTGGCAGGTATTACGGTATTGTATGTAATCAATCCGATTACAGCAATGTTTGGAGCGATTTCGATCTTTTTGTATGTGAGTGTTTATACTCCATTGAAAACAAAAACGCCTTTGTCTGTATTTGTTGGAGCTTTCCCCGGTGGAATACCATTTATGCTCGGTTGGGTAGCGGCTACTGGGAGTTTTGGGATTGAACCAGGGACATTGTTTATGATTCAGTTTTTTTGGCAATTTCCGCATTTCTGGGCTATTGGTTGGTTTCTGTATGATGATTACAAAAAAGGAGGATTCTTCATGTTGCCTACTGGAAAAAGAGATAAAGGTACTGCGGTGCAGATACTACTTTATACATTATGGACAGTAGTAGTGTCTCTGATTCCAGCTTTAGGGGTTACAGGAACTTTTTATATTACACCAATTTCGGCACTACTCATTTTAGTGTTGGGGATTTTTTTGATGAGATTTGCAATGCGACTATATAAATATAGAGATGGCAAAGTTGCCAAACAGCTCATGTTGATGAGTGTGTTGTATATAACACTTTTGCAAATTATATATGTTGCGGATAAATTTATAAGACTATGGATCTGACACAAGGAACTTTTGAGGAGAAGCGGCGACGGTCCAAAAAGCATATGATGCTGTTTGGGATGTTGAGTATGAGCATGACCTTTGCTGGATTGACAAGTGCTTATGTTGTGAGTAAATCACGCAAAGATTGGTTGGAAGGGTTTCAGTTTCCTGATGCGTTTCTATGGAGTACGATTATTATAGTGCTGAGTAGTGTAACGTTTTGGATGGCAAAAAAAGCCATAGACAAAGGGAGTCGTTCTTTGACCACATTGTTGCTTTTGTCAACCTTGGTTTTGGGTGTGACTTTTGTGTATTTGCAATTTTTCGGTTTTGGGAAAATAATAGCACAAGGTTTTTTTCCAACAGGAAGTGAAGCAACAGTAACAACTTCCTTTATTTATGCAATTGTATTTGTACATATTGCACACGTAGTCGGAGGGTTAATAGCGCTTTTAGTTGTAATTTATAATCATTTTAAACAGAAATATACCCCCGGACAAGCCCTTGGTTTAGAACTAGGTGCTATGTACTGGCATTTTGTAGATTTTTTATGGGTTTATCTCTTTTTGTTTTTATATTTCTTTAGATAATAAAAATCCTTATTTTTGTTCAATCATTTAATACTACCAAATTCTATTTATGGAAACAGCTGTTACTAAAACAGGTACCGAAGGAAAAATCTGGGGCGGAGGTAATAAACCATTAAGTTCGAGCTATGGAAAGCTTATGATGTGGTTCTTTATCCTTTCTGATGCTTTGACATTTTCGGGATTTATTGCTGCTTATGGATTTTCAAGATTCAAATTTATTGATTCATGGCCAATCGCAGATCAGGTTTTTAATCATTTTCCATTCTTACATGGTGTAGATGCACCTATGTATTATGTGGCATTCATGACCTTTGTCTTGATATTTTCATCTGTAACAATGGTGTTGGCAGTTGATGCAGGTCATCAATTAAAAAAGCAAAAAGTTGCTGTATACATGTTCTTGACAATTATTGGTGGTATCATCTTCGTAGGTTCTCAGGTATGGGAATGGAAGAATTTCATCAAAGGAGAATATGGTGCTGTAGAGACCAAAGGTGGACAAATTTTGCAGTTTTTGGATAAAGATGGTCATCGTGTAGCATTAGCGGATTTTGCAGCATCAATACCAGGATCGCGAGTACAGCACGAAAGCAAGAACGGTATCTGGTTTTCTTCAGAAGGAGATTTGCCTAGCTATTCTATCGAAGAGATCAAAAAAGGTTTTGCAGAACATAAAGACTTATTAGTACGAACTCAAGTTCTTACCGAAGATGGTCAAAAGACAGTATTGTCACGAGAAGCTTCTTTGGCAAAACTGAATAAAGATGGGAAATTGGTCGTAGAAGGAGCTAACTTGATCCATAACGAATACGGAACACGACTTTTTGCAAACTTCTTTTTCTTCATTACTGGATTTCATGGATTCCACGTATTTACAGGTATTATAATAAATGTTATTATATTCTTTAATGTAATCCTCGGTACATACGAACGAAGAAAGAGTTATGAGATGGTAGAAAAAGTTGGTCTTTATTGGCACTTTGTCGATTTAGTTTGGGTATTTGTATTTACCTTCTTCTACTTAGTTTAAAAAAACATACATAGATATTATAACATCATGGCACACGATACAACAGCGCATCAACACGAATCTCATACTGGTAGAATCTGGAAAGTATTTGGCATCCTATCATTAGTAACTATTGTCGAGGTATTCTTTGGTATTTGGAAACCAGAGTTTATGGATGCACGGTTTTTGACAATGAAATTGCTTAACTGGTTTTTCATTATTTTGACACTTTATAAAGCTTATCTAATTACATGGGCGTTCATGCACATGGAAGGAGAGACAAAAGGATTACGTCGCTCAGTTGTGTGGACAGGTATCTTTTTGATTTGTTACCTGATCTTTATTCTGCTCACTGAGGGAGATTATATATATGAAGTATTCAAGGGAGGTTACAAAAGCTGGGATTTCTAAAAGATAACTTTATTAAAAATACTAGAAAAGACGGTTTTTGTGAACCGTCTTTTTTATTTTTGTAGCGTACATAGTATAGCAGTATCGTGTACAATAAAAATACGATCTAATGAAAAAATTCTTAGTCTTAAGTGTTTTGTTTTTACTTCCATTAGTTGCCTACCTATTCTTTGCTTCTGGAGTACACAATTTTGCCAAATTACCTGTTCTGAATAAGGATGTGGGTATTAATATTACTGCTTTCCAAAGTTTGACCGGAGCAGAAGTGGTGTTGGATGATAAGATAACGGTTCTCGGTTTTCTTGGTGACGATTTGGAACTAAAAAAAGGGAACGCCTTTAATCTTAATCAAAAAATTTATAAAAAAAATCATACCTTTCATGACTTTCAAATGGTCATGGTACTCCCCTTTGGAGCAGAAAAGGCTGCCAAGCAAATTTTGGCGGAACTCGCTGTAATTACTGATATCAGTGAATGGAAATTTGTCTTTGGTACACCTGAAAAGATTCAAAAACTATTTGCCAGTCTTGAAGTTCCATACAAATTGGATGCACATTATGCATCACCTTATGTTTTTATTATCGATAAAAACAAAAACTTACGTGGTAGAGATGGTACCAAAGAAGAGCAGAAGTATTTTGGATATGATGCTAGTTCTGTAGCAGAGCTAAACAATATTATGACCGATGATATCAAAGTAATTTTGGCAGAGTATCGCTTGGCTTTAAAGAAATATAAAGCGAATAGAAAGAATTAAAGATATAGAGGATGAAAAAATATTCGTACGTAGGGATATCATTTATAGTATTATTGTTTGGAATTATTTTTGTGCCAAGGATTGTAGATCGTGTAAAGGGTGCGTCCATTGTGAAGAATGATCGCATGAGTGCTTCAAATCCTGTAACGAATGAGAAGCTGGCTTACCTAAAAATTAATGGAAAGCCAAAAAAGGTGGCTGATTTTGCACTGCTTAATCAGGATAGTTTGCTCATAACAAATTATGATTATAAAGGAAAGGTGTATGTGGCAGAATTCTTTTTTGTGAACTGCCCTACTATTTGTCCAAAAATGAACCAAAATCTGGTGTATATTCAAAATGAACTAAAAGGGGTAGCCGATTTCGGAATTGCTTCTTTTACAATAAACCCTGAGATGGATACCCCAAGGGTTCTTAAAAAATACGCAGAAAATTATCATATTACGGATGAGGATTGGCATCTGTTAACAGGAGATCGCAATGCTATTTATGAATTAGCAAACAAAAATTTTAATATTTATGCAGAAGAAGCTCCAGAGGTGTCTGGAGGTTTTGAACACTCTGGATTTTTTGCGTTGATTGACAGAGATGGGTATATACGATCTAGATACGATGCTGCTGGAAACCCTATAATTTACTACAGAGGGACCGTCGGTAGAGAGGAACAGTATAATGCAAATGGAGAAGAGGAACAGATTACAATTTTATTAGAGGATATTAAAAAGTTATTAGAAGAAAAATGAGTGAACTGAGTAAGCCTGAAGAAAAAAAATATAACCTTTGGATAGTGGTGTTATCGATACTAATTCCATTGGCAGTAGCGGGATTGTTTGCAATACGAATTCCAGGTGTGCCACGACTTGGTTTTTTACCCCCTATTTATGCAACTATTAATGGTATTACGGCGGTTTTGTTGGTAGTGGCAGTGTTACAGATAAAAAAGGGGAATCGAGAATTGCACGAACGACTTATGAAAATAGCTATTTTGTTTTCCGTGTTGTTTTTGGTATTGTACATAGCCTATCATGCAACGTCTGATGCCACCAAATTTGGTGATAGTAATCACGATGGTGTAGTGTCAGCGAATGAAATCCTAGAAGTAGGTACTATGAGATTTGTGTATTTGTTTGTGCTACTGACGCATATTGTTTTGTCTATTGTGGTTATTCCATTTGTTTTGGTGACGTATGTGCGAACATTGTCTGAACGCTTTGATAGACACAAAAAAATAGCCAAAATTACTTTTCCTATTTGGTTGTATGTTGCCATTACGGGAGTGGTAGTTTATCTAATGATTTCTCCTTATTATGTCTCTTAAAGGTAACAGAACTTGGTTATTTGGACTCATGGTGGTACTGCCGCTACTAGGATCGGCACAGTGTGCAATGTGTCGAGCTGTACTAGAAAGTGAAGAAGGTCAAAAAACAGCTGAAGGGATTAATAATGGGATTTTGTATCTAATGGTAATTCCTTATGTATTGGTTTTAGCAATAGGTGTGTACATTTATAGGAGCAAGAAGAAATCTGACTAAATTTTCCTTTAACATAATTTTAACATTTATTGTTGTAATACACTCTAGATTGTTAAGTCTTATAGTAGGAACATCACAAACTTTTTGTTTGAACTCTTAGTGATAACGTAATTTTGAGAATAAGCTGATGTTATAAAAGAGTCAAGTCAATTTAATAGTTTTTTTGTTTCAATGATAGCCATAAAAAATATACACAAATCCTACAAAATAGGGAATAATGCACTTCACGTACTCAAGGGAATTAATTTTGATGTAAAAGAAGGTGAATTGGTTTCTATTATGGGGTCTTCTGGTTCCGGAAAATCTACTTTTTTGAATATTCTCGGTATTTTGGACGATTGCGATGAAGGGTCATACGAACTAGATGGGACTCTTATCGAAAACCTCAATGAAAAGGTAGCTGCAAAGTATCGGAATCAATTTCTGGGATTTATTTTCCAATCATTTAATTTGATCAATTATAAAAGTGCATTAGATAATGTAGCGTTGCCTTTATATTATCAAGGGAAGAAGCGAAAGGAGCGAACGGAAAAAGCAATGCATTATTTAGAAAAAGTGGGCTTGGCAGACTGGGCACAACACTTGCCTAATGAACTTTCTGGTGGACAAAAACAACGTGTGGCTATCGCAAGAGCTTTGGCATCTGACCCCAAAGTCTTATTGGCAGATGAGCCAACAGGAGCTTTGGATACAAAAACATCTTATGAGGTAATGGAGTTGATCCAAGGGATTAATGACGAAGGGAAAACTATCCTTATCGTAACCCACGAAAGTGATATAGCTCAAATGACGAAGAGAATTGTAAATCTCAAAGATGGTTTGATTGTAGATGACAGTTTGGTTACACAAGTAAGAGCAAAGTCTTATGTTTGATATCGAACGTTGGCAAGAGATTTTTGATGCTATTCGTAAGAATAAGTTGAGGACTTTTTTGACAGGTGTGTCAGTAGGTTCCGGTATATTCATATTAGTAGTATTGTTAGGAGTCGGACAAGGGATGCAAAACGGTATTAGCAAAGAGTTTGAAAATGATGCGTCTAATAGTGTTTGGGTATGGGTGCGCCCTACTACTGTAAAACATAGGGGTATGAATCCGGGTAGGACGTTTTTTATGAGTAACGAAGATGCGAGTGCTATTCAGCAAAAAAATCAAGAATATATAGATAAACAATCTCCCGTAGTTCGGCTAGGAACTGGATTTATTACGTATGGAAAAGAATCGGGTAGTTATCGTTTGAACGGGGTGCATCCAGGGTATCAATTTATAGAAAACGAAGGGTTGGTAGCCGGTAGGTTTATCAACCAAAGTGATCTAGCAGAAAATAAAAAAGTTGTCGTAATCGGTAATAGAGTAAAGAAAGACTTGTTTCGCAATGTTGCAAATGTAGTTGGCTCTTATGTCAAAATCAACGACATTTCCTTTAAAGTAGTGGGGGTTTTTAGCGAAAAGGCAGGGGATAGAGAAGAACAAAAAGTGTTTATACCATTAGAGACAAGTCAAAAGGTTTTTAATCGAATTCAAAAGTTAGACTTGTTGACATATACGCTAAAACCGGAAAAGAATTTTGACAAAGCGGTAGAAAAATCAAACGAGTTTATTGCGTCAGTACAAACTCATCTAAGAAGTAAGCATTTAATTGCTCCCTCGGATGAGCTTGCTATAGGAGTACAGAATTCATTACAAAGTGCAAAACGTTTTTACGAATTATTGGACATGATAAAAGCCTTTTTTTGGTGGGTTGGAGTTTGTACGATTATAGCAGGGGTAGTGGGCGTCAGTAATATTATGTTGATTATTGTAAAAGAGCGTACCAAAGAAATAGGAGTTAGAAAAGCTTTAGGAGCTCAGCCTATGTCAATAATTGGAATGATATTACATGAAGCTATTTTTGTAACTGCTGCTGCTGGTTTTCTAGGATTAATTCTAGGATTGGTATTATTGGAATATGTCGGGCCAATGGTAGAGACAGAGTATATTACGAATCCTAGTGTCAATTTTAGTGTAGCGCTCACCACAGTGTTTATTTTGATTGGGTCAGGGGCAATTGCTGGAGTATTTCCTGCTTGGCGTGCGGCCAAAATTAAACCTATTGTAGCATTGAGAGACGAATAATATGTTGAACAAAGATCGTTGGGAAGAAATATTAGAGGCACTTGTTGCCAATTGGTTTAGAGCTTTGCTTACTGCATTTGGGGTTTTCTGGGGGATCTTTATTTTGGTTATTTTATTAGCTGCAGGTAAAGGACTAGAGAATGGTGTAAAAATGGGGTTTGGAAACATAGCTACGAACACGGTTTTTGTATGGCCACAGCGAACTTCTAGATCCTATAAAGGATTATCCAAGGGGAGAGATTATCGTTTCAAAATAGGAGATTTAGCTGAAATTAAATCAAAAGTACCTGGACTGAAGTTTATTTCACCAAGGAATGAATTTAGAGGCTATGGAGGCAGCTCTAATGTGGTTCAGGGATTGCGCGCTGGAGCATTTAATATTTACGGAGATTATCCAGAAATTATAAAACAAGACCCAGTAAGTATTACATCAGGGAGGTTTTTTAATTACGGAGATATGAACGCAAATCGCAAAGTTGCAGTGATTGGAGAAGGAGTAAGGAGAGAATTGTTTTATAATGGGGAAAATCCAATTGGCGCTTATATTAAAATATATGGAGTGAATTTTATGGTAATAGGAACCTATTTCAAAGAAAATGCACAAGGGAATTCAGACCAATCCCAAAAAGGAATTTTTGTACCATTCACAGCATTTTCCAAATCTTTTAATAATGGAGATAATGTTGGTTGGTATACCATAACAGGAAATGATGGTAGCTCTATTACCGAGCTAAAGAAGAGTATTATTGATGTTTTTAAGGCTAATCACTTGATACATCCTCAGGATGATAGAGCTATAGGGGATTTTGATTTGTATGAGGAGTATAAAAAAGTATCAGGGCTTTTTTTGGCACTTAGAGGTGTAGCATATTTTGTAGGGATACTGGTGTTGTTATCGGGTATTATTGGTATCAGTAATATTATGCTTATTGTAGTCAAAGAGCGCACCAAAGAAATCGGTGTAAGACGGGCAATCGGAGCAACCCCTTGGGCAATCCGAAGCCAGATTTTGTTGGAGGCAATAGTTTTGACAATCATATCCGGAATGGTAGGGATTATAGCGTCAATAGGAGTAATCTATTTTGTAAATACAATGTTGGATAATGCGCCAGCTGGTGCTGGGGTTATGTTTGTGAACCCTAATGTGGATCTATTTGTGGTACTTGTAGCTTTATTTACGTTGATAACAAGTGGACTCTTAGCCGGATTATTACCAGCTCAGGCAGCCATAAGAACAAGGCCAATAGACGCATTGAGAGCAGAATAGTAGTAATAATCGGATGTAGTAAAAATAGGAGAGTCAAAAAAGAAAAATATAATGTTTGTCAAGGATAAACGAGTTCTGGAAATAGTGTTTTCTAAGACAATAATATACTTTTGAAGTGTGTTTTTAGATTCCTTCAAAAGGATAAAAAGAAATTAAAATTAGTGCCAAAAATAAAGGCTAAAGAATGCTTTTAAAAATAAGGAGTTTCAAATGAAAAAGACAGTAATAATAAGCGTATTAATAGTGATCATAGTTGGTTTCTCTGGAGCCTTGTACTATCTCTATCAAAAAAATGAAGAAGACCCGATTACGTATAGTACAGAATATGCTGTAACCGATGATATTATTAGAAAAACGGTTGCCACTGGTCGTATTATACCACAACAAGAAATATATATAAAGCCTAATATATCCGGAGTGATTGATGAAGTACTGGTAAAGGAAGGTGACCAAGTACAATCAGGAGATCTTATTGCAAGAATTCGGATTATACCAAATGCCGCTTCTTTACAGGCTGCCAAAAATAATATAGAATCATCAAAAATAGATCTTGCCGCCAAGAGAAAAACATATCTTAGACAAAAATCAATGTTCGAGCGAGGAGTGATTTCGGAAAGTGCCTTTGAAGGGGTGGAGGCAAGTTATAAATTGTCCAAACAGCAATTTAAATCGGCAAGTGAGAATTATGATATTCTTAAAACTGGTTCTGCAAAAAATTCAAATAGTGTAGTTAATACCGAGGTTCGTTCTACAGTAGATGGAATGGTGTTGAATGTTCTTGTAAAAGTCGGTAATAAAGTAATTGAAAGTAATAACTTCAATGATGGAACTACAATAGCAGTGGTTTCTGATGTTACAAAAATGATTTTTGAAGGAAAAGTTGATGAAAGTGAAGTAGGAAAGGTGAAAGAAGGTATGCCATTAGAGATTACCATTGGTGCTATTGAAAACGTTGTTTTTGATGCCGAACTCGATTTTATTTCGCCAAAAGGAATCCCAGAAAATGGCGCTATACAGTTCAAAATTCAGGGAAGCGTAGAGATGAAAGATTCTATATTTGTACGAGCAGGATTAAGTGCAAATGCCGCTATTATTTTGGAACGAGTAGATCAAGTATTGGCCATTAGAGAAGCTTTGGTACAATATGATGGAGGAACAAATAAGTTTTTTGTAGAAGTAGAAACAGCTGATGGAGTCTTCGAAAGAAGAGATGTCGAACTAGGGATTAGTAATGGTATCTTGGTAGAAGTTCGCAGCGGTGTTGATGGTGATGATAAGATTAAAGTGTGGAATGCTATTCAAAATGTATTCTAAAAAGAAGGTAATTAAGAATAACGAGTTAATTTTAAATAAGAACAATTCGCTTTTTGTTTAACAACGTAATAATAGAATATACGCATAAGAGGTATGTGTGATAGGTCGGTAATCAAGGAAAAATTTAACTAATGAAAATCAAAGTAATAGTACTGTTTTTGTGCATGCTTGGCGTAAGCGAAAGCTATGGTCAATCAAAAAAATGGACATTAGAAGAGTGTATTACGTATGCACTAGAAAATAATATTACAGTTAAGCAGGCTGAACTAGGTTTGCAAAGTGCAGAAATTGGTAAGAAAGACGCCTTAGGTGCTTTTATTCCGAACCTTAATGCATCTGCCTCAAATAGCTGGAATAGTGGGTTGACTCGTAATGTCGTAACGAATACGAATGAAATTCAAACAACAAGAGGTTCTTCTTATGGTTTGTCCTCTTCATTGACACTATATAATGGTCTTCGTAATTTTAGATCATTGCAGCGGGCAAAATTAGCTAATATTGCAAGCTTTTTTAGCCTCAAAAGGATTAGTAATGACATTGCCCTAAATGTAGTGAACAATTTTTTGCAAATATTGACGGCAAAAGAAAATCTCAAAATTACAGAATCACAGAACCTTGTGACTAAACAACAGTTGGCTCGAACGAATATTTTTATAGAAGAAGGAGTATTGCCTGTAGGGACTGTCTTGGATATAAAGGCAGCTGATGCTGATGAACAACGCCGTATAGTGGTTGCCAAGAATAATATACAGATCGCACTTATTAGTTTAGCACAATTATTACGTTTTGAGGATTATGACAATTTTGATATTCAGGATGAGGGATATGATTTTCCGAACGACAAAATTCTTCAACAACCCTTAAGTCAGTTACTGGATACTGCTCAGGATGAACGATTCGAAATTAAAATTGCAGAACAAAATGTCTTGCTAGCAAAAAAAGATATACAGATAGCCAAAGGGCAATATCATCCTAGTTTGAGTGGTTTTTTTAATTTGAATACGAGTGAATTCGGTTTAAGAATTCCCGGTATAGAGACGATACCCTTCTTTACACAACTAAATGATAATATAGGGGTCTCTTATGGGCTTTCACTTGGTGTGCCAATATTCAATGGTTTTAGTGCAAGAAATAGCGTAAAACGTAGTAAAATTAATTTGCAACGATCAGAATATGAGTTGGATCAGACTAAGTTAAATTTGGAAAGTACCTTGTATAGAGCATATATGGATGCCAAAGGATCGCAAAAAGCGTATGAAGCTGCAATATTGGTAAAAGAAGCGCAGCAATTAGCCTACGGATTTGCGTTAGAACGTTATAATGTAGGTGTCAATAATTCATTTGATTTTGGACAAGCAAAATTGCGATTGGATAATGCATTAAGCCAGTTGGTTCAAGCCAAATATGATTATATTTTCAAATTAAAATTATTAGAATTCTTTAACGGACTTTCTGTGTCAGCTTCTAAGTAATTTGCCAGAAAAAAATCAAAGAACAATTTTTGAGATATATTTATTTCAAATTTTAAAATCTATTCCGAGATAATTTGTAGGTTTGTTAAGTGTTGGTAGCTTTGATTCAAAGTGATATAAAGAGTTGTTTCTGCCAGATGATAAGTTCACTATTAAAAAGACTTAAGTTTTTATGTTTCATAGATCAAAATAATGGAGCATGATAACAGTAATCTGTTTTTATTCTAGAATTAAGCAAATATGTAGTTCTTGTATGGTGATATTGTCAAAGTACTATAGTTCATAGATAGCTTAATAAATGATAAGAGCATTAGAATTTTTGAGCAATTTTAGGTGTGATACAGTGAACTAAAGTGGTATATTAATGTAGTCGGCCAAAAGGAACGAATAATTTGATTTTTGCCTCTAATTTATGTATCAGAATTCGAATTATTTGTAATATTTTATGTTCTACTGAGTAGAACTAAAAACATATAAAAATGAGTAGAAAAACCTTGATTTTTATCTTTACGGTAGTAGTAGTTTTGGTGGTTATTTTGGTAATTGGTAAGAAAAAAAGATGGTTTGGAACTGGGGCAGGAGATGCTAAAATTGTTTTGGTAAAAAAAGTAGCTCCCTTAGATATAAGTCAAATTGTCGCTGCTACAGGAAAAATACAACCAGAGATAGAGGTAAAACTTTCTTCAGAAGTATCAGGAGAAGTCATTGAACTGCCAATAGTCGAGGGGCAACAAGTGCAAAAAGGAGATTTGCTTATTCGTATTAATCCTGATATTTACCAATCTAGTTTGAGAAGAACTCAGGCAGGTCTGCAAAATGTTAGAGCAAACTTGAATCAAGCTAAAGCATCACTTAAAGAAGCAGAACAAAATTATTTGAGAAGTAAAACTCTTTTTGAAAAAGGAATTATTTCAAAAGCAGATTGGGATACGGCAATTTCACGCTACGAAATGGCACAGGCCAATAAAGAATCTGCATTTTATAATGTAAGAAGTGCTGCAGCGACAGTTGCTGAGGCAAAGGATAACTTGGAGCGTACAAAGATCTATGCGCCTATGAGTGGTACTATTTCATTGCTAAATATAGAATTAGGAGAGCGTGTAGTAGGGACACAGCAGATGGCAGGTACAGAGCTCATGAGAATTGCAAATCTCAATAATATGGAAGTTGAGGTTGAAGTAAATGAAAATGATATCGTTAAGGTTGCATTGGGGGATACGGCCGTAGTGGAGGTCGATGCTTATCTCAAAACAGAATTTACAGGATTGGTTACGGAGATTGCTAATTCTGCAAAAAATGTGGCCAGTGCAGACCAAGTGACAAATTTTAATGTCAAGGTTCGTATTTTGAAAGATTCGTATAAGAGTTTATTAGTCGGTAAAAAAGAAAACTATTCTCCCTTCAGGCCCGGGATGACTGCTACGGTAGATGTGATTACAGATAGGCGCCAAAATACATTGGGAGTTCCAATCAGTGCTATTGTTGTTAAAAATGATACGGTTACCAAAAAAAGCCAAAATAACAAAGGTGCTGCCCAAATGGACAAAAAGCTTGATGAAAACACGGCAAATACCAAAAACGAAGAACGATTCGAGTGTGTTTTTGTTAAAGTTGGAGAGCAAGCAAAACTACGGGTTGTCACGACAGGTATACAGGATGATAATATGATTGAGATTTTGTCTGGATTACAATCAGGAGAAGAGGTCATTACAGGTCCGTATAATACTGTTACAAAATTATTAAAGAGTGATGATCAGGTAAGGATTGAAGAAAAAAATTAATTAAGGTTTTGTCACTTCAATCCGTCTAGAAGCGTATCTAGAGTATTTGTTATAATAATAGTAGTAACTTCATAGAACATGGATAATGAGGTGCAGTTTGAAACTGTTGAAAACGCATTGACATGCTTTTTTTTCTTCACACAGATAAATAAATGCAGCGCATAATCAGAATTGTAGCTTCTTTTAATTTAGATTTAATTGTCATGATGCCATTTAAAAAATAACTACAGGCTAATAATTAATTTAGGTGCATAAACTCGTATTAATGACACTATTATTTTTTGTGTTTCATATTAGCGAAAAATAGTACAATTATTTTTGATAACAATTACATTTTAATACCAACTAAGGTATATAAATTCGTAGTAATGACACTGTTATTTTTTTTATGTAAAAACACTGTGATGCTATTGTATAGCCTTAGCTACGGAATATATGTTGATAGAAAAAGAACAAGGCGATATACGACATTATATACCTAATTTGGTATAACAGGTTTGGTACGATAATTTGTTTAATCTATTATCTTGTCGGTTTTATTTTTTTGAAATATTGTTAATCAATACTTTTTTATTTGAATTCTTTAAAGTGTTCATCACGTTTATTGATGTATGTCAATTTTTTTATGTCTCAAAGAATAATAATTTACTATTCAGGATCGTTTACTAAAATAAAAAAAACTATTAGGGCGGATCCTGAAAAGCCTTGAGTAAGAGTAAGGAAAAAACACAAATTAAAAAAAGCATGAAAAATTTATTGACATTGGTTGCAGCAATCGCAATCACATCCGTAGCAAGTGCACAAAGACAAGGTCAGTGTACTTTTACTTCTGAAGAATGTGGAACAGTTACTAGAGTTTATGAAACAGCAGCAACAAGAACTGTTAAAACTCCTACAGGTGTGAATATTGTGAACCGAAGAACAGGTGAGGTTATTGACAACTATGAGTGTGATAGTCAATTCCGTGTAACATGTTCACGTGTTGGAGCACCAGTTAGAACACCGAGAACTCCTAGAACACCTTTTCCTACTCGCCCTACAACACCTAGATCAGGAGGAGGTTCTGTTACAATTACTGGATCAACGACTCCAGGAGGAACTATAACATCAAGTGAAACTGTTACATCTACCGGAGGAGTAAATATTGCAATCGGTACAGTTACCGCTACAGCAAACTAAACTTAAAATAGTTCTATCTCTGAGTTTATTAGACAGTCTTATTTTAGAGGCTGTTTGGAAATTGATTTTCAAACAGCCTTTTTTATATCCAGAATCAAGAAGTAATACCATTTGTTGTTTGAATTTACCGGAAAGAAAAATTAAGATTTTTTTGTTTCAGCTTCAGCAGAAACATCAAGGATAGCCGTAGTTATGGTTTATTTTTATGCTGAAGCTAAGGCGAAAAAAGAAAATTTTATCCCAGTAAATTCAAAGTATAAATGGTATAAGACA
Organism: uncultured Aquimarina sp.; assembly: GCA_947492105.1. GTDB lineage: Bacteria > Bacteroidota > Bacteroidia > Flavobacteriales > Flavobacteriaceae > Aquimarina. Next base: position 13,564 of record CANLMN010000011.1, on the reverse strand, counting down.
AATTTTAAAGGTTCTAGTATTAATTATAACACTCTATACTACTATCGGTCTATCTGAGAACAGAAGAATATATAGCTATCATAGTATGGGATGTAGTTATTTGATTTCTCTTGAGGTTGTTTTGTCGTTACTCAGTTTCGGATAATGTTGTTTACTATTTTCTAGAGACAAAAAGGCAGTAACCTTGTAATAATAGAAGTGCATTGAGCTTTGAATTTGATATGCTATAATGAATGCTCACCCTGACCTCTATATAAAAGATCGGTATTGAGGTGCTTGTTTTTATTTTTTTAGCTGAGATGATAAAGTTTTTGTCTGTTATTAGCTTGACGGTATCAGTGTTGTGAGACATATTGCTATGGATCTATATTGGAATAGGTTTGATAGATATCGTTTAGGTCATTAAAAAAATGATGTAAATAATTATTTTTTTGAAAACAGGGGTAGGGTATTTCTTTGTAGAAGCGTTTAATTACTATAGGGTATTGTTTTTTCAATAATTACTATAATGGCGGATCCTGAAAAGCCTTAAATAAGAGTAGGGAAACACACAAATTAAAAAAAAGACATGAAAAATTTATTGACATTAATTGCGGGAATCGCAATTACATCAGCTGCAAGCGCACAAGTAACTTGTGCAATTCCTGCAGGTTGTGAGGGGGAAATAGTAACTAGAACTTATGATTCGCATATAAGAAGAAGAATAACTCAAACGGGAACACAAATTTTTGACCGTAACTCAGGTGAGTTTATTGAGACTATTACACATTGTGTTCCTCCTGGTTCTTCATCAATGAGTTGTTCAGGTACTCCTTTAGTGCCATTTGCACCCTTTGAAGGATTACCGGATCTTATGATTCCTCCGGAACCAGCTCCTGCTCCAGCTCCAGTTGCTCCTACTGTTTCAGAAGAAAGTCGTAGAGAAGCTTTGTTGCAGCAGCGAAGAGATTTTAGAAAAAGATTTGGATTAGCTCCATTGCGAGAACCATCTCGTAGTACTCCTTCTGGGACTAGTAGAACTATAGTTCGTGGTTCTTCTTCTACACCAGGAGGTGTTAGGTCTACTGTTACAAATAGAGCAACTCTTATTGTTAGAGATTAAGGATCGGTAAATGTACGGTCTTAATTAAATAAATATTAAGAAAGAGACTGATTAGAGAAGCTGTTTGGAAATTAATTTTCAAACAGCTTCTTTTAGTTTTATAGAGAGTTATACCATTTAAAAAAATAATTAAAGGCTAATAATTCGGTTCTTTTTCTACTATTTTTTCACTAAAAAATTAAATCGTAGCTAATGCTATGCTTAAATTTTATAGCTCAAACTAGCGAAAAATAGTTCAATTATTTGAGTCTACACTTACATTTTAACGGGTATTATTATTTGTTCAAAAAACACTTCTGTTGGATTCAAAAAAAGTAACCTTTTACGAATTGTTGTTTGAATTCACTGGAAAGAAAAATTCAAAGTTCTTTGTTTTATTTTCAGTAGAAAAATCAAGCCTTACCTTGGCTACGGTATAATTTTGTGCTGAAGCTGAGGCGAAAAAAGAAAATTTTATTCTACTAAATTCAAAGGATAAATGGTATTACTATATCATTTTGAGAGAATGGTGTATGCTGATGTGCTAAAATGGATTATATCTTTTAGCACATGTATTATGAACAGATAGGGAGCTGGCTCCGAAATAATGATATTGGTGTAGAGGGTTTTTATAATTTGAACTGTAATGTGGTGTAAAACGTTCGTGGTTCCGAGGGGATGATTCCTGGTCCTGGATATCCCGTAGCTCTTCGTGTAAAATAGCTATTATCAAGGAGGTTGTTAATTCCAACTTCTAATTTGAAGTTTTTGTAAGTATAGGATGTTGATAAATCCAAAATGTCATAACTAGGTATGGGGCCTATAATACCATCTCTTAAGCTATTTGGCAAGTCAACTTTGGAGTTTTCTATATCAGTAAACTGCTTAGAGAGGTAGGTGTATTGTAGACTACTTAAGAAATTTTTATACCCAAAACGAATCCCTGTTTTTAGATTGATTAGGGGGATGAATTCAACGTTGTTTCCAGCAATACCAACTTCTTCAGATTTTAGGTACTCGGACTCTGTAATTGCCGTATTGAAGAACCAGTTGAGACGGTAGGTGTTCGAGTTGTCAAAGAAGGTGTTTTTTACATTCCAATCGACAAAAGTTTCTAGACCATATATAAAGGCAGTACCAACGTTATCTCGTACGCGATTGGCACGATCATCAAATACAATTCCGATACGATTATCATATAGGAGTCCAAAACCACTAAGGTCATAACGCAAGGTATTGTTCCAACGGCCTCTGATCCCAAAATCAGCAGTATACCCTTGTTCATCTCCAATATTTGGATCAATAATAAAGGTGGAACTTACGGTACGAATATCACTAAATGTTACAGAGCGATAGTTCTGAGAGATATTCCCATAAGCTTCTAGGCTAGCATTCGGTTTGTAACTTGCGCCGATTCCTAAGAGCAAAAAAGAGCGATCCAAGGTGCGGTTGTCCTCAAGTGAAGTGTTAGAAATAGGGTTGTTGGCATTGTCAAAATTCACACTATTATAGGTGCCTGCTGATGCTGTTTTGATGAATTCTAAACGAGCACCCGGTGTAATAGATAGTTTGTCACTAAGGTTAAAAATATGTTCCGCAAATATAGCAACGTTCTGGTTAGGAAAATCAAAGTTTGATTGATTTGGATAATCAGGAAATGTTGTATTAGTAAAAGTAAAATCGGGGGCTTCGGTATTAGTGCCAGGTCCCTGTCGGGCATCGTTAGTTGCATTATAATATTTGGCTCCAATAAGAAATACGGCCTTTGTGTTTAATAAGTTATACCGACTTAACAAGCGCGTTTCGGCACCCCAATTATTGAAATTGCCTACAATTAAATCACGTGTTACTGTATAATTCCCTTGATTATCTCGTACTTCATCGTCTTTTAGCGGGTTGGTATTAAGGCTTATTGGGTTTCCTCGAAACCCCACAGCTTTTCTTGATGCGTCTAAGGCAAAAAGATTCAAACTGAAATCTGTTTTTTTGGAAAACTGATGCTCCAGTTTGAGTGCATATAACTTCCAGTCAACCTCAAACCAATTTCGTGTACGATTACTAAAATTTGGATTTAGATTAAATTGTGTGTCTGTCAATCCACCAGGTTGTTTGGCGAGATATTTTAGATAAGAGACTTCAAAAGACATTGCTGTTTTTTTGGAGAAGTCATAATTCAGGAATGCGTAGGCATTTTGAGAATCAAATTCAGAATTCGGTCTGAAACTGTTTCCTTGTTTGTAATTATAATAACTGTAGTAGCTAAATTTGCCAATTGTACCTGACAAACTATTGAAACTCGTAAAAAGACCGAAAGAACCTAGGGTTTGTCGGGTGGTCAATGCAATGATCTTATCTTGTACAGGTTTTTGCATTTTGAAATTAATCAAACCACCAAACTGCGTTCCGTATTGAAGCGAAGCAGCTCCTCTTACTACTTGTATTTCGGATAAGGCTTCTGCTGGAGGACTGTAATAACTTTCGGGATATCCAAGTACATCAGCACTGATATCGTATCCGTTTTGTCGAATATTAAAGTTGGCAGAGCGATTTGGATCCAGACCACGCCCCCCTACATTGAGTTGTAGTCCACCACTAAAATCTTCATAAATATTAAGCCCAACAACTTGCGAAAATATTTGACGAGAATTATTGGAAGCTAAATTTCCCACGGCCTGTTCCATTAGAATCACTTCTGTTTTTTTACCTGCATAGATAGCCGTTCCTTCTACTGCTTTTAGCTGTTTTAGAGCAAAGAGTTTTTCTCTCCGCTGGCTAATAATTACTTCGGTCAGTTGTGCGCTTAACCTTTTTAATTCTAATTGTACCTCTGTGTCCTCGGTAACAGTGATGATTTGTTCCAAAATTTCAAAATCGGTTGCAAATACCGTTAATTGAAAAGTACCAGAGGGGACATTCTCGAAGAGAAAACTGCCATCAGTAGCAGTAATAACTTGTGTACCTATTTGTGGGTGGTATACTTCTGCATTTGCAATGGGTTTTTTGGTTACACTACTCAGTACCCTACCTTTGAGACGTTGCTGCCCTGATATGGTTTGCATTAATGTTAGTAGTACTATGATTAAGATATTATAATCCTTTAATTTCATCAGTAAATGGAATAATCCATGTTTTATGTTCAAATGACTCTTTTATCGTACTTAGATTGATCTTGGGGTCTATAAATTGTGCACTCAAGCGTCCATTAAGCGTTACATAACTTTCTACATAAACTTCGGGAGCTACCATCCCTTCTTTTATATAATGATCTCGCAAATAATGAGCATATTGCAAAATGAAATCAGGTTGCGTAGCCATTTGCTTTTGCTGGAATGAGGTCAAAAAATCATCATTGTTGATATAAAATCGGGTTTTATCCTTGGGATTTACAATTTTAAACGTTGCATATCCCGCTTTTTCTATCAACATCACTCTCCACGAAAAACGATATCCTTCTTCTGTCCAAAACAATTCACCAGGGTATAGCAAATACCGGAATGGGAATAATAATTGGAATGCAAAAAAGCTTGCCAAAAGTACAAATTTTGAACGTTTCAAAAAAACATGTACCCCCTCTTGTTTAGCAAATGTTCGTGAGGGTTTGTCAAACTGGCTTTTGTCAATTCCCAAAAGTTTGGATAATATTTTCAGAATCTTGTGATGTATTCCTGCATCAAAAAATATCAGGGTAGAAATGATCATGATATAGGGAAACATGCCAATAGGGAACAATACTCTAGTTAGTATATGGAATATAACAACAATAATAAAGGCAACTCCTCTAGTGCGTTTATAGTATAAAAAGAACGGTATTAGAAGGTCGTATAGGGCTCCAGTATAACTGAAGGCATAATGTACCCATTCTTGTCCCAATAAAGTCCCAATAAGAGGGGTGTCATACTTGGAGGGAAGCCAAATCTTGAGCGGCATAGCTTTAAGTAACCAGTCAGAGTTTAATTTTGCTAACCCTGCATAGAAATACACAATCCCAAGAAGCACTTTGATACTGTCGATGCTCCAGTTAGGAATCCTAGTGGCTCTTATGGTAGTACCCCTTTTTGCGTCGAGCGAAAAGTAATGATGCGCAGGAAGAAAAATAAGTAAAAAACTCAATATACTGATAAAATAGTAGTGATTAAGATAGGTAGTTTTGTCAAGGAGTTCAATATAAGTAAAGCTCAGAAAAAAGAGTGTAATTGCTATTCGGTATTGATATCCAAGACTAATACACAGGGCTGTAATACCACAAATAATAAACAAAATATATGTGTAGCTTCCTAATTGAGGTATCCACTCAAAACCATAGTACGAGAAGAAAAATCGGGGCTGCACATATAGTTTGTCAATCCAGCCATGCGCCCAAAAACGTACAATACTTATGAACATCATAAGTCCAAATAAAATACGAAAGACTGCTAATGGTGCAGCCTCCGTAGTTTTGGTAAAATATGTTTTTGAGATTAGATATTGCATACTATCTTCGGTTAATCTCCATCGGCATCTACATAATCAACACGTACGCTTAATGCAGATAGTAAATCTACTTTCATAGTAATGACATTTTTTTGAAGCGCATTATAGGTCTCAAGCATAGATTTATTGTCAGTAGTTATCTGCGCAGCAAAATTGCTATCAAGATTTTGTGCTACCGTGCGGATATCATCAAACTGTTGATTGATGATGCTGTTGAGGTCAGCTCCCTTTTTTATCGAATTGAGATAAGTGACATAGGTTTTGATACTCGTGCCTTGAGCGTCGCTACCAAAATGCTTACCATTGTAGAAATTCTGCGCAGCATCTAACGATTTGATAAAAAGATCTTTGGATATTGTTTTATTATAGAAGCCTTCAGTTTTTTCCGGAAATGTTGTCCCGGCAGAGAATACACCAGCAGGAATTCCTACTTTGCCAGCTCGTAGATGTTTTTCAAAATGAAAAAGATAATCGTTGATTAATTTATTAAAAGAGCTGGTTGCAGAAGAACCTGAATTATTGACAAAAGTATCTCTAAAACCGTTTTTCCAGTCTTGTGTAACCGTATTTGTCAATGTTCTGATACGTTCGGTCAAAGTTTTTAGGTATGCTTTGTATTTGGAGGCATTGGTATCTGTGGAATATTTGGCAATAATTTCGGTATCAGAATTGCCTAATCCATATATCATATAATCAATAGCAGCAAAGCCTTGTTCATCCTGTTCTCCCACTGATGCAAGATCAAAGTTTCCTTCCAGAATATTGTTTTCGATATCTTGGGTATTTACAGGATATACATTGATAAAGTTATGATAAGATAGTGTTTCTGCCTTGCCGATATCAAAAGCGGCTACTGTTTGAAAAGCACTGTATGCATCTACCCATGAGGTACGATAGGTCGTAAGAGTTGTTAAGTTTGGATCTTCCAAAAATGTTTTTGCAGCGGTATCCAAATTGATAGTTTCTTCCAAAAAAGCCTCGTAGGCAGGAACTATAATGTTATCTGCTACATTAACAAGGAGCGCTTTTCTGTCAAAATCGTCTCCATTAGATTCGGAACCCTTGCTGTTTTCTTCGTCAGAACCACAAGCTAGAATAAAAATAGTAGATAGTGAAATTAGAATTTTTTTCATTTTTTCATTTTTAGGGGGTTACTACCAGTATCATAAGACAGGTTGCAATTTTAAAGGCAAAAATAATGAAGAATCGCCAGTAGCAAAAAGCTTCTAGACGATTCTTTATCAAATATTTTTACAGGCATGTGCATTAGCTTCCTGCTTGTGCTACAGTAAAATCAAATTTTGATGCAATAGTTTCAGAGATATCATCTAGTGTAGCTGGTGTAACATTCCATAAACCGTTTTCTTCTTTGGTTAATTGTTCTAGCAAATCAGTGACTTCTGTAGTGCTAAAAAATGGAGCTTTTGTACTAGGCTTTCTAGTGAATTGTAAGCTATAAATAAAACCATAACCTTCGGATAAATCATGAAATGCTGTAGCGTAATCTTTTGTTTCTTTGTCCAAAGTGTTTTTTCCTTGTTGCAGATAGTAAATCGCACGTATGGCAATAATTTCAGAAATTTTTTGGCGGATGATTGCTGCTTGTGCATCACGAACTGCATAATCTTTGGCAACGATTGCTGCTCTTCCTAATTTGAAGGCATTATAGATTTCAGCAGCAATTCCTGTAAAATCAGAATCGTTTTCTACACGTCCTATATATTTGTTCAAGAAATTGTCATCTTTTCCTATTGTGGTATTGGGATTGGCTGCATCTGCAGATGCTCCATACACATATCCATAAGCCTCGTCCCACTTGTGCTCCATATTCGTATAGCTTTTTCCTTCTGCTACAATACCAGCATCATTATCTTCTCTATTACCATCACCATCAAGAACAGTTTTTCCCAAATAATTGTTCAAGGTTTGGTCAGTCATAAGCCCTCCAATAAGACCTTTGGCCACAATTTGGTTGTATTCTAGACCATTTGCGTTTACATAACGATTACTTCCATTACTACCTCCTTCTTGTATTTTTCCTGGAGTCCCTGCTACTGCTGGACTATCCCATTTTGGGAACACTTCATCTACCTGGGCAGCGATCCATGTATCGAATTGCTCTTTGATATCTGCACTAACAGCTTGATTTGTTGCAAAAAAATCTTTGGAAGCAGCAACCTTACTTTTGATGCTTTTATTAGAAGCGTTAAGAGTTTCATCCTCAAAGTCGGCTACACCTTCTTGGTGGTTAAATATTCCGTTTAATTGTTCTTTAGTTGCTGTGGTATTTACCAATGCGCTTGCAAGCACTTCTGCCATTGCAATACGCGTAGTTTGTCCGCCAAAACTGACAGAGGAGGAGCCATTTCTTTCAAAGGAGTAGGTGGTAGGTGCAGTAACTCCTGTTTCTGAGGATGGCATTGTGTTTGTGTCATCACTAGAACAAGCTATAGATAATATCCCTATCGTGCAGAGCCCTAATGTGTATTTATGTAATGTCATTTTATTTAGATTTATTAAAAATAGTGATAATTGCGACTGCAAATATATTATTCATAATAGTTCTAAACAAGATTATTTGTATTAAATCTAAATAAATATTTAAAATTTGTACTTCAATGATGGTTTTACCTATTGTGGACTGGTCTCGAGTTTTGATTTGAGCATTGTTCTCGTTGTTTTTGCCCAATTGATGAGGAGCTCTTTTTCTGCTTCATCCAGATTGCCATGTATCCACGCATAGGATTCGAGGGGCATTTCTCCTTCTTCAACTTCTTCGATGAGTTCATCAAGTTTATGGTCTTTTTTCTTATAATCCCATGTAGTCCATTGTGATAGGTCTAGATGTTCTTGTCCTTCTTCGATATGGTGATCTAGCCAAAAAGAAAGGGGTGTAATCTGTGCATACCAAGGGTAGGTAGTTTGTTTGCTATGACAGTCATAACAATTGTTCTGCAGTACTTCTTTGATTGCCGCAGGCATTTGTGTTTCTTGCTCAAAGGCTGCAAGTGATTCATAGCCCGAATCATTTTTGTCTGGACGAATGAATTGGATGGCAATAAGAATAATGACAACAAATAGTACTATTTTTTTCATAACCTGAAGTTTTTATGGACACAAAAATAGTATTTATACTAGTTAGACTTTGAATTTGTGATAACAAAATTCCTTTTTTCTATCTCAGATTTTGGTTGCATTCTATGTGGTAATGCTCATATGTCGGTTTTTGTTGTTTAATAATAAAGTAAGAAAATCTTTATAGAAGGTAATCGTGATAACATATTTTGGGGGTATAGGGCTAGTTCCTAGCTGGGTTGGTATATAGATAAGATCGTGCAAGCGTTTTGATATATAGTATTCAAAAAACGTATATTTGCAGGATAAAATATGCTATATGAATTTCCAAAAATTCCCTTTTGTTGCTCTGATTTTTTTAGTGCTTGTAGGAGTAGTGTCCTGCAAAGATGGGGCTGAAAAAGAAACTAATCAACAAGTCATTTCAGATGTAAAAGAGGAGGCTCCAGAGATAAGCGTTGTCAAGGATAAGCCAGAAAATGTGATAGCTCCTGAGGGAATGGTTTGGATTTCGGGCAAAGTGTATGAACAAGGTGCCGTAGTTGAAGATACAATAGCAATGCAACATGAAAAACCTGCACATACTGTTGCTGTTGATGGTTTTTTTATGGATATAACTGAGGTAACCAATGCACAGTTCGCAAAGTTTGTAGCAGCAACAAATTATATCACCAAAGCAGAGCGGGCATTAGATTGGGAAGAATTAAAGAAGCAGGTGCCTCCAGGAACACCAAAGCCGCATGATTCTATATTACAACCAGGTTCTTTGATTTTTAAAAAAACAAAAGAGCGAGTACAAAACTTTTATGATTATTCGCAATGGTGGGTTTGGAAAATTGGTGCAAATTGGCAGCATCCTTACGGACCCAAAAGTTCTATAAAAGGAAAAGAAAACCACCCTGTTGTTCATGTAACCTATGAAGATGCAATGGCGTATTGTAAATGGGCAAATAGACAATTGCCTACAGAGGCACAGTGGGAACTGGCATCTAGGGGTAGTTTAGAAAGAAAAAGCTATAATTGGGGAGGAACAGATACTGGATTGCATGAAAAAGCAAATACATGGGATGGACGTTTTCCTGATAGCAATAGTGGAGTGGATGGTTTTGAGGGAAGTGCTCCGGTGCGCTCGTATCCGGCAAACAGTTATGGATTATTTGATATGGCAGGGAATGTATGGGAGTTAACTAGAGATTGGTATCATGTCGAGTATTATCAACAACTAAAGGATCAAGGAATAGTGAAAAACCCGCAGGGACCAGATCTAGCATTCAATCCAAATAATACAAGGGTGCAGGAGAAAGTGCTACGAGGTGGTTCATTTTTGTGTCACAAATCATATTGTGCTAGTTATAGAAATTCTGCACGTATGGCTAATACCCTAGATTCTTCTGCTGAGCATATCGGATTTCGTACAATTGTAACTTTAGAGATGCTAAAACAATAGCGAATACTAATTTTATAGCTAAGATATATCTTTAATTTTTTTGTTCTTGATCAAAAGAAAAAGGAGATTTTGAGAGAGAAGTTGTTTTCTGCAAAATTATAGCATGGTAGTTGATAGAAACGTTATTTTTTCGCTAGATATTGTTTGTTCAAATGCTACTATAGATCAAAATTGTGAGGTATGGATGGCAAAGCACTTCATTGTTAAAGAAAAGAGTTTTTTACCATAAAAAGGGGCTCTATTCGTTGAAAAAAGTTAGGAAAATAGATGTAAGAAAATTCTTAAACGAAATTTATTTTGTAAGACTGGTTAATGAAGATGTTGATTTTGCTTCAAGGATGGTACTATCGGTTTTAGGATTCTTTTGATCTAATCATAATCTCGAAAAAAATTAAGAACAACTCAAATAATGTGCTTTTTGAAAACATGATGCAAAACAGTTGTTTCTTAGTCATTCCAAGCCCGTAGATTACTGATAGGGATTTCTAAGCCCAGTAATTGATGTTTTTGTGAAAGAAAAGTGCCACTTTCCGTTTGCTTCCAGGAGTCCCAACTAGCCTCTAGACCTCCAATAGGAATTATGCTGACCCACATTTGATATCTAGTAGGACGATAATTGTCATCTACATGCCAAAGGTAGGCGTCTCCTGGGGTGGTTCCTCCTGTATTGTAGGTGATTAAAAGTGCTTTCTTTTGATTTTTCAAAGTTACGAGCTTACGGCTTGTTCCGTGATCAAAAAGTTTATGAGGAGCTACTATCCAAAATGAGTCATTGTTAAAAAATGATAGTGCTTTATTTATGAGTTTGTTGCGTTCTTCGGGGCTAAGGGGGCTAGGTTGTTGTACAATGGAATTGGATAAAGGGGCTTTGAGATCTAGTGTTACCAAATAATCATCCCACTGGACAGTAGCTGATTGTGCTCTTTTGTTCCATTTGTAATGGTGTTTGTTTCTAAAACTCCATTGTATATATTGAGTGTCAAGGTATTTTTGGTGCTCAATGGTTTGAAGGATCTTTTTGGCAAAATTATCAGCTTCGATACCAGATACACCGTCTGGTAATTCTTTATTCAATAGAATGTATGTGGTTGATATTATTATTGTTAATACTAGTAATACTCCTATGGATATACGTTTTATTAATTTCATGTAAGTAAAATGGGTTGAGTGATTCAGAAAATGAGATTATATAGTTTTGGTTTTGAAAACCTTTCGGTGAAGGGCAGCAACTGCATAATTTCCTATAGGGAAGTATAAGGCGAAAAACATTGCCATTGCAAGACTGAAATTTTGTGGTTGAAAAAATTGATCCAAAATGTTATCTGGATAAGCATAAGAGGTTTGTAAGGCGTATCCCAGAAATTCGAGGACCCCCATTGCTACTAATCCGTAGGCATATTGTGTAAAAAAAGTGTGTTTTTTTAATAAAATTGAAATTGGAATCATGTAGAAAACATAACAGGTGATAATTTGCCACCAATACTCAAATCGGGCAATTTCTGCGTATGTTCCAAATGCGTTCATTGCAATGCCCCAGAGAACATAAATAGTTGTATAAGTAGTTATTAAAGAGGTTTCTGTGTTTTTGAATGTTTCTTTAATATCATTTAGGAAGAGTTGCATAGGTTTGATCTGAATGTTGATATGCCAAAAATAGTGGTTTCTGATAAATTCAGAGTGCTTTTGAATAGTCCAAATAGCCTCAATATCTAAATGATATGCTCAGAATTGTTTAAATTTCGTGTGCGATTTGTTTAATTGTTCTGCAATTAGTCGTTTATTCTTGTATTTTATCTAAATTATCCGCCGCTTTCGCCATATGAGGTTATACCGTAATTAATTTGAGTTATCTTTATCGAATTATTTAATCAAAATGAGGTTTCCTTAAAGCCTCAATTTCAGTAACCAACGAAAAAAGTAACATATAATAATTACTTATGAAAATCAATACCCCTTACTCGTGCGATAAATTTGCGCATATTGAACAAGTTGTTTTTGTTATTTTATTGTTAATGTTTTCTAATGGGGCATTTGCTTATTTTGGTGACGACACTACAAAAGCAGACATTACTACAATAATAACGAGACAGGATAAGAATGTTGCAGATTACGATGAGTTTAACAGTTTTTCAATTGCAGCAATGCATGCCTTAGCGTCGTCATCAATTTTTGTTCCTGGAGATCAAGATGATGATGGAGTACCAGATTCGTCGGATCAAGACAGTGATAATGATAGTATTTTGGATATTCACGAGAGTGATTGTGACCCAAATCTAAAGGATTTGAACAATCCAAGATATCCAAAAAATAGTAGCTTGGTTTCTCTAGCAAATAATCCAGATGTACCCAATATTAACGATTTGGGAGTGTATAAAACTGCCAATGTGGATGTGAATTTTCAGTTAGTGGGGCGAGCTTCTTGGAGTTCTAATGCTGTCCAAATTAGAGAAGGAAATGGTGTTGGTGGAGGAAGAAACGGAATTACAGTCGGACAAAATTATATCTATATACAGGGAAATAATACAGATTATAATGCAAACGACGTTATGGAAATCACATTGAATTTTAATCAATTGGTATCAAACGTGTCGTTCTTTGTAGGAGGTGTGGATAATACGGATACCACAAGGTTTGAAGCCTCTAGAGATGGACAAGATTTGGATGTTTCTGCAGCCAACTTCACTCTTTTTGGAGGGGTTATGCAATTGTCGCCAAATGAGATTATCGGTAGAACCAGAGGTACTTCTGATTTTAGAATTAATGAAGTTCAATTCAATTTTGATGAAGCTGTAGATCAGATTAAATTAGTTTTTGCTAAAACCGGGCCATCAGCGAGTAGTGTGATCACTATGGCCGTATTCGAGCTTAATTATTGTATTGCAGATAACGACGGTGATGGTGTTCCTAATAATTTGGATTTAGATAGTGATAATGATGGTATTTTTGATATCGTAGAGGCTGGAAATGGGGATTTGGATGTTGATCCTGCTAATCCTACAGAAAATCCAGATGGAACTGTATTTGGAGGAGTCAATGGTACAACGGGAATCCCTACAAATGCTCCAACTTATGTTGAAATTAATACAGATGGCACAGGCAATCCTAACTTTTTGGATATTGATAGTGATGATGATGGTATTCCTGATAATGTAGAAGGGCAACCGACTGTTGGATATATAGCACCTCTAGTAGATGATTTAAGTACAACAATAAATGAGGCGGACACAGACGGTGATGGTATCAATGATGCGTACGATATAGATTTTACTACTATTTCAGGCATTACTCCAGTAGATACTGATGATGCAACGGGAGGTTCTCCAGATTATTTGGATACAGATAGTGATAATGATGGAGATGATGATATTTCGGAATCAGGCCTTACCAATGATGGTACAACAACAGATAGCGATCACGATGGTCTTTTGGATACTTTTGAAGGGCTTGATGTTGCAGATGGATTCGATGTTAATGACGAGATCGAATCTCCA
>CANLMN010000010.1 GCA_947492105.1 uncultured Aquimarina sp. | reverse complement strand
ATGCGATCGTTTTTTGTTCCTAATTTTAAAGCCTCAATCATTTCGATGATATTGGGATTGGTACTAGTGGTAGGAGGATGATTTTCGATATCATTTAGAGGGATTTCTTCTTTTTTACAACCTACTAGGGCGAGTGTTATTCCGATGGTTAATAGGAAAATTGTTTTTAAATTTGTTTTCATTTGTGTTTTAATTTAAATTAAAGTGAGTGTTATGTATTGTTAAAAATGCGTTGATATAAACAAGGAATAGTATCATAAGCTATAATTGATGTCTCATACCAATTTAGGTGTATAAATTCGTATGAATGACACTGTTTTTTTATGTAAAAACACCGTGCTTCTATTAGATAGCCTTGGCTATGGAATATATGAACAAGGTATTTAGGTGGAAAAAGAACAAGTCGATTGCGACATTATATAGCTAATTTGGTGCTAATAATGTTATATTGATCAAATTTTCAATTTGTGATACTAATACCATTTTTAGAAAAATAAGTACAGACTAATAATTAGCTTTTACGCTACTATTTTTGGTATAAAATTCTACCGTAGCCAGGGCTATGTTTAAAATTTGTAGTTCAAACGAAAGGGAAAATATTTCACATGATTTTGACCTACAATTACATTTTGACTGGTAGACAATGATTCTTTATTGTTTTCATTGTTTAAATGAAAACAATAGAAATATTATGTTTTTTGAAAGTAGTTTTTATTTTAAAATAGATTTAAAGAAATGCTTTGTGTTTTTGTTAATTCGGTCAGTATCGATCGAAAGAAAGAATCCTGTTGGTAGTGATGGTGATATTTTTGTGATCCAAAGTAATTGCTACAAACTAAAAAAACATTTTTATAGCGAATTAAAAAGAAGTTAAAACCATCTGAAGATCTTAATGGTAAAAGAGGTTTACTGCTAGAAATGTTTTTTTGTAATGAATCATAGATTGAGTATTTGTTTGTGTGTGCGCAAATATAACATTAAGACGATGGTAATACTAAATATTAACAAATGTTTAATGTTTATTTTGTGAATAATTAGGGAGCTTATTAAGATGTGTTTGTAAGCTACAATGATTTGAAATTTATTTTGCCCGTTGGAGAGACGTATAATTTAAGTATAGCAGTGGCGATAGTATAATTTTTTGATAGAAAAGAAATAGTAGAAAAGAAGCTGATTATGAAGTAGCAATTATTTTTTAAATGCTACTATTGTTTATCAGAGTTGTTTTTTAATTTTTGGGGCAGAATAGGGCTGCTATATCAGGGTTGAGCTCGTGTTGCCACTAGGAGATGATATTTGTTTTAGTTTTTGATTTTTTCTAGGAGCTCATAGAGTGTCTTGTGGTCTGCAAACCCAGCATATTGAAGAATAATTTCGTTTTTAGTATTGAGAAATACCGTAGTGGGATAAGATATTTTTCCATTTACTGTTCCCAAAGCTTTTGCAAGATCATGAATGCCTGTGTTGGCACCAGAAGGGCGGTAGCTAAATGTAGTGTCCAAAAAAGTGATATCCTTTTTTTGCTCTGCATTGATTTCGACAAAATAATAATCGGTATTCAGAATAGAAACAATATCAGGGTGACTAAAGGTGTTTTTTCTCATCCCATGGCAGAAACGACACCAATCCGTATGGATAAATATAACATAGGGGCGTGCTTCTTGTTGTTGTACTTTTTCTAATTCTTCAAAAGAATAATGTTCTAGTTCAGTATTATTTTGAGCCAGGAGACAGGTAGTACTTACTAGGAAAAGGAAATTCAACAATTTTTTCATGCCACTCTTTTTTTTAAAATACGGTGTAGCGTACTCCGAAAAAACCGCGAATTCCTTGGTTTGAGGCGTACACATAGTTAGGGTCAAAAGTTAAGCCAAATGGATTGTTCGCTGTAGGTATAGCCTGTCCATCGTTGGTTGTAGTAGGATCATCATCAATAGGAGCAAATGTTACCTCTTTATCAAAAGGATCAAAAGCTCTGGCAATGGCATTGTCAACAGGAGTGAAATTTAGCAAATTTTTGATCCCTCCATAAAACTCCCACTGATCACCTAATTTTTTGCTTAATTGAATATTCTGAATGCTGAACCAAGGAGAATTAGCAGGTCTTGGATCCAAGTCACTAAGCAATGGTAGTCGCATAGGACCATAGAGATTTCCGGTATAGTCTATGGTCAATCCGATAGGATTAATGTTATAAGAGACGCTCCAAACACCACTAAAACTCTCTGTCAATAACTGCCTGGTGCGTAGGCCGTCTTCCGTTACAGAAACATCCATAAGTGTTCCTCCTAATAGTACTTTGAGTCCATTTTGCCATACGACATCAGTGTTTAGAGAGATTCCTTGAGATACGGAGTTCCCATTAAGATTGGCGTAGATTATTTTGTTAGGATCGGTTTCGTAATCAGGGAGGATTCTGTTGTCAAAATAGGTGTAAAAAGCACTTGCGTCAAAATTGATAAATGTATTGTTTTTAGTTGTGATTTTTTTGACAAAATTTATATTGGCATTCCAAGAAGTTTCTGGATCTAGTTTCTCTGCAAATTCTACTTCTCGAGCACCTGTAAGGGCAGCATGATCTTCGGTAAAAACGTTTGCAACCCTGAATCCATTGCCTACTGTCATACGTAGTATATTGCTTTTGTCCTTGGAATTCCATTTGTAGTTAACTCTAGGCGAAAATATAGGTCCATGTAAGCTATTATAATCATAGCGCGTTCCTACCAATAATTTGTTCTGCATATTGAGATTGATCTCATCTTGAACAAAAATCCCAGGGAGATGTATACTAGAGGGGTTGTTTGTTACACCATCAACTTCTGCAGTAGCAAAAGTATTATCATCATAATAGGTATAGCGATAAGCAGCGCCAAATAGCAGATTGTGAATTTCTCCTATTGGTTTGTCCCAAATAAATTGTCCAAAACCAATATATTGATCAGCGTTGTAGGAATCTGTTCCATAAAAGGAATTCTGAGTATGTCCATTGCCACTAAATTGGAAAGATATTTTTTCTTTTACAGGGAGTTGATATGTTCCAAAAGTTTCCCATCTACTGGTGTAGATACTTTCTCCATAAAAAACATCCGTTCCTCTAAAATCACGATTCCAACGGATATCGCCTCCCCAACGATCTTCATAGACATATCGTCCGGCGATAGTGAAAACACGGTTTTCTTTGCGATCAAAGCTGAGTTTATTGAAGAGTGATATGCGATTTTGTAGTGTTAAGTCTGTAAACCCATCATTATTGTTGTCAACGATATTTTGATAATTAAAATAGTTAAGACCAAGTAGTCCATGTATTTTTTTACCTAGATTATATTGTGAACCAAGATCTGCATTAACCTCTCCCCATGAGCTAACGAAGCTATCTGCGGCAAATTTTGGGGCATTAGCAGGTTTTTTGGTAATAATGTTAATAATACCACCAACAGCTTCAGAGCCATACAATGTAGAGGCTGGTCCTTTGACGATTTCTACACGCTCAATGAGGGATTGAGGGATTCCAGTAAGACCATATACGGTAGATAAGCCACTTACAATGGGCATACCATCTATAAGTACAAAAGTGTATGGTCCTTCTAATCCATTGATGTGTATGTCTCCTGTATTGCAAACATTACAATTGAGCTGAGGCCGGACACCATTGACATTCTGCAAGGATTCAAAAATGGAAGGTGTAGGGTTTTTTTTGAAAAAAGCTTTAGAATACACTTCTACAGGGACTGGACTCTCTAATTTACTTACAGGTTTCAGTGTGCCAGAGATGACAATCTCGTCCAATGTAGCATCATCAACTATAAGATTGAAGTCTTGTGTAATTTTAGGTGTATTGGATAGTGTCAGTGTTTTTTGTTGTCTTTTGTATCCCAAAGAAGATGCGATCAGGGTAATTTTTCCTTTTGGAACGTCACTAATACTATAAACGCCCTGCTCATTGGTAGCGCTACCCAAAGTAGTGCCCATTATATATACGTGTACATTCGGTACAGGAGTGTTTTGAGAACTAACTGTACCTGTAATTGTAGTTTGCGATTTACTTATGGTAGTATAGCAAAGAGCAATAAGAAATAGAATTCTTGGATATTTGAGCATGTTATTTTTTGGGTATAAATGTAATGCAAAACTAATAAAGTTAGCATGCCCTAACAAATAATTGTGTGGTTATTTTTTTTATCTTTAGTGCATGTTAACATTTGTGGAAGAAAATTATATCAAAGCACTATTGCATTTGTCATCTAAAGATCGTGCGATGACACAAAAAACTGGGGTAGGAACCAATGATTTGGCATCGTACCTACAAGTTAAACCGTCTACAGTAAACGAAATGCTAAAACGGCTCAAAGAAAAGGTGCTAGTGAATCATGAAAAATATAAAAAGGTAACACTAACGGAGGAGGGAGAGATAATCGGGTTGAAGATTATTCGTAAACATCGCCTTTGGGAAACTTTCTTGTACACCAAATTGGCCTTTGATTGGGATGAGGTACATGATATTGCGGAGCAATTAGAGCATATACAATCGGATAAATTGATAGAACGGATAGATCAATTTTTAGATTATCCTAACTATGATCCCCACGGAGATCCGATACCTGATAGCAATGGAATTTTGCCTCAAAGAGATACATCTCGCCTTTCGCTAATGGACAAAGATGTGTCCTGTGTAATGTTGGCAGTAAGTGATACGTCCAAAGATTTTTTACAGTATTTAGAGGATCTGGGGATTCGCATTGGGGCCAAAATGTGGGTTGTAGACAAAATAGTCTATGATGGCTCTATGAAAATAAAAAAAGGAGAAGAGCTTATCACTTTATCTAAGAAAGTAGCAGATAATATTTTGGTTGGGATTGAATAAAAAAAAGTTTAAGCTACTCTTATAGTTTAGGGCAGCGTTTGCAGTTTTTCTTTCCTTTTTTCTTGTATTTTTTGCAGCATTTTTTCTTTTTGTTATCGCACATAATACATGGAGATGGCATCAAAATGATCTGGGGGGTAACGGGAATAGTTGTATTCATTATTTTTATTAAATCTAAATAATAACAAATTTAAGCAAAAAAAAGATTCTAACGGAAGAATCTTTTTAAAATTTAATGAAATCAATCAACTTCTGTGATGAAACAGTAGATGTTTATAGTTTGATAGGGAAGTGGTTCAGAGTTTTTATCCAGAATTCATCTAGGTCTTTTGTTTTTGACCGAAAAAAAGTTGAAATTTCATTAAATGAAGTGCTTTTTGTGGTTTATAATAGTGCTATAAATAAAAGAACAACAAAGGACATAGATGAATTCAAACCAATGTGTAAGCAATCGAAAAAGTCAAAATGAGGTCTAGATAA
Source organism: uncultured Aquimarina sp. (assembly GCA_947492105.1). Classification (GTDB taxonomy): domain Bacteria; phylum Bacteroidota; class Bacteroidia; order Flavobacteriales; family Flavobacteriaceae; genus Aquimarina. Next base: position 140,320 of record CANLMN010000010.1, on the reverse strand, counting down.
GTAGAAAAAATATAACCATATCATCCCATCTTACCATAGCAAAACAGGATTTATTCCGTAGGGTCAACCGCTGTTGTTATCATGTTTATATCTCTGTCAAATAGATAGTGACCGGATTTGTCATCACCAATAATATTTAGTTTGTCCAAAAGTGTCCGTGCTACGGCTTCTTCTTCTAATTGTTCTGTAACGTACCATTGCATGAAATTGTGGACATTGTAATCCTTCTTATCCAAACATTCAAAAATCACATGATTGATTTGTTCTGTTACAAAGATTTCACTAGATAAAAACGATTCAAAAAGTTCTTTTAGAGAGCTGTATGAGTCTTGTGGTTTTGATAATTCTGGAACAATAACGTGGCCTCCTCGTTCATTAACAAATTTCACTAGTTTGGTCATGTGTACTCGTTCTTCTTCGGATTGCGAATAGAAAAAATTGGCAATTCCGTTATAGCCATTGCTGTCCGCCCACGATGCCATTGCAAGGTAGTGCATAGAGGCTTGGGCTTCGTATTTTATTTGATCGTTTAGTAATGCTTCAATTGAGGTATTCATGTTTCTTTTTTTTTTACTAAGATACTTTTTTATATCGAAGTGGTTTAATTTTTTTTGATTCTAGCAGGGTCGACCAAAATGGAAAGGTCAGTTGCAGTGAGAGTACATAATATTTTAATCAATTTGAGTGTTTTCGGTACTTCGTAGCAATATTTTGAGCTTAGGAAAGACGAAAATTGAGTAATGAAAGGCATCTTTGTAGCAAAGAGGAAAAGGCGTAAGATCACTTCGTGAATCCATTTCCTTTTTTTTGATGTAGTAAGAGGTTTGTTTTTGAAGAATTATGCGAAGTTTAACTACTTTTGTTTTTGGAAAAAAGTAGTTTTCTAATTCTTAGAGCAGTTTCTTGCATTTCGTAATTCTATTAGGGGTTGAGAAAAGTGTAAAGTATAGCGCAATAATTGGTTTATTATTATGATTATGCAGAATGTTTTACTTTTCTTCGTAGATAGAAAAAACAACAGTGTATTCTTCGGGTTTATATAGGTATAATCGCATATTTGAAGGTCAAAAAGGCTTTGAAATTTTGAGCAAAAACCGTAGGAATGTCTCAAGATTCCTTTTTATATTTAAACGTCGTAATAGAAGTGTTTTACGTCCGATGTAATTCATGATTTTAGACTAGGTATACGTCTTATTAGTGCATAGTAGAATTATAGTTTTAAGTATTTTATCCCCTCTTCAGTATACAAGATGTATAGATAAACCCTGGGATGTTTTCTAATCAAACTGAATTGAGTATTTAGAACAAAGAGTTAGATGATACTTGCACTACTTACTTAACCCTCTTTACATATTTTGAACTTCTTGATGAGGTTTAGAAAAAAGCAAAATATTTGTGTCCACAGCTACCTCTAGGTGTTATAGTTTTTATAACAAAAAGAGGGTGTGAAGTCGTAGGTGTTTTGTTCTGTTTCACGATCATCTCGTTGATATGATTGATGGTATACTCGGTGTATATAGAAGAGAGATGTCTTAGGTTTCTTTCTATTATGGCGAGAGATTAAATAGGAATAAAGTTGATTTATAATTATGGAATGTATTAAGACCCAAAATCAAACAATGACTGTGTTTTATTTGGCACTACAGTATTTGAGTAATGCGTCAAGATGTTATCTGCCTAAACAACCAAGAAATAAGCATCTTGATCTTGTTTTTTCTATAGCAGATGATAGTTTTGTGGTATATCCGTCAGAGGATTCTAAGTGCGTATTTTTGTTTAATTATAAAAGACTTACATTAGAGTGGACTGTGAATAATTTGCCAAAAGTAATACGTCTCAACGGTACAAGTCATAAGCAACTTCTCAAATGGATAAGGATGGTTTTTAAAGAAGCTGGGTTTGAGAAAACATACAAATACATTTCAAAAAATAAAGAACGATTCCCTATTGATGATAGTTACGTTTTTGAATTAGAAGAAATGATAGATTTCGAAAGGATGGTGCACCTGAGAGTTGTTGCGCATCAGGCAATACATAAAATTCTCAAAGATCATGATTGGGTTCGTCCAATCCGAATCCAATCCTTTACGTTATCAAGTTATGTCAAAGTAAAATGGAAAACTACGTACGATGTCTCTATGTTGTTTGGTTTTGCAATTCCAAACAGCATGATAGATCAACACTATTGTTATGTTATTTGTTATCATGGTAATCGAAAGATAACAATCACAGGAATGCCACCTTTACGCAATGGGTATTGGGTCGATAATGATGTGGTTAGAGGTGCAGTATTACCTGCGGATACATTGACCCCAAGAATTGCGGCAGCCTTTTTTAATGAAGTGTTAAGGGCTTATAGAAAAAAGATTTTTCATACTGGAGCAAAATAGTTTTTTTAGTAGTATTTATATCATATTTCCTTACTATATGTTAATTATGGTGTCTAGGGCCACAGTGGTTGAGACTTTTTGGGTTAATTGGAGTGTTTTTTGTACTTCGGAGCAGTGTTAGGAATTCTGCATAGAGGTGTTACGCCAATTTAGGTTTATAACTTTATATTCATGACAGTGTTGTTTTTTTTATGTAAAAACACCATGATGCTATTGCATGGCTTTAGCTATAGAATATTTGAACACGGCATTGAGATGGGAAAATAACAAGGCAATATGCGATAGTATATAGCTAATTCGGTATGATACCATTGAGAAAATAATTACAGGCTAATAATTTGCTTCTTTTTCTTCTGTTTTTTCCCTATGGCCTTACATTATAGTCACGACTATGTTTAAATTTTATAGTTCCAACTAGCGAAAAGTAGTTCAATTATTTTGGACTACAAGTACATTTTAACTGGTGTTAATGTGTCACAAAGGGTGCTTTTTATAGCGAATTGAAAAAAAAGTATAAACGATTTCTAGGATAGAAAGAATAGTGAAATAGAAATGCAGCTTTCGTGTTTTTCGTTATTTTAAGGCGATATTTGATTTTCTGTTGTATGTTAGTAAAAAAAAGTACTTTCCTAGTTTCTGTAAAGGACGTGTCTCGTCTTTCTTTTGCAATCACAAAAAAAATAAGGGTATGTAAGAGTGGTTTACAAAAATAATAGATAAGTTTTTTTAAGCCTAGGCAACCATTTTGTTTCTTTATGCGTCTATATAAATAACAACACCTATTAGAAAAGCATTTTTTGTGAAAATAATTCAATTATATAAAAGTGAAAACTCGCTCATACAAAAAGCGATAAAATCTCATAGAGGTTCGCAACAGCTTTTGTTCGATAGGTATGCTCCAAAAATGTTAGGAGTATGTAGAAAATACATTAAGGATCTACAGCATGCAGAAGAAGTAATGCTTAATGGATTTCTAAAGGTATTTACGCATCTCAAAGATTTTGGTAATCAAGGGAGTTTTGAAGGTTGGGTGCGAAAAATTATGGTAAGAGAGGCAATTACATTTTTACGTAAACAACAACAACTTTTTTTTATTGAAGATGCAGCTGTCTATTCTAGAGATACAGAAAATATATCATATTCGAATTCGGAGGTGGAGTATTTGCAGGGGCTTATTGATAGTTTGCCAGTAGGGTATCGTACTGTTTTTGTGTTATACGCTATAGAAGGATACAAGCATCAGGAGATTGCAGAACTATTACATATTTCTCAGAATACCTCCAAATCACAACTTTCCAAGGCTCGTAAGCAGTTACAGAAAAAAATAGGAGAACAAAAAAAGAAGGATCATGGAGCTATTTGAGTTTGAAAAGGATGCAAAGACAAGGTTGTCTAATAGAGAATTAGATGTTTCTAAGAATGCATGGGGGCGATTGGCAACACACTTAGACGCCCAAGAGAAGAAAAAAGGTGCAAAGAATTACAGGTACCTTTTCATAGCCGCAAGTATGGTGGGCGTGCTCTTTGTGATCATGTTTTATAGTACTGTTGATACGGATAAAAATATGCCAGATGTATTGACCGTTTCACCTGAGGTTTTGATAAAAGAAAGGAGTTTGGTTGTAGAAAACTCTGAAATAGAAATAGTGAAGGAGCAAGAGACTGGCAATATAGTCGAATCAGAGGAAAAAAACGTAGTAGTTGTCGTGACAAAACCGAGAGCAGTTATTCCAGTTGTCAAAACAAAGCCTGAGAAGGAAATAGATGTAGAGTATTCTGATATTGTTTCTAAGGAGGATGCCGAAGAAGCTTTGTTGCTACAAGCTTACTCAGATAGCCTAATTCAAGAAAAAGCACTAGCGCTGACAACAGTGATTACTTTGTTGGAGAAAGAGAATGAAGAGGTTACTGATGCAGAAATTGATGCGCTTTTGCGAGAAGCGCAAGAGCAAATTTTAACGCATAAATATTACAAAGGACAACAAGGTGTGGATGCTACTGCACTACTACTCGATGTAGAAGCAGAACTAGATCAGTCCTTTAAAGAACAAGTTTTTGAAGCGCTTAAAACAAGTTTTAACAAGGTGCGAACTGCAATGCGACGCTAGTGGAGTAGGTCATCCGTTAATCAAATTTTTCAATCAAATTAATCACTTTTATTTGAGCGCATACAGATGCGCTCAAGAGAATGTATGAAAAAAAACGAACAATTATGAATAGGATTATAGAATGCATAACCTTTTTTGTTATGGCTGTATCCGTGTTATCAATCAGCGCACAGGATACGAGAAGTGTCTTAGAAACTTACAAAGAAGATATAGTAGCAGAAGAACGTACAGCACTTAAAAAAGAGGTAGAGATAATTAATGCCGAAATAGCAAAAGAAACAATTAGTAGAGAAGAAGCACAGGAGCAAAAAAAAGCATTGGCAAAAAAACACGCCGCAAATATCGAAGATCGTATCGCAATATTAGAAAATAAATATGCCTTGCAGAAGCGAAATGCCAAAGACTCAACAGTTTCTAATAACAAAGAGTTCAAAATTCCAATAGGTGATGAAGATGATTTTGTGTTTAAAGTGGTGAATGAAAAAAGAAAACCAAAATATGATAAGAGAACTCGAAATGGACCAGTAATAGCTGTGGGAGTTAGTTCTGTCGTTAGTCAAAGTCATATTTTTCCTAATTCTCCGTATGAGTTGCCGGGTAGTAGGTTTTTCGAGATGGGATGGAACTGGAGAATGAGAGTTTTTGAGAATTCGAATTGGTTACGAGTGAATTATGGGGTCTCTTTTCAGCTTAATGGACTGAAGGTGCAGAACAATCGTTATTTTGTCCAGAAAAATGGAAAAACAGTGTTGGATACTTTTGGGATTTCTTTGAAAAAATCAAAACTAAGGATGGATAATTTAGTGATTCCTATACATGTTGAATTTGGTCCTTCTAAATTGAACAAAACCGAAGCTAAAATGCGATATGATACAAAAAAAACAAAGCGATATGGATTTGGTGGATTTGTTGGTTTTCCCATTAATACGATACAGAAATTAAAATATACAAATAGGAATGGCGAAAAAATAAAAGAAAAAAGAAGAGAGGGTTTTAATAGAAGTGATATAGTGTATGGGCTTAGTGGGTACATCGGGGTAGAGGATCTTCTTTTTTATCTCAAATATGATATTTCTCCAATTTTTGAAAATGCCGAAATAGAAGAGCAATATATTTCGATAGGACTTAGGATCGAAATCTAAGATATTATTCCATTAAGTATTTTTTTACATCAATAACACTATGAATTTCAAAAGCATTTTATCCGGTCCAATTTTATCTCATTTCCCGTCAAAATCAAAAATAAATATGTGTTCAGGTGATGCTGACTTAGGTGCATAAATTCATTTTTTGAAGACGCTGTTATTTTTCTTATGTAAAAATGTCTTGATTACGTTATATCCCTTAACTCTGGAATATAGGATCGAGACATTTGGATAGAAAAAAACAAGTCGATATGCGACATTGTATAATATGTATCGGTGTGGAGCTGTCAAAAAAAAGACTACAGATCAAAATTCTTTCATATTAGAACTTTGGTCTGTAGTCTTAGTGGTTCTTGTTACAATGTTATGTTACACTGCGACAGTACGATGTATGGTTTGAGTGCGATCTGGACCCACTGAAACAATGGTGATTGGTGTTTCGAGTTCTTTTTCCAGAAATGTAATATAAGCATTCAATTCTTCAGGGAATTCTGAGGGGTCAGACATTTTTGTCAAGTCAGAAGCCCAGCCAGCAACCTCCGTATAGATTGGTGAGATGTTTTCTTCTTCGATATTATACGGTAGATGCGTGATTGTCTCTCCTTTGTACTTATAAGCGGTACAGATTTTAAGTGTTTTGAAACCACTTAGGACATCCCCCTTCATCATCATCAACTGTGTGACTCCGTTGATTTGTACAGCATATTTTAATGCCACAAGATCTAGCCATCCACAACGTCTTGACCTTCCTGTAGTAGCACCAAATTCATTACCTACACGTCCCATTGTTTCTCCATCTTCATCAAATAATTCGGTAGGGAATGGGCCGCTTCCAACACGTGTTGTGTATGCTTTGAATATTCCTAGTACTTCTCCAATTTGATTAGGAGCAACTCCTAGTCCAGTACAGGCTCCAGCAGCAGTAGTGTTAGAGGAGGTAACAAATGGATAGGTTCCAAAATCAATATCTAATAAAGAACCTTGTGCACCTTCTGCCAAAATTGTTTTTCCTGCTTTCTGCGCTTGGTATAGGTACTCTTCGCTATCGATAATAGTCAAAGATTTTAATACCTCTATCGCTTCAAAAAATTCTTTTTCTAGTTCCGCCAAATCATATTCGATTTCGGCATCATAGAAATCAATCATAGCTTTGTGTTTGTCAGCTAGGTTTTGATAACGTGTTTTCCAATCAGTAAGTTCTAGATCTCCTACACGAATTCCGTTACGACCGGTCTTATCCATATACGTTGGTCCAATACCTTTGAGTGTAGAGCCAATTTTCGCTTTTCCTTTAGCTGCTTCCGATGCAGCATCAAGTAACCGATGTGTGGGTAGGATAAGATGAGCTTTTCTAGAAATCAATAATTTTGATTTGTAGTCAATAGAATATTGTTCTAGGTTGTCTAGCTCTTTTTTGAAAATAACAGGATCGATTACGACTCCATTTCCTACTAGATTAATCACATTGTCATGAAAAATGCCACTAGGAATTGTGTGTAGTACATGTTTGATACCATCAAATTCTAAAGTATGTCCGGCATTTGGACCTCCTTGAAATCTTGCAATTATGTCGTAATCTTTGGTGAGAACGTCTACAATTTTACCTTTTCCTTCATCTCCCCATTGGAGCCCAAGTAGTAAGTTTACAGCCATCGGTTTATTCTATATTGTTATTTGTTGATTTTTTTTTACCATAGAAATAAAGAGAGTGGTTCGATATTTCTACATCAAAGATCTCTTCTATGGTTTTTTTTATGGATTGAATACGCGGATCACAAAACTCTTTAACTTCTCCGCTATCGGTTAGAATCAGGTGGTCATGTTGGCGATCAAAATATGATTTTTCATATTGCGCTTGATTTTGACCAAACTGATGTTTTCGTACTAATTTACATTCCATCAATAATTCGATGGTGTTATAAAGTGTGGCACGACTGACGCGATAGTTCTTATTCTTCATTTTGATATACAATGATTCTATGTCAAAATGGTCATCATTATTGTAGATTTCCTGAAGTATAGCAAAGCGTTCCGGTGTTTTTCTGTGTCCTTTTTCTTCTAGAAAACTGGTAAACACAGTTTTAACGGTTTCTTGGTCGTCGTTTGTAGTTATTCTGATGCTCATACGCTTAAAAAAGCAAAGTTACGGTATTTTTTATTACTGAAACGCAGTTTTCTAAAAGGAGTTTTATAGAAGTGTAAAAAAAATATTGTAGGCTTTTTTTTCTAGATGATTACAGAAAAAAGCATCGCTTTTTCAAAAAATAACTACTCTCTTGTAACTTTTTCTATTCCATTGATTTTTCTCAAATTCTGAATAACATTCTTTAGTAGATTTCTGTTTTTGACTCCCAATGTTATTTGTCCTGTAAAAACACCGTCATTACTATCAAACTTGATACTGTGAATAGCGACCAGCATATTGTTGGATATTATTCTGGTGACCTGGTTGACTAATCCCATGTTGTCGATTCCTGAGAGTATTATGGTGGCTTTGAACTCCTCCTGAGAAGAGTCTACCCATTTGGCTGGCATAATACGATACGCAAAATTGCTCTGCAATTGTAAAGAATTAGGGCAGTCGTTTTTGTGTATTTTGATTCCTTCATTGACGGTAACAAAACCAAATACGTCATCACCAGCGATAGGATTACAACAAGGTGCAAATTTGTATTCGAGTTTCTCTTCTTCCTTCCCAAAAACTAACAGATCATATTTGTCTGTAATTTCATCTTTATTAAGGTCTTCTGTTTTTGGGGTACGGCGAATTCTATTTTTAATAAAATTCATAAAGACATTGCTCCGCGTGGTGGCAAATTCTTTGATTTTTTTATTATCTATGGTGCCGATACCTGCTCTGTAAAAAAGATCTAGACTTGTTTTGAGTTTAAAATACAAAACCAATTCATTGATTACTTTTTCGTTGAGAGTAATTTTTTGTGATTTGAGTTTTCGAGAGAGTATGATTTTTCCCTCTGCTGCGATTTGTTTTTTCTCCTCCCGCAAAGAAGATTTTATTTTGGCTCTAGCTCTAGCTGTTGTCGTGTAATCTAGCCAATTGGATGTTGGTTTTGATTTTTCTGAGGTAATAATTTGGGCTTGATCTCCACTTCGTAACTCATAACTCAGTGGGACCAATTTGCCGTTTACTCGGGCTCCCCGTGTATGCAATCCCACTTCTGTATGGATGCTGAAAGCAAAATCTAGAGCTGTAGCGCCTTTGGGAAGTGATTTTAGATCTCCCTCAGGGGTAAATACAAAAATTTCTTTGGCGTAGAGGTTTAGTTTGAACTCCTCTACAAAGTCTACAGCGTTAGTTTCAGAGTTTTCTAGAGCTTCTTGTAGCCTATTTAGCCATCCGTCGAGACCATCTTCATCTTCTTTTTCTCCAGTATTTTTGTACTTATAGTGCGCCGCATACCCTTTTTCTGCAATTTCATGCATTCTTTCACTACGAATTTGTACTTCTACCCATCTGCTTTCTGGTCCTATAACTGTAATGTGTAGTGCTTCGTAACCCGTGGATTTGGGTTGGGTTATCCAGTCTCGTAAGCGAACAGGATTAGGACGATAAAAATCGGTAACTACGGAATAGATTTTCCAAGCAATAAATTTCTCATTCTGATCATCGCCTTTGTAGATGATTCGAATCGCAAATTTGTCATAAACCTCTTCAAAGGTGACATTTTGCTTGACCATTTTTTTTCGAATAGAAAAGATCGATTTGGGTCGCCCCTTGATTTCATACGTTAGATCTTCCTTATCTAGACCTTCTTTAAGAGTTTCAGAAAAACGACGTATATAGGCATCTTGCTCTTCTTTACTCTCTGTTATTTTGTTTAGAATATCTTTAAAAACCTCTGGTTCAGTATATTTTAGTCCTAGGTCTTCTAATTCCGTTTTGATGTTATATAGTCCTATTCGATGAGCGAGGGGAGCGTATATGTAGAGGGTTTCCGAGGCGATTTTTACCTGCTTGTCAGGACGCATGGCGTCCATTGTCTGCATATTGTGTAAGCGATCTGCGATCTTGATGATTATCACGCGGACATCATCATTGAGTGTCAAAAGCATTTTTCGAAAATTCTCCGCTTGTAAAGAGACATCTTTGTCTTTTTTGAGTGAAGATATTTTGGTAAGACCATCTACTATTCTAGCAACGGTTTCACCAAACATTTGTTCAATATCTACTAATGAGTATTCGCTGTCCTCTACGACATCATGGAGTAGCGCTGCAGCGATGGAGGTAGCATCCATACCAATTTCGCTGGCCACAATTTTTGCCACAGCAATGGGATGAAAAATATAAGCTTCTCCACTGCGTCTACGCTGATCTTTGTGAGCATCAACTGCTACATCAAACGCTTGTCGGATAAGTTTTTTGTCCTCGGTAGTTAATCGACGGTAGCTGATGCGCAGCAATTCTTTATATTGCTGTGCGATCTTTTTATTTTCTTCTTCTAGAAACTCCTCGGTCATTTAACGTTGTTTTAGTATAAAAATACAATTAAGCCTCTTTAGAAACAAACGGAATAACAGTAATAATTTGGGAGTTATGCGTTGAGGTTTTTGATTCGTTGTAATAAAGTAGGATGAGAATAGTGCATAAAAACGTATGCAGGGTGCGGTGTCAGGTTGCTCAAATTGTTTTTTGAAAGCTTCTTGAGACTTGTGATTAATGACTCCGCAGTAAAAGTGTTTTTGGCATAGTTGTCTGCTTGGTATTCAAATTTTCTAGAAATCCAATTCATGAGTAATCCAGTAAGTTCTGATATAGGACTGTATAATATTCCAAATGCAATAAAACCAATATGGAATGCGGGTTTGGGTACTCCTAATGCTATGGATAATGCAGGGTTGCCAATCAACAGGGATAGTACCCATAGCGTAAAACCTGTAATAAGAATAGATAGGATAAGATTAATAATAATGTGGTTTTTTTTGTAATGACCTACCTCATGTGCAAGTACTGCTATAATTTCTTCTTCATTCAAATCATTGATTAATGTGTCATATAGCGTAATTCGTTTTTCACTGCCAATACCAGAAAAATAAGCATTTGCTTTTGTACTTCTTTTAGAGCCGTCAATTACAGAGATGTTTTTGAGTGTAAAACCAACTTCGGATGCATAGGTCTCGATTTTGTCACGCAAAGACCCTGTTTCCAAAGGTTTTTGTTTATTGAAAAGCGGTACAATAAGTTTGGTGTAAAACATATTCATAATAAAAATAACTGCAGCAATAACCATCCAAGTATAGAGCCAAAAACGAGCTTCGGTTAATTGGTAGAACCAAATAATTAATGCTAATATCCCGCCTCCTAGTATTGCTGTCATGAGCCATCCTTTTAGTTTGTCAAAAACAAAGGTTGTCTTAGATGTTTTGTTAAAGCCGAATTTTTCTTCAATAACAAAAGTTTGATAATAGCTAAAGGGAAGATTGAGGAGATCGTTTCCAATGATGATCATGCCAAAAAATAAAAGACTAATTGTGATTTCATTGTCAGAAATGCTTCTTGCAAGCGTGTCCACTACAGCGAATCCGTCAAAGAAAAAAAAGAGTAATGTGATAGTGATTGAAAAAAAGGAGGTGAGTTGATGAAAAGAATGATTAGTTCTTTTGTATTCCATGGACTTCTGGTATTCTTCTTTTTCGTAGACATCGCGTAATTCATGCGGGATAGCATCGCTATAATGGCTCGCATTAAGGGAGTCTAAGATTGTGTGAATGATGTAGTCGACTATAATAATGCCTATTAATAGGTAGAAGATATGACTGGGGTTCATAGCTTTTTTGTGGGTTTATGTGTTCGTTAGTTTTGGGGTGTGCAAAATAGGGAAACTTTTCGATATTGTTTTGCTAAAAGTAAAAGTATTTTATAATCAATGTATTAGAATCCTCTTTGGCGTTTGGCTTCATAGAGTAAAATCCCAGCCGCAACGGATACGTTCATGGAGTCGATAACTCCATGCATAGGGATAATGATGTTGCTTGTAGCATGGTCTCTCCATTCTTGACTAAGCCCAGTTGCTTCGGTTCCGACTACAATGGCCGACGCAGATTTGTAGTCAATGGTATTGTAATGTACCGAAGCTTGTAGTGCAGCACAGTAAATTGCAATTTCTTGAGATTTAAGGAACGAGATGATCTGATCTGTCGTTCCAGTAGCAATTGTAGTGGTAAAAACACAGCCTACGCTAGAACGGATAATATTCGGGTTGTATAAGTCGGTTTTGGGGTTTGCGATGAGAATTGTGTCAATTCCTGCTGCATCAGATGTGCGTAATAGCGCACCAATATTCCCAGGTTTTTCTGGTGCTTCTGCCACTAGTATAAGTGGATTTTTATTATTGAATTTTAAGGTTTCTAAGGAGTGGTTTTTAGCTTGTGCTAAGGCAATAATACCTTCTGTAGTGCTGCGGTGTGCTAGTTTTTGGTATACCTCTGGACTTATTTGAATAATTTCTGTATTCGGGTCAAGTGTTTTTAGGATTCTGCTAAGTTCTGAGGTGTTACAGATTGTTGTACAGTAGAGAATCGTTTTGATCGTGTAATTTCCTTTTATTGCAAGTGTAATTTCACGAGAGCCTTCGATAAGAAAAACGCCTTCTTTTTTTCTAATACGCGATTTTTCTTTTAGTTGAAAAAGTGCCTTAACTCTTGTGTTTTGTGTGCTGTTGATTTGCGGGTGCATTGCTAGATTTCTTAAGTAGCGAAGATACAACTCTTGTGCAAAAAAAGACTCCGATCAATAGATTGGAGTCTTTTTTTGTGGAATAAGAGTGTAAAAGTTTTATTTAATCAAGGTGCTTATTGTTTTTAGATCAGAAGTATTAATGTTGTACGACATTTTTGCGTGATTTGAGTAGAGGACTTCTCCTGTGAGACTGTGAGTAATAGAAAGGCCTTCATTTTTAGCGATTTTGTTGTTTATGATTGGGAAGTAATTCTTTGTGTATCCTAATTCATAATTGTAAAGCCCAGATTTTTCTGGGTGGAGCTTATTCATGTTTTCTGATTTTTTTCTTACTCCCTATTACAATTTTGCTTCCAGAGTATACAGCTTCTCTTCTGAGTCTAATTGTAGGGGTGATAAATGTTTCAGCAATTATAGGGGAGTTGTGTTTTAGTTTATCTTTTTTATACCATTTGTTGTTTGAATTTACCGGAAAGAAAAATTAAGATTTTTTTGTTTCAGCTTCAGCAGAAACATCAAGCATAGCCGTAGTTATGGTTTGTTTTTATGCTGAAGCTGAGGCGAAAAAACAAAATTTTATTCCAGTAAATTCAAAGTATAGAAGGTGTTAGTGGTGCTTAGTAGCTTCAAAAATGGATAACAGAAATTTACAGACAATATAATTTCCTGTGGTTGTTCTGGAAGTGTTCTGTTCTTTTCAATTTTGTTCTACCTGCTATTTGTGGGGGTTGGGGTGAGCGGTAGCGTAATTTTTCTTTTTTGGGAGGTGTAGAAGTGGTACTACAGGTGTTTTGGGGTTATTGAAGTAAAGTAATGATTGTTTCTTTTATCTAATGAGAAGAGTTAAAGTAGGGTAATGCTATGGCTCCTTTTTGTTTTGAAATATAAAGAGGAAAAAAGGATAGTGGATTATCGTGATATCATAATGATAGATGATGTTTGTTTGGTGTTAAATCAAATTGAACATCCAACTAGTGTGATATGATCCGTATCTGTTTATTTTGGCTGGATTGGGGTAGAATAAAAAAAACTCTGACCGTATGATCAGAGTTTTTGATATAAGTGAGAACCAATTGGTTAAAAAAATTACTTTACTTTCTCTACAATTGCTTGAAAAGCTGATGGGTGATTCATGGCTAAATCGGCAAGAACCTTACGATTCAATTCGATTTCATTAGCTTTTATTTTTCCCATAAACTGAGAGTAAGACATACCGTGTAAGCGGGCACCTGCATTAATACGAGTGATCCATAAAGCACGGAAAGTTCTTTTTTTGGTTTTGCGGTCTCTGTACGAATATAACATCGCTTTATCAACTGCATTTTTGGCTACGGTCCAAACGTTTTTACGTCTTCCGAAATACCCTTTTGCTTGTTTAAGCACTTTTTTTCTTCTGGCTCTTTTGGCAACAGAATTTACTGATCTTGGCATAATTTTAATTTTTTTAGTAGTAGGCGTTCTGAGTTAATTTTCAGAATCTTTTTTAAAAGCCTAGCTCCTGGGTTATTACTAATTTTAACCGAATAGTACGGGGAGTTTTTACTTTAGGCGTAATTGCTCTTTGATACTATTTTCATCTGCTTTGTGCACAAGTCCTGAGTGCGTCAAAGCTAGCTTACGTTTCTTAGATTTTTTTGTCAGGATGTGACTCTTGAACGCATGCTTTCTTTTTATTTTACCAGTTCCGGTAAGCTTAAAACGCTTCTTTGCACTGGATTTTGTTTTCATTTTAGGCATTGGATCCTTTATTTATATTAGTCTCACTTATTATTGTCAAAAGTTTTGAGACATACGATAATCAGTGTGTCTCAAAACTTTTATGTTTTACTACAGGGGTATTGTATGTAGTTTATTTCTTCTTTGGTGCGATGAACATGGTCATGCGCTTCCCTTCTAATCGTGGCATTTGTTCTACTTTTCCTAGTTCTTCTAGTTCTTGAGCTAGTTTTAGTAGTAGGATTTGTCCTTGATCCTTATAGATTATTGAGCGTCCTTTAAAAAAGACATACGCTTTGAGCTTGGCACCTTCTTTCAAGAATTTTTCTGCATGTTTTTTCTTGAATTCATAATCATGTTCATCTGTATTAGGTCCAAATCGAATCTCTTTTACCACAACTTTCGAGGCTTTGGATTTCAAAGATTTATCCCTCTTTTTTTGTTCATAAAGAAATTTCTTATAATCCATCACCTTACAAACAGGTGGTACTGCTTTAGGGGAGATTTCAACAAGATCTAATTCTTGTTCCTCCGCTATAGCAAGTGCTTTTCGTATAGGGTATACACCTACCTCAATATTATCACCAACCAATCGGACTTCCTCAGAACGTATTTTCTGATTTATCCTATGTGCGTCTTCCTTAATTTGGCGCAGTGGTTGTCTGGTTCTTTTTCTTCTTATTGCTATGACTCAAATATTTTTAATTGTCTTTTTTAGACAACGGGTTATACTTCAAAATGGTTTTAACGTAGCTGCAATTTCTTTGTTTACTAAACTGGTAAACTCTTCTATCGTAAGAGAGCCCAAGTCTTCACCACCATGCTTACGAACTGTTATCGTTTCGTTAGCTTCTTCCTGTTCACCAATAATAATGATGAAAGGAAACTTATTCATTTCAGCTTCGCGTATTTTCTTTCCAATTGTCTCACTTCTATGATCCTCAATCGAGCGAATATCGTTATTTTCTAGCAAAGTTAATACTTTTTCTGCGTATTTTTTGTATTTATCGCTAATTGACAAAATAATAGCTTGTTCTGGCATCAGCCAAAGCGGGAAATTTCCACCAGTATGCTCTAGTAAAATTGCAATAAAGCGTTCTAAACTTCCAAAAGGAGCGCGATGAATCATGACAGGCCTGTGCATTTCATTATCACTTCCTTTGTAGGTTAGGTCAAATCGTTCTGGTAGATTGTAATCGACCTGAATTGTTCCTAGTTGCCAGCTTCGTCCAAGGGCATCTTTGACCATAAAATCCAATTTGGGGCCATAAAATGCTGCTTCGCCACTTTCGATGACATAGTCAAGGCCTTTGTCTTCGGCAGCGCTGATAATGGCATTCTCAGCTTTTTCCCAATTGGCAACATCTCCGATGTATTTGTTTGGGTTGTTTAAGTCGCGTACGGAGACTTGTGCTGTAAAGTTGTCGAATCCTAGAGAACCAAAAACATACATGACTAGGTCTATTACTTTTTTGAACTCATCATCTAGCTGATCATGAGTACAGAAAATATGAGCGTCATCTTGAGTAAAACCTCGAACTCGAGTAAGACCATGGAGTTCTCCACTTTGTTCGTAGCGGTATACTGTTCCAAACTCTGCATAGCGTTTTGGGAGGTCCCGATACGACCAAGGGCTGTTGTTGTATATTTCACAGTGGTGCGGACAGTTCATTGGTTTTAACAAAAACTCTTCTCCTTCATTTGGTGTGGTAACCGGTTGAAAGCTGTCTGCTCCATATTTTGCGTAATGCCCAGAAGTTTCATAAAGCTCTTTTTGACCAATATGTGGTGTGATGACCATTTCATAGCCGGCTTTTTTCTGTGCGTTTTTTAGGAATTGTTCCAGACGCTCGCGAAGTGCTGCTCCTTTTGGAAGCCAAAGAGGTAGTCCTTGTCCCACTCGTTGGGAAAAGGTGAATAATTGTAATTCTTTACCTAGCTTTCGGTGGTCACGTTTCTTAGCTTCTTCTAGCAGTGCTAAATATTCTTTGAGTTCTTTTTGCTTTGGAAAAGATGTTCCGTATACACGTGTTAGTTGCTTGTTATTTTCATCTCCTCTCCAATAGGCGCCAGCCACACTCATGATTTTTACAGCTTTGATCAATCCAGTGTGTGGTAAATGACCGCCACGGCATAAATCTGTAAAATCATCATGATCACAAAATGTGATGGTGCCATCTTCTAAGTTTTCGATGAGTTCTACTTTGTACTCATTTCCTTGTTTCTTATATTTTGCTAGCGCTTCTTCTTTGCTTACTGAGCGTAGTTTGAACTCGTGTTTTCCACGAGCAATTTCTAGCATTTTGTCTTCTATCTTTTTAAAATCCTTATCAGATATACTGCGATCTCCTAGGTCTACATCGTAATAAAATCCATTGTCAATTGCTGGTCCAATAGAGAGTTTTACGCCTGGATACAGTTGTTCTAGTGCTTGTGCAAGAACATGAGCCGAGGAGTGTCTAAAAGCCGTTTTGCCTTCGTTGTCTTTCCAAGAAAATAGTGTAAGATCGCCATCTGTAGTGAGTTCCGTTGTGGTTTCAACGGTTTGGCCATTGAATTTTGCAGAGATTACATTTCGTGCAAATCCTTCACTGATATCCTGAGCCACTCCCATTGGGGTTATGCTATTATTATATTCCCGTATGGAGCCATCTGGCAATTTTATTTTGATCATTAGTTTGTGTAATTTATGGATGCAAATATACTAAAGTTTGAGAGTAGATAAACGAAAATAGAAACAAGTTATTTGGTCAATGGTTAGAAGTTTAATGAATGCTCGTTGATGGTTGTGGATTTATAGTTCTTGAGTTGTGTAACGAGAATGCGTTTTTTTTTGAGTAATTATGAATAAGTGTTATATGTAATATTCCGAAGTATGTTTGATTTCTTTTAATACAAAAGCACTATTCAAAACACCTATATTTTCGATTTTAGAAAGCTTATATCGAATAAAATTATGATATCCCTCAAGGCTCTGAGTGTGGATTTTTAATACAAAATCAACTTGTCCAGCCATGTGGTAGCATTCCTGAACTTCTTCTAGGTCCTGTATTTGTTGTTCAAATTTTTCGATAAAAGATTCATCGTGATAACGCATGGAGACTTGACAGATTGTGGTGATAGAACGATCTATTAGTTCTTTGTCTAGTATCGCTACGTATTTTTTGATGTATCCCTGTTGTTCTAGTCTGCGAATGCGTTCGTAAACCGGTGAGATGGTTAGGTGTAGGGTTTCTGCAATTTCTTTTGCAGTTTTTTTGGAATCGCTTTGCAGGATCCTCAAAATGGTCTTGTCTGTTTGGTCTAATTTGTCCATAAAAATATACCGTAATAATTGCTGTTTTGTGTCATGATAATTAAGGTGTAAAAGTGATAATAATTGTGTTATGTGTTAATTTTAGTAAAAATAACTTAATATTTTGTAATACGTGAATATTAAATCTTTAAAATGTAACTTTATAAGTAGAAATAATTTAAATACAATCAAATGGATGTTATTCTGGTTATTGGAGCATTAGGGCAAATTGGATCAGCTCTGGTGTCAAAATTAAGAGACTATTATCCAGGACGTAAAGTTCTGGCTTCGGATATCAAGCCGAGTTCGGAGTTTGATAAAGACTTTGTGTATTTGGATGCAACTGATATGGTGCACTTGCGCGATATCATAAGGCATCATAAGATCACAGAAGTGTATCATCTAGCAGCAATTCTTTCTGCGGCAGGAGAGGTGAAACCATTGGATACTTGGAATCTGAATATGAAGTTATGGCTCCATGTTTTAGAGGCTTCTAGACAATGCGGGGTCAAAAAAGTGTTCTTTCCAAGTTCGATAGCAGTTTTTGGGTCACAGGCTGTTAAAAGAAAAACGCCACAAGATGCCTTTCTTAACCCAAATACGGTGTATGGTATGAGTAAAGCCGCTGGGGAACATTGGGGGCAGTATTATTATGATCGTTATGGTTTGGATGTTAGATCATTGCGTTATCCCGGAGTTGTGGGGTGTGGAACATTGCCAGGGGGTGGTACAACTGATTATGCTGTGGCTATTTTTTACAAAGCAGTGGCACAAGAGAATTTTGTGTGTTTTTTGAAAGAAGATACAGTGCTTCCGATGATGTACATTGATGATGCAATTATGGCAACAATTAAACTAATGGAAGCGCCAAAGACCAAGATACGAGTAAGGACTTCTTATAATATTAATGGTGTAAGTTTTTCTCCCAAAGAATTAACGGCTGCAATTAGAAATTGGTATCCTGAATTTTGTGTAGAATATGCCCCAGATTATAGGCAACAAATAGCAGCAGGTTGGCCGAATTCTATTGATGGATCTATAGCGCAAAATGATTGGGGTTGGGAGGCAATGTTTGATTTAGAAAGACTCACGGAGACCATGATAAAAGGTTTGCAAAATAGACGATTTCAGGAAAAAGTATCGGCATAAAGTGACTATAGAGTTTGATCCAAGTTTTATTGTGGTTTTTGAAAATTAGAATAAGGAGAGGTGCTTTATGAAGTTTTGTTTTTTAGCTTTTTTTGCGATTAAGAATGTAAAAAAAAGGTGAATAGATTAAGAAGAAAAAGTAGAAATTTTAGACTAGAAAAGAATGTATAAAAATATAAAAACAGCGTTGCAAAAAGAATTGTCAGAAACCCAGCAGGCAGGTTTGTTCAAGCAGGAGCGGGTTGTTACTTCTTTACAGGGACCAGTTATCACAACAAAGGAGACTCCAGAGGTGCTTAATTTTTGTGCTAATAACTACTTGGGTTTTTCTTCCGATCAAGAAGTTATCGAGGCGGGGGTTCAGGCGATGAGAACCTACGGTTTTGGAATGTCCTCTGTACGCTTTATCTGCGGAACGCAGGATATACATAAAGAATTAGAACAAAAAACAGCAGATTTTTTGGGTATGGAAGATTGTATTCTATATGCTGCTGCCTTTGACGCAAATGGAGGGGTGTTTGAGCCGTTGTTGGGGGTAGAGGATGCTGTGATTTCTGATGCATTGAATCATGCGTCCATCATAGATGGGATACGGTTGTGTAAAGCAATGCGTTTTCGGTATGCTCATAATGATATGGAGTCTTTGGAGATACAATTAAAAGAAGCTGCTGGGGCTAGGCGTAAGCTCATTGTAACAGATGGTGTGTTCTCTATGGATGGTACCATAGCACAGTTGGATAAAATTTGTGATCTGGCTGATCAATATGGCGCTATGGTTATGGTAGATGAGTGTCATGCGACTGGTTTTATAGGTGAGACAGGTCGTGGAACGCATCAGTATCATAATGTAATGCGTCGTGTGGATATAATTACGGGGACCTATGGCAAGGCGTTAGGGGGTGCGTCTGGGGGATTCACTGCAGCACGTAAAGAGATTGTAGCGGTATTGCGCCAGCGATCTAGACCGTATTTGTTTTCCAATACTGTGGCGCCAGCAATTGTAGGAGCTTCTCTGTACGTGTTGGAGCAGTTGTCTAAAACAACAGTACGTAGGGATAAGTTAATTGCGAATACAGCTTTTTTTAGAAATTCAATGCGCAGTGCTGGTTTTGATATTGTTGCTGGGGTGCACCCAATAGTTCCAGTCATGTTATACGATGCTCAATTAGCTCAGGATTTTGCTACAGAGTTACTGGTAGAAGGAATTTATGTGATAGGATTCTTTTATCCAGTAGTGCCAAGAGATATGGCAAGAATACGCGTGCAGATTTCTGCTGCCCATACTACAGTACAGTTGCAAAAGGCTGTAGAGGCTTTTGTTAAGGTAGGGCAGCGATTAAATGTGATTTCTAGAAAGCGTGTAGAGTAGGTTGAATAGACCTTATTTTGTTGCCATGCGTGGATTTTGTGAATTAGGTGTTATGGAATAAAGGAATTCAATTGTGTAGGTGCTTCAGATGATGATATCTTAATTTTGAACTGTAAAGTTTTGATTGATAATTTTATTTTTTTGAAAAAAAATAAAAAAGACTTTGTATTAGGAAATAATTTACTAATTTAGCAGCGTCAAAAAGTGAAAACACATGAATAATTTATTTTTTTGGAACCGATTTTATTTTTTCTTCTTTTTTAAAGGAAGAAACGGGATCCATATGTAAATATTTTATCAAAATTTATATAATAAAAAATCCCGGTTCGAGAATCGGGATTTTTTTATATCCCTTTTCTACATCAAAAGATCGATGAACAGGATATAAAAAAGAACAATGAGTCAAGTAGTAGCCATACAAGGAATCAAAGGATCGTATCATCATGGAGTAGCACAAAGCTATTTTGGAGAAGGAGTTAATGTTCTAGAGTGTATGTCTTTTGGAGAATTAGTGCATAGTCTAGAGAAGAAAGAGTCTACAGATGCCGTCATGGCTATTGAAAATTCTATTGCAGGATCAATTATTCCTAATTATGCGTACATTGATGAGCATAATCTTACCATAAAAGGAGAATATTATCTACCAATTCATCATTGTTTGATGGCCTTGCCTAATCAGCAAATAATGGATATCAAAGAAGTATATTCTCACCCTATGGCTTTATTGCAATGCAAAGATTTTTTTAGAAAATATCCTCATATCAAATTGGTTGAAGATGCCGATACAGCTGCGGTAGCAAAACGTATAGCAGATCATAATTTGCATGGAGTAGCTGCGATAGCAGGAAAAACAGCTGCTGATATCTATAATTTACAAATTTTGGCAGAAGAGATACAGACAATTAAGACCAATAGTACTAGATTTTTTATCCTGAGTACAAAGGAACATAATGGTTTGACTACGGAAGAGGTAAATAAAGCTTCTTTGAAATTTACACTAGATCACAAGAGAGGTAGCTTGGCAACAATTCTTAATGTTCTGAGTGATTGTAACCTAAATTTGACCAAAATTCAATCCTTACCAGTTATAGATGTCCCTTGGAAATATGCGTTTTTTGTAGATGTAACATTCAATAAATATGAGTATTATGCCAAAGCAAAATCGCTACTAGATATTATGGCGACAGAATTCAAAGTATTAGGAGAATATAAAAATAAGAAACAATGAGTGTGCAAACAGCAAAACGACTAGAAACGGTAGAAGAATACTATTTTTCTCGTAAGCTTCGCGAAGTTCGTGGACTCATTACAGCGGGTAAGCCAGTGATAAATATGGCGATAGGGAGTCCAGATCTAGATCCTCCCAAAGCTGTTTTGGAGGCAATTTCTGCTGCAGTTTTAGAAAATGGCGCCCACAAATATCAGAGTTATCAAGGATTGCCGCAATTACGTGAGGCTATAGCTGATTTTTATAAAAAGAACTATAGAGTGTCACTTGATTCAGAAGTAGAGATATTGCCGCTTATGGGATCCAAAGAAGGGATTATGCATATTACCATGGCGTATATCAATGAGGGAGACCAAGTGTTGATACCTAATCCAGGATATCCGACATACACTTCGGTAACAAAATTGGTAGGAGGGATACCAGTCTATTATGACTTATCGGCCGAACGTAGCTGGGAGCCGGATTTAGAAGCATTGGCGCAACAGGATTTGAGTAGGGTTAAGGTGATGTGGGTTAATTATCCACACATGCCTACTGGAGCTTCTGGAAATAAAGGATTGTTTGAACGTCTAATTGCTTTCGCAAAAGCGCATGATATCATTATAATAAATGACAATCCTTATAGTTTTGTACTTAACGAGAGCCCAACTAGTATTCTAAGTGTGGCAGGAGCAAAGGGTGTGGCATTAGAACTTAATTCGTTGAGTAAAACTTTCAATATGGCTGGATGGCGTGTTGGGATGGTGTGCGGTGATGCAGATATGATCAATGCTATTCTGAAGGTGAAAAGTAATATGGATAGTGGGATGTTTTTGGGAATCCAAAAAGGAGCTATCGCTGCATTGCAATCAAGTAAGGATTGGTTTACTGCAATGAATGCGATCTATACCAAAAGAAGATTGCTTATTTGGGAATTGGCGACAAAATTGAATTGTACGTTTGATGCAAAGGCAACAGGAATGTTTGTGTGGGCCAAGTTGCCTCAAGGTAGTATGGATGCCGAGCAATTTATTGATGAGCTTTTGTATAAAAAAGACATCTTTATTACTCCAGGGACTATTTTTGGAAGTCAAGGAGCTGGGTATATTCGTTTTTCTCTTTGCGTAACCGAAGAAAACATTAAAAAAGCAATCCAAAGATTGTGCTGATAATAGAACGATATTAGGAACAAATGATAAGTTCCCTAGAAGGAAAGATAAATGAACATTTTTGTAATAGGCATCGGATTAATAGGAGGGTCATTAGCATTGGATATCAAGGCTAATATGACTGCTGTGGTGTATGGTGTTGATCAAAGTGAAGTAAACCTAGATAAAGCATTAGAACTAGGTATCATTGATAAGAAAGCAACGCTAGAAGAGTTGGATACAGCAGATGTAGTTTTAGTAGCTATTCCGGTGGATGCAACAGAGCAGTTGTTGCCTGATTTATTAGATCGTGTACATGAT
This sequence comes from uncultured Aquimarina sp., assembly GCA_947492105.1. Classification (GTDB taxonomy): domain Bacteria; phylum Bacteroidota; class Bacteroidia; order Flavobacteriales; family Flavobacteriaceae; genus Aquimarina. The sequence goes on along the minus strand of CANLMN010000010.1, from coordinate 117,775 downwards.
GATGCAATTGTCGTAGATATGGGGTCCACCAAGGAGTTGTTGTGTCGCAAAGTGGCAGAACATCCAAAACGGCGAAATTATTTAGCAGCGCACCCCATTGCAGGAACAGAGTTTTCTGGACCAGAAGCAGCAATACCGAATTTGTTTAGAGGAAAAACAAATATTATCTGCGAAGTAGAAAAAACAGCTTTCAAATTGCAAGAACGTGTTTTGGGAATCTTTGCTACGTTAGGAATGCGTATCCGTTACATGGATCCAGCATCGCACGATAGACATATTGCCTATGTATCGCATCTGTCACATATCAGTTCTTTTATGCTTGGGAAAACGGTAATCGAAAAAGAAAAAAATGAAAAGGACATTTTTGATATGGCAGGTAGTGGTTTTGCATCTACAGTGCGATTAGCAAAAAGTTCACCGGCTATGTGGACACCGATTTTTCAACAAAACAAAAAAAATGTTTTAGAAACCTTGGAAGAATATATAGCGAATTTGCAGGAATTTAAAAATTTGATGGAAGCAGATGATTTTTTGGCTATACATAAAGAAATGGAAAATACAAATCATATAAAATCAATCTTAAAAGGGATTGTCTAATAGAAAACGATAGAAAAATAAATTTAAACTTTGTCATGGAGAATAAAAAAGAACTCAGAAATTGGTTAGATAACATGAATCTAGATCACCCATTAGTGATCGGGGGGCCTTGTAGTGCAGAAACAGAAGATCAGGTTGTCAAAATTGCGCATCAGCTAAAAGATAGTGATGCTACAGTGTTGCGAGCAGGTATCTGGAAACCACGTACAAGACCAGGGAATTTTGAAGGTGTTGGAGCATTAGGTTTAAAATGGTTACAACGCGCCAAAGAAGAAACTGGGATGAAAATTGCTACAGAAGTAGCAAGTCCTCACCACGTAGAGTTGGCATTAGAGCATGGAGTTGATATCTTATGGATTGGAGCTCGTAGTACTGTGTCGCCATTTATTATTCAGGATATTGCAGATGCTTGTAAAGGAATTGATAACCCTGTATTGGTTAAAAATCCAATTAACCCAGATTTGTCTTTGTGGTTGGGTGCCGTTGAGCGTTTCTATACAGCGGATGTAAAAAACCTTGGAGTTATCCACAGAGGGTTTTCTACTTATGAGAAAACAAAATATAGAAATATTCCAGAATGGCAGATTCCGATTGATTTGCAAAATCGTTTCCCAGATCTTCCATTGATTTTGGATCCATCACATATTGCAGGACGTAGAGATTTAATTTTTGATCTTTGTCAGACTGGATTGGATTTGAATTTTGATGGATTGATCGTAGAAGCACACTATGATCCAGACAATGCATGGAGTGATGCTGCACAACAAATCACACCAGAGGTATTGATAAAATATATGAATGATCTTAAGGTGCGTAAAGAGCTTGGTCAGGATGAAGCCTACAAGAATACATTGAATGAATTGCGTACCAAAATTGATATTGCAGATAATCAATTGATCGATACGTTGTCAAAAAGAATGAAAATTTCTGACGAAATTGGAAAAGTAAAAGCGAAGCAAAATGTAGCAATTTTACAATCTAAGCGTTGGAATGAGATTTTAGGAAAAATGATTCTAGAAGGAGAGCAGCACGGATTGAGCGAAGAGTTTATCTTGAGAATCTACAAAGCGATTCACCAAGAATCTATCAATCACCAAGAAAAAGTTGCTAAGGCATAATGTTTCTAGTAATATTGAAGTATAAAAAAAGCCCGCTATTGCGGGCTTTTTTTGTGGCCTAACATTATTGTTTTAATAATTGGACTATTTTCGCTGCTTTTCTGCCAATTTAGATGTATAAATTCGTGCCACAGGCACTGTTATTTTTTTATGTAAAAACACCGTGATGCTATTGCATAACCTTAGTTATGGAGTATATAAACAAGGTGTTTAGATGGAAAAAAGAACAAGTCTGTATGCGACATTATATAGCTAGCTTGGTGTTTTATTAAGAATGAAATGCACCTAAATTTCAAGTATGTGAATTAGTAAAAAATGATGGTCAAATCTTTTTTTTTCTAAAATAAAAATGAGATTGCTTTTATTTGGTATAGGCTAATCGTCGAGAAGCTTTTCTCATGAGGATGTTAATAAGGTCATCCGTTCCAGAGCCAAGGCTACCACGAACTTTTTTGTTATAGTTCCAAAGTAGCTCGCCATCAGATGCATTGTTGATGCTCATATTAAGTACAGCACTATTGGTAGTACCCCAAAACCCAACTAGAAGGCCTAGTGCGACAGATGCGCCATCAGACATAGGTTTATCTGTTTGGAATTCACCACCAATAACGGCATCCACTTCTAATATTTTTGCTAATTCTTCAGGAGTGTAGTTTTTAAGGTCTTTTATAGTAATTTCTTTTTTATTCAATAATGCATTTGTTTTTTTAGGATCTTGTACATTAACTTTTAGAGATCCTCTTTTTTTTCTTTTTAGAAACCAAGAGTACATAGCGGTTTGTATGTTAAGTCCTTCGCTTTCTTCCAAGTCATGTATTTGATCTTCTGACATTTCTTTCATTTGCTTAGGACGAAGTTTGACAGTAGCATTGAAAGGAAGGATGCCTATGATTTTATGTTCTTTGGCTATTGCATCAAATTTCGGATTCTCATAGAGATTTGTCTGTGCGATCGTGTTATTAAATGTTAGAAGTAGAAGAGTGATTAATACTAAAGGAATAGTTTTTTTCATAAATTGTAAATTATTGATTTTGATTTTGATTTTTAAAAATGAGTGCAAATATATAAAAGCCCTGAGTAATTGACTAATTTCTCTTTTATTAAGGTTTTTTTGATCAGAATTGAATGTAAGCCTATATAAATAGCCCGAGCTAGTATTTCGTTCTGAACTAAATTTGTAATGTAACTCTATGTTTTAGATTTTTGAAATGATTTAATTAAAAAAAGCACCTTTATCTAAGTTTTATAAAGATGCTTTTTCTGTCTTTATTTTTTTTTGAGAAGCGATTTTGCTGCCAAATTAATAAAAATAAATAGTGCCACAAATATTGTGGTTAGGAAGAAGGTCGATTTCATGTTAGGTGTTTTTAAGAGTGTTTTTTTGTTATTAATATGTTCGTTACAATACCAAGAAAAGGGTATTCCTCTCCAATCGATTGAGTTCGTTTTTGTGTATAGTTAAGTAAAGGTTTTCAAAAAATAAGGGAGTTCCTTATTTTTTGAAAAAAAAGTGGGGTAGGTTTTAAAGGATACAAATGTAGGATTATTCCTTTATTATACAAATTAAATCATGTTTTTTTTTGAGCTATAATGACTATAATAGAGGTGGTTAGTTGTAATATAGTCGTTTTTTATATTTTTTTTAATTTTTGAGTGATTGTAATTTGTATTTATGGTAGCTGTATTTTTTAGATGGGATTCAAAAAGGAAGTTGTTTGATTATGTCTTGATAGATTAGATTTGTAGTTCGAAGGGATTCAGATTCTCGTATCAGAAATATTTGGAAGAGGAAGTTTATGACTCGACAAAAATAGTAGTAAATTTGAAGTGTATATGCCGGCTAATGGTGTTTTAGGTACTACCTTTTGGTTTTTGGATTAGCGAAGTCAAAATAGCATGGAAGAACAATTAAATATAAAGGAAAATTGATATCACAAAGCACTATAAATGCTGTTTTTGATACCGCTCGTGTAGAAGAGGTAATCGAGGATTTTGTACAACTTAAGCGTGCAGGAAGTAATTTTAAAGGTTTAAGTCCTTTTAGTGATGAGCGTACACCATCTTTTATGGTGTCTCCTGTCAAACAGATCTGGAAAGATTTTAGTACGGGAAAAGGGGGTAATGTCGTTTCCTTTTTGATGGAGCATGAGCATTTTACCTACCCCGAAGCGGTTAAGTATTTGGCCAAAAAATATAATATCGAAATAGAAGAAACGGAGCAATCCGATGAGCAAAAGAAACAAGCAGGTGAGCGAGAGAGTATGTATCTGGTAAGTGAATTTGCAGGGCAGTACTTTCATAATACCATGCTCAAAACAGAGCAGGGAAAAGCTATCGGATTGAGCTATTTCAAAGAACGTGGTTTTACAGACGAAACGATCAAAAAATTTGATCTGGGATATTCCCCGGATACATGGGATGCCTTTACAACAGAGGCGATCAAAAAAGGCTATCAATTAGAGTATTTAGAAAAAACGGGGCTTACGATTGTCAAGGAAGAGAAACAGTTTGATCGTTTTAAAGGACGAGTCATGTTTCCGATCAAATCAATGTCTGGGCGTATTCTTGGCTTTGGCGGACGTATTTTGACTAGTACCAAAAAGGCTGCAAAATATCTTAATTCTCCCGAAAGTGATATTTATCATAAGAGTAAGGTGTTGTACGGGATTTATGAAGGGAAACAGGCTATAGCAAAAGAGAATATCTGCTATTTGGTAGAAGGGTATACGGATGTAATTCAATTTCAACAAACAGGAATTTCAAATGTTGTGTCTTCATCAGGAACTGCCTTGACCTCGGAACAAATACGGTTAATAAGTCGTTTGACTAAGAATATTACAGTACTTTTTGATGGAGATGCCGCCGGAATGCGAGCAGCGATACGAGGAATTGATCTCATTCTAGAGCAAGGGATGAATGTTCGTATATGTACATTTCCAGAGGGAGAAGATCCAGATAGTTTTGCTAGAAAAAACACCCTAAGTGAGCTTCAAGTGTATCTTGATGAGGAGTCCAAGGATTTTATTAGTTTCAAGGCTTCATTGTTACAAGAGGAAGCAAAAGGAGATCCTATCAAAAAAGCTGATTTGATACGAGATATGGTTGGGAGTATTGCCAAAATTCCGGATGTAATCAAACGGGATGTTTACGTAAGAGAGTGTGCTCGTATCATGGATATCTCAGAAGAGGTGCTATTTAATACTTTGGCGCAATTGCGTAACGCCTCTGATGATCCTAAAAAACCTAAAGAAGGGAAAAATGCCATGCAGGTGGTGCGAGAAGATGTACCAGTGCAACAACGTCCAAAAGTCAATGAACAACATATATTAGAGCGTAAAATTATTGAGATTCTATTGCTTTATGGAACCGAAGAAACCGAGTTTGAGGATATGGTTTTGAAAGAAAATGAGGATGGAGAATTAGAACTAGTACCAGAAAATTACACAGCAAAGGTCTATGAAAAAGTCTATCTCGATTTACAGGATGATGAGGTAGCGTTTACCAATGTCATGTTCCGACAGGTTTATGATGTAGTTGTAGCTCGTTTGAGTCAGGATCAAAATTTTCAGATGGATAGCTTTATCAACGAAATTCCGGTCGAAATAGCAGAAGAGATTACAACACTTTTAATGAATGAAGAACGATATATTTTGCATGATTGGGAGCGCAATGAGATTTATGTAAAACAAAAGCAAACAACAATTGCACAATTGGTGAATGATACAATTCTTAATTTGAGACGTTTTCTAATCAATCAAAAGATTGAAGAATTATCGGTGTTAGTACAGAATCCGCCAACTACAGAGGGAACGGAGGATGATGAGGTCCCAGTGGTAAATAGTAGAGAGATTTTACAAGATATTATGGATTACAGTGCGCTAAAAAAAGTGCTTTCTGAAAAATTAAATCGAGTAATGTGACGATAGTGCACTTGTTCTATTGTGATTCTCAAATAAGGTTTTGCGTATTTCCCAAAACAAGATTCTAAATGTTTAAAATAAGATACGGGTGATGTTGCTTGGTGAAGCGTCTGATGACTTTATAGTATAATCACGGAGATTTATACCATTCCATTTAGAAAATAATTATAGACCAATAATGAGCTTCTTTTTCTGCTTTTTTTTACTAAAAAATTAAATCGTAACCACGGCTATGTTTCAGTTTTATAGTTCAAATTATTTTGGTCTACAATTACATTTTAACGGGTATTATACGTAAAAAACTAATTCAAAATTCTACAAGTGTGTCTTATAAAGAATCAAGCTCTTTTTTTGTAAAAGAGCTTGATCTTTTTGTTAGGCAATGTGTGTGTTGTTTAATAACAATATAGGTGTATAATGTTGCATATCTACTTGTCTTTTTTTCTATCTGTAAATGCTTGTTTACGTAAAAAAAATAACAGTGTTATGAATGCGAATTTGTGTACCTAAATTGATATAGGATTACTTCTTTATAAATCGTTTGGTGATATTTTGTTGCCCTGAAATAAAGTTGATGATGTACATGCCTGATTTAGGGTTTTTTAATGTTATTTTGGTGTCTGTTATTTTTCCATATTGTACTCTTTGACCAGTTATAGAATAGATGCTATAGCTTGTGTGTGGCTGATGACCAGAAACTGTAATTGTGTTTTGCGATTTGTCAAGCAAATTAGGATACATTTCCAATTCTTCTTCTTGTGCATTATTTTTTGCGATATCATTATTTTTGAATTGAAAGGCATTCGATGGATTTGCAAATACTTGAACCCATAGGTTTGCTACACGAGATAATCCTATTTCGGTATACCTAGCATTTAATATGTTTGTTCTGTGACCAGGACTATTCATCCAAGCATCGTGTACTTGTTGTGCATTTCGTTGTCCATTTGCGATATTCTCAGCGACTGCATTCCAAGAATAATCCTGACGATTCACTCTATCACTTACACTAGAACCATCAGACCCAGTGTGAGAGAATATGTTGTTGTCATTCATGTCATTGGCATGCACTTCGGCTGCCGCTATTAATTTTGTATCTAGTTTTAATGGGCTTTTTCCATCATTTGCTCTTGCAGCATTTACCAAATCAAGAAGATCTAATAACTCTTGAGAAACTTCTCCGCCCTTAGGTCGTTTTGCTGTCGTAATTTGAATTGAATTAGAGAATAAAGATTGGTCTCCTTCGATATTTTTTGCTTTTACAGAAAGGTTATAGGTAGTTTCTGGGGTTAGTTTATCTAATGTAACAGTTTTGGCTCCAGTTACACTCTTTATAATTTTAGAATCGTTGTAAATGTCAAAAGTTATCAGATTAGAAACGTCTTCTTGGGTCTGCCAAGAGAGAAGCGCAGAGGTGCTTTTGATATTAGACGCGACTAAGTTTGTTGGATTTGGAGGAGGTGATGCTTTTCCTATAGAGAATGATTTGGATTCTGTAGTACCAAATGCACCGCCAGATATTAATGCAGTTCCATTGAGTGTAATAGCATAAGATCCTTGTCCATAGGTACAGCATATTCCATCTCCATAACTATCATTGATCGTAAATGTATACGCACCATCGGTTAAGCAAACGTTTTTAGAAATATCAGGAGATGAGTTGCTGTAGCCTCCGCCCGATTCAATGATATCTCCTGCGGCATTTTTTAGATCCCAGCTAGTTTCTGATCCATAATTGTCAAAGACAACAGCTATTTTTAATTCAGAGCATTGGGCAGTATTTGTTCCGATCTCATTGGGATAGCTTTTGTTGGATTTGGAATTGTTCTGATAATTCGCGTTAGCAAGGACACTGCATGCCAAGGCCATTGATAAAAAAAGATTTCTCATAATTTGTGTGTTAAATTATTGATTATTTATAGTTTAGGTCAAAAATAGAGAAAATGATAATGGGGTAACATCCTGCTTTTTGTTAAATAAAACACAAATTTTTGATGTTTGTAAAGCAAATATGAAAAATATTTTTTAGTGATTTTGGGTAGAAGAATTACGGTGAACAGTGTTAATACCTATAGTTTGGAGTTAATTTGACCAAGGGTTTTTTAATGAAATTCGTGAAAGAATTTGTTAATTTCGAATTTCTAGATAAACAGGTGGAAGGAAGTTTTTTTTGTGAATGGAGCATAAAAAAGCGGAATAATTAACAAGGTTAATGGTATTCCGCTTTAGAATTTTTTACGTTAGTGTTGTGTAGGGTATTATTATTAGGTTATTGGGTGTTTTAGTTTATTTGTAACAAGCGGGATTGGTGAATGAGATCAGCAACGTTGTCTACTTTTAGTTTTTTTAACAAACGTGTTTTGTAGGTGCTAACGGTCTTTTCGTTGATCGATAGAGCACTTGCAATATCTTTATTTCGTTTTCCTGAGGATAGTAGGTTCAATACCTCGACTTCTCTTGAAGAAAGTTTTTTGTATTTTACGGCAAGATTATTACTATGACTATTGCCATGTGCCAACTTCTCTGTTAGATCTTCATTTAGATAGATTCCTCCACGTGTAACACGTTCTATAGCTGCATTTAATATTTTTAAAGAAATTGTCTTGGATAGGTATGCAGAAGCACCAGCCTTGATTGTACTTAATGCATAAATCTCTTCTGGATATGTACTGAAAATGATAACCTTAATTCCCTTGAATTCTTGTTTGATGGCTTTGATAGCAGTAATCCCGTTGATTTGAGGAAGATCTAGTTCCATAATCAATAAGTCAGGTCTTGACTTACGAAGAGCGGCGTACATTTCATCACCATTATTCACTTCTCCAAAAATATCAAAGTTAGCACTATCGAGAAGTAAAGATGCAATGCCTTTTCTAGTTATAGGATGGTGGTCTGCTATAAGTACAGATGTCATTTGTTTTTCGTTTATTTTGTTAAATGCTATGTGAGATTGATAACGTAGAAAGAGCAAAATTATTGGGTACTCCTTTGTTTCCTACAATAATCAAATATATGTAGAAGAATTTGTAGGAATCTAAAGATTCAAGAAATACTCGATAAAAAGTGACTATTTGAGGTTAATAGGTATTTCACATACAGGAATTGGGTTCATTTTATGCTGGTTCCTGTTGTTTAAACTTTTATAGATGTGGAAAACTTCTTTTTCACGACCTGTAAAATTATTTTCAGACTTTCCTTCATTATCCATTTTCATAGCCCATTCTAGCTCGTCATAACTGGCGCCAATTTGATCTTCATCAGTACGACTATCACCAAATAGACCATCAGTTGGAGCTGCATTTTGTATCGAGGTAGGGACATCAAGTGCTTTGGCTAGCTCATAGACTTCACTTTTTAATAGATCTGCAATAGGACTTAGATCTACTCCGCCATCACCATATTTAGTGTAAAACCCTACGCCAAAGTCTTCTACTTTGTTACCGGTTCCGGCAACAAGATAATTATGAAGACCTGCAAAATAGTAGAGTGTAGACATCCGTAATCGTGCTCTTGTATTGGCAAGAGTCAGAAATAATTGATCACTATCTACCACAGTAGGAACCTCTGTCTTGAATGTTTCGAAAACCGTAGTGAGATTCACTTCGACATTACTAATGTTAGCAAAGCGCTTTTTGAGTTGTGTAATATGTTCTTCAGCACGATTTATTTGACTTTTAGCTTGGTGTATAGGCATCTCAACGCAAAGTGTTCGTAGTCCAGTTTTTGCACAAAGTGTGGAGGTTACTGCGCTATCAATTCCACCGCTGATACCAATGACAAATCCATTAACATTTGACTTTGCAGCGTAGTCTTTTAACCAATTTACGATGTGGTCAATAACTTTTTCAGTTTTCATAGCGTTTTTTCTTTAGAGTTTGTATTGTTTTATGGTATTTTGCATAAAACTTAAGAAGATTAAAATTACAAAAAAAACTTATCGTTATAGAATAAGGAAAAGTCTTTAGAAGACTTAAAAGTAATTTTCATTGATTTGTTAATAATATCACATGATTTTTAGAAAAAATTCAGAATGTCTCTCTTTCTTTTATAAAGCGCTTTTGTGTTTGTTTGTCTTTATTTGTGTTAGTTCTTGTAATGAAGAGGATGCTATAGAGGCTGCAATTGCAAAAACAATCATCCCATTGGATGTAGAACGATTTGATCAGCAGTTTTCAAAAGTAACTCCAGAAACATTACAAAAAGTCAAAGACACTTTTTATTTTTTGTTTCCGAATAAGTATCATGACAGTATCTGGATTAAAAAATCACGGGATACGATCCAACAAGAGATCAACACAGAGGTGTCAAAAGTGTTTCATGACTTTTCTATTATAGAAAATGAATTGAGAGCGTTTTTTCAACATTTGAATTATTACTTTCCAGAAGTAGGGATTCCATCTCGCGTAATAACCATTACATCAGATGTGGATTATGAACAGAGTATTGTGCTTACTGATAAGATGTTGCTTGTTTCTTTGGATGCTTATTTGGGAGTAGATCATCATTTTTATTTGGGGATTAAAGATTATATTCGTAAAAATTTCAGAAAATCTCAAATCTTACCAGATATAGTAACAGCGTATGGTCGACGTATGGCTAATAACAAGAATAGAAGGACTTTTGTGTCTAATCTTGTTTATTATGGTAAGTTGTTATATCTAAAAGATAAATTGATTCCACAAAAAGCAAATGCAGAAAAAATAGGGTATACAGAAGAAGAACTCGCATGGGCTCAGGAAAATGAAGTACAAATTTGGCGCTATTTTATCCAAAAAGAATTATTATATAGTACAGAACAACAATTACTACCAAGGTTTTTGCACCCAGCTCCTTTTTCAAAGTTTTATCTAGAGCTGGATGTAGAAACCCCTGGGCGATTAGGACAATTCATCGGATGGCAAATCGTGAAGTCTTACATGAAAAATAATGAAGTATCTTTGCAAGAATTATTGAAAAAAGATGGAGAAGAAATCTTCAAAAAATCAAAATATAAACCTACAAAATAATGAGTGGTACGCATACTTCTGAGATAAAAATAAAAGTAACATTAGACGAAAATCGAGTTCCGGAGGAGTTGCATTGGTCTGCTGAAGATGGAGGGATTACAAACGAAGAATCCAAAGCAATGTTGCTCTCTATGTGGGATAGTAAACAAAAAGAAAGTCTACGGATAGATTTGTGGACAAAAGATATGCCTGTTGATGAAATGAAAATCTTTTTTCATCAAACTTTGGTGGCGATGAGTGATACTTTTTATCGAGCTACTCAAGACGAAAAAATGACCGCTACAATGAAAGAATTTTGTGAGTACTTTGCTGATAAATTAGAGTTAAATAAGCAGTAGTTATTTTTTTGTTAAATTAATTACTCTTTTGGAAGTGTTAGCTATCTAACAATTTCTTATTCTTTTATGTTTTTACTTTGATGTATTATCATTAATAAAAATAAAAAAAAAGAAAAAGAAATGAAAGTACTTGTACGAAACGCACATGATAATCTTCGATTATTTTGTGCATGCTTGAGCCTATTGATGGTTGGAGTCACAAATGCCTATGCGCAGGCAAACCCACGTTTTTCTGAAGTTGACCCAGTATCAAAGGAAGTGACTGTTACAAATTACGGAGATCAAGCCATTGATTTATCGAGCTATTGGTTGTGTCTAGGTGGTGGTACCTACGTTATGATAGGTAATGTGTCACCTGTTAGTGGAGCAATTAATTTGATGCCAGATGCATCTGTTACCTTGCCTTATAATTTTCTTCAGGCGGCTAGTGGTGGATTAGGATTGTATAATTCTTCCTCTTTTTTAAGTGCCGCTGCAATGGATGATTATGTGCAGTGGGGTGCAGGAGGAGCTCAGAGAGAATCTATTGCTGTAATGGCGAGCTTGTGGGTCGCAGGAGAGTTTGTTGATACGCCTAGTCCATATGTATATACAGGAGATGGGAGTCAAAATGGATTGTCTGCTTGGAACGCTGTAGTAGATGGTGGAACACTAACAGGAGGTCCTTTTGAATTCTGTGTTGGTGACGGAGTTGCCGATAATATTGCAGATGGAGCAATTACATTGGCAGGTAATGTAGGGTCGGCATCCCAATGGGTAATTACCGATGAGCAGGGAACGATTTTGGGATTACCAGGTAGTTTTACAGGTCCTAATTTTGATGGAGCAGGAGCTGGGACATGCCTAGTGTGGCACTTGAGTCATGATGGTTCTCTTGGAGGTGCTGCTATGGGTGCCAATGCTACTACAGATTTGACAGGGAATTATGATTTGTCTAATCCAATTAGCGTGGTTCGTTATCAGCCAAAAGGCGGAACACTTACTGGAGGTCCATTTGAGTTTGTTGTCGGTGATGGAGTTGCAGATAATATTGCAGAAGGAGCTATCGAATTGACAGGAAACGAAGGAGGGAACTCTCAGTGGGTTGTCACTGATGAGGCAGGTACGATTTTAGGTCTGCCACCGACTCCAAATGTTGTAAATTTTGATGTAGCAGGAGCAGGAACTTGTTTAGTTTGGCACTTAAGCTTTGATGGTGATTTAGAAGGAGCTGAGGCAGGTAATAATGCGATGACCGATTTAGTAGGTTGTTATAGTTTGTCTAATCCTGTTGAGGTGATTAGAAGTACAGTTAACGGTGGAACACTAACAGGAGGTCCTTTTGAATTCTGTGTTGGTGATGGAGTTGCAGATAATATTGCAGATGGAGCAATTACATTGGTAGGTAATGTAGGGTCGGCATCCCAATGGGTAATTACCGACGAGCAGGGAACGATTTTGGGATTACCAGATAGTTTTACAGGCCCTAATTTTGATGGAGCAGGAGCTGGGACATGCCTAGTATGGCACTTGAGTCATGATGGTTCTCTTGGAGGTGCTGCTATGGGTGCCAATGCTACTACAGATTTGACAGGGAATTATGATTTGTCTAATCCTATTAGCGTGGTTCGTTATCAGCCAAAAGGCGGAACACTTACTGGAGGTCCATTTGAGTTTGTTGTCGGTGATGGAGTTGCAGATAATATTGCAGAAGGAGCTATCGAATTGACAGGAAACGAAGGAGGGAACTCTCAGTGGGTTGTTACTGACGAGACAGGTACGATTTTAGGTCTGCCACCGACTCCAAATGTTGTAAATTTTGATGTAGCAGGAGCAGGAACTTGTTTAATTTGGCATTTAAGCTTTGATGGTGATTTAGAAGGAGCTGAGGCAGGTAATAATGCGATGACGGATTTAGTAGGTTGTTATAGTTTGTCTAATTCCGTTACAGTTGTTCGAACAGCTGCGGATTTAGATGGCGGAACACTAACAGGAGGTCCTTTTGAATTCTGTGTAGATGGTGTTTCTGATCAACTGGGAGCAGATGATATTGTATTATCTGGTAATGTTGGTTTAGAATCAGTTTGGGTTATTACTGACGAGGAATTGAATATTTTAGGAACTCCTCCAAGTTTTACAGTGCCAGATTTTGATGCGGCAGGTGTTGGAGTTTGTTTGGTTTGGCATTTGAGTCATGACGGAAGTCTAGGTGGTGCAGATGTTCCAAATGCTAATGTTTCAGATCTTACAGGGAACTATTCTTTGTCTAATTCTGTTAAAGTAACAAGGGTAGCTGGTTCAGATTGTGAGGCGCTAAGCATAGGAGATTTTAATACAGGATTACCTTTCTCTGTATATCCAGTACCAGCACGTACAAAGTTGCAAATTCAATTAGAAGAGGTTAATGCTTCGAATGAAATTACATTAGAAGTGTATGATTTGTTAGGGAAAAAAGTAATGCAGGAGCGTACTTCAGGAGTTGGTATAGCTTTGGATGTAAGTAAATTGCAATTAGGAAGCTATATTCTTGCTATAGATAATGGACAAGGAGCTAAAGCTACTAAAATGTTTACTGTGATTCAGTAAGAGGATTAGCAGTAGATATTTAGTATGTGTAAGAAAGCTGCCCATCACCCTCCGGGCAGCTTTCTTTTTTTTGTTTAATATTGTGAAACTTAAAAAAGAAAGTTATTTTGGTCAATACACTATTGTTTGTATATAATGCAAATTCTAATCACTGGAATAAATTGTTTGATGCTTTTCATAAGGCAGTTAGTCCAGAAACATATGCATGTGATTTGTGTAAGCTAACGCATGGAGTGTTTGGAGAAAAAGATAGATGGGCTAGCTTTAGAAAGGAATCAAGTAGTGCTATGACTTTTTTGTATAAAGATCAGTTTTTGAAACTACATGGGGTAGATGGAAAACAATTTTCATTTCCAATAATTTTGAAATATAAGGGTGGTAAGTATCAACCTCTGATTATGTCCAAAGAGTTGAGGGGCTTGAAAAAAACGGAAGATTTAGTAAGTCTCCTTCAGGAAAAATTAAAAAAAAACGAGTTATCAACTATTATTAAGGCTGCGAGTTGATTTCTTCAATATAATTCAAAATCTCATCCTTTCCCAGATTAGAAGTGGATGATGTTATAAAATAATTGGGCATTTCTTCCCAGAATTGAAGCATGCTTTTCTTGTAAGCTTCGATTTGTGGAGTTAATTTATTTTTTGAAAGCTTATCAGCTTTTGTGAAAATAATAGAAAAAGGAATGTTGTTTATACCCATCCATTCCATAAATTCTAAATCAATTTTTTGAGGCTCGTGTCTAGAGTCCACTAGTATAAAAGCAGAGATTAATTGTTTTCTGTTTTTGAAGTAATCGGTGATAAACCGTTGAAAGACTTTTTTGCTACTTTTAGAAACGCGAGCATATCCATATCCAGGCAGGTCAACAAGAAACCATTTCTTGTTGATGACAAAGTGATTGATCAGTTGTGTTTTTCCTGGGCGACCAGAAGTTTTTGCCAAACTCTTGCGGTTTGTAAGCATGTTGATCAATGAGGATTTACCAACATTTGAACGACCGATAAAAGCATATTCAGGAAATGGATCTTTTGGACATTTGGCCACATCGCTGTTGCTCATGACAAATTCAGCGCTGCTAATTTTCATAGTCTTTTTCTTTTTAGATATTTCGTTTTTTGAGCCAGCTGTGTAGAATTTTGTTAAATTCATCAGGATGTTCCATCATTGCAGCATGGCCACATTTTTCGATCCAATAGAGATCAGAATCAGGAAGTAGTTTGTTGAAATCTTCTGCTACCTCAGGTGGTGTGACAGTATCATCACTACCCCAGATTATACAAGTTGGGTTGGTCATATTAGGCAAATCTTTTGCCATGTTGTGACGGATCGCACTCTTGGCAATTGCAAGTGTGCGTAGTAACTTGTTACGATCATTGACTGTGGCATATACTTCGTCTACAACTTCCTTGGTTGCTATAGCCGGGTCGTAAAATACCATTTCTGCTTTTGCTCTGATGTATTCGTAATCACCACGTTTTGGATAGCTTTCGCCCATGGCACTTTCGTAGAGACCAGAACTTCCAGTAATAACTAATGCTCTTACTTTTTCAGGAAACATTTTAGTACATAATAAACCTATATGTCCTCCTAATGAATTCCCTAAAAGTATAACTTCTTTGTTTTTGTAGCCTAGGTGATTGATAAAATCTCTGAGGTATTTGGCAAATGTGCCAACACTTGTTTTAATGAGTGGCATGGAATAGAGCGGTAATTCTGGAATCAAAACTTTATACCCACATTCTGGAAAATATGAGACGACCCCATCAAAATTACTCAACCCGCCCATCAAACCATGAAGTATCACGATAGGTGTGCCTTCGCCTACTTCTAGATATTTGAATTTACCTTCTTCTTTTAAGTTGTGCTTCATTAATGCGTTTAGATGACTCGATATATTCGTTCTGACGCAAATATAGCATTTTCAGTCATAGTTTTCTGAATTTTTTTTACTTCTCTATATATATGTCTTATTACGGGTTTTTGAAGCTGTTTTTTTTGCATTATCCGAGAGGGGGTTGTCTTTTTTTAGAAAGGGAAATATGAGCTAAGAGTAAGGTTTTGTTGTTGTTATTTTTTTAGCATAAAAACCCATGAGGTGGCGGAAAAGGTAAAATTTATTAACAAAGTGGGGTATTGTGGTAAAAAGTGGTATAATTTTCAATATATTTGAATATTAAATCTGTTTTTACGTAAAAATTGAGTCATCTAATAGGGACATATGAGTGTAAAGCCGATGCTAAAGGACGTTTAATGGTGCCTTCAGCATTAAAAAAGCAGTTAGACCCTATACTTAAAGAAGGTTTTGTTCTCAAACGGGCAGTTTTTCAGCCTTGTTTGGAGTTGTACCCAATGAAAGAATGGAATGTCTTGATGGAAAAAATGAACAAACTGAATCGCTTTAAAAAGAAAAATAATGACTTTATAAGGCGTTTTACGGCAGGTGTAAAGGTAGTGGATGTAGATGTTTCTGGACGTTTATTAATTCCCAAAGATTTGATCAATTTTGCAGGGATAACCAAAGAATTAGTTTTGTCTTCTGCCGTAAATATTATTGAGATTTGGGATAAAAAGAAATATGAACAAGTAATCGATGATGCAACAGGAGACTTTGCAGATTTGGCAGAAGAAGTAATGGGATTCGAAGAAGATGGAGCAGACAGCATATCATAACCCGGTATTATTACAAGAAACCGTAGATGGTTTGGCAATCAAAGAAAACGGTATCTATGTAGATGTTACGTTTGGAGGTGGTGGGCATTCCAAAGAGATCTTGAAGAGGCTTGGACCCAAAGGTAGATTGTATGCTTTTGATCAAGATCAGGATGCGTTATCAAATGTAATACAGGATGACCGTTTTGTGTTAATTAATGAGAATTTTCGATTCATTAAACGATTTTTGCGATTTCATGGAGTACGCAAAGTGGATGGTATTCTTGGAGATTTTGGTGTGTCGTCTCATCAATTTGATGTAGCAGAACGTGGTTTTTCCACAAGATTTGAAGCTGATTTGGATATGAGAATGGATCAAAAAGGGACATTGTCTGCCTATGACGTAATTAATGAATATGATGAACAACAATTGCGAGCGATGTTTTTGTTATACGGAGAACTTCGTAGTGCACCAAAACTGGCACGAGCAATAGTAGAGGCACGAACAAATACAGCGATAAAAACCAGTGTACAATTAAAAGAAGCGTTAGCTCCTTTTTTGCCACAACACCGAGAGCATAAGGTATTGGCACAAATTTATCAGTCAATACGTATAGAGGTAAACCAAGAATTAGAAGTACTCAAAGAGTTTTTGATGCAAACTATGGAGTTGCTAGAAGAAGAAGGAAGGATAAGTTTGATATCATATCATTCTCTAGAGGATCGATTGGTAAAAAGATTTATTAGAAGTGGTTTGTTTGAAGGAGAACCCGAAAAAGATTTTTATGGAAATGTGTCTGTTCCATTTAAAAAAGTGGGAAGGTTGATAGTTCCAACTGCACAGGAAATTAAAATAAATAATAGAGCGCGTAGTGCCAAATTGCGAATAGCAAAACGAATTATTCAGGCTTAGTGTAGAGAGCTTGTACGGAGATAGGTAATGAAAAAGACCGTATTTGATATATTAAAAGGAGAATTTTTGATTGCTGGTGATGCAATCAAAAATTGGAAGATGTTATTGTTCTTATCGCTTTTGGCAATTATTATGATCGCCAGTTCGCATAGGGCAGAAAGTAAGGTTCATAGAATAGCTAGATTAAATGATGAGGCCAAAGAACTAAGGACACATTTTGTAGACGGAAGATCGGAGTTAATGAGGTTAAAAATGGAGTCCAATGTAAGGATAAAGGTGTGGGCATTTGGAATAGAACCCGCAGGATCACCACCAAAAAAAATAATTGTAAAAAACACGCACAAATAGCATAGATAATATTGGCAACAACAGAAAAAAGCATATTGAACCGACTGTACCTGGTAGCAGGGGTGTTATTCGTGTTTGGACTTTTTGTGATGATTAAGCTGGTTAATATTCAGTTGGTTGATGGGGCTTATTATCGAGAAAAGGCAGAACAACGCCTTTTTAAAAATTTTGTAATTCCCGCTAATCGTGGCAATCTTTATGATAGTAATATGAATCTTTTGGCAACTTCTGTGCCGAAATATGATGTGCGTTTTGATGCTGTGACCGTAAAGAATGAAGTTTTTCAAGAAAACATTGCCCCACTCAGTGAGGCTTTGTCCAAAGAATTTGGTAAATCAACGGCCTATTATAATAAATTACTTCGAAAAGCAAGAGATACAAAAAACCGTTACGTATTAATCCGGGGTAATATGGGGTACTCACAATATATGAGGCTCAAGAATTTTCCGCTGTTTAGATTGGGGGCGAATAAAGGAGGTTTTATTGTGGAACAAAAAACGGTACGAGAACATCCATTGGGGAAGATTGCAGAACGGACTGTTGGGTATGAACGTCAGGGTGTTAAGGGGTATTATACAAGAGTGGGTCTAGAAGGAGCTTATGGTCCTTATTTAAGCGGAAAAGCAGGTAAAAGACTCAAACAAAAGATCGCAAAGGAACAGTGGAAACCGGTAACTGATGATAATGAAGTAGAACCCAAGGATGGTTTTGATGTTATTTCTACTATTGATGTCAATATGCAGGATATTGTACATCACGAGTTGTTAGCGCAATTAAAAAAATATAAAGCAGAACATGGTACCGTGGTGTTAATGGAAACCAAGACCGGGAAAATCAAAGCGATTTCTAACCTGGGACGTAATAGTGTGGGGAGGTATTATGAAAAACTGAATTATGCCGTAGGAGAAATACATGAACCTGGGTCTACATTTAAGTTGATGGCTATGGTTGCGGCATTGGAGGATAAGGTGATTGATTCTAGTTCTGTGGTAGATACCGAAAACGGACGTGTCAAATTTTATGACCGTACAGTGTACGATTCGCATTGGGGTGGTTATGGGAAGATATCGGCAGCCAAGGCATTTGAGCTGTCTTCGAATACTGCTTTTGCCAAAATGATCTATAAAGGATATGGACATGATCCAAAAAAATTTTTGAAGCGGCTCTATAATATGGGGTTAAATAAAAAATTGAATTTGTCTATACGAGGAGAAGGGAAACCAAAGTTTCCCTATCCGGGAGACGAAGACTGGTATGGAACAACATTGCCTTGGATGGCTTTTGGGTATGGAGTGAGTTTAACTCCTCTACAAACGTTGACATTCTATAATGCTATTGCGAATGATGGTGAAATGGTGAAACCCCGATTTATAAAAGAAATTCGAGCATGGGATAAAGTAGAGCAATCTTTTGATAAAGAAGTGTTGAATCCTGCGGTTTGTTCTAAAGAAACAGCCAAGATTGTGCAAGAAATGATGGCGAATACTGTAAGACGTGGAACTGCTAAGAATATTTATAATGAAAACTTTTCAATGGCTGGTAAGACGGGTACTTGTCAGGTAGAATATTGGGTAGAGCCAGGACGATATATTTCTTCCTTTGCGGGATACTTTCCTGTTGATAATCCACAATATTCTTGTATTGTAGTGATCCATAAGCCCAAAAAAGAGCTAGGATATTATGGAAATATAGTTGCTGCTCCTGTATTCAAAAAGGTTGCAGAAAAAATTTTTAATGATACGCCCTTAGTGGATGAAGTGTCTGCCCAAGTAACGGCTCATAGTGTTATCAAGAAAAGTTATGCGAGATATAATGAGCTGAGTAAAACACATGTGGCTATTCTACCAGATGTAATTGGGATGCCAGCAATGGACGCGATAGCACTGTTAGAAAATATGGGATTACAGGTCAAGGTTAACGGCAAAGGAAAAGTAATCAAGCAATCGTTAAAAGCAGGGGTTAAAATTGAAAAACATCAAAAAATAAGTTTAGAGCTATCATGATCGTACTTAGAGATATATTGTATATGGTGTCCCTCGATAGTGTCGTAGGTGATACCTCTGTGGCGATTAATCAACTAGAATTTGATTCTAGAAAAGTAGCACTCAATGATGTGTATGTTGCGATCAATGGTACTGTTGTAGATGGACATTCGTATATAGAACAGGCAGTGAATCAAGGGGCAATAGCAGTGATTTGTGAAGTTCTGCCAGAGCTGAAAATCAATGGAGTCACATATGTCCAAGTAGCAGACTCACAAGAGGCCTTGGCAATTATGTCATCAAATTATTTTGGTAACCCTTCTGCAAACTTAGAATTGGTTGGGGTTACAGGAACCAATGGAAAAACGACTATCGCATCATTATTATATCAATTATTCAGAGATGCAGGATACAAAGTGGGGTTATTGTCAACGGTCAAGGTTGTTGTGGATACTACAGAGTATCCAGCAACACATACAACACCGGATTCCGTAACAATTAATCGGTATCTCCAAGAAATGAACGACGCGGGTGTTGCGTACTGTTTTATGGAAGTGAGTTCTCATGGAATAGCTCAAAAAAGAACGCATGGATTAATTTTCTCAGGTGGAATTTTTACAAATTTATCCCATGATCATCTAGATTACCACAATAGTTTCAAAGAGTATCGTGATGTGAAAAAAACATTTTTTGATCAATTACCCAAAAGTGCATTTGCTTTGGTTAATAAGGATGATAAAAATGGAGCCTTTATGTTGCAAAACACTGTGGCAAGAAAAAACACCTATGCATTAAAATCTTATGCCAATTACCGTGGTCAAATTTTGGAAAGCACTATGGGAGGACTTTTGCTCAAAATGAATGATCATGAGGTGTGGACAAAGCTGATTGGGACATTTAATGGTTATAACCTACTGGCTATTTTTGCTACTGCAGAATTGCTAGGGTTAGAAACCTTAGAGACATTACAGTTACTTAGTAATTTACAAAGTGTGAGCGGTCGGTTTCAATATTTTATTTCTGATAAAAAAATCACCACGATAGTAGATTATGCACATACTCCAGATGCGCTTAAGAATGTATTAGAGACTATAAATGCAATTCGGACAAAAAATGAAACACTTATTACTGTAGTAGGCTGTGGTGGTGATCGAGATGTGACAAAGAGACCAGAGATGGGAAGGATTGCTGCTAGATACAGTGACAAGGTGGTTTTTACTAGTGATAATCCAAGATCAGAGCAGCCTGAGCGTATCATAGAAGCTATCGAAAAAGGAGTAGAACCACAAGATTACAAAAAGACATTGGCAATTACAGATCGGAAACAGGCTATAAAGACGGCATGTCAATTTGCAGAGAATAATGATATTATTTTGATTGCAGGCAAAGGGCATGAGAGTTATCAAGAGATAAAAGGCGAACGATTTGATTTTGATGACTATACAATTGTACAAGGGATTTTAAAAGATTTAAATAAATAAAAGACTCGAAAGTACCTCTGGAAAAGGGGTGCAGACAGCATTGAAAGTATGTTATACTATGTGTTTCAGTATCTAGAAAAACATTACCAGCTTCCGGGAGCAGGGGTGTTTGAATTTATCACTTTTAGAGCGGCAATTGCTGTGATACTTTCGCTATTAATCTCTACCGTATATGGTAAGAAAATTATCGAATTCCTGAGAAAAAAACAAATGGGTGAGAGTATTCGTGACCTTGGGTTAGAGGGACAAGCGCAGAAAGCAGGAACGCCGACCATGGGAGGGATCATTATTATTATGGCAACATTGATCCCCGTTTTGTTGGTGGCGAAATTGGATAATATTTATGTTATTTTATTGATAGTAACGACGTTATGGATGGGGGTGATCGGTTTTACTGATGATTATCTCAAGGTTCTAAAAAAGAATAAAGATGGTTTAGCAGGAAAGTTTAAAGTTGTAGGACAAGTAGGTTTGGGAGTAATTGTTGGGTGTACGATGTATTTTCATGATGATGTGACAATAAAAGAAGAAAAAATAAAATCAGGAAGTCAGACGGAGTTGATTGCCAAGAAGTCTGGAAGAGAGTTTTACCCAGAAAAAAAATCAACCAAAACTACAATTCCTTTTGTAAAGAATAATGAGTTTGATTACGCAAGTTTGATTTCATGGATCAATCCTAGTTACGCCAAATATGCTTGGTTAGTTTTTATACCGATAGTAATTATTATAGTCACGGCTGTGTCTAATGGAGCAAATCTTACAGATGGTATAGATGGATTAGCAGCGGGGTCCTCGGCGATAATAGTTTTGGTTTTGGGGCTCTTTACATGGGTTTCTGGGAATATCGTTTTTTCAGATTATCTCAATGTCATGTATATTCCCCGATTAGGAGAATCGACGGTGTATATAGGGGCCTTTGCTGGAGCCCTAGTGGGTTTTTTATGGTACAATACTTATCCTGCTCAGGTGTTTATGGGGGACACAGGAAGCTTGACTATTGGGGGGATAATAGCTGTATTAGCAATTGCTTCTAGAAAAGAATTGTTGATACCTCTTATGTGTGGTGTTTTCTTTCTAGAGACGCTATCTGTGGTGCTGCAAGTAGGTTGGTTTAAGTATACAAGAAAGAAGTATGGAGAAGGAAGGCGGATCTTTTTGATGTCTCCCTTGCATCATCACTATCAGAAAAAGGGAATACATGAAAGTAAGATAGTAACACGATTTTGGATTATAGGGATTGCATTAGCAATTCTGTCCATATTGACATTAAAATTGCGGTAATGCTTTTTTATTTCAAGGAAAATTAAGTTCTGGGTAGAGTTTATATGAAACAACAAACGACAAACAAGAAAATAGTCATCTTAGGCGCCGGCGAAAGTGGTGTAGGGACTGCTGTACTTGCAAAACAACAAGGGTTCGAGGTTTTTGTTTCTGATAGAGGAATGGTTGAGGATCACTATAAATTAATCTTAAATGATTTGAAGATTCTTTGGGAAGAAGGGCAGCACACCTTGGAGCGTATTTTGAAGGCGGATGTGGTCATGAAAAGTCCCGGGATTCCTGATAACGTTCCAATGATTCGACAATTGAGAGCTGCCGGTATACCTGTGATTTCAGAAATAGAGTTTGCTGTACGATATACTGATGCAAGAATTGTAGGGATTACGGGGAGCAATGGCAAAACCACCACGACAATGCTTCTAGGACATATTCTCAAGACTGCAAACGAAACAGTGGGTGTGGCGGGGAATATTGGAGATAGTTTTGCAAAAATGGTTGCAGGGGATGATGTGCCCTTGTATGTGTTAGAATTGAGTAGTTTTCAGCTTGATGGTATAGTTGATTTTGCACCAAATATAGCGATTCTAACAAATATCACGCCAGATCATTTAGAACGATACGATAATGACTTTGAGAAATACGTAGCGTCAAAATTTAGAATAGCGATGAACCAAAAACCTTCGGATTACTTTATTTATGACGCCGACGACAAGGTTATTAATGCGTATTTGAAAAAACACATTGTAAAATCACAGTTAGTGCCATTTTCACTAACAAAGAAGCTCGAAAAAGGAGCTTACATAGAAGATGATAATATTATAATAGCCACAGGAGATAACACTTTTATTATGCCAAAAACAAAATTAGCCCTTGAGGGGAATCACAACACTAAAAATAGTATGGCTGCAAGTATGGCAGCACGGTTACTTGGAATTCGCAAAGAAACCATACGGGATAGTATGGAGAATTTTCATGGCGTAGAGCATAGATTGGAAAATGTACTTAGGATTAACAATGTTCAGTATATCAATGATTCTAAGGCTACAAATGTCAATTCGGTTTTTTATGCCTTGGATTCTATGAAGACTCCTACAATCTGGATTGCAGGGGGGGTGGACAAAGGAAATGATTATAGCGAACTTAATGAGTTGGTCAATGAGAAGGTGAAGACCATAATTTGCTTGGGAGAAGATAATAGAAAAATTGTAGCAGCTTTTAATAATTGTGTAGAAGAAATATACGAAACACAATCTATGAAAGAAGCAGTACAATTAGCTTATGACTTGGCAGAAAAAAATGACACGGTGTTGTTGTCACCAGCATGTGCGAGTTTTGATTTATTTAAGAATTATGAAGAGAGAGGGCGACAGTTCAAGGAGGCTGTTCGTGAATTATAGGAGTATGGAATATTGTGCATAAGAAGAAAACATATAAAGAGGTATAGTGAGTAAGGTCAAAGGCGATATAGAAATAGATAATGTAAGAGGAGTCACTGGAACAGTAGAAATCACAAAAGAGATGTTCCTTTCTGTTTTGAATAGCATGAAAGGAGATAGAGTAATCTGGGCTGTAGTAGCATTACTTGCTTTATTTTCTTTTTTACCGGTCTATAGCGCAAGTAGTAATTTAGCTTATTTGTATGGGGGTAGTGGCGATACGTTTAAGTATTTTTTGAAACATTTGGTGCATTTGTTACTAGGGTTTGGAATCATTTTGGCGATACATAAGGTGCCGTATCATTACTTCAAAGGTCTATCTATAATTATGATGCCTGTAGTTATTGTTTTGTTATTGTTGACAATGGCGC
Organism: uncultured Aquimarina sp.; assembly: GCA_947492105.1. Classification (GTDB taxonomy): domain Bacteria; phylum Bacteroidota; class Bacteroidia; order Flavobacteriales; family Flavobacteriaceae; genus Aquimarina. The sequence continues at coordinate 93,770 of CANLMN010000010.1, read as the reverse complement.
AAAATACGACTATTGGTGGGGCAAATGCTAGTCGATGGATTCGTATACCTTTTGTGGGTGTTACTTTTCAGACTTCGACTTTGGCGGCGGTAGTGCTAATGACCTATGTTGCGCGTTATTTATCAAAAATTAAAGATCAGGTTATTGGTTTTAAAGAAACGATACTTCCTCTTTGGATACCGGTTTTCATTATTTTGATGCTAATTTTGCCAGCAAATTTTTCTACTACAGCTATTATATTTACGATTGTATTATTGTTGACTTTTATGGGGGGCTATCCCAAGCGTTATTTAGTAGGAATCATTGTTTCGGGAGCATTATTTTTGATGCTTTTTATCCTTTCGGCAAAAGCCTTTCCTGGTGTTTTTCCAAACAGGGTAGATACATGGATTAGTCGTATTGAGAACTTTACGGACAAAGAAGATACAAAAGAAGATTATCAAATTGAGCGTGCAAAAATTGCAATAGCAAGAGGGGGTATTTTTGGACAAGGTCCAGGAAAGAGTGCACAGAAGAATTTTTTGCCACAATCTTCATCAGATTTTATTTTTGCAATTATTGTAGAAGAGTGGGGATTGCTAGGGGGTACGGCATTGTTGTTTTTGTATATGTTATTGCTGTTTAGATTGATTATTGTAGCACATAAGAGCAAAGACGTTTTTGGAAAACTGTTGGTGATAGGTGTAGGTTTGCCTATTGTTTTTCAGGCATTGATCAATATGGCAGTTGCAGTAGAGCTTTTTCCGGTAACAGGGCAGACCTTGCCGCTAGTAAGTAGTGGTGGAACCTCGATCTGGATGACCTGCCTAGCGATAGGAATTGTGTTGAGTGTAAGTGCAAAAAGAACGATAGATGAAGTAAAAGAAGGACAAAACGAAGATAATCCATTAGACGTTTTAAGTAAGGCATTATGAAAGAACAACCAAGATTTATCATTTCAGGTGGCGGTACGGGAGGTCATATCTACCCAGCCATTGCGATTGCGGGGGAGTTAAAACGTCGCTACCCAGATGCTGCATTTCTGTTTGTTGGAGCCAAGGATAGAATGGAAATGGAAAAAGTGCCGAATGCAGGGTATCAAATAGAAGGTTTGTGGATTAGTGGTATCCAGCGCAAACTGACAATGAGTAACCTCTTGTTTCCATTGAAGCTTATAATTAGTTTGTGGAAATCCGGACGTATTCTGAGGAAATTTCGACCAGATGTAGTGATTGGTACAGGAGGATTTGCTAGTGGACCGTTGCTCAAAATGGCAAATAAAAAAGGGATTCCGACAGTTTTGCAGGAGCAAAATTCATTCCCAGGAATTACAAACAAATGGTTGGCAGATAAAGCACACAAAATATGTGTGGCTTATGAGGGATTGGAGCGTTTTTTTCCTAAAGAAAAAATTATTATTACAGGGAATCCTATACGTCAGGATTTGTTGGATATTAGAAGCAAAAGAGGAGATGGAGTTCGTAGTTTTGGACTTCATCCCGAAAAGAAAACATTATTGATTCTTGGCGGGAGTTTGGGAGCAAGGCGGATCAATCAGCTAATAGAGAAAGAATTGGATTTTTTGGTGACCCAAGGGTTGCAGTTGATTTGGCAATGTGGTAACCTTTATTACGAAGAATATAAAAGACATGATGTTCGAGAGGATGTACAGGTGCATCCGTTTCTGAATGAAATGGATTTGGCATATGCCGCAGCAGATATTATTATTTCTAGGGCAGGGGCGGGATCGGTATCAGAGCTATGTGTGGTGGGTAAACCAGTATTGTTTATTCCGTCGCCAAATGTGGCAGAGAATCATCAGGCAAAAAATGCATATGCAATTGTGCAAAAAGATGCAGCTTTGATGTTACAAGAGCAGGAACTGGATGCCAAATTTCAAGAAACTATAAAAGGAGTGTTGCAATCAGAAACGCAGCAAAAGAAGTTAGGAGCTAATCTACAGCAGCTCGCATTGCCAAAGGCAACCGCAATGATTGTGGATGAAATAGAAAAATTAATGTAGTATCTAGTTAGATTGTGTGTCGGATGTAAAGATTTAATTTTATCTTGTAATATAAATAAAGTGAGGTATTTAAAGAATATAGCAAATATTTATTTCATCGGAGTCGGAGGGATTGGTATGAGTGCTTTGGCACGGTATTTTGTGCAGTTAGGAAAAAAAGTAGGAGGGTATGATAAAACACCATCGGCAATTACAAGGTCGTTGGAGTCATTAGGAGTTGCAGTTCACTTTACAGATGTTCTCGAGGATATTCCAATGCTGTTTATGAATAAAGAGGATACGCTAGTCATTTATACTCCGGCTATTCCTGACTCACATTTGGGTTTGAATTATTTTAAGAATCATGATTTTGATATTCTCAAACGTTCGGAAGTGTTAGGGGCATTGACTAAAGAAACTTTTACTTTGGCAGTTGCGGGTACACACGGGAAAACTACCACAACAGCTATTTTGGCATATTTGCTTAAGGAGAGCGGAGTAGGTGTTACAGCGTTTTTGGGTGGGATTAGTGAGAATTATCACTCTAATTTGGTCATGGAGGGTACAGATGTTATAGTGGCAGAGGCAGACGAGTTTGATCGTTCTTTTTTGCAGCTGTATCCAGATATTGCTGCGATTACCTCAATGGATGCGGATCACTTGGATATATACGAAAAGGCAGATGCTCTAGAGGATTCTTTTCATGATTTTGCAAGTAAAGTCTCTACAACGTTATTGGTTAGAGGAGGTTTGTCGCTAACTGGATTGACATTTGGAATAGAAGATGAGTCTGATTACAGTGCGCAACGTATTCGGGTCGAAAATGGGACATATGTATTTGATCTTAAGACACCCGAGGAGCTTCTAGAGGATTTGGAGCTTACGCTACCAGGGCGGCATAATTTGACAAATGCGATTACTGCCTTTGCTATGGCTCGGTTATTTGGTGTTCCATCGGATACTTTGGCAAAGATTTTGCCAGGTTTTAGAGGTGTACAACGTAGGTTTAGTTATAAGGTTAAAACCAAAAATTTGGTTTATATAGACGACTATGCGCATCATCCAACGGAAATTAATGCGTTGTATCAAGCGGTTCAAGAGATGCATGCTGGAAAAAAAGTGTTAGCGATTTTTCAACCGCATTTGTATAGTAGGACACGAGATTTTGCAGCAGATTTTGCAAAAAGCTTGAGTCAATTTGATGAGGTGTTACTGTTGGATATTTATCCAGCAAGAGAGTTGCCTATTTCGGGAGTGACCTCGGAGTGGTTGATGAGTATGATGGAATTGGAGGTAAAAAAGCGTGTTGATAAAAATATGCTAGTGGAGAGTGTATTGAAAACAGACGCAGAGGTTATTGTGACAATTGGAGCAGGGGATATAGGTGAAGAAGTAACAAAGATTACCGCAGCATTAGAAAAGAAAATAAGAAGTACTGTTGTATGAAAAGAATATGGGGTTCCATAAAATTTTTGGGTTTGATTAGTTTGATCATTTTTTTGTATGCTTTTTCGGAGAAGCGCAATTCTATACGTCCCGTCAAAAAAATCAAGATTTCTTTTGTAGGGGAAACACGTCCTTTTATTAAGGAATTAACGGTTAATAAATTGTTGATACAAAATCAAGATCGAGGGACGAATATAGGTAAAGAAACTTTAGCTTTGAATAGTCTTGAGAACCGCCTGAAATTAGAAGATATGATTGCAAATGCAAATGTGTATCGATCTGTGAATGGTATTCTTACGGCAAAAATAGAACAACGAACTCCCATAGCAAGAGTCAATGCTACGCCTCCATTTTATATCGATGAGGAGGGAGATGTAATGGCATTGTCAAAAAATTATACGGCACGAGTACCTTTGGTACATCGAATAGACAAAGAAGATGTGGGCGAAATACATCTGTTACTTCAAAAAATCTTACATGATGATTTTTTGAAAATTTATGTTACTGATATAACCAAAGCTGCGGCTGATAATTATGTGTTGGCAGTGCGGGAATATGATTTTGTAATAGAATTTGGAGCGATAAAAGATATCGAAAGAAAAATAGGAAATTTTAAAGCTTTTTATCAAAAATCTTTGAAAGATCATAGTTTAGAAAGTTACAAGACAGTGAATTTGCGCTACCGTAATCAGGTAGTTTGTATAAGAAAAGAAGTAAAAAATTAGGGTATGGAACAGGGCGATATTGCAATAGGATTAGACATAGGAACAACAAAGATAGTTGCTATGGTCGGACGGTACAATGAGTACGGAAAAATGGAGGTGTTGGGTATCGGGAAATCAAAAAGTCTCGGAGTACATCGAGGTGTTGTGAATAATATCACACAGACCATACAGTCGATACAACAAGCGATACAAGAGGCAGAAAGTGTTTCTGGATTTAAAATTAAAGATGTGACAGTGGGTATTGCTGGGCAGCATATTCGTAGTTTGCAGCATAGTGATTATATCACACGGACCAATGCTGATGAGGTGATAGATGATGTGGATATCGAAAAATTGTGCAACCAAGTACATAAATTAGTGATGCTTCCTGGAGAGGAAATATTGCATGTATTGCCACAAGAGTTCAAAGTAGATGGGCAGGCCGAGATCAAAGAGCCTGTAGGGATGTATGGTGGGAGATTAGAAGCAAATTTCCATGTAGTCGTAGGGCAAATAACATCGATACGGAATATTGGACGGTGTGTAAAAAGTTCTGGTTTGGAGCTTTCTGATGTTACACTAGAACCGATGGCATCTGCGAATGCCGTATTGAGTCAAGAAGAAAAAGAAGCAGGTGTTGCTTTGATTGATATAGGAGGTGGAACAACGGATTTGGCTATTTTTAAGGATGGTATTATCCGTCATACAGCAGTGATACCATTTGGAGGAAATGTGATTACAGAAGATATCAAAGAGGGTTGTTCGATTATTGAAAAGCAGGCAGAATTACTGAAGGTAAAATTTGGATCAGCTTGGCCAGGAGAGAACAAGGATAATGAAATTGTCTCTATACCAGGACTCAGAGGAAGAGAGCCTAGAGAAATAACCTTAAAAAACTTATCTAAAATTATTCATGCTCGTGTTGTAGAAATTATCGAGCAGGTGTTTTTGGAGATCAAGAACTATGGGCATGAGTCGCCAAAGAAAAAATTGATTGCAGGTATTGTGTTGACAGGTGGAGGATCACAATTAAGACATCTGAAACAATTAACGGAATACATTACAGGCATGGATACCCGTATAGGATATCCAAATGAACATTTGGCAGGGAATAGCGACGCAGATACAACAAGTCCTATGTATGCTACTGCTGTTGGTTTGGTAATGGATGGTTTGCAACGTATCCAGAAACAACAGCGGATACTATCTAAGCCAGAAGAAGCTGCAAAGACTTTTGAGAAGGCCACTTTGCCTACCAAGGATGAGGTGCCAGAAAAGGAGGGAGAAATGAATGAAGAAGTAGCGGTAGAGGTGCAAGAGGAGACAGTGACCGTTGCGGATAAGGAGGTATTAGTTCAGAAAACAGCGCCCAAGAAGAATTTTTTAGAAAAATGGACGGATAGGTTCAAAGATTTTTTGGATAATGCAGAGTAAATTTTGTGTATGAAGATGGATGTTTTTTTTGCAAAGTGCCTGTGTCAAAGGTGTTTTGTTGAAAAAAGTGTAGTGTTCTAGAGTTTACTCAAAAGCGTAAGGGATAGTAGCGAAAATCCCACAGCCTGAGGAACGAAGAGCGAGGAATTGCAGTGAATAGCGCGCTCCGAAGAAGCAAAGCAGAAGCGGATACGCCCTAAGAAAAGAAAGTAGAAATAAAAAAAATAATAGAATAGTATTTAGACTGAAATTGAAATAAATTTGCAAAGTGTAAAAAGCTTTGGTGAATTATAAGCGAACTCAGAGAATGATATCTAAAGCCTAGTCTAAGGAAATATAATACAAAAATTAGCACTATGAGTAGTAATGAAGGATTTGGTAATATTGCGTTTGATCTCCCCAAGAATCAATCCAATGTTATTAAGGTAATTGGAGTCGGTGGCGGCGGGAGTAACGCCATCAATCACATGTTTCAACAAGGGATCAAGGGTGTGGATTTTGTTATTCTCAATACGGATGCACAGGCATTAGAGAATAGTCCAATTCCTAACAAGATTCAATTGGGACTTTCTTTGACAGAAGGCCTTGGAGCAGGTGCTAATCCAGAGGTAGGAGAGCAAGCGGCTGTAGAGAGCTATGAGGAAATCAGAACCATGTTGGATACGAATACCAAGATGATTTTTATCACTGCCGGAATGGGTGGAGGTACTGGAACTGGAGCTGCACCTATTATTGCCAAAATGGCTAAAGAACTAGATATATTGACCGTAGGGATTGTGACTATTCCATTTCAGTTCGAGGGACGTATGCGTAATGAGCAGGCACAACTGGGGGTAGAGAAATTACGGTCACAAGTGGATTCTCTAGTTGTTATTAATAATAACAAACTACGAGAGGTATATGGAAATCTCGGGTTCAAAGCTGGTTTTTCTAAGGCGGATGAAGTCTTGGCAACAGCATCACGAGGTATAGCAGAAGTAATAACACATCACTACACACAAAATATTGATTTACGGGATGCCAAAACTGTACTGAGCAATAGTGGTACAGCAATTATGGGGTCTGCTAATTCCTCTGGAGCTACCCGTGCAAATGATGCAATTCAAAAAGCTTTGGACTCCCCATTGTTGAATGATAATAAGATTACAGGTGCCAAAAATGTATTATTGTTGATTGTCTCTGGAAAAGAAGAAATCACGATTGATGAGATAGGAGAAATAAATGATCATATCCAGAATGAAGCAGGACATGGTGCCAATATTATTATGGGGGTTGGCGAAGATGAAGCTTTGGAAGATGCTATTTCGGTAACGGTAATAGCCACAGGTTTTGATGTAGAGCAACAAGATGAGATTACGAATACAGAGACCAAAAAAATTATTCATACATTAGAGGATGAACAACGTGCTACACAAGAGTTGTCTCCAATTGCTACAGGAACCAAAACAGAGTTTTTTCCAATAGGCTCAAAAGTACCAGTCGAAGAAGAGCCGATAATTATCAAGCATGAATTGATCGAAGAGGATGAGCCAGAAGTAGAGAGCGACTCGTTGTTGTTGCCGACTACAGAAACCTTGAAGAATATTGCGGTAACTTATGAGGAAGTTCCTTCTTTTGAAGAAAAAGAGAAAAATGAAGACTTTGTAATTATCAATGCTCAGGAAATTATCAATGAGATAGAGGTAAATGATGCCAAAGAAGTTTTTGAAGATGTTGAGAAAGAGGTAGAGATAAAGGATCAGTTTACACTTTCTTTTGATTTGCCTGTAAATAATAACGAGCCAGAAGAAAAACTCTCTACACCAATGACATCAAAAAGTGCAGAAGAGAAAGAAGCTCCAGTATTTTTTGAACTAACGGATGACACTCTGGATCTAGAGGTAAAAGATCCAATAGAAGTAATTCCGGTAAATGAAACAGTATCAGGTGGTATTCGTCGATATAGTCTAGATGATTATATGGATGAAGAAGAGCGTTTGATAGAAGCAAAACCTGTTGAGGATACTACGTCTGTGGTAGCAGCAGAAGAAAAAGAAGAAGAGGTTGTTTTTGAGACCAAAACAATCAAACCAACTCATACAGAAGAAGCTCCTAATGAGGTGGTAGATCCAATACATCAACCCATTTCTGATATCCTCAAGGCTAGAGCAGCAGAACGTCGTGCGAAGATGAAAGAGTTTAATTATAAATTCAGAAGTAATCCAACACATATTGATGATATAGAAAAAGAACCAGCATACAAACGTGCAGGATTAGATGTTGATGCTAGACCAGAGAGTAGAGATATTTCTAGGACCAGTGTGAGTACTGACACTAACGATGATATTCAATTGAGAAGTAATAATTCTTTTTTACATGATAATGTAGATTAGTGAAACTATACAATTCCGAACACGGAATTAAAAATAAAAGTGATTTAATCAACACTTGAATATACCGATAATTCCTTCTGAAAATAAGAGGCTGTTATCGGTTTATTTTTTATATTCGCAGTCCAATACATATTGATGAGGTACAGGGTATCTCAAGATATGACTAATTAGGAATCTTATGAGCTTACAGACACAAGTAATGACAGCTTTGAAAGAAGCAATGAAGGCAAAAGATGCTATGGCATTAGAATCATTGAGAGCTGTAAAATCTGCGATTCTTTTGGCACAAACAGAAACTGGTTCTAAAGAAGAGTTGACCGAAGAGCAAGAGTTAAAACTGTTACAAAAACTCGTAAAGCAACGAAAAGATAGCGCAGCTATTTTTACAGAACAAGGTAGAGCTGATCTAGCGGAACCTGAAATTGCACAGGCAGCTGTTATTGAGCAATTTTTGCCAGAGCAGATGAGTGAGGAAGAAGTTGCAAAAATTATAGAGGATCTCATTGCAAAAACAGGAGCATCAGGAATGAAAGATATGGGTAAAGTAATGGGGATGGCTTCTGGGCAATTAGCAGGGAAGGCTGATGGAAAAACTATTTCTACGATTGTAAAAGAAAAGTTGTCTTAAATAAAACACTAATAGATACCCGATTTTTCGGGAAATAAAGGCCGCGTGGCGCAACTGAATAGCGCATCAGATTTCGGCTCTGAGGGTTGGGGGTTTGAATCCCTCCGCGGTCACTAAACGGGATTTTTCAAAATTATTTTGAAAAGTCCCGTTTTTATTTCCTTCTAAGTTATCTGAAATAGAGGCGATTGCGCTGAATATCGAGTTTACTCTAAAAGTTCGAAGTCGGTCGTTTTTGAAGTCATACCCTATTCCTTCTGGAAAGAGCATAAATTGCAAAGAACGCTTGACTTCGATATTACCAGATTGCCACAATGACGGGAGGTTCAAGGCTAAATTTAATGCTTTGTCTATCGATTTTTTAAGGTTCGAACTATTAAATCCTGAGTTTGAAACTAACTCGGTTATTTTGTTCTTTTCTGACTCTAGTTTGGACTTGAACTTATCGTATTGCACTTTTGTTATTTCTTCAAATACGTAACGCTCTTCTAATCTATCCAGTTTAACATCCAGTTCTGTAGCTTGCGTGTTTAGCACCTTTGCTTCGTCAATTTGTTCCTTGTTTAAATCGATAAAGGTTTGCTCGATGATCTCTTTGAGAGGTTCGATGTATTTTGGATCAGCCAGTGTGTAGTTTTCTAAGAGTGCCATAAACGAGCTGTGTAGCTTTTTCGCACTTCTGTTTTCTCTACTACCTGATCTTCTATTTTTATAATAGTACAGTCCTTTCTTCTTAACTACATATCCAGTATAGGGTGTTCCACATTCTGTTGATTTGATAAACATTTTTAGTGGTAGGTTTTCATCATCTAGGTTGTACTTTCTTCCTTCTTCGCGAGAGTTGAGAAGATTGTGGATTTTTAAGAACATCTCACGACTAATCATAGGTTCGTGATTGCCTTGTATCACTTCTCCAGGTATCAATTTATTTACCATCAATCCGCAGTAAAAGGGATTTCTAAAATAGTCGCTAAGCTTTTTGGCAGATAGCTCTAATCCTTTTCTTTTGAGTTTTTTAGATATCTCAACGTGTGAGGTGTTTGACATTGCTTTCCACTCAAAAGCTTTTTTGAGAAGTTTCCCTTTGTCGTTGATTACAAAATTGGGTTTTTTACCCTTGCCCGGATTGGTATTTGTGTAGCCGTATGGCCAAGCGCCTGTCCAATCTCCTCTACGTAATTTTTCTTGCATTCCAGAAACGGACTTATCCCTTCTCAACTCATTATCAAATTGAGAGAACATATAATAAAGGTTCTGCTGAAAAGATCCTGCACTCGTAGAAGTATCTACCTCTTGTGTCGCAGAAATTGTGACGATTCCCTGCCTCTTGAGTTGATCACTTATATACGCTCCATTGGCTCCAGTTCTCGAAAAGCGATCATAAGAATAGACGATGATATAGCCTATGTCTTTCCTGCGTTTAACAAAGTTGAGCATCTTCTGGAAGTGCTTGCGTTCATCACTTTTTGCCGACTCATACGTCCCACCAAAATACTCAACCACATCAAGTCCTTTCTTCTGAGCTAGTTGCTCGCAGTATTTTAATTGTGTGTCTAAACTAGCATTGTTATCTGCCTGTTCTTTTGTAGAAACTCTGGTGTATATGACGGCGTTTCCTGCTTGTCTTAGAGACTTGCTGTCGTCTGTTCTGGCAAATTGATTAAAGATGGATAGGTCTTTCATTAGGATACGTTTTGTTGAACTTGCTTGCACAATATTTCTGCAAATTGTTCAAGATTCTTAATTATTTTATCTGCCTCATCTTCGCTCACATTCTCAAAGCCTTTAAATGACTTGAGCCTTTCTACAGACATTTTACTTTTAGATACTTCCTTATTGTCTTCTTTTTTTACATTTATCGATTGCATTGTTCATTCCGTGAATGCTATTCTATCTTATAGTCATAGCATTGGTGGGATTTGAGATGGCTCTCTGAGCTCATTGCATTTAGTTCAATCGATGCTTATCACGTTTTCATATTAATTTGTTCAAACTAGCTTCCGTTATGGGATTACAAGTACATTTGAATGGCAAATAGGGTATCTATTTTGCTTTTTGTTTCACGGTACGGCTTATCAAAACCACTTTTCCGTTTGCTTGTTTTATTTCGATATTCTGGTACTCGTGCTGTTTCAAAATATCAATAATTCTGTCTTTCTCACTAATGCGCTCCGTACCTTCAATCATATCTATCTCGCCATTCTTTTTGGTCACTTGGACAGATTGGTACGACTCACTTCTCAAGATGAGCATCACTTGAATTTCGTCTTTATTAAGACCAGCAAAGGCATTAAAATTTGGTTCAGAAAAGAGTACAGATATATTTTCTTTGACGACTTGATTAAGGTTTAATACGATATGATTGGTTACTTTACCTTGTTGCAAAAGCTTAACATATTCATAATCATCTGCCAGATAAATGTTACCTGCTATATCGGTTATGAGATATAACGCTTTCGCGAAAGCGAGTACCTGAATAGTCGCATATTCCAGCTTACTGACTTTCAAATTATCAATCTTAGTTTCTTCAAACAGAAATTGCCTAACAGGTTTGATCTTTTCGTTGGGAAAGCCCAGATTGCGATACTCGATGATGATGCCCATCCAAAGGATATCGATGAGGCTAAACTTGTTCCATCCTGCCGAAGTATTGCGTTTGTCCTGAAAAAGTCCAATATCCTGCCAGTGTGTAATCATACGCCTCTCAGCATTTACGATGTACTTATTTGCATATTCCTTCTCATTGAGAAGTCGCAATAAATTTGAATAATCTGTGTGTTCTTTTTTCAAGATTTAATTTTTACAATACAAACATAAACTTATAAACGTTACGAAACAAGGACGTTTTATTTCTTTTCAAGAACTGATATGTATTTCTCCATAGTCGCTTTTTCATTTTCTTGTGCTTTAATCAACCTTTCATTGGTTTCTACAAGCTTCAGATTGACAGCCTTGAGTTCTTTGTGGTGGCGCTTGTTTAGCTTGTCAAGCCTTTTGGATTTCTTCTTCAGATGAAACTTTAGTTCTTCTATTGTACTTCCCGTTTCATCACGTATGGCATTGAGTATTCTATAAAAATCCGGAATGCAGGCTTCATCTATTTGCTGTATGAAGTTATTGATAACAGTTTCGGCCGATGGGTTTAAGCTCGTGTTGTTATTTGTTACAATTTCCTTTGCCACGTTTTTAATGTCGCCTATTGTGCCATTTCCAGCGTGCGCAACAAATGAGCCCTTACCAGTTTTCTTGATGGAATAATCTTGATTGTTGTTTACAGTAGTCACTCGTGGAATGTAACTCAAGGATCTATCAGAATAGAAATAGTTCATATCTACGTCAAAGAGCTTTGCAAAATTGATCAACGCAAGATGCGGAATATGTTTTGCCCTACTTCTTACTGAAGAGATGATGCTTCGGTTAGAAGGATAAATCAGTTTCCCGAGGCTACTATCATTGCTTGGTTTTAATCCGAGCTCATCATTCTTTTCCAATACCTCGTCTATGGCCTCGATAAATTTTAAATCTATAGTATCGTAATCTGGATTCTGCTTCATATTATGTCTTTCATTATCAATTACTTCTTGTCGTTTGCGCTCTTTTTTCTCATTCATTCAATTCAGGGGTGATAAAATTATTATCTCTTTTTGTAGTTTATTAAGCAACGTTTATACATATATTTGGCGATATAAATGTAAAAATGACGTTAAATTGTTGCCAAATTTACAAAACTTTTACACTGAATTGTCAAACGAATCACATAAACTTTATAAGAATGTATCAACCCGATGAAATTAAGGCCATTACGAAAAAAATGCACAAGTACTTTGATAACCCCATTGCGCTTGTAGCTCAAGAATCTGGAAAATCCAGACCTACGGTATCTAAATTTTTTAATAGGAAAGAGATCAGGCCGTCCAGCGAAGAGCTCATTTATGAAGCCTGTCTCACACTTTTAGAATCTAAGCACGAGAAAACATTGCGCAATAGTAAAAAGGGAAAAGTCCTCACAGAGAACCTGCCTTTAAAGTCGCAAACATCGATGAAGTTATAATGCAGATCTCATCTTATGAAATTTGCCGAAAATAGCCCAGATGAAGGTTTCCTGAACCTTATAAAAAAAATCAAGGAAGAAATAGAGATGCTAAAAAAGCACCACAATCCGACTAGTGAGATAGACAAAGCACACACTTTGCTGTTTCATAACAGTCCTAAAAATGAGCATAGTTAATTATTCCATCGCCTTTAAAGCATTGGATTATCACATTAAAGAACACAACCAGAATACAGATCAACTTTCTAACCGCATACGACAGGCAATAGCCTCAACTGCAAAGGACATCATTAAGATTTACGGACTTTCTTTACTGAAAGCGAGCAATGTCACAACACTTGATCTTAAAAATTTACCACCCTTAAAAACCAACAATCTACAGTTGGCTAAAATGGGCAACGCCAGTCCCAGAACCATCCAGCGTCACTTAAAACGACTCATAGATGCAGGCATCATTATCAATAAAAAATGGCACGGTACCAACTCAGGATATGACCTTTGGGTCGAGCCAAAAATCCTGTTAGCAACTGGTTTAAAACCTGTGGATAAGCCTAAAATCCAGCAGGATTCACAGAAATTACAATCTACACACAATCAATCGGTTAAAAATATTCCTACGACAACTTGTCGTCATACAGACTCTAGTAACAATGGTTACATAAATAATTTAATAATAGGCGTTGATAACTCAAGTCGAGCCAAGCTATTCGGGAATAAAAGGAATTCGCTACCGCTCACAAAAGAAACAACGTCACGCAACGCTTCTAGCAACACTTTTACAGGATACACAGGGAAAAAATGCCCCAAAAATTCCAATGATGCAGGGGAAAATGCGCGGATGCGAGCCACAAATCAAACTGGCGCCGAAAATTTGCCACGAGATTCGGCTCGTTCCGCTTCCCTTTCTGTGTATGTGAATGCGCTTTGGACGCTTTCGCGAAATGTGCTCTACCAAGACACCTATCTCACTGAATCCCAGGTCAAAATCGGAAAAGAACTGCTCTGGAAATGGTACGATCCAGTACCTGACAAACATCTGGCAAACGTTCATCAATGCTATGTAGATCGCATCGAACTCGTGCGGAAATATCTTGCCAAAGATCCTCAAAACAGATTTGTACAATTGCCACATCAATATTTTGATTCCAAAAACAAAACAGGGTTTGCTGGCACCAAAAAATGGTGGCAGGATCACAAGAAGAGACAGCTTGAAGTGCAGTTAAAACTCATTGTCGCTTCACAGATCCGCAGGTTTTTGAACAATGAGAAAAAGGATACTGCAAAGCAAAAACCTAGATTGGCACTTTTCAGGCAATGTGAGACGAGAATAGGCAAACTCGGTCAACCTGAACTCTTGCAACACTTTCACGCAAGTGTACTCAACCCATCTACACAACGATTTTTATACACCAATACTTAACGAATGAAACGTATTTTCAAAAAGAAAAACGTTGCCTTGACCAATAAACTCAAGGGAGCGATTGCCGAGATATCTATCGATGTCTTTGGTTATGAGAAGAAAATTTCTCTAAACATCATAAGCTACACCGAGCATATTGCAACCTGGCAACAGATCCCTGTCGAGCGCTTGTACCTGCGTATTTATCAAGAACAGCACAAAGTACTTTCTTATCTGTATGATCAAGATGTGCTGATGAAAGAAATACCAACAGACGAACTCGCTTATTTCTTCTTAGAAGACAGCATTGCAGCGTTGCCCAATGTGCGTAACAAAATTGCCTTCAGTATCAAAAAGTATCTCAAGGAATTTGCTACGGCAAATCATATCTGTGACCAAGATGTACAGATTTGGCTCAACGTCAAGCAAGGTGTCGTCACGGTCAAGGCTTTTCATAAAGAAAACTATATCAAGGAAATATCACTCTTATCACTCATTAAATATTTCAAATAATGCAACAAAAGAAAAAAGGCTGGAAACTAGGCCAGGACTCAGAAACCAAGATGATCGTCTGGTTTAAAGACGGTAACGTACGCACAATGTACTCTATAGATTGGAGACATAAACTGTCTAAAACGAAAAGCCGGGAAACAGGTTTAATTCGCTTTCGCAAAAAGATAAAAGAATACGGTCCCTTAGCCGGTACTATTGAGATTTACGATAAAGCGACAGGACAACGCATTGCCAAATTTTACGAAGGAAACGAGATGAATATTAATGCCGAAATCAACTGATATGAGAACCATTTTAGAACTTCAGAAACGATTAAAGACCGAAACTTCTTTCCGTCGGAAATATCCAAATTGTAAAGAAAATGATGATACCATTCATTTACTTTATGTTTCACCCTGCTTGGATGCCACAGGATATTATCGAGCAATAACACCAGCATTAGAGTTGAACAAAACTGCGTCACATACCGCCATAATCACTAAGATTGAGACTTTTGACTTTAATAAACGTTTTGAAGATTATGAAAACTTGATTGATGAACAACTTTTATATTGGGCAGATTACATCATCTTTCCAGTTATATTCTCAGATGTGGATTTTTTTATCAAAGCTATACGCGTCTTGCGTCCAGATGTGCAATTGGTAATGGATGTGGATAAGAATTACACCGCTATTCCACAAAGTCACACAATGTCACGCAAGATTGGTACTCGAGATAAAGAGCAGTTGTTATCTAATATGATTTCAATGGATATTGTAACAACTGCAACAAAACCACTATCCAACTTTTACAAAAAATTGTTGTTACAAAACTTTCCCAATCACACCACACACGTAGTGCAATTGCCATCTTTAGTGTCACGACTGGGTTATGAAGAGATACCACCGTTGAAAAGGAATGACTCTCAAATCATTCGGATTGGTATTTTAGGTAGTAAAAGTCAGTTGTCAGATTTGCTAGTCCTTAAGGAACTAGTTGCAAAAACGAAAGAAGTCCTTAAGGAAGGAGTTCAATTTGTATGCTACGGTTGGAACGGACAAGACATTCAAGGCGAGCTGGTTCTTAAAGGATTAGCCGTAGAATATCATAAGCCCGTCGCTTTTGAAAATCACTTTAAAACATTGAATGATTTGGCACTAGATATAGTTCTATTACCAAGTGAAAAGAACCGCTTTTCTCAATGCGAACCTTACACTACGCTATTAGAGTGCGCAGTTTATGGTATTCCGGCAATAGCCTCTGTTTATCATCCGGCTAAGCAAGTTCTTAAGGAAGGAGAAACAGGACTGCTTGCCGAAACTTCTGACGATTGGGTAAAGTCCATCTTACGATTAGTAAAGGATAAAGCTCTTCGTGAGCAGATGGGCAAAAACGCGCTCAAGTCCATCTGGATGGAACAGCACTTTACCAGTAGGCAGTTACAGTTGTTTCAGGATTTGTTTATTTAGGCAAGTTTATTTTGGAAGAATTTAATCTCCTTTCTTATGCTTATGCGGTTTTAATGACGGTGTGTTCCCACCGGTCTTTTTATTATCTCGCTGACGTCTATCTGGTTTGCCAGTTGACTTTGCAATTCTTTTTGGACCTGTCTTGATTCCCATAATATTGTATTTAAAATGTTGTACTAATTTAATCATTTACAAGCTGTTTGAAGATTTAAGTTTTCAACATCATCTTGATTTTATTAAGATGATGTTGCGTACCGAACAAGCCAATATTAATTTATACAACCTATAAATTCAAAACCCTAGCTCTCGCTAGGGTTTAATGTCTATTGACCTATAAGCATCACGCTTCGACGTACCGCAATCCCTTTGCGTGACGCCACTTTCGCGAAAGCGAAATCTATATTTATCCCAAGTCACACCACAAACTAGTCCCTAAGCGACTAGCAAATTTTGGGATCGCAAATGCAGTTAACCAGTACACTCAACAAACAGAAAAAAGGCATTGAGCTTCATTTTAGCGAAGTGCTTCCTAAAGAACTAGCATTTCATTTGAAGGAGCTTGGTTTTAAGGAAACGCTGTCAGATCCTACCAAATGGTATGTGGACAATCATCCTGCCTACTGTCGCTATACGGAAGAGCTGGAAAAGGAATTTGGCAGAGATGGCGATTGGAAACAGGTGTTAATCCATCCATCTTTTGAGTCGTCCTTAGAAAACATCGACTCTGGTCAGTTTTCCTATGTAACGATCTTCCTTAAGGGACAGCAAAAAGCTGAGCAGGAACATTTCGTTGTATTTGATTCCTACAAGAAAGTAGCCTATGAGATTGCAAGTCGCTTTGCGATGCGTAAATATGGCGATGCACTCAAGCATATAGAAGTACATCCTCGCAACTATAAGAGAAAGTCGCGCGTCCTGTTTAGAGATGGGAACGTGATAGATGGTATGGTCGCTTTAGAAAGTGAACGTACAGAATTGGAAGTCGCTAAGGAAGTACCTTCAAAAGATGAGCTAGTTGCTAAGAAAGGAGAAATAGAAAATAAGGAAGTTCCTAAAGAAATAGCACCAAAAGAAGAAGATGATTCTGGTTATCAAACGGATGCAGAACGTAACCTTTCTACACGGTCGATTTTAAAAGAAGTTATTGAAAAACTCAACGAGCAGACCGAAGAAGTGAACGACGAACCAGAAACGATTATCTCTACAACTATAAGCGACCTCGAAGATGCCTCAGAGCAGTGGAGCGAGATTCATTTTAGAAACCATCTCTTAAAAGCCTTGCAAAACTTTAAGGATTGGGTGTACGACCTGGAAATTGGCGACCGAGCGATGGCGTTGATGCAAGTCAATCGGTTATATCAGTCACTGAAGTTGGAACTCATTCCCTTAAAAAAAATCAAGATCGAAGCGCTGGCGGTATCAAAAGATATTTTTAGTCGGGATCATATAGTTCCTAATGTGCTTGTGCCCGTGCACGCTGGTGAACCTTTTCAATCTGGAAGTTTGACCATAGGCGATGGCAATTTCTTAAAATTTAAGTTTCCCCAACTTTATAAAATCACAGACGAGAATCTCAATCAAGTTTCTGGTCTGGAGCTTTTTCAGCTTTCGCAAATGCCACATCCTAAAGATTATGGCGTAAAAGTGAATCGTTCAGCACTGTTACAGGAGTGGGAAAATCGTGGTCCGGAAGCTTTCTCAGCCATCGGTTACCCAACAGACTTGGATTATCCCTATGTAAATATCCATACGGGATATAGAAGTGTCTCGCCTTTGGGCGCAGAAATCGACATTGAAAACGACAGTCATAAATGGTGGTCTGTGGTGGAGCATTCTCGTCCCGTGGCAGATCCTCAAAAAGGCATTGAAATCATAAATGATATGCTTTTGCAGTTGGTAGAAGATCATTTGGACTACGTAAATCCCAAAACGGGCAAACCCAAAACGGACAAAAATTCGAAGGAAGCTTTCAGCGAAATGCAATGGCAGATGAACCGTTTAGAACGTTCAAAAGCTACTCTTCAGGCTTATTTAGATGATCAGAACAAACCTAATCCTGCGCCTAAATCACTTCCTAAAAAACAAAGTTCTACAAAATCGAAGTCCAAAAACGATTACATAGATCGTGTTGTGGCTGTGATGCATATCGCTTTCGCGAAAGCGGAACGTCTATCAAAAAAGAAAGTCGAAGCCTTAAAGGATGAAACAGGTGCGCCAAACATCGGTGCGCTCTGGGAAGCAGTAGAATTGAGTTGGCTCTTGTGGTACAAAATGCTCTATAAAGAACCGATTCCATTTGAAAGCCGATTGCGAAAAATGGACTTTTTTTGGAGTCAGATACAACCTACGTATGCGTATTCAGACAGTAGTAAGGAACTCTACAAGCAATACTCAACGCCTTGTCCCATAGGTGCAATCGTGGCAGAATACACACAGATGAAAGATGCCGAGTTCATTTTTGAACCAAGCGCAGGTAATGGCTTATTGCTGGTAGGTGCAAATCCGCGAATTACGCACGTCAACGAGATTGACAACAGCCGAAAGAAATCGCTGGAATATCAAGGTTTTGGGCGCATTACCAATAACAACGCCGCCGAGCCTTTTCCAGAAGTAATGACCAAGGTTCACGACGTGATTGTAACCAATCCACCTTTTGCAAAATGGGAAGCATCAAAGTTTGATAAAGAACGTATTGCCAATAAATACTTTAATAAACATCGTGGGATTGCCAACCATATTCGTCTGGAACATTTGATGGCAGGACTCGCTTTGCACACGATGAAAGATGATGGCAAAGCAGCTATTATCATAATGGGTCACGTCTATTTTGGCGAAGATGGACTCTTTGCTAAGTACCGACCTTTCTTTAACTGGTTGTACCGCCATTATCAGGTGGATGATATCATCAATATGAACAGTTATAAGCTCTACAATAAACAAGGCGCTGTGACCAAAACAATGCTCATACTCATAGGTGGCAGAAAGTCAAAACCATTTGGAGTAGCACCAGATCGTTCCAAAGCACCAGAACTGAACACGATGGTTGAGAGTTTCTTTGATCTCTGGAAACGTGTGAAGTCACACATCAAACCCAATCTAAATACACTCATATCCCAACTCAAAAAAGCAAGAACCTAATGATATTTTACAATAACCAATTAATGTCTGGAGATATCAAAGCACGACTTTTTATGGTCTCAAATCCATCAAAATTTGAGCGTTTTGAAGATCACGAAGCTGGCATTTTTATTCAATTGCACGAACTCATCGAGCAAGCAAGAGCAGTGGGCGAAAATCCCATCGCACTCATAGAAGAATATCTGGAAGTGGTTTACAACGAAGGAAACACTACCGATGAAATCGCCAGTTTTCTATTGAAAACCGACAAGATGCAGACCGCACTCTGGACGCTCAAGGAAAGTTGGGACAAGATGGATGATAGCCTGCCGACCAGTTCTATAATGTATGGTGGTATGGATAAGGAAGAAGCCGTGCAATTGTATTCAGAAACCACGCTTCGCAGCTATTTGGAAGCATTAGCCTTTTTCAAAAATGAATAACGAAGAACTCGATATCAAAGAAGCAGAATTCAGTCAGAATGCTGATGAAGTTGCAAAACTTGCTACGCAGGAGGCAGCTTTGGTTCCTTACGTGTCTAAGTCACAGGCACCGTATAAAATGAACACGCTCATACCGCGCAATATGGCTTTTGAAGTTCAGAAGTCCCTAAATCGTATTGTGAAGGATAAAGGAAACATTGACAATTACGTGCGCAACCAGCTCAAGTATGAATCTACCAAAGCAATGTGGAAAGGCTTGGGTGCAGAACAAGTAGATGCCGTAGGCCTCTATCTCAAGCAATTTGAAAATGAGCAAGGTATTATCATCGCAGATCAAACGGGAATTGGGAAAGGCAGGCAAGCTGCTGCGGTGATACGACACGCAGTTATGCAGGGCTTTCTTCCCGTTTTTTTTACAAAAAAGCCCGATCTGTTTACAGATATGTATCGGGATCTCAAAGCCATCGGTTTTGACAATATCCGACCTTTTATTGTCAACACAGATACCGATGCCAAAGTGAAGGATGCAGACGGAAAAGTGGTTTTTAGCCCAATGAACAGCAAGGCGCAATACGAACTTATCACTACCGAAAAAGAGTTTCCCACAGAAAGTCCAGAGTCTATTGAGTGGCACAAAAAGATAGGCAAGAATCTACCAGATCCAGATAAAGTACCGTTTATAACAATCACAGAAACACTCGACCATTTACCAGTAGGCTACGATATGATTTTCTGTACCTATTCACAGGTTCAGTCGGCGCATCCTTACAAACGATTGTGGCTTGAAAGTATGGTCAACAACGGTCTGGAAGGCAGCAAGAAATACAGGAAAGTCATTTTCATTCTTGACGAGTCGCATATGGCCGGTGGCTTTGATTCCATCATTGGTACCTGGATGCGCGAAGTACTTCCGCAGACAAAGGCGTGCTGTTTTTTGAGCGCCACCTTTGCCAAATATCCAGAAGTAATGCCGTTTTACGCAAAGAAAACTGCCATAGCTGAGACTGGTCTTACCGATGCAAGTTTTGTACGCTCGATGACAAGTGGCGGTTTGGCGCTTCAGGAAATCGTAGCGTCTAATCTTTCAGAAAGTGGGCAACTCATCAGGAGACAGCGGTCTAATGAAGGCATCAACGTAGATTACATCACGCTGGATGCAGAGCCACAACGCAGTAAAAGCCGTGCGAGTGTGAACAGTATCATATCGTTGATGAATGAAGTGGTACAATTTGAACAGGAATTTGTGGCACCATTGCTGGCAGATATTCACGCTTCCGCGAAAGCGCAGGGCGAGCATATGTCATCTAAACCCAGAAGTCTTGGCGTAAAGCAATCGCCTTACTTCTCAAGAGTCTTCAATATCGTTGATCAGATGTTATTTGCCTTGAAAGTAAAGGATGTGGTAAATCACACCGTCAAATTACTGAAGGAAGACAAGAAAGTGGTCATCGCATTCAAATCCACGATGGGTGCTTTTTTAAAGGAAATGAATCTGGTTAGTGGTGATGTAATCCCTAACGAGCAAATGGATTTTGTACGTACGCTAGTACGTGGTCTCGACGGTATTTTCAACTACAATTATACCGCAATCGATGGCTCAAAAACCAGAGAACGTATAGAACTCGAAGAATTACCACAGAAAGGTATTGAGCGATATAAAGATATCAAGAGCCGAATGGTTCTTGAGAGTTCTGGATTATCCATTTCGCCCATTGATGAATTAATACACTTGATTGAAACCCAGAAAAAACCAAAACATTTAGGCGGTCACACCGATATGTACTTTAAAGTTGCCGAAGTTACAGGCCGTAATCAGCGTATTGCGATGGATGGTGATGAAGCGGTTGTACAGGCTTTTCGTAGTAATACCGAACGTTCTTTCAGAATGTTCAATAGTGGCGATTATGATGTGCTGCTCATTAACCAAAGTGGTAGTACAGGATCTTCTGCTCACGCCAGTAAAGATTTTAAGGATCAACGCCAGCGAGCGATGATTGTGCATCAGTTTGAATTGGATATCAATACCGAAGTTCAGAAACGTGGTCGTATCAATCGTACTGGTCAAGTGGTGTTGCCCGAATACTATTACATCACAAGTGACATTCCTACGGAAAAACGACTGATGACTATGCTCAAGGCAAAATTGAAATCGCTGGATGCTAATACCACAGGCTCACAGAAAACCAATGATGAAACTCTAAAGAGCGCAGATTTTCTAAATAAATATGGCGATATCGCAGCGTGGAATTGGGTAGATGAGAATCAGGAAATGATGGAGCAGCTCGGTTATCCTACTTATCAAAAGAAAACTGATAAAACCGGAAACATACGATATGAGCGCAATGGGTTTAAAGATGGTGCGGTGCGACAACTGACTGGACGTGCGGGCTTACTCAAGGTAGAAGAGCAAGATGCCTTGTATGATGATTTGTTAGAACGATATGACCATCAGATAAAACTGGAAAAACAGCAAGGTACCTATGATCTTGAAACCGAATTCTTGCCACTCGATGCAGAAACTAAAAAGCGTTTTTTGTTCCAGAAAGGTCAAGGTGGCGCTACACCTTTCGGGAAAGATACCGTGCGTGATATTACCATCGTCAATAATCTGAAACGACCATTTACCAAACAAGATATTGACAAGCGCATCACAGATGCACTGGATGGTCAAAAACCTGTTCAGGTGCGTATGAAAATGGTAGATGCCATCAATGAAAAATATCCATTGCTTATTGAAGAACGCAAAGCGAAAAAGCTGGATGTCATCAATAGACTGAAAGAAGATCGGGACAATTTACCGCAACGTGGTAGTGGCAAGACCGAAAAAGAAAACGAGCGCATACAGTCCGACTGGACGAAGCTAGAAGAGATCGTCCACGCAAAAACATCACAGCTTGCGACCTATGTTGCTGGTTTGGAAAATACTAAGCGCTCTATCATCAGATACATCACGATGTGGAATATAGGCGATGTGGTACGAGTTCCTTTTATCGGAACTACTATCACACCATCTTGGGGCATCTTTTTAGGTGTGAGCATCGGTAAATCTGGAAAGAACCCATACACCTTAAGTAACATCAGTCTCAAGTTTGGAGTGACAGATTCAAGAAAGATTTTGACCTACAGCTTACAACCAGCAGAACAGAGTTTTATCTCACAGATTTTTACAGAAAGTCGAGATATCTCTGAAGCTGATGTGCAAATGGTTAATCTGGAATGGAATGAACTCATCAAAAAAGCATCTTCAAAACGAGAACGTCGTCATATCCTTACGGAGAATATTGTAGGTGCTTCTAATCAGATAGGTACTCAAAACAAGCTCATTAAGTACAATACAAAAGAAGGAACCATCAAGAACGGCATCTTGTTGCATCGAGATTTTGGTAAGGATGGCGAAGCAAATTCGGCAGTATTACCTATTTCTGAAGCGTTCAACATTATTAGAAAACTGGACATAGATGACTTTTTTGCAGATCACAAGCTCAACTTTCGCGTAAAGCGTATTAGTGAAAACTATTTTCAATTGTACCTGGATAAAAGAGATCTCTATCCTGCGATTATTGATGAGAAACTACGGTCGTTCTTGAAACGAGCAGATGGTCAATCACAGGATGAGTTGCCAGATTTTGTGCAAAATGCTGGAGATATGACCGCAGCCCTGCATCTGGAAAAGCTGCAATTGTTTTTGAATCGGCTGGATGCATTTGGCGTGCAGTTTCTAGGTCACGCACGTGAACTGGAAGATTGGGAAATTGAAAATGAAGCCGAGTGGAAATCAAAGACCAAATCTACTTCTGGCAGTTATAAATATCGATTAGGACGTGCTTATGGCCAGGGCAGTAATCCTACGACTGGATTTGTGAGCTATGAAGAACCGAGTTCGCAATATGAATACGGACTGGTCATTTACAACCGCCCATTATCAGATAAAGAGAAATTCAATTACTCGCTTATTCCCGTGTTTAAGAATGTGGAAGAGCCGTACCAAATCTGGAAAACGGAAACGCTTGCCTCTGGATTAAAAGATGACTTCAACAACATTGTAAGCGATGCTCGCAGACTGCCATTGCACGATGCTATTGAAAGCTTGGGTTACTTTATTCTCAATCATCCACACGAAGATGGAAATGCCGAGTTTGTGTTTGGAGATTATACGTATCAAGACTTGGGACGTATGTTTTTTGAAGATACGATTGCCCAGATTTCAGCTATTGATGAAATGATTAACCAATTACAAATCGCACAGGCATAGATGAAAATAAATCCCAACAAGATGTACATCGTCTATAGCCCGTATTACAATTCCCGTAAAGGAATTTTTAGTGGAAAGCCCACGACGATGCAAGAGCTTAAGAACAAATTCAGGCGTGGCTTGGATGCGACAGTTATCATAGCGATTTATTCTACCAAAAAGGAAGCTAACGCCGCCGCAGATCAACTTTTTAAAAAGAGCAAAAACAAATGACCCAAAGAAAATTAGATATACCAGAAGTACAGCAGATCCCGCAGTTTATGAAAATTATGGACGATTTGAGTGTAGGCAATAATCCTTACTTGGTAGGTAGTGCAGGAACAGGAAAAACAACATTGGGCGAAAAAGTAGCTTATGCTATTAATGGCAGATCAGAAAATGATGGGAAGGAACTGCCTTTTACCATTGTGAATTGTAATCAATGGACTTCGCCAATTGACATTAAAGGTGGACAGACAATTTCTGGTTACAAAGAAGGAGCACTCATTGAAGCCTGGCGTGATGGAAAGATTTTGATTCTGGATGAAATGCCCAAGCTCGATGCCAATACCGCAGGATTGCTTAATGATGCGTTAGCCAAAAGTGCCCGTGAAGATGCCATTATTTTTAATGGACAGAATGAGCCCATCGTGAAGCATAGAGGTTTTGGTTGTATTGCCACAGGAAATGTTATAGGAAAAGGTGCAAGCGGAAACTATGTAGGGAATAACAAACAAGATGCGTCTTTGCTAGACCGTTTTAGTGGATCGATTTACCGCATCGGTTTTAACGAGACCTTAGAGCGACAACTGGTGTATGCGCCAGTCGTAAATATGTGTATCGATATTCGTAAAGCAATACTGCGCTATGAAGGAAAAGAAGCCGGCGATGATGATACTGAAGACATAATGACTTTGCGTACAATGCTCAATTTAGAACGTGCTTACGAACTCGAAATGAAGCGAGAAACAGGGATGAAGGACGAATTTGGCAAAACCTACCGCAAGATGCCAAATGGAAAAACTTTAAAAGATGCCCTAGAAAGCTACTTTATCGCAATGAACCGTGAGAAAGCTGAGCATATCAAAACTGAGGTCAATCTGGAAGGATTTCTGAATTCGTATAAAGGCAGCGTGATGAAGGCGGAGTTTATTAAGGAGTTTAAGAGGCGTATTGGGTAAGTTTAGCAACAACTTTTATTTTCCTGTATCGGTGGACAAGGTACAGACCCATAAGAGCAATAAACGCAACAATCCCCTTTATTTGGTTTTAGAACCTCTTTACAGTTCTCGCATTCGTAAAAGAATTGACAGGCGTTTGTTGGCATATCTTCTACTTTTTTATGTCCGCAGTTCGGGCAGGTAATTTCAGATTTTAATATAGTTTCCATTCAATTTTTGATTAAAGCATATGTGGTATGTCAGAAGCTAATGTTGGATATGAGAAAATCATTGTTCTAATCTCATTGACTTTCATCTTTGTTTTTATGGCCATTGCAAAAAGATTGATTGTTTCTTCTGTATGTGGTCCGATTAGATGCGCACCCAAAATTGTTTGAGTTTCTTCGTCAATGATAGTTTTGAATGCATATTCTTTTACATTCAACCTTTTGGCATTAAACCAACTGCCAACTTCCTTAAAATTTACGCGAATATTGTAATTTAGCTCTTTCGCTTTCGATTCAGTATAGCCAACAGATGCCATAGTAGGCAAAGTAAAAACTACCGTTGGCATAGGTGGATAACGTACTTCTTTAGAATTGCCTTTAATTATATTTGAAGCAACCGTATGACCTTCCAGGACTGCAACCGGCGTTAATGGCAAACCTTCCGAATCTGCCGCATCGCCCGATGCATAAATATGAGGGTTTGAAGTACTTTGAAGATATTCGTTAACGGTAACACCTTTTTTAGTATAAGTTATATTGGCTTTGTCCAAATCCAGATCAAATATTGCAGGTGGTCGTCCGGCTGAATTAAAAACAGCTTCAGCTTCATAATATTCTGTTTTCTCTGCGTATTTACCCTCTACGCGATACTGGTCATCAATTTTCTCAATAGCGGTAACATCTGTATTAAGAATAAGTTTTATGCCCAACTCTTCTGTGGCTGAAACAAGATATTTTACAATATCCTGTTCAAAATTTTCCAAGGGATTTTCTCCACGATGAACAATAGCAACTTCTGCTCCACATCGAGCTGCTATATGTGCGAACTCAAAAGCGATATAGCCACCACCGATAAACAATAAAGATTTTGGCAATTTTTCTAAATTCAAGAAATCGGTACTGGATTTGGCATAATGACCACCTTCAAAATCTAAAACTCGTGGCTTGGAACCCGATGCGATTACAATTTTGTTAGCCTTTACTTTGTAGCTTCCAACTTCTAATGTGTTTTCTGACAGAAACTTTGCTGAATTATGAAAGGTATCTATTCCGTTCTTTTTATATCCTTTTTCAATTTTTGGTGGCATTTCATCCACAAAGGTTTGTTTAAAGGCCATTATGTCCTTCCAATTTATTTTAGGTATGGTATCGATGCCATTACCTTTGAGTCTTTTGGCAAAATCTCGTACTTCCGTAGCGCCAATAATTACTTTTTTTGGGTCACAACCTCTCAAAGCACAAGTGCCACCATACGGTAGATCATCTGTGATTCCGACTTTCAGGCCTTTTAAGGCGCACTTATTGGCGATGGTCATTCCTGCCATTCCCGAACCAATGATGAATACATCGTATTCTTTCATACTAATTGATTTGTTTTTTGTCGGTTACCTTATAGCCTGTGGAGTTAATTGCCTTCTCAATTTCCGTATCATTTGTTTTGGTTTGGTCAAATTCAATGATGGCATTCCCATTTTCGTAGGATGCTTTTGAGTTTATAATTCCGTTGAGCTTGTTTACTTCGTGGTTGACGTGCTCTTCGCAACTTGCACAGGTCATCCCTTTTATATCAAAATTTACCGTATGGATATTGGATTGATTGACTACAACCACTTCTTTTTTATTATCCGGATAAAAGATGTGAGCGTAATATGGAAAACTTATTGATATAGCCGCAAAAAGCGTAATACCTATTAAAAAACCTTTAGTTTGAAACCACTTTGGCTTCGCATCCACTTCACAACAATCCTCTGCTTTTTTCGGTTTTAGATAATCATACCACGCATAACCAATTGCTACGACAGCGATACCAATTAAATAGGGTCTAAAGGGTTCCATCCAAGATAAAGCGGATGCACTTCCCCCAACGCCGGCAATTAATGCAATCACTGGTGGTATGCAACAAGATGATGCGGCTACAGCAGCAAACAAACCTGTATAAGCTGCATTTTTTGATGTTTTTACGGTACTCATTATTAAAAATTTATGCTGTTTTTCTTTTTAATTTAATTGACTTAAAAATACTATCCAGAATATCCGTCTCATCTTCGTTCAATGAATAGTACAAGGTTTGCCCTTCTCGCCTTGAGCTTATAATATCTGCATCTTTCATTTTTCGTATATGCTGTGAAACCGCGGGAACACTCATACCTAAAATGTCGGATAAATCACAAGGGCACAGTTCTTTTTCCATGTTTAAGAGGAATAGAATTTTTAAACGAACCTCATTACCTGAAATGGCTAGTAGTTTTGAAATTTTATCAAAACCATTAGCCATACCATCAATAGTAGTTCTACAGTTTTGCAGCTGCTTGTGGTCAGCTTCAGCTCGTGTGCAAGATATTTCTAGTTTCATATTATTGCTTTAGACGGGCAAATATATAATTAATTACGTATTTAAGCAAATACTTAAATAAATAAACAATTGTCCCAAACTACAATCCCATCCCCAAACAACTCACGCCACTAATTCTATTTTTAAAAGAATTAAGTGAGTCGACCGCAAAAACATACAGCCCAAAGTACCAATGGCAAATACAACTATCTCTTGTTTGATAGTGTGTTTGCCTTTAATGCGTTTGTAGATCACGAGATACAGCAACTTAGCAAGACAAACGCCTCACGGTGGAATAATGTGGTGCAAAGCACTATCCAAAACTTAAATTCTGGTACCGAATGGTATGGCAATCCTACGCCCAAGGATATTGAAGAACTTAATGAGCACCGCACCTTTTCTGGGATGGAGCTGGTGCGCAAGATTCAGCCACAAATTAAGGACAAGCTTGCGAAGTATCTGGACTATTTAGAGGATGCCGTATTGCCCAAGCCTAAGATGGCTTACAACGATCGTGGTCTGGGCGTGTTTTCTTTTGAGCGTGCGGCGATGGCGATGTTTAAAAACTTTCCCGTAGATACCAGAACACCTGTGGATACTGCCGTGAGCCAGATGAATATTGAGCTCAACAACCACAGTATCAACACATCGGTCAAAACGGTGTATGCTTATTTTCAGGACAAACAGATGTCCTATCCTGCGATGCAACTCTACATTATGGCTGGCGCAAATGCAAATGTGCAGGGCGATCAGCTGCTTTACGTAGGCCTTGCCTGTGCCGAGCTTGTGGAGTTTCTGGAGTTGCGTGGCATTTCGGTAGAAGTTAACGTGATGATCGGCACTTCATTTAGCAATCAGGTGGCGATGGCTTGTGTGCGCGTCAAACGATTTCAGGATAAACTGGATAAGAATCAGCTGTTATTGATCAGTAGTGATCCGCGTTATTTTCGGTTTCGTGGGTTCAAGAGTTTGGTGGCGTTGAGCAACTATTTTGGTTTGACCATTCCATCTGGTCTCGGCAGTATTACTGCACAAATGGGAGCCGCTTTCGCGAAAGCGATCAACTCAAAAGGCTTCGTTTTTGAACAAAGCTACGCGATGGAAACCGCCGTAAACGAAGTGACGCAAATCATAGAAAATTATAAAACGCAACTCGCTGTATAATGGATAAAAAGGTGCTCAAACAGACTGTGATTGATTCCATAATGGACAGAGCCATTGCCATTAATAAAGCCTGTGCTGAGCAATGTAGAGATTTTGAAATTATGCTTTCGCGAAAGCGTAAAAACACATTAATACTGCGATGGACGAGTATTAATATTTCAAATGAAGATAATCCCGTGCAGCAGTATCGCTATGAGTGTTTCCAAACGGATGGGACACCGCAACTGTGCTCTGTGCATTATGCAGATCAAGAGGAAGCAAACGAATTTGTCTGGTCGCTAGAACCGCTGTACCATCAATTATATGCCATAGATCATAAATTATAGATATGTATAAAACCAAAGATATTTCCAAAGCCGAACTGAAGGCGCTGGCCATAAAGAATCAGGATGAAATCGTAGCACTTACGGGCAGCGAGCTAGATCCCGTACAAGCCTGGGAAGTCATAAAACAGGCTTCAGATAACTTTACAAAAAGTGATCTAAAAGCGCAGGAAGCAGACGAGCTTTTATTTGAGATGCTACATCCCGATGAAAAATCAAATACCGGAGAGATCTACACGATGAGTGATGGTTTTCAATGGAAATTATTATCAAAAGCTGAAGCAAAAAAACGCTTTATTGCCGATAAGGAAGTGTACGGCATAGACCGAGACACAGAAACCGAAGCGCTTATTGAGAGTAAAGAAGATTTGGGTCGTTTTGAAGAATTTGGCGTGGAGCATAAAAACAATGATGTAAAACGAAAGCCAAAGAAAGCTGCCAACAAAAAGACCGCATCTTCTAAAGAAACCATACGCATACAGGAAAAAGAACGTGCCAGAGCCTTATCGTTACTGGAACTCGAATTATTAATAGCTGCTTAAACATACACTATGACCATAGAAAAATTACAAAAGCTCAAGCTGAGCGCCGTACAACCAGACGCCTTACAAACCGCAGTCAAAGAATTACTTGCTGATTACGAGGAGACTTCAGATAAAAATGCCTTTGAAGAAATCGCCAAGGAGAATATAGAAAAGGTATTTTCAATGGTAGAGCGCCTTGCGCCAGACGCTATCGTAAAAGAACCAAAGCCTGCCAAAAAGAAAGCACCATCTAAAACGGTCAAAAAGGAGCTAGACAAAATGACGAGTGACATTAAGCTGTGTCGGGCAAAAATCCGCAAGTTTAATGAGGAGAAACGCAAGAACGAGCCTAAGAAACCCAAACCGATGCGTCACACTAAAATCAAAGGTCATTTTATTTCTATAGCCAATTTGATTCCAACAAAACTCAAAGAGAATGTTGCGGTGCAAAAGGAGGCAGAACGTGTGTTACTGCGTGCGCATCGTGGTATTATGAATGCCTATAAAATGAATACGGTCACCACCGAAAAAGGTCTCGATGCCATCAAAGAGAAGTTTGACAAGATGGAAGAAAAAGCTAAAAACTAATTATGAATAAAAAAGTACTGATCATCACAGGTGCAGGCCTGGCCATAGGTTTTGCCGAAGCACTCATTTACTACAATCTGGGAAAGAACTCGGAAAATGAGAAGTTTAAGCTACAAGTTCCCAAAGGAGCAGAACTGCTTAAAACTACCGGCATCATCATCGCCACATCGCTCGCCACCGCAGCGCTTTCTAACATTATAGAAGGTGCGCTTACCGAAAAACAAGAACTCATCCCAATACCTGCCTAATTATGAAAACGATAGAACACCAAATTTTCCTGAAACGCAACGGACTTGCTACAAAGCTGTTGCTACAGCCCATCCAAGAGAAAATAGAAATCTTCGACCGTATGCACGCCTTACTCGACAAGGTATCTGTCTGTGATAAAGATGCGCTTATTGATGAGTTGGAAGCCCTAGACCTAGAAATCCTAGAAGACATCGATGAAGAATATGCAGATCAGCTAGAACACAACGAGATTACTGAAGAACTTAAAGAGAAACAAGTTGCATTTGAAAAAGTAATGGAAGACGTGCCAACACCAGAACCCAAGAAAAAGCCAACCGATGAGGACATCATCAACGAACTGGTAAAAATGGGTCGCACAGAAAACATTGGTCGATCTACCTTTCGTGATCTAGGCGTGAAAGTGGCGTTAGGTTGGGAGACGATTATCGGAAAGTATCGCGTGACCAGGACGAGTGTATTTAGGTATCGGTATGAGATTGAAAGGATATAGGTTTGCGAGGATCTTTTGGTATTGAGATGGACTGCTTGGTTTGTTTTAAAAACTGATGAACCATTAGTATTCCAAACATCCATAAAAGACCAGTTTGAAGCTCTTGATAACCTATAAGATCTTCAATCTGGTTTTCTTCAGTTAGGTCTATATGTTTTATGAGTTTCTTAATCTTTTTAGGACTAATCAAGTTGGGCTGATACCCTTCTTTTCCCAGAGCCATTTTAAACTCTTCGGCGGTTCGTTCATAATTTTTGTTATGAAGTACTTCCGCGAGCATCTCTTTTTTCGCTGCTTGCATTCGGCCCCATTTGCCTTCTCCTTGCCAGTACTCTAAAATTTTATAGGTTTCTAAAAGTGTGAAACTTCTACGTCCCACCAAATCATTTTCAATGAAGTATGTAGAGAAACGTTCATTGAAAGTAGTACGCGAGTGAAGTCCAGTAATCTGATAAAGTATTTTTTTAGGAATACGCTCAGGAAATAATGGTTGGAAACCAGCAATAATTTGCTCGTTTTTAACTTCTTTAGAAGGTGTTTCCCATAAGTCAATAATTGAGCTATAATGAGAAATGTAGATCATAAAACGCCTGAACGATTTAAAATTATAGCTTATCAAACAAGCTGCAATAAACCACCAAGGTAAGATACCGTTGTACCTTTCGTGAAATCTATCTATTTTAAAATCTTCTTCTGTCATAACTTAAGAATGGTCGCAATGTTTTAGTCATTGCGACCATTTTATTTACATTACTTTTTTCCTTTAGATCCTGAATTCCCAGAGTTACCTGAACTTGTTCGAGGTGGATTGTTTCCTCTACCTTTTCCGGATGCGTTTCCTGTTTTACTTGGTCCATTTACTGGTGTGTTTGACTTTGCCATAATTTTGGGTTTTTATATTAATAATGGCTCAAAGATATACGGGATGTTTTTAGTGGATTGTAAACTTTGGACGATAGGGTTTTATGCTATTTCCTTTAAAAAATAATCTCTCAAAATTTCCTTAAATTTTGGAGAGTTTATACCATTCGCTTTCTCCAATATTTTCTGTTTATTAAAATATTCTATGTCATACTTTTTCGTTTTGACCTTAGCAGTTGCAAGTTTTTTTTCGGCGGCTTCTGTAAAACCACCAGTACTCCAGATCTCAAACGTGAGTGATTTTTCTGGATAAACATTCAAAGCCCATTTTCTTATAATCACAATTTTATTAGAAATATAGTGTTCGATATAATCTATATCAACTGGGTAATTATAGCCTTTACATTCAACGATTTTTACTTCATTTTCAAAAACTGCCAATACATCTATTTCCTTTGATTGGTTGGTTTCTTGTAATGTCACTCTTTTGCTTATATCTAAATTACGGCAATACTTACTATAGTAATATCCAACAGCAAGTTCAAAAAGATCTCCTCTTAAATTGTTGGTTTTTCCATCTACTAGTTTGGTCAATTTCTCCATCAAATTGATGTATTGTTCTGGATCTTTTTTTAGAATAGCTCCAGCATTAGTTACTGTATTGATTAGAGATTTTAATAATTCGCTATATTCATTTCCAAACAGTTCCTTTACGGAAGCTATCAGCACACCATTACTTTTTAGCTTATTAAGAGCCTTGGTCTTTATACCATCAACAATTATCACAGGAAAAAGATCTAGAACTGGATTTGAAGCTTTTATAGCTGCTATTTTTCTTAGAAAGAAACTAACCGTTTCTTCATTGGTATCATTACCTAACAAAATGTCTGCAATTAAAAAGCCTGGGTTTTTGACATTACCCTTGTATCTGGTTAGTCCATCAATATATGTTGGTGCCGAAAATGCAAATTGAAAACCACCAACAACATTATTATTTTTACCCTTTTTAAAG
This sequence comes from uncultured Aquimarina sp., assembly GCA_947492105.1. Classification (GTDB taxonomy): domain Bacteria; phylum Bacteroidota; class Bacteroidia; order Flavobacteriales; family Flavobacteriaceae; genus Aquimarina. The sequence goes on along the minus strand of CANLMN010000010.1, from coordinate 61,072 downwards.
GATGTCAAGCCTATGTTTTTACTCCATATTTCAAATCTCTGTAAAACAATAGCTTTAGAAAGTTCAATTGCTTTTATATGACTTAAATTAGGATTAGGTTTTCCACCAAGCATCGCATTTAAGCCTAAAGTTTCGTCATCATATTTTCTAACAAAATCATTTTTCAAGAGAAGCTCAATGAGAGTGTCAAATTTCATATGACCATCAATGCGACTTATTGGACTTATAGAATAATTTGCTAATTCCTTTATATTTACAAGCCCGTGATGAAATTTTATCGCCGTGATTATAGCACCTATTCTTTTAGCATCAGACATTATAGCTGCTAGTAAACCATCGTAATATTCTTCGGTCTGATAGTCATCTGAGTGATAAATGAAAGACTTTTTATCACTAAAAATGCCTTTCAATTTATGAATTGGACTTTTAAAACGTTCGATTCTCTTTCTAGCCGCTTCCTCAGTAATACCGTACTTTTTTGACATTATACGAGATAAATCTCCCGATAATATTCCGCCATTTTTTCTAATATGTGTTACTATTTTTGTCACACCACGCTATTTATATAATACTAACTATCTTCAACCTTGTCATTTTTTTTTATTTCAATGACGTCCCATTCAGTTTTATCTATTTTATCAATTAAATTTTTTGCTCTGACGTTATTTATAGCAAAGCATAACAAGTGTGTTGGTCTTGAAAAACCCACATAAGCCATTCTTGCAGATTGAATTATTTTTTCTATACTTCCACCTTTGTAGTTATCAAGATATTCTTTTATAGGTGTACCTATAATTTGGTTAGATAATCTTTGTGACTCGTAGTTTCCAGCACCTCTATCATAAAAAGTTTCAAGATATAATGTAGCGGTATGCGTTTGACCTTTTACTGAATGTATAGACTTAATGCCAACGCGTATTCCATTTTTGTCTAAATACCGTAAGCTACTATTCACTTCAATTTCGGCTTTGTTTGAAGACGCCTCATTGATGAATTTTTGAGACAAGCGTACTTTGCTATTAAAACATTTTAAGAATTTTGGAATGTATTCTCGTAGCTCTAACAAAACTTTTTCAGATTCATTTTTATTTAAACCAACACTCCAATTATAGAGATTAAGTTTAAGTGTGGAATATTCCTTCTCGTTTAGATTTTTAAAATGTCTTATTAATTTTGAAACCGTAAATACTCGTAAATATTCGTCCCGAACTTTTTCTATATATAAAATTTTATTTAAAGCATTAAGAAGAGCTTTTCGGTGACTATTAAAAATGGTGCTTTTAGTTTCTACAAAAAGTAAGTAGTCTTCTAAAGTTTCATAATCAATTTTCTTAGTTTTTGCAGTTGACTTATAACTTGGCCAATAATCAGATATGCATATCTTATCGACGTGATCGTGATGCTTTCGCCAACCAACTGCTTCATATTTGTTTTTTGATGTGTGAGTTATAGCTTTGTCATCAATTAATTGTTTTACTATGTCTGAAAACAAAGGAATGACTTCTGTAATTTTTTCAACATCATAACAGATTAATTTTGGCTTTATGTTTAAATAGTCATCATTGTCATCTTTCATTCTTCCTTCTACCGCTGAGCCTGTAATAGAGAGTCTCTCGACGATTTTGGCATTCGGCTTGCTTAATCTGTGACTTCCGCTTATAAACAACTTCTCAGAGCGCTGGTTCCATACTTCATTCGATGAAATAGTTTTTGAATAAATTGATTGATTAATATCACCTAATCTTTGATAAAATGAATTGCTTTGCCATCCAGCAAAAATTTTTTCTAAAAGTTCAAATTGATGCTTTCCCATATCTTGCATTTCATCTACAAATACATACTTAAATCGGCTCTGTAATAAGCTCGAATAGGTTGGGATTTTTTTTAAAAGGACTTCTGCTAATAAGTATGCATCATCATAACATAATATACCAGCTTCTAAAACTTTCAATTTAGTTTTAATAAACCATTCAGAAATTCTTTTCAATTGATGATCAGTATATTTTTCTTTTTTGTGTTTAGGAGTTTTGATAGTTATCAATTCACCACCGATCGAATCTATCATTACAAATTCACCATTCTGAAATTTTAATCGAAAAGAAAAGAGAACGTTAAAATTTTTCTCGTAGTAAATCGCATCAGTCTTTTCTTGTGAGCCGAAATCTTTTCTATTGAAATGAAATATCCTTTTGATGGTTTCCTCATAGATTTCATCATCAATCCGGATAGGCTTCTTTTTATATTCATTGAGATAAGCCGGTATGGCTAAAAAATTATCTACAAAACTTTGAATGGTTCCTACAAAATTAGGGTGAGAAAACAGTTTAGGACAATATTGTCCTATACGTTCTTTAATTTCATCAACTGCGGCATTGGTATGTGATAGAACGAGAACGCCTTTATTTTTCTTGAGAGGTAGATGCTTTTCTAAGATTAGAAGTTTTGCCAGTAAAACTGTGGTCTTACCACTTCCTGGTACCGCTTGTAAATCCAACGTTTTAAAATTATAAATAAACGCTAATCTTTCCTCGTCAAAAGTATGACCTGGTTTTAACAAAATCGATTCTGCATACGCAATGTCGGCAGGACATACTTTAATCATTGCAGACGTATTTTAAAGCACCAATTAAATATTTAATTCCTGCGTCATTTTCATCTATTACCAAGGTAGGATTTTGCTCTATTTTGTTTGCCAGATTGTAAGCTAATTCTGTCTTGTTTAAAGTCTTGTTTATTAGTTTTTTTCCTAACTCCATTTGTAAATGGTCACTGTCCATTTGAGGATGGATTTCTAAAAGTGCTTCTTTGAATGATACATTTAAAGAAGTTGATTTGAAAAGAGCATATTCCAAAGTCCAATCTTTAGCTATGAAGGACTTTATATTATCCCTGTCGTATTTAGTTTCAAGTTGCGTTGTTCTTAGAATAGAATCTGCCGATACAACTTGCTCGTTTTTCTGGTTGTATATATTATCAAAACCTCCAGCCCCATTTGGTAATGTCGTTTTTTCATACGCGCAAATATCTACATCAGTTATAATAGCTACCGGAATAGTCATCTTTTTTAAACTTTCATTTTTTCTCAAATAAATCCGCGAATAGCGTTGAAATGCAGTACTTGCAACATTAACAATAGAAACTCCAGCTTCAGTTAGATTTCTCTGAATAACATCTTGTTCTTTTAGCCTTTGAGCAATTGCAGGTAGCAGTATCTCTTCAGACCAACCTTCAACCATTATTATACCTTTCGCAAAAAATAAATTAGCTTTAGTAGTATCTAAAAATCTTTCTAAAAATTTATAGTCATTGTCAGCCAGTTCTGTAAAATTCTTACCCATAGGAAAGGCATAATTGTCACAACAAACAATAAGGTTTTCAAGTTTTATTTTAGATCCAAGATTGGGGCTATGAGTTGATAATATAAGTTGAATCTCTTTTTCTTTTTGCAAGGCCTCAATAATTTGCATTTGTGCTTGTGGATGTAAGTGCGCTTCTAACTCTTCAATTAATCCAAGCCTAATGCCTGTCCAGTCTTTCTTTTTTAAATGTAATAGCTCGGACGCCATAAATAGTCTATTCATTGTACCTAAGCCTGGATTTATTTCATCCTTGATAGAGAGTTCCAGTTTCTCTAATATGTTTTTGAGATTATTCCCTTTTACTCCAAAAACAGATTCTTTAGACTTATTGTAAAATGCTTTAATATAACCGTCAATTTCAACCTTTAATTCGTTTCCTTTTTGTTCATCTGGTGGTAACGGCACACCATTATTTGCAACCCCTAAGAAATACTTTTCTACTGATGTGTTAAACTCGTTAAATAAGCCAACTAATAAATGATCTGTATTTCGACCTTTAAAAGCCTCGTGCTCTTGAAGAATTTGTGTAAGCCTTGAGTTTTTTCGAGGAACAAGCTCTGCCTGTGCGTTTCTAAGAGGTTTTAAATACGTTGTTTTTAGAAGCTCTCTTGCTTCTGCTGTTAATTGGTAGCCTATTGGATCTACACCTGCCTTTACATCTGTTGGTGCTATTTTATTGTCCACCAGATTACGTGTTACATCGTATATTAATCGTAGATAAGATTTGGGTTGCCCACCATTTTCCTCTGTCCAGCCTAACCATTCAGTAAAGTGTTTAGCCTCTTCTGGGTCTAAATCATCGAAGATTAGTTCAATCCTAAGCCTGTTTGACTCCATATAAAAGTCATCATTGATAACTTTTAGCCACTCATAACTATGAGTTTTAAGTACCAGTTTTATGGCATCAATAATAGCTGTTTTACCTGAATCATTTTGACCTATTAAAACATTAACTCCTTTGGAAAATATTAAATCTAAATCAGGCTTTAATAAATCGAAAGCACCTGTGCTACCAAATTTTCTGAAATTCCAAAGCTTTAAATTTTTTAAATACATATGTTATAATTTACTCTCCAAAAATGTAATCATAAACAGATTTGCTGTCCAATGGACCAGCAAGACCATTCATACCTCTAGGTTTCGGCGCTAGTTTAAAAATGTAAACCCATTTAGAAGCAATATTTGCTCCTTGTGGCTGTTTCATATTAAGTGTCCCTCTAGTAGAAAAGAAAGCTTCAACTTCATTAGCTTTCATCATCGTTCCTGCATTGATACATTTCCAATGAAGTATTTTTCCATTTCTGACCGAATGTTCTGCTTTGCGACGTTTTTCGTTATTTGTAATGCCTGCGTACCAACCATTAAACCGTGGGTTTTTACTGCCCATAGTTTTTTTTACAAACTTGGTTAGTTCGCTTTTAATTGCTCTTGTTTCCATATTTAAGTTATATCTAAGATTTTGAAGTTGAGTTTTTTAGAAAAATAGAGTTCGTCGAAATAACCTTGTAAATAAGGATCTGGAACCAAATAGGCGTCACTTTCACACAGCTCTTTGAACTTTTGTGGATTTTTTAGGAACATTGCGCAAACATCAAGTTCATCTCTAGATAAAAGACGACTGTGAAGGAGTTCTCTAAATTCTAAATAGTCAATAAATTTCTTGAATCTGTTATTATATACTGCGCCCAACGTCTTCAGAAATGTTTCTAAATCATCTATGCAAACAGACCAAGGGTAAAAGTCTTCACTGCTTTTTTTGTTAAGTAAAAGACCTAAATCTATTTGCAATGAAGCAAACCTCTCAGAAGTAACAACTATTGTAAAGACATCAATGATTTGCGACGTATTTAAAACTTCGCTGTTATTTTTACTTTTTATAGTTATAGCCTCATCATTTAGAATTGCTTGTTCTACCTCAAAACATTGTTCATACCCTTTTTGAATACAATAATCAAAGTCTGACCTTATTCTTTCCGTAGCTTTTTTAGTATTTCTCCACGGTTCTCTACTACGAGAGGCTTTACACTCAATTACAAATGCTATTCTGTTTACTATGTATAGCAAATCCTTTTCGGCGGGATTGCTATTAATATAGTAGTTATTGTATGAAGTGACATTTTTTGCTTTACTGAAAAATCTGTCAAATATGTTTTGAGTTTGAGACTCTAAAATAACCTTTCCTCTTCTTAAATTAAGTTGTTCTTTTTCCTTTTCTGTTTCAGTAAGAACTTGATAGAGCAGTTTGTAAACCGCATTAGGTAATTGCTTTTGAAATACATTCAAAAATGTTTTATCATTAATTTTTACGATTGGTTTAAGCTCTAATGGGTTGGGTTGTGAGTAAAATAAATTATTAAATGAATCATTAATATCTATTGATAGTAGATTACAGAAAACATCTACATCCTTCTTATTGAAAGACTTGTAGTAGTCATTTTTTGTAAATAATAAACAGCTGTGCGGACTCTCAAAGAAATCTAGAAAATTATCTTGTAATTCTATAGGAAGTTGAGACAGGCCTTCTTCAAATTTTCCAGCTTGAACGCTATGCACAAAATCTTTCATTCTTGGATCAAAGAGAAAACTTTTTGATGTAATGGCTTTTCTTTGATAATCATCTTCTGAAAACTCACAGAGTGCCATCAATGTTTTTAAGTCAATTCCTAGTCTTTCTTTTATTTTATTCTGATAGGGTTTAAATAATCGAATTACTTTATTAAGTTCTTGTTCTCTATAATTAAGTACCCCATTTTGAAAATAATCTTTAAAAGCAAGTTCGTGGATCAGCATTTCTGACCTATCTTTTTTTGATGTAGTCGTATCAAACCTTGAATAATTCCCCAAATAGAAACTAACTATTTCGAGCAAAATATCTCCAACTTTTTGAAGTATTTTATCATTCTCTTCGGAATAATAGAAGTCCTCAGATCCTACTTCATCAGAGGAAAGTCTCAGCATAATAAGATAAATTGAATCTTTGTACTTAGACTTGAATTTTTCAGAAAAGCTAAATTGATTTCGTTCTGGATGATGACGCACGAAGTCTGCAAAGAAGCATACAAAGCTTTCTTTGGTATATCTTGAAATTATTTTTTGAATTTCAATTGATTTCTGTTCTATATCGACTTCCTTCATTTGCTCCATTACCCGTTCTCCACAATCCTTATCTCCTCATCACTCAATCCATACAGCTCATACACCATTGTATCTATTTGTTGCTCTAGGGTGTTGATTTGTAGTTGTAGGTCTTGTGCTTTTTTCTTGTTTTGCTCAAAGAGGTCTAACCATTCAAACTCATCTGTTTTGGTAAGCACGGCAACAGGTGCTTGACCTTCCTTTTCTCGCAATTTGTTATTGGCTTTAATCGCTTTATTCAGTTCTTTGATAAACTCGCCAAAATCTAAATCTTGCCAGTTTTCGAGTTTGCGAGAGAATTTTTCAATCCTGAATTGATGATATAAATATTTTAAGAATTTATCTTGAATGGTTGTGAATGATTTTATTTCCTTAGAAATTAAATCATAAAGGCTTTCAATCTTTTGAACGGTAGTTTTATCGGGCTCTATAAAGGGAAGTTGCGATAATAAAACAGGTTTCACTTGTGCCATAGTTCTGCCCGTTTCGGAAGACAATAACCGATATAGGTAGGTGGATAATCTTGAATTTAAAATTGCCGACAAATATTTATTAGAAATCTTATCATTTGCACTAAACACGTAAAGACCATCTGTAGGAAATAATTCATTTTTATCTATCGATGTTATAATACTGTCTCCCGTAATTACACCCAACACCTTATTCTCCTTTTCAAATATTTGTGGATTCCTAGCACGATGCAACGCATAAAAGGGATGCTTTCCTTGGGCAACTTCTTTACAAGTTATCCTTGGAAGGTATTTCTCGATATAGTCGTGAATATTAGGAAAATCTTGAGGATTGTCATTTTTTGTAATGTAGAAAAGGTTTTTATCTGCATCTATGGTATAGTACCTTTTTACGTCAACTCCTCCTGTAACTGTAGGTCTAATATATTGTTCTTCTAAATTTTCAGTTTTGATAGTATCTGCATCCACGATAAAAGCATCTTTCAAATCCGGACTAACTCCTCTTTGTATTCCGTCAGTATCTATAAAATCATTAAGAGTTTTAGTATTGTGTCTTTTCAGTATTTCATATCCGCTCAAATTTTGAGTGGCAAACACGGTATTTGGTATTGAATAAAATAACTCACTTTCAACTTCGTAAGTGTCAATACTATTAATATCGACATCTTTGTACTTGTTGAAATTCCCTACAATAGAAGGATTTTTACTTTTCTTTTTGGAATAAACGACAATTGCCGATGGTCGAGCAACCTCTTCAAAGATTCCATCCCCAACATTTAGTGCAATCTGCAATTGGGTTTCTTTGAGTATTTTTTCTCTAAGTTTAGAGTTGTCTTTTTGATATAAAATTACGTCTGGTATAATCATACCAATAACTCCAATATCATTGGTTAAGTCAATAGATTTATCCATAAAAAACATAAAAGAATCAACCATTCTAACAATTATGTCTTGATGTTTAGACTTGACATATTTTAGATCATTAGTAGGCAGTTTTGCTCCCCAAGGCGGATTCCCAATCACAACATCAAAACCTCCGTTAGCAAACACTTTCGCGAAAGCGGTCTCCCAGTTAAAGGCTTTATCTCCTGCTATGGTTTTACTGTCTATTAAACTGTTACCACATTTTATATTACTGCTCAAATCGTTGAGCTTACGGCGTGGCTGTGCCGTGCGTAACCAGAGTGATAGCTTTGCAATCTCTACAGACTCCTCATTAAGATCTACACCATAAATATTGTTCTCCAGTATGGTGTTTTCTATATCTGGAAACTGTAAGCCACCACCTAAAATTTTGGTCTTAAGCTCGTCTATGTACTGATGTTCTTTAATGAGAAAATCCAGTGCCTGGTTAAGAAATGCACCAGAGCCACAGGCAGGATCGCAAATAGTGATCTGTAATAACCAGTTGCGGTAGGTGTCTAGCGTTTCAACTAGCTTTTGTATAGTCTTGTCGTTTCGCTTCTTTCTACCAGTACCACGTCCTTTAAAATACTCTTCTTCTTTAAAACCGAGTACGGCTTTTTTCTCATCACATAGTTTACCTACTGTATTTTCTACAATGTATTTTGTGATATACTTAGGCGTGTAAAAAACGCCATCTTTCTTACGCTTGCTTTTCTGTTTGTCAAAGTTGCCACCTTCTATTTCGGCATTAATACTTTCAATCTCGTTGAGAGAGTTTTCAAAAATATGACCAAGGATGTTGACGTCTACTTGGCTTTCAAAATCATAAGTTGCCAATTTTTTAGTATGATGATAAAGTAAATCATCATCTATTATCACACGATCCAGTATAGAATCTGGTTTAAAGAGACCACCATTGTAGGCAAAAATCTCTTTATTTTCCGCATCGCCCTTACGGCCTTTATCCAGATAGTTAAAATGCTTTTTAAAACGATCGTATAATGGTTCTTCCACATCCAGCTTGCGAATGGTGTCCCATTCTGCCAGACGTTTAATGGTATAATTGGGTTGTAAGAGTCCGCGATCTTCTGCAAAAAAGATAAAGAGAAAACGATCTATAAGTTTCTGCGACTTTTTAAAAAGCGTGAGTTTTACATTTTTCTCTAGGCGTTCAAGATCAGACTGATGCTCTGCATTATCTGTAATACCAGTCTCTTCCTGAATCGCGACCTTTAAGACCTTACCATTTTTCTTGACCAGATCACGATACAGCTCACGTTTAAAAAGCGAATAATCTTTGTAAAACTCTTTGGTAATTTGTTCCTCTACAATGAGTGAATCCTGCTTTATCTGAAGCGGTAATTCCTTGAGTAAATTGTCTTTGTACAAACACAAATACAACAATCCAAAGTCGTCGCGCGTAAGATTAAACAGGTCAAAGTCCAGTAACTCTGTAGTATCGTCAATATAAAAGCGTAGTTTTTCAAAATTTGACGTAATGACAAACCTACATCCTTTATGATTTACTTTATAATCAAAAGCCTGGCGTCGTATGCTTTCCAGATCCTTTGTATTTGTGCCCTTAAGTTCTACAACGGCTACTGTCTTTTCTTCTGTGATAATCGCACCGTCTGCCTTGCGATTGTTTTTCTCGTTTTTATATTCTGTGGTTAGGTTGTATTTGGGCTTAGGATTAATGGTATAATCGAGCACGTTTACAAAGAGTTCTGTAAGAAAAGTAGCCTGTATTTGCTCCTCGTTACTCTTGTCTATATTTTGCTGTATCTCAAGGTTGAGAAAGAATTTTGTGTACTTGCGATATGCCTTATCTACTGCGTTAGTGTCCTGTTGTGCGAGATATTTTTTGAGTACAGATGTCTGGAATAATGCCATTTAGTGCTTTACAAAGTTGTTCAGCTCCTAAAATTAACAAAGTTTACAAGCTATTCATCTTTATTTCTCATTTTGTTTTCAGTATGCTTTCGCGAAATCGAGCTTGCGAGATTCACGACCAAAGGAAGAGCGTAGAGTTAAAGTGGAATTATACTGAATCGATTGCTCATTTGAAACACTATAATTTTAATAATTCTGTCTCTTTAGCTAAATATGAGAGTTGAAATTGTCTAAGATCAAAATCGTCCAGTTGCATATCAAATTGGGCTTTTCTTGTGAGATGGTTTGCGTTTGCATTTCGAGCTTTTTTCAGTAGATCTGGCAATGTTGTTTGACCAGTCACAATAACATTTATGACCAAGTCCCAGGTATGAATATCCATTATGAATACATTCTCTGGTGGTAGCTGGCTGTTGTCAGCGCTATTTGCGTACCTGTCTTTTGTAAACTGATAAAGTTCTCTGTAATCTGACCAGAAGATATTCTTATGCGTGATTACTATTCCCCAATTCTCTTGATTGGGATTTAAAAATTTTGATACAGGTAGCATTTGATCATAATAAGCCTTCAAAAGTGAGTCTTTATAAGATGAGTACACGTAATCGTCTGTTGGGTTGATCGATGCTAATGGCTTAGGCTCAATAGCTTTGCATTCAAGTAGAATATTATCGTCAATCACAAAATCTACGACTTTGTGCTTCGCGGGAAGAGATCGTTTTACCTCACTCTCAATTTTGTAATTAATATTTATTTCGTCTAATCCTAACTGAATATATTTTTCAAATCTTGCTCCAAATTCTGTTGTAAACTTTGGATCGTTGATCTTCATATAATCGTAGATGTAATAGTTTGCAGTATAATTGAAAACCGATGGATGCACGATGCGCACAGAATTTTCAAACCATTGAAAGGGAAATAAAGTGAGAAATGAGTGTTCCATCATCTCATATTTTGTAGCATTAGTTCCTTTCCATTTTTTAGCTTCTTTTGCTGCGGTCAGTGGCGTTATCATTAAGAGGTTGATAAACCGTTCGGTTTGTATCTTCCCAAAGATTTCAGACATACTATCAAGTATAGGTTGACTTACGTAGCCCGTAATTTTTGTGTTGGGAAATTCTGATTGTTTCATTTGAGCGTACAACCACATACATTGTAGTATTCTTAAAAATTCAGTAATAGACAGACCAGTTTTCTTTTTAAAAGAGGCTGAAATGTCATACCGCGATTCTAGAATTTCATAAAACTTTAATTGTGTGCTAAAACGCTCTTTATGTACGGCAGTTTGAAGATAAAACTGCTGATAATGTAGTATCGCAAAGGCTCGATGAATTCCTTGAGATTTCATATAGTTTGAAATATGATCGGGATCAAATTCCATTATAGCTTCAAAAAGTGTTTGAAAAGCTTTGACAGTTAATGGTTTTACCGGTTTGGTTCTCGTACCGTACAAATAAGTCCATTTCATTATCGTGAGTGTAACCCATAAAGCTTTGGGTTTTTCGATTTCAATATCAAAATAGTTGTAACAAGCCTTTAATAAAGCAACCATTTCGTATGAGTTTATTTCTCGTTTAAGTTCTTCAATGGTTTCTAACTTCATTTTTTGGCGATTTAATTGAGTAGGTTTGTCAATCAACAACATTATAGTAAAATCTCCATAATTTACTAGGATACAATTAACAATCTTCTGAAAACTCTCTTTTAGTAGTTTGGCACGTGAGAATCAATTCACAGCCAGATGAAAAAAGAACAGCCCGATTATAGCGACTTACAGCAGAGTGTAGATACGCTCATAGGGAAATTTGGACTCGCTAAGACCATAGAAGTCATCAATAATCTTTCTGGAAACGCACAACTTAAATCGAGCGACACCCAAAAGGTAAAACTGCTCGTTGTCTATTTTATCTCGCAGAGCATCCAAATTTTTGATCTTCAAGAACCCAAATTTTACACCAGTAACATTCAAGAATACCGTGATGCTAGGATGGCGTGTTATTTCCTGCTCAAGAAATACACAGATACCAGTTATGCCAAGATAGGCGAGAGTTTTAAGCAGTCCAAGCGAGCTGTGATGTACAACTACCATAAGTGCGATGAAATCCTGAGTATTCCAAGCTTTTACAAGCCTTTTGTAGCCAAATTTCAAGTTTTGGAAAACAACGTGGTCAACTTTATCGCAAAACTCAATTAGAATTTATGAAAGAAGAAATAGCTCAAGAAGTAAAGGACGTCCTTACCACAGCACCAGAAGAAATCACGTTTGAAAGTATTCAGGGCGAAGACAGCAGTCCGCTCAATCAACCAGTGATTGAAAAAGACATCGGTGGCGAGCGTCCAATAGAAAGTGATCCCGAAAAGCAAAAAAGCTGGAACGTGTGGAAACCAGACCGACCACACCAGATGCCAGAAGAACCTGAAGCGCCATCTAGCGAGCAGCCAGAATTCCGCAAAACTGTAGAAGAAAATGTAGCACAAGAAAAAAGCGAGCAACCACTAGATGCACCAGAACAGGAAATAAATGGTGGTGGCTATGAAGATGATGATGAGCCACAACCTACAGACGAAGATTTTGAATTGCCTCTGAGCCAAGCCAACCAAGCGGCTGATGCTCTGTTGGGAATGTCTAACAACGTTCTTGAAGTAGGTGGCGGTTACTTTGTAAAAATCAGCAAGCACAAGGAATTCTATGAGTTTGATGAGATCATTTCCGTCATCGATCAGCAAAACGATAAGAATGTTGCACGCGTAAAGCTAGACAAGGAAGACAAGGCGTTGTTGAGACCATTGCTCGCCCAGATCCTGCGTAAGAAAGCTAAGAAACTTACGCCCGAACAGCAATTGATGGGTGCAGTCCTGTCCATCTTAATGAAGAAAGCACAGGTCGTTATGGAAGTCCGCGCAGAAAATAATATTCTGGAAGAGCGCATTCTTGATATCATCCGTAATGAAAAAGCTTCAGCTCTCGAAGAAGAACAAGAAGATTTTTCAGCGCAAGAAGAAGATTATGCTACTCAAGATTTCCAGGAAGAGTTAGATTTTGAAGAGGAAGAAAATGTTCAGGATTTTGCTTTCGCAAAAGCGGAAAAAAAAGCATCTCAACAAACTGAAGAAGTCGATTTTGAAGATATAGATAATGATATTCCAGAAGCTACTATACTTGAAGTAGCCGAGGATGAACCCAAAACAGAATAGCTATGTCTGTAAATTCTAATCGCGGAAGAAAACCCATAAGCTATCTCAAAGAAGACTTAGAACGCCAGCCAATGATCTTACTGGTCTGTGGCGAGACTGGTGTCGGGAAGACATACAGGAACAAGCAAGAGATCAAACGCTATATGATGGATCATCTTGCGGTAGGCAAGAAAGGTCGTAAGGTACTTGCTTTTGATACTAACGATGATGATTATCCGCAATTTCGTACGGTAAGTCCAAATCATCTAAAGGCACTGACCAAAGTAACCTCACGTAGAATTAGACCTTTTAACCCAGATGGATCACCTATGGATAATGACGAAAAGAAAGAAGTCATTACCAAAATAATGAAGCACTTTAAAAATGGCTTGGTGGTTCTGGACGATATTGATCACTATATGACTGGCGCCAAAGGGCAGTCGATGATCGGTGCACTCTGTACCGTGCGCCATAAAGGAATCGATATAGTACTCACGCACCAGTCTGTAGCAAAAATTACTACATCAGAATGGCAAAACTGTACGTGGTTACGTTTGCATCATCAGGTGGATGATGTGACGCGCTATCGCGAGCGCATCCCAAAATATCAAATGGTTCGTATCGGTCAGCTTATTGTCGATGAACAATATGAATTATGTTCCAATGCCTTTGCTATGGGCAAGATCACAGAACAAGAATATAAAATCCAGAAAAGTTTCTTTGTTTATATCAATATGCGAGAGCAACGCATCCGTGGATGTAGCCGTGCAGCGTTTATACGTGCCTGTAAAAAATTTATTGACCAGGAAGAAAGCCGTAAAGTGAAAATGCTACTGAATGAAGAAGATTTTGACGGCAACAACACCTACAAAACAAAGAACGATGCCATCGTAAAATTGATTTCAGATAAGTTACGGTATCACGAAGATGGGATGGTTGGGCCTATGTGATTTTAATCAATCTTTTCAAAGTTTTTTTTGAAAACAAAACCGGATTTAGGCTCACCAGTTTCTTGATCAATATAATAGATTAATAAGTACTTATGTCGAGTCTCAATAACGCTTATCAACTGTCCTTTTTTAACGATACCCTTTATTGCAGCTCTTTTCTTATTGTTCACTCTCAGATTTACGTCAGTAGTTGCAAGCCTTTGTTTCGTGATTTGACTTAAAATGCTATCTAACTTTATATTAGTGTGCTCTTGATGCGATTTAAATTTATCGTCTATGATTTCAGAAAGCTCTTTGTTTGTCATTTTATGGGAATCGCTGTGTAATGAAAAAATCATCACAACAAATGAAATGATTTGCATTATTTGAAAAATAAAGGCTTTAGCTTTTTCTGATTTAGACTTTGAACTTATCAGTTGCAATTCATCAAATAACTGTATCTGAAATTTTTCAAAACTTTCCTGAGTCACATACTTATCTGAGAAAGTTTGTAGCGATTCTGCTTGAGTCACTATTGCTTCGGTAGCCTCCTCAACAAGATCATATTCCTCTTCAGCTACATCAAGATCATCAAATGATATATTCTTCAAAAAATCTGTAGAAATACCTCTCAGTGCAACTTCTATAGCATTCAATGGCTTCACATAATTTTCAGCATACATTGATGATAAAGATGATAAAGATGACAAGCGCTGATTGAGCAAGGCGTGATTGGTTATAATGCCATCCATCTGATTTTTAAGTGGATTGTCTTTATACCAATCTAATAGCGGTACGATTCCAGATGTCACTTTAGAAATAGAATTCATCGATTCAATTCCAGGATGTTGGTGCATTGATTTAAGGATATCTAAAGCACCACCAAATGCTGCAATATTTGTAGGATACTGAATGCGTTTAGTCATTTCATTTACCCAATCTAATTTCGCAATACTACCCATCGCTGCTTCTATTGCTTTTTGGCTTGCATTTATATTTTTAAATTGATCTAATGGGTTCATATTGATATTAAGTTTGTTGTTACTTATGACATCTCCCATTTAATTTCTCCCAAACGATTCTTAATAGCTTTAAGAGATTTCAAGACTTCTTCGTCATTAGGTAAATCCCCAGTAAGCAACTCTTTGAAAGAGCTGTTGTAGGTTAATTTTATTTTGCTCCAAACGCCTTCAATATCTTCAAATATGAGTGCTTTGTTTGGGTGTTGTGAGAGCCATTCCTTGTCATTGGGAATCGCTTTGTCATCATCTTTACCTACCTGATTGAGCATTGCAGAAAAGTCTTCACTTGCTAGAAAATCTTGTATTCGCTCTAACTTTAGTAATTGGTGCAAATCATAGGTGTGCCTTACTTTATCTGCCAAGTCTTTCAAAGGGGTTTCGGTATATGAAAATCGCACGAGGCTTATCACTTTCTCACAAAAGGTACGCTCAATATCTAGCGCAACAACTTTAAAAGGTTCGAGCTCGTATTTGGTTATCAGATCCACATTTCCTGTACTGGCAATTAAACCGGTAATCATCGAGTGTATTTCAACCGCACTGCTGGGATGCGGGCTTCCATAGCTGGACACTTCTACCACTATCTCATCACGCACGTGGCCAAAGGCTCCATCCATTCCGCTTTTATCGTAGCTATATACCAGTTTTCTGATCTTACCCTTTTTGTTCTCGATTAAGTGACCAGGTACATAAGTCAAGGGTTCAGCCACAGCTTCTGTGACAAGCTTAAGTTTCTTCTTGATGGCGTTACTTCCTTCTTCTTCGTCAGTGATGATGACGAGATCTATATCTTCCGAAAAGCGCTCGATAATCTTATGACATTTTGATAAAGACGTTCCACCTTTAAACACAGTAATATCCTTTGATGCAGGATTTGTAAATATTTGCTTGAGCGCAAAAGTGACCCAGTAATCTTTTTCAATAAATATTTCGGCAATGCCGAAATGATCTGCGGCAGCACGTATCGCATTTCTGAAGGGTTCTTGATATTCGTGTAATCTCATTAAGCGATGTTCCAGTTGTTAATAGTTGGTAGTATATCCTTGGAAATCCCAAAGGTGTAGGTACTTAAGGCATTGATGTTCTCACGCAATGCGTTGCTCTGTTTTTCTAATCCCATAAACTCGTAGATGGCACCTATTAAGGCAGCAACTTTAGGTGGGTACGCTTTCGCGAAAGCGGTAAAACGTTCCAGATCTTTTGCCGAAAATTGAGCTATTCTGTTTTTAAGAAACGAAAGAATCTGGGAGCTGTCGCCATCAGGAATATTTTTAAAGTCTTTTGCAACATCGAGCACCTGTAGTAATGGAATATTCTTTTTAGAAACGGTAACATAGCTCTTTGCAGGCCGCACCATTGTGTTTCCTACCTTACCACGTACTTGCTTTGAAGAACTCGCAACTCTTACCACGTTAGGAACCTGAGTGGTCAGCCTGAATTGATTGTACAATCGCACTCCAGTAATGTAGGCCACCTGTTTGTTATCTTCAAAAAGATAGATATTGAGCAGTTCTGTATCACTAGGTCTTAATTCGCCAAAGTCTGTTTGTTTAGGCTTATAATAAACACCTTTTCTATATCTCTTTATAGTACCAGCAGTAACTAGTCTACTTAAAGACTTAGAAGCAGCTGTAAACTCACCTTGAGGTATAGCCAGATCATCGTATGTAAATGCATCTCCTGCATCTATACGAGCTATCTTATCTTTTATGTATGCTGTTATATTCATAGTTTAAGCATTACAAAGATAGTTTAATTCTTTATAATGTCAAGTTTTTACATCTATTTACTTGACATATATAGCAATATCTATTCCTTTATCAGTTTCTTTATTTATAGCTCGTTCTATAGCTCCAGCATCTCTATCTCCGTCCCAAAGTCCCAAACCCTACCACGGTAAACCTTCTTCTTCCCTTCATCTTTGTGCTCACAAGGTTTAGAGACCTGCCCATTATTACAAACAGTTTTACAAAAACAACCCAAAATGGCACAGAAAAATGACATCGCCTGGCAACCTATAATGTATTGCGTAGGAGCAGGAATCGCCGGCATCGCAATAGGAACCTTACTGGTAGCACCTATGGTTCAAAAGATGAAGGCAAAAAAGCTCGCAGAAAAAAACAAGAAGACTGCGGCTGTCCCTACCAAAAAGGCATAGCATTTAGAGATGCGCCATAAGGGACAACATATTCTTGAGATGAAAAACTCCATTGTTTCAATGGACAAATCCCAGACTAATGAAAGATTATAACGACGAGTTAATGCGCTACGAAGAAGACGCAGAAAACCAATACGACGATTACGACCACGAAGAAGACTACGATGACTATGACGATGAGGACGACTTCGATACAGGCTTTGAAGGCCTAGAAGATGGTTATGATGATGAGTTTGAAGACGAGTACGACGACTATGACGATTATGCAGATGAAGTTGAGTACGAAGATGATTATGACGATTACACCGCAGCCACAGTAGGCAAGATTGATCCTAACGACCGTACCCTAACGGTAGTGATCACAAACAAATCTGGCGCAGCGGCAGAGGCAAATGTTTTTGGCGGTAACCGTGAGGCAGCACAGCCTAATGGTGTGACCGTAGAGATAGAAGAATCCAGTCACAAGGAAGTACGTGAAGAGAGTAAGGCAAACCCTTTTAAAATATCGGGAATGAAGTACTCTGTGAGCAATCCGCTACAGTTTGATAATGTACTGCGCGTGGAGCGTAGAACAGCTTCAGGTTCAAAAACGACCAGAGTGTATCAACCGCGTAATGCGACTTCGCCACAAAACTTTACCCAAACGCTCATTGACGATGACAACTTCGAGATGGACGTGACGGGACAGGATTCCCTACAGATTATGGTAGAGGATGGCGTTACAGCCGTATTCACATTTACCATTAAAGCAAGAGCAAATCTGGGCAACTTGCTTAAAGGTCAGAACGTTGCAGAACTCTCTCGTGCACCACGTACGACTGGACTTCCACAACTGGACCTGATACGCAGTCGTAGAAAACCCAGACCATTAGGGCGTCCCAGACGTAGAGTGAGACGTTCTCGCAGGAGACCTGTAAGCCGTCGTCGATATGTCAGAAAACCGGTGGCGAGACGGTCTAAGTCACGCCTTGTAAGACGTAAGAGACGATAGTTGGAGCTCCGACTTGAGTCTTGACTCTTTCCCTAATTGAGACAGCCAGAGTCACGGTTTCCCCCAAACCTAGCTCTGGCTGTTCTTTTTTAACGACACCCTATGAAACGCAACAATAACCCCAAAAATCTCGCACAGAACAGGATAGACTATATCGTCTTTCATAACACAGATGCCGCAAATGACATCTTGTTTGATTACGGTTTTGAAAAAATTGATAACCAGCAACATCTGTCCCAGGCGGTCAAAGAACTTGTAAAGAACAAAGGGAGAAAGGTCATCAAGGATCTTTTAGAAATTCATCCAGACAAGGCAGCGATACTTCAGGTAAATACTGTTGAAAATTCCAAATGTGCTGCCTGTGGTGAAAACGCTGTAGTTCATACTGAGCGTAGCCGAAGTACGAAAGCGGAAAACTATTGTAAATCCTGCGGTCATTCCAACTATGCAGGTTCTGGAGATGAAGACAGTTTTCTGGATCAGTTCAATTCCTATGATGATAAAGCCCTAGAGAAGTATTATCAGGACATCGTAAAGCGATCCAATGAAGATCTGGAAGACAAAAACCTAGCACAGGAAGTTCAAATGGTCTGGAACGAACTGCGCAAACGCAAGGAAAGCAAACCAGAATCCAAACCAGAAGTAGCTGCCGAGAAACCCAAAGGCATCCATATCACAAAAGATGAGATGTTGCTTTTTGGCGTCGTATTTATCGCAGGTGTTCTGGTAGGTGCGAGCATAAAATTTGACTTAAAAAATGGCAAATAAAACCAAACAATTGAAATACAATCAGGCGATAGATGATATCTCATACCTGATCCTGCACTATCCCTTAGAACTGCAACAGCTCTTGCGTGTCTATGGGATCACTTTCCGTGACAGGCCATCACACAAGGCACTCATTAATGAGACTGTAGAACTGATGAAGGATGATAATTCCGCTTTCGCGAAAGCGCTTGCAGAACTCATATCCAGACTTGCAGGTCGCGAGGACGAGTTTTGGGGAGCCGTGGCCAAAGGTGCCGTGGGAATCCTGGGCGGTCTCTTCAAAAAGAAAAAACGCCGTAGTTCTGGTGGCAATACTAATGCAGCAGCCGCAGCGGCAGCTCAGGCAGCTGCGGCCAAAAGAGATATGGAGCGCCGTATGCAACAGATGCGTGAAGAACAACGCCGCCGTGATGAAGAGCGACGACAGGCAGAAGAACGCCGTCGAGAAGAACAAAAACGCAAGGAAGCCGAAGCAAAAAAGAAAACCAATATGATGCTGATGATAGGCGGCGGTGTGGTGGTTCTGGGCATAGGTGCAGCGATATTAATGAAGTCCAAACAGCCACCGATGCCGTATGGCGGTCAACGTGCGCAAATGCCACAACAGCTATGACAAACACATTCGGATTAACAGATTATGACGTGTACGACGATGGAGATTACGACAACTTTAGACGTGGTCGCAGGAAAATACGTAGACAGCGCAGAAAGGCAAGAAGAATCGCAAGACGTGCCCCAAATAGACGTATCAAAATCGCACCTAGACGGAAAATCTTGCGACGACCACCTATTGTAAAAGGAAGACCAAGACCTATTAGGAAAAAGAAAGTAGTTCGTAAAAAGCTGCCATCTAAAGTCCCAGTAAGCATCTTAATTCCCAAAGGAACACCTATAAAAACCAAGCTACCTAGCAAACCTATATTCAAGCCCACCTTGATAAAAAAGGGCAAGCCTATCAGTAAAGATCAAAAGGTTACAAAAGCGCAAATAGCAAGCCTTCAAGTTCCTGCAACAGTGGAGAAAGCAGCAGCAGAAAAGGCAATGAAGTCGGACGGTAAAACAGCGAAGGTGGTTAAGATCATTGCTATCGTCGGAGTTACTGGCGCTGTAGGTTTTGGCATCTATAAATACATTCAAATCAAAAAGAAAAGCAATGGACATACTGGCGCAAATAAAGGAAAGTGAAGTATCTGACGATGGAAGTTTCCAGGAAGGATTTCTGTATGGGTCTGTCAAGAATATAGGAGAAAAAACGGCTCAAGTAAATGGCGTTTCCCTTCTTCCAGGCGAAGCCAAAAGCTATCCATTTGTAGGTAAAAGTTACCACAAAATAAACTACGAACCCAACGGAAGCACCTTGCGTGTTCTGGAAGTACTATAACGTATGATTACAGGAGAAACAGAATACATTCTAGACGATAATTATGACGATTTCTTTGGCAACAAAAAGAAACGTCGTGCGCGTCGTGCCAAACGAAAAGCGCGAAGAGCGGCAAGACGCAGCGCACCGAAGCGCATTGCACGACGCGCTAAAAGCAAAGCCTTCTTTTCTAAACTGGGTAACGCCGTTCAGGATATGGGCGGAGCAACGGCTATAGGTGCTGCTATCGATACGATTACAAAACCAACACCTCCCACAGGATTTGGCGGTGCTAATGAACCTGCATCAGATTTTGATTTTTCAATCGGTACGGCAGATGTTCCTGAAGAAGAAAAGAAAGGTATTCCCACCATAGTTTTTGTTCTAGGTGGCGTGGTCGTAGTTGGCGTTGTGGGATTAGTGGTTATTAAGAATAGAAAGAACAAGCAACTGTATAGCCAATGATTATCCCGATTCCATCAAATAAAGAGCGTTTCAAAATACGACTGGGTATCAAGTCCAAAATGCCAGTGCAGTTGGGCATACGCGTGTACGATCCGCGATATCCTAATACGTATTATTTCAGGAGAAAAGCGCAGTTCTATGAAGGCGATGAGAAACGAGAATTTGTGATCTCGCTTCCCGTAACGCCAGAAGTACTGGAAATGGAGCTGTTTGACAAAGTTTCTGGAGAAGACTATCAGTTTGATATGAGCTACTTCAAGGTAGAAAAAATGAAACCTGCCGAAGTCTGGGCAACTACCGAGCAACATCGCTTTATGGATTTTGCCATAGACTTTGCCCAAAAAGCGGGACACACGCCTACAGGCTTTTACGATTCCAAAAACCACGAGTTTCTATTTCAATACTTACCTACGATAACAGATGCTTTTGGAAAGGAATTAATCACACCGGCGCGCACACATCGCAAGATGCCACGTGTACAGATCTCACAGCGCTTATTCATTGGCTATACCATTCCTATCCGCGTGGCAATTCTTGCCCACGAAGGATGCCATTGGTTCCTTAATACTAGAAGTCAAAAAACAGCAGATCTCTGTGGCATTAAGAAATATCTGGACTACGGTTTCCCGACGATTGAAGCCATTTATGCCGTGACCAAGGTTTTTGGCAATAATCCACATCACGTGGGCGCATCACAGGTACAGCGCACCAAGGACGTGGTTGCCTTCATAGAAAATTATAGAGCAAATGCATAAACTATTTCTTATCACAATGGCAGTATTTACAATGGGCGCAACGATAAAATTAACGTCCAAAAACACAGAAACTTTCGCCTGTGAAAGTTGCGAAGATCCTGCGGTTATTAAAAGGACAATCCATTCTAACGAAGATGCTTATATGAAAGATAATTCTGCAAAATACAGAACCGATTTAAAAAAATGGGGTACACGATCTGGCGTGATGCACGTTGCTTTTCCAGAAACAAGAAAGAGAAATTGCGACCCTTCAAGAGATGCTGTTTTCTATGCGACCGATGAAGGTGTTATGGAAATTTCTGATTGTGGTTCTGGTAGAAGTCCGCTTTCGCGAAAGCGTAATCTCATAAAAGACCAAAAACAAAAGGAAGGTTTTAAACAGTATCAAAAATACCTGCACGATGAGTTTGATGTAATGCAGGTAACTGTCAAAAATCACACGCCAGACACCAGAAATGTTTGTCTTTGGGGTGGTAATAGCGATAAGCCTATCACAGACCCTTTATTTATTGAGAACGCCGAAAAAATAGATGTTTTGGTAGGTACGCATCCACAGCAAGTAGTGCTTAACCCTGCAAATGATTTATTGTATGTGGCCAATCAGCTTTCGGATTCTGTTTCGGTAGTTGCTCGTGATGGGACTGTAATTGCTACAATTCCATTGACGGAGAATGCGATGCCTGGAACGGTTTCGCCAGTAGCGCTGGCCATAAATACAAATTCTGGCTATTTCTACGGAATGGTGTATGTCATAGGTTCAGTAAATAATATGATGTATCACATCGGTTTAAATCACAAAGTGGTAGATGCTAATAGGACTGGAAAACGACCTACGGAAATACGCTTTGATAACGAGACAAATGAACTTATAATCAAAAACATAGTTTCTAAAAGTACGACGCGCATCAATGCCGAAACGCAGGCCCAAACGGAAACACCTTGGGATATACAAGACCAGTTTCGATTGGTGGATAGTGAATCAACATCTAAAATTGCTAAAGTCACTACACAACTCAATCTTTTGAGCATTTTTAATTCTTCCAAAAGTCCAACGGTAACCATCAATGATGAATATCACGAAGAGCGCGAAGATTTTAAGTTTAGTCCAGGAATGTTGAAGCACCTTAAAATCGTCGCCTCTGGAGAACGTTGTGTAAATGCCTTGCAACTGCTACAAAAGAGCATTGCAGGAAAAGAGATCTGCAAAACACTTTCGCTTGGTAATTACCAAAGTCCGCAGAGTTTTCAGAATGTATCAGAAGTTTTTGGTGTAGATGGTGTGATGCTGGATGGCCAGAACAGCTGGTGTTTTAAGATTGGTGCATTGCAGACCATCACATTCATTCTGTATTACAAAAAGCTGGAAATGTACAATCTACTTCCAGAAAAGGCGTCGCTTGCCTATGGGGTGCAAATGAGTAAAGGCGTCCCCAAACGAGTTCCTAAGAATCCATTCAAATCCATTTTATGAATTCAATCATCAACACGGCTTTGAGCCAATACGGAGTCACGGAACTGGTTGGTCAAAAACATAATCCTGTAATATTGGATTATTTTGAAAAGATAGGTCATACGTGGGTCACGACCGATGAAACCGCTTGGTGCTCTGCTTTTACAAACTGGGTTGCCCTAGAATGTGGAAAGGAAATGAGCAATCAACTCACAGCACGTTCTTGGCTGAAAGTAGGAACAGAAACAAAGCAACCAGCCATAGGAGATATTGTGGTTTTTTGGCGTAGTAAGAAGAACAGTTGGAAAGGTCACGTGGCATTCTTTATCGGCTATTCTGAAGACAAGAAATGCATCTACTGTCTGGGTGGCAACCAGAACAATCAAGTAAACATCAAAGCATATCCAGTTTACCGATTACTTGGTTTTAGAAAACTCAATAATTCCATCACTCAAAATTCAATAAAATGAAAGACGTAGATTTTTTAGTTATACACAGTACCGATACCAGCGAAGCCTTAGATCTCGATGCAAGAACGATCATCGAAAAACATACCAATGACAAACGTAATGGTGGTTTTGGTTGGAACCGTCCAGGCTTTGATTATCTCGTATTGCAGAATGGCATTTTAGAAACCATTATCCCAGAAGACAGTCCGACAGAAGTAGATCTTTGGGGCATCTCACAAGGCAGATATGGTATTACTGGCAATGTGAAAAACCTTGCTTATGTAGGTGGCAGAACACTCAAAGAAGCGTGGTGGAAAGACACACGTACCGAAGAACAAACCGCCACACTAGAAGCCGTGATACGATTTTATACTATTAGGTTTCCAGAAATCATCATCGTGGGTTTTAATGAGATTGCCACAAAACAGGATAGTGATAAACCTGGTTTTAGTGTCAAGGAATGGCTGGGAGAACTGGAAATTCCCAAGTGTAATATTTATCAAGGATTTTAATATGAGAACCATCATCACATTGGGCATAGGATTCTGGATGGGACGACAGCTATACATCAATCACGATAAGAGAGTTGCAAGTGCCAGAGAAGCAAAATTAAAACAACGCTTAGTGGCTTTCCTCAAAGAGAAAGATCTCAAACAGAACCAAATTGAAAAACAAGCCAATCAACTTTTAGGCAATTAAATGGCACAGCAAGTAACCATAATAAACACATCCTTTCTCATTCCAGAAGCCGACGACCCTTGTGACTTCTGGACGAGCTATTATACCAAATTGAAGAAGGAAGTGGGACAGGATAATGCCAAAATGCTGTGGTTGGTCACTTGGAAAACCAATGGATCTGCGCTATGTACTACAAGTCCGTCATTCAATAAATGGTTGCTTAAGAACGAGCTGGATGTAAGCAATATGGCAACCAGATCCATTGCAGATATTTCTGAAATAGGCGGTAATATTTTTGGTTTGGGCAAGAGCCTTACGAAGATTTTAGCCATAGGTGTTCCGGTCATTCTTACCATCACACTCATTCTTATCGTGGTGGTTTTACGCAACTCTGCAAAAGATGCAGACATCACAGATCTAGCGATGCTCACGCCAGCTGGACGCGCTACTAAACTATTAGGGAAATGAACAGACAGCTTATCTATAAAGTAAGTGGCGGTGCTATGGGAATTCTCATTGTTGGAAGCTCATTTCTATCCATACGCCAGCGCAAACGCGATCTAAAAACAAGCAAACTATTGACTCACATAAAGAAACAACTGGCTACCACGGCAAATAATCTCGATGCAGAAAATGCTTTTGACATTTACTATCTCACAAAAGTTTTGCAGAATGTAAATGGTCAAGTGATTGCAATGAGTGAGAGCAGCGCCACCAGTTTTGCAAAACAGATTCATAAGTCCTGGGGCGCGTGGTACGAAGGTGGAGATGACGAAGATGCAGTATATGCCGTGTTTAGAAAATTAAAGGATAAAGTTCAGGTCTCGCAAGTGGCTAAGGCCTATCAAAGTACTTACAACAAGAACTTAATCGATACCATTAAGGATCGACTTTCAGAAGATGAAATCAAGATCATCCTGAACATCATTGGACAAATACCCAACTATAGAACAGCTTAAAAACGAGAGAATGAAAATTACAAAAACAGGATGGTGGATGATAGGTGGCGCTACAATGGCGGCAGTTACGGTATGTGTGTTTGTTACGCTTTCGCGAAAGCGTAAAAAGGAAAAACAACAAGCTCAGCAAATCATTGGTAAAGATCTAGGCTCTGGAATCCAAGTGTCCACAGGAAATCAAGGCACGATCAAACGAGAACCCAACTGGGACAAGCCTTTTGATATGAATTACCTGACCAACGTGCAACAATGGATTGCACCACGAAAGATTAAAAAACTAGACGACGCTACTGCCAGAAATTTGGCAAAAAAGCTCAAAAATGCCAAAGGAACTTTTAATGATGATGAAGATGCGGTCAAAGACGTTTTTGCCAAACGCCTGCGTGATAAAACCCAAGTAGCGAGCCTTTCAAAAGCATACTGGCAATTGTACAAACAGGATTTGTGGAAACACTTGTCCAGTTTTTTAAGCGCATCAGAGATGAAACAATATGTGCATAATCCTGTGCGCCAATTACCTAATTATCAAACCCAATAACTATGAAGAAAATCGTAACCAAACCTAAGAAAACCTTTTTTGAACAAAACAAAGATCTCATTGTTGTGGGTAGTGTGATCGTTGTACTCGCAGGTGGTGCAGTCGCCTATATGTACTACAAGAAAAAGAAGGATCAAAAAGAAGGCGACCTGGCTCAAAACCAAGAGAGCACACCACAGATAATTCCTATAAACACGACCATTCCTGTGTCAAGTAGTTCGGGATCATCTTCCAGCTCTTCATCTACACCACGCATAAAATACGTCAAGACTGGCTATCCACTTAAATACAGAACACGTCACCAAGATGTAAAAACCTTGCAGGCGTATCTCAAGATTTACAAAGAGAATTTAGGTAAGTCTGGATCAAAGCGTGATGGTGTGGATGGTGTTTTTGGACCGCTCACATTAAAGGCTGCCAAAAAGCGATTGGGCAAATCCGAATTTACAGAAAAGGATATCGCAGGAATGCGTAGAGCGCTAAAAATGGTAGGAAAATGAAACGGGAAAACATCGTAAAGATAGTTTGTATTACTGGCGGTTTGCTCGGTGTCGGCATCATTACCCATCAATTACTGAAAAGTAAACGAGAAGATGCTGAAGAGCAAAAGCAAGCTGTGGCGGCAGTCTTGAAAAAGGAGATTTTAAAACCGAAACAGACAGGTTTTAAACCTACAATGCAAGTGGTCAAGACAAAACCACCTGCACCTGAAAAAAAGTCCAACGCACCGAAACCCAAAACACTACCTAAAAAACCTGTTGCAGATGAGTTCCCTTTGCAATTGGGAAGCAAAGGAAAAAATGTGGAACGCTTGCAGGTGTATTTGCTAAGAAATTACGGTTGGGCTGGAATCGTGACTGGCGTTTATGATGAAAAAGTTCAAGAGCGTGTAGAAAAATATCTAAAAGTCGAGACGGTTACAGAATCGCTCTTCAATGCCTTAGATATGAATGAATCCATTAAAAACCAATCCAACTAATTATGGGTAAAAGCATTAAAGATATTGTATCCAGCCTTGTAGATGATGATGGCATTAAAACCGAAGTCACGCTCACGATGACCAATCAGACGCTTACCAAAATCATCATTGCGCTATTAGCATCTGGTGCAACGATTGTTCTGGTGGCTCATTTGACCAAAAATATGTTCCCAAATCATCAATTATCCCTGCTTACGGCAGACATAAAAACTATAAAAGAAACCCTTAAAAATCAATTGAAATGACAGACATCCTAAAACACTTAGTTCACTACTTATCCAGCTTAGACTGGGCGTACATTTTTACGTTCATCATTATTGCCTTTGGTCTAAATCAGAAACCAGTTACAGATTGGCTAGCAGATTTTACTGGTATTAAGATCAAGACACGTTACCGTGTACTTATTGTTGGATTGATTTATGGAATCATCGTCTATTTTATTAGAGATACGATGTTGCACAAGTTAGAAATGCTATTGCAGTCATTTGTATTTGCACTCGTGTTCCATAAGCTGATTTTAGAAAGTGTGTTGAATCGACTCTTTAAACCTGAAAAAGCAGATAAGCGTGAATAGGTGGAAAATCATTTTTGCCATTTTCTTCTTTGCGGTGGTCGTCCTTGTGCTTACGCAGATCATCATTCCGCAGGAAAATGGCTATGAGCTACGGACACCAAGCGACTGGAAAGAACAAAACCAGAACTTGCTTATTAAGAATCAATCGCTAGACCTGGAGATTGAAGATCTGGAAAAGCAGGTGGATAGCCTAACAGCTTTGGTAAGTAAGAACACCGTCACAATCGGCCAATTAAAATCGAGTCTCAATGAAAAAATTACTACTATTTCTAGTTATAGCGATGCAGAGCTATTGGTGTATTTCTCAAGATTTAAAACCGATAGTACAGCTCATAAAAAATGAGAAACACTTCTGTTTTAATCTGGAACAGTCTCGTGAGATTGCATTGAGATTAGAGCGTGGTAAGTATCAGGATTCCATCGTGAGACGATTGGATTTTTCGATTACTCTTAAGGACAGTTTACTCGTAAAGAAAGATTCTGTGGTGTCGAGATTGAGATTGCAAAATCTCAATTTGATGTCCGTTTCAGAGAATAGCAATGAGCAGATTCTCTTTTTAGAAAACCAACTAAAATTTAAAAATCAAAAACTGAAACAAGGCAAGTTCCATAAGATCCTTTTGGGCGGTGGCTTGTTGATTCTTTCAGGAATATTAATAGCCAACTAATTATGGGATATCAAAGTGATAGCGTTTCAAAAGAGACAAAAGCGATAGAAAATACACAAGAGATTTTAGAAGTTAAGCCGGAACATTTAGGGCCAAGTTTACTACACTCGCCAGTACGCAATCGGTACTCGGTCATTAATGCAAATCTAGTTGTTGGGAAGGATATTCGCCTACGTGCTAGAAACGCCAAACAACTTGAGATTGCCGGCTGGCAGGTAAGTTTACCAGCTCCATTGGTAACAGATCAATCTGATTATTATGGACTGTGCCAGACGGAAAAGGGAAATACCTTTAACTATGCGATAGATGCAGATGGTAGATTGTTTCTCTACGGGACTTTTGTCGATAGTGAAGATCACGTGATACTCAATGTGAACCCTTATTTGGCCGAGCTTCCATTGCGCTATGTCAACTTTAGAAATGGCGGTGGTGAGTTTGTAGTACCAAGAGATGAACCTAAACCAACTGATGAATTTTAAATGAATTACGCTTTCGCGAAAGCGTAAAAGACCACGTTATGAATGTTTATGAAATTGTTGCGATTGTTTTAGGCGCTACGGGCTTCTGGAAGCTCATAGAATTATTGATGCATTATAATATCCAGCGCAAACTGAAAAATGCAGAGATACGGCACATTAACGCTCAGGCTAATGACAGTATTGTGACCAACTGGGTGCAATGGTCTGAAAAAATGGAAAAACGCATCAGCCAGCTTGAGAATAAGAATACCGCAATGTCACGCACAATTACTAAACAGCGAGATCGTATTACAGAGCTTGAAAAATATATCGAACAGCTGGAATCCGAAATTCAGATTTACAATAAAAAGAAAAGAGAATGAATGTAGATAAAGGAAGTAATACACTCAATTACATTTTTGCAGCATTTACCTTGTTGAGTGCCATTAAAATAGGCTCTGATCTATACTTGAGATACAAGGAAAGTCAGCAGAAAAAGAAGCCTTGCAATTGTAAAGACAAGGCTTAATGGCGTTAAAAAATAACCGTCATATTTATATAGGATTAGGCACAATGGCGCTACTTATGGGTGGCGCTTTTTGGGCTTTTAGATTAAGCAAGTCAAGCTCTAAATTTAGGACTTATAAACATAAAGGTATCGCTGTAGATTTCTCGGTCTTTGACAGTCCAGACATTCCTGGTTCTGGAAACTGTATGGATAGACGGCTTATAGTGATGCTGCACAACCTATCTGTAAAAACCAATTACCCTATTTTCAGTTGGATAAACTCTGGAGCACGTAGTGACGCTCACAATCGTAAAGTAGGTGGTGCGCGCAATTCTTCCCATAAAATGCCCGCCTGTAAAGCTGTTGATATCCGAGCTTCCTCTAGAACAATCCGCAATAATCTTGTGATGGCAGCACGAGATGTAGGTTTTAAACGCATAGGTGTAGGCAATACATTTGTTCATCTTGATATAGATGAAGGTAAGTCACAATATGTGGCTTGGGGTTATCCTAGTGGAACTGTTGCGGCGGTTAATCCTTTTGAGTAATAGCCAGAAGAGCTTATTGATGACTTTGGTAAAGTGACATCATTCTAATCTTGAATCAAAGTAACCATTTCTTTAAGATGATTGTCCTCTTCAGTTATCCAGTGATTTTTCTTTATTAAATTAACTAGAATATCTTTGTGCCTATTATCTAAATTCTTCACACTAAGATTGGAGTATTTAGAAGGGTTATCCCTGTCCATCCAAAGACTTTTGTGTTCTGATTTCAGGATGCTTTTAGAACTAGCTGTTGGATAAAGAAGCTTAATTTGTGGAATAAGTTTACAAACCATATTGAAAATAAGTAGACCATCATAATCCCAATCGCCGGAATAGTAGATAGGCAAGTTCCTGTCATAGGAATATTTTAGTTTTTCAATGTTTTTCCCTCCAGCATACCAAAGTTCATAACCGTATTTTCTAGGTAATGAAGGTCTCTTTAAAAAGTCTAAATTTTCACAGAGAATAATTAACTTAGGATCTTCACATTCTAAACGATACATATATTGCTGATCTCTATCATCAGCAAGCTCATCAATTTGAAGCATCTGTTTAACGGCATCAATTAAAGCTTTCTTACCAATTAAATATTTTTCATTTTTGAAAAACATAGAAGACACATTCCTGACGGTTTCCTCATTTTGCATTATTTGATTTCTAATTGGCAAAAGTTCGCCGCTGTCCATACGACGTTTCATATCCATTAGCTCTATGATATCTGCTTCTTCAAATCTGGTTTGAGGTTTTAAAAGTTGATTGTTTTCTAAAAATGCGTAGTACTGATTAAACTTCTCTAGATACTCTTCTTCATACATCTCAAAAAAATCTTCATCATCAGAATAATAAACCTTATAGCCTTCTTTGATTTCTTGGGTATCATTCAGCAAGTGTTGAAACAAAGAATCCTTAATTAAAGTTTCCTTAATCTTGGTTTCTTTATTTCTGTAAAGTTCATTTAATGATTTTAATGCTACCCAATTCATTGGTCATTTACATTATTTAAGTAATCTGACAGATCTTGTCTGGCTTCATTAGTTTTAAAATAGCTACTTGGCGGTGCATAATTGATATTAACATCTTCGTAACCTTCAATTAAGTGATGTAAATACCAGCCTTCGTCTTCGTTAGAGCCATAAGGTTCTGGTGTCATTGTCAACATTTGATATCCAAACTCTTTTGCAATATTTGGAAAGGTGTTAAAATTACCCTTATCCATATTAGAGACTTCTTCAAGTATTAAAAATTTGACACCTTTTCTATCTTCTTTTTGCACAATTGAAAGTCTGCCAATACCTAATAATACAATCGCGGTATAGCTTTGTCCTGTACTTCCTGTCTGGTCAATGCCATCTTTATCTAATAATCTGGTACTTAAATCAAAATAAGTTTTTGGGTCTAATAGGTCTGAAAATTTTATCTTCTCATTGTAGGAGGTCGTTTCTGCAAATATCTTTTCTACAAAACTTTCTACTGAGTCTGAAAATTGTAATTCTCCTTCCGAGTAAGCGGCTTGAGTGGACGACTGTAAATTCTTCATCCAATCTATTTTGAATGTTTCATTTGGCGTAAAATCTATTTTGAAATGGTACTTGTCACTAATCAGTCGCTCGTTAAAAAAATCATTCAAATCTTCGACTGTCTTTTCAAAGTCTTGATACTTTGTTTTTGTCAATTTGAATATACGAAGCATCGCCTGCGTAATGGCCTGCATTACTTTAGTTCTGTTTTGATTAGATTTTTTTAGTGCTGGGGCAAGATTTTCAGTGTGTTTTATTTTTGGTCCTAATAACACTAATTCTAAAACCGCAAATGAATAATTCTGATCATCCATTTGGTTTTTTACTTCTAAATCATCTTTGGTCGTATCGAATCGGGATGATGCTTTACCATAAGCGTTTATGTAATTGTCCTTATTTGTGTTATATAATTTTTGAAGATTTTCTACATTCACTTGATTGATATTAGTAGGCACAAAATCCTGAATATGCAACTGACTAAAACGTGTTTTAAAGATAATAAGCGCACCCTCATACTTTTTCTTTAGC
This sequence comes from uncultured Aquimarina sp., assembly GCA_947492105.1. Taxonomy (GTDB): domain Bacteria; phylum Bacteroidota; class Bacteroidia; order Flavobacteriales; family Flavobacteriaceae; genus Aquimarina. Next base: position 29,839 of record CANLMN010000010.1, on the reverse strand, counting down.
TCATCGCGTTCTTTCTCCTGTGAGTCAAGCAACGCTTTAAGTGTGACTAAATTTTCTTCCTTTTGGGTTATGGTTGATTTTGAAGTCTCAAGTTTGTTTTGCAAATCTGTATGGACAGACTTTTTAGCAGCTACTTTTTGAATATAAGATGTTAACTGGTCGTCTATTTTCTCATCTGTAATTTTAATTGGAATTTTCTTTTCAAGTGCTTCTAATTCTCGCAACGATAGCTCCAAGTCTTTCTGGTCTTGAGTAATTTTAGTAGAAAGACTTTCGGCAATACTCATTGCTATTTTTGACCTTTCGTATAAGGAAAAGTCTTTAAAATCTTTATTAAGATTTTTCAGCTCATCAACCGCTGACAAATCGTAAGGATCTCCTTTCTCAAATTTTAAAATTTCGCCAAGTTCATTATTGATAGACTTTACTTGCTCGTTAATTGCATTCTGCTTTTTTTTCTTAGCATCATTCATTTTAGCAGTATCAGCAAATATCTGTTTATCATTAGAGTAAGGTACAAAGGTTCGTAAAGCACCTATTGCAAACCAATAACCGGAATTCACCTTATCTTCTTCAATATTTTCAGATTTTAAGAGAGAACTATCTTTAGTGTATTGACTTCCTTTAGTAGGATTATCTGGTTTTCCCCAATCCACATTTTTAAGCAATCCGAACAGTACAGTTTCCTGTTCTTTAGTAAGATTGTTACCGTCTTTTAAAATCTGTGCGATTAAGGAACCATCTTCTCCAGCAGATAGAATACGATTGAGTGCTTCTAAGTCAGCAAGCTCTGAGCTCTTGACTGCTTTGTAGTCTGCAATAATTTTTAGCTGTGATGATGTCTTCTCATTTATTTTATCAATCGTACCGTATCTTTTTAAATCAGAATTAAGTTTATTTACCCTATCAATGATTGACTGGTGATTGTATTCATCAATATTTATCTTAACTAAATTTGCTTGATCTATTTCAGGTAGCTTCATTTTTTGAAGCTGATCAAGACTTGCTAATTTTTCTGCTCTTGCATTAAAGAGATTTTTATAGTTTGGAAAGGATTCTTGAGCTTTAAAATAGGTGTCATAATCTGACTTTGTAATTTCAATTTGTTTAGAAATTTTTGGTAGATCTGATTTTAGGTTACTAATGATATCTGTCTCTTTTTCAATTTTATTAGAAGTTCCTATGCATTTATTTGCAACAGTTTCGTATTGCGAATAATTACTATGGTATTCAGCTGTTAGATAATTTTGTTGCGCATCGTTTTTTAATTGCTCTAACTCTTTAAGATTACCTAATACTTCTTGTTTTAACTCAATAGTATGTATTTCTTCGTCCAGCTCATTGTATTCATTTATAAGTTTTTCAAGCTTCTCCTTGTTTGATTTGTATTTGGTCTCAAGCTTATCCAAACTATTCTCAAAAAGAAAATCCTTTAAAATTTTATCGCTCTCCGTATCTAATGAGTTTGCTTTTGAAAAGGATTGTATCACTTTCGCGAAAGCGTCCATATTTTCATCAATCGCAAGATTTATAGGCAAAAGCTCATTAGTATATAAAAACTCATAGTATTCTTTTTTATCTTCTAAATCTGTGAAGGATTTTAGAAAGCCTTTTTTATTCTTTTTAAGATGCCTTGCAAGCTGGTTAATGGGCAAAAATTGACCATCTTTTAAAAAATCTTTACTATATGCTAACTGATCTGCGTGAAGTGCTAAAGTTTCAAGGTCTTTTCTGTCATTATCATTATAGGCTTGATTTAATATCCAGAATGACTTTAACGGCCTGCTACGCTTATTACCTATATTAGTGCCAATAGTTATAAATTCATTTTTCTTAAATTCTATATGTATAAAAACATAAGCATCATCAGTATTATAAGGTATAGTATGTATATGTCTGTCTTTATTTTTGAAGCTCTCGGTGCCAAAACTTATTTTGCTCTTTTGACCAATAAATATGAGTTGAAATAAGTCTGCTATAAGCGATTTACCGATACCATTGTTGCCGGTAAAATCAGTCCTTACTTGATGTAATAAGTAGTCTTGATTATAGTGCTTTCTCACACCAACTGTGGATAGCGAAAAAATTCTTGGATATTCTATCATTATAATTGGCTAAGGTATTTTTCACTAAACTCTGTGAAGTTTGTAATTTCTTTTTCATACAATTTTTGAAATCTAATAATTGGTTCTCGTAATACAAAGTGTATATCTTCGCCATCTTCTACAGCTAAATTTGTAATCCATCCCAACTTATTAAATTCTCGTAGTACACTCTTAAATGGCTTAATAACCTTTAATGACCAGTCGCCTTCCAAGTAATCGTCTTGTACTTTGTTAAAAAATAATTTTTTGTACAAAATATTATTGTCACTTTCTTTAATCTCCTTTTTTATATCTGCAAAGCGTACTTCTTTTTTACTTTCAAAATATCGCTCATAATACATATTAAGTAGTATAATACCTATCAAGGTTTGTTTTTGCGTTAGCTTTTTGTGTCGGGATGGGTTAGCAAGTGCTCCTTTGGATGCATCAGGATAATCTACGTAATAGTATTTTGAGTCTTCTCTACTTTCCATTATTAGTTCTAAACCATATACCTTTTCATAATAATATGAAAGCTCGTTGAAATAGTCCTTAAGTAGTTTATAGAGATAAAATCTATCGTTTTGAATATGTCTACCAGATAGTAGTTCAATGTTTAAATCTGCAAAATATTCTTGAACATCTGCGTTTTTAAAAAACGAAAAATTTTGACTTACTTCTTTATTATTTTCATTTTCCATAATGCAATATTTTGAGACAGAGATGACTTGGGGATTTCTCTGTCTATTTTAATTTCGTAACCGTTATTATGTCTAGCAAACTCTACAAGTTCAAATCCTACTTTAAGTGCTATTAAGGCATCATTTTCTTTTAAAGCTATATCGTAAAAATGATTACTAAAATCAATTTCCCCATCGTCGTTTAACTGCTTTTTAAAATGATTTACCCATCTGGCGGTATTCTCTTGACGAGTTAGTTCGGTATCTAATTTTGAGATTTGTAACTCAAGGTGTGCTTCATTGACTTTAGGTTCAATAACATAGCTCTTCTGAATACCAAACTCTTCATAATAAACCAAACCGACGTGTTTAAAACGTTCAGAAACAATAGATTTTAAAGGGAATTTTTCAGACAATGTAATACCATCTTTTTTAGAAAAGGACGCTTGTTCTAATGTGAATTTTAAAAACCGTTTTATATTTATTCTAACTGCCGATTTATTTTTAAAATTATCTTGAACCGTAATTAATTGAGTACTTGCGTAAGCTGACCTATCTAATAATTGCCCTAATTTATATTCTACTTCAACAAAAAACTCATCTACCTTCTTTTTAATTTGAACGGCTCTACCGTATTCTTCTCTGAATATTTTGTGTGTCTCTTTCTGTTCAGGCGTTTTAGTGTTAGGAAGGCTGTTTTTTCTTTTTAAAAAATAGTCAACGACTTGCTCTATTTCTTCATCAAGGCTATTACTTATTAGTAAAGTGTCTTTAATCTCGTCGCTTTTTGCAGTAATTTTTTCAAATAATATGGAAACATTCTCAGCTGTTTTTAATGCCGAATCTTGGTCTTGATTGATATAAATATTGAGCTCGTCAATAGCTTTATTAACGTAATCCTTTAATGATTCTAAATGATCTATAATTACAGTGCCGCTATTACCTTCAAAATTAAATTCATACCATCTATTAAAATCATCTATACTTTTAATATCTGAAGCTGTAAAGTCTGCAAGTTTTTTGAAAGTGTCCCGTAGTGGAAACTTTGCATACGGGCTATATAGTTTATTATCTATTAGCTTAACGAACTTAAGTGCAAAGTCAGTAAGCGCATATTTAAAGCGTTCTTCTCTTGGATGTTCTAAATAGTACTTCAACAAACCATCTACAATAGGATCAGTATGAGGTATGCTACTGCTTTCCATTAATGCCACCTCTTTAATACACCTTTCGATATCTTTATAGGTAAAGTGCTTGTTAATCTGCTTATTAATGATTTTTTTATGAAGCATATAAACGGTTATACCATCAGTCTTTTTAGGGATAAGACTTGAGTATGATGCGTTTATGTCTGTTAAATTGAAGTCTATAGCGTTCTAATATTTAATTATTTGAAATTACTAAAGTAAAAGAATTTGACTGTGATTTATTCTTATTTATCGAAAATGTGATTTTTCACCATTACACAACATTTCGTTAAAACAAACATTTATGTTAAAATATTTGCTAATTTTGCAATAATGAAACAAATTATCCACAAATCAATGGCAATGGTAATGGCTATTGTGGTTCTACTGACCACAATGTCGTTTACTGTGGATATGCATTATTGTGGAGATGCATTAGTAGATTTTTCATTCATCCAAGATGTTAAGACTTGCGGAATGGAAAAAGCTGAACCTGCTAAGAGTTGTTCTAACTCAATGGTTTCTAAAAAATCTTGTTGCTCAGATGAACAATTAATTATTGAAGGTCAGGAGGATTTAAAACAGGATTTTTCACAACTTACTTTTGAGCAACAAATATTCGTTGCCTCTTTTGCTTACTCATATATCAGTCTCTTTGAAGGAACTGAATCACAAGAGATCTCTTTCTCAGATCACTCGCCCCCATTCATAAGGCGGGACTTGCAGGTATTGCACCAGACATTCTTAATTTGATTTATTAAACAGTACCAGTAGCAATGTAATTGTAACTGGAAAAGCCCGGCGATACATTCGTTTTGGGCACGTTTTGTTGTTTCTCATTTGTACTGAGAGCAAACCAAAGCATATTTCTATAACTGTTTAATAATCATATCGTATGCTAAATAGAAGCATAAAATTTCTCATAGAAAACAAACTTGTTGCTGTTATACTACTCGCCCTATTCGTAGGTTGGGGCATTGTCAACGCACCCTTCAATTGGGAAACTGGTATTTTACCAACAGATCCTGTGGCCGTGGATGCGATTCCAGACATCGGCGAAAACCAGCAAATTGTTTTCACAAAATGGCAAGGGCGTTCACCGCAGGATATCGAAGACCAGATTACCTATCCACTCACAACTTCATTGTTGGGAATCCCTGGTGTCAAGACCATCCGGAGCTCTTCAATGTTTGGTTTTTCAAGTATCTATATCATCTTTGAAGAGGATGTAGAATTTTATTGGTCGCGAAGCCGTATTCTCGAAAAGCTTAATTCACTTCCCGCTAACTTATTGCCCGATGGTGTAAACCCTGCATTGGGTCCGGATGCTACGGGATTAGGTCAAATTTTTTGGTACACGCTGGAAGGTCGTGATAAAGATGGCAACGTAACTGGCGGTTGGGATCTACAGGAATTACGAAGCATACAGGATTACTACGTAAAATATGGTCTGTCTTCGGCAAGCGGTGTTTCTGAAGTAGCATCAATCGGTGGTTACGTCCAGGAATACCAAGTGGATGTTGACCCTGAAAAAATGCGACAATACAACATCGGCTTGACCGATATTGTAAAAGCTGTCAAGGAAAGTAATCAAGACATCGGTGCGCAGACTTTGGAAATTAATCAAGCCGAATACCTTGTTCGTGGTTTAGGGTATGTAAAATCTGTTGCAGATATTGAAAATGCAGTAGTCGCTTCTGAAAATTTTACTTCTATACGAATCAAAGACATCGCTAATGTTCATTTGGGACCACAGACCCGCCGCGGTATTTTAGATAAAGAAGGTGCCGAAGTGGTTGGCGGAGTCGTGGTAGCTCGTTATGGTGCTAACCCATTGGAAGTCATCAATAATGTAAAAGACCAAATAGCTGAATTATCATCTGGACTACCCACAAAAACCTTGGCAGATGGTCGTACTTCACAAGTGACTATCGTTCCCTTTTACGACCGCACGCAACTTATTCAGGAAACACTTCACACGCTCAATGAAGCCCTTACACTTGAAATCCTGATAACCATTTTGGTCATCATTGTAATGGTGTTTAACCTACGTGCATCCATTCTAATCTCTGGTCTGTTGCCTGTTGCCGTTTTAATGGTTTTCATAACAATGAAGCTCTTTAATGTAGATGCTAACATTGTTGCCTTGTCAGGAATTGCCATTGCTATCGGTACAATGGTTGACGTGGGCGTCATACTCGCCGAGAATATGATTAGGCATCTGGAAGATAAAAAATTACGCTTTCGCGAAAGCGGAATAGAATACACCACAAACGAAATTATCTACAACGCAACTGCGGAAGTTTCTGGTGCAATTTTGACCGCAGTTCTCACAACGATTATCAGTTTTCTACCTGTGTTTACAATGATAGGTGCTGAGGGAAAACTATTCAGACCACTCGCCTTTACAAAAACAATGGCACTTGCTGCATCGCTTGTAATCGCGCTGTTTTTAATACCGCCTTTTGCCGCGTTTCTTTTTAAGAAAAGTAACCTAATGGAACGCTCAAAGTACATTATTAATGGTGTTCTCATTGTCCTTGGTATCACAGCCATCTTTTATGGCTATTGGCTTGGTCTCATTTTGATTGCCTACGGTGTTGTTGCGCTTTTGAGCGTAAGGGATAGAATTACAGAAAAACGAGCTAATCTCATCCATATTATTATTTCCTGTGTTGCTATTGTTTTCCTACTCGCCGAATACTGGCGACCACTTGGTTTTGACCGCAGCATTCTAATGAATTTGATTTTTGTAGCGATTATCTGCTTTGGACTGCTTGGTGTGTTTACAGTTTTCCGAAGATACTATGACAGCATTTTGCGTTGGGCACTTCAAAACCGATACCTGTTTTTAATCATTCCAACCACGGTGCTGGTTTTAGGCGTGGTCATAATGCGTAACACAGGGAAGGAATTTATGCCTGCACTTAATGAAGGCTCATTTCTTTTGATGCCTACATCCTTACCGCACGCTGGTGTCGAAGAGAACAAGCGTGTCTTGCAACAGCTGGATATGGCCGTGGCAAGCATCCCTGAAATTGAAACTGTAGTGGGAAAAGCAGGAAGGACAGAATCAGCTCTTGACCCTGCGCCACTCTCGATGTATGAAAATGTAATTCAGTACAAGTCAGAATATATGCGAAATGAAAATGGCGAGAGACAACGCTATCGTGTAAATGAGGATGGTCTATTTGTGCTGAAAAATGACAAGTTCATTATTAATCCCAATAATGAAATCGATGATGATGCAAACTATGCAGCATCAAAACTCAAAACAAGTGCAACACGCAATGAATTGATTGAAGATAACAATGGCGAATACTACCGAAACTGGCGACCGGAAATCAGTAGTCCTGATGACATTTGGAATGAAATCGTAAAAGTGACCAAATTCCCAGGCGTGACTTCTGCGCCCAAGTTGCAGCCCATCGAGACACGACTCGTGATGCTACAAACAGGAATGCGTGCACCTATGGGAATAAAAGTGAAAGGGCCAGATTTAAAAACCATAGAAAACTTTGGACTTCAACTGGAAGATATTTTAAAGCAAGCCGAAGGCGTTAAAGAACAAGCTGTTTTTGCAGACCGCATTGTGGGTAAACCTTATTTGCTGATTGATATTAAACGAGACCAGCTGGCACGCTATGGGATTTCCATTATGGATGTTCAGGAAGTGCTTCAAGTAGCTGTGGGCGGTATGCCACTTACCCAAACAGTAGAAGGACGTGAGCGCTATGGTGTGCGTGTACGCTATCCACGTGAGCTGCGTGCAAATCCAGAAGACTTAAAAAGTATCTATGTTCCTGTGTCAACTGGAAGTCCGGTTCCTTTGGGCGAACTGGTCGATATTCGTTACGAGCAAGGCCCACAGGTCATTAAAAGTGAAGACACCTTCTTGATTGGGTATGTGCTGTTTGATAAGCTCGATGGCTTTGCCGAAGTCGATGTGGTGGAAAATGCCCAAGCGCTCATTCAACAGAAAATCGATAATGGCGATTTGGTCGTGCCACAAGGAATCAGTTACCGATTTACAGGAACGTACGAAAATCAACTTAGAGCAGAAAAAACGCTATCGGTAGTTGTGCCACTTTGCTTGCTGGTCATTTTCTTGATTTTGTATTTCCAGTTCAGGTCGGTTTCTACGTCCCTTATGGTTTTTACTGCCATCGCTGTAGCCTTTGCAGGTGGTTTTATAATGATTTGGTTATACGGTCAGGATTGGTTTTTCAATTTCAGCTTTTTTGGCGAGAACCTACGCGATTTGTTCAATATGAAAACCATCAATTTAAGTGTGGCCGTTTGGGTCGGTTTTATAGCCTTGTTTGGAATCGCGACAGATGATGGTGTCGTAATGGCAACCTATTTAGACCAATCCTTCAAAAGCAACGAACCAGACAGTAAAAAGGACATACGTCTCGCCACTTTGGAAGCCGCAGGAAAACGCATACGTCCTTGTTTGATGACCACCGTGACCACAGTTTTAGCATTGTTGCCAGTACTCACATCTACAGGAAAAGGAAGCGACATTATGATTCCGATGGCCATTCCAATTTTTGGCGGAATGATAATCGACGTCACATCCTATTTCCTTTTACCAGTTTTATACAGCTGGAAAAAAGAATACCAACTTAAAAGAGCAAACAAATGAAAAATATAAAAATCATAATCTGTCTTTTGTTTGTTTCCGCTGAAGTTTATGCTGAGCGAAGACGAAGTGCGAAAGCCCATCTGAACGCACTACTAATAATGAGCATTGGACTGATTTCAATCAGCGGGCAGGCGCAACAACTACAAAGCTATATTGAAGAAGCCGTAAGTAACAATCCAGAAATTCAGGCTTTTGAACTACGCTACAATATTGCCGAAGAAAAGGTCAATGAAGCAAACTGGCTACCTAATACGGAAGTAAGCGCAGGCTATTTTGTAAGTGAGCCAGAAACAAGGGTGGGCGCACAAAGAGCACGGATAGGTGTAAAACAGATGTTGCCCTGGTTTGGTACCGTTACCGCACGTGAAAATTATGCGACTTCAATAGCCGAAGCTGAATATGTGGAAATCACAATCGCCAAACGAAAATTGGCGCTATCAGTAGCGCAATCCTATTACAGGTTGTATGAAACAAGAGCAAAGCAAAAGGTACTCGACGAGAACATCCAACTATTAAAAACTTATGAGCGTCTTGCACTGACTTCGGTAGAAGTGGGCAAGGCATCTGCGGTAGATGTATTGCGATTACAGATTCGTCAAAATGAATTACAGCAGCAAAGAGAGGTATTGGAAGAGGAATTTGGCGCAGAACAAACAACCTTCAATAATCTTCTCAATCGGGATGAAAATAGAACGGTTGATATAGTTGCAATAATGGATATCCCAGAGGATGACCCCATATACGGAAAAGACGCACTATCGCTAAATCCTGAACTGCTCAAATACGACAAACTTTACGAATCCGTAGCACAATCAGAACTGCTCAATCAACGTGAGAGCCTACCTATGATTGGCTTTGGTGTGGACTACCTGCCAGTTACAGAACGTAGCGATGTCAACTTTAGCGACAACGGTAAAGATGTGTTGATGCCTATGGTTTCGGTTTCCATTCCCATTTTTAATAATCGATATAAGTCTATTACAAGACAAAATGAGCTACGCCAACAGGAAATCGAAACCCAAAAAGAGCAACGAATGAATGTTTTGGAATCCGCTTTCGCGAAAGCGATATCCCAACGCAACCAAGCCCGAATTAAATTCAATACCCAAGCTAAGAATTTAAAGCAAGCCAAAGATGCCGAGCAAATTCTTATCAAGAATTATGAAACGGGAACCATAGATTTTAACGATGTGCTCGATATACAGGAACTGCAATTGAAATTTCAGATGAATCAGATAGAATCGGTTCAGATGTATTACGTGCAACAATCCATAATCAATTATTTAATTCAATAGCAATGGTAAAAGATTTTTATATAAAAAATATGGTGTGCGACCGTTGCATCAAGGTCTTAAAAGATGAACTGTTTAAGGCTAACATTAGTCTGTTGGATATTGAGTTGGGTAGGCTTCGATTAGATATGAATGAAAAAGAACAATTGAGCATACTTACCGAAATTTTAAAAAGAAATGGATTTGCACTCATCGCTTCTACTGAGGATAAATTGACCGAGCAAGTAAAAATTGAATTGATAAAGTTATTGAATGTAATGCCCCTTGAAATTGATGGTAAGCTATCCGATTTTCTTGCGGATAAATTACAAAAGGACTATTCAAAAATCAGCAAGGTGTTTTCCATTACCGAGGGCATCACTATTGAAAAATATTTTATCAAACTGAAGATAGAAAAGGTCAAGGAACTTATCCAAACACCCCATTATAATTTCACAGAAATAAGCCAATTGCTCGATTACAGCAACGTCAATCATCTAAGCAAACAATTTAAGAGTGAGACAGGGATGAGCCTAAGCGAATATAAGGATGGTCATAAAAATTTTAGAAATCCTTTAGACAAGATTATATAGATATGAACCAGAATTATAACACAACAAACTGAATATCAATAATATTTTTGTTAAACAATAACAATAAGAAAACTATGAAAATGCTAAGAATTATTACATTACTGCTATTTTCTTCAACAGTATTTGCCCAAGTGGGAACTAACGGACAAGACAGAAAAGAAGAAGGAAGACCTGTTAAAGAGTACAACCTTACCCTTGAAGAAAATGAAATGACACTCGCAGGTGTAACCGCTAAAGGAATGACTATCAATGGTAGTATTCCTGGACCGGTTTTGGAATTTAACGAAGGCGACCTTGCCATCATTAATGTAACTAATAAAATGGATGAAGAAACCTCAGTACACTGGCACGGGTTGATACTTCCCAACTTTTATGATGGCGTACCGTATTTAACAACACCGCCAATAAAGCCCGGTACAACATTTCAATATAGAATTCCTATTAATCAATCAGGAACCTATTGGTACCATTCCCATACGATGCTACAGGAGCAAAGCGGTGTTTATGGTTCAATAGTCATTCAACCTAAAGAAAAAACATTGGATTATGACAAAGATTTGGTAGTTGTTCTATCTGATTGGACCAACGAGGACCCAATGAATGTATTGCGAAACCTTAAAAGGGGGAATGAGTGGTATCAAGTTAAAAAAGGAACAGCAGTTCCATTAAGTAGAGTCATCAAAGAAGGTGCCTTGGGAGCACAATTTAAGTTCTGGCGCGATAGAATGGAAGGTGCTGATATAGCAGACATTTATTATCCCGCATTCTTGAGCAATGGTAAGTCACTTGCCGAATATCCAGAATTTAAACCAGGAGAAAAAGTACGTCTTCGCTTTATCAATGCCTCGGCTTCTACTTACTACTGGGTAGATTTCGGTGGTGGTAATCCATTGTTAGTTGCAAGTGACGGTGTTGATGTGCAGCCCGTTTCTAAAAGCAGATTTCTCTTTGGTATAGCTGAGACGTATGATGTTATCGTTACTATTCCCGAAGGTACTTTAGAGGTTACCGCTACGGCTCAAGATGGCTCTGGTCATACTTCTATACAATTAGGTAATGGCACTCTCTATCCAGCCAAAAGAATTGATAGACCTGATAAGGTAGCGATGATGAAGCAAATGGCCAAAATGGATATGAAAATGGGTGCACCTGCAATGGTAGGAAACAAAAAAAAGAATACACCTGAAGTTTTAATGCAGAAGTATGGAATGAAGATGAATATGAAAGACGGCGAGATGAAAATGGGGATGCAAGATAAGATGTCAATGAAAGACAGCAAAATGAACGATCAGATGAAGATGGATGATACGAAGGGAATGAAAAAAGACTCAATGGCAATGAATCACAGAGGAGATTCAGATAAAATGAAAGACCATATGCAGCACGATATGTCAAAGATGCAGAAGGATTCTTCCTCATTTGATTACGAAACTCGTAAAACCTATTTTAATTATGATTTTTTAAAAGCAAAAGAGAATACTACTTATAAAGATGATTTGCCAGTAAACGACATCCTGTTGAATCTAACCGGCAATATGCAACGCTATGTTTGGAGTATGAACGGCGTGCCATTATCAGAAACCGACAAGATAAATATAAAAGGTGGCGAGGTAACCAGAATTACATTGAATAACTTAACTATGATGCACCATCCAATGCACTTGCACGGACATTACTTTAGAGTCATCAATGAAAATGGCGAACGTTCCCCATTAAAACATACTGTCAATGTACCACCAATGCAGAAGGTGGTCATAGAATTCTATAACGAAGAATATGGCGATTGGTTCTTTCATTGCCACGTATTATATCATATGATGGGTGGTATGGCCCGTGTGTTTAGTTACGATACGCCAAGAGACGAAAGAATGAGAGATTATCCAATGCAGAAACTTATCAATGAGACAGACCATTATTATTCTTGGGGATTAGCTCGTTTAGGCTCAAATTTTAATGAACTCTTTTTGATGTCGAGCAATATCCGAAATGGCTTTGGTTTAAGGGCAGAGTTTGATTATGACAAAAATCTTGAAGCAGAAGTAAACTATAACAGATACCTGAATGATTGGGTGCGCCTGTATGTAGGGGTAAATACAGAAACTTCAACACCCGATTCTTATGATACCTTCAATACAGTAGGTTTGGTGGGTGTAAAATATTTTACACCGTACCGTTTTAATGTGGATGTCAGTATGGACCACCAACTAAGGCCAAGAATTCGTCTGGACAGGGAATTCTTGATTTTTCCGAGAATTTTTCTGGAAGGCGAATACGAATACCGAGCTGACTTTGGTTGGGTGAACGATATTGGAGACACATCCTATCAGGGGGAAACGCAATGGCTGGTGGGAGCCTCATATATCGTATCCCGAAACTTTTCGTTACAGGCAAATTACAATAACCGATATGGCTGGGGTGGCGGCCTTTTAGCCCGATTTTAAAAAGTAATAATTTAAAACAAAGAAAATGAAAACAGTAAAAAGAACAATGAGTACAATGGCACTGGCTGCCACAATGATTTTAACAGCTTCCTGTAAAGACGGAAACAAAGAAGAGGCTGCTGCGCCGATGAGCAATGAGATGCACCAAGAATCTATGGATGACAAGGACGATATGGCGATGAGTGACAACCAAGACGCAAAAGCAGAAGCAATCCTGAATGATTATTTCAACTTAAAAGATGCGCTTGTAAACGATGACAATGGCAAAGCAAAAGAGCTTGGTAACACATTAGCGAAATCACTGAAAGCTTTTGATGCATCCAACTATTCTGATAATGAACAAAGTGAATTGAAAGACATTATTGAAGATGCCACAGAGCACGCAGAGCATATTGGCGAAAGCGATATCAAGCATCAACGAGAGCATTTTAAGATTTTGAGTAAGGACGTTACCGATATGGTAGCCATTACCGGAACGGATAAAAAGCTCTACGAACAATTTTGCCCAATGTATGATGGTGGTACAGCTTGGTTGAGTACAAAAGAGGAAGTGCGTAATCCCTATTATGGTAGCCAGATGTTAAAATGCGGTAAAGTACAACGAGAAATAAACTAATTGAAAGTTTTAAAAATCATAGCGTGGATAGCATTAGGTGCTCTTGTTGTAATTCAGTTTTTTCCGACGGATAAAAATGAAAGCTATACGACACCTGAAACTGATTTTGTCTTGGTAAATAAAGTGCCGTCTGAAATTGAGAATCAATTAATGCAGTCCTGCTATGATTGCCATAGCAATAACACAGTTTATCCTTGGTACAGCAAAATTCAGCCAGCAGCTTGGTTTTTGGAAGACCATATTAAAGAAGGAAAAGCAGAATTAAATTTTAACGAATGGGACAACTATTCAGACAGAAGAAAGAAGAGTAAACTGCGCTCTATCATTAAGCAGATAGAAAGCGGCGAGATGCCCTTGGATAGCTACACGCTTATTCATAGAGATGCTATTTTTTCAGAGAAGGAAAAGGAAGCAGTATTGAATTATATGAAAACTTTAAAAGATGATTTAGAGTAAAGTCCTGATGCGGGAAGGGAATTTTTTCATTGATGGTTGGTTAGTTAGAACCCCTTCCCATTTCAGGCACAAAGATAATGAGGTATGAATGATTTTTTAAAACAATGGGGCGAAGCGGCCTATACGACTACCGGATTTTTCTGGATGGCACTATGGGCGTTTATATTGGGTTACATTATCAGTAGTATGATACAGATTTTTGTAACCGAAAAGCGGATGCAAAAAGCAATGGGAGAAAAGGAAGGCAAAAGTATGCTCTTGGGTACATTTTTTGGCTTTATAAGTAGCTCTTGCAGCTTTGCCGCGCTGGCAGGAACTAAATCCATCTTCAAGAAAGGAGCAAGTTTTTCATCTTCCATAGCGTATCTACTGGCATCTACTAATTTGGTTATAGAACTGGGAATCATCATTTCCATTTTTCTGGGATGGCAATTTGTTGTGGGCGAGTATGTAGGTGGCATATTGCTAATTATTATTTGTTGGATATTGATACGCATCATCAACCCTAAGAAGCTTATTGAGAAAGCACGAAAAAATCTTGAAAGTGAAGAGGATGATGCAATGGACGATTCCAAGGATTGGAAAAAACAGATTAAGAAGGAAGATAGCTGGGCACGTGTAGCTAAAAAATATAAGATGGAATGGCAGATGGTCTGGAAGGACGTAACCGTAGGCTTTACCATCGCTGGAATCGTAGCGGCATTCGTTCCCGATTCCTTTTTTCAGACCTTGTTTATCAATAGTGGTCAAGGCAATACAGATTTTACTTTTCTCGAAATTCTGGAACATATCGTGGTCGGACCTGTTGCTGCGTTTTTGACGTTTATCGGCTCAATGGGTAATATTCCTTTGGCAGCTTTACTCTTTGGTAAGGGCGTAAGTTTTGCAGGGGTTATGGCATTTATTTTTAGCGATTTGGTCGTTTTTCCCGTATTGCGAATCAATGCAAAATACTACGGATGGAAGATGTCATTGTTCATATTATTCCTGCTGTTTACAGCTTTGATTGGTACATCACTGGCACTACACTATAGTTTCGACTTGCTTAGTATACTGCCAGACCCATCGCAGGTAAAAATTCAGGATAAAGAACATTTTAAGATTGACTACACCTTCTTTTTGAACATTGCCTTTCTTGCTATTTCCGCCTACCTGATTTACTTGGGCTTTTACAAGAAAAAAGACGTTGAGCATTCTATGAGCGAGATGGCACCAAAAAGCCAATTGCTGGAAACCATCTTAAAATATGCAGCATTCATTTGTTATGTATGGCTTGCAGGAGGTTTGATTATAAAATTCATAATTCAATAAAAATGAAACACACCTATCACATACAAGGAATGACCTGCAACGGTTGCCGAAATCACGTTGAGCAGACACTTTCTAAAGTGGAAGGTGTGACCGATGCTTCAGTTAATTTAGAAAAAGAAGAGGCGACCATCGAAATGGAATCTCATATTTCTATCGAAACATTTCAAAAAGCTCTAAAGCAAGATGGTGGTTCGTATAGCATCCACAAATCAGGCGAACATTATCACGATGATGATTCCGCTTCAGCAAAACCGAAAAAAGCGAAACCAGAAGGCAAGGGAACGGGAACGTTTTATTGCCCAATGCACTGCGAGGGCGATAAAACCTATGACAAACCAGGCGATTGTCCCGTTTGTGGAATGGATTTGGTCGAAGAGCAAAATTTGTCAGCTACAACTACTACTGAACAGTGGACCTGCCCAATGCATCCTGAAATCGTAAAGGACGAGCCGGGAAGCTGTCCTATTTGCGGAATGGATTTAGTGCCGATGGAACCTGATTTATCTGCCGAAGAAAAATCATATAATAAGCTGATTAAGAAATTTTGGATAGCAGTAGCCTTTACGCTTCCTATTTTCCTAATCGCTATGAGCGAGATGATTCCCAACAATCCACTTTATGATGTAATGGAGCAGAAATGGTGGAACTGGATTCAATTTGGGCTATCAATTCCTGTGGTGTTTTATGCCACTTGGATGTTCTTTGAACGTGCTTATCGAAGTATTAAAACCTGGAATCTCAATATGTTCACACTAATCGGTATAGGTGCAGGCGTGGCTTGGCTCTTTAGTGTTTTCGGGATGTTGTTTCCAGACTTTTTTCCTGAACAATTTAAAACAGAATCTGGTGCGGTTCACGTGTATTTTGAAGCCGCTACTGTTATCCTCACGCTGGTATTGATGGGTCAGGTTTTAGAAGCACGTGCACATAGTAAAACTAACTCTGCCGTCAAAGAATTATTGAAACTTGCACCCAATAAAGCAGTACGCGTAGTCGATGGAAACGAAGAAGAAGTTTCCATAGACCAAATCGAAAAAGGCGATGTGCTACGAGTAAAGCCAGGAGATAAAATTCCTGTGGATGGCAAAATTACCGAAGGCGAAACTACCGTAGATGAATCAATGATTTCGGGAGAGCCTATCCCAGTCAATAAATCTGTAGATGATAAAGTAAGTAGCGGCACAATTAACGGGAATCAATCGTTCTTGATGGAAGCCGAAAAAGTAGGTAGCGAAACCTTGCTTTCCCAAATCATACATATGGTCAACGATGCCAGTCGCAGTCGCGCCCCTATCCAGAAATTGGCAGATACGGTTTCAGGCTATTTTGTTCCTGTGGTGGTTATCATTGCGGTTATCACTTTCATTGTGTGGGCAATTTGGGGTCCAGAGCCAGCTTATGTCTATGCGTTGGTAAATGCCATTGCCGTATTGATTATAGCCTGTCCGTGTGCATTGGGATTGGCAACGCCTATGTCCGTTATGGTAGGTGTTGGTAAAGGCGCCCAAAATGGTGTGTTGATTAAAAATGCCGAAGCTCTTGAGAAAATGGACAAAGTGGACACACTTATCGTGGATAAAACAGGAACCATTACCGAAGGCAAACCGACGGTTGAGAAAATTGGGTCGTTTGATGAATCTCGCTTTCGCGAAAGCGAAATTCTACATCTTATCGCATCCCTAAACAGTTCCAGCGAGCATCCACTTGCCGAAGCCACCGTGAAATATGGAAAGGAGCAGAAGGTCGAAATATCAAAAACCGAAAACTTTAGCGCAGTAACCGGAAAAGGCGTAGAAGGAACAGTTGATGGCAAGAAGCTCGATTTGGGAAATGCCAAAATGATGGAGTATGCAAATGCCAAGCTATCACCTGAAATGGAAACCGAAGCACAATCCTTTCAGAAACAGGGAAAAACGGTTTCCTACTTATCCATTGATGGCGAAGTTTCAGGCTACGTGGTCATAGGCGATAAAATAAAAGAAACGAGTGCCAAGGCAATCAAAGAATTACAGGATAAAGGCATCGAAGTGATAATGCTTACAGGCGATAATCACGACACCGCCCAAGCAGTAGCCAGCAAACTCAATCTCGCCGACTTCAAAGCGGGTATGCTACCTGAAAACAAACTGGACGAGGTTAAAAAACTACAAGAACAAGGTCACGTAGTTGCAATGGCAGGCGATGGTATCAATGACGCACCTGCTCTGGCAAAAAGTGATGTGGGTATCGCGATGGGAACAGGAACAGATGTCGCTATAGAAAGTGCAATGATAACCTTGGTAAAGGGCGATTTACACGGTATCGTAAAAGCAAGAAACCTTAGCCACAAAGTTATGCGTAATATAAAGCAAAATCTATTTTTTGCTATGATATATAACACGTTGGGTGTACCGATTGCGGCAGGTGTATTATTCCCATTTTTCGGAATTCTGTTATCGCCTATGATTGCGGCGCTGGCAATGAGTTTTAGTTCAGTTTCAGTAATAGCAAACGCACTTAGATTAAGAACAGAATCGATTAATTAAAAATAACTTAAAAACCAAAAATTATGAATTCAAACGAACACAACAACAAAGAAGGAATGAGCCAGTACACTAAGTTTTTCTTGATGCTGGGAGCATCATTTATAGCAATGTACATTACAATGTATTTAAATACTTATGAATTTGATCACGTAAGATTTAGTCTTACTCGATTTTATATGGTCTGTTTAGGTATTTCTACTATGGCTGTAATAATGCTATTATTTATGCTTAATATGTATAAAAATAAGAAGAAGAATATTGCTATTCTAGTAGGTAGTGTTGTGTTGTTTCTTGGAGCTTTAGGATTAGTGCGTGAGCAAAAATCTACCGTAGGCGATATACTCTGGATGAAAGCAATGATACCACACCATTCCATAGCAATTTTAACCAGTGAGCGTGCAGATATACAAGATCCAGAAGTAAAAAAACTTGCAGAGGAAATTATCAAAGCACAACGAAAAGAGATTGAAGAAATGAATGCGATGATCGAACGTTTACAAAACGAGAAATAATAGTATGAACAAGAACATTTTATATATAGCACTTGCACTAATCGTGGGACTACTAGGTGGATGGCTCATTTTTGGTAGTTCAGGTAGTGATGCCAAGGCAAACAAGGACGTTTCTGAAATGTCAGATACCCACGACCATTCTGGCGAGTCGCCAAACCAAATGTGGACCTGCTCAATGCACCCACAGATTATGCAGCCCGAACCAGGCGACTGCCCTATATGTGGAATGGACTTGATACCTGCTGAATCTGGTGCAGATGGTCTTGCAGTTAATGAGATTAAAATGACAGAAAATGCAATGGCACTGGCAAACATTCAAACTACTATTGTAGGTAATAGCAGTATGTCAGAAGATGATGGAATGATTACGCTTTCTGGCAAAATCGCCACCAACGAAGAAAACAATGCTGTACAAGCAAGCTATTTTGATGGGCGTATCGAGCGTTTGAATGTTAATTATGAAGGCCAAAAAGTAAATCGTGGTCAATTACTGGCCACCATTTATGCACCAAATTTGGTCGCTGCACAGCAAGAATTGCTCACAACAGCTTCATTAAAAGAATCGCAGCCTGAACTATACAAGGCAGTGCGAAACAAATTGAAGCTATGGAAACTTTCAGAAGCCCAAATTAATGCGATTGAAACTTCAGGAAAAGTGCGTGATAATTTCCCCATTTATGCCACCGTTTCAGGAACGGTTTCAGAAGTGATGTCACGAGAAGGAGACTATGTAAAACAAGGTCAGCCCATTTTGAAAGTAAGCAATTTGAATTCGGTCTGGGCAGAATTTGATGCCTATGAAAATCAGATTTCAGATTTAAGAGTGGGTCAGAAAATAAAAGTAGTAACTAATGCCTACGCTAATAAAGAATTTGACGCCACGGTTTCGTTTATTGACCCCATACTTAACAATGCAACGAGAACGGTTATCGTAAGAGCAACACTAAAAAATACAGATAACCTCTTTAAACCAGGAATGTTTGTAACAGGCAAACTCAAAGGGGAAATGAAGATGAATAACGAAGTTATTTCAGTTCCAGCAAGTGCTGTAATGTGGACGGGCGAACGCTCATTGGTATATATAAAAACCAATCCCAACGAACCCGTTTTTGAAATGCGTGAAGTAACCATCGGAAACCGAAATGGCGAAAATTATACAATCACTAAAGGTTTACAAAATGGCGATGAGATTGTGACCAACGGAACCTTTACGGTAGATGCAGCAGCACAGCTACAAGGGAAAAAATCTATGATGAATCAGGGAAAAAAACAGGCATCTGAGATGCCTATGTCTCAAATGAAAATGGAATTTACAGAGAATTTTCAAAAGCAATTTAAAAAGGCCCTCAAGCCTTATTTGCAGATGAAAGATGCATTGGTAGCGAGCGATGTCAGTCAAGTTTCCGCTTTCGCGAAAGCAACATCAACATCTTTAAAATCCGCTGATATTAAAAGTCTCGGTAGTATGGAACAATCACATATCAAGAAAAGTATCGAAATGCTCGATGCCATTGCAGCGAACGATATTCTGGAAAATCAACGTGACCATTTTGTGATATTAAATGAAAATATGGTGCCCATTGCGATAAATGTAAATGGAACCGATGAGATGCTATACGTTCAGAAATGCCCAATGGCAAATAATAATAAAGGCGCAGTTTGGCTAAGCGCTGAGAAGGATATACGCAATCCCTATTATGGCGATGCAATGCTTACTTGTGGTAGTGTGATTGAGGAAATCAAATAAAAACCTTTGCACACCAGTTGCATTGTAATTCTGTTATCTTTGTATTGTGAAAATCTTTACGCTCATATTCTCATTTTATCTGCTTGCGCTTAATTTTGCGCCTTGCAGTGATGCAAATGTTGACTCTTCTGAGGATAGCACGCAAATAGAATTTTCACAAAGTGATACAGGCGATCACGACCACAATCTACTTGATATGTGTTCCCCTTTTTGTCATTGTCACTGCTGTCACGTTCACACGTTGGATTTTGGGTTAAATGTCTTAGACCTTTACCATCCAGCAGACTATAAACTTTCTACGGTTTATTTTGACAGTATAGGCAAGGATATTTCCCTTTCCCTATTACAACCACCACGGGCATAATTCAGTTTTTATAGGATAGCTATATCCTGTTGTGATGTTTCCCTTTGGGAGATATTATTTGTTTTCGCTTTCGCGAAAGCGTACACCCATTTATTAACTGAATTAATACCACAATTAAATGATTAATAAAATCATTGATTTTTCAATCAATAATAAATTTATTATTGGCTTGTTTACCTTAACTCTTATAGGAGTCGGTATTTGGTCTATGGCAACAGTAAATCTTGGATCTGTGCCAGATATTACTAATAACCAGGTACAGGTCATCACACAATCGCCCAATCTGGGAACGGAAGATATCGAGCAGTTTGTAACCTATCCGGTAGAATTATCTATGGGTAATTTGCCAGGCGTTACCGAAATACGATCTATCTCACGTTTTGGACTCTCTGTAGTAACTATCGTTTTTGAAGACGATATGGGGACTTATCTTCCTCGACAGCTGGTAGGGGAAAAACTTAATGAATTGAGCGAATCCATTCCTGAAAAATTTGGAAGTCCGTCTATGGGTCCTATTTCCACTGGGTTAGGTCAAATTTATGAATACACCATAAAACCAGAAGAAGGTTTTGAAACTAAGTATTCGCCTATGGAACTGCGCACCGTGCAGGACTGGGTTATCAAAAGACAACTTACTTTGCTGGAAGGTGTGGTAGAAGTTAACTCTTATGGCGGTAGTATTAAACAGTACGAGGTTGCTGTAGATCCAGAGAAGTTAAACAGTATGGGCATCAGCATTTCACAAGTGTATGAATCTCTTGCTATGAACAATGTCAATACTGGTGGCGCCTATATAGAAAAAAATAAAATGTCAAATTTCATAAGAGGCGAAGGTCTAATTCGCTCTTTGGAGGACATTAAGAATATCTCGATTACTAATGAAGGTAATATTCCTATAACTATTGGAGATGTGGCAACGCGTGTCCATTTTGGGAATCAAGTGCGTTATGGTGCATTTACACAGGACGGTAAGGAAGCTGTTGGCGGTATTATAATGATGCTTAAGGGTTCTAATCCTAATGCAGTCATTCAAAATGTGAAGAATCGTATGGCAGAAATTGAAAAATCCCTGCCAAAAGGACTAAGCATCGCCCCAATAATTGATCGTAGCGAACTAATTGCGAGAACTACAGATACGGTTAAAACCAATTTACTAGAAGGTGCCTTGATTGTGATTTTTGCCCTTGTTTTATTGCTGGGTAGTTTAAGAGGCGGAATCATAACAGCTACGACCATACCACTGTCCTTACTTTTTGCCTTTATCCTGATGAAGCAGTTTAATGTATGGGCAAACTTAATGAGTTTGGGAGCTATTGATTTTGGAATCATCATAGATGGTGCAGTGATTATTATAGAAGGAACGGTGTATGAGATCCAAAAACGAATTAGGTCTGGCAAGTTAAAATTCAATCAAGACATAATGGATAAAGTAGCCTATGAAGCGGGAAGCACAATGATGGGTTCTGCTTTTTTTGGACAAATCATTATTCTCATAGTTTTTACACCCATACTTTTTCTTACAGGTGTAGAAGGTAAAATGTTCAAACCTATGGCATACACCTTTGGGTTTGCAATGATAGGTGCCATTATTCTTTGTCTTACTTATGTGCCTATGATGTCTGCGCTTTTTATGAAACCAGTACAAAATACCAAAAACTGGTTCGGTAGGTTTGAGCGCTGGCTCGAAAAAATAAGTGATAAAATAATAGGTGCTGTTCATAGTGCATATATGCCATTGTTAAAGGGAGCACTTAAGCTGAAACTAATCGTTTTATCAGCCGCGGCAGTTTTACTTGTCATCGCAGGTTTTATCTTTTCTAATATGGGTGGAGAATTTGTGCCGCAGCTCGATGAAGGAGATCTAGCAATGCAGGCCCTCATAAGACCAGGAAGTTCGCTGTCAGAATCCATTGAAGTTTCCAAAAAAATAGAAAACATTCTATTAGATAATTTCTCTGAAATTAAAACAGTCACAGCACGTATAGGTGTAGCAGATATTCCTACAGATCCTATGCCTATGGACATTGCAGATATGTACATCATCCTTAATAAGGATATGGATGACTGGACAACCGCCTCTACTAAAGAAGCTTTGATAGATGCCATTAGAGATAAATTGAATGAAGAACTCGTGGGTGTGAATTTAGTATTTACTCAACCTGTAGAGCTGCGGTTTAACGAGCTTTTAGAAGGTGTGAGAGAAGACATTGCGGTAAAGCTTTATGGCGAAGATTTAGAGGTATTGTCAAAAAAGGTTCAGGAAATGGCAGCTATTATACAGACTGTTCCTGGTGCTGGCGATGTGAGTGCAGAACGTACAGCTGGATTACCACAGATGACCGTAAAATTTAGGCGAGATAAAATGGCGCAATATGGACTGGATATTCAAAAAGTAAATGATTACATAAGTACTGCATTTGCAGGTGGTAC
The DNA here is from genome assembly GCA_947492105.1 of uncultured Aquimarina sp. Taxonomy (GTDB): domain Bacteria; phylum Bacteroidota; class Bacteroidia; order Flavobacteriales; family Flavobacteriaceae; genus Aquimarina. The sequence goes on along the minus strand of CANLMN010000010.1, from coordinate 6,974 downwards.
GGCTGGTGTCATTTTTGAGGGCGAGAAACGATTTGACCTCGTGGTACGATTTGATGAAAGCCATAGAAAAAGTATTGATGACCTGCGCAATATGTATATCGATCTTAAGGATGGAAATCAAGTGCCCATTATCGAAATAGCCGAGATTGAATACGTGCCTGGACCTATGCAAATCTCACGTGACAATACGTATAGAAGAACCTATGTAGGTGTAAATGCTCGAGGAAGGGATGTGGAATCTGTAGTAAAAGACATTCAGAAAAGATTAGATGAAGAACTGGATCTGCCATCGGGCTATTATATTACCTATGGTGGCGAATTTGAGAATCTGCAAAGTGCAAAGGATCGTTTGATAATCGTTGTGCCTATCGCTCTGTTTTTAATATTCATACTGCTGTACTTTGCTCTAAAATCCTTTTCACAATCTTTAATGATTTACATCGCGATACCCTTGGCGGCCATCGGCGGTGTGTTTGCCTTATGGTTGAGAGATATGCCTTTTAGTATTTCGGCGGGTGTAGGATTTATTGTGCTATTCGGTGTCGCAGTTCTCAACGGGCTGGTACTTATTAACCGATTCAATTCTTTAAAAGAAGAAGGTGTCGTAAGTATAAAGGATAGAATATTTAAAGGGACTAAAGAACGTATTCGTCCCATTATGCTCACGGCTACTACAGATATCTTTGGCTTTTTACCTATGGCGTTTTCCACATCTGCTGGTGCAGAGGTGCAGCAACCACTAGCTACAGTGGTTATCGGTGGTATGCTTACAGCGACGCTACTCACGTTGGTCGTTCTTCCCGTGCTCTATACGTTTATAGAAAAGAGACGCGAGCGCAAAGACCAGAAAAAGATTGGTTCGTTTAATACGCAAGCGTTGACTACAATTTTGATACTTGGTTTTATGTTAGGTGGTACCTCTTGGGCATCTGCCCAGAGAGCAGTCGAAGAAAAAGCGAAACAATCACAAGCACCTTTGCAGGATAGTATTGTTCAGGACAGTATCATACCCATCACACTATCACGAGCGGTTGAAATTGCCAAAGAGAATTACCCTGTACTTAAAACGAGCCAACTCGAAATTGAAAGACAGAATGCACTCACAGGCAATGCTTATGATTTCGGAAATACACAGGTATTTACTGGTGGTGAGGAAGTAGCCAATGGTCAGGGCATTTATACCTTGATAGGCATCGGACAGCAGAATATTGATCTACTGGGAATAGGTGCCAAGGAACGTTTACAACAACAACGGATCGAGTTGGCACAAACGGCATTTGACCTTTCTAAAATCCTGGTAGAACGGGAAGTTAAAAAAGCCTGGTCAGAAGGTTTTCAGGCAAAAAAGAAGTTCCTCTTGTACCGAGAATTGGACAGTATTTACAATCAGTTTGCACAATCTGTAGAACTCAATTATGAAGTGGAAGCCATTTCAAGACTGGAATATGATGCTGCGCGCAATCAAGCTTTGCGGGTCAATAATAAATTTCAACAGGCAGAAACAGACTATTTCATCGCTCTTCAAAAACTCAACCTATGGTTGACACCAGATACGATGTACACCGTTACTGATGAATTGGAAGCTGATGAAATTTCGATTATAGAGACAGTTGAAATATTGAATGATCATCCCGAATTATCGCTTTCGCGAAAGCGTATAGACGAAGCACAGGCAAACTATGAGGCAACAAGGGCAAATCTATTGCCCAAATTCAATCTGCAAGGTGGTCTGCAACGAGTAAATGGCAATAGCGGTTTCTACACCTATCAAGCGGGTATTACCGTTCCGCTGTTTTCTGGCCCAGTCCGCAGCCGCGCAAAAGCTGCAAAACTGGATGCACAGATTGCAGAAACCGATGCAGCCTATAAACAGAGTGAGTTACAATCTCAATATACACAAGCGATGCAAAATTATGTGCGATGGCGGGACACTTGGTTTTTCTATAAAACCGAAGCGCTGCCGCTTGCCATAGACCAGCGAAAGGGTGCGTTGCTGGCATATAAAGAAGGAGCGCTGGACTATGCGGCATTCACACAAATCATCAGGGATGCCATCCAGACTGAAATGGATGCGCTAGACGCACTCGATAATTATTTAAAAGCCTTGTTTGAACTACAATATTTCCAAAACTAAAAAGATGAAAACGATAAAATATATACCTGTTACGACGATGCTACTAGCATTATTATTGACCAGTTGTGGCGACTCAAAAACTGAAGATGGCCACGATGAAGCCACCCATTCTGAAACAGAAAAAAACCATTCTGAAGGTGAAACTGATGAAGAAAACCATACCGAAGGCGAGGCTCAAGCAGTAATGCTTACGCAAGAACAGTTTGTAGCCTTACAAATGGAAATTGACACTCTTGCGCAGCGCAATATGAGCGGTTACGTAGAAGCAAACGGAACGCTTGAAGTGCCACCACAAAACGAAGCTAATATTACCACGCTTGCGGGAGCAAATGTGGCTTCAATAGAAGTAATTGAAGGCGACGAGGTTAAAAAAAATCAAGCGGTAGCATACCTCTCACATCCCAGTATTATACAGATACAGAGTGATTACCTAAATGCATACAGCAACAGTCTTTTTTTAAAACAAGAATACGAACGTCAAAAAAGACTTTATGAAGCTGGCGTGGCATCTGGTATGAATTATCAAAAGGCCACCGCAGACTATCAGGCATCTACGGCAATGGTAAAAGGCCTTGAAGCGCAATTGCGACAGTACAACATCAATGCAAGTGGCGTGCGCAATGGTACGATTTACCAGCGTGTGGCATTACGCAGTCCCATTGCAGGTGTTGTAGAAAAGGTATTTATAAAAACTGGGCAGTATGTAGAGCCACAGACCAATCTGATGGAAATAGTAGACACAGACCACGTACACGCAGATTTAATGGTTTTTGAAAAAGATGTAGATAAAGTAAAGAAAGGACAAAAAGTGCGCTTTAGTATTCAATCGCGTCCAGGAAAAGAACTGGAAGCCGAAATTTATTCAGTCAGCCAGACCTTCGAACAAGATCCCAAAGCAGTGCACGTTCACGCTGAAATTGAGAACAAAGAAGGCGGTCTTATACCTGGAATGTATATAAAAGGTAAAATTGAAGTTGACAACCAGCAGACTATAGCACTACCAGAAAGCGCCGTAGTTACAGAAGCTGGAAAGACGTATGTATTTACATCGCAAAAGGAAGGCGATGCGTGGAGTTTTACACCCATAGAAGTTATGACTGGCGAAAAAGATGGTGACTGGATAGCGATACGTTTTTATGAAACCCCAAGTCCAAAAACACGTTTTGCATTTAATAATTCCTATTACCTTATGGCAGAAATGAACAAAGGCGATACAGAACACTCACATTAGGAGATATGAAAAAAACGAGGAAGAGAAATTTAAAAGAAGCCAGAACCCTACAGATATGGAACGTCATCTATGACATCATTGAAGTGGTCGTATCGCTTATCGCAGGATTTACATCAAACAGCTCTGCCTTAATTGGCTGGGGACTTGACAGCACCATCGAGGTAATAAGTGCTGGAACATTGGGCTGGCGGTTGCACGGCGAAATCAAAGGAATAGATGAGAAAAGTGTAGAAACGCGAAAAATGATAACGCTTTATGTCATTGCTATATCCTTTGCGCTTATCTGTGCCTTTATATCCTATGATTCCATATCTAAATTAATAAGTCAAGAAACGGCTTCTTGGTCAACTATTGGAGTTGTGATATTAGTAATATCCTTAATCGTAAATCCCATTTTGATTTATTACAAAAGGAAATATGGTAACAGATTGGACAGTCCAGCTCTAAAAGCTGATGCAAAGGATACATTTATTTGCCTTTATCAAACGGTAGTAGTTTTATTAGGATTACTACTTGTGAATTGGTTAGGCTGGTGGTGGGCAGACCCAATTGCTGCGCTGCTGATTGTTCCATACGCAGCAAAAGAAGGATGGGAAGCTTTATCGAAGGCAAAAAAAATAAAAAGTAATCTGAAATAACAATGACCGAAATAGAAAAAACATTAGAAAATCATCAAGTACGTCCTACAGCGATGCGCATTTTGATTTATAAATATTTGGCAGAAAAGGAAATTGCAGTAGCACTAACAGATATTGAGTCCGCTTTCGCGAAAGCGGAACGCACAACGCTTTACAGAACCATAAAAACTTTTGAAGAAAATGGAATCGTACATTACATAGAAGACGGCACAGGCATTACCAAGTATGCTTTATGTGAACCTGGATGTAATTGCGAATTAGAACAAGATTTACACTTGCATTTTCATTGCCATAATTGCGATGAGACCGTATGTCTGACAGAGCATAAAATACCACATATCAATTTGCCTGATGGGTACGTGGCCGAAGATGCCAACTTGGTACTTAAAGGAATATGCGAAAAATGTAGTGGACGATAATTGCACTTCCGTTGCACGGTTTAAACTTGTACTTTGAACACTTAAAAATAAGAAGTTATGATACAGTTTATAGATACGAACAAAGAGAACTTGATTGCAGCAAGGCTCTCAGGCAAATTGAACGAAGAAAATTTAAAGACCATTCACAAACAAATACATCGAATCATCGACAAAGGTCGCAAAGTGGACTTTTATTTTGAAATGGAAGATTTTGAAGGCTATACTATAAAAGGATTTTGGGAAGACATCAAGACTGATGTAGCCCATATCAAGGATTACGGGAAAATAGCATTCGTTGGAAATGAAAAATGGCAGGAATGGGCAGCAAAGACAACCGATTTCTTCACTAGCTCGGAAGTAAAATACTTCGATTTAAAAGATAAAGAACAAGCAAAAATTTGGATATCAAAATAGATGAAAAAGAAAAAAGTAAATTTACGCGACATAGACCCTAACGAACATAAGGGCGAGCATAGTCACGGTGATGGACACAATCACAGCAGTCCAGACGAAGTTTCTAATTTGAAAACTTATCTACCGGCGATTTTCAGTTTTGTAATGCTTATAATAGGTATTGCAATTGATTATTTTGACGCGCTACCATTTTTCAAAGGATGGGTGAGAATCGTATGGTATACAGTGGCGTATATCCCTGTTGGCTTCCCTGTAATAAAAGAAGGTTGGAACAGTATTAAGAATGGAGATTTCTTTACGGAGTTCTTTTTAATGTCCATTGCAACTTTGGGCGCATTTGCCATAGGAGAATACCCAGAAGGTGTAGCTGTAATGTTGTTTTATGCCGTGGGCGAATTATTTCAACAAGCAGCGGTTAACCGAGCAAAAGGAAATATCAAGGCTTTATTAGATGTGCGACCTAATGAGGCGTTAGTATATCGCAATGACGACTTCATTTCGGTTAATCCTGAGACTGTTGAGATAGGCGAAAAAATTCAAGTGCGCGTGGGAGAAAAAGTGCCTCTTGATGGTATTTTGCTTTCAGATAAAGGCTCTTTTAATACCGCAGCCCTTACTGGAGAAAGCAAACCAGACACTATTCAAAAAGGAGCATCTGTCTTTGCAGGAAGCATCAATCTCGATGGAGTTATTGAGGTAGAAACTACCAAGGAATTTAAAGATAGTTCTATCGCACGTATTCTAGATATGGTGCAGAATGCCACCGCTCGTAAATCTAAAACCGAGTTGTTTATTAGAAAATTTGCTCGTGTTTACACGCCTATTGTAGTTTTCTTAGCCATAGGTCTGACCTTTTTACCGTATTTCGTTGTAGATGATTATGTGTTCAGAGACTGGCTATATCGAGCTTTAATCTTTCTAGTTATCTCTTGTCCTTGTGCTTTGGTAATATCCATTCCGCTGGGATATTTCGGTGGATTGGGTGCTGCATCTCGCAACGGAATCCTGTTTAAAGGCGCATCATTTTTGGATGCAATGACTAAGGTGAATACCGTGGTAATGGATAAAACCGGTACGGTTACAAAAGGAGTATTTAAAATTAAGGAAGTTGTAAATGATTCCGCTTTCGCGAAAGCGGACTTTATGAAATACCTAATGGCAATGGAAGAGCAATCTACACATCCCATCGCCAAAGCCATAATGGAATACAAAGCCGAAGGTGCCGACTATGATGCAACCGAAGTAACTGAAATCGCGGGAAAAGGATTGAAAGGAACCGTAAACGGAAAAACCGTGCTGGTAGGAAACATAGCTTTAATGACTTCAAATAGCATTGATGTCCCTTCAGAAACTGATACTATTGTGGAATCCATAGTAATGGTAGGAATAGATGGCAAATTTGCAGGTTACGTAACGATTGCAGATGAACTGAAGGAAGATGCCCATCAAGCGATTAAGCAAATTCGCGAGGCTGGTATTTCTAAAATCATAATGCTCTCTGGGGATAAAGATTCCATTACACAAAAAGTCGCCAAAGAATTAGGCATCGATTGGGCAAAAGGTGGTTTGTTGCCAGAAGATAAGCTCAACGAAGTAGAAAAACTCAAAGCACAACCAGATACAACAGTCGCTTTTATAGGCGATGGTATTAATGATGCACCTGTTCTGGCAGCAAGTGATGTTGGTATGGCAATGGGTGGTTTAGGAAGCGATGTTGCTATTGAGACTGCCGATGTGATTATTCAAAACGACCAACCTTCAAAGATTGCTCGCTCCATAAAAATAGGCCGTTCTACCAGAAGTATCGTTTGGCAAAATATTGTTTTAGCATTTGGCGTAAAAATTATAGTTCTCATTTTAGGAGCTGGTGGACTTGCCACAATGTGGGAAGCCGTTTTTGCAGACGTAGGTGTTGCCTTGCTTGCTATTTTAAATGCTGTCAGGTTGCAGAAAATGAAGTGGAACTAAATCGTTGCGAGGAAGCATTATTCATAATCATTGATTTTGAGAGAATTAAGCTAATATCTTCCTTCAAAAAGTTCGAACTCTGTCCCGTTGAGTTCACGAATACAAATAAACGTCCAAAAGCATTGAGTTTACTCAAAATGTCTTTTGGACGTTTTGTTTGTTCAAAGCGG
>CANLMN010000009.1 GCA_947492105.1 uncultured Aquimarina sp. | reverse complement strand
GGCTGAGGTGGCGCACTATTGGTTAAAATTTATCAAATTCGTAATGGATGAAATCAAAAATCTAAGGGAAAAGAAAAATTACCAAAGGCAACTCAAATATCAATTTCTAACCAGAAATGCTGCCTGAGTTTTTCAGCAGATCCTAATTATTTTTTAAATGGTATAATTTGTATTAGACAGCATGAATACACAAAAAAACACCTCTTTGATTTAACGATCAAAGAGGTGTTTTTGTACATGATAGTAGTATTGTAATTGTATAACGGAAAATTACAATTTAAGTATATAACTTCGCATATTCATGACACTGTTGTTTTTTTATGTAAAAATACCGTGATGCTATTGCATAGTCTTAGTTATGGAATATGTGAACAAGGCATTTAGATGGAAAAAGAACAAGTCGGTATGCGACATTATATAGCTAATTTGGTATTACTCAATGATAATTTTTCTACTAGTTTTATTATTCAGTTGTAAAACATAAAACCCCTTAGATAGTGCGCTTACATCTATCGTTGCTTTTGTGCTCTTGTAGTTGTTTTTTAACACTTCACGTCCTTGCATATCTATAATTTTTACAGAAGTAATAGACGTGTTTTTGGTGCTTATCGTCATACGATCTGCTGCTGGATTTGGATATACAGAAATAGCTTCTCCGTTGAGGTTAAAATTTTCTGTTGAAAGGGTTAAATCTTTATTAAAATCAGCCATTAATTCACGGACATAAATGCCTGATTCTGTTAACCTGTTGTTAAGTAAGCCTTGAATGCCTTGTTTTTCTTGAACAAGAGAAGCGGTTTCTAATTCATTTTTATCATTGAGTCCCTTATCTCCAATAGCCCAATTTACCAAGCTAATATTATTCTTTTTCAAAAAGTTAACCCATTCTTGAGTAGATTGTCTGTCCACAGAGCCTTGTGCTTTTGCGTCAACTGTTCCCCATTCAGTTACAAATAGAGGTAAATTAGCATTAAGAGCTTTTTGCGCAATATCTCGAAGACCCTTCTTGTGAGTAGCAGCATAAAAATGCAACGTATATGCAACATTATCACCACTATCTCTTACCTCATTTCCAATAACTAAATCAACTCTTTGAGAGAAGAACGGTGTTCCAACAATTATTAAATTATCAGGATCATATTTTCTAATTTCTTTTATAACATCATTTGCATAGGGTTTGATGGTGTTATTCCAAAAATTTTGTTGCTCTCTATCTTGTTCTTCATTTTTACCATCGGGACCAATTGGTTCATTAAATATTTCGTAAATAATATGATCATTATCTCCGTAAGTTTGTGCCATTTCTCTAAAAAAAGAAATAGCTTCAGCTTTTCCTTCTGGTCTGAAAGCAAAATGAGAATGAAAATCAATAATTACATAGATTCCTTTAGCAATTGCAGCATCTACAACCGTTTTTATCTTGTTTATTTCAGTTTGCCTATTTCCCTTTGGATGTAAAAGAGCTGCGTAGTCTTCTCTATCAACTCCCATTGCAGCACGTACAATTGGTGTCTCCCATTCATCTACAAGAAAATTGACAACATCTGTTGTGTAGAATTTACCTCCTACATCTTGAAAATTACTCCAAAAAAAGCTGTTTCCGGCAAATGCTACTGGTTGATTTGTTTTTGAACTAATAATTTTGTTTCCGTTAGTTTTTAGTAAACCGTAATCATTAACGACCTGTGAATTTACGCTAAGAAGGGAAGTTGCTAGAAATGCCATGGAGAGCAGGCCTTTTCTCATTGTTGCTTGTTGTTTTTTCATTTTTATTATTTTGGGTTGATTTGAATGTGAGTTTTATTCTAATACCTTTTTTGCTCGTTTTCTCGAAGTTGTGTGCTGAACAGTTTCTAAAGAAAAACAGATATTTTTTAGGGGTAAACTCCATTCCTAATAATACATCTAACTTTAGACTTATATTTTTAGTATCCCTAAGAGATTAAAAACACATTCTTTTCGATGAAGATCAATTAATGAGGTTGAAAAAGAGGTTTGTTTGAAATAGATATAAAAATAAATCTTAAAAAATTACACAAGGAGCAAAGAGATACTAGACAAAATTATCAACTTTACAGTAATATTTTGGACAAGGTGCGCTACTTGGAAGTATATGTTTGTGTATAGGAGATAGTCTGCCTTGATGTAGTGTAGATACGGGGCTGAAGCCGTATTATGTATAGGTCTGTTAAGATGCTATTGGTAGTGATGTATTAATTTTATTCTTTTATTACGGCATCACTCGGTTTGGGGAAATCTTTAAATTTCCAGCGCTTGTGAGTCCAAAGATAATATTCGGGTTGTTCGTAGATTTGTTCTTCTAATAATCGAGTGTAAGTGTCTACGATTTCGTACGTTCCGCAATTTTTTGGGTGTGTAGTGATTGGTACGAATTCCGCTTCATAGAACCCACGTTTTTTTTTGGTTACCTTCATGTAGTAGACAGGGAGGTCTAATTTTTTACTCAAAATTTGTGTACCCAAAAACATAGGTACTGTAACTCCCATAAAAGGTCTCCAATAAGATGCATTTTGCATTTTTGGTGTTTGATCAGAAATCATACCGTAAAAATGTAATTTTCCTGCCTGACGGTCTTTGATTATTTTGCGGATGACATTTTTGCTTTCGATTAGGGGACTGCCAAAACGTGCTCGTATGCGCTGCAGTAGTGCATCAAAATGGGGATTGGCAATTTTCTTATAAATACCAACACAGGCAAAACTACTAATTAGATCAATACTATTAGACCACTCATAGCTGGCGTAGTGCGCATACATGACCAATGCACTTTTGTTCTGAGCTTCTAACGCTCGTAAGAATGCTATATTTGTTAGTTTGAATCGTTCCTTTAGTTCCTCTTCCGTAATAGAAAGTGATTTGACCATCTCCAAAAACATATCGCACATATGCTTATAAAAAGCTTTTCGGATACGTGCAATTTCTTTGGGAGACTTATCAGGGAATGCTAAAACAAGGTTAGAGGTTACGGTTTTGCGACGATAGCCGACAATATAATAAGTGAGTATATAGACGAAATCAGAGAACAGATAAAAGAGCTTCCAAGGTAGTTTGGAAATACACCATATAAGCGGATATACTAAGCGATATACAAGTAATTGCATTCATCAAAAATTTGATGACAAATATAGGGTATAAATCGTACATATGGTATCTTTGGGGTAAATGTGAATCTTGGAATTGAAAGATTTTTTTTTTACTTCCTCCAAACAAAAGACTAGTTCGTTATGCAAAATTTTGATATTGTAACGCTTATTATTATTGGTGCCAATATAGTGATATCACTCAAGGGATTTAATGATGCTGTTTTTAGAGAACGCTATATATTTCATGTAGGTAGTATCCGATCTGGAGAGCAAATACGGATGGTGTCTTCTGGCTTTTTGCATGGAGATACGGGGCATTTGTTTTTTAATATGCTCACTTTGTATTTTTTTGCTCCCATAGTGGTGAGTTATATGGGGAATCTCAATTTTTTTGTCGTGTATTTTGGGAGTTTGATTATAGGGAGTCTTTTGTCCTTATATTTTCATAAAGAAGAGTATAGCTATCGTGCACTTGGTGCTAGTGGGGCTGTGTCTGGTGTTATGTACGCTGCTATTTTGTTAGAACCGGGGATGAGTTTATATATGATGTTTATTCCTATCCCTATACCCGCATATATCTTCGGTATCGGATATTTACTCTATACTATTTATGGTATGAAAAACCGTTTGGGTAATATTGGACATGATGCCCATTTTGGCGGAGCAGTAGGAGGGTATGTGATTACCTTGATGTTAGCACCTTGGGTTTTGGAAAAAAGCTTGTTGATGGTTGGGCTATTGGCAATTCCTATTGTAATTCTATTAATTTTGCGTTGGAAAGGGAAATTGGGGTAGCTGTATGTAGCTTTCGGTATACTGTTTTTTTTGGTTCGTAATTACTTCGCAAGCTTGTTGTGCTTCTTCTTTAGTAATAATAACTACTAACACAAGGATTTTGAAAATACAGGGATTAATTGACAGACGAATCCTTATCAACTATCAGGTTGATAATGTTGTTTTGGAAAACTACTTACCAAAACCATTTCGACCAAAATTAGTTAATGGAAAAGGTGTTGCAGGAATCTGTTTGATTAGATTGAAAGAAATTAGACCTAAAGGATTACCTAAACAAATTGGGATTTCTTCTGAAAATGGAGCTCATAGGATTGCGGTTGAGTGGCATGAAAATGGGAGATGCAAAGAAGGTGTCTTTATCCCACGGAGAGATACTTCTTCTAGGTTAAACGTTTTGGCAGGAGGGACTATTTTTCCTGGAGTTCATCATTTAGCGGATTTTAGAGTTAACGAATCTAATGGAAATTATAATGTAACGTTTAGTAGTGATGATAAAACGTCTTTGTCTATTGAGGCAAGTGAAACTGATAACTGGAATGATCAAAGTATATTTGAAAATCTAAATTCTGTTTCTGATTTTTTTGCAAATGGTTCAATTGGATATTCTCCAAGCAAAAAGAATTTTGACGGATTAGAACTCAAAGTATCTAATTGGAAAGTCTCCCTTTTGGAAGTAAACAAAGTTCGATCTAGTTTTTTTGAAGATACAAGTGTTTTTCCCGAAGGTTCCGTAAAGTTTGATAATGCACTTTTAATGAGGGATGTCGAACATGAATGGATTGGGTTAGGAAAAATGAAAAGCGTACATACTTTATAGAGCAAAAGTCCTTATTCTTGAGGATAGTAACAAGTGTTATGTTTCTGCGATAATTAATTTTGAAGTTAGGTGGTTTGTTTTGCCTTGACGTGAGGAAGAAAAAGACTATTTCGTTGTAATAACAAAGGTTTCTAATAGCAGTTAAAATGCAATTGTAGTAATAATGATACAAGATGTTTTTATCGCTTCATAACTTTCTTATAAAGCGATAAAAACTACTACCATTTATCTTTTGGAATTTACTGGGATAAAGTTTTCTTTTTTCGCCTCAGCTTCAACATAAAAACAAACCGTAACTAAGGCTATGCTTGATGTTGCTGCTGAAGCTGAAACAAAAAACTATTAATCTTTCTTTCCGCTAAATTCAAACAACAAACGGTATAAGTATAAGTAAAGGAATATTACTGGGAATTATAAAAAAATCAACATGGGTTCTGATTTAAAAATCCCCAATGCTAACTTCCTTATATCCAAATAACCTTTTTTCTTTTATAATTTCTGGGATACCTTCTGGAAGCATTTCTTCCCATCCGTCCTCACGATCAGTAATTTTTTGTAAGATTTCTCTGGAGAAAATGTCCATAATATGAGCATCATAGTTATTGATGTCTAGTAATTTTCCGTTGTGTTTGAAGAATTTATAGAGCTCCTTCATTCTAGGGTGCACTTTTAGATTTTCACTGGTAGTGATTTCTCCAGTATTGTGATCTTTGAGCGGGTATAGATATACTTTGAGGTCTTTGAAAAAGAGTTTTCCAAAAGCCTCTAAGATACCGCCACTCAAATGGCGATAGTATTTTTCGTCAAAAATATCAACGAGATTGTTGACTCCCATGGCTAGTGCCATACGCTCTTTACTGTAATTAGAGAAATATTCTACTACACGATAGTATTCTTGGAAATTAGAAATCATAACCGTTTGTCCAAGGGAGCAAAGAAGACGAGCTCTAGCCATAAAATCTTCTTCATCAATAGCGCCTTCAGCACGTAAATTGGATAAGGTGATTTCAAAAATAACTTCTGTTTTGTCGGGGTTTACTTTGTTCTCGTTGATAAACATCTCCAAAGATTTTTTGTAGATATCCATATTAACCTTGGTTACAGGGCGAAAACTTCCGCGAAGTGCCAAAATATTTTTCTTATAAAGGATACGAGCTGGCAAAACATTATTTCCGTCCGGACCAAACATCACCGCTTCTGTCATGCCATTTTTGACCAGTTGTAAACTCATTAGACGGTTGTCAACTTTACTAAATCGTGGACCCGAAAAATTAATAGTATCGATTTCTATTTGATCCTTATCTAGGTGGTCATAGAGATAACGGAGTAGTTTTTTTGGATTGTCATATTTATAATAAGCACCATGGATAAGATTAACGCCAAGTGTACCCAACGTCATCTGTTGTAGTTTGGCATCATTTTCATGAAAACGAAGATGTAGGATAATCTCATTATAATCCTCTGTCGGAGTGGTCTGAAAACGAATACCTACCCAACCATGACCTTTGTACTTTTTGGCAAAATCTATGGTCGCTACAGTATTAGCGTAGCTGAAAAATAGTTTGTTAGGTTGTTTTTCTCTAGAAATCCGTTGTTCCATGAGATTCATTTCATGAAAAAGCATCTTTTTGAGTCGCGCTTCTGTCACGTAGCGTTTATCATCTTCTTCTCCATAGATAGCGTCACTAAAATCTTTGTCATAAGCACTCATTGCTTTGGCAATAGTGCCCGATGCTCCTCCAGCACGAAAAAAATTCCGTACCGTTTCTTGTCCTGCACCTATCTCGGCAAAAGTGCCATAGATATTTTCATTCAAATTGATTCGTAGGGCTTTACTTTTAATTGAAGGTACAGATTGAAATTCTCTGTCTCCCATAATAGTTATAGGCATAGCGTAGGTGTTTTAGTAACAATCATCGAATTAAAAGAATTTTGAAAATACACACAAAATTCTTGTTAATTCTTAGTTCGAAGAGTAAAGATACCAATACCTTTTTGAATATAAAAAGAGATCTGCGGTATTTGTGAGTATCTTAATAAAGCGTGTTTATAACAAGATAATATTTGGGCTAGCTCAAAAAATAAACACTATTTTTACAACAATTGCACAGCGTATTATGGAAATAACTTTTTTGGGAACAGGAACCTCGCAGGGTATCCCTATTATTGGGAGTGATCACCCTGTATGTCATAGCACAGACCCTAGAGATACACGTTTGCGAGTATCTGTATTGATTCAATGGGAGGGGTATACGTACGTTATTGATTGTGGTCCAGATTTTAGGCAACAAATGCTAACTAATAAAGTGACTAGAATTGATGGGATTCTTTTTACACATGAGCATGCAGATCATGTAATGGGGTTAGATGATATCCGTCCTTTTTTCTTTAGACAAGGTGATATACCTATTTATGCGCATCGCAGGGTGTTAGAATCGTTGAGACAACGTTTTGAGTATATTTTTGCTTCAGAAAACAAATACCCCGGTGCTCCTAGTGTTATTGAAAAAAATATTGAAAAAGATAAAACACTAGTGTTGGGGGGCTTGGAAGTGATTCCTGTTGATGCTTTACATAATCGATTACAAGTATTTGGATTTCGCTTTGGGGACTTTGTGTATTTGACAGATATCAAAACAATAGCTCAAAGAGAACGAGAAAAACTAAAAAATGCAAAGGTGTTAGTTGTGAATGCACTAAGGATAGAGCCTCATCATTCTCATATGAATCTAGAGGAAGCCTTGACGTTTATTGCAGAAATAGCACCAGAACGAGCTTATTTGACACATATAAGTCATATGTTAGGTTTTCATGAAGAAGTTTCTAAAACACTTCCAGAAAATGTATTTTTGGCCTATGATACTCTTAAAATAACAATTTAAATACGACCATTTAATTACGAGCAATTACTATGAAATCAAGGATTTTTTTATACCTATTTATTTTCTCCATATTATTTATCTTGTTTCAGTATATGAATCAAAAAAAGATATTCGAAAGTAACGAAAAACGTATTGAGTCTTTGCAATTAGCTAATTCACTGAATGAGAATTTGTTATCTCAAAAAACTGTTACTATAGATTCTTTGAGGCAAGTTAATGCAGAGTTTTTTGATATTCAGAATGATGAATATGCACTTATGTATTTAGAAGATGAGGGATATAATGCATTGCAGTTGTCGATATTGATAGAAGATCAGTTGATTGATCAGAATAAGGCAAATGGTGATAACCCTATTGTTCCCTACAGTGGGATGGATGGTCATATGCGTATTAATAAAGTACGTGTGATCAATCACAAATGGGGATTAGCAGATTTTACAGATGGCACGTATTGGGGACAATTGCTTTTTGTATTTCAGGTTAATAAAGATGCAACTATAGATTTTGAAGTCAAAGAATCGTTTTTGTATCCAAAGCAGGAGTAAAATAGCTCTAGAAGTTGAGAAAAGTAAAATGAATTAGATTGATGGAATTTCTATGAATATCCCGTACAATACGTTGATTTCTTCTCATGTCTTATAAGCTATTAGATAGAATTCACAATACTGAATTGACAAAATGGGTATTATTATAAACCAGTCTATTAAGAATACGATTATCACCTATTTGGGCTTTGGGATTGGTGGTTTGAATACCATTTTTTTGTATACCAATTTTCTAGAAAAGGAGTATTATGGTTTGGTGTCGTACTTGCTTACTACTTCTAATCTTATATGGCCTTTGATGGCTTTTGGGATGCATAATACTTTGATCAAATTTTTTTCTTCTTACACAGATACCGATCAACGAGATCGTTTTATGTGGTTTGTGTTAGTATTACCCCTAGGTACCTCTGGGGTTTTGGGAATGATAGGATATTTTTGTTATCATTACATTCTTAGCTATTTTGAGGGGGAGAATGCTATTGTACAGCCGTATTTATGGACCATTTACGTTATTGCTTTGGCAATGGCTTATTTCGAGATTTTTTTTGCTTGGGCAAAAGTTCAATTGAAAAGTGTATTTGGTAATTTTATGAAAGAAGTTTTTCATCGTTTTGCTGTAGCTATTTTGTTGTTCGCTGTTTATTTTGAGGTATTATCTGTTTCTCATTTTATTTATGCTTTGGTGGTAGTCTATATCCTTCGTTTGATTAGCATCAAACTTTATGCTTTTCGATTGCATTTTCCTAAGTTTCATTTGGCATTACCACAAAATTATAAGGAAGTATTACTCTATAGTACATTGATTCTCTTAGCTGGATCTATTGCAATAATAATGATAGAATTGGATAAGTTTATGATCCAACAATACCTGCCGATCGGAGATGTAGCTGTCTATGGAATGTGTGCTTATATAGCCAGTGTTATCATCGTACCATCTCGGGCAATGCATCAAATTACCTATCCGCTGACTGCAAAATTACTTAATGAGCAGAATTATAGAGAACTACATATTTTGTATAAGCAAACCTCCTTGAGCTTGTTAGTAATTAGTGGTTTGATGTTTTTACTGATTATTTGCAATGTTAGGGAACTATATGAGTTGGTACCGGACGATTATCAGCTTTTTATGATAGTAGTGGTATTGATCGGATTGGCAAAGGTCTGCGAAAGTCTATTAGGTAATAATAATGCGATACTTTTTAGTTCCAAATATTATAAAAGTGTTTTGGTACTAGGAATTATACTTGCAATAAGTGCAGTTGGGCTTAATATACTGTTAATTCCAATGTATGGTGTTAATGGAGCAGCTGTTGCTACCTTTCTTGCTGTAAGTGTGTATAATATTTTGAAAATTTATTACGTCAAACAGAAGTTTGCTATGACACCACTTTCTGTTAACACCTTCAAAACTCTATTTGTATTAGTTGTTTTTGCAGGTGCTTTTTATACTTGGGATTTTTCATTCCACCCAATTCTCAATATAATTAGCAAAAGCGCATTGTTGGGAGTGAGTTATGCTTGCACTATTTATTATCTCAAATTATCGGTAGATGTGAATAGGCTGTTAGAAAAAATAGGTCGTTTGCTAAGGAAATGGATGAGGTAAAGCAAAAGAATATAGGATGGTCAAAATAATAGATAGTATAACTATTTTCAGAATCGTTGGATCTAAGAAATAATAGCGGTCGTATAGTGTATTAGCAGGCTAATCTTTGGGTGAATACTAGTAAGGGATATTAAAAGAACATTTAACTCCAAAAAAAGCCATCCTTTCTATAAAAAGAAGGATGGCTTGTGGTGGATGTTATAATACTTTTATAATTTGCTGATATTTTCGCTTAATGTGTTGATGAATTTCTGAATAGGTCCTTTGATCATCATGCCAACCATTGCATTGAATTTTCCGTCAAAATGTAATTGCGTCTCAGATGTACCATCTCCACAATCAGTAATATTTGCTGTTAGTGTAAAGGGAAGTTTGTCACTTGCTGCACCAAGAACAACATTCGTAGGAGAAGTGCTTTCTTTTTGTTTTAGAATAATTTCTGGCATTCCTTTTAACTGAAAAAGGAATTTCTCCTCACTAATTTTTTCGAATTTTTCTTTGCTGTCAGGCATAATTTCTTCAAAATTCGCAACATTCATCAAAAAGTCAAACACTTCTTGAGGACTTTTTTGTACGGAAACCTTTGGGCTTTCTAAATTCATGTAGTTTTGGATATGTTGATGAGTTGATTGATAGTTTTTCTATTTGGGACTCCAGTTTGCAGGATCTAATCTCCAACTTTGTAGAGTTGCTTGTTCTTGTTCTGTGATATAATTAGTGTCACTTGCTTGTTGTAGAAGCTGTTCATAATTACTTAGTGTATGTAGCGGTATTCCTGCTTTTTCAAAATTCTGATCCGCAACAGCAAAGCCATAATTAAAGATGGCTACCATTCCCTTTACCACAGCTCCTGATTCTTGTAGTGCTATAGTTGCATTGAGACTGCTTTTGCCAGTACTAATAAGATCTTCTACAACCACTACAGTTTTTCCTTTGGGATCAAGACCTTCTATTTGATTTTTGCGACCATGCTTTTTGGGCTCGGGACGCACGTAGATAAAAGGAAGATTCATGTATTCGGCTACAAGCATACCAATACCAATAGCACCGGTTGCAACTCCAGCAATGACATCAGGATTCCCATATTCGTGTTCTATAAATTTGCACAAATGTTCTCTTAGGTAGTTTCTGATAACTGGATAGGATAACGTAACTCTATTATCACAATAAATTGGAGATTTCCACCCAGATGCCCAAGTAAACGGATTTTGCGGTTGTAATTTTATTGCATTTATTTGCAATAACAGTTCGGCAGTTTTTTTTGCTGTATCTTTATCAAAAATCATAGTGTAAATGTATAAAGTTTTTTTGAATAATACTCCTATTATTCTTTCTACCAGTGCAACTTTTGGAGAGGGATATACGTCTATCCCCATCAAAAAGGCTCGGATGCAGGAAATTATTAAGGAGATTAGTGCGAATACTGAGGCAAAAATACATCTGTATCATAAAGATGAAGATAGATTGTTGAAAAAACTATGCAAAAAATTGCCAGTCGTTGTAGCTGGTGGAGGCAAGGTTTTTAATCATGAGAATAAAATTCTTTTTATCCATCGCAATAAAAAATGGGATTTGCCTAAAGGGAAAGTAGAAAAAGGTGAACCAATCGAGCTATGCGCAATAAGAGAAGTAGAAGAAGAAACTGGTGTAACAGGGCTTCAAATTACTAAGTTTTTGCAAAAGACCTACCATATTTTTAAGCGCAATGGAACCTATAAGCTAAAGATTACGTATTGGTTTGAGATGACAACAGATTACACAGGACCTTTGGTGGCACAAGAAGAAGAGGATATTACCAAAGTGAAATGGAAATCTCGGAAGAAGACAAAGAAAGCGTTACAAAACTCTTATGCAAACATTCGATTACTATTTTCCAAGGACTATTATTAGTTTTTGAAGGAATTAAAACTTTTGTGATACTGATGAGAACTAGGTGATTTTTGATCAATTGATTTCTTTTTTGCATTGCGTGGTAGGCTATAAGCTAATAAAAAGCCGATGATTTAAGTTTTGAATCAACGTAATAGCAAGGGGAGTATCTTTTGTAGCGAATCATAAAAAAAATGAAATAACTTCATAATATAATGACTATTTCTCTAAAAACCGATGAATAGTCTGTCAAAGGTTTTTTTCTTAATTTTCAACGGAGCAAAAAGTACGCTGTCATTTGGGGAATCAAAATAGTATCTTGCATTTTGTATAAGGTTTGCTAAGCGTTTCTTGGTGCTTTTGAGACGGTTTAGTTCTTGGTATTCCCATTCTTTCTGATGAGCCGCATAGGGTATCAAAAATGCATAAGCTTTTTGTATTAAAGCATTTTCCGGGCTAGGGTAGTTCCATAGATCTACGCCTAATAACTTACCGTAGATTGCTAGTTCTGTTAATGCCTCTAGGTTGAATGTGCTGTAGAATAGAGATTTGGTTCGTTTTATTTCAAATGGTTGTTTGCCATCAGAAGTTATTTGAGTAGCTATTCTTTTTAATTTTACAGTTTCTAGGATTTTTTTTGCTTCTGTGGTCTTATTCAAAAACACTAGAATTCTGACTACTTGCACATCATACCAGGTAGCGTGGTTATTGGGTTTGTTTTGGATATATAAACCAAACTCACTGTTTTGTAGCCAATTTAGATAGGAAGTAAACCATATTCTTATTTTTTTACTCATTTCGAGGTCTATTTGGTGATTCATTTCCATAACACCTATGAGGGTAATAATGTTTCGAATCCTAGTGAATTCAATGATTCCAAAACTTCTTCCAGAATGTTTTCCAGGAACACTTTGTGCAAAATTCAGGTTAGGGTTCATTCGAGTTTCTGGGTTGATAAACCATGTGTCGAGTAGATCAATTATTTTTGATTGGTATTTTTGTTCTTTACTGTAATAATAAGCGGTACTTAGTTTTATGACCATTTGGATAAAGGTGTCCTTGGAGAATTTGTCCATGTCAGCTCCAAAAAAGGCTAAATTAGATACTCCATCTCTTCTGATCCATGGTAGGCAATCAGATTTTGAATGGTCTGGCCACCAATAGGGCGCTAGACTTAGATAATCGTGTTTGTCTCCACTAGGAGGAAACCTGTTTTTGTCTACTACCGAGGGTGATTTCTTTGTTAATAAAGGTGCTGTATACTGAATGAATTTTTTATAAGTATACTCGTTGTCAATTTGGGGGTTATATGTGGCCATCCTGCTTTGATGGCTTAGGGTGATAGGATCTATATGAAGTAAAAAAGATTCTTCTGATATGGGTTCATTGGTAGTTGATAGCGCTGTTGGGATGTTTATCGTGGAGGGTATAGATCTGCAACCCGTGAATACAAAAAATAAGAGGATAGATATTCTAAAAAAGGCTTTGCTCATGGGGTCAAAAGTACGATTTTTTGTGTTTTTATTATTCTAGCCAACAACTTTGATCGTTGTTTATTCTTAGGATATGGATCAAATCATTTACAGTAATAGATATCGAGGGTATACAAGTTATAGGTGTTTAACGAAGTTGTAATAAACGTCTCATTTTTTATTCATAAATATAGTTCTTGATTGGATTTCAATAGTTATTAAGGATATAGATAACGTGTTAAAACAAGAAAAGAAGGAGACCAAATACGATATTCGACATTTTGTATTGTTTAGGAGGTTGTGTAACTTGTTTGATTTTGAATTATTCAAAATCAAATGAGAAAAAATCACTGCAAGAGTGCTTTTTTTTGAGAAGTTTTGAAAAGTATATCGAACAAGCTGCTTCATTGGTAAAGACCTACTACGTTTTAGTTTTTTTTGAATTACTAAAAGCTTTGAGTTAGTGATAGAATATGATTTTACTTGTCAAGATATAAAATAGCTGTATTTTTGCAGCTTAAAAAAAAGTTAACTATGACTGAGTTTGTACGAAAAATCATACCGAATGCCAAAGATGATGTATTGGCAGGTATTACAGTATCATTAGCAATGATACCAGAGGTGGTAGCATTTGCTTTTGTTGCTCAGATAGATCCTTTGGTAGCATTGTCCGGAGCTTTTATAGTAGGGTTGATCACCGCCATTTTTGGGGGACGACCAGGATTGATATCAGGTGCGGCAGGAGCAGTAGCAGTCATTTTTGTAGATATGATCTCAAAAGGTCATGAACGGGGAATGAGTTTTGCTGAACCTGTAGAGAATATGGGATATTATTACTTACTGGCAACAGTTGTTGTTATGGGGCTGATTCAAGTAGGAGCAGGGGTCTTAAAATTAGGTAGATTTGTACGACTTATTCCGCATTCTGTGATGATGGGGTTTGTAAATGGACTGGCTATTGTAATTTTTATAGCGCAGGTAAAAATGTTCTCGCACAAAAAATTAGAAATAGCAGATAACGGAGTCAAAAAATACTTGAGTATCCCAATGGAGGGGTCGGAGTTGTATATGACATTAGGATTAGTGCTTTTGACAATGGCAATAGTTTGGTTACTGCCCAAATTAACCTCAAAGGTTCCAGCTGCATTAACAGCTATTTTAGTTACTACAGCTGTTGTTGTTTTGGCCAAATTACCAGTGAGTTCTGTAGGTTCTTACATTAGAGAAGGTGGTGGAGAAGGGCTTTCTGGAGAGTTTCCTACTCCTAATCTTGAACTATGGGAATATTTACCCTTTACCAGTGATACGCTGATGTTTATTTTACCCTATGCCTTTTTGGCAGCTTCTGTTGGGTTGATAGAAACATTAATGACGATGAACTTAGTCGATGAGCTTACAGAGACTAGAGGTAGTGGCAATAAAGAATGTGTAGCACAGGGATTTGGTAATATTTTGAGTGGCTTGTTTGGAGGTACAGGAGGATGTGGAATGATTGGACAAACAGTTATTAATATTAATGCAGGAGGACGAGGAAGACTTTCTGGAATAATGATGGCGGTAACATTGTTGACGTTCATTTTGTTTACGGATAAATATATTGAACAGGTACCTATTGCGGCGTTGGTGGGAGTGATGTTTATGATGGTTATCGAAACATTTGCATGGTCTAGTTTCCGTATTCTTAGGAAAATCCCAAAAGCAGATGCAGCGGTACTCATTATAGTTTCTACAGTGACAGTTATCTATGATTTGGCAATTGCGGTTTTTGTGGGGGTTATTATTTCTGCATTGGTGTTTGCATGGGAGAACGCTAAAAAAATTAGAGCAAGAAAATATGTTAAAGAAAATGGAACTAAGGTTTATGAAATCTGGGGTCCGCTATTCTTTGGAAGTGTTCAAGCGTTTAATAGTAAATTTGATGTAACAAATGATCCAGAAATTGTAGAGATTGATTTTATAGAATCTCGTGTTAGCGATCATTCAGCTATCGAAGCGATCTTTAATTTGGTTAGCAAATACGAAAAAGCTGGTAAGAAAATTCGAATTAGACATTTAAGTGAAGAATGTCAAGTAATCATGCTCAAAGCTTCTCCTCAATTAGGCGATGTAATAGAGCACAATATAGATGATCCTAGGTATCATGTGATGGCCAAAGCTCTGAAATAGAATTGCATGCTGTTTTATGCCAAATTAGTTATATAATGTCGTATATCGACTTATTCTTTTTCCATCTAAACACCGTGTATCCTTTAAATTTACTAGGATAAAATTTTCTTTTTTCGCCTCAGCTTCGGCATAAAAAAACCGTCTGACAATAGTACATTGTCAGACGGTTTTTTTGATACGATCCTAGAATGGTAGGATTGATTAAAAGAACATTATATATTATGCCCCGATAATGTGTAACTCTGTAAAATCAGTGTCTATAATTAGCACTTTTTCATGGTTGAGTTTTTTACTGTCAAAAGTAATAGTTTCATTATCTATCTCAACTTTGTTGACTATTTCAAACGGCAGGCCATGTAGCTTTAGTTCAAAAGTAGAATAAGAAGGGTCAAATTTTCCGGATTTATACTGCGAAATGATAAGTTCATTTGATTTTCCTTCTAATTTGAAATTTCTCAGGCTATAACGACCCTTTTTATAATCATAGCCATCATTAGCATCTTCATATAATACAGATTCTTCTGTGCCTTCTTTGTAATATATCTCTAGGGTGAGTTCTGTTATTTCTTTTTCTCCGACATATTGTTGGATAGGATATTTTGGAATAATTGCACCTTCTTTGATGTATATAGGCATACTATCAATATCTGCATCTACCCACATTTCTTTTCCACCGCACACCAAGGTGTCATCCCAGTAGCTGTACCATTTCCCTCGAGGGATATACATACGCCGACCTTTGGCATTGGGTTCGTTGATTGGACAGACGAGAATTTGATCTCCAAAAATAAATTCATCAGTGCGATAATGGGTCTGCGTGTCTTCCTGGTCATAATAAACCAATGATTTGAGCATTGGAATACTTTCTTTGCTGTATTTCCAAAAAGTAGTATATAAATACGGAAGAAGTCGGTAGCGAATTTCTATAAACTTCCTTACGATATTTGTTACATCTTCGTCAAAAGACCAAGGCTCTTGTTCTCCATGATCCCCAGAAGAATGTGTTCTACAGAAAGGATGGAATACTCCTAATTGTATCCATCTTGTATAGAGTTCTCCATTCGGTTGTTCTGCAAAACCACCAATATCAGATCCTATAAAAGAGAACCCAGACATGCACATGCGCTGTGCTTGTACATTGGCAATCCATAGGTGTTCCCAATTAGCAATGTTATCACCAGTCCAAGATGAGGTATAACGTTGTGTGCCAGAGTAGGCAGAACGAGTTATTACAAAAGGTCGTTGTGGGTAGCAGAATTTTTTGAGCCCCATATAAGTAGCCTTAGCCATCTGCATACCATAAATATTATGTGCTTTTCTATGGCTACAAGGATGTCCGTCATAGTCATGGCGTACATCATCGGGGAATGTCTTGCCAGGTACATCCATTACCGCAGGTTCATTCATGTCATTCCAAACGCCACGAATTCCAGTTTCCTCAATCAATCCTTTAAACAGTCCAGACCACCATTCTCGTACATCGGGATTCGTAAAATCTGGAAAATAACATTCTCCAGGCCACACTTTCCCTTTCATATAAGGACCATCGGCACGCTTACAGAAATAATCCTTTTCTAGGGCTTCTGTAAAAACATCATAATCTTTGTCAATTTTGATTCCGGGGTCAATAATCACTACTGTTTTGAAGCCATCTTCTGCTAATTCCTTAACCATTTTTTTGGGTTCTGGAAAATATTCTTTACTCCATGTAAAACAGCGAAAACCTTCCATATAATCGATATCTAGATAAATGGCATCACAAGGGATTTGTAGCTCCCGGAATTTTGAGGTTACTTCTCGCACTTTAGACTCTGGATAATAACTCCATTTACATTGATGATATCCCAAACTCCATAATGGAGGTAGCTCTGGTGTTCCTGTTAGGTCTGTATAACTTGTAATTACATCAGATATCGCAGGACCATATATGAAGTAGTAATTCATCTCTCCACCTTGAGCCCAGAAACTAGTTACATTACGTCGCTCATGACAAAAATCAAAGTAAGAACGGAAGGTGTTATCAAAAAATATTCCGTAAGCTTTGTTACGTTGTAATGCCGTGTAGAAAGGAATTGATTTATAAATAGGATCAGTATTCCTGCCATATGCATAGGAGTCTGTAGCCCAATTTTCCACACGCTTTCCACGTAGGTTGAGGTGTACAGGTTTATCCCCCAAACCATAATAACTTTCTCCGTCAGAGGCTGACAAGCTCATTTTTACGATATCGCCACCATATTGATAACTTTCTTCCCAATGAAACCCAAGTTCGTCTTGACAAATTAGTCTTTGATCTTTTATATCATAGATTTTTTTGCGTAGATCTTTTTTGGAAATATGACAAATAAGCTTTGCAGTGGTAATAATATAGTCTTCCTCTTTTTCTTCAATTTCTAGACGGTTGTAACCACTCCCAAAATCATCTGCTAGTGCATAAGAGAAATCATCTTCAAAATCAGCCGTGGTGGTGTATCGAAATCTTAGAATACTATCGCGTATTACAGTAAGTTCGAGAATGACATCATTTTGGGTTCTAAAATATAAGGTGTCTACATCTTTCTCATAAGATGATAATTGAATTGGAAATAAATCACCTTTATATTCGAGATTAGTATTTAGTATCATATGTATGCTTTTTTGGCGTTCAGTTAGACAAAAAATCTATTAGTAAAATTACTCATAAAATCTTGAAAGCAATCATTCCCAAAGGTGGGATTGTGATTGAGGCAGAATATTTTTTGTTATCCCAAGAAATGGGTTCAATTTTTATAGTTTTAGCATTATGTATACCACTTCCGTAATAAGTTTTCATATCGCTGTTAAAACATTCTTGTAATTTTCCCTTTCTAGGAAGTCCAATTCGGTAATTTTGGCGAACTATTGTAGTAAAATTGCAAACCACAACGAGATCATTTTTTATATCATGACCCTTTCTGATATAAGAGAGAATGGAGTTTTCTGCGTCAGTATAGTTGATCCACTCAAAACCTTCGATACTGAAAGCTTTTTCGTATAAGGCAGGGGTGGCTGTGTAAAAGGAATTGAGTTCTTTGACAAATTTTTGCATTCCGTTGTGCGGAGGGTATTGCAAAAGATGCCAATCCAATGATTGTTGAAAATTCCATTCCTGTGTTTGTCCAAATTCTCCTCCCATGAAAAGTAGTTTAGCTCCCGGGTGCGTATACATATACGCATACAATAAGCGTAGATTAGCAAATTGTTGCCATTCATCACCGGGCATCCGATAGAGCAAGGAGTTTTTTCCATATACTACTTCATCATGTGATAAGGGTAACATGAAGTTCTCTGTAAAAGCATAGGCAAGACTAAAGCTAATGTCATTTTGGTGATGCTTACGATAAATAGGGTCTTTGCCAAAATATAACAAGCTATCATGCATCCAACCCATCATCCATTTCATTCCAAATCCTAGTCCACCCATCGCTACCGGCTTTGTGACTCCAGGGAATGCCGTAGATTCTTCGGCAATAGTTTGTATACCGTCAAAACGACTATAGAGTTCTTGATTGAGCTCTTTGATAAAATCAATGGCCTCTAGATTTTCTCTTCCTCCAAATTGATTTGGCTCCCATTCGCCTTCTTCTCTAGAATAATCAAGATATAGCATCGATGCAACGGCGTCTACCCGTAAGGCATCAATATGAAAGTGCTCTAACCAAAAGACAGCATTACTAATCAAAAAGGCTTTGACTTCGTTGCGTCCGTAATTAAAAATTAAACTTTTCCAATCCTGATGATATCCTTTTTTGGGATCGGGATGCTCATATAAACAAGTGCCATCAAAATTTCCTAATCCGTGTGCATCTGACGGAAAATGGGAGGGAACCCAATCCAAAATAACTCCAATATCATGTTGATGAAACTGATCTACCAAATATTTAAACGCCTCTGGGGTTCCAAATCGAGAGGTAGTTGCAAAATATCCAGTGAGTTGATACCCCCATGATGGATTGTAAGGGTATTCCATGATAGGCATGAGTTCTATATGTGTAAAATTCATGTCTGATACATAACTGACTAGCTGATCTGCAAATTCTTTATAAGATAATGATTGATTGTCTTGATCGGCATTTTTTCGCCAAGAATCCAAATGTACTTCATAGACGGCATAGGGTTTATCTAAACCATTTTTATCCTTCCTGTAGGACATCCATTCGGTGTCTTTCCATACATATGAACTACTATTATAGGCTACAGAAGCAGTTTTGGGTGGTGTCTCACATAATTGCGCGAAAGGATCTGCTTTTTCTGTAACGATTCCATTATGGGTAGAGAATATTTTGTACTTGTAAAGAATGCCAAGGGATAATCCAGGAATAAAACCTTCCCAGATACCAGAGCTATCCCAGCGTACATTTAATAGTGATTCCGAATCGTTCCAGTAATTAAAGTCACCGATAACTGCTATTTTCTGAGCGCCAGGAGCCCATACTGCAAAATAGAGTCCAGAAACTCCATCAACAGTAACTTCGTGAGTACCAAATTTTTCATATAATTGATAATGTTTTCCAGATTTAAATAAAGCAATATCAAAATCAGAAAATAGACTGTAAGATTTTACTGTTTGCATAGGATATATACTATTCGATGGTGGTTCCGTGTGGTATAATTGCTCCACTTTTGATAACTACAACTCCGTCTTTGATTACATAAGTGTCGGTTTCACGATCCTCTAGGTGTCTACCTCCTGTAATACGGACGTCGTTCCCTATTTTGCTACTTTTGTCAATAATAGCATGACTGATGTGGCATCGATCCCCTATGCCAATGTAAGGCTGTTTATTTTTGATGGCGTTATCGATTACTTCTAGGGATTGGTAATTGTCATTTCCCATAACATAGGTATTGGATACGACAGTGTCTTTGCCTATTCTTGATCGTATCCCAATTACGGAATGTTCTATTTTGCTCGCATGAATCAAACTTCCTTCTGCTACCATTGATTTGTCTAGTGTCGTTCCCGAGATTTTTGCAGGAGGTAGAATGCGCGCACGTGTTAAGATTGTTTGCGATTTATCAAAAAGATTAAATTTTGGCAAATCATCTGTAAGTGCCAAATTTGCTTCAAAAAATGCACTTACAGTTCCAATATCTTCCCAATAACCTTCATATTGATACCCCAAAACTTTTTTTCCAGAGGTAATAGCGTCTGGAATAATATTTTTTCCAAAATCTACTGCATCGGTATCGTTGAGCACTTTGTTTAGGAACTTTCTATTGAAGATATATATCCCCATGGATGCCAAATACTCTCTTCCTTCCGCTTTCATTTCGGGAGATACTTCTGATTCCCAACCGGATAATTGATCCTGAGGTGGTTTTTCTGTAAATGTTTTGATAAAGTTATTCTCATCTGTTTTGAGAATTCCAAAAGCAGTGGCTTCCTTGCCTTTTACCGGTTGTGTTGCTACGGTTATTTCAGCGCCACTATCTACATGGGCTTGTATCATTTCATTGAGGTCCATTTGATACAGTTGATCTCCGGATAGTATAAGTGCGTATTCATACTCATGGGCTTCAAAATGATGCATGCATTGTCTTACGGCATCAGCAGTACCTTGGAACCAAGTTTGATTATCAGGGGTTTGCTCTGCTGCTAGAATATCGACAAATGCATCACTAAACAAACTAAACTGATAACTGTTTTTGACATGCGAATTTAAAGAAGCGGAATTGAATTGTGTTAATACAAAGATGCGTTTAAGGTCGCAATTAATACAATTGGAAATAGGGATGTCTACCAAACGATATTTTCCTGCAATGGGGACAGCTGGCTTGGAACGTGAATGAGTTAGTGGATAAAGACGACTCCCTTGTCCACCTCCTAAGATAATAGAAAGTACTTTTTTGTTAATCATTTTAGTTTTTTGTTACAGATAGATATAATTTTTTATAATGTTGGGCAGAAGCATTCCAAGAATGATCTAGCTTCATACCTTTTTTTTGAATACTGTGATATTTTGATGTGTCTTTATATAAGGATAATGCTCGATTTATAGAGTGGTGTATATCATGGATACTAGCATGACGATGAGAGATACCGACACCATCATCCCCCATATCTATTACGGTATCTTTGAGGCCTCCAGTTTCTCGTACAATAGGAATAGTACCATAGCGTAGTGCATATAATTGATTAAGTCCACATGGTTCTACACGAGAAGGCATTAGTAAAAAATCAGCACCAGCATAGATTCTGTGAGATAATTGCTCATTATATCCAATATGAACGTTGAAATTTCCTTGATACTTTTCTTGGAGTATTCTTAGTTCATCTTCAATTGCCGTACTACCAGACCCTAGAATCATTACAGAAAGTTCTTTGTTATGAGTCAAGAAAGCATCTACAGCTGCGGATAATACATCAGCAGCTTTTTCGTAAACAAACCTTCCGATAAAAGCAAACAAAGGTTTTTCAGGATCGAGACCGTAGCTGTCACATATCCATGTCTTGTTTTTTTTCTTACCAGTGGCAAAAGTATCCATGGTATAGTTTTTTACAATCATGGGATCGGTTGCGGGATTCCATATATCGGGATCTATCCCGTTTAGAATTCCAAAGGACTTTCCTTTTTCATGTGCTAGTAAATGTTCTAGTCCATTAGCTTTTTTTTGTAATTCTTGGAGATAGGAGGTAGAAACTGTAGTGACTTTCCATGCACATTTAATAGCTGCCGCCATTGGATTAATCATTCCATCCCAATCTAATAACCCAACATGATTATGATCAAATTCAGGCAATAGAAATTGTTTGTCATGAGAAAACTGTCCTTGATATTGCGCATTATGAATACTAAATATGGTTGGTATTGTCTTGAGTGCGCTATATGCAGGACACTGCAATGTCATAAATGGGATGAGTCCTGTATGATGATCGTGACAATGAATAATATCTGGTAAATCTTGCCAATTGCAAATCCATGTCAATACAGCGTTTTGAAATGTAGTGAATCGCTCTACATCATCCTCATAGCCATAGATACGCTCCCGGTCCAATAATTGAGGTATTTTAATGAGGAAAATAGTATCCATCATAGCATCTTCCTCTAGTTGTAAAACGCTAACTGTATAGTTTTTTTGATGAATAGTTAATTCAAATTCTGTTACAGTAGCGGTGTTATGAGTTTGTATAAATGCAGTATCATAAAATGGCATGATCACTTTTGCATTAGTTTTGTGTTGTTGTTGATATTTTGGCAATGCACCAATGACATCAGCTAATCCGCCGACTTTTGCCAATGGGTAACATTCTGCACTTACATGAACTACTTGCATTCTCAAATGTGTTTTTGGAAGGTTCGCAACCTTTAGTTATGATTCGCTTATAAACATACATATAATTTTCTGTATTGGATAGTCCTTAATGGAGTTTTAGGAATAATTATGATTTTCTTAGTTTTTAATCTTTTTTGTGGTTATTACATAATTACGTATATCATTTTTTTTATATCAAAAATTCATTTTTTTAACATAAAAATATATAATGTGTATTTATTTGAGTGATATGGTTAGTGTAACGATAAATCATTTTTGAGGGTGTTTTAACCTCATTTTTTATGTAAGAAAAGTATTTGGTAAAAAAATATGTGTATTTCATCGATTATTTGTGTTTTTTAACTGTGTTTTAAAAAAATGCTCTTATGTTTGCACTGTTGTTAAGATGTACTATAAAAATTACCAAAACCCCTTTTTATGATGAAAAAAATTACCCTCCTTCGTATTGTGTTTTTTCAATTGATTATCATGAGTTTAATTTCGTGTGAAGCGGATTTGGATAGTGATTTTGAAGTTTTGGCTTATGAGGAACCGATTTTAATAGATTCTGCAAATTATTTTCCGAGTGATGTAGGAAATACTTGGGAATATGTTAATGCTCAGGGTATTTCGGAAATGTTGGAGGTCAAAAAGCAAACAGAGATCAATGGAGAACTTTTTTATGAGATTAATCAGTTTGATGGAAAATATGCTGCTGTACGTAAGAATAATTCAGAATACGAACTACGCTTGCAGGGGGATCCTGTAGGAATTTCTGGTTATGATATAGAGAGTACTTATTATAAGTTTTTTTTATTTGACCATAATGCTGCAGTTGGAGAAAAATGGGAAACTAAAAAAAAGTATACAGTATCCTTTAATCCAAAAACTGATCAACCCGTGAGACCATCAAAGGATTATGATGTGGTGGTCAAAAGTGAATTATTAGAGCGAAATCAGAAGTTGAAAATTAAAGGTACTATTTATGTAGATGTGATAAAAATACGATTAAGTATAACCGCTGCTGGTAAAACTACTGTTTCTACATATTGTTTGGCAAACAATATTGGGATTGTAAAATATTCTGAAGGCGTTAATAGTGTACAATTACAAAAATATAGTGTAAAATATTAGTACTTGAAAAAGAATTGATTAGGAAAAACCCTTCTAGAACAAGTCTAGAAGGGTTTTTTGTGTGATAAATATGATAGATGAGGTTTTTACGTAAAAAATAGATGTGTAAATTGTTTTTTTTATAATGTTTATTGATGTAATTTTAATTAAATTAAAAATGTATGATTTTTTAATTTAAAAACGTTTTTTATATTTAAGATGTTATTTTTGAAATTGGCTTGCTCATATTTTACGATTGGAGGGTGGTAAAGTATTAGAGCAAGCTTTTTTTTTGAAAAAAAATAAGTTGCTTCAAGAGGTATGAGTTCTTAATATTACCAATACACGGACCAATGTCTTAGGAATCCCATGTTATTTTTTTATACAAAAAACACCGAGCTGGTCTTGCTCGACCTTAGCTGCGCAAAATAAAAAGACAAGACGATATATGGTATTGCTTTTTACATTGAAATAATCTCTACACTAGATTTACAAACGATACTTCTTACAGAAGTATTCTGTTTGCCAGAATTACTCTTTGTATGCTTAATTTTTGAATCAATAGAGACGTGTCCAAGGATACTCTTATTTATTATTCCTTTCTAGTCTTATTGTGTTTTGTAATGACTTCGTTCCGACTTTTGTTGTTAGTAAGGAACAAATTACTCGAGTACCACAGGAGCTTCTTTTGTTTAACAAGAGACTAGCTAGGAGTGCTCAGAAGAACAGGAGGCTGTCATGTTTGTTGGTTTTTTGATGATGAAGGGTTTGCACTTTTTTTTGACTCTAACGAAAAATGGGAATTTTTATAGCAAATTGAAAAAAGTGTTTAACACTTATTGGGTCATTAATTTTGATTTCTTTTTTGACAAAAAAAGAAATCAAAACAGGAAAAAGTACATCTTATTATGAGTGCCAAGTACTAGCTGATTTTTCTAAGATAAACCTGTTCAGTAAATAAAGTACGTTAATTCCATTGAAAAAAAAAAGCTTTAAGGTTTTTAACAATTTTTATACATAAAGTAGAGGGAATGCTCGATGAAAGGTATGATAATGATTTTTATGTTTTTCAATGAGGTTTATACGTAAAAAAAATGTGTTGAAGCAGCTTTCATGATAGCATAATTTACTTTAGTTTTATACTATAATTAAGAAAGATATTAAAAGTAGTAGATGTTGCTTTTGAAGAAAGCTTGCCTATATTTTACGATTGGAGGGTGGTAAAATAATAAAGGCAAGCTTTTCGTTTTTTTGAAATCTAAATGTCAAAAAAAAATAGCTCATAATCATTTAGTTATGGCGTTCTTGATTAGTTTCTTGTTGTTTTTTTTATGTAAAAATACCGTGATGCTATTACATAGCCTTAGCTATGGAATATAGGAACAAGGCATTTAGGCGGAAAAAGAATGAGTTGATATGAGACAGTATATAGCTAATCTGATATAAATAGCGTATTTGGATATAAAAAGGAACTTTTTGATATAGGGGGTAGAGATATCTAATCTCATATTAACCTTGATAGATGTAGTGATCTCATGTAACCTGAATCATGAAATTTTGAAATAATACATCGTTTTGATTCTTGCTGATGTTCAGGGTTGAATGCAGTTTATTCTTTACTCATACCGTAGGGATTCAATAGGATCTTGTTTAGCAGCTTTAGCAGCAGGGTAACTTCCAGAAATTATAGTAACCAATACAGTTATTCCTGTAGCCCAAATTATGGCCTCCCACGGGATGGAGAAAGCAATACCTGCAATTTTAGAGGCAAAAAAACTAGCCACTACACCCAAAATAATTCCCAAAATACCTCCTAGTTGGCCTATGATCAGGGTTTCCATAAAAAACTGCATTGCTATAGTTCGACTTTTGGCACCTAATGCCTTACGCACGCCAATTTCACGTGTTCGTTCTGTTACCGATACCAACATAATATTCATTAAGGCAATTGAAGATCCAAAAATGGTGATAATACTAATAATCCATGCAGCTATATAGAGATAAGAAGATATGTCAGCAATTCGGTTTAGTAAATCATCACTGCGTTCAATACCAAAATTGTTTTCCTCTATAGGGTTGAGTCTTCGTATGTTTCTAAAAGTAACTATTGCTTCGTTCAGGGCACCTTCCATCATTGCTTTGTCATCTACCATAATACTAATATTATAATTGATGTTGGGTAAGCTGTAAATTGATCTAGCTACTTGGATTGGAATCAAAACACGTAAATCTAAATTGTTGCCAAAGGAAGCTCCTTTTTTTTCTAATAATCCAATTACTTTAAACTTTACTCCACGGATGCTAATTGTTTTATTAATAGGAGAGCTGTTTTGGAATAAATTTTTGGAAAAATCAGCACCTAGTACACATGTTTTGCTGAGGTTTTTGATATCCGATATCCCGAAATTGCGACCAGACGCTAACTTAAGTCCAGTATTGTCAAGGTAATTTTCGTTGATTCCTAGAACACGGACTTCTGGGTCCGTTTTTTTTGTTGCATGGGTGACAGCTGCATTTCTGGTTGCGGTAAATGAGATAGCTGTTTTGGTAAAGGGAAAACGGTACTTGTCTATGAATTTTTTTACATCATTATAATTGATTATTGGGTTTATTTTTTCTCTTTTTTTGCCTCTTTTCCGTCTTGAAGTAAATTCGTAGCGTTGGATATTGAAGGTGTTAGCTCCCATAGAAGCAAAATTTCCCGCAACTGTGTTTTCTAGTATTTCTACAGAACTTAGGATTCCTACCAATGCAAAAATACCAATGGCAATGATTAATACCGTTAATATCGTACGTAATAACTGTCCTTTGATAGCATCAAATGCAATTCGGACATTCTCCAGAAGAGGGCTGCTTTTCATAATACTAATAATATTTCACCATTTTTAAAAGTATAAAAAAGATGTTTCTATTGTCTAGTTTATTGGTTTTAAATATTTATTATTTTCAAAAAACATAGTTAATTATCTGTTTTACAGGTGTTTGTATTGTTGGTTCTTTTGGTGTAATAAGATGTTGTATTTTAGCGTTCACTAAAGGGTGAAGAGAATTCTTGAAAAAACTCAAGATACTGAGCAAAGAATGTGAGAAAAGTATTAGATAGAACTTCAAGGTCATCAATTTTTTGATTTGGTTTTAAAGGCTGCATTTCACGAGCTAAAATTATATAAATTATGGGATTGAATAGAAATGTAGTTATATGGATTATTATTTTTATAATCTCTTTGCAGTTGCAGAGTCAGGATTTTACGCACCCTGGAGCAATGCATTCAAAAAGGGACTTAGCGCTCATAAAAACCAAAATTCAGTCGAATCAGCAACCTTGGAAAGAAGCTTATGACCAATTCCTAACTTCAAAAGCAGCTTCCTATCAAGGAATTAATCCAAAAGCATATGCATCATTGGCCTACCAACATCATGCATATACAAGTGTGAAATGTGGGTCTTTTAACAAGCCAAATGTGGGGTGTAATGATATTGTATATGATGGAATGGCTGCCTATTCTTTGGCACTTCGTTTTTATTTTACAGATGATATAAGGTACG
The DNA here is from genome assembly GCA_947492105.1 of uncultured Aquimarina sp. Classification (GTDB taxonomy): domain Bacteria; phylum Bacteroidota; class Bacteroidia; order Flavobacteriales; family Flavobacteriaceae; genus Aquimarina. The sequence goes on along the minus strand of CANLMN010000009.1, from coordinate 124,009 downwards.
CAAAAAAAGCTATAGAGATTATGGATGCATGGTCTGTGAAATATAGAAAGAATGAAGAATCCAATTCTCGTCTGGTAGTTTCGTGGGCAATCCCTTGGTATGTAAATGCAGCAGAAATTCTAAGGTATACCGCCGATTCTGGGTGGACCAACCAGAATACAAGTCGACTTAATACATTACTAGGACGATTTAAAGAATATCTTGACTGGGAAGAAGATGGGCCAGCCAATAATTGGACGATGTCCCAAATCGAAGCTAGGATGGCCTTGGCTATTTTTCAGGATGATCGTTCGTATTTTGATGCTGCAGTAAGGAAATGGAAACAACGTATAAAAACATATATCTATCAAACCTCTGATGGTTCTAAGCCAGTTAATGCTCCTGGGAACGATGGCAGTCTTACAAAAAAATTGTGGCATGATAGAAAAAACAGAACAGGAACAGCGTATGTGGATGGGCTTTGTATGGAAACATGTAGAGATATAAGTCATACAAAATTAGGTTTTTTTTCATTGATGAATGGCGCAGAAATGGCATGGAATCAGGGGGTGGATCTATTCAAGGCTGAAGAGAAAAGAATTGCTGATTTTCTGGAATTACATGGAGATTGGATGTTGGGAGGTAAAGTGCCTAAGGCTATTTGTGATGGTAAGCTGGATTTGGTGAGTGAAGATGGTTTTGAACTGGCTTATAGTCATATTCATAATAGATTAGGACGTAAACTACCAAATACATTGCAAATGATCAATAGAAATCGCCCAAATGGAGCTTTTCGATGGGTCAAAAAATGGGAAACATTAATGTATGCAGAGCGGTCTTTTGAGGCTATTTGTGTGGCTGGTGGTCCTGATGGATTCGCAGATGCTGTTAGCGAAGGCGAAATGGTGGTAGTGACAGATGTCGTTGATATTGCTTATGGTGCTTGCGGGGCTTTTGAGTATTTGTATGAACAACAGGCTGATGTACCTTGTAATACTGTTTCTTTTGGAGAGGATCCAATTGATGGTGTTGTCAAAAAGTGTTATACAAGACCTGTATTTTATCCAAATATTCAATCTGCAACTGGAAGTCAGACTCCTAATTTTCCTGAAAACATTTTGGATAATAATATGGCGGATGAGCAACGTTGGAGTGCCCAGGGTTTTCCTCAAACGGTGGTGATAGATTATGGTACTGCTCAAGTTTTTGAACATGCTCGAGTGTGGACTTTTGAAAGTCGAGCTTACCAATATACCATTGCGATTTCTAACGACCCAATGAATGGCTTTGTACAGGTGGTCGATCGTACCAGAAACACAACAAGTGTACAGCCAATACAGGATGCTTTTGAGCAAACAAAGGGGCGATATGTGAGATTGACAGTGATAGGAGCAGACAACTACGATGGTCCATGGGCTAGTATCAACGAACTTCAGATGTCCAGTGCGTCACTCTCAAATGACGTATTCGAGACCAATGCTGCGATTACGATATACCCTAACCCAAGTGCAAATGGTCAATTTAGTCTAACAAAAGCAATAGAATGGGAGATTTATGACCTCAAAGGCGTTAAGCTCCAAAATGGAAAAGGCAAAACAATAGATTTATCAGATTATACAACGGGTGTTTACTTCGTGAAAAGCGCAAACCAAGTGAAGCTTTTGATATATCAATAGGATTAGTTTTCTGAGTTGTCCAGATTTTTTTGGACTAATGCTTTTGCTAATAAAATGTCTTTCTTTTTAACAAAAAGTTGTACTTGATTAGGCAGACCTCCACCGAACCCACTTCGCAAACCAGATTCAAAATCATCTCGTTTTACAGAATTAATTCCTTTTTGTTCCAAAATATTTTGGAGATATTGAACATTGATAAAACTGCCGGTATAAATACGTTCGTAGTCACTTTTTGGTAGCATATAATCTTATGATGTTTTTAATGTTGTTTACTTGTTTCTTAACTTTTTTGGTGTTAAAATCGTAAGCCAATGATTCTGTTTTTTTTAATATAAATAGTTTTCCGTTTTCTAGTTTTTGAAACTGTCAGAAATGTATAGACTGTTTTATTTCTAGCATTTTGATTTTGAAAAATGGTAGAAACTTTTGAGTCCGGTTTTTCTGAAAACTATTTTTGTCTTTTTGTTTTTTATAAGGTCTATTGTTTTAAAAAAAATAAATTTAAAAATAGTCAAATTATAACAAAACAGCAAAGCGAAAATGATCCAAATCAAAAATCGGATCAATATAGTTTGCTTTTTTCGTAAATGCTATTTTGATAGTAAAATAACGAGTTAAAAGTTATTCCCTAAATCACCAAAAAAATAATCAAATTAACGCTATTACTAAGAGGTGTAATGTTTTTTATTTAGAATTATTCCAGTTTAATTCGTAAGGGATTTTGTTAAGATTTCTAGCTAAATAGGAAGGTTGAGACTGTTAATGAATGATACTGTTTGCGAGATGAGGTTAAACAAATCTTAAATTTTGATTTTGAATGTTTTTCAGTTTGTTGTTAGTTAGTGTTTTAAGGCATTTAACTCTTCGGTTGATTGAAACACTTATTTTTATTGAGGTTTTACCGTAATTATGTTAATAGACATATATGTATTTTCGTAGAATATTAAGGGCGGCTGTGTGTTCTATTGACTGATTCTTGGAGGGGTTTTAGTTATGTCATGCAGTCCGCCTGTTTTTTTTTAATAAAGAAAATACTTTTTGAGTCTACAATTGGTATTGTACTGTTATTTGAATTTGTTCCGAAAAAAAAGGTAGTGCTTTTGGCGTAATTGTCAGTATCGAATATCAAGAATGGTGGTGTCACAATTTCTTTATACTAGAGACTGTAATTAAAGCGGTAATAGTGGTATCTTACTGGAGAAAAGAAGAGGGAGGTAATAAAATACGTGTGTTCTAGTACCTGAGATGGCCTAGATTAGATATGAATAATCTCTTTTTTTTACTATTGCTTCCGTATTTGAGATAAATGGGTAATAGTGTAGAAGCGCTTTTTTATAGATTAATACCATTCAAAATAATTGCAGGCTAATAATCAGCTTCTTTTTCTACTATTTTTGAACTATAAAATTAAACCGTAGCCACGGCTCTGTTTTAATTTTATAGTTCAAATTAGCGAAAAATAGTTCCAATTATTTGGTCTACAATTACATTTTGACTGGTGCTATTTCCACTTAATGTTACAACCTATACTAGGTTTTTGGATGGAGTTGACAGTTTTTTCTTCAAGAATAGCATCCATTGCACTGACAAGATCACTTCCTGTGACTAGAATCCCATTGCCTGGTCTTGAATCATCTAATTGTCCACGATAAACTAATTGCAATTCGTTGTCAAAAAGATAAAAATCTGGAGTACATGCAGCATCATATAACTTTGCGATTTCTTGTGTTTCATCATAGAGATAAGGGAATGGATAGTTGTTCTTAATGGCATGTGATTTCATTAGATCAGGGCTATCTTGCGGGTAATTGATAACGTCATTACTGCTTATAGCAATAAAATGAATACCTTTTTCTTGATAGATGTTCGCAATTTGTGTTAAGGCTTCGTTGATGTGTATTACAAAGGGGCAATGGTTGCAAATGAACATAACTACAGTTCCTTTGGGCCCTTTTAGCTTTTTTAATGACGTTAACTGATTTGTGACTGTGTCGATTAGTGAGAAACTAGGGGCTTTAGTTCCTAGAGGAAGCATATTAGATGGTGTCTGTGCCATGATTTGTAATTTTAATATTATGGTTCAATTTTGGTATATAAATTCGTAGTAATGCCACTATTATTTTTTTTGCAAAAACACCGTGATGCTATTGCATAGCCTTAGCTATGGAATATATGAACAAGGTATTTATACGGAAAAAGAACAAGTCGATATGCGATATTATATAGCTAATTTGGTATTAAAGGTAAGCTTCAAGATGTATTTTTCAAAACCTAATAGATTTATCATCATAAAAACAACATTGCACCGATTGCAAAGTTTTGATAACGTTACAAGGAGCTATTATTTTTTTTGGTATTGATAAGAATTTCCGAGAAGGATCTTGCAAAGATGTGGATAGATTATTGTTAAACATAAAAAAAACCGTGCTTAGTTATGGTAAGCACGGTTAGTTGTAATTCCGATCAATATTTTAGACAATTGTTTTTTATATGTCGTCAAAATTAATGTTTGTAAAACTCTCAGCGGTTTCTTCGTTGCTATCAGATGTTACTGATTGTTGCTCCGATTCGTAAGGAGTTTGATAATCTTTTTGGTGACGCTCACTTATGACTTCTTCACCTTTTTCTTCAAGAATGTAACTGGTCATTTCTGATAAAATTTCATTAAATCCAGCAAAATCTTCCTTATAAAGGTATATTTTGTGTTTCTTGTAATGAAAGGAACCATCATCATTGGTGAACTTTTTACTTTCTGTAATTGTCAGATAGTAATCACCAGCTTTGGTAGCACGCACATCAAAAAAATAGGTTCTACGTCCAGCTCTCAATACTTTCGAAAAGATTTCGTCTTTCTCCATCATTCCATAATCACTCATAATGCGTCTTATTTAATTTTTAAATTTGTGTTTTGTTCATGAACCTGTTCAATGTCTCAAAAATCTAAAAAAAATAGTTCTCCTACAACAAATTTTTATAATTCTTTTTCACTTAACTGTTTAAAATACAGTTCTTGATAATATCCTTCTTTGTTTATAAGTTCAGAATGAGAGCCTTGTTGTAGGATATGCCCATCTTCCAAGATGATAATTTTGTCTGCATTTTTTGCGGAAGAGATTCTATGACTTACGATAATTGTAGTTTTATCCTTTGAAATTTGATGGAGATTACCCAAAATCTCTTCTTCTGTTTCAGTATCTACTGCGGATAAGCAATCATCAAATAATAGGATTTTTGGATCTTTTATCACTGCTCTAGCGATGGAAACTCGTTGTTTTTGTCCGCCAGAAAGCGTAATTCCTCTTTCTCCAAGGATGGTTTCATATCCATTGGCAAAATCCATAATATTTGTATGAACAGCTGCTGTTTTTGCTGCTTGATGGACTTCTTTTATGGTTGCATTTTCTTTGCCAAATCGAATATTAGTGCTAATCGAGTCACTAAAAAGAAATGGATCTTGGGGTACATAACCGATTGCTTGTCGTATCGTATTCAAATGGAGTTTGGGAATCGGAGATTCGTCAATATAGATGGTGCCAGAGGTCACATCATATAAACGACCAATAAGTTCGAGAATAGTAGATTTTCCAGAACCTGTTTTACCGATGATAGCAAGTGTCTGCCCGGGTAAAACTTCAAAAGAAATGTTTTGCAGAGCGGTAATATTGGTGTCGTCATAAGTAAAGGAAACATTGTCAAAACGTATAGCTCCAGAAACAGGTTTTGTTATCGAATTGGCATGATTCTTAATTTCGGGCATTTGATCCAGAAACTCATTAATTCGTTCTTGAGAGGCAGCTGCTTGCTGGATAATGGATGTAACCCATCCTACTGTGGCTACTGGCCAAGTGAGCATGTTTACAAAAATGATAAACTCTACAATTACTCCAAGATCAATGAGTCCTTCTATAACTTGTTGCCCACCAATATAAATGACCAAAAGGTTGCTAATCCCAATAAGTAAAACCATTAAAGGAAAAAAAAGTGCTTGTACTTTGACAAGATGTATGTTTTTTTCTTTACTTAAATTAGAGAGTTTTTCAAAATTGGTGTTAGTTTGTGGCTCTATACCATAGGCCTTTATTATTGCAATGCCACTGAAGGATTCTTGCGTAAAGGTTGTAAGTTTCGATAGATATTCTTGTACAATTGTACTGCGTTCATGTATCGCTACACTCAGTTTGTAGATCGCGATGGATAATATAGGTAATGGAATAATCGTATAGAGGGTTAATTTTGGAGCAATACTAAACATATAGCTAATAACAATGATAAACAATGTAATTGTATTGATACTATACATTAATGCCGGACCGGCATACATTCGTACTCTAACGACGTCCTCACTGATCCGATTCATCAAATCTCCAGTTCTGTTTTTTTTGTAAAAATTGAGTGATAGACGTTCATAATGAAGAAAAATCTCATTTTTTAGATCAAATTCAATATATCGCGATACCACAATGAAGGTTTGGCGCATTAAAAAAGTAAAGAATGCTGCAATCAAAACAGAACCAAAAATGAGTGCAATGTTCATGATTAGCTGACTCTTTACATCCGTTATTTCTGTTACCTCTTTGTTAAGGTATTGTTGGATAATAGCTACCGAGTCCCCTACAAACTTGGGTACAGCAATGGTAAAGATTCTTGCGATAATCGTGATAAGCGTACCAATTAAGAGCCGATAACGATAATTGTAGAAATATTGATTGAGATGTTTTAGTGCTTTCATATAAATAATCCGTGTGTAAATATACGGGTAAAAGCATGTTGAAAAAAAGATTTTTTTAGGTCATGATTGTGGATAATAATACTACTTTTGCAATTTCGAAGCGTATAGTAGTAAAATGCTATCGTAATGCTAATTTTATAAAGTTCTTTGTAATAGCTTATGTTGACCAGAAGACATATCCGTGTAAAAGTAATGCAGTCCCTCTATGCCATGGGGCAGTCCAAGAGTGATAATCTTGATAGGGAGAAAAAATTTCTAAATTATAGTATGGAACGGATGTACGATCTATTACTTATCAATTTACAATTGCTAGTGGCAGTGCGCAAGCATGCAGAGGAGTATTTAACTAAGAGCAAGAATAAGCACTTAGCCACTTCTGAAGAAAAAAATCCTAATGCAAAGTTTATTAATAATGTAATTCTAAAAGCATTAGAGGCAAATACGGAGCTTAAGAGTTTTATGTCTGTAGAAACCAAAAATCCTTGGATTTTGGATAGTGAGTACGTAGCAATTATTTGGAAATCGATTGTGGAGAGTGATAGTTACAAAGCGTATATGGATGCACCAAGTACCTCGTTCAAAGAAGACAAAGACTTTGTAATACATGTTTTCAAGGAAATAGTAGCGCCAAATGAACAATTGTATGATTATTATGAAGATACGAATCTTACCTGGGTTGATGATCTTCCATTAATTAATACGGCTTTGGTAAAGTTTCTTAAGAAAATGAAACCAACAAGTAGCGATGGCACTGCAAAACTCCCTTCTTTGTATAAGGATATTGATGATAAAACTTTTGCCGAACGGTTGATCACCAAAACAGCCTTGAATATCGATCATTTTAGTAGTGCGATCGAAGGAAAAACACCAAATTGGGATAAAGATAGGATAGCGGATTTGGATAAAACGATGATCCAAATGGCTATTTGTGAGTTTTTGAAATTTTCTTCCATTCCTGTCAAAGTGACCATCAATGAGTACTTAGAAATAGCAAAAGAATATAGTACTCCAAAAAGTAGTATCTTTATTAATGGAATTTTGGATAAGTTATCGAAAGAATATGCAGAAAAAGATGAACTCAATAAAATAGGAAGAGGTCTAATGTAATGCTTTTTTTTATTATTTTTGATTCTGAAAAACTATATAAACTATAAATACAAATAAAAATGAAAAAAGGAATTTTGATCCTTGCAGGTATTTTTGCAATGACTTTTGTGGCATGTAAAGATAATGCTGCCAACAAGGTAAAAGATGAAAACGTAGAAATGGCAGAAGAACGTGATGCAAAAGCTGGTGATTTTCCAGTGATGACATTCGAAAACTCTGAACATGATTTTGGGAATATAAATGAAGGAGATGTTGTAGAGCATACATTTAAATTCACGAATACAGGAAAAGTGCCATTGGTTATTGTAAGTGCAAAAGGAAGTTGTGGATGTACAGTTCCAACTTGGCCTAAAGAACCAGTAGCTCCAGGAGCAACAGGGGAGATGTTGGTAAAATTTAACTCCAATGGAAAACCAAATCAGCAAACAAAACAAGTAACTATTACTGCAAATACAGAAGCAGGAACAGAGAAGTTACAAATCAAAGCAATGGTTGCGCCAAAAGCAAAAGCAGCAGCAGGTACTGCAGAATAATATCATATGGATCAAAACATAGGCTTAATGCTGATTATGTTCGTGGCAATCGTGTTTTTTATGATTATACCGAACATTAGAAAAACAAAAAAAGAAAAGGAATTTGCAGGAAATCTCAAAAAAGGAGATCGTGTGATTATGAAAAGTGGTTTACACGGCAAAATCTTTGATTTTAGTGAAAAAAATGAAGCAGTTGTGATAGAAACAGGTTCAGGTAAATTAACTTTTGATAAATCTTCTATTTCTATGGAAATGAGTCAAAGAATAAATACTCCTACTGTTGTAGAAAAGAAATAATTGCGGAGAATATAATTTTATTTTCAACAAAAAAAGACCACCTCTTGGTGGTCTTTTTTTGTTTGGATAAAACAGATACAGTGTTTTTATTTTTAAAAGCAAAAGTTGTTGCAGGGGTTTTTGTTTTTGCACTCAATTCAATTATACCAGTATACCTTTTATCCTTTGAATTTACTGGGATAAAATTTTCTTTTTTCGCCTCAGCTTCCTCATAAAATAAACCGTAACCAAGGCTATGCTTGGTTTTACTACTACAGCTGAAACAAAAAATCATAATCTTTCTTTCCGGTAAATTCAAACCACAAAGGGTATTATAATATATGTAGACCAAAATAATTTGAACTATAAAATGTAGGTATAGCCGATGGGTACGGTTTGATTTTCTAGTGAAAAAATAGTAGAAAAAGAAGCTAATTTTTAGCCCATAATTATTTTAGAAAATTGTTTACAGAATCAAAACTATGCTTTGATTTGAAATCTTCTTGACTATTCATAATAGATAATCTTAACAGAGACATCAGAATTTTTTTCTATTTGGAAAGGTAATTGATGAAATAATGAACTGATTTTCAGTTGTATTTTTGTTAAATGTTGTTAGGGATTTTGGAATTAATAATATCTTTAAGACGTAAAATATAAAATTTATAGTTATGTCTATGTATAATTATGGTATTGGAGGCAATGAAGTAAAAATTGATGCAGGTGAATCTATAGCGGATATACCTTCAAACAAAACTTTGCTAATTCAGAAGCTAACAAATGAACCTCCTGTAAGTCCAGAAGCAATTTATGGACTTCAAACGGTTGAAGAAGTGTTTGAAAAATTTGATCCTAAATTAAATCTTGAGTTTCAGGATGAAAATGGAACAGATATCAAAGAAACAATGCGTTTTAAAAATCTAGGAGATTTTGGAGCTAAGTCAATTAAGGAGAATAGTGCGTTTTTAAGTAAACTTAGTATTGAAAAGGAACAGAATGCTAAAATTATTCGTCAGCTTACTTCTAATAGAGGGTTGAAAAAGGCTTTAGAAAATCCAGAAACAAGAGCAGCAATAGTCGAATTATTAGAAGAGTCTTTGAGGGAAATAGAAGACGTTAGCGACAATAAATAGACTACTATTCATCACTTTTAAAAGGTTAATAATTATGGCGAAACAATTACAAGAAAAACAAGTTCAAGAGAAACAAGCAGTTTCTACGAAAGAAAAAACATCTAAGAAAAAAGGTTCTTCAATAGATGCCCTAGCAGAATATGGAGGCTTTTCTTTTTTAGAAAATATAATAGATGGATATTCTAATCTAAATCCCAAAAGGAAAGCGCGAAGAAACATTTTTCTTAATGATGAACAGTGGGGAACAGAACGTGAAAATTTATCCAACAGGCTTAATGTATGGATTGACCTGCTCAAAAGTGGAAAAGATACAGAAGGTATGCGTGATATAGCTAAAGATCGTTCTGTTAAATCTGATGAAACATTGAATTTAAATCTCAAAAATACGCTTAAAGCAACAGAAGAATTAGAAAGATCATATAGGTCTGTAGCGCTTTTTTATAAAAATACTGAATCTGATAAAGTAAAGAATGTTACTATCTTAAACGCAGATATAGACCAGGTAAAGGATTTGGATAATACATTGTTTATTGATTTTGTTGCAAATGAAATGAAACAAAATTTTGATCGCCTAGATCTAAGAAATAACTATGGAATATTGAATATACCTGGATATTTGGGGTCAAATTCAGTATTAGATAAGTGGTCAAAAATTGCTCATAATAATAAAGCAATCCTTGTTACAGATTTTCAAGATTTAGAATCTGCTGATGATGTAGTTGATATATTTTTTAATGCAAATCATACAGGAGGAGATGTGTTTAAATCAAATACCTTAATGTCTTGTAATTGGCTTTTGGGGAGAAAGAAAGATGATGTGGTGGGAGAAGAAGAAGATTTGTATGTTCCCCCATCTTCAGCATTGGCGGGAAAAATTTATAGTACCTTAATGTCTCAGGTTGTAGCAGGAAAGAAATTTGGAGGGATTAACGAAGTAGAAAGTGTGCGTTTTGACCTGATGAGAAGTGAGATATCTGAACTAGAGAAAATGGGATTGGTTCCTATGGTTAATGAGTATAGTAAAGTAATGGCTTTTTCTGCCAAAACTTTATTTAACGGTGACAACTTAGGGTTGCAAACATACTCGGTAGTCCGGGTATTTGATCATATAACCAAAGTACTTTTTGATTTTTTGAATAGAAGAGCTTTTGAAAATTGGACAACACGTACTGAAGCGGATTTGAGAAGTCAAATCGTTAAGTTTTTAGATGGAATTCAAGGACCTACTAAGTTAATAGAAAGGTTTAAGGTTATGAAAATAGAACAGGATGCAAATCAAAAAGATCGTGTTTTATTAGATATACATATTACTCCGTATTTTCCTGCAAAAAGTTTTGTAATTCAATTGGATGGGCACAAAGGTGATGGTCCAGAAAACGCAGTTTGGAATAGTGAATATAAACAAGAATAATGTGTTGTTTAAACAAAAAAAGGCTAATACTCAATTAGAGAAGTGATTTTTGGGCATTCGTAGAATATAGATCAATTTTATTTTGAAATAGAGTTCAATACGATCTTTTATGGTTTGGGATAGAGATTAACCTTCCTTAGCCACAAAATTGATCAAATCGACAATGGACTACAATCTATCAAAAATAATGAGCAAAATAGCGTCTTTAGGGGGGCAAAACATTTCATAGGTTCATATAGCAGTCCGATTATATAGCGATGCTTATGCGATACTAAATCAGATTTAGGTGGTTTGAATATCAAGATTAAATACAAATTGAAAATAAAAACTTAATGCTGGATTATATCCGGCATTAAGTGTATCAAACACCAAGGTGTATAAGGTACCAAATCTATCATTTATATATGTTTAAGATGTTTTTTCTAAACTATTAGAGGTTGGAAGTTGTAAAACATGTTATTTGTATTGATTATTATGAGTTTATAATTCCTGATAACTATGTTTTGTATTGTCAAGAATAAAATAATAGCGACTAAATCTAACAGATAACCGAAGAAAATAAAGATTAAGCTGCATGAAGTATTTAAAATTACCTATTGATTTTTCTACCATGCTAAAGGGTAATGGTAGAAAAGAATGTACAGTTGAAGAATCAATTGCTCAATATATAATGATGCAAATTACGAGTCGTTATGGCGAGGTTGCAGGTAGAAATGACTTCGGATCTGATATATGGGAATTGGAATTCAATCAGTTAGTTAAAATTTACGAATGGGAAGAAACTGTTCGAACTTCTCTTTTGAGGACAATTACTAAATATGAAATAAGACTTACTGATTTAAAAGTTGCAGTAAATTTAAGTGAAGTTGATACGAATATAGATTCTAAAAAATATTCTGAAATAAGACGTAAAGCAGTAATTAATGTTTCTGGTAATATTGTGCAGACAGGTATACCTTTTAACTTTAATACTTCTATTTATGTAAGCCCTCTATCTCAATAATATACTATAAATTTATGGTTGACAATAATTACAAAAAAATTAAGGAGCGTATGAAGCAACGCTCTATGGAGTTGTGGGGAGTTGAAAATCAGCAGATGATGGATCCAGTCATTGAAATGTTTTTGGATGTATTTACTTATGAGTTATCAAAAATTTATCAAGAAATAAAGATTTCAGATGGCAAACTGCTAGAGCGAATAGCCAAGATACTAGTTAATGAAAACTGGTCTCTTCCTATGCCGTCTCATGCTCTTCTTAGTGTACAACCTTCAGAAGAAATAGGAGAAATAGACAAAACGACTCAATTATATTTTCAAAAAATAACTCAAGGAGAGTTTGCAGAAATCTTTTTTACGCCTATAAAAAAACAGGAGCTAATAAAAGCATCTGTCTATTGTACGGCTATAGAGCATCAACTTACTTTTAGAAATGATAAAAGTGCTTCCAACATATCAATAACCTCTTATAAGGATCATCGTGTTCCAGAGTATATGATATGGGTTGCACTTGATATTCAGACTCCCTTACTTAAGAGCATAGATAAAATAGCTATTAGCATTTTGCTTAGAGATTCATATTTAGCTCCTTACCTAAAGATGGCAAAAGTTTATGATTTTGAGGGTAATGCGTTAGAGCTTCGACAAGATGAAGAGGATCAAACTGTCAAAAAAGAACATTATTATACAACTATTAAGAGATATTATCAGGATTACTTATACACACTAGACCTTACCCAAAGTGCCAAAAAGAAACATACATTGATACAAAGATGTGAAGGTGTTTTTAATAAAGATGAATTAGAAGAATATAATAAAGAACTTTTTTGGTTACAGATATCTTTTCCTGTAGCTTTTGAAAAAGAAGAATTAGATAAAATAGATATATCCTTAAATACATTTCCGATTGTCAATAGGAAATTCTCTTACAAACAACATGATATAAGGAGAAACGGTAAGATTTTTTCTCTTTTTTCTAATGACAATGAATACTTTCTTAATATAGAAGCTCTGGTAGATAATACAGGCAAAATGTATAAAAATGCATTAAAAAACGACATCACGAATCTTGAAGGATCTTATTCACTCTATTTTGGTGATTTAGAGCAATTTGATGAGCGTAATGCAAAATCAATTTTAAACCAAGTTATACAAACAGTTAGGGAGGAAGGTAGCTCTTTTTCTGCTGTTGGGTATGATTTGCTCAATGCATATTTAGAAGATTTGCATTATAAATTAAATGAATTAGAGAAAAAAGTAAATTTTGGGTACAAGAATGTAAGTGATAATAGTGAGAAATTATATCTATTAACAATACCATATGCTGCATCAAATACATATGAATGTAGCTATTGGACAACAAATGCTGCTTTGGCAAACGGCATCGAAAAAGGCTCTTTGTTGAACCAATATCAGGTTATTGGATTACAGGCGGAAAGCATACGTTTGCAGACAGATACAGTAGGAGGGGTAGTGAAAAATGGAACTAAAGAAAAAATCAGCAGTTTTCGTTATGGATTAATTGCAAAAGATAGAATAGTGTCTAATGAAGATATAAAGGGATTTATATCGATGACAGTTGGCAAGATTGTTAAAGACATAAAGGTAAAGTCCGGAGTTGGTATATCTGCAAATAAAAAACAAGGACTAGTAAGAACGATCAGTATCGATGTGGTTTTATATGAAAACGGAAAGCTAACTAATGAAAATAAAAAGAGATTAGGTCATTCTTTGCAATTAGAACTACAAAGCAGATCAGTACATAATACCCCTTATCGTGTAAATATAATATAACATTAATGATTGAAGATAATTTTAGTCCCAGTTTAATCTCAGCAATACGATTAGCAAAATCTTTTGCTTCAAAAGATAGACATACTACCTATGGAGTTGCTCATCTAGGTCTAGCTATACTATATGAATCAACAGGAGTAAGTGATATCTTATCAAGTATGGGCAAAGATATTGATTACTTGCAGGAATGGTTTGAGATGAGAAAAGAAATGTACCAATCAAAGGAACAGGATGGCTCAGAACCAACTCCTGATGATGAAGTAACAAAGGTACTTGAAGAATCAGAACGATCAAAAATTAAGCTAGGTACCGATTATATAGATGGAGTTTGTGTGTTTACTGCAATTATTAGACAGGGTATTATTTATACTGATAAGCAGTTAGAAACTATTTCGGTTACTGAAGAAGAGTTTTTTAAGCTCTATGATTCACCAATATATTCTTCTAAAGCTCTTACGGAGGCTGAACAGACAGCGTTGTTAGGAGCAATACCTTATTGCACTAATCTTATTATCCAAAAAAATATAGATGAAGGGACTTTAATTTTAGGAAGAGATAAAGAAATACGTAATGTGTTGGAAAGCATGGAACGCCAAGAAAATAGAGGCGTTCTTTTGGTCGGGGATTCTGGTGTAGGAAGAACAAGTATTATCAGAGGATTGATTAAGCATATAGCAGAGTCTAATAATCCGTTACTCGAAGAAAAACAAATCATAGGGCTCAACGCCTCTAAACTACTTGCAAATAGTGCTAATGAGAGCGAAGTAGCAAAAAAGTTGAGTGATATCTTTGATCGGATTGCAAAAATAGAAGATTGTTTTTTGATTATTGATGATATACAGGTTCTTACCGAAGGAACTCATGGAGGATCTGGAGCAGTAACTAATTTAATTGCAGCAGAACTCAATGACGGAAAAATAAACCTCATATCCACGATTAATCCAGATGCCTATAGAAAAACAATAGAAAAGCATTCTATAAATAGTAAGTTGGAAATAATACAATTAGAAGAACTAGAGATGATGTTGTTGCTCAAATGTTTGGACAACCATAAATATAAATTAACAGCTCATTACCAGTTAAAAATTACACAAGATGCTATTGAAGAATCGGTACAATATTCAAAAAGGTATTTTAAGGAAAAAAAACTACCGTATGGTGCGATAGACTTATTAGATAGAACACTTGTGTCTGTGCACATGAGTAATGCCAATTCTTTGAAAGAAATAGAAACTCTCGAAAAACAGTTAAATGCAATCCAACCTGCAGAAAAAGATGCCGCCCAAAATATTAGGTTTTTATACCGTTTGGCTATAGATAGAATTAGTCCAGTAATATTAAATAATATTTCTAGTAACTATGATATTTTGTCTATTGTACAAGAAAAAGAACTAAGACAAAAGCTGAAAGAATACTTAAAAGAAGCAAAAACATTAGCAACGGAACCAATAAAAGAAGTTACAGCACATGAAGTATCCGCTTTGGTGGCAAGTATTACAGGTATTCCAATAGGAAAAATACAAGCTGAAGAAAAAGAACGACTTCTAAATATCGAAGAGCGTTTGCAAGCTCGAGTAAAAGGGCAAGATCATGCTATTACAACCCTATCTGACGCAATTATAGAGTCTAGGAGTGGTTTGAGTAACCCAAAACAACCCATAGGTTCTTTTTTCTTTCTGGGACCTACAGGAACAGGAAAAACGGAACTAACAAAGTCTCTTGCAGAATTACTTTTTGACGACCAGAATGCTATGATACGGTTTGATATGTCCGAGTTTAAAGAAGAACATTCTGCAGCACTCTTATATGGTGCTCCTCCAGGATATGTAGGATATGAAGAAGGAGGAATGCTGGTTAACAAGATACGGCAGAAACCATATGCTATTATCTTGTTTGATGAAATAGAAAAAGCTCATAGCTCAGTGTATGATGTTTTTCTTCAAATTATGGATGAAGGACATATCCATGATAAATTAGGTAGAGAAGGAGATTTTTCTAATGCAATTATCATATTTACTTCTAATATAGGGAGTCAATGGATTTCTGATCAATTTGACCAACAAAAAATACCAGAATCAAATCAATTGATAGATGTAATGAGTGACCATTTTAGACCAGAATTTTTGGGTAGGATTACAGAAGTAGTCCCTTTTGCACCAATTAATGAACAGGTAGCCCAAATGATTTTCTTATTACAGTTCAAAAATCTTCAGGAACAATTACGAAAACAAAAAGACATAACCCTTTCGTTATCAGGAGAGGCTTTAAAATACCTATCAAATAAAGGGTATTCAAAGAAATATGGAGCCCGACCAATATCTGGAGTAATAAGAACTTATATCAAAAAAGTAATATCGAGAATGATTGTTTCAGAAAGTGTAATAGCGGGTGATGCTGTTTTGGTAGATTATAAAAATGAAAGCCTAATTTGGGAAAAACAATAGCTGGGATGACAGATTTGGATGAAATAAAAAAAAGTGAAATCACTAGTTTTGTTGCAGAAGTTTTCTTCGAAGAACTGAAATTTGTCTCAAATGGTATAGACAAAAAGACAGTCTGGATTAAAAATCATGGGATGAATACTAGAGCATTTTCTAAGGATTTGCTAGATATTACTAGCTATGATCACCTTAGTATGCAGGCACAACAAGATACTATTTTTATTCATTTGAGCCGTAATAGTATTTATCATCAATTACCTGAGATGCTATTTCATCCATTGGTAATAAGTACCCCTTCTATGAGTAATAAGGAGGTTGTAGAAGCGATGCGCGAAAATCGTAAAAAGGAAGATGAAAATATATATTTCATGATACCTTTTGACACACAATTGTTTAGTGAGAAATTAAAATTAACCAATAGGTATCTTAATATTTTTACAGATGATTATGCCAAGCAAAATTTGTTCGTTTTTGCCAATGCGATTATTAAAAAAGATATCCCTCTTGGCAAAGAACAATTATATAAACTGTTCTTGAATTTATGTAATTCAGAATTATTAAAAGAAAATTTACCAGAGCTAGAGAAACTACTAAGATCAATACTAGGATTTAATGTGTTGTTAACGTACACAACTTGTGTCTTGAATCAGAGTCCTTTTAAGGCTTTAAGTAAAGGTTTTTTGGGGTATGATTTTGGTACCCAAGGAGCTGTAGTAAGCGAACAAGATGATGTTTGTGCCACCATAATATTAGAAGAGCAACTAGATTATAAGGCCCTTGATCAAAATCGTATTATTATTATTAAAATACTAGAGTTCTTTATTTTCTCTAATAGAGAAATTCGAGTAAAATATAGTTTTTTATCTAATACAGGCTTTGAACTGGGAGTAAATTTTTTGGGATATGACACGATAATTCATCATGCATCAAAAAATTATAAGGAAAACAAAAAGAGAAAAATAGAACCAAGTATATTATAAAAGTTACACAAAAAAATATATAATTTATTAATTATGAGTGTATTGTTGATTTTTTTTCTAAAATATCTGTTGGCACCATTACTAATAATTCTGGGAATGTTTGTGGTAAGCGCAGTTGCCAAAGGAAAAACGGTGCTAAAAATGAAAAATCTGATCGTTTTTATTCTTGTAACATCTCTATTATTAGCTGTACCTAGCTTATTAGGCTTGTTGAGGTATGAGTTTATATGGGGTGGATTGATCATTACAGTAATCTCCTATATATTATTAGGAGTGTCATTTAATTGGTTTTCAAGATCAAAGCTCTTTAGTTCTATAGGGTTTAAGGATTATCAGTGGTTAATCTTGTTGACATTGTTTATAGTTGTTGTTTTGGCAGGCTGGATTTATTATCTGGTGTTTTCATGGATTAATACACTAGGGTATGCGTTGTGGACCATGTTTGCGATACTATGGTTTTTGGTGCCACCTTTTTACGTATTTGCAAGAAGCATGTTTTTACAGATACCAAGTCCATTTTATAAGTTATGGATTGTTAATAGTGGTATTAATGATGAAGAGTATTGGAACAATGTAGATACTTTTAGGCTAATGCAGGTGACTGTAAAAATAAAAAGGTCACCAGAGGTAAAGCAGTATGCCTCATTTTCTGTAAAACTGCCAGAGGATGTTACTTTGGGCAGATGGTTTAATCGATTTATTGATGATCAAAATATACGTTTTCCTAACAATGTAATTGAGTTAGAAGACGAAAACGGTTCTTACGGTTGGATTTTATATACCAATAAATGGTTGCCGATTCCGATTTTTACGAAGATGCTCGATTTTGATGGTGATGTTACTGATAATAAAATTAAAAACAAAAGCACACTCTATGTACGTCGTGTTTCTAAAAACAATGAAGAAAATACAGAAAAAATAGACTAGAAATAACGATATAAGTTGTCTCAATATACTATAACAACAAATATAAGATACCACCATTGCAGGAAAATATATAAACAAATGAAAAAAAATGACTATTACGCCATTAATTGGACGGACGGAGTAAAGATAACCCAAGATCATTTTACCGAAAGTTATTTTAATACAGTAGATACCATACGTGATACAGTACAAACCAGAATGAGTACTTATAATTATGGTTTGCTAGAAGCCAAAAATGGGATGCTTTCGCCTTTAGAGATCGAGACTCATACCCATACAGAAGAACGACTAGTATTGAGATTACAAAGTTGCAATGCAATAACAGCAGGAGGCTGTAAAATCGAATTTTTGCCAGAAATGTATGGAGGTGAATTGCCAACGGCGACTATCGAATCCAAGGATGTAAATGCTAATAGTAATCTGGAGTTTTATCTCATTGTAACAATCAATCCTTTTGAATTAATTCCCGTAGGAGAACCGGATCCAGAGGTAATACCGCTACATCATCCGTATGTTTTACCAAAAATAGATCTCAAGATCATACCCAAAAACCAGTTTAATAGTAGTTTTTTTGAAAAATATTTTTTATTGGTAGGTAAGATACAGTGGCGAAATAGCAGTTTTTTGATTGATAAAGAATATACACCTCCAGTAACAAGAGTGATGTATCACAAACCACTGCATGAGTTTCATAAACAGATAGCACAAGTATTATTACGCTTACGGAACTATTCTATTATTATCAATAAAAAAAATAGAGATAAGTTGCAAAGCAATACTTTGGTTCGTAATACATTTTTATTGAGTACTAAAGTGATGGATTTTGTAAGCCAGTATATTTTCGAGTTTAATCAAATAGGAGAGGAGCAGTCACCAATTTTTATTGGGCAAAAAATTTCTATTATGGCAAATTATTTATCCAATGAACTGGCAATTATGGAAGAATCTGATAAGGAAAAATTATTGCAGTATTATTATGAATGGATCGACATAAAACCTTCTGTATTCGAAACCACACTGGGTGATCTTATTGATATGACGTACAATCACTTAGATATTAATGATATGTTGGGCAAAGTTGATTATTTTATTGCCATTTTGGATAAATTATGGAAGCGATTAAGTGATCTAGAGTACATAGGACAACGAAAAGATAATATTGTGATAAGTGAAGAAAGTACAACTATTAAGACCCCACCCAAAAATAGATCTTGGTCCATAATCGATTAGTATAGATTATACGATCCATGCAATAATCTAACAATGATAAAAAATCGAATACGTGAAATCTTTAAATTATAAAAAAAGAAAAAAAGCGCAATTGCATTTTCTATTTGTTTTTTCGTCAACACTTCTGCTTATTTTTTGTAGTAGTTTTTTTACTATTTATGCTGGAAAAAAAGGTGTTGAAGTTCTAGAAAAAAAACACACGGAATACAATAAGATTTTTGAAAAACACGCAGCAATTACCTTTGAGATTGATGAAATAACAAAACTGGTGTATAAGCTCAAAAATAAAAAAAGAACACTAGGTGAGCACAAACAATTTCAGGGATTGATATCTAGCATGAGAATGAATATCGAAAAAGAAATAGAAAAAACAGAAATGATGACAGTTAATCAATTTCAGTTATATAAAGAGTTATTAGGTCAGATCAAAGCCATTCAATCGATTATTGATGACTACGAAAATGAAGCCGAAGAATATTTGTATAATAGGGATTTATTAGAAAAATGTAGAGAAAAATACCGAGAACAAGAAGGGTAAAAGGGTAAATATAATAGTTTAAAAGAGTCAATAATGGTTCGTAAATGTCTTTTGGTATTCAAAAAAATATAGATTACCTAAGGGACAGGTCTTTAAAAAAAAATAATTGCACATGAAAATAGAAAATTTAAGTGAAGTATTCTGGAGAAAAGTGAAATATGTTTTATTATTTACCTTGTCCATAATACTTATGTATATTCTGCAGACTAAATTTATATTGAAAGTACCCATAATGGATAATACAGAGTTGCTGGAGGCAATTAATAATTATGAAGCTATTATTGAAAAACAGACAGAATATGCTTCAAGAGTAAAAAATATCCACGAAGAAATAAAAACGATGGAGTTTGATATACATCAAGTTCAGAAGAAAGATGAAATTAATAAGAAGATTTTTAATGTTCGTTCCGTGTTTAAAGAAAATAAAATGAATTCTAAATATTTTTTTGGAATTCAATCAGCAAATATTTTACAAATATATTTTGATACCAGAGAAGAGCATAGTTCTATGCTTAAAAATAAAAAAATTATTCTAGACAATTTAAAAGAATGTAAAGCAAATATTTAAGTCTAATGAGATTCAATAAAAAAATAATATTGATATTACTTGCTATTGCCATTCTCATAGCACTCTTTATAGCTATATGGATGCCTTTTAAGAC
This sequence comes from uncultured Aquimarina sp., assembly GCA_947492105.1. Taxonomy (GTDB): domain Bacteria; phylum Bacteroidota; class Bacteroidia; order Flavobacteriales; family Flavobacteriaceae; genus Aquimarina. The sequence goes on along the minus strand of CANLMN010000009.1, from coordinate 103,594 downwards.
CACAATTAGTAGTTTAGATTTTTATATATATGATTCAAATGAAAACTATCATTATGAAGTTCATGAGAAATTAGATTTTTTTGTTAGTGATAGTATAGCATATAATGATAGACATATGATTTGGCACATGGGGAATGGGGATACATTGATGCGGACTCAAGATGTCAATTATGTATATAAGAAAAAAGGTAAATACATGATTACACTAGAAGTAGATGGAAAATATAAAGTGTCAAAGTATATAGAAGTAATCTCAGTACCTAGGAGAAAAGCAATAGATTCCATACCAAAGATTCATGGTATAGATGTTGGGTATGTTGGAGAAGAATTGGTTTTTTCTTCATACAGTCCAGGAGTAGATACATGGTTTTGGGAGTTTGGAGAAACAGGTACGGTTGATGCATACGAAGGACAGGTAGTGTATGTGTATAAAAATGAAGGCATATATAATGTAAAGCTAAAAACAAATACTTCAAAATATCCAGTGTATCATAAAATAAGAATTTTACCCTTATTCGAAGCAATTGAAGAATCTGAACGATTAGATTCCTTATCATTAGCCCAAGAAGATATTAAAAAGAGACTTCAGACCATTGCTGATGCTTCGATAAGAAATAAAAGAGATTACTACTCAAGCCTAAAACATATAGAGAACAGGTATACCTGTAATAGAGCGGATCGTGTAGTAGTAATCGTTAATGGAGCCAAATATAACGATCTGTATAGTTACTGTCAGGGCTTGCATTATCTAGAAGGACGAGGTGAAAAAACAGTAGTGATCAATGAGGTAGCAATAGATACATTTAATTGCCTCAAAAAAATAGAAGTTACACAAAGTATTATTAATAAATGAGCCAAAACCTAGATACATATAAACACTATCAGATAAGAAAGAGTGCATGGTATGTTCTGACTCTTTTTCTGAATATGTTATTAGTTTTTGTTGCACCATTACAGGCACAAATTAAGAAACATGAGAAGATCGATAAAGTAAAAAGAAATACCTATAATCTTTTAGAAACAACAACATTCAAAAAAAAACAAAAAAAAGATAAAAGCTTTTATGTAGTATATTCAGATAGGTCACATAATAATAGTTATTTAGATGCTTATGCTCAAAAAAGAGGCGAAAAGCAAAAGTTTTTATCTCCGTATTATGTAATTGATCAAAAAAATGATTTTTTGAAAATAGTAGCATTAGATCCTTCTGTGATAGGGAAACCAAAAGGTTTTTTTTCTTTTTTTAGTAGCGGAAAGTTTACTTTTAAAGATACGAAACAAGCAAAATATATAGGTTGGGTGCATAAAAATAACGTACTGCACTATGATCATTCCAAATTGAGCCAATATAATTATAAGCCTATACGATATGTTGTAGGTGTGCATGATGTTACTACATTATACAATATTGGTAATTATGTAAAAAAAGATACTGTTTATCTTTTTGAAGATCCAAAATTTAAAGATAAAAGTGATAAGAACCTAATGCTTGATCAGCTAGTGTACCTGTACAAGTATGATTCTAAAAAAAACGCAGTATTAGTAGCTAATCAAGCTAATATAAAATCCGAAGATTCAACGAAAAGGATTATGGGATGGATACCCCGATCGCTAATAAAAAAAGTTGGACAACAACAAGTATATGCCATCGATGAAGTGGATTCATTGGTTTTTTTTTCGAAAGAGAACTTGTCAAGAGAACAGCTCGATAGAAGAGAAATAGGGGCTAAAATACTATACAATGCCACAGAAAATCGTAAAAATCCGATACATCTCTCCGATTCTATAGAAATAGTCGTGCCAGTTGCCGTATGGGATCATTATGATAATAAACTGATTAATGTAGATGGAGAAGATGTTTTGATTCGAAAATTAGAGACCATAAGGAAAGAGAATAAAATTATAAACTTTCATTATGTTTTTGATTGTAGTAGTGATTTAAAGAAAAAACACTTGCTATTAATGAGTTCATTACAGCAAATATGGGTGCAGCTTTCTACAGAAGAAAAATATAAAGGGTATAAGTTTAGTTTTAGTGCCAGTTCTTATGGATGTGGTAGATTTTATTCTTTTGAAAAAAGCGAATCCTTTGCAGCATGGATTGATTATCTCCAAAATGTATTTTTGGATAATGAGCTTGTTACAACTCCCAAACATAATACAAAAGGAATAGAAAGATGTTTTGAATACGCAATAGCTCATCTTCCAAGGCAAAGCTTTACGAATAACATCATTATAGTATCAGGAGAAAAACGATTTTTATCATTGCCAAATGTCAAAACAATAACAACCCAATTGGGTCAGACATCTTCTAGATTAATTTTTTATCAATTAGAGAATAAAGCAGACAACCAGCATCAGGATTTTGTTTTACAATCAAAAGATATTTTGAGTAGAGTAAGTAAGCATCATTTAGATTTTATTAGAGCTTATATAGTAGACAATGATTTGATAAAAGATGAGAATACTTTTATAAGTGTTCCTGCTGTAGGCAACATTTATGTGTACGATGCCCCAGAAAATAGCACATATCAAGGAGGGGTAGCATTTCCCAAAATAAACAAAATGTTGGCACCAACATCTTTTGATAGCGCACTTGATTCTGTATTGACAAAAACTATTAGATTTAATGATAAGTTTACAAACTCACTAGACTATCATGCAAAAAATTTAGGTTTTCTAAGAAGTAAATCTGGTAAAAAGATCAAAGAACTAATTTTAAAGGATTCTGTTTATTCTAATCGGTTACAAATGGTTCCTAAAAATTATATGTACGAAAAATATTACAGCAATAAAGGGTACACCCCTCAGGATAATACACTTGTAGGGTCAGGGGTATTGCTTAGTAGAGATGAATTAGAAATAGTAATAGATAGCTATAAATCTCTAATCCCACTATTTTCTCAGGTGGTGAAAAGAAAGCAGAGAAGGCAGTTAAAAAGGATATACAGAAGGAATAGAAAGAACATCAATAAGGAACTTCTAAGAAAAGTGTTAAAAAGGAGACAACCTATAGCAGATTTGGTTTTTATGAAAACTGGATTACCTGTGCAAAGTGCGTTTTTGCAAAACACAAAAATGAAACATGTCAAACGCAGACGAAAAACATCTCATGAAGAATTTACAAGAATTATTAAAAAATTGAGAACTAAAATAGATGTTTTAGAAAAAATACATGTAAACAAAAATGCAAGTATTTATAAAGATGGAAGTAAAAAGCAGTACTATTATATCTTAGATAATTATATTTTATAATCGATGAGCACACTTACAGATTTGCCTCTACACGAGGTTATTTTGAAAATAATGTATAATGAGGACAAAGAAAAATCTGTAGAATTAAAGCCTAAGGATATTCTTTGGAAAATTGACAACCCTGAAGTTACAGAACGGCATGTAAGAGAAGCATTGGATTGGTTAGTAAGAGAAAAAAGAGTAAAACTATACTTAAACAAATATAGTTTGGATAGATATGAGTTTTTAGATCAAAAAGCCAAAGATGGTGATTCCCAAGAAAGGGAGTTGCATATAGAAAATAAGACATATTATATATGTCCTCCCCAAAAGAATAAAACAGTAAGAAATACGCTAATTCTTTCCATGGGGGTATTAGTTATGCTGTATATGACTTATCTATATACGCAGATGCAAAGAGATTATCATGTGTCCTCAAAAAAAATAGCTCCTATTACTATTATTGATAATCAGATTCTGCAAAAAAAGTTACACCTGTCAAATGCAGAAGACCGAACGATTGATGAAAAGTTTAATGATATAGCATATTCTTTTTCAAGACAAAATAAGAACAATGAAAAAGTACGTATAGAAATCACAAAGTTATATAAGGTTCTAGATAGTGTGCAAATGGTACACGATACTGCAATTAATGTAGTTCAGGAAAAATTAGATCGGAGTATCAATTATAATATAGGCTACATTAATGATATGCTTCAAAAAATAATAATATGTAATATTGTATTTTTATTAATTATGGTTTTCATATTTTTTAGTAATAAATTTTAGTCTAGACATAAATAAAGTAGAAAATGTACTTCGATTTGACCCTCTAAGAAACACCATATACCAGTTAAAATTGGAATCGTAGTCCAAAATAATTGAACTATTTTTGCTAGTTTAAACTATGAAATTTAAGCAAATCCGTGACTACGGTTTGATTTTCTGGCGAAAAAATAGTAGAAAAAATCCTAATTAGTGTCTGCAATTATTTTTTAAATGGTAATGGATTATAGTTCTTGAACTAGTCATTATTTTGAGGATGTTACAATAAAATTATCATTTCTCATTTCAATATTTAGAACAGAAATATTGAGATACATGGTTTTTTTCTTTCATAGACGTATAATAACTTTAATTTTTTTCTTATTTGTTTCAAGATGTAATAGATAGGAGTCTTGTCATAACAGTTCTAAATCAAAATCAAGGCAAAGCTAGTATTTGTTGTGTTTTACAGCTTTTTTACAAATTTTCGACACAAAGAATAAGGAATAAAACAAAGCGTGTTTAGTTTTGTGAATATTATTTTTTGAGTGTAAGTGTTAAATATATTGTTAAAATTGAGTTAGTTACACAATATTTACGAGAATGTATTCTTATATTTGTTTTTAAGAAATGACAATTTAGAATCTTCTTCTTTCTTTTAAAATAAACTGTCATACTTTATCTAATAGCAAGTAAAATCTTTACTTGTGTTATGGAGTATTTATACGGGTGAAAACACCCAAACACGTTTATTTTTTGGTTGAGGTTTTTTTATGTTGGCATAGAAAATAAATATCTTTTTGTGTTTTAAATACTAGTCAATAAAATCCCAAAAAGACAAGTCAATTAATTAATATTTTTTAAAATCCAAAAATTATGGGATCATTTAGAGCTACATTAGAGTTAGGAGGAAAAGAATTTGACGTGTTGTCTACAGAATATGTCTTTAGTAGAGATACTGACAAAAAAGGTAAAGTTGCTTCAAATGTATATGGAGGAAGACTTAATGTAACGATTGAATCTACTGAAGATACTTCGGTAATCGAAGCAATGCTTAATAGTCAATTTAAGTCTGTAGGGGCTAAAATCATTTTTAAGAAATCTGATGAAGATGCAAAAATGAAAGAAATTGAAGTTAAAAATGCATACTTAGTATACTTTAAAGAAGCGTTAAATGTAAATGGAGATGTTCCTATGACCATCAACTTTACATTATCCGCAGAAGAAATGACAATCGGTAACGCAGCTATCGATAACCGTTGGCCAATATCATAAATTATGTAAAAGAGTAAGCCTTAGTCATATTAAAAGGTTTACTCTTTTTCTTGTTTGAATGATCACTAATTTATTTAAAATATTTTATGAAATTAAGATCAGGAGAAACTTTAATAGCAAAAGAGACAGACTATAGCTCAGGCTCTATAGGTTTGTTTGGTACTGGTGTAAATGATGCTTATGATATATACTTCATTAAGAAAATAAATGGACATTATGTTTTAGTTCTTTTTATGAAATTGCAGTTTCTTTTTGTTGATTCAGATGTAGCAAGATGGTCAGCTAATGAAAAGATGACATTTATAAAAGATTTTAAAACCCAAATAGACCAAATTTGGGGAGGAAATAAATTATTAAAAATGTTATCAAAGGGTAGACGAATAACACTAGAAATGAGATTTGATACTTGGAGTGGAGGGTGGAGTATTTCAGAGCATTGGGAGATACTAGTAGAAAAGATCAAAAAAGGTGCTTTTAGCACAAGTAGTGTTGATCCAATTTTAGGAACTGTAAAGTTAGATAGCGAGGATGTGAATTTTGTATACAAAGGATTCAATACCTATCAGAGAGGTGTCGTACATGAATTTGGTCATATGTTGGGGCTTCCTGATGAATACAAAGTAGGATCAGCACATTCAAGAGTTTATGATTCGATAATGAATAGAGGAGAAGTCGTTTTTAGTAGGCATAATTATATGTTTGTCAGGTGGTTGAACAAGGTTTTGAAAGAGAAGAACATAAAATAAATTTTGATTAAATAGTTTGTTTATAGGGTTTTATATAATCTTTCAGATTTATTGTTAAAAATTATGAATCGAATAAAAGTCTTTCAAATGTCATGAGAAAATTTATTGCCTTTTTAATAATGATGGTTTTTTTTTCATGTAATAATCAAGAAAAGACGATGAGTAATATAAAGAGTGGCTGGGAGCAATTAGTACATAGCGAAACTGTAGATGAGGAAATATTGGCCATAAATCGATTAAGAAAAATTAGTCAAAAGGACAACCTTTCTTTTTCTTTATATATGATAGATTTTTCTGGTAAAAAGATACACTATAACGATTTTAAGAATCAAAAAATAGTAAATGTTGCTATTGATTTTTATCCAGATGATGCTCAGTTTACATTAGGTAATTGGAAACCTTTGGATATAGATAATGTTTCTTTGTTTTTTTTAGAATAATAAATCTATTACCAAAGATGCGAAATGATAATTTTAAGAAGGTACGATTGGTGTTTTTTTTGATCGACGAGTATAAGAGAAATGATAATATTTATTAGATGTAATGAAATTTCATGCAATAAACATATTGGGTAATATTTTTTTTGTCATGTGCTGTTTTGTATTTGTATGCTTTTTGTATAGAGTTATTGGATCATCTTTACTTTGTTAAACAAAGGCAGTATTTGGAAGATTATTTAGCATATTTGGTTTTGCTGTTTTATTAATAAGTATAGGGAGATATTTTGTGTTTATAATTGATGATAACGATGATTTTAAAGTAGTGAATTTATTTAGTAGTATTTGGAGTGCTTGTAACGAAACAATAATACCAATGCTAATTGTTTGTTTTTGTATAAGTAGATTTCAAATGTGGATAGGCGAAAAAATGTTGCCAAATCACTATGTAAAATCATAGTTACAACATGAATGTAGAAGTAGAACACTTGGAGTTATTAGTGGTAAATAAGAGAGGAGTCCAAAATGAAGTATAAACATTCAAAAGAAAGCAAATAGTTGTTTATCAAAGCATATTTGTCAGTAATTAAAATGCTATCTAAAATTAATTACATTTTTCATGATACTATTGATAGTAATGAAACAGAAAAAATAATATGCAAAAAGTACTAGTAACAGTTACCAAGACTAAAGTTGGGACAGCAAAACTTACGAGTTACCCATACAGACCGCAAAGAAAAAAATATCTAATTCCTTTGTACAAGGTTAAAGTCAGTGGAAAAAATAAATTAGGAAACAATATTGAAGAAGATTTTGAGGCAATTCGCTTCGGAATAAAGAGAACAAAAAAATAATGCACATGTGGTTGGACTGAAACATACTCAGTCATACACGCTGAGCTGGGATTGTATAACTACGATGGATGAGATGGCATGGCGAGTATATGCTGGTTTTTTGTGCATAGAGGTCCTAAATACCCCGAATCAGGAAACTTTGGATCAATAGGGTGCATAGAAGTTTGTGGTGTTGGTGAATGGGATCGATTTAATACGTTAATTAAAAATTTATCATAATCTATTTATTTATAATATGTTAGTGATAATCGATTAGCTGAGATAGTATATCAAGCAGCAATAAAACCACTATTGGTAAAACTATAAAATGTTAAGAATATGAAGATAGTTATAAATTGCTGGATACTACTTTTTGTATTTACAAATTGTAAAAAAGACGCGAAGCCTACTGTAACAGAACAAGTGGTTGTTAAACAAAAAATAGTTGCTCAAGAAAAATCAGCTATCGAAAATAAAGATTCTATAAAGGTTTTTCATATTTTTTATGATAGCATTACGAGTAGCAGGTTAGAAAAAGTAACAACAATTAATAAAAGTCTACTTTCAGGTTTTAAAGGATATAAATTTGACAAAGATCCTAATGAGTTTAGAGACTTTAAAAAAATGCGAGAATTAAGTAAAACTAAAGGATTCCTGCAAACACTGGCCAAAGATTTTGAAAACAAAAATTTTTTAGAGGTACCTTCTGTTTTTTTTATTCCTGTTTAGAACCGCGGGAGGATAAACATCCAAGCCGTATTTTACTAGAACAATGGAATTTTGAAGATCCCAAAAAAGCAAAATCCTGTTTCGAGAGCTTAAAAAAAATATGAAGGAGTGTCGATTCATTTTAAAACCATCAATTGGATATGGGTGTATCAAGAAGATAAGATATTTCTGGTTTTTGCTTAAGATTATCAGGTTGCAAGCAAAGAAATGCAAAGCATAAAGCAAGAAATCATTCATGTTATAAAACCGATAGGAGCTTATGAAACTGTTCAGTTTTATGAATAATATGGCTTCTGTTGATATGTTAAAAACAATAGAAGCTATTAAATTTTTTTATATGAAGCCAAATAATGTAAATAAGAAAAATAACAATTAGTACTAAATATTGATTTTCAATAAAAAAAGTCTGATAAATAGATTGTCTAATTAAGAGACTCCTAAATTAAAAAAGTCAAACAATTGATTAAGAGCTATTTTTTTGATGATTTCTTAATATCTATTAATGAGTACTCAATACTCTAAGATAAAGCCAATCAGTGATAGCATGTTTGTAAAAAAAAACAAAGTATATGAAAATATTTAATGAATATTCAAAATCAGAAGATATTACTGATGAATTGGGAGAAAGAGGATCGGGCTTCGCAGTTTTTCCTAAATTAACAAAGGCATCCTTTGAAAACTTTCGTAGAACTTTAGACTTAGATCACAGGATTCTAACATTAAGTGTTAATGTTAGTAATAAAGGTTGGGTGTACTACCTATATAATTCAAATAAAATAGATTATAAATTTGTAGAATCCTTAATAAGACTTAATCAAGATAAGTTGTAAAATAGCTAAAAAGAACAGCACCAATTATCACGCTTTTAGAATTGTAAAATAGATTTTTTATGTAAAAAATATATTATGATAGAGCCAAAAACTACCCTTAGTATAGACGGAAGTCGACTTTCAAATTTTGAACATGTATCACTTACTCAAATAATAAATGATCACCACTCTTTCGAAATAACAGTAGATGATTCTATCATAGAAAGCACTGGTAGTTACACATTAGATAAATCAAAGGAATGGTTAGGTAAACCTGTGGTCATAAATTTTGATGAAAAAGAATTTTTAGGCGTTGTCACTAATGTTCAATTGATTCATAATAATGGTCATAGTGGGCAGTTATTAGTAAGTGGATACTCTAAAACTATTCTATTAGAAGGAGGGGAACATGTACATTCATGGTTAGAAAAAGATTTAGCTACTATTGTAAATGATACGGTTAAAGCAGCTGGGGTACAAGCAGCGGTAGCACCCGTATTTACCACCCCTATAGAATACCAAGCGCAATATCAAGAAAGTCATTTCCAGTTTATACAACGTTTGGCAAAACAATATAACGAATGGTTGTATTATGATGGGGTAAAACTTGTTTTTGGAAAACCTGCTCTAGAATCAGCTATACCTATAGAGTATGGTAGGGATATGAATACAATTAATGTATCCATAGAAACAAAAGCAAATAGTTATAACCACTTTTCTTATAACGCTCTAGATGACAAAAAGAATGAATCAAAAACAAAAGGTACTGTAGTAGGATTGAATGAGCTAGGATCTTTTGCTTTTAATGCTTCAAAGGATCTTTTTAAGATTGAGGCTAATGGATTTTCATCCGCTAGAGTAAAGGATAAGAGTGAGATAGATAGTATGCTTAGTAATAAACAAGGAAGTGCCGTGGCAGAGGCTAATGTTCTTTCTGCAAACAGTACGAAACAAGGTCTTACCGTAGGTTCTGTAATTAAAGTAACTTCTGCAAAATATGATAATGGGGCTTTTGATATAAAAAACTATGGAGAGTATATCATCACAGAGATTACACATGATGCAACTGGGACTAAAGAATATAGTAATCAATTTAAAGCAATTTCTTCTGGGGTAGAGGTTTTGCCGGAACCAGGAGTATCGTTTCCGGTAGCACAGCCACAGATTGCTACTGTAGTTTCTAACGAGGATCCCAAGAAAAAAGGAAGAATACAGGTGCAGTTTCAGTGGCAATCAGGAGAGATGAAAACCTCTTGGCTCAGAGTGATGTCTCCAGATGCAGGTAAAAGTGACCTGGTTGGTACCAATAGAGGGTTTGTACATATCCCAGAAGTAGATGACCAAGTTATGGTTGGATTTCGTTACAGTGATCCAAATCGCCCTTTTGTGATGGGAAGTCTGTTTAGCGGTACTACTGGAGCAGGAGGATTAGACGGAAACAAAATAAAAAGTCTTACTACACGTACTGGTAGCACAATTACTTTTGATGATAGTGAGGGCCAAGGAAAAATAACAGTGAGTGACCCTAGTGGAAACACAATTACGCTTAATGGAGACGAAACCATTACTATCTCGGCTCCCAAAAGTATTACGATGAACTCTAAAGAAATTACACTTAATGCCGAAGAAAAAATTACACTCAAAGGGGATAATAATGTGGATGTTAATTCTAAAGAAATTACAAATACCGCGAAGAGCAAGTTAGAGCTTATAAGTAATGCAAACATGACTGTTTCTTCAAAAACAAAAGAAGAAAAGCATACCAAATATAGTCTCGAGGCACAAGCTACAGTAGATATCAATGGTACAGCTATGACAAATGTAAAAGGTGGAATGGTAAACCTAAACTAATAGGATGAGTACGTTCAAAGAAGAGAATGCCATTACTTATCGAATAGCCCAAATGCAAAAAAAATGGGTAGATACAGTGACCCCACAAACTCAATTAGTGCGCTGGTTGGTAAAAAAAGATGAGGTGCGAATGGTAAAGGCTTTTAGCATGCTAGAGGCATCAGAACATGGTAAATTAACAGAGCTGTTTCTTAATTTTGAACAACCGTTTATAGGAGTGGAAGATTATGGAAAAGATCTTGTTCATAGTTGGATTACATTATGGAATGATCAAAAATCAAGAGATGAAGTAGCACATGCCAATGTATTGCCAGATTGGGACGATACTCCGTATCATAATATCCGTAAAGAAAATAGCGAATGGACATTCATTAAGTGTATGTCTTCTTTTGCAACTGCAATAGATCCAAAAATAATTTTGGTTCTTAATGTAATGCCCCAAGCATATAGAGGTACCAGTGCGTTTGCAGAATGGGTAAAAAAAAGCTTGAAAATTCTGCCATCGAACCTCAAATTAATGGTGGTTGATCTAGAATCAAGTCAAAGGTTTAGGGATATGCCAAAGTATATCAATGAAGCGATATTAGTACCAGATCTCAAAATGAATGAAGCGATAAGAGAAATAGTTTCTTCTGGAGATACTAATAATCCTGCTGTAGGAGTAAATTTATGTTTGTTAAACATGGCAGAAGCTACTAATGATGGGAACGAAGAACAAATACAATATTGGGGTAGCGAGGGGGTAAAAATAGCAAAAGAAACCAATCTAAAGAGTATAGAAGCTACCGTATTAATAGCTCATGGTAGCGCTTTGTATCAATTAAAAAAGTTTCAAAAAGCTATGGATTTGTTTGAAAAAGCAGAAGATACAAGTATCGAAGGTATCAATGAGCAAGATCCGTCTGCACCGATAGTATTGTTGCAGTCCTATAATATACAAGCATCCACTTATTTGTATAAAAAAGACTATACCAAAGCACTAGAATATTATATAAAAACAGCAGCCGAAGCAAAATCTCAAAACAATATAATGATGCAAATAGAAGCATGCCGACAAGCAGCTTATGTTGCTGCAAGAGATTATAAAAAAGGAGAAGCTTATGAGCTATTACAACAAGCCTATGAAGAAGGAAAAAAAGTAGATCAGACCACACAGAAATTTTCATCAATGTTACTTATATGTATCAAACTATATGAATATGCTGATGAAAACAAAAATGAAAAATTAACAAAAAATATCGAAGAGTATGCAACTCAAATTTGGGGAGAACAATGGAAAGATCTCTCTCAAGAAGAAGTATATCAACAGCTATTAATCACCTAAAGATAAAAGTATGTTACTGGCATCAAAGCATTTAAATATAGTTATGGGGACTGATATTCATCTAGTCAATATCCCTCCTGCAGTGGGCGTCCCTATGCCACACCCTTTTATAGGTATTATAATGGATCCCATGGATTATTTACCTGTCTTAGGATCTTTAGTGCATATTAATAAACAAAAAAGATCTAATGCTGGCACTATGGCAACATTAGGAACCACAAAACATATCCCTATGGGAGCAGGTTTTTTTCCAGCAACAATGCCCTTGATAGATCACGAGGGGATTCAATTTTATGGTAGTAAGACTGTAAAGGCAGATGGCTCTTATTTTAGTGTAGCTACCAATAATTTAATGACCTGTAGTTGTATAGGAATTCCATTGGGTTCTCCCGAAAAGTACTTGCCAAGTTCTACATCAATTCCTTTACCCATGGGAAATCCTGTTTTTGTAGGCGGGCCACAAGTTCCAGATTTGATGGGAGTACTTACAAAATTATTGATGGCAGGAGGACTCAAGTTTTTACTCAAAAAAGCAGGAAAACTGTTTAAGAAAGTAAAAAGTAAAAAAGTAAAAGGGTGTAAGTGCTAAAAACTAAAAGAGAACTATGATCAACCTGATAACCGGCGAAGTAACCATACACGAAGAAGATTTTAGCCTATCTGGTCCTATCCCATTACTATGGAAACGTAATTTCTTTTCTGCAATCGATAGAGATACCTGTATAGGTAATATATGGCATTGTAATTATGATCAATATGTAAGGATTGATAAAGAAGAAGATAGTTTTTTCTGGCAGAATGATAATGGTAATATTGTAGAGCTACCTTATTTATCTATAGGAGATGAAGCTGTAGTTGTTTCAGAAAAAATAAACTATAAGCATCAAAAAAATAAGATCATTATAGAAGATTATGAATCAGATCTTATATATCATTACACCTTTGTAGGTGGTGAGCCTGGTACCTATAATCTGGTGCAGATTAAAAGGCATCGCTTTGCAATAACCTTTTTTTATGACCATCATGGACGATTAACATACATCATAGATGCCTCAGGTCGTAAAATAATGATTAGCAAAGATGACCAACAACGCATCCTGTCTATAGAGCTTGTAGATGATGATAGCCCAAAAACCCTTGTTTCTTATAACTATAACCAAGAGAATCAACTAGAAGAAGTACTTGACTCCCTAGGACAACCAGCAGTATATCAATATACCAATCAGTTGTTAACTACAATAATAGATCGTAACAAGAACAAACAGTTTTGGCAATACGAAGATGCAAAAGATGGTCCAAGATGTATTGCACGCTGGTATAGCAATAAACAACTGTATGAGCGTTTTAAGTATGAAAAAAATAAAACCCTGACTACAGATGCGCGTGGTGGCATAACAATCCATTTTTTTGAAAAAGGTAATATCATTGCAGTACAAGATGCCAATGGTGCTACAGAGCATTGGGAGTATACTATAGAGAACCAGGTAATGCGATATACTGATGCTCTAGGACATAATACGTATTATGGATATGATGATTATGGGAATCAAACTTCAATACGACTACCAAACGGAGGTAGTACTCATTATGTATATGAGAATAATAAGTTGGTTATGGCCAAGAATGCACATAATGCCCTCTGGATATGGGAGTATGATACGCATGGTTTTTTGACTGCACGTATAGGGCCAGATAATGATGTAACCCGATATGAATATACAGACGATTTGTTGTCCAAAATAATTGATGCCAATGGTCAGGATATTCAGTTGTTTTATAATAAAACAGACACATTAGAAAAAGTAGTATTGCCAAACGGTACCGAAACAGTATGGCAATACAATACTCAGGGGCAATTGCTTGCTGCCGTATCCGATCAACAAAACCAAGTTTATTATAAGTATGATCCCTTGGGTAGGGTAACACAGATCAAGGCAGCCGATGGTAATGTAGTAGCGTTAACCTACGACGGAGTTGGCAATGTCATTGCGGCCAATGATGCACATCACAAAGTAACTTTTGGATATAGCGCAACCGGAAAACTACAAAGTAGAGAAGAAAATAATACCAAAATAAACTTTGGGTATAATCAAGCAGATCAATTACTATCGATCACCAATGAGCATAAAAGTATCTTTAGTTTCAAACGAGATGCCGTAGGAGCTATTATAGAAGAAAACGGATTCGATGGCCTACAACGTAGATATAGCAGAGATGCAGGAGGTAGAGTGACAAGTATGCACACTCCAGATGACAAAGCGACTCGTTACACCTATGATACATTGGGTAACATTAGTAAAATAATACACTATGATGATACGCAAGAAGTATTCAGTTATGATTCGATGGGAGCATTGATTGCTGCAGCTAACCCCAATGGCAAAGTACTTTTAGAACGCGATACTCTGGGTAGAGTTGTTAAAGAAACCAGAGATCAGATCACAATCGAGAGTACTTACAACAGGCTAGGACAGCGCATACAGCTCCATAGTAGCTTAGGAGCAGCTATTGCAATTACAAGAAACAAAGATGGCGAGGTGTTACAAACCAAAGCCGCACAAGGTGATAGTCAGTGGCAGGTAGAGATCAACCGTAATATACTGGGACAAGAAATAGAGCGAAACCTACCGGGTGGGGTAGTGAGCCGATGGCAACGTGACAAAATCGGTAGACCGATACACCATAGCGTGAGTGCACACGAAAAAAGCACTATGCAAAAAAAATACTATTGGGATGTAAATGATAGGTTACAAGCTATCTATGATGAGTTAGCAGGTAGTATGACGCGTTTTTCTCATGATATGTTTGGTCACCTTGCAGCAGCAGAATATCAAGACGGTAGTTGGGATTATAAATTGCCAGACGAAATTGGTAACTTGTTTAAAAACAAAGAGAAAACAGACCAAAAATATGGTAAGGCAGGACAGTTATTACAAGACGATACCTATACCTATAGGTACGATGCTTTGGGTAATCTAACAGAGAAAGAAAGCCTTACCGAAACGTGGCAATATTTCTGGACCCAAAACGGTATGTTAGCATCGGTAAAACGTCCCGATAACAAAATAGTGGCGTATACCTATGATGCCTTGGGTAGGCGATTAACCAAAACCTATAACGAACAAACCACCCACTATGTTTGGGACGGCAATGTATTGTTGCATGAGTGGGTCATCCAAGCAGGAAAAACGATTACAGGTGTAAACGAAGCAGGAGAACTCGTTACAGAAATTCCAGAAGATCTGATTACTTGGATTTTTGAAGAAGGAAGCTTTGTTCCACAGGCCAAACTACAAAATGGTACTAGTTATAGCATCATTACCGACCATCTAGGCACTCCCGTAGAAGCGTATGACCAACAGGGCAAAAAAGTTTGGACCTCAGAGTTGGATATTTATGGTAAACAACGTAAGTTTACAGGAGATAAAACGTTCATACCTTTTAGATATCAAGGACAATATGAAGACGCCGAAACTGGATTGTACTACAATAGGTTTAGGTACTACTCGCCAGACACAGGAACTTATATTTCGCAGGATCCGATTGGTCTTGCTGGCGGTGCAGCACTTTACTCTTATGTGCAGGATGTAAATAGTTGGGTTGATGTATTTGGTTTAAGTTCTGCTTATGAAGTAGATACTTATAATAACCTTAAAGCTAATGATGTTGTAGGTGATAAACTAGGAAATCACCACGTACCTCAAAAAGCTTTAGCAAAAACTCAGGTTGGTGGTTATCCCCAAACTAAATTGGCAGGAGATGCACCAGCAATAAGACTACCTGATGCCGAGCATGCAGAAATAACACGTGCACAATCCAAAAATAAAGTTGCTCGTTCTAAAATGTCACCAGAAGACCTTCTTAAAGATGATATAGATATGTTAAGGAAACATACTAATGCACCAGAATCATCTATTGATAAATTAAAGAAAATGAATAAAGACAAATATAACATTGATGTAGGTTGTCATTAATTAATATCTTATGAATGCAGAATTATTAGAAATTTTTGGACAATTAGTTAAAGCTAGTAGAAATTCTGGAATAGATGTTCTTACTGATTTTAAGGAACAAAAACCTAAGAACCCATCTGAAGAGCAAGAACCTTTATTAAAATTATTAAACTCTCTAAGTTCTGAAGATCAAGAGTTATTGAAAAAGTCGGTGAAATATTGTGTAGAGCTATCTCTTTTTAAACTAATTAACACATTAGAATATGGAGTTTCTGATTATTCTTTTGATTTAGCAATCAAAAAAGGTGACAGTTCTTTTTCATTAATTGATGATGAAACAGATAATGATCTTACTGGAGAATATTGGAATTGGATAGAATAAAACAGACACATTAGAAAATGGAATACCTAGTTTAGTTGTGACGGTTTTATAAAGCTTTTATCTTTAGAAAATGGGAAGAAGACAATTTGATTTAGAATTCAAGCATACTATTGTTGAGTTACTACTATCAGGAAAAACACTAAAGGAGATTTGTTTAGAATACTCACTGGGTGAGAGTATGGTAAGTAGATGGCGCCGTGAATATAGCACAGCTAGTGGTTCTTTAAAGAGTAAAGAGGCTATTACAGAGGAACAATTAGAATTAACGACATTGCGAAAAGAATTACGAGAAGTTAAAATGGAGCGGGATATCTTAAAAAAGGCAGTAAGCATCTTTTCCAAGAGCGACAAGTAAGATACCAGTTTATAGTTGATCACAAAGAACAGTATCCAGTCGAGAAGTTGTGTATGTATATGAGCGTTAGTAAAAACGCCTATTATCATTGATTAAAGGTTTCCCCAAAGAAACGGCAGAAGTTATCCTTGATCTATTTGAAACAGCGCATAAAAGCCCTGTTTATTAAAAGTAATGAAGTATATGGAAGTGTAAGAATTCAAAAATCACTAGAACGAGAAGGGTTGAATTATTCCACATCTTATATCGCCTTATTGATGAAAGAACTAGGTCTAAAAAGTGTTTTAAGAAAGAAATATATAGTGACCACAGATTCTAACCACAGTTTCCCAATAGCTAAAAATACGCTAAACAGGGAGTTTAGCGCTCCTATATTAGGGGAGAAAAGGGTTTCTGATATCACCTACATAAGAGTAGGGAATACCTGGAACTACTTAACCACGATATTAGATTTAGCAGACAGGAAAATTGTCTCTTGGATTTTAAGTGAAGATATGACAGCAGAAAATACCGTGATAAAGGCTTGGAAAAAAGCTGTTAAAAACCGAAAAATAACTGATAATCACGTTTTTCATTCTGATAGAGGTGTCCAATACACCTGTGATCAGGCTCGGAAATTATTTCAAGGTAATAACAGCTACTCGCAAAGCATGAGTAGAAAAGGAAATTGCTGGGATAATGCAGTAGCAGAAAGCTTCTTTAAAACAATAAAATATGAATGTTTGAATAGATATACATTCAAAACATATATCAACTTATACTGTTGTATTGACACCTATATTGAGTGGTATAATACTAAAAGATTACATTCTACTTTGGGGTACTTAACTCCTATAGAAATGGAACTAAAAATAAGAATGAATAAATATAATAACGTGGCTTAATAAATAGTACCAAATTTACTAGGTAGTCCACTATTGACAATATTTTTATAGAACGTCTTTGGAGAAGTCTCAAATATGAACACGTATATTTGTTCCCTGCCGAAGATGGATTAAAAGCTTATCAAGGCATCAAAGCCTGGTTTGAGTATTATAACAAAGAACGTAGACATCAAAATCTGGATAATGAACATCCAATAGCTGTATATCAACAAAACCTAAAACCAGCAGCATGATGAAAATGAATAGAAAAGAAGGGTTGTCAACAAAAGTGGGGAGTTATCAGTCTCCCCCTAGAACCCCCTCTTTCAACATCATTAACATCTTGTTTTTATAAATTACTGTCCTAACATTGGGGGAATTATATTTTATAAGACTCATACGTTTGGGTTTTCTTGCCATGAAGTATCTTTTGATGGTGAATTAGAACCATCAAGGAAAACCAAAATCTAATAACCAGAGGGGTCAGCTTAGTCCAGAATAACAATAAAGCAAACCCAGCACAGGGGTCAACATGATCCAGAATTTTACAAAACTAACTCCTAACGGGGGTCAGCTTGATCCAGAATTAACAACAACACCTTCGCAAAAAAGCGATTCCTGAACGTAAACCTATCGATCTAAATCGACAGAATTGGCTATCTTTTTTAGTGTAGAGGGGTCAGCATCCGACAGAACGACAGTTGTAAACCATCGCAAAAATCAATGCTTTTGAGGGGGGCAGCTTAGTCCAGTGTATCCATTAGGATATTTTGTTAAATCAGTTTTATTTTTTACCAATCGTTTATAGTGGAGGGGAATGACAGATTTTTAATAATTATGTATTTACGCATACTATTTCATGACTTATAAACAAATATAAAAACAAAAGACGCTATCTAAAATTAATTAAAATAACGTCTTTTAAAATAAAAGCTAAGTGTTAAGCGATTTTTACGATTTCATAGTTACAATTCGTTGAGGTAATGGAGCAGCATAGTTTTCGGCTCCAAGAGCTTCTACAATACGTTGGCGTGTATCCCAATAAACATCCCAATAATCCTCACAAGTTGCATAGGGTAATGCAAGTAATTCGACACCATTTGGACCTAGATTATTTACCGCTACTCTGGGAGCAGGATCATTCATTACCTTATCGTCATTTTTCATAACGTTCATGACGATTTTTTTTGCCTTTTCGATATCAGTTCCATATTGGATACCAAATGGCATATCTACTCTTAGATTACCAATGGTGGTCAAATTTGTAATTGTTCCCGAGGTAATAGCACCATTAGGAATAATTTCTGTTTTGTTTTGAAAAGTTTCTAATACGGTTACAAATACAGAGATTTCTTTTACAAAACCAAGTTTTCCTCCAGTTTCGATGAGATCACCTACCTTGAATGGGCGAAAGATTAACAACATAACTCCTGCGGCCATATGTCCCAATGAACCATTGAAAGCCCCGCCGATTGCTAAGCCTACTGCGGCTAGTAAAGCTGCAAAAGTTGCGGTAGGGATACCAACGATCCCAGCAATGGATATAAATAAAAGAAACTTCAGTAAAAAGTTAACCAAGGTGATTAAGAAAGGTTTTAAAGTAGCATCAATGTTACTTTTGTTAAACCCTTTCATAATGGCTTTCATAACCATTTTGATAATCCATAGTCCGACGATGAGGGCAAAAATACCTCCTAGTATTTTCAAGCCATATTGACCAACCCCTTCTTGGATTGCTCCAAAAAAACCACCTAATGAGTCTAGAATTGTTCCCCCTGTTTCGGATCCCGCAGTTACTACTCCGTCCACTACTGTTTCTGTTGTTTGCATTTTTTGTTGTTGTTTTAGGTTAAATTTATCTATCTATAATTAAGAACTAAGGACTATTTAGCATTAATTAAATAAGACGGGTTAAAGAAAAAAAAAGCCGTCATTTAAAAAAAATCTATGCATTAGTTCTATGTAAGCAAAACGATAAAACGCAACTATTGTCGCTCAAAAGTGTTTTGAGTTCATTTGATTGTAGTATGTACAAAAGTAGATGTTATAGCTTCTTTGTGCTATTGTACTGTGATCGATTGGATTAGTTGTCACTACAAGAATTACAAGTAAAATAATCAGATTTTAATGGTGTTACATGCTACGATTCAATCGGTTTTATAAGGAGGGAATGATGTACTATAATGCGCTTTCTGATACTAATGTCGTAATTTTTACGATAACTTCAATCGCTTTTTGCATACTTTCTACAGGAATATATTCATATCGACCATGAAAATTATGTCCACCAGCAAAAATATTAGGACAAGGTAATCCTTTGTAGCTTAGCTGCGAGCCATCAGTTCCGCCACGAATAGGTTTGATTAATGGTGTTATTCCTATAGCATTCATAGCCTCTTCTGCAATGTCAACAATATGCATTACAGGAGCTATTTTTTCGCGCATGTTGTAGTACTGATCTTTGATCTCAATGCTTATAACGTCTTTGGCATATTTAGCATTGATTTCGGAGGTTTGTTGGCGCATCATTTCCTTGCGTGTTTCAAAATGATCCATATCATGATCCCGAATAATATATTCCAAGATCGTTTGCTCTACATTTCCATGAACCGTATGTAAATGGAAAAAACCTTCTCGTCCTTCAGTATGTTCGGGAGTTTCTAGAGGGGGTAGTGAATTGATATACTCCTGAGCGATATACATGCTATTCACCATTTTTCCTTTGGCATATCCAGGGTGTACAATTTTTCCTTGTACTGTTACCTTGGCGCCAGCGGCATTAAAATTCTCATACTCTAATTCGCCAATCTGACTACCATCCATAGTATACGCCCATTCTGCACCAAATTTTTCTACATCAAAAAGGTGTGCTCCACGACCAATTTCTTCGTCTGGAGTGAAACCAACTCTAATAGGACCATGCTTGATTTCTGGATGTTGTATGAGATATTCCATTGCAGAAATAATTTCAGTGATACCAGCTTTGTCATCCGCTCCAAGAAGCGTTGTGCCATCTGTAGTGATTAGTGTCTGTCCTTTGTATTGAAGTAAGTCATCAAAATCATCTGGAGATAAGATGATTCCTTGTGTGGCATTCAAAACAATATCTTTGCCATCATAATTCTCTATAATTTGTGGATTTACATTAGCACCAGTAAAATCCGGTGTGGTATCAAAGTGAGCTATAAAACCGATAACAGGTACCTCATGGGTTACATTTGATGGCAATGTGGCCATGATATAGGCATGTTTGTCTATAGTAACGTCTTGTAATCCAATTTTTTTTAATTCTTCTACAAGCGCATTAGCCAAATCCCATTGTTTAAGGGTGCTTGGGGTTGTAGTGCTTTCGGGATCACTTTCAGTGTCTACAGTTACATAGCTAATAAAACGGTCAATAAGATGTTGTTTTTTGATCATGAATACGTGTTTTTATCAAATTTAATGATCCTATGGATGCTATTCAAAAACGATAAGGTGAAATTATAAATAAAACAACTAACTCCATAGATAAATCCTTTCATAGGATAGATCTTAGAAAGCGATTTTTGCGTAGTTTTGATAAAAATATCATGTTATATGAAAATTGTTATTTCTCCAGCAAAATCCTTGAATTTTGAAACAGCATTACCAACAGATCAGTACACAGAATCTGATTTTTTGGTAGAATCAAAAGTATTGAATAAGGTTTTACAGAAAAAATCACCAAAGGCGCTTTCTGAGTTGATGCATATTAGTGATAAGTTAGGTGAACTCAATTGGCAACGCAATCAAGAGTGGAAACTTCCTTTTACTACAGAAAATGCACGTCCTGCTGTATATGCCTTTAATGGAGATGTCTATAACGGCTTAGATGCTTATAGTATTCCGCAAGAAAAATTACCAGAATTACAAGATACATTACGTATTCTGTCTGGATTGTATGGAATTCTAAAACCTTTGGATTTGATGCAGCCCTATCGATTAGAAATGGGAACAAAATTGCCAGTAGAAGATGCAAAGAATCTGTATGAATTTTGGCAAACAAAACTTACAGCAAAATTAAATGACGAACTGAAAGAGGGGGAATTGTTTGTTAATTTGGCGAGTAATGAATATTTTAGAGCTGTAAAAGCAAAAGATTTGAAGGTGCCAGTTGTCGCACCAATTTTTAAAGATTGGAAAAATGACAAATTGAAAATCATCAGTTTTTTTGCAAAAAAAGCACGTGGAATGATGGTTCGATATATCTTGGATACGAATGCCAAGACATTAGAAGATATAAAAGGTTTTGATTATGATGGATACGGTTATAGTGAGGAGTTTACTGAAAAAGAAAATGAACCAGTATTTGTACGATAGTACAAACAATATCTTTGTATACTAAATAATAAACAAATGAATTTTGGGTGTAGAATTGTGTAACTACCCAAATCAATACATAACTTCTCATCAAATCTAAACAAAAAAACTATGAAACTGATCTGTATTGGACGCAATTATACCGAGCATATAGAAGAATTGCAGAATGAACGCCCAACAGACCCCGTCATCTTTATGAAACCAGATACGGCAATTTTACTAAAAAAAATGCCTTTTTTTATTCCAGAGTTTTCTAATGACATCCATTACGAAGTAGAGGTTTTGATTAAAATCAGTCGGGTAGGGAAACATATTGATAAGAAATTTGCGCATAAGTACTATGATGAGATTAGTCTAGGTATTGATTTTACAGCTCGTGACACACAAATGAAGCTTAAAGAAAAAGGATTGCCATGGGAAAAAGCAAAAGCTTTTGATGGATCGGCTGTAATAGGTCGATGGATGCCCAAAGATGACTTTCAGGATGTTAATTCATTAAGTTTTTCTTTAATAAAGAATGGGAGCGTTGTGCAACAGGGAAATACGGACAAAATGCTATGGAAAATCGATGAAATCATAGAATATGTATCAAAATATTTTACTTTGAAGATTGGAGATGTTATATTTACGGGAACACCATCAGGAGTTGGCTCTGTGTCATCAGGTGATATTCTTGTTGGTAATATCGAGAAAAATGAACTTTTTTCAATTACAGTCAAATAAATGAGCACAACGTATAGTTTAGATAGCGTACAAGAATTAGCGGGAGGAGATAAAGAATTTATCGCAGTTCTAGTACAAACTTTTTTAGAAGAAATTCCGCCAGATGTCGATCATATGATTGCTGCTGTAGAGAACAATAATCCTGCTGAAGCATATCAGTTTGCTCATAAAATGAAGCCAAATCTACAGCTGTTTGGTGTGAATTTGGAAAGTGAAATCAAAACCGTAGAAGGCTGGTCCAAAAGTGGAGAAGATAAGGAGGTGATTATGCCAATAGTACAACATATAAGTACCACAATTATAGGAGTGATAAAAGAACTTCAAAAAGATTTTGGATAGCCTACAATTTTGTAAAAAGGGTATGCTGTATTTGTAATTTTATTTTTATCAAGATTCTTTTTTTACATGAAAGCGGAAATCATTACCATAGGAGATGAAATTCTTATTGGACAAATTGTAGATACAAACTCTGCATATCTAGGCAAAGCACTAAATACTATTGGTATTGACGTTTACCAAATTACTTCAATACAGGACGAAAAACAACATATTATAGAAGCACTAACAGCTGCTCGTAATCGTGTAGATGTTGTGTTGATTACTGGAGGTTTAGGACCTACAAAAGATGATATAACCAAGCATACCCTATGTGATTTTTTTGAAGATAAACTTGTAGAGGATGTCACGGTACTTCAGCACATAGAATCTTTATTTGAAAAATATATCAGTTCGCCCATATCAGAAGTACATAAAAAACAGGCATTGATTCCTTCCAGGGCTATAGCATTACATAATGAGGTTGGTACAGCTCCGGGGATGTGGATTTTTGATAATAATACCGTATTTATTTCTATGCCAGGGGTCCCTTTTGAGATGAAGGGGTTGATGCAAAAAGAAGTCCTTCCAAGGTTGCAAAAACAATTTGATCGACCTTATATTTTGCATAAAACCGTAGTAACTTATGGAAAAGGCGAGAGTACAATTGCAGCAATTATAGAAGATTGGGAGAATAATTTACCAGAATTTATCAAACTTGCTTATTTACCAGATTTGGGTAAAGTACGCTTGCGTTTATCAGCAAGAGGTTCAGAAAAAGCTGTTTTAGAAAAAGCCTTGAAAGAACAGTTAGCTGTTTTACAAACTCTTATTGGAGACATTATCGCAGGTTACGAAGATGATAGTAGTTTGGAACAAGTTATAGGAGCGCTTTTAGTAGCTCAAAATAAGACATTAGCTATAGCAGAAAGTTGTACTGGGGGGCAAATAGCAGCAGGTTTTACAAAAAATGCAGGGGCATCTCGGTTTTTCAAAGGAGGTGTTGTAACCTATGCTACAACCTCCAAAATAGCAGTACTTGATGTAGATCCCACAATCATCAAGAAACATTCTGTAACTAGTACTCAGGTGGCTCAAGCAATGGCTTTGGGGGCACAGCAAAAGTTTAACGCAGATTTTGCGATTGCGACTACAGGTAACGCAGGGCCAACCCAAGGGGATGGAGACGTTGAGGTAGGGACAGTTTTTATTGCAATAGCGACACCGGCAACAGTATTCTCAGAACGATTTGAATTTAGTAATAGCCGCGAGCGTACTATCGGGAAAACAGTGCAAAAAGCATTGGAAATGCTACGAAAAGAGATTTTGAACCCTTAGTTCAGTAGAGCACACAAACTCTAAATTTTGTCTTTTTGCTTTTGAGTGACACAAACTTGGATCTATCGGGGCGTATTAATGTTTATGTTGTTTTGTATATCATCACACTAGGATTATTTTGTATGATTTTGGCTATGAGATATAGGAAAAAGGCATTTAGATGCAAAAAGAACAAATCGATATGGGATATTATATAGCTACCTTAGGTAGGTGTAAGTACCTTTGTACAGTCAAGCAAATGCATTTTTTAGTAAATTCTATATAAAATATCGAGCCACTCCAGTAATGAATATCATGCTTTTTGAGTATTTGGAGTAAAAATGAACACTTTTCTAAAATTTTTCAAATAATAATTGCAACATCCCTCAAAATCGTCGGTCTATATAAGAGAAGACCAGTTAGATTTATAACAAATAACTAAAGTATATACTATTTTGTTACAAAGTGATCTTATAGATAAGTGTAGAGCCAACGACCGTAAGGCCCAGATGACGCTATATAATAAATATAGCAAAGGAATGTATTATGTGGCATTACGATTCTTAAAAGATCCATTTGAAGCGGAAGAAGCTATGCAAGAGGGATTTATAAAAGCGTTTTTGAAATTACATCAATTTACAGGAGACGTGACTTTTGGAGCATGGCTTAAGCGTATTGTTATCAATAAAAGTATTGATATGCTCAAAGCCAAAAAAATGGAAATGGTAGCTATTAATGAACAAATCATGGCTAGTGTAGATGAGCAAGAAGATTGGTCAGTAGCAGATTCTGTAACCGTTGATGAAGTTAAAAATGCTATTGAATCATTGCCAGAAAAGTATAAATATGCAGTTATGCTTTTTTTAATAGAAGGCTATGATCATAAGGAGATAAGTGAAATATTAGATATTACGGCTGTTGCCTCAAGAACTTTGGTGCATCGAGGTAAAAAACAATTACAAGAAAAATTAAAACACCTAAGAAATGGCACAGGACATTAGAGAATTATTAAAACAAGATAAAGTGTTGCCTTCTGAAAGTATACCGACAGGACATGAAGCGAGATTTCTAGAACGCTTACAAGCAGAATTACCAGCAGAGACTCATAAGAAACGTTCTTATAAGTGGTTGCGGATTGCTGCAAGTATTGCTATTATTTTGTCTGTTTCACTGACGGCATATTATACAAGTAATTCTAGTAATATAACTAAAAATACACCTGCATTAGTGAACGAAGAGGCAGACGACTTAGATCGTGATGTGATAAAAAAAATAGAGAAACAGTCAGCTCTCGCTACAATTTCGCCAGATTTCAAAAAGATAGAAGACTATTATAAAAATAGTATCAAATTAGAATTAACAAGTTTGAATATCAATGACACCAATAAAGAACTCATTGATAGTTTTATGAAGCAGTTAGAGCAACTGGATTTAGAATATGAGCATTTAAATAAAGAACTTTTAGAAGTTGGGGCTAATGAACAAACTGTACAAGCATTAATAGAGAATCTACAATTACGATTAGAATTGATGCTAAAATTAAAAGAAAAATTAAATAAATTAAAAGAGATCACAGATGAAACGTATCAGGATCAGCAAGCATAAGAGTTTAATTCTTCTAGGATTGTTGACTGTCAATCCGATACTTGCGCAGCAGAAATTGGATGAAAAGTTTAATGTAAAAGAAGATGTTGTTATCAATCTCAATACGAGTCATACAAATGTTGTATTTGAAACTTGGAATAAAGATGTTGTTGCAGTAGAGGCACATGTAGAAGGAGAGGGATTGACCAAAACACAGAGAGAATACGTCAATGATCACTGGCAAGTTACGGCTACAGGAAATAGTGAGGATATTACAATTATTTCTAATACAGCCAAAAATGTTCAGAATCCAAATTCGAATTCTGTTACAGTAAATCTACAAGGTAATCTACTTGATTTGCAAATGTTAGGTCCTATGATCACAGGAATGTTGGAGCCCTTGTTACAGAATATTGCACAGAATCCAATCCCAAATGAAATGAAAAATAATATGGGAGATCTCGATTTTGATTATGCTTCATATCAGAAGAATGGAGAAAAGTATATGAAAAAATGGGAGTCTAATTTACGTGAGAAATTTGGAGATGATTTTGAAGTAGTAATGGAAGAATGGGGAAAGAGAATGGAGAAGGACGCCATTAGATTTAGTGAAAATTTGGATTCAGAGATGCAGCTATGGGCACAACAGTTTGAGCGCGATATGCAGCAATGGAGCTATCAGTTTGAGCAACAAATGGGAACCTTAGTGTCACAAAATGTTGTGACGGGTAATAATAGTCCAAGAGGGTATATGTATGAAGTAAAAGATCCAAATACTACATCCAAGAAGATGGGAGTGCGCAAATTACTCAAAATTCGAATTCCAAAAACTGCGCAGCTCAAATTAAATATTAGACATGGAGAAGTGACGTTAGCAGATAATGCTATAAACCTAAGGGCGTCCCTATCGCATACCAAATTGGCAGCAAACACGATTGATGGAAAGGATACTAGGATCAAAGCATCATATTCTCCTGTGATCGTAAAAAACTGGAATAGAGGTGTTCTTATTGTAGATTATGTCAAAAATTGCCGTATTGAAAATGCCAAGGATATTCGCCTCAAAACAAATTCTAGTAATGTATATATTCAAAATTTGAATACCAATGGTTTGATATCAGGGAATTTTGGAAGTATTACGATTGCAAATATGAGCTCAGATTTTTCATCACTCAACTTGAGCTTACAAAACAGTGATTTAAAACTTGTATTACCAAAATCAGGGTTTAATTTTACTTATTTGGGGTCAAGAAACCTTATCGAGCTCCCTAGTTCTCTGGATTGGCAACGAACGCATAATTTTGGAACCGAATCCATTACTGGTTTTAATAAAACAAGAAATACAAATAAATCGATTACTATTAATGCGGAGTATAGCGATTTAAAATTGCAATAACATAAATGTTGTTTTAGTTTTTGTTAAAAAAGCCTATTCACACTGTAGTGAATAGGCTTTTTTAACGAACCTCTTCTTGGCTTTTTCTTTTTTCTAAAATTAGATACAGTTCGTCTATATTTGGTTGCTTTTCTCATCCACGCCGCTGCTAGGTGTTTTTTCAAAAAGTGCTCTATCGCGTCAAATTTTATCATATTTTAGGACTCACTCAGTAACGTACGCCATTTTTCTCGTTTTTCTTTTGCTAGAGCTTCATTATTGGCAGCTAATTGCATGGTTTTTGTATCCTTTGTTGTAGCATATAACATTTTGAAATAGGCCGCAATAGTTAGTGGATTATCGGATTGTTTAATAAGTTCTATTCGATCATTTACTGCTACTTCACCCTCTTCTAGGACTCGAACATAGGTGCCACAGTGTGCATGGTGTATGAATTGTTTGAGTACAGCTTGATCACCAAATTTGGCACCTAATTTATAACAGGGTTCTCGCGGTTCTGATAATTGTACGATGGATGTTCCTATTTTGTAAATATCTCCAATGCGAATCAAGTTTTCGTCCATTCCTAATACGGTCAAGTTTTCACCAAACATCCCCCAATTCCAGTCCAAATCTGGATAGAGATGTTTCCAATAAGAGTAGTAATCTGCAGAAAAGAGATAGCAGGCCTTGTGTTCTCCTCCATGATATTTGCGATCAATTACGGCGTCTTTTCTAACATCTTCTGTTCCTAGATACAAGGGCTCGCTCGTTGGATATTTAAAAATTCCTGTTTTGACTTCTTTTCCGCGCCAAGAAATTGTTTTTGGCTCAGAAATATTGGTAGCTATAACTTTCATATGTAATTTGATGCAATGAAGTGGATTACATTTTTTTGTTGGTTTTCAAGAGTTCTCTATTTACTCATTTTATCGATTTCCTACTTCATGTTTTTACTCAGAAGTGCAAAAAGGTATTTTGATTGATTTAAAAAACGATCCTTTTTTGTTTCAATCAAACAGGGACTTAAAATCACTTCTAACTGGATTTTCAAATTTAAACAAACAATAGTTTATCAAACAAAAAAAATCTGAAGTTTAATTTCTTAAACTTCAGATTTTTTTATGGTATAAAGAGGATCAGAACCTATTTAATCATTTCAAGGCTTCGTTTTACAAAAGCAGTTAGTTCTTCACCCTTTAGTAAGTTTTGCGAAAGCTTAGCAAGGTCTAATGCTTGTTTGATCAAGCGTTCTTTCTTTTCAGTGGTTTCGGAACTTATAATCTCACCAACGAGTGCATGATTTGTATTTACAATCAAATTATACATTTCTGGCATATTTCCCATACCAAACATACCGCCACCACCAGACTGTTGCATCTCTTTCATACGACGCATAAACTCTGGTTGTGTAATCATAAATGGTGTTGATTCACTATCAGAGGCTTCTAACTGTACAGTGTATTTTTCTTTTGGAATGACGGTTTCCAAATCTGTTTTTAGTGATTCTTTTTCTTCATCAGAGAGCTTAGAGATCGCTTCTTCGTCTTTTTTGATTAATTTGTCAATGTGATCTGCATCTACACGAGCAAAGGTGATGTTTTCTTTGCTACCTTCTAGTTTTTGGATCAAATGCGCTACAATTGGAGAATCAAGTAATAATACTTCGTATCCCTTGTTTTTTGCAGCCTCTATATATTGGTGTTGCTCATCTTTATTAGAAGCATAAAGAATAACCATTTTATCATCCTTGTCAGTTTGAGTAGGTTTGATTTTTTCTTCTAATTCTGCATAGGTCATAAAAGTACCATCTACTGTAGGGTACAGTGCGAATTTGTCAGCTTTTTCAAAAAACTTGTCTTCAGAAAGCATTCCATATTCAATGACAATTTTGATGTCATTCCATTTTTGCTCAAATTCTTCACGACTATTTTTGAATAATGAGCTAAGTTTGTCTGCTACCTTACGCGTAATGTAGCTAGATATTTTCTTAACAGCTCCATCTGCTTGCAAATAAGAACGTGATACATTAAGAGGGATATCAGGAGAGTCAATTACTCCTCGTAGCATTGTCAAGAATTCTGGAACAATTCCCTCTACATTATCTGTGACAAATACCTGGTTTTGATATAATTGTATTTTGTCTTTTTGCACATTCATATCCTGTCCAAGTCTAGGGAAATACAAGATCCCGGTAAGATTAAAAGGATAATCTACATTCAGGTGAATGTTGAAAAGTGGTTCCTCAAATTGTGATGGATATAATTCTCGATAGAATTCTTTGTAATCTTTATCTTCTAGCTCCGTTGGTTGTTTGGTCCAAGCTGGGCTACTGTTATTAATAATATTGTCAACTTCTTGGGTAGGAGCTGGATCTTCTTCTTTGGCATCTTCTGGTTTTGGAAGTGTTTCTGTTTTGGTGCCAAATTTGATTGGTACAGGCATGAATTTGTTGTATTTACTCAACAAACCACTGATTTTGCTTTCTTCTAGAAAATCTAATTCATCCTCACTGATATGTAAGATGATTTCTGAACCTCGATCCTGTTTATCAGCTTCTTCCAAAGTAAAAGAAGGAGAACCATCACAGATCCAATGGGCAGCCGGTTCGTCTTTGTACGATTTGGTGATAATCTCTACTTTTTCTGCAACCATAAAGGCAGAATAGAAGCCAAGACCAAAATGTCCTATAATACCAGAATCTTTTGCACCGTCTTTATATTTGTCCAAGAACTCTTCTGCACCAGAAAAAGCAACTTGATTGATATATTTTTCTACTTCTTCGGCAGTCATTCCAAGACCTTGGTCAATGATATGAAGCTGTTTTTTTTCTTTATCGATTTTGATCTCGATTTGTGGGTTGCCGTATTCCACCTTAGCCTCACCAATATTTGTAAGATGTTTTAATTTCAGTGTTGCATCTGTTGCATTGGATATGAGTTCTCGTAAAAAGATTTCGTGATCCGAATACAAGAATTTTTTGATAAGCGGAAAAATATTCTCAACCGAGACATTAATACTTCCTGTTGCCATGATATAATTATTTTGATATTTGACTTTTTGATTTAGTATATAGTCAAAAAAAGTACCAAGAGATTGATGCTGACAAAGTGACGTACTAAGCCTTATATTTTTGATTTTGTAATGGGTTTCATGTCAATAATTCTTTAGTGTGTAAAAGTTTAACAATTTTTGTTTAAGTTTTTTGATAGAGTATTAAACAAAATAATGTATTTTTACATAAATATCGAATACATTATGACTGCAAAAAAAGTTTCGTCTACAAAGAAAAAAGAGATCACAAAAAGCGAATTTATTACCCTATATATGGAGTATGTTTTGGAACAAGAGTGTTTTCCAAAGACGGTTTATAAATTTTGCAAAGAAAGTAAGGTAGAGGAGCAAGCTTTTTATAAGTTTTTTGGCAGTTTGGATACGTTACAAAAAGTTATTTGGAATACATTTTTTTCCATGACCATGGATCTCGCTGACAAAAATAAAGAATATGAAGCCTATAGTAGCAGAGAGAAGATGCTCACATTCTTTTATACTTTTTTTGAGTTAATGACGGCAAATAGAAGTTATGTTTTGTTTGTGTTACAGTATCATCAAGGCATGGATAGAATGAAAAATATGATGCAATTAAAGGATTTACGTATTCTGGTAAAGGAATTCGCATCGGATTTGATTAAGGAAGGTAATGATACAAAACAATTTAAATTCACAAAAAAACCTGTTCATTTATTTTCGGAAGGTGCTTGGTTGCAATTAGTATTTCTGTTGAAATTTTGGATGAAGGATGAATCTGCTGGATTTGAGAAAACTGATATGGCTATAGAAAAATCAGTAAACACAATTTTTGATGTGTTTGATCATACGCCACTCGATAATGTGATCGATTTTGGTAAATTTCTATGGCAGGAAACAGTAAGTTAATTTTGAAATACACAAAAAAATGAATACGATAGATAAAATACCAACCTCAAAAATTGGACGAACTACCGAGTTAGTTAAGACAGGGGTAAAGATTGGGGGTAATTATCTTAAATATTATGGTAAAAAAGCAGTAAATCCAAGTCTAAATAAAGATGAGTTGAATGAAGACAATGCCGCTGATATTTATGATGGACTGAAAAACTTAAAAGGTAGTGCACTCAAAGTCGCACAAATGCTTTCAATGGAGAAAAATATGTTGCCCAATGCTTATGTAGAAAAATTTTCACTGGCGCAGTTTAGCGTACCTCCTTTGTCGGCACCATTAGTACGAAAGACTTTTAAAAAATATACTGGACAGTATCCAGAAGATGTTTTTGATACTTTTGCTTCTCAATCTGTTAATGCCGCGAGTATCGGTCAGGTACACAAAGCAACGAAGGAAGGGAAAAAACTTGCTATGAAGATCCAATATCCTGGAGTAGCAGATAGTATCAGTTCTGATTTGGCGATGGTCAAACCCATCGCTATCAGAATGTTTAATATCAAGGGTAAGGATTCTGATAAGTATTTTCAGGAAGTAGAAGGGAAGTTGTTAGAAGAGACGGACTACGAGCTTGAGTTACGACAGGGAGAAGAAATAACAGCTGCTTGTCATAAAATTCCTAATCTTCGATTTCCAAAATATTATAAGGAATATTCTAGTGAACGTATAATTACCATGGATTGGATGGATGGTGTACATCTCAGTGAGTTTGTCTCCAGCAATACGGATCAAGAATTAGCCAATCAGCTAGGACAGGCACTATGGGATTTTTATATGTACCAAATGCATATTCTCAAGGCAGTACATGCAGATCCCCACCCTGGAAATTTTTTGGTAGATAAAGAAGGAAATCTCATAGCGATTGATTTTGGATGTATAAAGAAGGTTCCAGCAACATTTTATAAACCATATTTTGAATTAGCAATTAAAGAAAATATAGAAAATCCAACTTTTTTTAAAAAGAAATTGTATGAGTTAGAAATATTATTGGAAAGTGATTCTGATCAAGATATTATCTTTTTTTCTGAGCTATTTCATGAAATGTTGGGGCTGTTTACTTCTCCTTTTCATAACGAAGCTTTTGATTTTGCAGATGAATCATTTTGGGCAAAAATTACGGACTTAAGTGAGAAATATTCGAAGGATACAACACTCCGAAAAATGAACGGTAACAGAGGGAGTAAACATTTCTTGTATATTAATAGAACATTCTTTGGACTTTATAATTTACTCCATGATCTCAAAGCAAATATTATTGTAGATAACTACAAAAAATATCAATAGTCAGTTTCTGATTTTGTTTATCTTGATTAGATTGTTGAAAAGGCGTGTTGTGGTTGGCACGTCTTTTCTCTGCTCTCTGCATAGTTCTATCCTTGTGTCTATCATGAAACAGAAATTCTAACAAGGCAATGAATTCAAAGAGTATGTTTGTGAAGTAATCAAAAATTCTTCATAGAAAAAATTTGAACTTTTTATAAATAAAAAAGCCACAAAACTAATGTTTGTGGCTTTTAGTCATGAGAAAAATACATAACTTTTTTGGAGGGCTTTAAAATGCTCTTGTTTCTCCCCAAATAACAGAAAGAATGGACTATTCTATGATTACTTTCAATGTTGTTTTTAATGGTTCTCCGATAGAGTCATTTTCAAAAGTTGGAGTCAATGAAGCAGTCCCGGTAAAGGTTCCAGGAAACTCTTCGTTAATTTTGTATTCATAAGGTACTTGTATAGATTCTCCTGGTTCTAATCCAGACCACTTTATCTTTGTTGCTACTCCACCTCCATCAAAATCGACAGAAGAAGAAAGACCTTTAATTTTCAAAGATGATCCATTTGTCAAAGTAAGTACGACAGTAGTGTCTGCTTGTTGTTCTTTTACAGCTTTACTTGCTTTAGGAGCAGTAGCTTTAAAGGTTCCAAAGTCTACGTTATACGTATCTAATTCCACAATACCGCTTAGGTTTGAAGGAATAATTGGTTGTTCTGGGGTAGTACTATTATCGTCCTTTTCACAACTTACTAATGAAGCTGCTACAAAAATGAACATGGTTGCGATACTACTTAATTTTTTAACTGTTTTCATATAAATATATTATTTAGTATAATTAGGTTTAGAATGGTTCCTAGTGACAAATATAACGCATGTGTTTTTGAATTATTGTATTTTAACTATCTAAATATCAGTGTTTTTTGTTGATTTTTTTTTCAAATTGGGGGTAGGGTAAAACACGACTAAAACGTTGTGAAAAACCTTTTTTCTTTACTTTTTTTTGAAAAGCACTGTACTGGTGTTAGTTAGGGGTTTTTTGATATAATCAAAAAAATAGTTAAATTAATTTCAGGAAAAAATAAAATGTTTTTTTATGTTATTTTGAGGGTAGTTTTTTTGTATGTCTTACGGATTTGGTAAAAATAATTTTTAATACCTGCACTATAATTTCCAATCAAATATTGGATATATAATCAACAAAAAAGTTGTTTTTTATAATGGCTAGGAGAAATTAGTATATTTCAAATACACATAAAGACAAAATAAATTCAACTTATATAAGGCTATTTTGGATGTCTTTGTAGTGGTACTTATGGAGAGATCTGGGAGTGTTCAAGAATCTTAATGCATTTGTTGTTTTAAAAAAACGATATAGTAGATAATCGTATGGGTGCTTTGACAGTTTTATTGTTTTAGAAGTGATTTATATGTGGTTTTTGTTTTTAACTATTTGTTTTATAGTTTTTTATTTTATTTGGTTGTTAAGTTCTTTTAGTGTTTTGAAAATCTGTTTGGACAAAAAGGATACATAAAATGTATTATTGTACTTAGGTGTCAGGGCTAGATTTTATATATTTAACGAACATTTATAAAAAAAATAGACACAAACATGAAAAATTTATTTAAGCTTTTTTTTACTATTTGTTTAACAATTAATATCGTCTCTTGTGAGGACGATGTGGAGATTCCAGATCCAGTTATAAATCCAGTTGCGAGTGGAACCATAGCTGTAGTTGGAGAAGAGATAGTATTTGAAGTTAATGATAATGTCGCAGACAAAATTGCAGCGGATAGAATTACGCTTACAGGTAATGTAGGAAATGTTTCTCAATGGATAGTAACAGATTTGGAAGGTAAAATATTAGGTTTACCCCAGTCAAAGGATGATGAAGAAGAAGCTTTTACAAAAGTAGATTTTGATGGAGCAGGAGAAGGTAATTGTCTATTATGGCACTTAAGTGCTAATGGTTCTGTAGGAGGATTGAAAGTGGGTAGTACTACAAAAGATTTTAATGGAATTTATCAATTATCTAATTCGATCACTGTCGTTCGGAAACTAGGAGCTAATTCGGTTCTTGGAGGAACATTAGAAGGAGGACCATTCAGTTTTGAAGTATTGGATGGAGCAGAAGATAAGATTGCTGATGGAGCAATTACATTGTCTCAAGAACTAGGAGAGACTTTTCAGTGGATTGTTACGGATGCAGAGGGAGTGATTCTTGGATTGCCAGGAACATATACAGCAGTAGATTTTGATCAAGCTGGATTAGGAACCTGTTTAATTTGGAGTTTGAGTTACAGAGGCGATCTAGAAGGTTTAGAAGTTGGTGGAAAAACAGGAGATATCAAAGGAAATTATGCTTTGTCTAACTCGATAGAAGTAGCTCGAGTTGAAGGGGCAAATACAGTCAAAGGAGGCAAATTAGAAGGTGGACCTTTTGAATTTGTTATTGATGGAGAAGAGGATAAAATCCTAGACGAATCAATTGTGTTGACTGATAATGTGGGAGCTACTTCGCAATGGATCGTAACAGATGAAAATGGGCTTATCTTGGGACTTCCAGCATTGGTGTCTGATGTGAATTTTGATGGAGCTGGTACAGGAACTTGTTTTATTTGGAATGTAAGTTATTATGGTGCTATAGAAGGTGCTGAAGTAGGTAAGTTTACTTCTGATCTTAGCGGGCTCTTTGAATTATCTTCAAATTCTATAGAGGTAGTAAGAAGGACAAAGAATATTTTGGAATTGGCTATGGAAGATCCTAATTTTTCTTCATTGGTAGCTGCATTGACAAGAGATGACTTAACAACAGATTTTGTGAGTATTTTGTCAGGAGATGGGCCTATCACGGCTTTTGCTCCTAATAACGCAGCGTTTGATGCTTTGATCAATGAATTAGATGGGGTAAATACCTTAGATGAAATTCCTGTAGAGGTATTAGAAGCTGTATTGAGATATCATGCAATTGCTGGAACAGCATATACTTCTGATATGTTGCCGTCTAGAGTAAGTACAATAGGAGAGGGAGTTCTAGAAATAGTTGGTAGCCAAATTACCGATGCACAGGATAGAGTTTCTAATATTATAACACCAGATATTGAAGCGTCGAATGGTGTTATTCATGAAATAGATAAAGTGCTTTTGCCATAATAAATATTATAGTGCTGAAGCTTATTCAATCTGAATAGTTTTTGTTATCCATAATTACGAAAAGACCGTCTAGAAAAGAACTAGACGGTCTTTTTTTGTTTTGATCCGTATGGATTATAATGGAATAGAATAAATGATATGATTTACAATGTAATTGTAATACCATTTGTTGTTTGAATTTATCGGAAAGAAAATCAAGGTATTTTTGTTTCAGTTTCAGTAGAAAAATCAAGTATAGCCTTGGTTACGGTTTATTGTTATACTGAAGCTGAGGCGAAAAAAGAAAATTTTATCCCAGTAAATTCACAGGATGTTATAAGTTAAAATCGTAAAAAAAGAAGTGAATTATTAGCCTGTAGTTATTTTTTAAATGGTATTAAATAGTGTTTGATAAGGTATGGCTAGAAAAAATACTAGTATGTGGATCGATTTTTTGATTAAAGATCAAAGAGGGGGGATAAAAAAAGTTCGTTAAAATTCATGATTTCTGAATTTTAACGAACTTAGTATTCGGTGTTTTTATCGAAGGGATATACTATTTAGTTTAAAACAGTTTGTCCTGTAATGGTCACTGTTTTCGAAACAACTTTTTTGTTCTTAATACGTGTTGCATTTGGTTGAGCACCACCTACAGAGATCGTTACTGGACCTGCTGGTATAACTTGTTTCAATGTTCCATTTATATCGTTCACCAAACTTAATTGCTCTTTTCTAATAGTGAAATTCACTACTTTTTCTTCTCCTGCTTTGAGCATAATACGATCAAATCCAGACAAAGTACTGCTAGGGTTGTGTTCATCAGCTGCAGGGTTTACTACGTAGACTTGTGGAACTTCTTCTCCGGCGATAGTTCCCGTGTTTTTGATTGTTACTGATACTTTTACAGCCTCTCCAGCTTTAACTTCAGCAGGGACTTGAAGATTTGAGTATTCAAAAGTCGTATAACTCAATCCGTATCCAAATTCATATAAAGGAGTTCCTTTAAAATATCGATACGTTTTACCTTTCATATTATAATCATCAAAAGCAGGGATATCATTGATATCTTTATAGAATGTAAGCGGTAAACGTCCAGCAGGATTATAATCTCCAAAAATGACGTCTGCCATAGCAGTTCCACCTTCTTGACCAGGGTACCATCCTTCTATAATAGCTGGAATATTTTCATTTTCCCAGTTTATAGCCAAGGCACTTCCGTTAAGTAATACCAAGACGATTGGTTTTCCTGTTTTTTTAAGTTTCTTGAGTAATGCAGTTTGTGCTGCGGGTAACTTGATATGTTCACGATCTCCGCCAGCAAAACCATCTACTTTTACTTTCATTTCTTCTCCTTCTAATAGTGGACTAATTCCGCCATAAAAGATGATTGCATCTGCTTTTTGAGCTATAGCTAGGGCTTCTTCTTCTAATTGATCATTAGGAGCTTCCCATAATAAGCGCATGATGCTGTAGGAAGAGTCTTCTTGTCGACCTTCAAATCTAATAGGGTATGTTTTACCTGCTTCTAAAGTGACGTATTCATATTCTTTTTTTGGTTGATGTACATCATCTCTTTTTATAAGTAAAGAGTCGTTTAGGTAAATTTTCATATTAAAAGCTTCTCCAGCGATGGCATATCTTCCGGTTTTTGGTACAGAAATCACACCACTCCAACGTACAGCATAGTGATCATAGCTCATATCAGGAAAAGGTTTGTTGGTCCACCAAATGTTATCCACAGTAGCGTCTACTTGTGTGTGTTTCGGAGTTCCTTCAAAAGTGATATTATCAAAGTATTCAGCTTTCAGACCTTGTTGTTTTTTTGAACTATCGGTAAATAATACGGTTGATGGCATCACCTCAAATACAGGAAGTCCTTCTGCAAGTTTACATCCAATAGCATACTGTACATTGGCATTAGGTAATTTACGACGGATTCCTTCGATTGGAGATACGGGTTTTTCTGGGTAACCATTATAATTGGCTAACAATAATTCCATGTCATCTGCACTAGAACCGATGACAGCGATATTTTTTAAATCTTTGGAAAGTGGTAACGTATTATTTTCATTTTTAAGCAATACCATAGATTTTCTAGCAGCTTCTAATGTTAATAAACGATGTTTCTCTGAACCTACGATATCGTAAGGGATTTTTTCGTAAGAAACAGCGCCTTCTGGAGCAAATAGACCTAATTTTAGTCTCGCTACGATCAAACGCTCTAATGATATATCCAATTCTGATTCTTGGATAAGACCTGTTTTTACAGCTTCTACAAGTGCAGGGTATGAGTTACCACAATTGAGATCTGTTCCAGCCTTTACGGCCATAGCCGCAGCAGCTTTTTTGTCTTCTACGACTTGATGTGTTTTTACACTCTTGTCATAAAAATCTCGTACTGCCCAGCAATCCGAAACAATATACCCTTTGAATCCCCAATCGTTACGCATCAAGTCGCTCAGGTCTTTATTACCACAACATGGTTTTCCAGCGTAGGCATTATAGGCACACATTACAGAATATACATCGGCTTCTACAATTGCTTTTTTGAAATGCGGGCTGTAGGTGTTAAGAAAATCTTGGGTGCTAGGTAATACATCAAAATGGTGACGACTTTCTTCGGGTCCACTATGAACGGCGAAGTGCTTTGCAGTAGCAACCAACTTAAAATATTTTGGATCATCTCCTTGTAGCCCTTTGATAAAGGGAACAGCTAGTTCGCCTGATAGGTAAGGGTCTTCTCCATAGGTCTCCATTCCACGACCCCATCTTGGATCTCTGAATATATTGATATTCGGAGTCCAGAAAGTAAGCCCTTGATAAATATTTCGTTTACCTCTAGAGGCTGCTTCATGATGTTTGGCTCTTGCTTCATCCGAAATGGCATCGGCAATTTTTCCCATATGCACTCTGTCAAACATTGCTGCCATACCAATGGCTTGCGGGAAGACCGTTGCTTTACCTGCGCGGGCAACTCCATGTAGACACTCGTTCCACCAGTTGTATTCTGGAATGCCAAGACTATCTATTGCAGGAGACTCATAGTGCATTTGTCCTACCTTTTGTTCTAAGGACATGAGTGATACTAGGTGTTTTGCACGCTCTTCGAATGATTTTGATGCGTCTTTGTATAAAGGAACTGTTATTTCTTCCTTGGCTGTTTTTTCACATCCCATAAATGCTAATGCGATTAGGATGAATGTGTATTTAAGCTTTGATGTCATGTTTTAATTTTTGAGTATAAATGGATTCTTAAGTGGGATTTAATAATTACATTCTTATAGATTAACGACTTGTTTTATAAACTTTTTTATTTTGAACACCTTTTCTAAAGGTTCCAAAAAGTTTTAAAAAAAAATTAGAGCGTTATTGTGGTTTATTATTCATAAGCGTTGATAGTTTGTATGGTACCATCAGGATTGTGTGTTAATGGTGTCATTTTTGTGGTTCTCAGATGCGTTTCTCCGGATAATTTGCTATCGTGATAAAATAGATACCATTGTTCTTTAAACTTTGCAATAGAGTGGTGATTGGTCCATCCTACGACAGGATTGAGGATATTACCTTGATAGGTAAAAGGGCCATAAGGACTATCTCCTATAGCATAAGCAATAAAATGAGTATCTCCGGTAGAGTAGGAGAAGTAGTATTTGTTCTTATATTTATGTACCCACGAGGCTTCAAAAAAGCGTTTGTCATTATCTCCAGCAAGTATGGGAGTACCGTCTTTGTCTAGAATGGCTATTTTTTTTGGTGTTTCAGCCAAACTTTTCATATCTGGGTTTAGTTTTGCAATCAAGGGTGGAATAGCCGGAGCATCTTTTTTGGGTTCTACGCCTTTTGGATTGTATTTTCCAGATTGCCAGTTTTGTAATTGACCTCCCCAGATACCTCCAAAATATAAATAGTAATCACCATTTTCTTCAAAAACCGACGGATCCATACTATAGGTTCCTTTGATTGGTTTTTTTTCTGCTTTGAAAGGTCCAGTAGGAGATGTAGCAGAAGCTACTCCAATAGCAAAAATATCTTTCTTATTTTTTACGGGAAAATAAAGATAGTATTTACCATCTTTTTGAGCTGCGTCAGGAGCCCACATTTGTCGTCCTGCCCATGGTACATCTTTGATATCTAATGCGACCCCATGATCAGTGACTTTTCCGCCAACACTATCCATTGATAATACATGATAATCACGCATGTCAAAATGATTACCCTCGTTGTCCATAGGAGTATCCGTTATGACATCATGAGAAGGGTAAATATATAGCTTTCCATCAAAAACATGAGCAGAAGGATCTGCAGTATAGATATGACTTACCAAAGGTTCTGAAATTGGTTTTTTGTGTTCAAGATCAATTTCTGGTTCTGGATCTACTGCTGGTGTTTCTATGGTTGCGGCTGGTTTAGTTGCCGTTTTTTCTTCATTTTGGGCAGTAGTAGTTGTAGCAAGAAGAACGGTAATTCCTAGAAAAGTATAGTTTTTTAAATAAGTTTTCATCATGTTTTGTAATAGGGTATTTTTTATTAACGCATTTGCTTTTGGTTATTTTGATAGCTCCAAAAGTTCTTTGGCATGGGTGATAGCACTAGCAGTGACGACTGTTCCTCCTAGCATTTGCGCAATCTCTGTTACGCGATCGTCAGCACTCAATAATTTGAGCTGAGTTACTGTAATATCATTTATATCTTGTTTGAATACTTTGTATTGTGTTTGTCCTTTGGCAGCAATTTGAGGTAAATGTGTGATACTAAATACTTGTAAATTAGTACTCATTTCTAGCAGCAAATCAGCCATTTTTTGAGCCACTTCTCCAGAAACTCCTGTATCTATCTCGTCAAAGATAATTGTTGGTAAGCGTTTGTACTTTGATAAAACTGTTTTGATGGCCAACATGATTCGAGATAATTCACCACCAGAAGCTACTTTTTTGAGTTCCCCATAAGTACCTCCTTTGTTTGCAGAGAATAGAAAGGAGAGTACATCTTTTCCATTATTCAGGTAGGTATCCCCCAAAGTTACATTTGCATTGAAGGATGCATTCGGCATTCCTAATAGATGCAAAATTTTGGTAAGAGATTTAAGTAATTGTGGAAGCGCTTTGTCACGTTTTTGATGTAGCTTTTGTGCTACGCCATCCAATTGTTGTTGGATTTGCGCAATCTCTTCTTTTAATAGCTCTATAGAATCATCTATACCCGCAGTTTGTTCTACACGTTCTTGTAGTGTGTTTTGTATAGTGATTAATTCGTTTACCGTGGTAACAGAGTGTTTGTTTTGCAGGTCATACAACAGTTTTAGACGTCGATCAGTACGTTCAAGTGCTTCCGGGTCAGCTTCAAAACGTTCGAATTCTGTTTCTAGTGATGATTGTATGTCATCTAATTCGATGTATAGGCTCTCCATTCTAGTAGCCAGTTCTTGTAAGTTGTCAGAATAATTCGCTATTTTGTGTACTCGTAGCTTTATGGTGTTAAGTTGGGCATTAGCACCTAATTCCTCTGCTGTAAGTACTCCAAGTACTTCGGATAAGCTATTTTGTATTTCTTCAACATTATTGAGTTGTTTGTAACTTTCTTCTAGGGTTTCTTGTTCATTAGCTTTGAGTTTGGCATCGATAAGCTCTTGTAATAAAAAAGTATTGTACTCGTATTCTTTTTTAGCTTCAGTAGCGATAGTTTCGAGTTCTTTTAGAGCTTTTTCTTTGGTTTTGAGCTTACTGAGGCCACGTTGATAAGAACCTAGTTCGGGAGTAGCTTTTGCTAGAGCATCGAGTACAGAAAATTGAAAATCATTAGAAGTAACCTCAAGTGTTTGGTGTTGACTATGTATGTCTATCAAATGAATTCCTAAGGTAGAGAGTGCTTGTAGTGTTACAGGAGTATCGTTGATAAAAGCACGTGATTTACCTGAAGGTAAAATTTCTCTACGAATAATAGTTTCTTCTTCATAGTCAATGTCTTCCTTGTCAAAGATATTCTTTATTTTGTAAGCAGAAATGTCAAATGTGCCTTCAATAACACATTTTATTTTACTGTCTTTAATTGCATTGAGGTCGGCACGTTTTCCTAATAGTAATCCTAATGCCCCTAGAAGCAAAGATTTTCCTGCGCCAGTCTCCCCTGTAATAGTTGTTAAACCTTGTTGAAATGAGACATTTAGTGACTCAATCAATGCAAAATTCTTGATGGATAGATGTGTTAACAATCGTTATTTTTTTAACAGTTTGAACCTATATTTTGAGGAATGCAATGTAGTATGATTTTTGAACTATATCGAAACGACTTTTTGATAGTTTTTGTCAAATGATAGCATCAGGACGCTAATATCATGATTTCAAAAGTGTTTGTCAAAGTCCAAAAAACCGCATTACATAGTCTCATTATATAATTTAGGTTTAAGAAAAAAATGCCTGTAAATATAGTCCAGTTTTGTTTGCTATCAAACTAAGATGTGCTAAAACTTGATCTCTTTCCAGTTTTTTGAATAAGTGGGGCCAATACGGTTAAGTAAGGAGATGGTTTTGCTTACATCTACGGATGGACCATCAGAAAATATCTTGCTTATTTCTTCTGCTTTTGCATCAAAGAATACACGCATCATGGTAGAATTGGAGCGTGTGTCATTCATTGATTTTAGTGATTCAAAAGAAGTTATTATAGTTTCTTTTCCTTTTTTTGGATCTTCATGCATAATATCTAGACCCTGACGGTGGTATTCATACATTGCTTCTCGGTAGCCGTCAAAAGTTCCGGATAGTAAATCGTTATTGAGTTTGTTGCGATTTAGCTTGGAAGTGTTTGGTTTCCATCCACTTTCGTTACTGCTTTGAGAAAAGTTTACAATTGCCTTTGCTTCTTGATAAAAATCGGTTCCTCCCTTTGGTGAAAATGTATCCGCGTCTACCCCAAGTATCGTATATAGATAGAAAGCAATTACAGATACTAGATTAGAATCAAAGGAGTTTGGATTATATTGTAAAGGAGCAAATTCAAGGTAGTCAAAATTCACTTCCTTATCATTAATATTCAAAATCACGGTTTCGTAAGAAGAACCAAAAACAGGGCGTGATGCTAATACCTGCATATTAGTTTTGAAGCGATTATTATCGTATTCAATAACGTTTATAAAAAAACTACAATTAATACGTTCATCGTTGCGATACTCCTGATCTGTCCATTGATTATTGTTTACAAATTCTGATAAAGAACGCTCTAGAGTTTTGAAAATTTGTAGATCTACTCGGCCAGTTTGCTCGGCATTGATTTGTATTTGGCAATTAAATTCTTGGGCACTGCATAGAAGATTGAAGAACAATAAAAAAACGATAATAGCCTTATGCATGACGTAGTAAATTGATTTCATTAAAGATATCTTGAGCAACTTCTTGTTTTGTTTTTAAATCAAACGCTTTTACAGCCATTTTATGATTAATTAGACTGACTTTGTTTGTTTTATTTTTGAAACCAGCTCCTTTATCGTTCAAAGAATTTAATACAATAAGATTTAAGTTTTTCTTAGTAAGTTTTGCTTTGGCATTTTCTAACTCATTTTGGGTTTCTAAAGCAAATCCGACTAGAAATTGTTGTTTTTTTTGACTTCCCATCCAATTAAGGATATCTGTGGTTCGTTCTAGTGGGATATCAAAATTTCCTTCTTTTTTCTTGATTTTTTGATCTGCTACATGGGCAGGGCGATAATCTGCAACCGCTGCAGAAGCTATGGCAATGTCACAGTCTGTATATGCTGCAACAACTGCTTCATACATTTGTTGCGCACTAGTGACG
Organism: uncultured Aquimarina sp.; assembly: GCA_947492105.1. GTDB lineage: Bacteria > Bacteroidota > Bacteroidia > Flavobacteriales > Flavobacteriaceae > Aquimarina. Next base: position 60,213 of record CANLMN010000009.1, on the reverse strand, counting down.
GGTATTACCTTGATGAGGTTGTGAGTAACTTGTAGTGATGACGGTCCTAGAATAAGGTGTACTTCTGCGCCGAGATTGGCAGCAGTTTTTGCCAATTCAATTCCCATTCTACCCGTGGAGTGATTACCTATAAAACGTACAGGGTCTATAGCCTCGTAGGTAGGGCCAGCGGTAATTAGAACTTTTTGTCCCTGTAATGGTAATTGTTGGCTTATGTGATCTTCTATAAAAGAAACAATCTCTTCGGGTTCGGCCATTCTTCCTTGACCAACGAGTCCGCTAGCTAATTCTCCGGATCCTGCTGGAATCATGATATTATCAAAAGAGATCAATTTTTCGAACGTAGCTTTGGTAGATGGATGGATGTACATGTCCAAGTCCATTGCTGGAGCAAAATATACAGGACATTTTGCAGAAAGATATGTTGCCAAAACCAAATTATCACAATGGCCTTGAGCCATTTTGGATAGTGTGTTTGCTGTAGCAGGTGCTATGAGCATTAAATCTGCCCATAGTCCTAATTCTACATGATTATTCCAGAGTGCATTTTCATCCTCTTCGTTATAAAAAGTGGAATGTACTGGGTTTTTGGATAAAGTTGAGAGTGTCAACGGTGTCACAAAATCTTTGGCCCCCGGAGTCATAATTACTTTAACTTCTGCACCAGACTTTATAAGATTACGTACCAAAAAAGCAGTTTTGTATGCTGCAATTCCACCAGTAACTGCTAGTACTATTTTTTTACTGCTTAATACCGACATACAAAAATAGCTAGTTTATAGAGCAGATTCTGTCGAATCTTCTTTTGTATTTCTGTGATATATTTTACCTTCTAGCCATTCTTGTACAGCTAATGCATGTGGCTTAGGAAGTTTTTCATAAAACCTCGATACTTCGATTTGTTCTTTGTTTTCAAAGATTTCTTCTAAACTATCATTGTAAGTAGCAAACTCATCTAATTTTTCTAATAGCTCCTTTTTGATATCACCATTAATTTGGTTTGCTCTCTTAGAAATAATAGAAATTGCCTCATAGATATTACTTGTTGGTGCATCTACCAAGTTTTTGTCAATCGTTGTGGTATTAACAGGTGCTTTGATCTTCTTTAAATCCATAATCATATTCAATTTACTTGTTCTTCGTATCCATTTAGTCTTTCTGTGATGTCTTCTATTCTAGAGTTAGCATCTTCCAGGAAGGTTCCAGTATTTTTGTAATATTTCATATAATTGTTATAATAGCCTTGTGCTACCACTAACCGTTCTTGTACGAGTTTTGGGAGACTATTGATGGCCAATGTATATGCAGCATCGAATTTGTAATATAGTGCTTTTTCGCGAAAACTCGATCCTGGGTAATCAATCACAAAGTTGTCAAAAGCAGCAATCGCAACTTTGTAACTTTCTGTGTGATGGTATTGTTTGGCAATTTCGTAATATTTGCGTTCTAATTTTATACGTAATTCTGCAATAATTTTATTAGCCTCAGCAACATGTTCTGATTCTGGAAAAGTGTTGATAAAACTCTGAAGTTTTTGCATTGCCTTTTTGGAGTCAGTTTGATCCAAACTGTATCTTGGAGACATATAATAAAAGCTTTTTGCAGCCTTGAGTGAGGCTTCTTCTAGTTTATCACTTTTTGGATAGGATTTTACAAAACGTTCAAACTGATAACCTGCCAAATAGTGGTCACGTAATTTATAATAGATATCTGCATAATAAAACATGATACGTTCTGCATTGGGTTTTCCTCTATAAGAGGGCACGATCTGCTCGTATAATTTAAGCGCTTTTTTGTATTTGCCTTCATTATACAGCGCTTCTGCAGTTTTGTTCTTGAGAGCTATATCATCGCTTTTATAGATTTTCTGGTATTCGCTACAAGAAGTGCCTAGAAGCAACAATCCCAATATGTAAAATAATTTCTTCATATTTGATAAAACATTTGGCAAAAATAGGTATTTAACTTTAATAATTCCTAGAACTCATTTAGACTTTTTTGATTGATGCCCAAAATAATGGTTTCGTGATGAATTCAAGTCTTTTATCGGTTTCTAATTAGTGTTATAAATTAAGAATAAAGGGAAAATTTGAAAAAGGAATGTGTTTTTAAGGTGATATCATAAAATTCAAATTGTCTTCTTCTTATCAATTCATAATTTAATGGATAACGAAGGAAGCATGTTTTTTAGGTCAAAAATGTTCTTTTGTTTTATATAAGTAAGACGTAGTCTAATTGATGATGTTGCATATTTTATTTTTGTGTAGAGCACTCTAATCAATTTTTGTTACAAATCATATAACTCAATATTCTAAGCTGTTTTAGTATAATTATTTGTTGTGTAATGTGTTAGTGTTTTGAATTCCGTCAAATAACATGCAGAAAGACAAGGATGGCTTGTTTTGCGATTCGAGTACTATATAGTAGAAGTTTTAATGACCTGACTACAAAATAGGCTTAGGCACTAGTGGTCTTTAGTTTTTTTTCTAGTAAATAAAAGAATCAATTTATACGAGTTAATTTAGGTATATAAAATCATGTTCTTGACACTGTCATTTTTTATGTAAAAACACCGAATTTCTATTGTATAGCCTTGGCTATGGAATATATGAACAAGGCATTCTGAAGGGTCAAAATAGTAGAACCTGTAGTTATTTTTTAAATGATATTATTTGCTCAAAAGTTCAAAATATTAAAGGGGTATCTGGGATAAACTCAAGATGGATTCAATAAAAAAGTCGTTCATGGTTATTAATGAACGACTTTTTAGTAAAAAAAACTTTTAAAAATTGATGTTTGGAGAGCAGCTAGTTATTCAATAATGATTTTAATTACACTCTCGTTTTTATCAGTTTCTAATAGGAGTAAATAATTTCCTGAACTGATATTTTGGATGTTGACGATATTTTTGGCTGTGGTATAACTGGTGTTAAACACTCTTCTTCCTAATAAATCAAACAACGTTACTTTAAAGATCTCTGAGGTAATTGTTCCAAAGTCAGCAGTAAAAATTCCATTATTTGGATTTGGGTATACTATTATTTCTTCTGGTGGATTATTGGTTTGATCTGGGTTACCTATTTGATCCGGGTTGTTGTTATTAGGATCGGGATTGTTCGGATCGGGATTGTTCGGATCGGGATTGTTCGGATCAGGATTAGGATTAGGATTGTTTGGATCAGGATTAGGAGTTGTGATTTTTGTAGCGTCTCCTGTACAGATGTCAAGACTCCAGTTATTTAATCTTCCAGTTCTTCTGTTGTTATTTACATCTTTAATAACAAGAGACCACGTACCTTCTGATTTTAGCCCTTGAAAAGTAGCCAAAGATTCTTCTGGAGCATAAGAGGCATCGAGGGTTCTAGGACATCTATCTGTAGGTACAGGTTTGGCAGTGTCATCAAAAATAAAACCATTGGTTCCAACATTTTGATTTTCACAGTGATTTGACCATAGTTTAATTTCTTTTCCGCTAGGGTGTACTAATTTTATAAGCAAATCTCTAACCGAATTATGCTCCAAGTCCATTGATACTTTGACGTTAACTACATCTCCAAGGTCTTTATCAATATCAATCGTCGAAGTAACCTCTTGGTCAGTATCAGGAATATCTAGTGGTCTTTGATTTGGGTAGTCCGTACATTTTACATTAATAGCTATAGGCTGATTGTTCAATGCAAAAAAGACGTTATCGACACCTTTGACCATAATTCTGGCATTTTCGATAACTATATCTGATGGAATTGTTATTGTATGAGAACCATCATTTGGAGTGCTAGCGACAAGAACTGTATCAAATGACTCTCCATTGTTGGTTACTAAACGGATAGTGACATTTGGGGTGTCAATTCCATTGGCTGTTGTACCTGCTACGTCCCAAGTAATTTCGTGTGTCTCTCCAGAAGTCCATTCAATACCACTTTCGTTTTGAGAAGTTACTTTGAAGGGTTCTGTTTTTACAAAATTGACTTTGAAATCACTAAATGCTGATTGTGCTCCAAAATTATTACGTACATCTCTAACAGTTACAGTAAAAGTCATTTCTCTAGTGATACTTGGAATCATCTCCCATTTCGGAGTTAGATTCCCGGCATAAACTTCTTTGATAGTAGGGAAAAATCTAAAAGGCTTCACCGATGGAGGGTATGATCTGAATACAGGACCATTGGCTTCGGTAGCCTCGGGTGGGGCAGTGGCAATATCTTTATCCATTTGATCGAATTGATAAGTGAGCACATCTTTATCTTCATCTTCTGCCTTGGCTTCTAGTACAAAAGGAGTGTCTGCTGGGATAGTGTAGTTTGGTATTGATGTTATCACAGGGGCATTGTTATTGCTTTCTACCAAAGTAACTCCACAGTTTTGACCAGGATTGATTCTTTCGTTAATGAATGTACTAATCTGTTTGTGCGTAAATCCATGATAATAGCCTTCTCTGTCTTGCAAAACATTTGGGCCACAAGTTCCTGCATATGACATTATTGACGAACCACTACCAGGTTCTACAGAGGCTTTGTTATCTCTATTACCACCACAATAATTATTAAATGTATGACCTGCTGTGAATTGATGACCAATTTCGTGTGCCCATAATTTGATAAAACTATTTCCTTCTGGTCGTATTACCCCTGTTACGGCGCGTCCTCTTCGATTAGAGCTACATGGAGTATAAAATTCGGCGACACCTCCACCGCCATTTCTTCTAAAGAATGTATGACCAATATCAAAATTATCTAGCCCAATTTCTCTGTTCATTATGGCGTTACCTTCGCCCATCATGGCAGTGTTATTATTATTAGATAACCCGTCTGTGGCACCATCTAGAAATATGATTTTGTCGTTTTCGGCCACTAATTCCATCGAAAGCGAAAATTCTCTTTCATATAATTCATTTAATGAATTTAACAAGGTGTTAAGCCCTGCGATTACAGCAGCTTTTTTTTCTTGTTCTGTTCCATTTGAAGCATTTCCTTTGTCGATATAGTACTCCGAAAATTCTCCTGTTGTTACAAGGGCTATTCTCAAGGTTCTAAGTTTTCCGTCAGACATAGCCTGCGAAGCCTTTCCGGATTCTTTTTTACCAAAAAATTTCGGATCAACAACTTGTCCTTCTCCAACTAAGCATTTATGTTCTATTGTCTCTTGTATGATGGCATTTTCGTCATAAACTTTATAGCTTTTTCCGCTTTTTGTGACTGGAGAGATGTAGGATGTTGTCGTGCTAGAGGTTATTGTCGCATGGATACCACTAGGTGTTTCTGTTATCCTAATAGTATTGGTTGGATCACTAGGATTGTATCCGGTATAATTTATAATTCCGGGATATTTGGCTGCTAGATCGGGATGCATGGTGATTACTTGTTGTAATCGATAAGGGGTTAGATGCCCTTGAGCATCTGGAAAATCTATGATAATTCCATCTTTCGGACTCGTTTTTCGTCTAGGTGGAGCTTTGTGTAAGCTATTTTTTAGTAATGAATAATCAATGTCAAAATTTTTGTGATAGGTAGTTGCGGTAGTAGGTAAACTATTTTCTTTTTTAGCCGAAGCAGACACAGAATTTGATGTTTCTTGCCAAATCTGAGAATAACTATTTGTAGAAAAAATGGATATAAACAGGACTCCTAAAAAAGCCTTATAGGGAGAGGTATTCATAATAGTGTCGGTTTTTAATTTGATTTAAAAAAAGTTGCTTTTTAGTTAGATCAAACTACAAAATGCTTCAAATTATTATTCATTTTTTTTTATTTTCAGATTTTTCGATGAAACAGATAATTCAATGGTTCATAGGGGTAGGTGCGATAATTTTACCCGTTCTATTTTGGCTTTTTTTGTAAGTATTATAAAACAAGAAGTCGCTCAGAAAAAAAATTCTGAACGACTTCTTGGTGTGCATTATCAAAAAAAGATGGACTCTTTGAGACCTAATTACAGCAGATGTTATACATCTAAGACTTCATAGGTGCAAATATGAACTGAACTATGTATCTGTTGTCTATTTTTTATTATGGATTTGGTATCGGTTTAATTTTGCAATATCAAAATAGGAATTTTGATATTGCAAAATTAAAGTGTTATTTCTATGTCTAAAAGGTATTATTTGATAATAATTTTGCTCATGGCTTTTTTGCCATCAGTTTCTAATAATAGCAAATAATTCCCTTTGCTGATGTTTTGCACATTTATAAGGCTTTTGGTCTTGTTGAATCTCTCGTCATAAACTGTTCTCCCCAAAAGGTCAAATAGTGTTACTTTGTATACAGAGGCATTGTTTTTTCCAAAATCTGCTGTAAAAATGCCATTATTAGGATTAGGATATATTTGTGTTCCTTTGAGTGTGCTAAAATCAGTAGTACTTAAGTTTGCTGCATCGCCTGTGCAGAAATCAATCCTCCAGCTGTTTAATCGACCAGCATCCCCAAATCCATTGCTTTGAAGTAGTAATTTCCATGTTCCATCAGGTTTTAGTCCATTAAAACTAGATAATTTGTCTACAGGTGCATATAGTGATTCTAGTGCACCAAAACATAGATCTGGTATGGGTTTTGCAGAGTCATCAAAAGTAAAGCCATCGGGACCAATGGATTGATCTCTACAGTTGTTGTTCCATAATGTGATTTCTGTCCCATTGGGATGTGCTAATTTTATGGATAAGTCACTGACCCAATCATGTTCTATATCAAGCGTTACTTTTATTCTAAGAAGTGTGTTGTTCTCATTTGCTTTATTTACTGTTATAGAAGATGAAACTATTTGATTGTTTTTAAAAATGTCTACTTTTTCTGTACTGGAAAAATCATTACACTGGACATTAATCTTAATAGGAGTAGGGTTTAGGGCAAAAAAGATATTTCCAATTGCTTTGACCATAATTCTAGCGTTCAATGTCGTTATATTATCCGGAATGGTAACGGTATGTGAACCATCATTTGGTGTGCTGTCTGCAAGTACCGTATCAAAAGATTTTCCTCCATTGGTGGATAATAATATTGTTACATTGGATGTGTTGATTCCATTGGCAGTCGTCCCAGCAACATCCCAAGTAATTTCGTGTTGTTCACCGGAGGTCCAATTTATATTATTTTCATTTTGTGAAGTAACCTTAAAAGGGGCTGTTTTGACAAAATTGAGTGTAAAATCACTAAAAGCAGATTGTGATCCCAAGTTATTCCGTACATCTCTAACGGTAACTGTAAAATTCATTTTTCGGCTTACACTCGGAATAACTTCCCATTCTGGGGTCAAATTATTTTTTAGGATATCTGACATCGTTGGGAAATAACGAAAAGCTTTTGTAGAAGGTGGAATAGATTTGAAAACCGGCCCAGTTGTAGCTGTTGCCAATGGTGGGGCAACGCTAATTTCATTATCCATTTGATCAAATTGGTAAGTCAAAACATCGCCATCAGAATCAGTAGCTTTTGCAGATATTACAAATGCTGTTCCTGTAGGGATTGTATGTTCTGGGACTTGTGTTATTACGGGTGCACTATTATTGTTTTCTACTATGGTCACTCCGCAGATAGTACTAGGATTAACTTTTGCTTTTATGTAAGCGCTTATTTGTTTGTGAGAGAATCCGTGGAAATAGCTACCTTCATGTCGTTGCACGTTGGGTTCACAGTCACCTGCATAAGACAATACTGTAGAGCCGCTACCGGGTTCAAAGGCCGCTTTATTTACTCTATTTCCTCCGCATTCATTGTTAAATGTGTGATTTCCTGCAAATTGATGACCAACTTCATGTGCCCATAGACCATAAATGAAATTATCTCCCTCTGGCACACTGGAACCAGATACCGCTCTTCCTTTATCTCTATTAGCACTACAAGGTGTAGCAAGTTTAGCAAGTCCACTGCCTCCACTACGTTGAAACATCATAGTATGTCCAATATCAAAATTTTCGTCTCCAATTTGATCATACAAAATGGTATTTCCTTCTGTGATTAGATCTCCGCCATCACCATTTGTTAACCCGTCAGTCTGTGCGTCTAAGAAAATGATTTTATCATTGTTAGGAATTAATACCATAGAGATAGCAAATTCTCTTTCAAATAAGTCGTTTAGTGTGTTTAATAATACATTGAGGCCAGCAATTACTGCGGTTTTTTTCTCTTGTGTTGTTCCATTAGTAACCTTTGCTTTGTTGATATAATACTGAGAAAACTCGGCGGTAGTAACCATGGCCATTCGTAAGGTTCTAAACTTTCCATCTGCTATTTCTTTTGTGTTTTTTGAAGAGATGTTTTTGTAGAAGAAATCATCTGTGATAGTTTGCTCCTGACCGACTAGACAGGTACTAGTTTTGGATTCTTTTATGATAGCATTTTTGTCATACACCTTGTAGTTTTTGCCACCAAGTGCTGTAGGGGTAATATAATTAGTGCTCTCGGGAGAATTGAGTAATGCGTGAACACCATTAGGTGTTTCTGTTATTCTAATAGTTTTTGTTGCATCTTCTGTGTTATATCCACTATAACTTGCGATACTGGGGTATTTGGCTGCTAGGTCGGGATGCATGGTTCTTACTCGCTGTAGGCGATATGATACTAATTGACCTTGAGCATTTGGGAATTTTACGATACGTCCATTTCTTGCAGAACCGTTTGTCCGTAGGGGAGTTTCGTGTAATATTTTTTTTAGGGAAGTGTAATCTACTTGGTAATTTTTGTGTTGTGTGGTATTGATTTTGGAAAAACTATCTTTTTCTGTAACTGATTTTGCTGCTGATTCTTTTGTTTCTTGCCAAGATTGACCGTAGCTGATTGTGGAAAAAAGACTGAGAATTAGTATTCTCAGAAATGGGTTTAAAAGTTGTTTCATGATATATGTGTTGGTTTAAATTAATTGAATTGAATATGAGTTTCAGTTTTAGTATAATGGTTAAAGCGTTAATTTATAGTGAAGGCTAGACTTGTTGGTTTTTAGCCATTTTTTAGAAGCTTTGTTTGCGAGAGGAGAAGGGGGCTAAGCATTATTTTTGAGTTGTTGTTTTATTCTTGCGTTTTTAGCTGTTTTTTTTAGATAAGATAATTCTACGAGCCAAACTCGTTTTTTCTATCGGGTTCCTTAAAAATTGCTATTGCTAAATTTTTGAAATTGTAATAAAAAAGAGTAATCAATCATGTTTTTATGAATGACTACTCTTTTAAAAAGACTTTCTAATTACTTCTAGACATTATCTTTTGGAATGAATGTGTTATTCAATGACAATCTTGTTCAAAGCTTTTTTGCCTTCCGTTTCTAACAATAATAAATAGTTTCCTTTACTAATGTTTTGAATATTTATAAGACTTTTAGCATTGTTATAATTTGCATTAAAAATTTTTCTTCCCAAAAGGTCAAATAATGTTATTTTATATACAGAAGCATTGTTTTTTCCAAAATCAGCTGTAAAAACACCGTTATTAGGATTAGGATAGATTTGGGTTCCTTTGAGTGTATTGAAATTCGTTACACTTAGATTTGTGGTATCTCCTGTACATATATCCATTTTCCAACTGTTCAGACGACCAGCTTCTCCACGAGTATTATCTTGTATCAATAATTTCCATGTTCCGTTAATTTTTAGTCCTTGCAGATTAGATAGTTTATCTACGGGAGCATAAGCTGATTTCAAATTTTCAGGACAACTTATTGGACTGGCAGAGTCATCAAAGACAAATCCATTTGGTGGAACATCTCTGCTGTTACAGTTGTTTTTCCATAATGTGATTTCTGTTCCATTGGGGTGTACGAGTTTTATAGTTAAATCTCCTACCCATCTGTGTTCCATATCCAATGTCACTTTTAAGCTAACCAAATCACTATTTTCTTTCTCGTTTACATTAATAGAGGATGTAGCTACTTCATTTGTATCTGGAATAAATATGCTTTCCGTATTAGAAAAATCATTACAGTCTACGTTAATTTGGATGGGAGTACGGTTCAATGCAAAAAAGACATTGTCTATTGCTTTGACCATAATTCTAGCGTTTTGAGAAGTTATGTTGTTAGGTATCGTTATGGTGTGCGCGCCATCATTCGGTGTGCTAGCAGCAAGTACTGTATCAAAAGATTTTCCTCCATTAGTTGTTAGCAATACAGTGACATTTTGTGTGTCGATACCATTTGCAGTTGTACCAGCGACATCCCAAGTGATTTCATGTTGCTCACCAGAGATCCAGCTTATAGTGTTTTCGTTTTGTGAAGTAACTTTGAAAGGGGCTGTTTTGACAAAATTTACATTAAAATCACTAAAAGCAGATTGTGATCCCAAGTTGTTGCGTACATCTCTTACGGTAACAGTAAATTTCATTTTTCGGCTTACACTTGGGATAACTTCCCATTTTGGAGCTAAGTTATTATTTAGAATGTCAGGCATACTAGGGAAATAACGAAATGGTTTTGTAGTAGGGAAAATAGATCTGAAAACTGGACCCTTTTCTGCTGTTGCCTGTGGCGGAGCAGGAGTGATTTCTGAGTCCATTTGATCAAATTGATACGTCAAAATATCATTGTCAGCATCTGTGGCAGCTGCTGATAATACAAATGGTGTATCAGTAGGAATTGTGTAATCCGGAGTTTTTGCAATTACGGGTGCACTGTTATTGTTCTCTATTACGGTGACTCCGCATGTATTACTTGGGTTAACTCTTTCTATGATATATTGGCTGATTTGTTTGTGGCTGAGTCCATGAAAATGGCGATCTTCTCTTCGTTGTATATTCGGGGCGCAAATACCTGCATAGGACATAATCGTTGAGCCACTACCAGGTTCTACACTGCCTCCTCTTTCGTCTCTATTCTCATTACAAGAATTATTAAAAGTATGAGCTCCTGTAAATTGGTGTCCCACCTCATGGGCCCAGAGGGTATAGACAAAACCATCTCCTTCGGGTATTGGTTGTCCCGATACAGCACGTCCTCTGTCTCTAGAATTACAAGGAGCAAAGAAACTAGCTACACCGCCACCGCCACCATTTCGTTGGTACAAAGTATGTCCAATATCGAAATTTTTTAGACCAATCTTTTCATTCATGATCGCATTACCTTCGTTCAACATTGCCGTAGTATTATTGTTTGATAAACCATCTGTTTGGGAGTCCAAGAAAATAATCTTGTCATTATCTGGGATTAAAACCATAGAGATCGAAAATTCTTCTTCAAACAAATCGTTTAATGAATTTAATAATACATTAAGCCCCGCAACTACTGCTGCTTTTTTTTCTTGATCTGTCCCATTGCCAACTTTGGCTTTGTTGATGTAATATTGAGAAAATTCTGCTGTAGTTACTATGGCCATTCGGAGCGTTCTGAATTTGCCATCAGAAATTGCCTGTACAGCATTTGTTGAGTTTTTTTTGTAAAAAAAATCATGGTCCAAGGTTTGTTCTTCATCGATCAAACATCTTCCCATTTCTCTATCTGGTATGATATCATTTTTGTCATATACCTTATAAGATTTACCACCTAATGCTACAGGTGTAACATAAGAGATACTTTCGTTTGAATTAAGAGTCGCATGGATACCATTAGGGGTTTCTGTTATTCGGATAGTTTTTGTAACATCTTTTGTACTATATCCAGTATAACTTGCAATGCCAGGATATTTGGCGGCCAAATCAGGGTGCATCGTTAAAACCCGTTGTAGGCGATATGGTACTAATTGCCCTTGGGGAGTGGGAAACTTTACGATTTGTCCACTCATGATGGAGCTAGCAGTTCGGAATGGAGCTTTGTGTAGTAGTTTTTTTAAAGAAGAATAATCAACTTGAAAATTTTTATGTTGAGCTGTATTGATTTTAGAAAAGCTGTTTTCATTTATAACTGACTTGGCAGCAGATTCTTTTGTTTCTTGCCAAGATTGACTGTAACTAGTTACAGAAAAAAGGCATAGCATTAACACTCCTAAAAATGGATTTAAGACGTACTTCATTATGTTATTGAGGTTGGTTTAAAATATATTGACTACAAAGTCAGATATGTATAACTATAATATTGAGCTAATTAGTATGTACGGTTTTAATATTCGATGAATTGAGTGTTTTGTAGGGTTAGTGTAGTCTGAAACTTGATTTTGATGTACGAAATAGTTGTTCTATACTATGGGTTAGGTACGTTTTGTTGTTTTTAAGTAATTGATTATTAAGTTTTTATTGTAATAATGTGTGTGTTGTGAAGAAAAGAAAAATACTGAGATTATTTTGATGAATGTCAATAGAAGGAGTTTTACGATTCTTGGTTATGAATAAAAATGCGATGCTTGAATTTTATAGCTTAGACTAGCAAAGAATTGTTCAAATTATGTGGCATACGATTGCATTTTATACCATTTTGAGTCTATAAATTTGTACTAATGATGTTGTTGTTTGATGTAAAAATACTATAAGTTATTGTCTAGTATTATAGCTAAGGAATATTTGAACAAGGTATTCAATTCAATTTAGCTATATAAATTCGTATTAATGACACTGTTATTTTTTAAAAAAAAACACCGTGATGCTATTGCATAGCCTTAGCTATGGAATATATGAACAAGGCATTTAGATGGAAAAAGAACAAGGTGATATGCGACATTATATAGCTAATTTGATATAATTTAGAATAAACAACAAGATGTAGTCCTATAGGAGAGTTGTTGTAGTGATTTATGGTGCTTTTGAATACAGTTTTTCTGTAAAAATTTCGTTACCACGTATAACTCTTACGATATATAAGCCAAACGCATTTGCCGAAATGTCAACAATTGTATCAAAAGTATTGGTCACTGTGTCAGAAAATAAGGATTTTCCACTAAGATCAAAAACCTCTACCACGACCATTTCTGGTGACGTAATTCTTTCTCCAAAATCGACATCAAAGATCCCTGTAGTGGTTGGATTCGGAGAAACAATAATGGTGCCTGTAGGGGCTCGATCTGTTATAATTTTGTCGGTAATGGCAAAATTGGTAGTATTAATGGTGAAATAAATATTATTTGTAGGAACAATTTTTATACGACAATTGTTGGATGCTTGTGTAGTTGGAATTGTCACTCTTTCTCTACCATCATTACGAGTATTTGTGATTAATTCTTCTGTAAAAGTTTCTCCACCATCATATGATAATAGAATATTAACAAGATCCGTATTAATTCCATTTGCTGTAGTACCCGCTGCTTCCCATGTGATTGTTGCGATTTCATTTTGATCAAACGAAATATTAGGAGTATTCTGCGATGTTATTTTGAAAGGACCAGTATCGGCAACATTTACGAGAACGTCTTTTAAAGCGTTTTGTCCTCCTGCGTCATTATTATCTCGTACAGTAAGGGTAAAATTTAATTCTCTAGCAACCTGAGGAACGACTTGCCACTCTGTTTTTAGCTCTCCTGCAAGAATCTGAGGATATGGAGGGAAAAAACGTTCCTTGGCAGTGGTTGGCAATAATGATCGGAACATAGGTCCATCGACAGACGTAGCTTCGGGAGGCATATTAGCTGGAGTAGTATCTTGTTGCTCCCAGCAATAAGTGATAGCATCATTATCAGGGTCGCTTGCATCCACACTTAATACAAAAGGTGTTGAGTGGGGGATGGTATAGGAGGCAGGTATATCCCCGATGGTCGGGGCATTATTATTGGTGTTTGTTTCTACAACTCCACAATTGCCTCCAGGGGTTACCCGTTGTAAAAATCTCCAGATTTCTCGAATATTTACAGCGTTAAAATAGGGGTCACTATCATCTTGAATGTTGGGGGATGATATACCTGCATATCCCATAATGGTAGAACCACTACCTGGTTCTACAGAAGTGGATAGTACGCGTTCTTGATTATTGTTTTGGGTATGGTTAGCTCCAAATTGATGTCCAATTTCATGTGCCACAAAATCCAAATCAAACTCGGATCCTATAGGATTTTCTATGCCTGTAACTCCTTTGGCTTTGTTAGAGCTACATGGAGATGAAAGTACCGCAAGACCACCTGCTCCTGTACTGAAAGTATGACCAATGTCATAATTAGAAGAGCCTATATTGGCATCAATTACAGTTTGACTTTCATTTATTAAAACACCGACATTGTTATTACTAAGATTGTCCGTAGCATCATCTAAAAATATAATTTGATCATTATTGGAGACAAGCTCCATTGTTATAGAGAATTCATTTTCAAAAAGCTCATTGATCGTCATCATTGTGGTCATAATAGCACTTAATACGGCTTCTTTTTTTTGGGTATCAGAAGCGGTGTCTAAGTTTGCTCTATTGATATGGTATTGGGCATACTCTCCAGTTGTGGCAATTGCCAAACGAAATTTTCTTAGTTTGCCATCATTTATGATGCTTTTTTGAGCTGTTGCTGCCCTTTTTATTCCAAAATTATTATTTTTTGTTTGGCAAGAAAAATTGGAGAATTCAACGGTGTTGTTTGAAGAGGCTCCTTTTTTAAATAGGATATATACTGATGTATTAGGTGTTTTTTCCAGGTTATAAACACCCTTTTGCGAATCAAATAGGGTGGCATGGATCTTCGTACGGTCTACAGCAATTCTAATAGAATTTAAAGGGTTTTGAAGCGCAGTACCTCTGAAAGTCCTTAACTCGGGATACTTTTTGGAGAGTTCCTTGTTAAGTGTTTGCAATTCTTCCATTTGGTAAGAAACAATCGCTCCTGATGCCGTCGGGAAATTAATATGAACTTCTTTTCTCTTTGCACCATAGATTCCGCGCTGAGGTACCTCTCTTAATAATGTTCGGAGTGCAGATTCATCCAATTTGTATGATTGATAGTTTTGGATAATTCTAGAGGTTCGTGTTAGTTGTTTTTGAACAGCAGTGTTATTTTGTGTTACTGACCAATACGCTTGTTGACCGATAGAAATTTGACATACTAATAGAAGTAAGTATGGTAGGTTAATGAATTTCATTGTTGGCAGTTAATTGAGATTTTTTAATCACTATTTAATAAGTTGATTAAAAAAAATGTTGGTTTTATAAAAAGTTTTTTACTCTACTTTTATTCTTCTTAGATCATAACATTCATTTGGGGTCTAAAAGTATTTTCAAGAGATTTAAAAAATAAATAAATCGAATCTTTTAAGATAACTAAATAATTTACAATTTATTCGAAATTATTCTTTATTTTTTGATTTGGGGCTATTTAATAATTAATTTTTTGTTAATAACTTCATTGTTTCTTACCACACGTACAAGGTAAACTCCGGTAGCATACTCCTTAAAACTCAAAATAGTATTAAACGAATTGTTAAAGATTTTATGAAACATAAGTTTGCCAGAAATATTAAATATCTGAACGGAGATAGGCGATTTTTCTGTGGTAAATCTGCCAAAACTAATAACAAAACGACCATCATTAGGATTAGGGAATATTTTGATGGTTCCATTTTTGATTTTAGGAACTTCTACAATGTTACTTATTTCAAAAGGTTTACTATTTATAGTATAAAATATATTGTTTGTGGGGACAATTTTGATTCGACATTGTGTACTTCCTGTTTTTTCAGGGATCCGTACTAGTTCCTCTCCATCATTATCACTACTTCCATATAGTACGGTATCAAATGTTTTTCCGTTGTCATACGATAATAGAATTTTTACATGTTTGGCATTGATGTCAGCACCGTTTGTTTTTGCCACGTCCCATGTGATTCGTTGAATAGATTTTTGGTCATAAACGATACCAGCTGTATTTTGAGAAGTGATTTGGAACGGTCCTGATTCTGCTACCTTAATTTTTGTTTTTTTGATGGTTGCCATGCCTCCCAAAGGATTATTGTCTCTTGCCGTAAGGCTAAAGTTTAGCTCTCGTGAAGTAGTGGGTAGCACTTCCCAAGTTGTACTCATACGACCATTGAGAACGTCTTCGTAGGATGGGAAAAAACGCTGAGACGATTTTGTTGGTAAGACAGATCGGAATAAAGGACCGACGATAGCCTCGGGCTCCGGGGGCATAATCGCAATTCCATTATCTTGTTGCTCCCAGCAGTAGGTAAGTGTATCTTGATCTTGATCTGTCGCCGTAACATTTAATACAAAAGGGGTACTATGTGGAATAGTGTAGTTTTGTAGATCGGGTAACGTTGGAGGAACGTTATCAATAGTTTGGATTTCGATCCCACAATCTGATGATACGCTATTAGTAACATCAAAAATTTGTTGCAAACTGATTGCGTGAAAATAGGGGTCAACTTCATCCTGAATGTCAGGAGAACAGATTCCCGCATAGGACATGATAGTAGTGCCGCTTCCAGGTTCTACAGCAGAGGATGGATGACGAGCATCATCTAAACAATCATTGTTAAAAGTGTGTCGTGCTCCAAATTGATGGCCAAATTCATGTGCAACAATATTTACATCAAAAAAAATTCCCTCTGGTCTGAAATACTGTGTCGCCCCTTTAGCTTTTGTGTTTTTGCAAATTACATTGAGTGATGCATATCCGTTGATACCATCATTTGTTCCTAGAACGTGTCCAAGATCATAATTGTCAAACCCTATAGCGCTGTCAAAAACATTTTGACTTTCATCTTCTACTATAGACCGTATAGACTCATTTGTAAACGGATCTGTATCTGGGTCAAGAAATAGTATTTTATCATTATTAGGAATCAATCGAAATGTTACAGATAGTTCACGTTCAAAGATTTCATTTATGTTGGTAACTGTTTTGTTGATTGCAGCCAAAACAACGGCTTTCTTTTCTTGATCTGATGCATTGGCTCCTAGATTCGCTTTGCGGATAAAATATTGAGAATATTCACCCGTAGCAGCAACTGCTAATCTAAATATTAAGAGTTGTTTGGGGCGAGCTTGTTTTTGTTCCGAAAATGTGCTTTTTGAAGCAGTTTTGGTGGGAGTAGCTTTTAATTGACATTTGAATTCTTTAAATTCCTTTGGTTCATTGGGTTCGGTGGTTACACTGTAGCGATTGGCAGTAGTTTTGGGCAATTGTTGTATATAGTAGATCCCATTAGTATCAATCACTTTTCCATTTATACCTTGTGAATCCATTGTAAAACGGATTATATGTTGAGGATTCTCTACGCCAAAACCAATGAATGAATGTATCATAGGGTATTTTTGATACAATTCAGAACTCATTGTACGTAGTTTTAAGATACGATAGGTCTTAAAGTTTCCTTGTAGATCCGGAAACGAAACTAAAGTATTTAAATTATTTTTGCTAAATATTGTGGCGTCTTTATACGGAGCATTATGAACTTTTTTTACCAATTCGCTATAATGTAATTGATAGTGCCGTTCTGAGTCTTGAAGATCAGTTGAATTATTAGTAAGGGTACTAGTAGGCTTCCAGAAAATTTCTGGAGTAATTTGTGCTTGTAGTGAGATGCTAAATAATAGCAGAATCCCTTGTATAAGTATAGAGGGTTTTGTGAAAATCATAATAGTTTTTGTGCGCATACAAAAGTTAAAAGTACAAATTATCTAGAGAATCCCTGTCTTGAATTCCTTTATAACGGAAAAAATGGGCAGAAAAGCTTATTATTTTCAAAAAATTAACAGTTTTCATTACAACAATTATCTGTTTTGACTAATTTACAACTAGAAACAGCAAGAATCATACCCAATATTGGGGCTGATAAATATAACCAAAGATGTTCTAGATGACCAGATACCAATGCTGGCCCTATTGATCTGGCTGGATTCATAGATGCATTTGTCATCGGTCCAGCAAACATTGCTTCTAGCAAAACTACGCCGCCTATAGCAATACCAGCAATAACTCCTATTTCTTTGGCACCAGTAGAGACATTGATAATTACAAGCATCAAAAAAAAGCTTAGTAACACTTCTAATACAAAAGCCCGAAGAGGATCGATTGTGGGTAAAGTCGCCCCTATATATGCACTTTCGGGAAAAAGAAACCAAACAAAAATACTTGCAATTACGGCGCCAAGCACTTGTGCAATTATATATTTTGGAACTTCTCGCCAAGAGAATTTTTTGGCATAAGCAAAAGCAATGGTCACAGCAGGATTCAAATGGGCTCCAGAGATATCTCCAAAAGCATATATCATAGCCATTACAATTAGCCCCCATGTGATTGCAACTCCAGGATGTGTCACAATACCATTAGTGATTTCGTTTACAGCCATGGCTGCAGTACCACAAAAGACTAGAGAAAAAGTGCCCAAAATTTCAGCAATGTATCGTTTCATGTACAATGTTTTTTTTGTAAATATACAAACCATTATTTTAAGGTTTTGTTAACGTTTCTTCTGAAGGCTTTTTATAATTTCGTTACTAATCTTAATAAAAAAATACTATTAAATATGAAAACTGTACTTTCAATATGCGCTGCATTGGTTATATCAGGATTTACCTATGCACAAGTAAAATCACCACAACCCAGTCCTAAGTCCAAAATAGAGCAGGTTATAGGTCTTACAAATGTTCAGGTAGAATATTCGAGACCGGGAGTCAAAGAACGAGATATTTTTGGGAATTTGGTTCCTTTTGACAAAGTTTGGAGAACTGGAGCGAATAAAAACACTGTAATTTCTTTTAGTGATGATGTAAAAATTGAAGGAAAGGAATTGAAAAAAGGTGCTTATGCATTGTTTACGAAACCAAGCGCAGCAGCTTGGGAGATAATTTTTTATTCTGACACTGACAATTGGGGTACTCCAAAAAAGTGGGATGACACCAAAGTAGCTCTAAAGGTTACAGTAAAACCAATCAAAATACCCTCTAAGATAGAAAACTTTATGATTGTATTTGATAATCTCAAAAATGGTTCTGCGGAGATGGATTTACTTTGGGATACTTTATATGTACCCATAAAAATAGAAGTTCCTACTGATGTTACTACAATGGCTAGTATTGAAAAAACGCTAAATGGTCCCGGAGCAGGAGATTATTACAGTGCAGCTAATTATTTCCTTGATGAAGGAAAGGATTTGGAAAAAGCATTAACATGGATTACCAAGGCTGTTGAATTGCGTGGGGATGGAGCATTTTGGATGCTTCGCAAAAAATCACTTATTGAAGCAAAATTAGGAAAAACAAAAGCTGCTATAGCTTCAGCTAAGCGCTCACTAGCTTCTGCAGAAAAAGCAGGAAATGCTGATTACGTAAAAATGAATAAAGATTCTTTGAAAGAATGGGGATCTTAATTTTTTAGATTGAAGTAGTTCTAAACTTGAACTCATCTTGACTTTTCGTTATCAACCGAAAATGAGATAAAATTTGACCAGATAAGGCGTCTTTCCTATACATAGCAGTACTATAAATGGGAAAGGAACAAATAAAGGCGAATTTGATTCATTTTTTTGGGGAAATAAAAGAGTCAAGATGAGTTTCTTTTTTTTATTCATTTATCAAAGATATTTTTTACTCAGTTTTTAAAGTCAATTTTCGTTGCAATAGGGGATGTGAATAGAAGTTCGAGAGAGCTCGTGTGCGAGTGTAATACTTGAGCAGCTCTCTTCTTTTGGCAGATTCTATTTTGAAGATCAAAAAAATCACTTTAATAGTTAATAGAAAAAAAAATAAACCATTTCATTCTAGAATGAAATGATAGCTATTAGTGATGCTCAAATTTTATAGTCTAAACTAAGCGAATTTTTTTTTAAAGTATTTTTAAGCTACACAGGAATTTTATAAAGGATAATCTTCAGTGCGCAGTACTTTGTTATCGTTTGTTCTTATTGTAAAAATAGTGGAGGCCAAAGATTATTTTACTCTAATGAATTCAAGGTTTTCAAAGCAATAAATAGTAGTGATCGTAACAGGTCGTTGATTCATGAGTATGAGTAGAATGTTGTTTTGTAGTGTGTTATGTTTACGTAATACTACGTAGTTTCCTAATTATTTCCTAAATAAAATAGCTTTTTGTCTAAAAATAACGTATTTCATCGATAATTTAATATTTTTTTAATCACTAATGTCCTGATTTTATGGTTTTACCCTATATTTGAACAGGGAAAAAAGTTGCATATATGCCCCAAATGTATGACTACTTCTAGAACAATACTATTAGAACCCCTTTTTTAAATAGTTTAAAATGCCAGAAGAAGATTCTTTCTTCTGGTATTTTTTATGTAAGATGTTTTTGTGTAGTATGATTTCTTTCTAAAAAGACAATAAAAAGTAATGGCGCAATTTCTTTTTCCATATTTCTTTATCAGAATCTTTTAGTTGATTTTGATCTATAATAAGCCCTAGTATAGTTGTCTGTTTTTTGTCAAAAATATCCGGAATTTTATGAATAGGACAGTTGTTAATATGTAATAGTATAAGTCTTGGCAAGAGTGCAAACTGTGTTGGTAGTTCTTTGAAGTTGTTATGGCCTGCATGAATGACTTGTAGTTTTTCCATAGCAACTATATTGTCTGGGATTTGATAGAGCGCATTATGTTCAATATACAAATCTTTTAGTTGTCTGAGCTCGCTTAGTTTTTGAGGAAGTTTGCCTAGTTGATTATTGGTAAGCCATAGGGAGTTTAAGTCAGGGAGTTTGGCTAATTCTGTGTAGGCGTCCTCGTTTGTCATTGTATTACCCGAAAGATTGAGATCTTTAAGGGTTTTGATCATTGTAATGTTTGTTGGTAGATTGGATAGGTTGTTGTTTTGTAGATTCAGAAATTGAATCGGTAATTCTTTGAGGAGTCCAAAAATTTGCTCAAAGTCAGCTTCTGGGTTTCCATTTATAGAAAGTTGATGTAGTTCCGTGAAGCGTGTTATGTTTTTTGGGAGTCTATTTAATGCAATACTATCCAATAGTAATATACGAAGCTTTTCTGGATGCGCTATTTGATCAAAAACGGTCGCCAAATCTATACTTGTATTTCTGGTGAGGTCCAGCATATGTAGATTTTGGAATTTAGACAAATTGTCCTGTAGCGCTGGTGTTGTTACATTCCTTAGTGCTAAACGTTGCTCTTTGGCCGGAGTTGTACTGCTAATCGTGGCTGTTTTTTTATAGAACGTTCGATATGTCTTACAGCACGTTAGGCTAACTGCAGTTAGTAGCAGTAGGGAAAATTGTCTACTTATCATGCTGTTCCGTTTTTGTGATACTTGTGCTAAGTTCAAAAAATAATTTATCTTTTTTTGTTACATCCCAAGGAAATCTAGGGTTCAGACCGGGACCATCATGAAGTGTGTTTTGAATATAAGCTCCCAATTTTTGACTGTTGATCCCTAATTTGATATGAATACTTGCATCTTGACCTTGATATGTTCCAAAGGCATATAAATTGGAATAAAAATTTGTACTATGTGGAGATACAGTATACCAAACATTTTTTCTTCCATCATCAGAATTTACATAATTATCAGGAGTTCTAGTGTGATCGGCCTTTGGAGTGAATAACTCAACACCTGTGCCAACCCGGTATATTTCGATTGGTGATAGTATTTTTGAGAACCCTATTTGTAAAGAACCAGTGCTACCATAATCTGTACCTTCTCCGTTGAACATTGGATAAAATTTAAAATCATTGAGAAAAGCAAAGTCAAGAGAGTGATCAGCATTACTAAAGCGCATTAGTATTTTTCCTCGTCTCAGTGAGAAATGTTTAAGTTCTTTGGGTAGGTATTCTTTTTGGAAGCCAAAACCTAGTCCACTAAAAGAACCTTGACCATCAGGATTAGCTATTAAGGATGTATTAAAATCAGCAACGGAAGCACCCAAAAGGTTCGAGTTTTGGCCAACACCTGCCAACGCAAAAAACTCATAACCATAGAAAAATCCAGCTTGTTTAACTGTATGCCTTTTAAAAAAATGTCCAGAAATGAGGTTCAGTCCGCTTTCTATTGCGACATCATTGTAATTCAAAACGCCTATAGCAAATATTCCTGCTTCTAGTTTTTGATTTTGATTTCCAATGGTAAACTGTATTTTGCCTAATATCCCAAATCCCGTATTCAGACTTTGTGCTTTGGCTTTTTGAAAACTATAGCTCAATACAATAAAAAAAAGTGCTAGTTTTTTGATGATTTGTGGATTCAATGTGTGTCAATAATTAGAAAAATTCTAGGTGCTTAAAATACTAAATAAAACAACGCTGTAGCACTTTTGCATGCATTTTAATTAAAAATCCAATTTTTATCCAAAAACTTGATAAAACTTGATAAAACTTGATAAAACTTGATAAAACTTGACGGGATTTTGATTTTTGTGTAGCGCAATAAGGCAGGCAAAAAGTCTGAAGCATAATTATTGTGGGCTAAGGAAATAAGCTTAGGAATGGTGTAATAGGATGCTTTGAATTTTGTGAAAAAATAGAGATAAATTTAATAGATAAATATTTCAATTAATCTCTAAAAGTACCTAAATTTGTTTGTTCAATTTTAAACAAAAACATGAAAGAAATATCTTTTGGTATCACAAAAAAGAAATCATTATATGAATACCAACAAAAGGATATTAATCAAATTTTTGAACGAATTGATAAGAATCCTGTAAATTATAATCTTCTTTATCAACTTCCTACGGGTGGAGGTAAAACGGTAGTCTTTTCTAATATAACGCAACGGTACATTCGGGAAACGTCCAAAAAAGTATTGATTCTAACACATCGTATAGAATTGTGCGATCAGACCTCTCGTATGCTAAAGGAATTTGAGGTTCCAAATAAAATTATCAATAGCAAGATTAAAGAACTACCTGATCAGGATGAGTATAATTGTTTTGTAGCAATGGTAGAGACGCTTAATAACCGCCTCAATGAAGATAAGTTGGAATTAGAACAAATTGGACTCATCATTATTGATGAAGCGCATTACAATTCCTTTAGGAAATTATTCAAGTTTTTTGAAAATTGCTTTATTTTAGGAGTTACCGCGACACCTTTGAGTTCCAATGTCAAATTGCCAATGAAGGAAAGTTATGATGAACTATTAGTTGGTGAAACAATTTCTGAGCTAATAAAAAAAAGGGTTTTGGCAAAGGCGATTACTTATAATCACGATATTAGATTGGGAGCTCTCAAGGTTGGTATGAATGGTGATTATACCGTAAAATCTTCGGAGGAGTTATATACTAATTCATCTATGCTGCATAAGTTACAGTACGCTTATGAAGAACGAGCCAAGAATACTAAGACATTGATTTTTAACAATGGAATTACTACTTCTATTTTTGTTGCTGATACATTTAACAAAGTTGGGTACCCAACTAGACATCTAGATAATACGCATGGCAAAACCGAACGAAAAGAGATCTTGGAGTGGTTCAAAAAGACACCGAATGCCATACTCTCGTCTGTGAGCATTTTGACTACAGGTTTTGATGAGCCTTCTATCGAAACAATAATTATTAATAGAGCTACAAAATCTTTGACCTTGTATTTTCAAATGATAGGTCGCGGTTCTCGCGTTCTGCCGAGTAAGTCCGAATTCACCGTAATTGATTTAGGAAATAATTTTGCACGCTTTGGTCCTTGGGAATCAGAAATAGATTGGCAAAAAATCTTCAAATCTCCAGATTTTTATATCAATAATCTGATTTCTGACGAAGAAATAGAAAAACAGTTTCGGTATAAAATGTCTGAAGAGCTAAGAGCGCGTTTCAAGAATACTTTGGATATTGAGTTTGATGTAAAGCGAATCTATAAGCAAGTAATGTCAGAAGGATCAAAGTCAAAAGTTGTACTCGAAAAATCTATAGCGCAACATTCACAAATGTGTGTTGAAAATAGTGAAGATGTTTTTGATGCACGTGAGTTGGCAAAATTACTCAAAGATGATATCGAATATCGAATAAGACAATATTGTTTTTGTATCATTAATAATACAAAGAATTACAAGGATTGGCTTCAAGAAGATTATATGCGTAAACTCAGATTGAGTTTTAATAATAAATTTAATTAGAGTCGTCGTTTGAATGGGAGTATCTTTTTTTGTAAAAAAAATAAAAAACCAGCATATAACAACTACACATGCTGGTTTTTAGAGTATTTAAGTTGGTTTTCTTACTCTTCTTGACAACTAGGTCATATATTTTATATTCATGTGGATCAAAACAGTTTTTTACAACAATACTGATACAACAATGAAATCTTCATAGTATTTTAGTGCATCGGGGGTATTCTCCAATAAAATCTACTTATACCAAAACTCAAATAAACGATTCTGCTTATTTTGGAGTTTTTTATTTTAGAAAAAAACGATTAATATTCAGGTGTCTCTTTCTGGAAATAAAGATACAAGATAGATTAGATATAGTCGTTGATCTAGATCAATATGGGGAAAACTTACCCAAAAAATTTATGCCACCGTATTTAGTGATTTCCACAGGGATTTATTCCGAAGTGTCAGCTTTTAGCGCAGTGCGTATACGACTTAAGCTTTCTGCAGAAACGCCTAGGTAGTTGGCAATATGGTAGTTAGGTATTCTGTTTTCAATATTAGAATAGGAGGAGCAAAACTCTAGATAACGGTCTTTGGTATCTTTTTCTAAAGAAGATAAAATGCGCTTGCGATGTGAATTAAATGCACCTGTTAATAAAATTCGGAAATATCGTTCAAAAATAGGAGCCTCTTTATAGAGTTGCTCCATGTCTTTATAGCTCATAGCTAATAATGTGGAGTCTTCTAATGCTTCTAAGTATAATTTGGACGGGAGGTCATTGTAAAAGGTGTCAAAATCTGCAACCCACCAATCTTCTATAGCGAATTGTATAGTGTGATGATTACCTTTATCATCAACATAAAAAGCACGAAGGCATCCTTTTATTACAAAATATTGCTCTCGAATATGAATTCCCGGTTCCAACAAAAATTTTTTTTTGCTGACAGTAATTTTGGATAATTTCGAAATCAAAAAATCAAGATCTTTTGATGTGGGGGTTACATAGCGATAGCAGTGATCTATTATAGATTGATACATGTTCTGTTATTAAGCTGGTAACGAAGATACAGTAGATAATTTAATTGTGTGTAAATTAATGAAGAAAAGAAGGTTCAAAAACCAAAAGAGAGACCACTTTAGTGTGCATATAATTGTACTAGTTGTTGAGTGCAAGATGTTGATTTTTGTTTAATAAAATATTTGTTATTAGTGTTTTATGTATTGATGATCGGTAGGTCGTTAATTTTATATTTTAACGAGTCTTTTGTATTTACGAATTTTTGTGAGTTATGGGGTTTTGTCTTAATGCATTAGACGAATTACTATTTTTTATGAAGAACGTGAGCAGTGTTTAATTCAAAGTACCAATACCTCATTTTGCAACAGATTTGGCAGTACCTTTGTCAAAAATATATTTTTATGTCAAAAAGTTTTTCCGAATTAGGAATTCATGAACAATTTCAGAAGTCTCTAGCCGCTTTAAAAATCACTATACCTACAGCGATTCAAGAAAAAATAATTCCTGTAGCATTACAACAACAATCAGACATTGTTGCGATAGCTAAGACCGGAACAGGAAAAACTGCTGCTTTTGGATTACCATTATTACAGCTTATAGCCACAGATAATAGTAGTGTACAGGTTGTAATATTGGCACCAACGAGAGAGTTGGGGCAACAGATATATGCTAATTTAGTTTCTTTTGCTGCAAATAACCCTTTGGTGTCAATTGCAGGTGTTTTTGGAGGGATTCCTATAAAACCTCAAATAGAACGTCTAAAAGAGGAAACGCATATTGTGGTCGCCACACCAGGTCGCCTAGCTGATTTGATGAAACGTAATGCGATTGATGTACAAAGTACAACCTATCTTGTTCTTGATGAGGCTGACGAAATGGTCAGTGCACTCAAAGAAGGTTTAGATCACATTATTAAAGAGCTACCAAAATCTAGGAGAACATTCTTATTTACGGCAACTATGCCTGGTGCGCTCAAACAAATGATCCAAAATTATTTGTCAAAACACGTGATTCATATAGAAGATGATATGACTACCATTGGGCATCAGGGTATAGATCATAGCTATATGGTAGTGGAACCTATAGAAAAGTTAGAAGTATTACTTCATTTTCTAAATAGTAAAGAAGGACAACGAGGGATTATCTTTTGTAAAACAAAGGCGGCAGTCAATAAGTTAGCCAAAAACTTGGCAATTAATAAATTCTCTTCAGGAGCCCTTCATGGTAGTTTGACACAGGGAATCCGTGACCGAATTATGGGGCAGTTTAGAGAAGGACATATTAATATTTTGGTAGCCACGGATTTGGCTGCTCGTGGTATTGATGTAAAAGAAGTTTCTTATGTTGTTAATTATCATTTGCCTGATACATTTGAGGCTTATGTTCATAGAAGTGGACGTACCGCAAGAGCAGGAGCAAAAGGACTTTCGATAACAATATTGCAGAAAGAGGAAGTGCCAGATATTGCTGAATTTGAAGAGGAGTTGACGATTAAATTTCACAAGATTGAAAAGGCAACACCTCAAAGTATTCAAGAGAATAATACGCTAATTTGGGCAAAAAAAATATTCAAAACGAAACCTAATCATACCATTTCTCAGGAGTTCAGAGAAGAGATACATACGGTGTTTCATCACTTGACCAAAGAAGAATTAATAGAGAAAATCTTGGCGAATTATTTGGAGCAAAAAACTCAAGGAGGATCAAATTCAAGGGGGAATATGAAGAAGTAGTTTGTAATTGGCCTTTGGGTATATAAATATGCAATTTCTAATCATCTTGCAACTAGGTGTTTGTATTGATCTAGAAAATGTATACAATCAATAATACGAATTTTCCAAATTTTATCAATTAATTACATGTAAATCAAATTAATGGCGTCATCTTTGCAATTCAAATAGTATTATAAATTTTAATTACATTACAATGAACAAAGGAACAGTAAAATTCTTCAATGACGCTAAAGGTTTTGGATTCATCACTGAAGAAGGTGCTAACAAAGATCATTTTGTGCACATTTCTGGATTAGTAGATGAAATTCGAGAAGGAGACCAAGTTGAATTTGACTTACAAGAAGGTAACAAAGGATTGAACGCAGTGAACGTAAAAGTTATCTAATACATATATTTATACTTTTTAAGTTTAGTAAAAAGCTCATTATTTTTAATGAGCTTTTTTTATTGATAAAATACACCAAGCGGTCTGGAATAAAGATGTAGTTTTGCATCCCGTAAAAAAAAACTGATTATGAAGCGTATAAATGAATACAAAAAACTATTCGGAGTAACAAAAGAGATTGATCTAAAATTGCTCAAAAAAAGTTACCGAAATTTGGTAAAAGAGTGGCATCCGGATAAGTTTCAAGAAGGAGATGAAAGGCGTGAAGAGGCAGAATTCCAAAGTCGTAGAATAATAGATGGGTATCATTTTCTTGTAAGTATAGCACCAGAAACGATCGAATCTAACCTAGAAGCTTATACCGAAACGATCAATAATTCTGGTATTTCAGATTTTTACCATAAGGGGATGTTGTTAGAAATTACATTTATGGATGGCTCTACTTACGAATATTTTGGTGTTACAAAGCAGGTTTACACCAAACTTATTAATTCCAATAAACAAAATCGTTTTGCTAGACGAGCTATATACCCAAATTATATTTACCGAAAATCTAAACGTCATCTACAAGAGGTCTAATTATATTTTTAATTTGTGTGAGGTATAGCCTGATTGAGTAGTATGAAGTTATTTTTGTCGTATTTAGTCGGGATGCTTATATCGTTTTTTATCTAAAAGGACTATCATGATATGAGTAAAATGACTCGATAAAAAAGAATAAAATTGCTGTCAGATTATTTTTTGTTAAATTATTTTAAGCTTTTTTTATTGAGTTAATTCATTGGTTTCTAGTAGCTATTTTGGTTTTTTAGTAATGTAATGTGCATTTATAAGTGATGTATTTGATAAAATATGATATCAGAGTGTAAGTTTTGAAACTAATTTCGACTGGTATACTTATTATAAACTAACATTTTTAATCATAAAACTTTTTAATCTTGAGATCAAAAATTAAAAGTATTGTAGCTGCTTTTGTAGTAGCATTCGTAGGTGTTTATTCAATTAATGCTCAGAATTCTGATACTAAGTCAACAGAATTATTAGATGCATTAATAGCGGTAAACGGTGGTTATGAAACATTAGCAGCCAAAAAAGATGTTCAATTTCATTATGTGTATGATAATTTTGAAAAAGGAAAAGATGTTTCCTTAGAACGTCATATTTTTGACGGTGAGCAATCATGGGCTTCTTATGAGCAGCATGATTTGAATGTTTTGCCAGGAAAGCCTGGTAAAGCTGTGCAGTCCTATGTAGACAGTAAGCCGACATTGACTTTGGATGGTAAAGCGATAACAGATCCAGAGGCTATAGCAGGAACTACATTTTTGCGTAAAGTAAATTTCTATTGGTTTACTATGATGTATAAATTAAAAGATCCTGGGACAAATTACAAATACCTAGGTACTGAGAAGGTCGGAGATATAGCATACGACAAAGTAAGTTTGACATATAATGGAGGTTATACTAAAAAAGAGAAGAATGACGAGTATATCCTATATTTCAATCCGAATACGCATTTGGTAGATATATTTTATTTTTCACTACCAGCGTGGGGGATTGATAAACCTATTTTGAAAATGACTTTGGAGTATGAAAAAATTGATGGTATTTTGGTGCCAGTGGTAAGAAAAGGATTTATGCCTAACAAAGAGTCAGGATATGTGCCTATAGGTGTATATACATTCAGTCAGGTTAAGTTTAATAATGGTTTTAAGAAAGAAGATTTCTTATTAAACTAAGAGAAGAAGAAGCAAATTTAATTTTGTTAAAAAGAGGCTGTCTGAAAAGATAGCCTCTTTTTTTTGGTTAAAACTATTTAGGTTTTTAATTTTAGGCATGAGCCGAAATGTTGTCTTCAAGACCTATGATCAAGATCAATTAAGTCTTCTGCCGCCCAGTTATGATGATTTAATTCCCAAGAATCATCCTGTCCGCATTGTTAACACGATTATCGATCATTTGGATATCGATAAATTGACCAAGACCTATAAAGGAGGTGGTACTTCTAGTTACCATCCTCGGATGCTTTTGAAGGTTATAGTCTATGCTTATTTGCGTAATTTGTATTCTTCTCGTAAGATTGAGCAAGCCCTTCAAGAGAATATCCATTTTATGTGGCTTAGTGGTCAGAGCACACCCGATCACAATACGATCAATGATTTTAGAGGAAAGCGTTTAAAAGGTCATTTGAAAAAGATTTTTAACCAAGTAGTTATACTCCTAAGCGAGCAAGGTTACTTGTCTTTGAAAGATTTATATGTTGATGGCACTAAGATTGAAGCCAATGCTAATCGATATATCTTTGTATGGGCAAAGAGTATTAAAACTAACCGTGGTAAGATCACTAAGCAACTTAAAGAATTATGGACTTATGTCGAAAAGGTCTATGCCGATGAAGAACAGGCGCCTAATACTCCAAACTTTGAAGCCATTGATCCAGCGCAAGTATCTCAAACTATTGATCAAATCAATCAGGCTTTAGAGGGAAAAGAGATTGATAAAAAGGTAAAGCAAAAACTAGGTTATGCCAAGAAGAATTGGCCAACTAACATTGCTAAATATAATAGACAAGAAGAACAATTGGGCGCTCGAGGTAGTATGAGTAAAACCGATCCCGATGCCACTTTCATGCGTATGAAAGATGATCACATGCAAAACGGGCAACTCAAACCAGGATATAACTTACAAGCAGCGACCAACAATCAATTTATTGTCAATTACACCCTAGCACAAACCACCGCAGACACCACTACACTAATAGATCATGTAGAAGATTTTATAGAAAGCTATCAAAATATCCCAGACAGTATTACTGCAGATGCTGGCTATGGCAGTGAGGAAAATTACACAGATTTAGAAGACAAAAATATCGAAGCTTTTGTCAAGTATAATTACTTCCACAAAGAACAACGAGAGGAAAAAACAGGAAAGGTTAAAAATCCCTTTGCAGCAAGTAAACTGTACTATAATGATCAAACGGACACCTATTATTGTCCAATGGGACAAGCCATGAGGCACATAGGAGATTACAAACGCGAGACCAAAACCGGATATCAGCAAACCATAAGTCGCTATCAGGCTGGTAACTGCAGCGGATGCCCACTAAGATCTAGCTGTTACAAAGCAAAAGGCAACCGTATTGTAGAACGCAATCACAATTTAGTACGACTTAAAGCTATAGCCAAACAAAAACTACTAACTCCAGAAGGAATTGCACATCGTAAACAAAGATGTTGGGATGTGGAGGCTGTTTTTGGAAATATTAAGCAAAATATGAACTTTAAACGCTTTATGCTAAGAGGAATTGATAAAGTAGAAACCGAAATTGGGCTAATAGCGATGGCACACAACCTTAAAAAAGCAAAGTGGGCATAGATGGAACACTTTTGATTAATACTTTTGCTTCATTAGAAACTTGACAATAGGAAAGCAGCACAAAATCAAAAAACAACAAAATGAAAAAGACCGACTAAATACTTTTTAGACGGCCTCTTTTGCTTTTTGTTACTTTTTGATTTGGATCTAATTTTTTCTTTCACAAAACATATTGATACCAGTTATATCAAATTAGCTATATAATGTTGCATGGAATCATAGTGTAAGACCGTTGCAAAACTGAAGTGGTCTGAGAAATTAGAACCATTATTTATCTTTTCTTAATTTTATAATGATGGTGATGATGTTTAAAAGAGGGGGGCTGGAGGAGACTCCTAACTTTTATTTTTGTTGATAATATCATCAAGCAGCATTTTTATACACCTCCAAAGGAGTTTTATAGTCTAACGAAGAATGTTGGACTACCTAGTAAATTTATGGTACACCTTTATGTACTCCTTTTTAGTCTAGATTAGAAAGTTATTTAGCCAAGATTAGAGTAGCTCTTAGAGGAGTATAATTCAATAAAAAAGCCCTACTAATTAAAGTAGAGCTTTTAAGCGGAGAAAGAGGGATTCGAACCCCCGGAGGTGTGACCCTCGCCAGTTTTCAAGACTGGTGCATTCGACCACTCTGCCATTTCTCCAGTTTGGGTCTCATCAGGTATTCCCTGAATGCGGGTGCAAATATAAGAAGCTTTTTTGATTCTACGAAACTTTATTTGAAAAAAAAATAAATTTGTTTTTTGTTTCATATTTATAGAATGATGTATCTTGTATATTTCAAAAAAAAATGAGAAGAAATGATTAAATACATAGCAGGGGTTATAGTACTGTTTTTATGGGGTTCTTGTGGTACTACAAAAAGTGACGCTGTAGGAGTACCAAGTGACATAAGCACTGAGAGTGTAGCTACAGATTATGTAGCAACGATAGATGTCAAAGAACTGAAAAAAAATCTATATACCCTCGCAGGAGATGATTTTGAGGGGAGAGACACGGGAGAACCAGGACAGAAAAAGGCAGCAGCATTTTTAAGAGAAAATTATCGAAAAATGGGAATTCCATCTCCGCAAGGTGTCGAAGATTATTACCAAGCAATTCCCGAGAGCTATTTTAGAGGAGGAATCAAAGCTTCTGAAAATGTAATGGCGTATATCGAGGGATCTGACAAGGCCCAAGAACTTTTGGTGCTATCCGCACACTATGATCATGTGGGTACGGATGGACAAGGCAATGTTTTTAATGGAGCAGATGATGATGGTTCTGGGACAGTAGCACTATTAGAGATTGCTCAAGCTTTTGCAAAAGCCAAAAAAGACGGTAAAGGACCTAGACGTTCTATTCTTTTTTTACACGTGACAGGAGAGGAAAAGGGCTTATATGGATCGAAATTTTATACAGAAAACCCTATTTTCCCTTTAAAGAATACCATTGCAAACCTGAATACCGATATGATAGGGCGTATTGATGAGGCACATAAGGGTAATGAAAATTATATTTATCTAATCGGTAGTGATCGTCTAAGTACCGAATTACATCAATTGAGTGAAGAAACAAACAAGAAGTATCAGCAACTAGCATTGGATTATACGTATAACGCAGAAAATGATCCAAACCGATTCTATTACAGAAGTGATCACTATAATTTTGCCAAAAATAATATTCCTATCATTTTTTATTTTAATGGTGTACATGAAGATTATCATCAAATTACAGATACACCTGACAAAATTAATTATGAATTACTGGCAAAACGGACCAAATTAATTTTTTATACTGCTTGGGAGTTAGTTAATCGTGAAAATCGAATAGTAGTAGATAAAGCGAAATGATGACGGTTAGAATACTATTTTCTTTCTCAAAAAAAAGGAGCCATCGAACCTCTATGGGCATTTTCTACGCATAGAGTCGATATGTCCCATAAAAAAGGACCTCTTATTGAACTAGCTATTGATACGTAAGTTGAAAAAAGAAACTAAATCGGTTTATATCGTGCTTACGAGATTCCCAAAAATCAAGATAGATAATTTATGTTTTGTGAGAATATACTAAAAAAATCTAAGATTTTTATTTTATTCTAGTAGAACGTTAGAGGATTGCATAAGCGTATATATCGATTTGTTTCTATGGATCGACGATTCTTGACGTTTAAACACCCAAGACTTACAATAAAAACGCTAAAATTAAGTTAAAAATTCTTTTGTGTGAACCTATTTTGGTTTCATGTGCTTGATCCTGAGTTAATTAACTTTTGTTCTTAACTACTTGGTTATCAATTTTTTATATTAATTTTTGTCAAAGATTAAAAAATATCCCGTCGTTAAGCTAATCATGTCATGCGGTTTCTGAAAACCGTGTTACAGTAAAACCCTTGAGATCAGTTATTTATTTTTTGTAGGTTTGGTGCTGTCCAGAGATTTGGATAACAATTAATTCACACATTAAATTTTATTAAATTATGAAAAACTCAAAAAAAACTAACCAATTTGTTTCAGGGTTAATGATTCTCTGTCTAAGTGCATTTATGATCATTAGTTGTGCTACAGATCCAATTGAAAGCACTGAAACAACAACAGAAACTACAACGAATATAGCTGCAAAGAATGCTTTAGCAAATAAGACTACAGCGCCGTCTTGGGCAGATAGCTTTTCAGTAAATGGAAAATGTTATTGCAAAAGTAGTTATGATCATGGTGTGGGGAAAATCAAGGTAGGTAAAAAAACTGTCAGACAGATTTGTGAGGCCATGAAAAAAGATATGCAAAAAGCCTTAAAGGGAAAAGGAAAAAAAGTTTTTTATAATACAGTGCAATGTGGACACGCACCAGCTCACAAAGAAAAAACAATCAAAGTAGGTGGGAAAAAGCACCCAGACGAAGTGTTATGTCCTGGAAGAGTAGGAAAAGGAATCAAATGTAACTCTAAGAAAGGACCGAAATGGTAGTTTCAAATTTTTGAAGAAAAAATTGAATGTATTTAGAAGGCCACCTATAAAAGGGTGGCCTTTTTGATAATGAATTATACAATTAGAATGTAACTGTAGGCCAAAATAGTAGAAAAAGAACCGAATTATTAACCTGTAATTATTTTTTGAATGGTATAAGATGTCACCAAAAGAGTTAAGGTATGTACTGCCAAATTATGTATATTGAAGAATGTATAATGTAATCGCTACGTTTTTGTATAGAATATACTAGAGGGATTCATAAGGCATCCGACAGCGGTAGTTTGATTTTTTTCGATTCTTTTAGGATCAACCACCAAGGAGAGGCCAATTGGTAGTGGTGGTAGGGGCATTCTTCGATCAAGGGAAGTGTTTTTTGCCCCCTTAAAAGAGGGCTATTGATTAAGAAATAGCTAAAAATTGCATAAAAAGAACATTTTATAGAAAATTGAAAAATAGATAAGCCATTTCTATGAATTCCTTTTGACTTTTTCTTTTCCCTAAAACAGGAGTCAAATTTGCCTATACTTCATTGCGTTTTTTATCCGTAGTGCTGTTATCGATATAAAAAGGACTTATCTGGTCAAATATCATCTCATTTTGGCCCGATAATAGAAAGTTAAGGTAGTTCTGCCAAAAAAAGGTGTTGTACAATTTAACAAGGATTTTTTTGTTAGCATAAAAGCGACATCTATTTAATTTTGAAATTGTTATTAAAAATGAAGATTTGTTATAAGAATATAAAGGATTTAGTGTTAGTATTGGTTTTTAATTAATTTCAAATACATTTAGTTGGATGCGCTTTTTGTTATAAAAAAAACGTCGTATTATTGTGCTAGTAGCTTATATTTGCACTAGTTTATAGGTCATAAAAAAAAATGGCATGGTTTGTGAATTGTGATATGTAGATTTAAAAAAGTAACCAAATGTTGAATAATAATTTAAATATATTTAGCCCAATGAAAAAAGTAATCCTACTGATAGCCTTGATTGTTTCATTGAGTTCTTTTGGACAGAATTATATTGAAAATGGAAATTTTGAAAGAGAGCTACAAGAATGGAATAACCTCCAGGGAGATAATGAGTCATATGCAAAGTTTGGTCTAGAAACTAGAAATACGCACAAAGGATATGCAATGAAAGTTGTAGTCCTACGATTAGGAAATAATGATTGGGATGTACAGTCAATTACTCCTATTAAATTGAAAAAAAGAAAACACTATCGTCTGACATTTTACGGAAGAACAAGAACACCAGGCGCTGCTATAAAAGCAGTAATACAAAATGAAGAGTATTCCTCTAAAGATTTTACCTTAACAACTTCTTGGAGTAAGTATACTTGGGAATTCAAAACTGTTGAAGAAATTTTGGATTTGAAATTTCACTTCTTTAATAAAGGTACTTTTTACTTAGATGAGGTGTATTTAGAAAAAATCTAGGGTATATAGCTAAATTATTACCAGAATCACATAAAAAAGAATCGTCCAAATTATTGTTAGATAATTTGGACGATTCTTTTTTTATAACTTTTCTAGGAGATATTTTGCTGTATATGATTTTTTGTTTTTGGCGATGGTTTCTGGAGTTCCATGAGCAATGATAGTTCCACCATTAATTCCTCCACTGAGTCCCAAATCAATTACATGGTCTGCACATTTGACCAAATCCATATTGTGTTCGATAACAATGATGGAATGTCCAATAGCTATAAGAGCATTAAAAGCATCTAGTAATTTTTTGATGTCATGAAAATGGAGTCCCGTTGTAGGTTCATCAAAGATAAATAGTGCTTTTTGTTTGGTATTTCCTTTGACCAAAAAAGAAGCTAGTTTGATGCGTTGGGCTTCACCCCCCGAGAGGGTAGAGGAACTTTGTCCTAATTGCACATACCCTAATCCGACATCTTGTAATGGTATAATCTTTTTGAGTATTTTTGTTTGGTCATACTTTTGAAAAAATAGGATCGCCTCATCAATAGTCATACAAAGTATGTCATCAATATTTTTGTTCTGAAAAGTTACCTCTAGGACTTCTTTTTTGAAACGTTTTCCTTTACAAGTCTCACATTCCAAATGGACATCTGCCATGAATTGCATTTCTACAGTAACTTCACCTTCACCTTTACAAGTCTCACAACGTCCTCCATCAACATTAAAAGAAAAATGTTTGGACTTATAATTACGGATTTTAGAAAGTTTTTGATTAGCAAATAAATTACGAATATCATCATAGGCTTTGACATAGGTGACAGGATTGGATCTGGAAGATCTTCCGATGGGATTTTGATCTACATATTCTACATGTTGTATATTGCTATAATTTCCTTTAATTGCAGAAAATTGTCCAGCTTTGTCTCCAACACCACCAACTTTTTTTAGAATAGCCGGATAGACAATCTTTTTGATCAATGTACTTTTGCCACTTCCAGATACCCCTGTAATGGCAGTAAAAACACCAAGGGGAATAGTGATGTCTATATTTTTGAGGTTATTTTCTCTAGCTCCTTCGATTTCGATGGCGTACTTTGAGGTACGTCTTTTGGTAGGAACGGTTATTTCAAGTTTTTTACTGAGGTATTTTGCAGTGAGGGAATCTGCTTTGAGGATTTCGTCATAAGAGCCATTCGCAACAACATTGCCACCATGTGTTCCTGCTTCTGGTCCGATGTCAATAATTTGATCAGCAGCTTTCATGATGTCTTCGTCATGTTCTACTACAATCACTGTATTACCAAGATCTCTCAATGATTGTAGAACACCAATAAGGCGTTCGGTATCTTTTGGGTGTAAACCAATACTGGGTTCGTCTAGAATATACATAGAACCTACCAGACTACTACCAAGAGATGTGGCCAAATTAATACGTTGGGATTCACCTCCCGAAAGTGTGTTAGATTTGCGATTAAGAGTGAGATAATCAAGACCTACATTGTCCAAAAAAGAAAGGCGGCTATTGATTTCTTTGAGTAGGCGTTTGGCAATTTGCGTATCATGTTTGCTAAGTTTCAATTTTTTGAAAAAGGCAATGAGATCGTGCAAAGGCATTGCAACAAGATCTGATAAGGTAGTATCTTGTATTTTTACATAATTAGCTTCTATGCGTAGGCGTTTCCCATCACAACTACCGCATTTAGTCTTTCCTCTATATCGCGAAAGCATTACACGATTTTGTATCTTGTAAGCTTTAGATTCTAATTCCTTGAAAAAATTATCAATACCCTCAAAATAAGAGTTGCCATCCCATATAAGCTTTTTTTGTTTATCAGAGAGTTCAAAATAGGGTTTGTGAATAGGAAAATCGAATTTATATGCAGAATTTACTAATTGATCCTTGTACCAACTCATACTTTCACCTTTCCATGGAAAAACAGCACCTTCATACACACTTAAGGCTGTATTCGGAATTACAAGATCTTCATCGATGCCAATGACATCCCCATAACCTTCACAATTTGGACAAGCACCATAAGGATTGTTGAAACTAAAAAGATGTATGTTTGGCTCCAAAAATGAAATACCATCTAATTCAAATTTATTATTGAATTCTTCGATTTTTTTGTCATGGAGCGATTCTATATAACAAATACCCTTGCCTTCAAAAAAAGCTGTACTCACAGCATCACCTAGTCGGTTATAAAAATCCTCATCATCTCGTTTAATAATACGATCTATTACTAATAGAGGTTTTTCTTTTTTGGGGAGTTTAAGATCTTCTTCATCGATACGATGTACAGTGTTTTTTATTTTGATTCGGGCATATCCCTGTTGTTGCAATACCTTTATTTTTTCTTCAATTGTTCTACCTTTCTCTACGTGAATAGGAGCGGTCAATAACATTTTTGTTCCTTCCTCAAATGTTTTTACATAATCAACAACATCAGAAACGGTATTTTTCCGTACTTCTTTGCCAGAAATAGGGGAGTAGGTTTTGCCAATTCGGGCATAGAGTAACTTGAGATAATCATAAATTTCTGTTGTAGTTCCTACCGTCGATCTCGGATTAGTAGAATTAACTTTTTGCTCTATGGCAATTGCCGGAGCTATTCCTTTTATATACTCTACTTTGGGTTTGTTTAATCTTCCTAGAAATTGTCTCGCATAAGAAGAAAGACTTTCTACATATCTTCGTTGCCCTTCTGCATACAAGGTGTCAAAAGCCAAACTCGATTTTCCGGAGCCAGACAGTCCTGTGATAACAACAAGTTTATTTCGAGGGATTACAACATCAATGTTTTGTAAATTATGGAGGCTAGCTCCTTTTATGATAATATTTTTTTTTGGATCTACAGTAGTAAGGTCTGGATGCATGGTGTATATAATCAGGTGGCGTATATCCTAACAAAGATAAAGATAAACTGGTTTTTGAGTTCCCTTTTTGTAGACAATATATTTTGCGAGTGTATTTATAGATTTTTAGCGTAGTCGCATTATATGTTGTACAGATATGTAATGATACATCAATACTTCGAGCTGCAAATTTTAGAAAGTACCTTATTGGATTAAATTTGATCTCATTTTTGGTTGAAAACAAAAAGTCAAGATGAGTTCAGTAAAAAAAGCAAATCAATAGACGATATGAGATATTGGACTTGATACCTCTTGGAGTTTTGGAGGATATATTGACATTTTAGTGTTTTTTTGAAAACTTACTAGCTCTAATACGATTCTCATTTTGACTGTTTTGGTATATCTCTCTACTATGTTTTCATGGTATAAATGAATTCCAATTGCAATTCGATGGACAAAAGTGCTTCAAATCATAAGTTTTGTTGATAGCGCCTGAAATTTTTTTTATGAAAGTATTTATAAATTTATATTTTGCTTATTACCAGTGTTTATGGGGGATTCGAGAGATAAAAAACTATGAATTTTGACAAAAACTTATGGATTATTTTTAATTTATTGTTTAAGAAATGTTAAAATTTAAACCTAAGATTTGGATTATAAGGAAGAAAGACTGTATATTTGTCTCACCAACGAACCATAAAAAAAATTATTGCCTATAATATACTTTTACTCTTTATAAATTTAAAACACACCCCTTACTGAATTTTTTAGTAGGTTTTAAAATCTAATAGTAATAGTATGAAAAACGTAACCAACACTACTGACGCCGTTTTAGTTAACCAATATATCAACGGTCAGGAAAATGCCCTCTCAATTCTTATAGAAAGACATAAACAACGTATTTATAGTTTTATTTATTCAAAAGTTTTTGATCGCGATGTATCTGAGGATATTTTTCAGGATACTTTTATAAAAGTGATAAAAACACTAAAAAAAGGTAAATATAATGAAGAAGGGAAGTTTCTTCCTTGGGTAATGCGTATTGCACATAACTTAGTTATTGATCATTTCCGAAAAAATAATAGAATGCCCAAATTCGAAGATAATGGAGAATTTAGCATATTTTCGGTATTAAGTGATAATGATCTCAATGCAGAGAAGCGTATTATTAAAGATCAGGTCGAAAGTGATATCCGTAGATTGATTACAGAATTACCTGAAGATCAGAGAGAAGTATTGGTTATGCGCATGTACAAAGACATGAGTTTCAAAGAAATTTCAGAAAAAACAGGAGTTAGTATCAATACAGCTTTGGGACGTATGCGTTATGCTTTAATCAACTTAAGAAAGGTGATCGAAAAACATAATATAGTTTTAGTGAACTAGTGTGGCAATATTCCACACTTTGTTGCGTTATCAATTAAAACAATCTTTAATTAATACGTAATATGGAAAAAATTTACTCTAAGTCTTCTTCTAATGGGAAGCAACCAAGAAAAGAAACAATTGATTTTCTTTTAAATTATTCTAAAGCTTTAAGTGTTATAGATTACGAAGGAGTTACGTTAGAAATGATTCTTAACTAAATCCGACAAAGTAAATCAGAAAAAAGGCTCGTATATTTAGACGGGCCTTTTTTTATGGTCTTTTTTTAAGCTCAAATGCGTGCTTTTTGCTCATACTAATAGAAAAACTACAACATATCCTAAGTTCGGTTGCTCGTTGTAGAAATAGAAAACCAGTCAGTATTTCGGTCTGGAAATTTTGTAACATATTTATAATTTAGGTGTTATGTTTTTTGTGTTTTACGGTATCCTCTTTTTTTATTAAGCAGAGCGCTCAAGTCAACTAGGGAATCTGGAATATCTCTAAATCTATGATATTCTTTTTTGCCTAAGCAGAAAAAATTTCTTGACAAAGTGTCGTGCTTAATGCAAATACAATTCCTCGCTCATCGAATTCTTTCTATTATACCAGTTACACCAAATTAACTATATAATGTCCCATATCTCCTTGTTCATATATTGCATTGCTAAGGCTATGCAATAGCATCACGGTGTTTTTACATAAAAAAATAACAGTGTCATTAATACGAATTTATATACCTAAATTGATGTTAATACCATTTATCCTTTGAATTTACTGGGATAAAATTTTATTTATTCGCTTGATTTTCAGCATAAAAATAAACCATAACTACGGCTATGCTTGATGTTTCTGCTGGAGCTGAAACAAAAAAATCTTAATTTTTCTTTCCGGTAAATTCAAACAACAAATGGTATAACATGTAATTGTCTGCCAAAATAATAGAGAAGGAAGTTATTTAATTAGTCCATAATTATTTTCTAAATGATCCAGAAGGTGTAATGTGAATAGCGGAAAACACAATCTTTTGACCAATCAAATTAATTTTGTGCATGCTTGAGACTAAAATAGATGTTTTTTAATCAATAAAGTTTTTTCATAATCCAAAGTAGTGCAGACAAGCAAATAAAGGAAGGGGGTATATGCAAAAGAATGTTTTTGCAGTAAATGTGAAAAAGTTTTAATCACTTCATAATGTGTTAAATAGGAATGAATAAAATGTGATTTTTTTAACATTTTTTTAAATGCAATAATGTTGCATTTAAATAGGTATTTATTGTAAATTGCAACTGTGTTGCAACGAAGGGAAGACCGAAAACCTTTTAAAAAAGAGTAGGTATAATCTTAATTCATATAATTATGTTAATCAAAAAAGAAGTACTTATTTCTCAAATTCTAGCCGAAAAATCAAATAACGCTGCTGGAGGTTCACATTGTAGTAACTGTGGACATTGTTCATCTACCTTGTAGACACATAATGCGGTGGTATAATGGTATAAAATTATACTGCCGTTTTTATAACACGCAAGTATGAAAAGGTTAGATACTAAACAACTCGTAGATATTCTTCAATTCAGAGATGAAGATGTAATTTCTAGGTTCAAAGATACCTATCAGATAGAAACTGATGAGGCGAATGACATTTTTAAAGAAACACTTAAGTTTCTATTCATAAGTCAGGTTCCAGGGGTTTTTATACCAGATGATTTGTTAATTCTTGACGAAATGTGGCATAATATGATTCTTTTTACTCCTCAGTACCATCAATTTAGTAAAAAATATTTTGATGTAGCATATTTTCATCATGCACCTGCTTCAAAAAAAGAAAAAGAGGATCGCAAAAAAAGTATGGATAAGAATCCTGAAAAAGCGAAAGAAGAATATTTAGAAAAACTTAAGTTTTTACTTTCGGTTACATATGATTATTTGGGAGAAGAAACAGTAGAGAAGTGGTTTAGAAAATACCCAGAAAAATACAGTAAAGAACAGCTTAAAATACTAAGAAAATAACTATGAGTATTTTTCCTAAAAGAACCGTTCCGGGTAAGACTATTACGATACATTGGAATTTTAATATTTCATCATTAAAGGAAGTTCACATATTTCCGTTAGTGAAAATAGGGATTAAAGATCCTAACCAAAATGTTACAATGCTTTTTGAAGAGCATGTTCTGGGTTTACCAAATCCCGAGAATGAAGCTCCAGAATTACAGAAAAAGCAGTTAAAATATTTAAACAAAAACACTCCTTTACTGTTATTAGCAGAGTATTTGAGCGGAGCCTGTAAGAAAGAACGTTTGGTAGAAATCTTGGAAAACATACAGTCAGGTAGGCACTACTATTTTACGTACACCATACCAGACGATGCGCCTTTGGGCAAGTATACATTAGTGTCCGAGGTTCATAATTCTGGAAATATAAAATACTCAAAAACCATTACTGATGACTATTTTTTTGTAGAGAAAATAACATTGGATAGTGTGTTAGAGGGGGAAGAAAGAAAGGCTGTAATCATTAATCATTCTCCAGAGAAAACGCCTGTAAAAATTGTTGAATGTTATAAGGATCAGGATGATGCGTTAAAAACTAGAGTGCGTGTTTTTGAAGTTGAACCTTTGATGAAAACGGCGCTATTACTTTCTGCGAATAATGAGGAGTTTCTGTTCTATAATGAAGAAAGAGAGGTAATTTCTTTGGCTGACTCTTCTTCTTATTTGTTACGGAATCAAGAAATATTAGAAGTTAATAAAGGAGGACAATTACATTATTTACTAAAAAAAGATACCGATGAAGCTTATGAGCTCACGGCAGAAACAAAAGAATTATGGGATAAGTCAACTGGATTATTTCCCAAAGATCAAATGTCCAAAAAAGAAAAAGAAGTTTTTGAAGAAATGAGTTCAGAGAAGTTGATTCAACAAATTTTTTTATAACACGTTCCAATCCCCCCTCCTCATATGCAGTATCTTATTATTATTATTTTATTCATTCCGATTATTTGTAGTAGTCAAGAAGGAGTGATTTCTGGAATAATCACTGATGAAAAGGGAGATCCGATACCTACTGTTCATATTTATAGTGCTACAGCAAACAAAAGCACGGTCTCCGATAGTCATGGAAATTTTAGAATAACACACCTCACAGCCGGAGATCATCAGATTGTAATCTCTCATTTAGGCTATCAAACACAACAAAAGACCATCTCATTATTAGAGACAAATACAGAAAAGAAGCTCATTGTTCGTCTGGTCAAACAACTCGATGAATTAAATGAAATCACAATTGTAGGAGGTGTTGAATCTATAAAAAATAAGAATAGTACCGCAACGATGTCTGTAATAGATGCTACGAAGATTAATAATAGATCGATCACTACCTCAAATCTTTTAAATACTGTTTCTGGAGTACAAATAAGACAAAGTGGTGGAGTAGGAAATGCTGCCGAGATATCACTACAGGGGTTAACAGGGAGACAAGTGAAATTATTTGTAGATGGAATTCCCATGGATTTTTTACTTCCCGTAGAAGAATTGGGAACAGGACCTTCTTTAGCCATGCTTCCAGTAAATCTAATTAAAAGAGTGGAGGTTTACAAAGGTGCTGTTCCAGTTAGTTTGGGAGCAGATGCATTGGGAGGGGCAATAAATGTGGTCTCTAGAAAAGAAAAGTATGATTTTTTTGAAGTATCCGGAGGGTATAGTTCGTTTGACACCTTTGATACTACCATAAACACAAGAAAAATATTTCCTTCGGGATTATTGATAGGTATTACAGGTTTTTATTCTTATTCGAACAATGATTACCTCTTAGATGATGTAACCATTGTAAATACACAAGGTAATCCCGAATTAATTTCGGCAAAAAAGTTTCATGACACTTTTAAAAGTTATATGATTAAAGGGAATATTGGGTGGATGGATACCGCTTGGGCGGATGAGATCTCTTTTAATTTTTCTTATGCAAATCTATATGATGAGATTCAGCATAACTTTGAAATGCGACAGCCCTATGGAGAGGCGCTTAATCGAGTAATGGTGTATTCCAACGCATTACAGTATAAGAAAAAAGATATTCTAAAAAATCTGGATGCCAACCTATATCTCGGATACAATAGTATCATTACAAATTTTAATGATACAACACTTAATATATATGATTGGAGAGGTAATGTTATTGGACAAAGAACATCTGGAGGTGAGATTACGTCTTCTCAAAATAAATTAAGACTCACGGGGAATATTATTTCTAGTAGGATAAATCTCGAATATCAAACAAATGCTACTACAAAAATCATTTTTAATAATGTAAGCTCTTTTTTTAAACGATCAGGAGAAGATCCTGTTGCAGCCCTGTTTTACGGAAATGATTATTACAAAAACCCTGTGTATATAAATAAAACTGTCAGCGGCTTAGGTATGGATAAGAAGTTTCTGGACAATAGAATTACAAGTCATAGTGCGATGAAACTGTATCATTATGCTGCAAAAGGCTTTGAGATAAAGAATAACGAATTTAATGAAATAGAACAACAAAAAACTGCTTTGGGGGGCAGTCAGTCTTTTTCTTGGAAGGCAAGTAGTAGTTTCTTAACCAAACTAGCTTATGAGTATGCAACAAGATTACCTGATAGAGTAGAGCTGTTAGGTGATTTTAGTATCGCAGTATCCGCTAATCCGGATCTAATACCCGAAAGAAGTCATAATATTAACCTTGGAGGAGTTTTGCAAAAAAAGAATTGGAGTATAGAGGCTAATGGTTTTTTTAGAGAAATAGAAAATATTATTATACTTCAGGCAGTACCGCCTCCAGTACTTAGTAGTTATCACAATTTGTTAAAGGCAAGGATTATTGGGGTAGAGGGAGAAGTACGTCTCCAACCAGTCCCTTGGCTTAATCTGACATTGAACGGGACTTTTCAGGATTTGAGAAACCGTTCCAAAAAAGAAAACTCAGGAGTATCGAATGACCGTTACTTTGGAGCACGATTACCCAATAAACCTTATCTCTTTGGGAATTCAGAAATACAATTCACCAAAAACAGTTTTATAAAAAGTAAGGATCGCCTACAAATTTGGTGGTCTACTCGGTTTGTAGAAGAGTTTTTTAGATTCTGGGAAATTGATGGACGCAAGGAGGATAAACTAGTAGTTCCTACGCAATGGATTCATAATACAGGAATATCATATACGCCCAAGCATAGAGCGTATACAATCACATTAGAAACCCAAAACATATTTGATCAATTGGCATATGATAATTTTAGAGTTCAAAAACCTGGAAGATCATGGCATATAAAAATGAAAACATCACTATTTAAATCGTAATAAAATGAACGCAAGTAACATCAAAAAAGTACTAAAATCACTCTCCATAACATCTGCATTTTTGGCAATGTGTATCACCTCAGGGTGTAGCAAAGATGATAATACAGTTCCCGCTGATACAAAAGATAATGTAAAGATCAGTCATGGATTGGCCATTGTATCAGGTGCTGGAGATGTGCAAACAACATTTTTGCAAGGACTCACAGATCTCAATACTACTACATCAGTAGATAATGCTAATGGAACCGAGGTAGGGCAGTTTTCTTCTGTATATTCTGATGGGAATTCTATGTTTACAGCCGGTTTTGGTGCACCTGCTACAATGAAAAAATTTGTATTTGATTCAAGTGGTAAAGCCGTTTTGAATCAAGAAATAATCGTTCCTGGATCTAATTCTTTTTCGACTCTTGAGATTATCAACGAAACCACAGGGTATGCTACCGTAGGAGGTGGAATTACTAAGGTTATCCAATTTAATCCTACTACAATGAGAATTACAGGTGAGATCGACCTAAAAGAGGCTGGAGCAGATCTCTTTTACTCGGATATGATTGCAAAAGATACAAACCTATTTATTGCATTGAATGATTTTGGAAGTTCGGATATGGTCAAAGTTGCCGTAATTGATTTGAAGACCAATACGCTAAGTAAGATTATTACAGATGATCGAACTGCAACACTTTTTAATACATTGACTTCAGAAATTA
This sequence comes from uncultured Aquimarina sp., assembly GCA_947492105.1. Lineage (GTDB taxonomy): Bacteria > Bacteroidota > Bacteroidia > Flavobacteriales > Flavobacteriaceae > Aquimarina. Next base: position 15,274 of record CANLMN010000009.1, on the reverse strand, counting down.
TGACCATTGATCCTAATGGAGATATTTATATTCAATCTTCGGGTTTGTTTAGCAGTAAACCGAGTGGTGTACTTAGAATCAAAGAAGGAGAGACAGCATTTGATACAGATTATTTCTTTGACCTGAAAGCGGCCACAGACAAAACCTGTTTTGGTTTGTATCATATAGGGAACGGAGTTGCATTAACAACGACGTCCGATAATGATGATAATTTTTTTGGTACAGAGGGAGCTGATCCAGCTTTTAGATACCGAAAAATACAACTGTACGATACCAAAGATATGGGAGACTTAGAAGCTTCATTACCTAATACTTTTGCTTCATCTAGAAGTTTATTTGTGAAACAAATATCAGACAATGAATTTCTTCTTTCTATTGCAGGAAAAGACGAAGATGCTTTGTATAGTTATGAAACTAGTTCTGGGAATGTTTCAAAGAAAATAAAAAGTACCAATGGGTATATAACAGGGCTCATAACTTTAAAATAAGCTATAAATGCTCCAAGCAATTGATTTAACAAAGAAGTATGGAGATTTTGTTGCACTACAATCTTTAAACCTCACCATAAATGAAGGAGAGATTTTTTGTCTCCTAGGAGCAAATGGTGCAGGAAAATCTACCACTATTAATTTATTCCTGAATTTTATAGAGGCTACGGACGGAAAAGCAATGATTAATAACATGGACGTAGCAAAGAATGCCAAGGAAACAAAGCGATTACTATCCTATATTCCAGAAAATTTAATGCTTTACAAAAACCTCACAGGTTTAGAAAATTTGCATTTTTTTTGTGGGTTAGGAGGTGGGCTTCAAGACAAAGATATGTTAGAAGAATTGTTAGTGCAGTCTGGTTTACAAAAAGACTTCATACGTAAAAGAGTCAGTAGCTATTCCAAAGGAATGCGTCAGAAAGTGGGTATTGCCCTAGCCCGTGCACGAGGAGCAAAAATATTGTTATTAGATGAGCCTACATCTGGATTAGATCCCAAGGCAAGTAATGAATTTTCTGAACTCTTACTGAACATGAAAGAAATAGGAGTGACTACGCTAATGGCTACCCATGATCTATTTAGGGCAAAAGATACGGGTACGCACATTGGTATCATGAGAGAAGGGCTGTTATTGGATAAGTTCGAATCCAAGGATGTTAGTTTTCAGGATTTAGAAAAAATGTACTTGAAACACATGCACAATTAAGATGAATGAAGTACTGCTAATAGCTAAAAAGGAGATACAAATTGCGTTACGAAAAAAACTCATAGTAGCTCTCGCTGTAGTTATTGTAGGATTGATTGGTGTGGCATTATATACAGGATATGTAGCGTATAAACAACAAAAAAATATCATAGAACATGCGCAGAAAGAGAATAGGACAAAATGGTTAGAGCAAGGGGATAAACATCCACACATAGCAGCACATTATGGAACTTTTGTATTCAAACCAAAAACCATATTGAGTTTATTTGATTTTGGATTGGATACCTACACCGGTACCTCTATCTACTTAGAGGCGCATTATCAACATGAGTTTATGTTTCGTCCTGCACAAAGTCATAGCAGTGTGATTCGTTTTGGAGAACTTAGCGTTGCAATGGTATTCCAAATATTAATTCCGTTGCTCATTATATTTTTGGCTTTTACAGCATTTACAGAAGAAAGAGAAAATGAGACATTAAGATTATTACTGAGTCAAGGAGTTTTGTATGGTACGATAGTTAAAGGAAAATTAGTAGCGTATTCTATTATACTTTTTGTCATCGTCGCTCCATTTTTTGTGATCTATTTTATGTTATCTATGGTAATAACAAATTCTGGAAGTATAACAGATATTGGGTTGCGTATAGGTTTCTTGATCGTAATGTATATGCTGTATTTATTGATTTTTATGACTTTTTCGGTATGGGTATCTATGCGATCATCATCCAGTAAGAATGCTTTGCTGACGCTACTGACTTGTTGGATTCTTTTTACTATTATTATTCCAAAAACGACAGCTAATTTGGGAGAAAGTCTTTATCCTTTGCCTTCTATGAAGATGTACAAAGAGGCTATTCAAAAAGATGTACGATTAGGAGTGGATGGCAAAACCACTAAAAAAGATCGCCAAGAACAGTTAAAAAATGAATATCTGAAACGTTATCAGGTAGATTCGTTACACAAATTGCCATTGAATTTTGAAGGAATACGAATGCAAAGTGGAGAAGAATATGGGGATAGGATCTATGATATACATTGGCAGCGTTTGATAAGAATTTTTGATAATCAAAATAGGGTTAGTAGCTTGTCTTCTATAGTTAATCCTTATCTAGCAATACGTAATATATCCATGGGGTTGGCGGCTACCGATCTTAATACCTCGATCCATTTTCAGAAAATAACAGAAAATTATCGTCGAGCATTGATTAGAAAAATGAACCTTGATATGGCAAAAAACTCTAAATATGGAGAGTTTTACGAATATAAAGCAGATAAAAATTTATGGAAAACAGTAGAGGGTTTTCAGTATAAAACGGTTTCAGTATTCGAGACATTACAGCTGTATCTCATAGAGTTGTTGTCACTATGCTGTTGGGGACTTGTCATTGCTATTCTTATAGCATATTCATCACACAAAAAAAGACCAGTTTTATGAGTAACACACTAAGAATATTATTACGATATGAGTGGATTACTTTTACTAGAAATACCTATCAAATAGTCATGCTATGCTGTACTTTTTTACTTGGTCTTTATTCCATTTACTATGGACAATCAGAGATCAAAGTACAACGCGATACGATCAGAGATGTAATAGCAATAGAAAAAAAAGAATTTGATGAATATCGAACAAGTTTTCAAGAAAAATCAACCACCGAATCACAAAAAAAGAAATTACAAATAGCTTCAGATCCGGCTTATGCGTGGCATAGACATGGATATCATGCGATACTACATCCTCATGATTATGCAGCTTTGGCAATAGGGCAATATGACCTACATCCTTATTATTATCGTCTTACGGGGATGAGTTTACATTATCAGATTTTTGAAAATGAAATAGCAAACCCTGTAAAATTGTTTGTAGGTAATTTTGATGTGTCATTTTTACTAATTTATCTTTTTCCTTTGTTGATAATAGCATTTTCTTACAGTTTATATTCAGGAGAAAAAGAGAATGGTGTATTACCATTACTCAATATCCAAAGTATAAGTATTAGGAGAATTATAGTTATCAGGCTCCTGTTCTATTTTTTTCTTATTACCAGTTTAGCACTTCTTATTTCTTTGATAGGGCTTTTTGTATCAGGTGATATATTGGCATCTGAGAATAGTCTGGCAGCCTTTTTTTGGATGTTTGGTGTAGTGTTATACTGTGCATTCTGGTTTGCAATACTTTTCTTTATTGTTAGTTTCAAAATGAATTCATCTTTTACGGCTATTAGCGCAGCTGGGATATGGTTGCTTTTTCTTGTCATAATACCTTCAATACTGAATGTATGGGTGACCACAAAATACCCATTAGATAGTACGTCATTAGCAGAAATTACAAGGAGAACAAGTTTGGAGAACGAAGAAGATGTAAATGAAGCCAAAGAGGTTATTTATGAGTTTATAGCACATAATCCAGGCTTCAAGGGATCAGAGAAGCTTATTCATAATAATACAATGGCAAAGGCATATGCAGCATTAACAGCGCTCAAAGATATGCATTGCCAAAAAGATGTGGATCACTATAACAACCAAATATCTTATAGAAATCAATGGGTATCAGGTTTTCATTGGATAAATCCAGCTGTGAATATGCAAAGTATATTTACTCATATTACAAAAACAGATCTGAGTACTTTTCGACAATTTCATAAGGCTATAGAATTGTTTCATAGTAGAATTTCGTACTTCTATTTCCGCAAATTATTTTGGGATAAATCAATTACTGAAGAGGACTATTTGAAATTACCGACTTTAGAAATACAAACTGATACCGTAAAATGGGGTACTCTTATAGTCATAGGAATGCTAAAAGTTAGTAGTGCTATGATACTTTTTTTTGGAATAGGTTTCATTATGATGAAAAACAAAAAAATATGAAAAGAACGCTTTGTGTTATAGTACTTACATTGATGCAATACATGATTTGTACTGCTCAGGATAGTAATAAGAATTTTCCACCTCCAGAAATAACTCCTGTTATTCATGCCAAGCGGACAAAAGGAACTATAAAAGTTGATGGTAAATTAAATGAAAAGGATTGGCAAGAAGCATTGACTACCGAAAATTTCTTTAGAATGGAACCTAGGCAAGGAGGCGCATATGCTCATAAAACCGAAGTGCGTATTTTGTATGATGAGAAGCAATTGTATATAGGAGTGTTTTGCCAAGATTCATTGGGAAAAAAAGGAATTCGGGTGCAGGATTTGAGAAGAGATTTTAGAGAAAATGAAAATGATGTTTTTAGTATACAACTGGATCCTCAAAACCTCAAGCAGTACTGCGTCTCTTTTCAGACTACTCCGTATGGCAATCAGAGGGATTTACAGAATTTTAATGACAAGAGCGTTGATAACGATTGGAATGCGTTGTGGACGGTACGTACTCATAGAACAGCTACAGGGTATTATGCCGAGTTTGCAATACCTTTTTCATCTATCCGGTATGATAGCAAAAAAGAAGGAAAAGATGTTGCTTGGGGGATTACATTCAGTAGGCTAGCAAGGAGAGATTATGAACGTACTGTTTTTCCTGCTATTCCTCAGTCTTTTTCACCATACAGAATGACATATGCTGCACAGCTCAAGGGATTAGAATTGCCAAAGTCCGGTGTTAATTTTAGAATTGAACCATATGCTTTATATCAATATACTACCAAAAGTATGGCGGGAAACAAAAGCACAGATGATCAAATAAAATTTGGCGGAGATGCCAAGTGGGCAATAAATCCAAGATCAGTACTTGATGTAACCGTGAATACAGATTTTGCACAGGCGGATGTGGATAGAGCCGTCAATAATCTAGAGAGGTTTAATATTTTTTTTCCAGAAAGAAGGCAGTTTTTTTTAGAAAACTCAGGAATTTGGGCCGGAGCTTCTAGTAACTCCATTCGCCCTTTTTTTAGTAGAAAAATAGGGCTCGAAGGTCAATTTAACGCAGTACCCGCTCCGATCAATCTTGGTACTCGTTTTACAGACAGAAATGATAAACGAACATTGGCTGGTTTGTATATTCATCAAGGCGATACAGAGAATTCTCCAAATTCGAATTTTGGAGTATTTCGTTATCTTCAGAATTATGGAAAAGAAAATAATGTGGGGGTAATGATCAATCATCGTTTGGATGAGAATAGTAGAGCGATGGGGCTAGAAGAAAAAAACAATACTACGGCGACCATAGATGGCTTAATACGAATAAGAAATAAATGGACAATTTCGTATCTGGTTTCCTCTACTTATGATGAGCAAACAAGCCAAAGGGGAGAGGCAGGAAGTTTTTTTTCGGGCTACAGAAGTAACAAAATGTATTGGGGGTGGTCTACAGATTTTGTGAGCAGAAATTATAACCCAAGAACTGGTTTTGTTTTTCAGAATAATGTAATTAGGCATAATCCAGGGGGGTATTTTATTGTTCGACCCAAAAAACTTCCTTGGATTCGTCGTTGGGACCCGGGGGTTTTTGCCCGATATTATCATGATTTCCAAAATCCTGAAAATTTCCAACAAGCTAGCCTTTATTTTTTTCCGGTGTTTATCTTTTTTAAAGACAATAGTTTTTTGGAATACGCAGTGACCCCTTCTTGGCAAAACATAAATTTTGATTTTAGACCTCTAGGATTGGCTATAGAACAAAATAGGTATTTCTATACACGACAACAACTCAGATATAATTCAGATCGATCACGAAAACTATCAGCCTCTGTTAATTATCAATGGGGAGGATTTTATAAAGGAAAGAGAAATACTATGATCGCTGGTGTGCGATATGCACCATTACCTCATATCGCTTTAACGGCCGATTATGAATATAATAAGCTTAAAAAAGTAGGGATGTTGGAAGAAAATTTAGAAACTAATTTGTATTCTGCAAGCTTACGCTTAGCACTCTCTCCTCGAATGCAATTATCTACATTTTATCAATATAACTCATTCAATGAACAAGGAAGGTGGAATGCCCGATTCAGTTGGGAGTATATGCCTTTGTCCTTTATCTATTTGGTATTTAATGATACAAAAATGAAATCATCATTGGACCCTATTGATGCAAACCAACAATTCATTAGTAAAATTACTTTCTTAAAACAGTTTTAGTTTTGGGAAAAAGACCAGATATATTAAAAGATAATCTTTGGAAACTGATGTTCAAATTATCTTTGCCTGGGGTGTTAGGGATGATGGTCATTTCTATTAATTCTTTGGTAGATGTAATTTATGTAAGCTATTTTATTAATTCAGAGGCGTTTACGGGGATTTCTTTGTTATTTCCGTTGGTTTTGGTAACTACAAGTGTCACTGTTTTTATAGCAGCTGGCTCGTCTTCGGTTTTGAGTAGGGCTATCGGTGCGAATGACATACAAAAACAGCAAAAAGTAATTCCCAATATGATTGCGCTGTCGATAATTAGTTCCCTGATATTAATGATTGGGGGGATATTGTTTGCGGAACAGTTAGTAGCTTTTATGGGTGCTACTGGTGCAATGTTGGACTATGGTATTTCTTATTTCAAAATAACGGTTCTAGGAGTGTTTTTTAGTATTTATGGCCTCTCGGCCAATGGACTGATTAGGTCCGAAGGTAAAATTAAACAAGCAATGATGTTTACAGTACTATCTGTACTCTTAAATTGCACGTTGACTCCTTTGTTTATTCATGTTTTTTCTATGGGGATTGCTGGTGCTGCTTGGAGTAGTACTGTATCCATGTTTGTATATGCATTTGCTACTTCGCTTTATTTTGCAAGGAAAAAAGCATCTTTTGCAATAGGCAAATTCAGTATCAGAATCGAAAAAAGTATCATCAAAGACGTAATTCACGTAGGAACATCAGCTTTTGTTATGCAATTATCTAATGTGATAAAACAGTTTTTTTTATTTAGAACACTTACTTGGTACGGGACTCCTCATGATATTACTTTTTTTAGTGCTGCATTTAGATTGTTTTCTTTTTTAGCCATACCGGTATTAGGTTTATTACAACCTATGCAACCGATTATAGGAATCAACTATGGCGCATCAAATATTTCAAGATGTATAGAAGCTATTAAAATCTTTAGAGTGGGAGGTGTTTTGTTTGTTTCTGTTTTGATGATTCCGGTTTTGATTTTTCCTGAGTATTGTATCCGGTTGCTACTTCCAGATATTATTTTAGATACTCGAGATATTTTTAATTTAAGAATCATTTTGATGGTGTTGTTTCTACTACCTCTCGCTTCGAGTAGTATTATATTTTTTCAATCCATTGGAAAAGGAAAATTAGCAAGTATTTTTCCTGTAGGGCGACAAATTGTTTTGTTTTTGCCTCTAATATGGTGTTTGCCTATAGTATACGGAGTGGATGGGATATATTATACCTTGGTTATAGAAAATGCACTCTATGCAATGCTATTGTGGGGAGTATCTTCTGTTGAACTTAAAAAAATGAAAGGTAATTAATAACATTTTGTAAAAAACATGCGAAGTAAATCTGTTTACAAAGCCTATTTATTTTTTTTGGGCCACTACATGGAATACATGCCAGTACTTTTCTTTTCCTGAAACAGTTTTACCTTGTTTTTCTATTTCTTTACACTTAATGAGATCAAATTGATGGAACATTGTTTTGATCTGTTTGTTGGTATGAAACGTCATTTCTTGATTAGAATTCCAAGAATCGTTTGTTCCAAAAAAGTGTCCACAGAAAAGCCCATTTTTAGTTATGGATGAAATAATTATATTCCACAGCGTATCAAAATGATCTGGGTGGCAAAATGGTAGGCTAAACGTCGCATTGAGCAATTGACAGTCGGGGAGTTTTTTTAGACTTTCAAAAGAATTCAATCGTAGTTCAAGGTGTTCTTTATAGGTTTCTGGAGTATTTTCTTTAATTCGAAGTAATGCTTCATGTTGTTGGTCAATCGCAACAACATTCCACATATCACGGAGTAGTGCAAAAGTATCTACACCATTTCCACAACCCAAATCAATAGCCTGTTTATCCTGTTGATTGAACAGTGTTTCTTGCAAAAAAGCTATCCCATTGCTTAGCGTAGCAGCGGGAGGATATTTTTTTTGATCAAAATATTGATAGTGAGTATTCCAAGAAAGAGACATCCATTATTTTTTAGTTGGACCGACAGGTGTTACAAATACCATTAATCGTATAGTTTATTTTTTGAGCTAAGAATTTTTCCAAAACATCTATTTTTGGGATTTTAATATCCTCTAGGCAATATGTATGGGAACATTTTTGGCAGATAAGATGTACATGCTCGTCTGTATGCGTTTTTTCAGGGCATTCATGACTACATAATGCATACCTAATCCCGTTACTATCTTCTGTAGCTTTGTGTAGTATTCCATGTTCTTCAAAAGAGTTTAGAGTACGGTATATAGTTACCCTATCCGGGACTATTTTCATGTGTGAGATTATTTCTTTTGCAGATAATGCATAATCACAGCTCATAAAAATTTTTAATATTTCTATTCGTACAGAAGTTTTTTTTAGGGTATGTAACTTCAGTAAATCTTCTATATATTTTTGTGTATTCATGAAATATTAAAATTCCAGTAGTCTAAACAACAAGAACGCTTCTTGTTATTTTTTGTATTATACTTTTGTCCTTGTATTTCAAAAATACTTCTTTTATTTTGCTTTTTCTATTCAAAACATATAAATTAACGGACGAACTATTTTTATTTTTTCAGAACAAGAGCATGTGTTTTTTGCGCTTATCTCATGTTAGTATGATTACACGATCAGCTTAGGTCCTTTGTGGTCCGTCGAGACAAGAAATCAAGTATTGCGGCAGTGTATTTTGTTTTTTAAGGAACTACGGAAGCTATTTTGAGCGCTGTTTTTTATAATACTCTTGTAGAATAGTTTTTCTTCCCACGGTTGAAGTGATAATGTCTTTCTCCAAATTCCAACCACGCGCAGGACTATATTCTCTACCGTACCAAATAATTTGAAGGTGTAAGTCGTTCCATAATTCCTTAGGAAATAATCGTTTAGCATCTTTTTCGGTCTGCGTAACATTTTTTCCATTTGTTAATCCCCATCGATACATGAGACGATGTATATGTGTGTCTACTGGAAATGCAGGAATTCCAAATGCCTGTGATATAACAACACTAGCTGTTTTGTGTCCAACAGCAGGTAATTCCTCTAATGCAGCCAAATCCACGGGTACTTTTCCATCATGTTTATCGATAAGTATTTGTGACAACCCATGAATACCTTTGGATTTCATAGGACTTAGTCCAACAGGTTTGATAATTTCCCTGATTTCTTCCACACTTAATTTAACCATATCATAAGGATTGTCAGCTTTGTCAAACAACAAAGGGGTGATCTGATTGACACGTACATCTGTACTCTGTGCACTCATTAGTACCGCAATTAATAGCGTATAAGGATCTTTATGATCTAAAGGTATTGGTATTGTGGGATATAAATCTTGCAAAGTTTTAATTACAAAGGCTATTTTTTCCTGTTTGGTCATGTTACTTATTCTTAGAATTTTTTAGAGATACCTAGCGCATAGTATCACAAAAATACGTTGACTAGAACTATTTATTCTAATTTTAGGATAAAATTCAGTCTTGAGATTTAATTTTGTTTTATTTTTATGATCGTAAATTAAACAAAAATATGACAACACTCAAAGTAGGAGATAAGGCTCCAAATTTTTCGGCACAAGATCAAGATGGAAATACGATTAACTTGGAGGCATATGCGGGAAAAAAATTGGTAATCTTTTTTTATCCAAAAGCCAGTACACCTGGTTGTACCGCAGAAGCCTGTAATCTTAAAGATAATTATCAAGTTTTTCAAGAACAAGGATTTGAAATTATAGGAGTGAGTGCCGATAGTGCAAAGCGGCAACAGAATTTCAAAAATAAATATGAACTACCGTATCCTTTATTGGCAGATGAAGATAAGTCAGTTATTGAAGCTTTTGGTGTATGGGGGCCCAAAAAATTTATGGGAAAAGAATATGATGGTATTCACCGCACCACTTTTGTAATAGATGAGGTAGGGATTATTTCTGAGGTTATTTCAAAAGTAAAAACCAAGGATCACGCTGCTCAAATTTTATAAGTAACCAAATTTATTTATGACTAACGATGATGATATGGCTCGTTTTTTAGAATTGTAAATCCCCGATATAACTGTTCTATAAAAAAGAGTCGTACCATCTGATGAGAAAATGTCATTTTGGACAAGGAAATTTTGCTGTTTGCTCGTTCGTACACTTTTGGGCTAAAACCATACGGTCCGCCAATGACAAACACAAGTTGTTTGATGCCGCTATTCATATGTTTTTGAAGTAATTCGGAAAAAGCAATGGAGCTGTATTGTTTGCCATGTTCATCTAGTAATGTGACATGATCAGAAGGTTGTATTTTCTGTAATATCAAGAGCCCTTCTTTTTCTTTTTGCTGTACTTCACTTAGATTTTTTGCTTTTTTGAGATCTGGGATAATCTCGAATAAAAATCTGCTATAAAAACCAAGACGTTTACTATACTCCTGTATTAATTCTTGTAATGCTTTGTGATCGGTTTTGCCAATAGTGATTAATTTGATGGTCATAGATAATGGATTGGTTGAATTCAGTAACTTTGTGTACAAAAGCAAAAATACAGGATATATTATGATAACTACTACGCAATTTAATCAAGAAATAGATTTGATTATCGCAAACGCCATTAGAGAGGATGTAGGAGACGGGGATCACAGTTCTTTGGCATGTATTCCGGATACGGCTACAGGCAAGGCACAATTATTAGTGAAGGATACAGGAATTCTTGCTGGAGTTGAATTTGCCAAAAAAGTTTTTGCTTATGTAGATCCAAAACTTGTAATTGATGTACAAATTGAAGATGGTACTCCTGTACATTTTGGAGATGTTGCTTTTTTTGTCACAGGCAATTCTCAAGCAATTCTCAAGGCAGAACGGCTTGTTCTTAATGCGATGCAACGTATGAGTGCTATTGCGACCAAGACAAAAGAATTTGTAAATTTATTAGAAGGAACAAACACACAAATTCTCGATACTCGAAAAACAACACCAGGAATCCGCGCTCTAGAAAAATGGGCTGTAAAAATTGGAGGAGGGGAGAATCATCGTTTTGCGTTATATGATATGATTATGCTCAAAGATAACCACATTGATTTTGCAGGTGGAATTACCAAAGCGATCGAAAAAACGAAGTCATATCTTGCAGCTACGAATCGAGAATTAAAAATTATTGTCGAAGCGCGTGATCTCCAAGAAGTCAGAACTATTTTGGCTACACCAGGAGTGTATCGTATTTTGTTAGACAATTTTAGCTACGAAGACACTCGTACAGCAGTGGAGATGATTGGAGAGCAGTGTCTGACAGAATCTAGTGGAGGTATAAATGAAAACACCATACGACAGTATGCAGAATGTGGAGTAAATTATATTAGTAGTGGTGCTTTGACGCATTCCGTGCATAATTTGGACTTGAGTCTAAAAGCTATATAATGTTGCAAGAAACTATAGAGAAAATTACAAAACTACCGATTATTAATTGGCTAGTCCTTTTCGGCAAAAAAATCATTCTCCCTGGTTTTGAAGGGATGTCTCTTTATGATTTGATAGAAACCTATATTTTGGGTATTGCCAAAGGGACTTTTTCGGCTCGTGTTGGAGCAATCTCTTTTAGTTTTTTTATGGCCTTATTTCCTTTTTTACTTTTCTTACTGAATTTAATCCCTTATGTGCCAATTGTTATCCCATCTGTTACATTACAGGATTTTCAACAAGAATTCCTTATATTTATAAATGATGCTTTGCCATCACAAACATCTATTTTTATTAGTCAAGTATTTAATGATATTGCAGAAAACCCGAGAGGTGGTTTATTATCTTCGGTATTCATCTTGTCATTATTTTTGATGACCAACGGAATTAATGCTGTTTTTTCTGGTTTTGAAAACTCCTATCATACCACTATTAATAGGAATTTTATCAAACAATATGTTGTAGCATTGGGGGTTTCGATAATTGTGGCACTGTTATTGATTTTTACCGTAATAGTAACCATTTATTTTACGTATCTTGTTAATAGATACGCTGTAACAGTCATCGATGACACTGTGTTTTGGATTACAATAGGAAAGTATGCGTTCTTAATTTTAATGATTTTTTTGACAGTCTCTACATTATTCTATTTTGGTACTAGTGAAGGGAAGCAAGGGAGTTTTTTTTCTCCAGGTGCTTTTATGACAACCTTACTCAGTTTATTAGCGACATATCTATTTGGAATTTATATAGATAATTTTTCGCAATATAATCAGTTATATGGATCAATTGGAGCATTACTTATTATGATGTTATATATTTGGCTCAATGCAAATTTATTACTTCTAGGTTTTGAGCTAAATGCCTCATTAAATAGGTTTAAAAAAAATTAATATATTTGGACGCTTTTAAATATTCATAAGAACTTAAAACAAAAAAAATGCGAAAAATTATTTTGATAAGTCTATTGATATTAATGGCAACACCGATGGTATCTCAGCTAAAGGAGGTAGGAAAGGTTCGGTTACCTTTAGAATTAATGTATAATAAAAAAAATCTTTTACTCAATGGGGCCGGAATACGTTCCAAGTGGTTTTTTGATATTTATACCATTGGATTGTATTTAGATAAAAAATCATCTGATGCTCAGAGTATTATTGATGCAGATGAGTCTATGGGGGTGCGTTTTGAGGTGACCTCAAAGCTGTTGTCCCGAGAGAAATTTGCCAGTGCTTTTGAAGAAGGATTTCAAAAATCAACTAATGGAAATATTGCTCAATATCGTTCGAGAATTGAAAAGTTCTTTAATTTCATGCACGATGAGATTCGAGTTGGTAATGTCTATGATGTGATATATCACAAAGGAGAAGGAACAACGATCTACTTTGAAGGTGAAAAAAGAGGAACTATTAAAGGACTAGATTTTAAAAAAGCACTTATTGGAGTATGGTTATCTGATTTGCCAGCAAATAAACGCTTAAAAAAAGAATTACTAGGTCTCAAATAGTGTAAACACGTTTGGCTTACTGAGATAGTTGAAATTTAAAAAAAATAATGATGAAAAACTTTATAATAATCTTGATGATATTTGGTTTGGGTACATCTATGATTGCGCAAACCCAAGTAGGAGATGTAAAATTACCAAATGAGTTGACCTATACCGATGCTACATTAAAACTTAATGGATATGGTATTAGAGAAAAACTTTTTTTTGATATTTATTCTGCAGGTTTGTATACGATACACAAAAGTAGTAATGCGTCTTCTATTATTAAAGCAGATGAAGATATGGGCCTTCGCTTACATATTACGTCTAAATTATTGTCTAAAGAAAAATTAGAAAATGCTTTTAAAGAAGGCTTTGAAAAGTCTACTAAGGGAGATACTACTCCTTATAAAACAAGAGTAGAACAATTCTTGTCTTATTTGGCACAGGTAAATGTTGGAGATGTTTATGATATCGTTTATCAAAAAGGAGTAGGTACACATGTGTACTACAAAAGTAAAAAACTCGGAGTTGTAGAAGGCTACGATTTTAAACAAGCTCTTTTTGGAATTTGGTTGTGTGACGAACCAGCAGACAAAGGATTAAAAAATGAACTATTAGGAAAATAATCACAAACACTAAATTATAATTATATTGAATTCGATGAAAAACCCCCAATCAAGTATTTTAGTGCAAAGAATCGCACCAAAAAATGATGTAACAATGAAGAAAAAGACCCTACTATTTTTAACCCTCCTATTTGCTGTAATGAGTATTGCAACAGCACAAATAAAAGAAGGAGATGCTATTTTTGAATATAAAACAAGCTTTGAAGGTGGCGAAGAGCTTACACTCAATGGAACTGGTACACGAGAGATGTTGTTTGTAGATCTTTATGCCGGAGGATTATATCTCAAAAAACGTAGCAATGATGCCATGGGAATTGCAAGTGCAAAAGAGGATATGGCTATTAGACTCAAGATTGTCTCAAAATTTGTAACTCAACAAAAAATGATTGATGCAATATATAATGGTTTCGATAGCGCAACCTATGGTAATACAGATCCATTAAGAGCACGTTTAGAAGTGTTTATTAGCTTCTTTTCTGAGCCTATTATAAAAGGAGATGTCTTTGACCTTGTTTATGTAGAGGGAGTAGGGAGTCAGTGTTATAAAAATGGAGCCTTGTTAGGAACTATTGAAGGACAAGATTTTAAATTTGCATTATTCAAAATTTGGTTAGGTGAGAAACCAGCCAGTAAATCGTTGAAAAAAGGTATGTTGGGAATCTGATTTTGAATGATATTAGGAGTTTAACAGTCTATTTTTGATTTAAATAGCAGGATCTTATCTTCCAAAAAGATACAAAAACTTGTTGTGTACGCATGGTTTCAGTATTTTTAAATTTTTAATTATAAAAAATAATTTGATAAAATGAAAGCAGCATTTATATGTGCCATAACCTCCATGTTACTTATCTCACAACATATTTCGGCTCAAGTAGTCGGAAAATGGAAAACAATCGATGATGAGACAGGAAAAGAGAAATCCATTGTAGAGATTTATGAGGAGAATGGCAAAGTCTACGGAAAAATTGTTGATTTATTAGAATCCTCTGAAGAAGAAGCTTTGTGTACTACCTGTGAAGGCGCTGATCATAATAAGCCTATCAAAGGATTGGTAATAATCAAGGATTTAAAAAAAGATGATGACGAGTATGAAGGAGGGACAATTTTTGATCCTGAAAATGGCAAAACATACAATACCAAAATATGGGTAGATGAAGATAATAATGATTTACTCAATGTTCGAGGGTATATCGCTTTCTTTTTTAGAACGCAACAATGGGTTAGGGTGAAGTCCTAAGTACAGCCTATTGCGTAATCCATAACAAAAAAGAGCTATTTTTTTCAAAAAAATAGCTCTTTTGCTTTTACTCAAAAATGAGACATAGATCAGAAAGAAAATCAAAACCAGTGACTAACCATAGTTAATTAGGGTCTGCTGAAAAACTGTATACTTGTTGTTTTCCAGTTGATTATTGTTATATTTAATCAACCAAGTGCAAGGA
>CANLMN010000008.1 GCA_947492105.1 uncultured Aquimarina sp. | reverse complement strand
TTCCTTGCACTTGGTTGATTAAATATAACAATAATCAACTGGAAAACAACAAGTATACAGTTTTTCAGCAGACCCTATTTAGATAGAGAAAGAACCGAATGATTAGCCTGTAATTATTTTTTAAATAGTATTGTATAGCTAGTTTGGGACTAAACAATGGTTGTTGTTAATGTTTAAGATTTGTAGCTTACAACTAGTCAAAATAAGTCGAGATATGTTGGATATAATCTACTTGTTTTCTGTGTTGATGAGTGCAGTCCAAATACTCAGTTTTTTATTTTCATAGCGAGTCCAGATAGGACGAATATGCCCATTGAGTGCATGGATACAGTTATAATCACCAAAGAAGGAGGCGCCAGTAGGATCAAAAGGCTTTTCTGAAATAATTTTAGAAGTAAATGTGGTTCCACCATCTTTAGAAACAGCTAGACTGACATCAGTATTGCGGTTGTCATAAGCACTACGATCATAGTAGACGATATAAATATAGCCTGTAGCCGGATCAATACTCATCCAAGTCAGGAATTGATGCGTTTTGGTACTATCTGTATTGACACGTTTGGGAGGACTCCATGTTTTTCCTTTGTCGATTGATTTGGATATAAAAATATCTGTATCCTCTGGAGTAACTTGATCAGACCAGTTGACATAAATAGTGCCTTTGTGTACACTGTCAGAATTGTCTACTCCGGTAACAGGCATGCCATTAACTCGTTTGATTCCTGGTACCGTAAAATCCCATCCAGATTGTTGTGAGGTGATTATAATATCTTTTTCTTGCCATGTTTTGCCATTGTCGGTGCTGTAATCAAACCAAATTTTATTGTTGAATGTCCAAGCGACATAAAGGTTTTTTCCGTCACTAGCCGGAACAGCTCCTTCTACGGTATTGTCCTTGTCAATACAATCTCCATTATATTGATTTATAGCCATAGGGTTAGACCATGTTGCTCCACTATCTTTAGAACTGGAAAATAAGATCCTAGACATATCTTTTGGATTCGTACTTCCGTATCGATCAAATTCCGTCCAAGTAACGTAGAGTTCTCCTGTGATAGGATTGGAGCTCGCCCATTGTTTATCTTGTTGTTTGGGAGGATTATGCCCAATCCCAACACCAGAACTCCATGTAGTGCCAAAATCAGTGCTTTTTTGTACAACAATTTGATCCAGAATTTTTGAGCTACTCCAATTAGTACCTTCGGGATCACTGAGATGAAAATAGTAGAAAGTTCCATTTTTGTCAGCTGTGATTACAGGATCCCCCCAAATTCCCAATGTACTTTTTAGTTGTTGTGTTTTCCATGTTTTTCCACCATCCATAGAGCGATGTACAAAGTCAATGACACTTCCAGCAACCAATTGATTTGGTTTTTTGGGATTGATAAAAATACTAGGTTCGCACGGCCCTAATTTGTTGCCGTTAGTTGTTTCGAATATTTTGACATTCGCAGGAGTGCTAGTTTGAGATGTTGTTTGTATAGTTGTTGGAAACACAGGTTCTTCTAGGGGCGTAGTGCTCTTGCAAGAAAACAAACAATAACACAACAAGAAAACAAAGAAGTAGAAGGATCGATATTTATACATGGTTTTAGTACTTTTGAAAATAAATTTAAGACCAATTCAGGTGTGTAATATCGTAGTAATGCCTATATTTTTTTACGGAACACCATGATCATTATTACATAGCCTTAGCTATGGAATAATGGAAGGCATTTAGATAGAAAAAGAACAATTCTAATACGATACTAAATACTTAATTTGGTATAAGTCTCTTTATTATGATGATTATGCGTTGTAAAAGTACAAAACTTGTAAAGAGTAAAGATGATTAGAAAAATGGAATAGTATTTATGAGAGCAAAATTATATAAAAGATACTCCTGCGTAGCAATCATTGTGATATTGCCTTTGTTATTTGGATTCATTAATATGCATAAATTTTATGTAAGTGTCACACAGATAGAATATGATAGTCAAGAGGCTTCACTACAAATTATATCAAGAGTCTTTATTGATGATTTGGAACGATTGTTACAGGAAAGATATGATGAAGATGCGGTTCTCGATGTTTCCAAAAATCAAGAACAGGTAGATAGGTATATCGCCAAGTATTTTGATGAGAAAATGCAACTCATTGTCGACAAAAAAATAAGAGAAATACAGTTTCTGGGAAAAAAATATGAAGATGATTTAGTCATTTGTTTTTTGGAAGTAAAAAAAGTAGTAGATCCGACTATTCTAGAAATAGAAAACAAAATTCTATTCGATATTTTTGAGGAACAACAGAATATTATTCATGTAAAGAAAA
Source organism: uncultured Aquimarina sp. (assembly GCA_947492105.1). Lineage (GTDB taxonomy): Bacteria > Bacteroidota > Bacteroidia > Flavobacteriales > Flavobacteriaceae > Aquimarina. Next base: position 159,822 of record CANLMN010000008.1, on the reverse strand, counting down.
ATACTGATAGAAAAAGTTTAATACTAGAAAGAGAAAAACCAAAAGGAGTGTTAAAGTTTAGTGAATAAATGGGCTGCGGTTGATAAAAAAATTAATTTGCACTTTACATATTTTGAGTTTTTGAATTTAAGTTTTTATATGAGAAATATTTTTTTGGGGATTACCGCAGTTTTATTTTTGATGTCCTATTCATTAGTGGCTCAACAAGAGCGCGTTGGATCTGGTAAACGTCAGTTAGGGCATAAGAATAGTAATAAATTCCGTCAATTGTATGACGAATTTGCGACCCCGAATATGTATCGTACAGGTTCTGGAGCACCAGGCGCAGCATATTATCAGCAACAAGCGGATTACAAGATGGATGTCGAAATTGATGATGTCAATGCGATTCTTTCGGGGCAAGAAACCATCACTTACACCAATAATTCTCCTGATAAACTCGAGTTTTTATGGGTGCAATTAGATCAGAATGTTCGCGAAAAAGATAGTAAATCACCCCTGATAGAATCTGCTGTGGTTGACCCCGCAGAAATTCCAGAGAATTTTGTAAAAAAATACATGACGGAGCCTTTTGATGGTGGATTTAAAATAGCAAGTGTAGAAAGTAAAGATGGAGGAGCGCTCCCTTTTGTCATTAATCAAACAATGATGCGTGTAGAAATGCCCGCAGACTTAAAGCCTGGGGGTAAATTTACATTTAAAATAAAATGGTCTTACCAAATAAATGATCATGTTATGAATCGTGCTCGTTCAGGTTATGAATATTTCAAAGAAGATGACAATAGAGTATATGTTATAGCGCAATTCTATCCGCGTATGGCTGTATATAATGATGTAGAAGGATGGCAAAACTCACAATTTTGGGGTAGAGGAGAGTTTGCGCTTCCTTTCGGGAATTTTGAAGTGAATATTACAGTTCCTTCGGATCATATGCTTGATGGAACTGGTGTTTTGACCAATAGGAAAGAAGTCTATACAAAGGAAATGTTAGCGCGTTACGAAAAAGCAAAAAAGTCCTATGATACGCCTGTTTTTATTGTGACACAGAAAGAGGCAGAACGTGCAGAAAAACAAAAGGCGACAACAAAAAAAACATGGAAACTCAAGGCGACCAATGTTAGAGATTTTGCCTTTGCGACGTCACGACGTTTTGTTTGGGATATGATGGCAGTCAAAGTGGGTAACAAAGATGTAATGGCAGTTTCTATGTATCCCAAAGAAGGAAATCCGCTGTGGGAAGAATATTCTACAAAGGCAGTAGCCAGTACCTTAAAGTCATACAGTAGAATGACTTTTGAGTATCCATATCACAAGGCGATTTCTGTACATGCAAAGAATCAAGGAATGGAATATCCCATGATTTGTTGGAATTGGGGGCGACCTAATCCGGATGGAACTTATAGCGAGCGAGTAAAATACGGGATGATTAGTGTCATAATACATGAGGTTGGACATAATTATTTCCCGATGATTGTGAATAGTGATGAGCGTCAATGGACATGGATGGATGAAGGATTGAATACTTTTTTGCAATATGTAGCAGAACAAGACTTTGAAAAAGATTACCCATCGCGACGAGGTCCGGCATCAAAGATAGTTCCTTACATGAGCGGAGATCAGAGCTTCATTGCTCCAATTATGACGCAATCAAATAATATCTATCAATTTGGTTCCAATGCATATGCCAAACCAGGAACAGCTCTTAATATTTTGAGAGAAACTATTATGGGAAGAGAATTGTTTGATTATGCATTCAAAACATATGCAAACCGATGGAAGTTTAAACACCCAACACCAGAGGACTTCTTTAGGACTATAGAAGATGCCTCTGCAGTAGATTTGGATTGGTTTTGGAGAGGATGGTTCTATACGACTGATTATACAGATATAGGTATCAAAGATGTCAAAAAGTTTTATGTCTCATCAAAAATTAATAAGGCAACAAAAGAATTTATTGGTCAACGTGGTATGAATGAAAATGATTTGATTCCCTTGGTTTACATAGCCAAAGAGGGCAGCGATGACTTTACAGAAGATTTGGCCAAAGGAAATCTTGCAGATAATTCCGTAGCGTTAAAGTCATATTTGATGGATAATTTTACAGAAAAAGAACGTAAAAAACTGAAAACACCAAAGTACTTTTACGAAGTAACATTTGAAAAACCAGGAGGGTTGGTAATGCCAATTATCGTAGAGTATACGTATGCAGATGGTAGTAAGGAGATGATAAAGTATCCAGCTCAAATATGGAGAAAAAATGATAAAGAGGTGCATAAAGTATTGGCTACAAACAAAGAAGTTATCTCTATTGTTGTGGATCCAAAGCTAGAAACAGCAGATATAGATACCACGAATAATAGCTGGCCCAAAAAACAGAATGTATCAGAGTTTAGTCAATTCAAAAGGGAGATAAAGCAATAAACTTTTGTTGCTTTATGATTTTAATGTTTCAATAGAACTCCTTTTTTGGTATCTTTGCGTTTATGATAGTTGTATTGCCTTTATTTATTAGTGGTGCCGAAATTGCATTTATCGTCTTTATTTTGGTCATGGTTTTTGGTGCAGATAAAGTACCAGAGATTGCTCGTGGTTTGGGTAAAGGAATGAGAACTATTCGTAATGCAACTAATGAGATCAAACATGAAATAACCAAAAGCGCCGACACTCACGGTGTTGATTTGGATATCACCAAAGATTTTAGAAAAGAATTGGACAAAGCAAAAGATGATATCGATGATATTACAGGACCTATAAAACGTAATATGCGCTAAAATTTAGGTATAGGTTTTAGTAATTTTCAAAAGACTCTTCTTAATTCTCGTATTTTTAAAATAATTACCGTTCCATACATCACGTATAGTGAACTAGATGGGGCTTATAGTTTGATTTTTTCATATCTAATAAACTTTATAGATGAATGGAATGTAGGGTGTCAGAATATGGTCTGAATCTTGAAAATGACTATATGACACCATTTAAAAAATAATGATAGGCTACCATTAACTACTTCTTTTTCTATTATTTTTTACTATTCAGTTAACCTGTAACCAAGGTTATGCTTAAACTTGACAGTTCCAAACTAACGAAAAATAGTTCAGTTATTTTAGCCTGCAATTACGTTTTGACTGGTATGATTCGTTTTACTTCTCTTAAGTTTCTTTACAAATCAACTCATCTTGACTTTTCGTTGTTGACTGGAAACGAGAAAAACTGAACCAGATAAGGTGGTTTTTACACTTTATACCATTTGTTGTTTGAATTTACTGGAAAGAAAGATTAAGATTTTGATGTTTCAGCTTCAGCAAAAAACATCAAGCATAACCTTAGCTACGGGTTATTTTTATACTGAAGCTAAGGCAAAAAAATAAAATTTTACCTCAGTGAATCCATAGGATACATGGTATCACTTCTGCTCCTCCTATTTTTTTGCAATAAAGTTAAACGAGCCATTGACTTAGTATTTGAACTTCATACCGGTACTAGGAGGAAATAAAAAACGAAAACTGCACAAAAAATAGCATTTTATAGCAAATAAAAAATACACCACTTCTCTATGAAAAAATACTGTGATTATATCATATGTATCAATTATGCGATAATGAACAAGTATTGAGATGGAAAAAGAATCAGGTAATAGGCCATATTGAGTATACTAAATTGAGTAGTATAGTATACTTCTAATTCATATGGACAAAAGAAGTTGGCGATAGAGTTAGAAGTTCTTTTTATTTGATAGTAACTTCGATGTAAATATAAAACAAAACACTATGAAAAAAAGAAAAAACACACTATTATTAATTACTCTATTGATGTGCATTACAGGGTTCGCTAACGGTAGAAGTACTCAAACATTGAAAGATATCGCAGACTGTATCCGTAGATCTCTTTCTCCTGGAAGCTCTCAGCAAACTATCGCTGTAGGTTCATATACCTTTAATGACCAAGAATATTTTGTTGTGGCATCCAGTAATACTAGTTTCCCAAGAGAGGGAGTTACTTATGAAGGAGCTTATGATGAGGTTCGAAGCATAATAGCAGATAAATGTGGTATCAGTAGTTTTGCAGACGTCTTAGTAACGATATTAGGTAACGTAACACCTACTGCTTTTCCTCGATCTGTAAGTGCTGTTCTATCAACAAATGGAGCTTTAAGTGCCGAATTTGGTCAAGGTTGGCATCATTTGGCTCATAGACCTGAGAACGTTCATGCAGAGATGGCAATCCATTACTATTTTGGTTTACGTTTTACAAATGCTCCTAGCTTCGATCAAGAAGATGGTTTGCCAGAAGATTTGGTAATTGGTGCCAGTAGAGCACCTTGTGGTAACTGCTCTGGAGCGATGGGGTTTTTATCTGTTGAGTTTGGTTGTGCTACTTCAAAAAATACCAGAAAATGGAAAAGACCATTTAATCAAACATTTTCTGGTAATTTCACATCACAGTACGAAACTGCATTGGATCAAATAGAAGATCCTATGTCCAATTTTGGTTCTGCTTTATTTAAAGGTTCTTCAAGCCAAAAAGCAAGCCAAAAAGCAAGCCAAAAAGCAAGCCAAAAAGCAAGCCAAAAAGCAAGTAAAAAAAGTAGTAGAGATCCTAATTCATTATATAATTTATTTACCGCTGATTTTTCTTTCACGGAGTCTAATTCTGTTAGCACTCAGAGTCAATTGGATAATAAGGGAAGGTTTGAAGGAACTGTCGAATTGGAACTTAAATCACGTAATAAATCGCATGCCTTTTTAATGGTAAAAATAGATCTACAAAATTTTGACGGTACAAAATGGAATACGGTGAAATCATATCAGAATATTTATAGCAATATGTTTGGAGAAAACGGTGAAAAACGAATGATAGATTTCTCTGTAAACATTCTTAGAAAAATGCCAAATGGTAAGTATAGAATTAAGGCATTTATAAATCCTAATAGTGATTTCCATCATGACAGAGATGCAAGCAACAATCTTTTCATTTCGAAAGAAAGATTTGTTTCTGCCAGAACGAAAAGATTTTTATCCCACAGGGATAATGGGATTTTACCTCTTGATGAAAACGAGAGTAAGAAACCTTTATTTAAAAATGAGGATCAAAATCTGATTACCTATCCAAATCCAGCTAACACTTACTTTATTATTTCAAATAATACCGAAAATTCAAAAGCAAGGCTGATTGATGTCTATGGTAATATATTAATACCAACCAATACACTTAAAAATAAAGAGATTATCGATACCTCTAGTTTGAGTGAAGGATTATATTTCCTAGAATATGAAGACAAAAATAAAGGTCGTTTGACAAAAAGAATATTAATTAATCATTAAAAAAAACACAAATAATATGAATTTTATAAAAAAAACACTCTTAATCGCAACTAGTGCCATTATAAGTTTTAGTTGTAGTACTGATGAAAAAGAAACACAGGTTGAGACTTTAGAGAATTCCAACTCTAGAATCGTATTTCCCAAAATCTTAACACCTGAAGAAGAAAAGGAGCTATTAGATTATTATGATTCTCTAGAAAGATTACCTGATATAGTTGATTCTGAAACAAATGATGAAGGATCAAAAAATAGCTCTATTACCTATACTACTTCTTCAGTAACAGGACAAGACTCCGCTAGCTTTCCAACCTTAACTATAGGGGTGAACAGTAATAGGTTTAGGCTTTCTGATATTCTTGTAAGAACCAACAGCCGACATCTTTTAGGGATGAGACTAGTTTTTGAAGACATTTCAAGTGGTCAAACTAAAACTACTAATTGGTTGGGAGCCTCAAGTGGTGGGAGTTTACAGACTCTAACATTAGCTCCTGCATGTAGAGTAATCGGTATGGGTTTCAGACAACGTGATGGTAGAATGGCCGGGGTAACTGTAAAGTACAGAACATGTGAATTTGGTCAAAATAGTCAAGAAGCATTAGCTGTATTTGGAAATGCTCCTCAACAAGAACCGACTGTTGTCATTATTCCAGATTTTTTAGAGAACTGTCTTGCCACTTTAAGATCTCGTTACAATCCTAACGAAGGAACTAGTTTTACTACAGCTGCTCAGGTTGGTTATTTTAGTTGTAATTAGAGGATCAATTAAAAAATTAAATCTATCATCATAGCTTTAATTTTTTAATATTAAGAATATCATGTTCTTAATTAATTTTTGAAAGCATATCATAATGCAAATCTATTCTTGTTTCAAGACAAATAAATGGGTTTGCATTATGATTTTTTATGTTTAATAAAGCTTAAAAAGAACATTGAGCAATCTAAAACGTCTTTTCAAATCACTTTAAAAAGTTAGAGTTAAAGGGATATTAGGAAGAATACACAGTATTCTCTTGAGTTCGTATTAGAAATAAGAAGAATAATCGATACTACTAATCTAGTGGATAATCTAAACGGAAAAACATGAAAGTATACTAAAAAAATATCCTTCCCATCAGATGGTACTGATTCGTAATTGAAAAATATTTGCTAAGTTGAACATTCTAGACACAGAAATTTTGATAATTTCCTTAGCAATATGATCACTGGATTTATTGCGTATTGTTTTTTACTTAAAAAACAATAAATCAAATTTGTTTGTTTTAATAATCAAACTCAGGTTTATAGCAAATAAAAAAATACACCACTTCTCTATGAAAAAATACCGTGATTATATCATATGTATCAGTTATGCGATAATGAACAAGTATTGAGATGGAAAAAGAATCAGGTAATAGGTCATATTGAGTAAACTAAATTGAGTAGTATACTAGGAGGTTAATACTATAGTAGTTCGAGGGTTTTTTTGATATATTATAAATAAATATCTGTTTTTTTTAAATTATTCTTATAGTTTAGTTAAATAACAATTATAATATTCTGATTTTATTAATTTTGTAATTGAAAGGACTTTGTTTTTTGATCAATAAAAGTGTTTTTTCGATCTAGAGTACTGCTCAGAGGTAACATAACGTCAAAATTACCAGGGAAAATATTTTTAGAACAAATTTCAGAAATTTCAAACCACTTTACTAAAAAAAATAAGCTATGAAAAAAATAACGTTATTATGCGCAGGGCTGATCATGCTTGCTTGTCAGCAAGAAGATCAGGATGTTACAAATGCCGAAAACACAGTCAATACTACTCAGGATGTGTTGTCGATTACAGAAATCAATGAGTATATCTCGGATCAATTGAGGACAAAAGGTGATATTGATTGGAAAAACAATGCAAAGGTTTTATACAGTGCAGCCATGCACGGAGGTAATATGCTTACTGTAGGGTATGGAGAAAAAGGAGTGTCTTTTTCTGAAGGAGCTAAGAAAAGTGCAGCAATGGTTTCTGCTAAAAAAGAAATCATTAAAAATGTAGAAACCTACAGAACCAGTGCAGGCGAAGAGGTATTGATCGATGACGATTCCGTACTTAACGTAATAGATATTCGAGTAAACTCACTTGCAATTGTCAATGCATTAGTAGATGATAAAAATGTCAGGTATGTAGAGCCTAATGGATATAATCACTACAGACCCAAATCTAATTTGGGAGCAAAATCGGGTTCTGGCTGTGATAGAAATAGTCATAAACTCAACAATGCTGATTACAAAAGGATAGCTCCAGCAGCATTACAACCATGGAATTTTGAGATTCATAATATAGATAAGGCATGGCAAATAAGTACTGGAGTAGGGACTACCATTGGGCTTATTGATACAGGTTTGTCTCAAAATCAGTCCAAACTTGGATCGAGTTTCAATACAGGACGATCATCAGGGAGAACTGTAGAACGTTTAGGGGTGTTTATAGATGCTCCAGTTTTTGGAGGTAGACGTGTTGTCGATGGTGCAGATGATAAGTGTGGACATGGTACCTCAATGGCAGCAGTAATTGCATCACCTCGAAATAATAGTGACCTACCTGTGGGTGTTGCTTATAATAGTAATTTGGTGTCATATCGTGCTGTAGAAGACGTACTAATCAACGATTTTTATGAAAAGAAGGGGGTAAGTGATGCACTCGTAGCTTTGGCTAATCGAAGTGATGTGAAAATTATATCAATGTCTTTGGGGTCATTGTTCTCTATCGGAAATGTAAAAGATGCTATTCGGTATGCGTATAGCAAAGGCAAATTAATTTTTGTTGCTGGGGGCACTTCCACTGCTTTTACCACGTTTGTTGGAGTAACTTTTCCCGCAAGTATGGATGAAGCTGTAGCTGTAACAGGAGTTACGGATAGAGATAAGGGATATAAGAAATGCGGAAACTGCCATAGTGGTAAGCAAATCGAATTTACGATTGCCATGCAACGAGAAGAAGATAGAGGGAGAACTGTTCCCATTCTTGCTTTTAATGATGGGCAGTCACGATATATAGGAGGGTCTTCTGTAGCAACGGCAATGACGGCTGGTATAGCAGCATTGGTATGGTCCAAAAACCCCACTTGGAACAGAGATCAGGTTTTGAATAAAATGAGGAAGTCATCAGAATTTTATCCTGATAAAGATCGTCAATTTGGTTATGGAAACATTGATGCGTTAAAAGCTGTACAGTAGTTCTGTACTTTTTTGATTGCCCTGATTTTTTGTAAATTTTAATAATACTATTTGTTGTTTGAATTTACCAGAAAGAAAAATTAAGATTTTTTTGTTTTCAGCTTCAGTAGAGAAATCAAGCATAGCCTTGGTTAAGGTTTGTTTTTAAGCTGAAGCTGAGGCGAAAAAAGATAATTCTATCTCAGTGAATTTAAAGGATAAATGGTGTAAAACAGTATTTATTTATCTAAATAACTCTAGAGATCGTAAGACCATCCCTGATAGGAAGTACTACGGTCTCTATTCTTTTATCTTCAGCCAAAAGTTTATTATAGGTCAATAAAGCATTGGTTGATAGGTCATCTCCTTTTACAGGTTCTAATACTTTGCCACTCCAAAGTACATTATCTGATAGAATAACCCCTCCAGGTCGTATTTTGTCAATTATTAATTCAAAATACGTAGGATAATTGGGTTTGTCAGCATCAATAAAAACTAAATCAAATTGTTTTCCCAGCATAGGGATAATTTCTGTTGCGTTTCCAATGTGTTGTTTTATATGTTTTCCGTAAGGAGAAAGTTTAAAATATTTTTGTTGCAAACTCTCAAGTTCTTCGTTGATATCAATCGTATCAAGTGTGCCATCCTGTTGCAGTCCTTCTGCAAGACACAAAGCAGAATAGCCCGTGTAAGTACCAATTTCCAAAATATTTTTAGGTTGTATTAGTTTGGAGAGTATACTGAGAAGCCTTCCTTGGTAATGACCACTCAACATACGGGGCTGCAAAACTTTGAGGTAGGTTTCACGATGTAATTGTTGTAGTAATTCTGGTTCTTTTTCAGAATGTGTGACAACATACTGATCAAGGGATTCTGGAATAAAGTGCATACCTGCTATTTTTATACAAAACTACTACAAATTCAAAAAAGAAAAGATACTCTTGTCATTTATATCTAATAGCTATCACTGTTTGATATTCTAGAATGAAGTGGTATAAACTTTTTTGATTCAGGCAAGATCGACCAGATGAAAGAAGTCAGTTTTCCGAAAAGATGGAAACTGCGTAAAAAAAAGGATTTTTATAACGAATTTAGAAAGTTTAAACAGCTTTAATAATAAATGAGCGGAATTCGCATAACGTTAAAAAAAAATGGCGTTATTCGTTACATGAGCTAGCGATTAATACTAATCATAAGATAAACAACGTTTGTCTATTTTGTGAATTAGTAACCAAGAAGATGAAAATGTTACATTCGTAGCATCAATGTTGTTTAAAATACAATAGTATTGTTGCAGATGAAGAAGTCGTGCTGTAGTACTGTTTCACTACGACTTTTTATAATCATCGTATGTTTATCTTGGCGATGCCAATGGACCACTTGTAACAATTTTGAGGATATTATAATGTAGCTTGTTTTTTAATTTAATGTAGAAATTTTAGTTGCTAAAATAAGTTGAAAAAAAATCTTGAAAATGTAATGTTTTACAGCTTCGCAATATTAACTTATGACTCGAAAAGACGAAAAGCCAATTTTGGAAGGTATTGCAAGTGGTGATAGTACGGTGCTCAAAGCATTTTATCAGCGTAATCTGGGAGGAATTCAACATCATGTTCTACAGAATTCTGGACATACCGAGGATGCAGAGGATGTTTTTCAGGATGCTTTGGTTTTTTTGTATCAAAAATTACAAGAAGATTCTTTTGAGATTCAGTGTTCTATTCATACCTATTTTTATGCAATTTGTAAGAATATTTGGCGTAATCGCCTTCGCAAGAAGTATAGGATAGTGTCAAGAGAGGCCTTGTTAGAAACTGAGGATGTGCTAACTCCAACAGTTTTAGAGTCCTTGCAAGAACAGGAACGTAAGCAGTTATTCCAGGCCTATTTTTTTAAATTAACTATAAAATGTAGAGAAATTCTTGCTTTGGTTTTTGAAGGAAAAAGCATGCGTGAAATAAGTAAAATAACACGTTTTTCGGAAGGTTATGCCCGAAAGAAAAAATTTGATTGTAAAAAGAAGTTATTAGAAATGCTAGAAAGCAGTCCAAGTTACCAAGAGTTAAAAAACGCTTCATCAAAATAAGCAGTTATGGAAAGAACGGAAGAGTTATTTGATAGGATAGAGCGTTATCTCAACAACACCCTTTCTGAAGAAGAAAGGAATATGTTGGAATTACAGATGCAAACAGATGAAGCTTTGGCTATCGAAGTAGCAAAACATCGAGAGTTGCACGAAATCTTGGGAGATAAACAAACGTTGGATTTTAGAAATAAAATCAACAAGATCCACCAAGAAGTTGTCACAACAAGAAAGAGGACGACAAAAACCACTGGGAAGTCAGCAACCTCAAAAACGAGATTTCCTTATAAGAAATTGGCAATAGCCGCTATCCTTGTAGTTGGTCTAGGAGTGTTGTTTTGGGATCATAGCACAAATACGAATACGTTAGATTTGTATACGACCTATTATAAGCCTTATCCAGTGGATGATACCAAAAGAGGAGAGATTGAAGAGGAACTAGCAAATATTTATACATCCTACGAACAAGGAGCATATGTTACTGTTATTTCGGCTTTAGAGAAACAATTAGAACAAGTAGAGAAACCCAAACTACGATTGTATTTAGGTAATAGTTATTTGCGCACTGATCAGGAACAAAAGGCAGCAACACAATTCCGGAAGATTGACCGCAAAAGTGTGTTCTATGAAGATGCACAGTGGTATCTAGCATTGACATACCTAAAATTACAAGTCCAGGATAGTACTCGATATTTTCTAGAAAATGTAATAGATTACAAAGGAATTCATCAAAAAACTGCAAAGAAGATACTGGATAAGTTACAATGAGTCTGTAGCTTTGGAACTTCTAGTTTCTAAGAGCCCACATCTAACTTCAAAAATCGTATTTTTGAGGTAAAACACGAGAATGAATTTTGAAAACACTTTGGAGTTTGCTCAAAAGCTCGATCGGACTGATCCATTGCAATCATACCGAGAGCAATTTTATTTTCCTAAGATCAATAATAAACAGGTAATTTATTTCACTGGAAATTCGTTAGGACTACAACCCAAATCTGCCAAAGATTATGTCAATGAAGTGATGACTGATTGGGCAAATTTGGCAGTAGAAGGACACTTCTATGCCGATAAACCTTGGTGGGACTATCATGAGCGTTTTTCGCAATCATTATCCAAAGTAGTAGGTGCCAAACCTAGCGAAGTAGGAGTGATGAATACGCTTACCGTCAATTTACATTTATTAATGGTTTCTTTTTATCGACCCAATGGGAATCGATATAAAATTATTTGTGAAGAAAAAGCATTTCCCAGTGATCAGTATATGATAGATAGTCAAGTACGTTTTCATGGGTATGACCCCAAAGATGCGGTCGTTACACTCAAAAAAAGATCAGGAGAGCATACCTTTCGTACCGAAGATATTTTGAAACAAATTGAAGCGGTAGGGACAGAATGTGCTTTGGTATTAATAGGAGGTGTTAATTATTATACAGGGCAGGTGTTTGATATCAAAAAAATCACAGCAGCAGGACACGCTATTGGTGCTTTTGTTGGTTGGGATTTGGCACATGCAGCAGGGAATGTGATAGTAAATTTACATGATCATGAAGTAGATTTTGCCGCGTGGTGTAGTTATAAATATATGAATAGCGGTCCTGGAAATATGTCCGGGTATTTTGTTCACGAAAAACATCATGGTACCAAAGAGATTCCTAGGTTTGAGGGCTGGTGGGGGCATAACAAAGAGCGTCGGTTTTTAATGGAACCAGAGTTTCAGCCAGAACCCGATGCAAATGCTTGGCAAATTAGTAATGCACCGGTATTAGCGATGGCACCATACTTAGCCTCATTGCAGCTTTTTGACCAGGTGGGCATGGACGTTTTGGTAACCAAAAGAAATCAAATTGTAGCTTATTTAGCATTTATTATACAAACGATTGCCCAAGAGGTTAATGGGAATTTTGAAATTATTACTCCTTTAAATCAACAAGAACGTGGTACACAACTTTCTGTATTTTTGCATGGAGAGGGCAAAGCATTGTTTCATTATTTAATGGAGCAGGGGGTTATTGTAGATTGGAGAGAGCCAAATGTAATCCGTTTGGCACCGGCACCTTTTTATTGCTCCTATGAAGATATGTATCGATTCGGGCAAATACTGAAAAAAGGAGTGCTACATCATTGAAAAAATTGCAGATGCATGAGTAGAAAGCCGAGCCGAAATCCAAAAAAAAATCAAAGCTAGAAATTAGAAATCCAAAAATGAGCGTAAAAATAACTTCGGTAACAACACAACTTCCTCCATATTGTCGAGAAACAAAAATGATTCTTCCTTTTGTCAAACAATGGCTGTCTGATCAAGACGAGCGCTTTAGACGCAAAGTTGTCAAAATATTTGAAGGAGCTGCTGTAGATAAACGTTATGGAATTATGGATATAGAAGAAGTGTTTACAGCAACTTCTTTTGAAGATAAAAATGATATTTATATTAGGGAAGTAAAAAAATTAGGAACTCAAGTATTACAAAAAGCATTAAAACAAGCTCAATGGGAAAGCAAGAGTTTGGATTATATTATTACAGTGAGTTGTACAGGGATTATGATTCCATCCATAGATGCTTATTTGATCAATGAGTTGGGACTCAAACAGGATATCATTCGTTTGCCAGTTACAGAAATGGGCTGCGCTGCAGGCGTGTCAGGAATTATTTATGCACGAAATTTTTTGCAAGCACATCCAGGAAAACGTGCAGCCGTAATTGCAATAGAGGCACCAACAGCAACATTTCAATTAGAGGATTATAGTATGACCAATATGGTTAGTGCTGCAATTTTTGGAGATGGAGCTGCCTGTACCTTGCTTTCTTCAGAAGAAGATGCTGTGGGACCAAAAATCTTGGGAGATAGCATGTATCATTTTTATGATGCAACAGATATGATGGGGTTCAAGTTGACGAATCAAGGGTTGCAAATGATTTTGGACAAAGAAGTACCAACACAAATTTCTCATCATTTTCCGGCTATTGTCAATCCTTTTTTAGAAACACACGGAAAAACAATAGAGGATATATCACATTTGGTTTTCCATCCAGGTGGAAAAAAAATAGTCCAGACTGTCGAAGAATTATTTGGTTTGATGGGAAAGAATATTGATGATACCAAAGCCGTTTTGCGGGAGTATGGGAATATGAGTAGTGCAACAGTGTTATTTGTTCTGGAACGTTTTATGCAAAAAGAATTGTCCAAGGGTGATTTGGGACTGATGCTCAGTTTTGGACCAGGGTTTTCTGCACAACGGATTTTGTTGGAGTGGTAAAAGGGATAATAATACCATTTGTTGTTTGAGTTTACCGGAAAGAAAAATTAAGATTTTTTGTTTCAGCTTCAGCAGAAACATCAAGCATAGCCGTAGTTATGGTTTGCTTTTATGCTGAAGCTGAGGCGAAAAAAGAAAATTTTATCCCAATAAGTTGAAAAGTATAAATGGTATAAGATCAAAATTATTGTTTGTCAGTCAATAATTTTAATAAAAAAAAACAACAGATCATAGGTTGATATGAGGTTTATAAGATCCGGTAAAAAGCATGCGGCTAGATCTTTTTAGAACAAGAAAATGATATGATACAAGAATTCAAAAATACTAATGAGTGGGCATTAATTTTGGGCGGAAGCTCGGGCTTGGGATTGGCTTCTGCAATAAAACTAGCAAAACATGGCCTCAATATTTTTATTGTACATCGGAGTAGAAAAGTCGATTTGACTGATTTGGAAACAGCGATTCCAGTGATCAAAGAGAGTGGTGTGCAGTGTCTATCTGTAAATATAGATGCGACTCGCATTGATCGGCGCAAAGATATGATTAGTGCTATTGCCGAAAAAATGAAAGATGGAAAACTCAAAGTGTTAGTACATAGTATTGCTAAGGGGAATCTCAAACCGATGGTCGATAACGAAGCAACATTGCAAAATCAGGATTTTCATCTTACCCTAGATGCTATGGCAGTAAGTCTGTACGATTGGGTACGTTCCTTGCACGAAGCAAAATTATTTGCAGCAGATGCTCGAGTGATTTCTTTTACTAGCGAAGGTAATACCAAGGCTTGGGCAAATTATGCAGCTGTTTCTGTAGCAAAAGTAGCCTTAGAAGCTATTACCAGAAGTATTGCATTAGAGTTTGCTCCTCATGGAATCCGAGCTAATTGCATCCAAGCAGGAGTGGTAGATACTACATCTTTTCGTATGATCCCAGGGAGTGAGCAACTAAAAGAACACAGCATCAAGCGAAATCCGTACGGACGATTGACAACCGTAACAGATGTAGCAAATGTTGTATATTTATTAACCAAAGAAGAGGCTTCTTGGATTAATGGATGTATCATCCCTGTAAATGGTGGTGAACATTTGCAATAACAAAAGTAAAAGAGAAATAAAAAAGAGTGCTTATAAAACGAAAATCAATAAATGCTTCATCAAGAAATCATAGAACAATTACCCTACAGTGAACCGTTTTTGTTCGTGGATGAGCTTTTCCATGTAGCACATGACGGAGTGTCGGGAGTATATACATTTCCAAAAGAAGCTTATTTTTATCAAGGACATTTCAAAAATCATCCCGTAACACCGGGAGTATTGTTGACCGAATGTATGGCGCAGATTGGTGTCGTCTGTTTGGGGATATATCTTGTAGCAGAGAATAAACAGACGTCCTTAGAAGGCCTGGATACGAACATGCTTCAAATAGCATTGAGTAGTAGTGATGTTCAGTATTTTGCTCCTGTTTTTCCTGGAGAGCAAGTTCGGGTCGTGTCCAAAAAAATATATTTTAGATTTCATAAACTCAAATGCGAAGTCAGCATGTATAATTCACAAAACAAGGTAGTATGTCATGGAACAATTGCCGGGATGATAAAACCTCGCAACGATGAGTAAACGTGTGGTCATAACAGGTCTTGGTGTAGCTGCACCGAATGGTGTTGGTTTGGAACGATTTACTCAGGCTATTAAAAACGGAGAGAGTGGAATCCGGCATTTTGAAGAAATGGAAAAACTCAAGTTTTCTTGTCAGATAGCAGGGCAGCCCGAGTATGAAAAAGAATTTCTGAATAATTACATGAATCCAGTACAATTACGAGGATTCAATAGTACAGGATTAGAATATGGTGTGATTGCGGGTGTAGATGCTTGGAGAGATGCCGGATTGACTTTTAGCCAAAATGAACCTTATTGGGATAGTGGGATAATTTTTGGAGCAGGGATGTCCAGTGCTGACAAATACAGAGAAGCAATTTATAGAGTAGATGCAGGAAATGTACGTCGTTTGGGGAGTAGTACAGTGATCCAAACGATGGCAAGTGGGATAAGTGCTTATTTGGGCGGAATTATAGGCTGTGGTAATATTGTGACCACGAATTCTTCTGCTTGTACAACAGGTACAGAGGCAGTTTTGATGGGGTACGAACGTATACAATCAGGAAAAGCAACGAGGATGTTGGTGGGGAGCTGTAGTGATAGTGGACCTTATGTTTGGGGTGGCTTTGATGCGATGCGTATTTTGCCTAGTCAATATAATAGCAACCCCACAGCAGGCTCAAGACCTATGAGTGCCAGTGCGAGTGGTTTTGTGCCAGGGAGTGGAGGTGGAGCATTGATTCTAGAAACACTGGAGAGCGCTTTGGAACGTAATGCTACAATATATGCAGAAGTACTCGGAGGAGCTCAAAATAGTGGAGGACAGCGAGGGTCTGGAAGTATTACAGCACCAAATAATCAAGCGGTACAACGGTGTATCATAGGGGCATTACAAAATGCAGGAGTTACAGCAGAACAGATTGATACAATTAATGGGCATTTGACCGCTACCACCAAAGATGCTACCGAAATTACAAATTGGAGTACTGCATTAGGTCTTACAGGAGCAGATTTTCCTTACATCAATTCTGTCAAGAGTATGATTGGACATTGTTTGGCAGCATCTGGAAGTATTGAGTGCGTAGCATCTGTATTGCAGCTCAAAGAAGGTTTTGTTTTTGGAAATAGTAATTGTGAAGATTTACATCCAGAAATTGCCTCTGTAATTTCTAGAGATCGGATACCGACAAAGACACAAGCAATCGCACCCAGAATAGTTGCCAAGGCAAGCTTTGGTTTTGGAGATGTCAATGCCTGCGTACTTTTCAAAAAATATGAAGTTAACGAGTAGCTATTTTATAGCTAACGTTGGATATAGAATAATGTACACTAAAAACAGTAAAAAATAATGACAAGAGAAGAAATAATCACAAAACTAAAGGCTATTGCGACGCCTTATGTATTGAATAAATCTTTGTTAGATGCATATAATGAAAATACAGACTTTATAAAAGATCTAGAAATTAATTCTGCTAATTTGGTGGATATTATTCTAGATGTCGAGGATGAATTTGGTATTGAGGTGAATGATCAGGCTATGGATGGTATGCTTACGGTCAATGATGCTGTAGCTGTCATTCAAAAAGAATTATCGAAATAGAATTTGGTATCACGGATGATGCTATTTTTTTTGTGTAGCATGCGTTGGTTATAGTTTTGAAAGCATGATTGGGAATGATATTGTCGATTTTGTACAGGCGCACAAAGATAGTAATTGGCGTCGCAGGGGCTGGTTAGACAAAATATTTGTCCCCGAGGAACAAAAATGGATAGAGAATACGGATAATCCAGACCATATGGTTTGGCTGTTGTGGAGTATGAAAGAAGCTGTATATAAAGCGCATCAGCGTACACTACAGTATGCTCCAAGATATAATCCCAAGAGTTTTGTGTGTTCTTCATTAGCTACTACCAACAGTTTTTTGAAGACAGGGCAATCCCAAAGTAAGGGCCGTATTTATACAGCAGGGTATTGTTATGAAACGACGAGTGTTATGACGACTGATTTTGTACATACGACTGCATGTTTAACTACTTTTTTGATAGGAAAAAAAGTAGCAAAGGTTATAGAAAATCCAAAAACAACAGCGATTTTTACTAATGCCAAGTCCCATTTAGCCAATGAAATGTCCAATAAATATGAATTTCGAAAAGATACATTGGGTATTCCACAAATTTTTGAGGGAACTAATAAAACACCTTTTTTAATTTCTCTAAGTCATCATGGACGGTTTGGAAGCTATTTTTTGACATTATAATTTTATGATATAAAAAAACCTTCCCATTTGAAGTGAGAAGGTTTGTACTTTATATTAGTTGTTATTTACTTATCTAACAAAATATACTTTGCTAGAATAAGTGGATGTTTGTTGTCCATCAAAAAAACTATTAGAGGATTCAAGAATCATAGAATTACCAGAAACAGTAGTAGCTCCACTAAACACAACATCACCTTCTTCAAAGATTTGTAAATTACCATTTTCATTATATTCAAATTCAATCAAGGTGAGTTCTTTGGTGTCTTCGTTATAAGCCCATTTACCTTTTCCATAATCTTTAAGATCTTTTTCATCGTTAAATGTGGGATTACAATCAACTATAGTTTTTTCGTAATCTAATCTTTTTTGATCATAAAGCTCATCATATCTGTAAGAACCATCTTGATTAAGGACCAAAATCAAAGATTTTGTGGTATAAGTTTCGCTATTTTCTAATGTTTCAGTTTGTTTTGTTTTGTCACAGTAATAGTTGGTATCATTGAACTGTGTAACGCCAACAGTTTCTGTGTCAGAAGGTTCTCCATTTAAGAAATTTTCACTTTTGGTGTTGTTCCAAGTGTCAACAAGTGCAGAGTTACCACCCCAAGCTTCTACTTCGACACAAACCTCCTGAGGTAGGGAAATATTATTTTCATTATCATAAATACAGATGATGTAGCAAAACTTTCCTGCAGGTATACTCTCCCCAAAATCAACATCAATTTCTGTTTCTATTTCATCAACTTGGATGGATTTTTTGAGGAATCCATTTGTTTTCTCTGCGTTTGTTTTCTTTGCTTTTTTAAATGCGAAACGTGACACATCAATATATTCTTTTGATAATGTACCATCCTGCGATTTTAATTGAATGTAGGCGCCAGCGTAATTGTCTGGAGCTTTGAAATTAATGTCAAATCCATTTTTTTGAAAAGCAGTTTGTTGATCATATTCTAAGGTTAAACTTATAGCACCATTGGGAGTTGGAGGAGTTCCTTTTACTTTTTTTGCCCCAGAAATGATAATATTACTAGATACCATATCTGCATTTAGTACAGTTTCTTCTTGAGCATTGATTGCGATGTCTTTAGTGTTTTCTTCTACAGGATTGCTTGGGACTGTGGTGTCATCCTTGGAACAACTACTCATGATAAGTGCTAGAGATGCAAAACTTAATAAAATGTTTTTTTTCATTCTTTGTTTTTTTAATAATGAATAATAATTTGTGGGGTAGTAAGCGATTTTTAATATTTAGTGTTTATTTCATCTTGAAGCTATTTTTATAGAATCGAAATATTGTTTTTCCTGCAAAAGTCCATAGACAGAAGATAAGCCAGCTACTATCTTGTTTTTTTGACTTTCTATTTGGGTAGAACAACTATATAACAATACGGTCTTCAAAAAAGAAATAGAGAAGTTAGTTATTGGAAAAAGGGTAATTTGCTTTGAAACTTTTTTTGTTTTCTACACGGATAGGAACCATCATCGGTCTCGTGGAATTTTTCTTGGTTGAGAAAATAGCTAAGAAATAGGTAAAAAGTCTTTTGATCATAATTTTATTGTATTATTTAAATCATAATAGTCTGTTAATGCAGCGAATATATGTTATTTTTTGGAATTATTAGGGTAAAAAGCAATTAAGATCGATGAAATGTATGAATAAATGAGGTTCTGAGTCGAAATATTTGTTGTTAATACGAGGTGAGTATTGTCTTTTTTGATGTTACTGTGATCATTAGACGGTAGAATCAGTATCGTATTATTTAGGTAGAGGATATGATCAAAAATGGTGTTTTTGAGATATAAAATTTAAATATTTATCAGTGAATAGCGTTTGGTTTTCTAATGAAGAATAGTCGTAGAAGCAAATTATTGATCTCCAATTATTCTCTAAGTGGTATTATATTGGCATTCTATATGTAGTATGGGTTCTTAATCGAGGTTTTTAATAGAACTCATCTTGACTTTTATCTTTATCAGAAAATCAGGTAATACAATTTAGGGATATAAATTCGCATGAATGACACTGTTATTTTTTTAGGTAAAAAACACCGTGATGCTATTGCATAACCTTAGCTATGGAATATATGGGCAAGGCATTTAGATGGAAAAAGAACAAGTCGATATGCGCATGATATAGCTAATTTGGTATAATATAGAACCATTTGATGGACTTTTCGAAATTCATAGCAATGGGAAAGCTCAGAGAAAGTACTCAACAGTCTATAAATTTTGATTGTTTATCACAAAAGAAAGGTCTAGATGAGTTCATTATTAACCTCTAAACGGTACTGTTTTTTTGTAAAATAAACTAGCACAGTTTAGAGGTTCTAATTATTTTTTTATTGTTAACTGTTCTTATATAATTAGTTGATTGGTATAAAGGCTTGTACTTTATAGAATTCCTTAGAAGTACCAGAATCTGTAAATAAGTTCGGACCTGCGGCAACTCTAAACCATATGTGATTGTTTAAAGCAATTTTTACATAACCACCTAACCATTGATAAACGCTCTGTTCGTTGAGGTTGTCCGTAGTTCGGGTTCGAACAAATTGTTCATAAAAAGCCCCCATGGATACTCTTTTGTTAAACTTTACGCCAGGAGCAATCCAGTTGAGCAGGTAATCCTTTGTAATAGCATCACTACTTCCTTTACGTGCTGCTTTGTAGTACGCCACATAGGTTTCAAATTCAAAAACATCATTACTATATAGTGCCAAAACCTTTGGGATAACACCTTCTCCTATTAATGTTTCCTTGCCACCGCTTAAGAATTTTCCATGCGCCAGCCCTAAACCAGGATTTATGTACCATTTATTAAGTTTAAAACCTAAGCCAACCCCAGTTTCTAACCAGAGATCTGATCCTGCGGCAGGGGTTCCGAAGTTGGGGTTGGTCCAAAAAATACTATAAAAAGTAAAGTTTGTTTTTTTATTGATCTCAGAGGTGCCCAAAAAGACATTAGAGAATCCTGCAACGCTATTATGTATTGGCATAATGACAAGAGAGGTGTTTTTTTCTTTTTTCTCAACTTTTTCACTTTCCTGAGAAGTACCATTATAGATTCCTAGAAATGCGGTGGCAAGAATTAAAATTTGTTTTTTCATGATTTTGAATGTTTTTGTTTTTGTTTGTTTTTGTTTGTTTTTTTGTTGTAATAAATTCAGTTTCTGATTTGTGTTGTATCAATTTGGGTATGTAAGGGCATATTAGGTGCCAATGAATGATGGCTTTCGTTTTTCTAAAAAAGCACGCATACCTTCCTTTTGATCATTTGTAGCAAATAAAGAATGGAAGTTTCTACGCTCGAATAGAACTCCTTCGTGTAAACTTAGTTCTAGTGCCGAGTCAACGACCTCTCGGGCTGTAATTGTTGCTCGTTTGCTATAAGAGGCTATCAAACTTGCAATTTCGAGTGTTTTATCTAAGAATTTTTTTTGCGGAATTATTCGTGCAACCAGTCCTGATTTTTCTGCTTCTTGCGCATCAATCATTTTTCCAGTTAGAATCATATCCATTGCTTTGGCTTTGCCAATGAGTTTTGTCAACCGTTGTGATCCTCCTATTCCAGGAATTACCCCTAGTTTTATTTCTGGTTGTCCAAAAATGGCGTTTTCAGAGGCATAAATTGTATCACACATCATGGCTAGTTCACAACCTCCTCCCAAGGCATATCCAGATACCGCAGCGATTTTTGGAGTACGTATGGCTGTGAACTGTTCCCATCCCGCAAAATAATCTTCATAGAACATGTCGTTATATGTTTTGCTTTCCATCTCTTTGATGTCAGCGCCTACAGCAAAGGCTTTTTGAGATCCGGTTATGACAAAACAGCCAACTTCAGGATTGCGATCTAGGGTTTTGAGCTTATTCACAAGCTCTTGCATGAGATCTAAATTTAGGGCATTCAATACCTCTGGACGGTTGAGTTGAACAACAACTACGCGTCCCTGTTGTTTTATTAAAATGTTCATTTTTATGGTTTTTGAAATTTATTTTTTAGTTCTTAAGAATCCCAAATTGCTCCGTATGCAGGGATTCCTCGGCTTTCCATTTCGGAGACAACAAGCCAAGTAAGTTTTTTGTTTGATATACATATGACTGCTTCTGCATCAAACTCTTGGAACACTTTGTAGGTGAGTTTTGGCATATCAGGTTTTCCATGGGTGTCAGTATTCCAGATAATAGCATCTTTTTGAGCTTCTAGGATTTCATCAACTAATTCGTCTCCATATGTTTTTCGCGGACTTCGGGTAGCCCATACAAGTCTAGAAGGAACTTCTTGCGATAGTAAATGAGGTAGACAAGGGCCGATACCACTACCAGTTGCTACCCAGACAACTTTTTTGAATAATTGATCTATATTTCCCACACCGGCTGTAGGGATACCTTTGACCCAAACATGAGAAGGTAGATCGTCAATAAATTGTCCAGTCCAATCACCAGCTCTAGAAATAGTAAGTTTAAAACCTTCTTTGTTAGGTACTTTTACATTTGCAAAAGAATGCCATTCGAATAACGGATTGCGACTTATTGCGGTAGAAGATCCTGCAAATGGGGTAACACCATAATCAAAATCAACTAATGCAACGTGGGATGAGGGATTTGTAATTTTGATAGGTACTTTACGTAAGCGTATCCAAGGTAGCGCGATACTAATAGTAAGGATTACGAGCATCCAAAATGCTGGAGAGGATACTACGGCTTCCATGTATGAGCCTTCTGGAGTTTGGTCATTAATAAAAACTAACGACTGTGCCCAAAAAAGCAGTAATGCGGTCCAGCCACCAAAGCGATGTGCTAATTCAAAATTATTATGGAATTTTGCTCGATTCTTTGGCAACGCCATTATAATCATAAAAACCAAAATGACTATAAGTACCGAGGTAATTGAAATCAATATGTTAGAAACACCAGGAAGGTTTTGTGTATAATGATAGAATAAAGAGCCTATAAAAAGGAGCATCCAAACGCTTCCGGATACATTACCGCCTGTGTGGAAACCTCCAAAATGATATACTTTTCCGAAAAATCGACGAATATATAAAGGATAAGAGGTCGGAAAACTCGTAGCAATTTTGAAAAATAAGTTAACAACGTGATGTTGTCGTACTAAAATTCCGATAGAAAAGTTTGCCAGAACGATATACGATAATGTTTGGAGTGCTATACCATCTTCTTGCCACCATTCTCCAGTGGTTAGTCCATAGGCTAGTAGCGCCAAATTGGCAAAAACCATGAGAGCAAAAATTCGATGATAATGTTGAAAACGCTCACTAGCCAATAGTCTAGTCCAAAATCCTTTTTTGGGAGGTAGTTCGATTGTCTCAATTTCTTTCTGCAGTTTTGAAGTTGCTTCTGTAGTTTCAATATCCTTATCATGTAATTGTGCCATCTCGAGTAGTTTTCGTTTGTCTACTTTACCACGTGGTGTCATGGGGAGTTTTTCCATTGGAATAATGAATTTGGGTTCGCAGTAATAGGGGAGTTGTGCCAAGACTTGTGCCTTTGCATCCTGTGTATCGATGTTTTTTGGAGTTGCAAAAGCAACTAAATGTCTATTGTCTAATTTTAGAGCAACTGCTTTGTTGCAGTTGTTGGTGTTTTCTATAGCCATAGCAACAGAATCTAGCTCTACTCTAAAACCTCGAATTTTTACTTGATCATCTACCCTTCCAAAATGTTCTAGTTCTCCAGCAGTATTCCATCTGCCTAAGTCTCCAGTACGGAACATCATTTGGCCATTGTTCAAAAAGGGATCAGGGGCATAACGTTCTTTGTTTAGCTTTGGATTGTTGAGGTAACCTTGCGTGACACAATCTCCACCTCCCCACATGAGCCCCACTTCTCCAATGGGTAATGGTTTCATATCGTTGTCAAGAACATAGACTGTATTGTTTGGAGTTGGTGTGCCAATACTTATTGTAGTGCTATTAGGTTGACATAGTTGCATAGTATTTACGATAGTAGTTTCCGTAGGACCACAACAATTGTAAAAATCGCAATATGTAGCCCATAAATTAGCCAATGGTATTGGGCATGGCTCTCCTGCAACTGCTACTTTTTTGATGTCCAGACAAGCTTCTGGAGCTATTTTGGACAGTACAGACGGAGTAGCTATGATGATATTGGCTTTTTGTGCAGCTTCGGGAATAGACTTTCCTCGTATTATTAATGTCCCTCCGTTTGCAAGACATCCTAAGATCTCCCATGCCGACATATCGAATGAAATACTAAGTAGTTGAGATACTTTTATTCCTGGTTTAATGCCTAAGTTTCCTGGTTTGGTAAGTAAGATATTACAAACGTTTTTGTGGGTTACTTGTACGCCGTTTGGAGTTCCTGTGGTTCCGGAAGTAAAAAGAATAAAGCAGTTGCTTTCCTGTTTTTCCTGAACCTCAGGCATTCCTATAGTTTGGTTGTGAAGGTTGTAGGTTTGAGGGTTTTTGCAGACATCATCGATGATTATCTGTTTTTTATCAGCAAAAGAGAGTGTGCTAGTTCCAAATGCTTCTATCGTTAAGATCACTTCGATATTTGCGGCTGTGACAATTTCTTTTAATATTTTTTGAGGGGTTACTCGGGCATCTTTTGGAACATAACTTGCGCCTGCTTTTAGTGTAGCTAGCATACCTATGAGCATAGGAATAGAGCGACTTAGAAACAAACCTACATTGTCACCAGGTTGAACCCCACTTTGTATTAATACCTTTGCTACTTGAATTGCTTTTGTGTTTAATTCACCATAAGTAATTGTATCATCTAGATGTTCTGCCGCAATTGCATCTGGCTGAGCTAATGCTTGAGATTCTATAGCATGATGGATTTTAGAAAATTCAGGTTTTATTTTGTTTCCAAACCCAAACTTCACAAAAGTATCTTGATCTTGAGGTGATAAATGAGCAATGGGGGCTACATGGAGGTCTGACGGTAGGGCTGTTTGATTGTCAATTGTTAGAGTAGACTTTTTTTCTGGATCTACTACTTCGTTAGCTTTGAAGTTTTGTGCTTTCATTGAACTTTGTTTTTAGATGTGCTACAAGTTTTAAGTCTTGCAGTAGTTATACTTAAATTGGTTTGTTATTTTTGTGATTTGGCAATAGAAGACCTTACCTATTTGATTAATAGGCGATAATTCCAGTGTCATTTTTGAATTAATAATGGTGAGATACCTACATGATTACAAAAGAAATATTCTTTTACAGTACTGTTCGAGAATTTAGAACAAGTTTATAACCTTGTACTTTTTTATAAATACAAAAGATATTAAATGATAGTTCTAAGGTCTATGGTTTTAGTAGATTTCTAGGACACATTCCGTATACTGAAAAAGTGTAAAGTGGAACAGTATGTATGTAAGTGTCTGCGGATGCACCTATGTTGTCCGTTGCTTTAGGATATGTGATTGATTTGTGAGTTTCATAGTTAAAATTGGTTTGAGTGAGCGTCAAAACTAAAGAGGTTTTTCATATTCTATAGTTTGATAGCTAACGTTTTATAAAAAAATAAAATGGTATTTTACTAGGTTTTTTCATTTTTTTTTCTCATATTTGTTGTAATTGCCTGATTTCTTTTGGGTTAAGAAATTGTTAATTTAAGCTTCAATAAGTCTTAATATTTGGGATAGGAATTTGGAGCTGTTTTTTTGTGTTAAAAAATTCAAAAAGAATGCTTTCTGCTCTTTTCAAGTAAAAATTAGTGGGGTTTTTGACCCTAGTTTTTTCCAACATGACTTATTCTAGTATCTTTGTACTCTAATAGGTAATCAAAGTCACAACTATGAGTCAAGAAGTGAGTAAGCGCTATGCGCAAAGAGGTGTTTCTGCTGGTAAAGAAGATGTACATAATGCAATTAAGAATGTCGATAAGGGATTATTTCCAAAGGCATTTTGTAAGATTGTTCCTGATCATCTTACTGGAGATACAGAGCATTGTTTGGTAATGCATGCGGATGGGGCTGGGACTAAATCATCACTTGCTTATATGTATTGGAAAGAGACAGGAGATCTATCTGTATGGAAGGGTATCGCACAAGATGCACTTATCATGAATATTGATGATTTACTTTGTGTTGGTGCTACTGATAACATTATATTATCATCAACCATTGGACGTAATAAAAATCTCATACCAGGAGAAGTTATTTCTGCTATTATTAATGGTACAGAAGAGTTGTTAGAAGATCTCAAGCGTTTTGGAGTAGAGATTCATTCTACAGGGGGAGAGACCGCAGATGTCGGAGATTTAGTGCGGACGATTATAGTGGATTCTACAGTAACCGCTCGTATGAAACGTAGTGAGGTTATTGATAATGCCAATATCAAACCAGGTGATGTAATCGTTGGTTTGGCTTCTTACGGACAAGCAAATTATGAAACGGAATATAATGGAGGTATGGGGAGTAATGGTCTCACTTCTGCTAGACATGACGTGTTTTCCAAAGATTTAGCTTCAAAATATCCAGAGAGTTATGATGCAGCCGTGCCAGAAGATCTGGTGTACTCCGGAAAAACAGGTCTTACCGATACGGTAACAGGTGCTCCTATTGATGCAGGAAAATTAGTGCTTTCGCCAACAAGAACCTATGCTCCAATAATTAAAAAAATTCTTTCTAAGTATAAAAGTGATACCTTACATGGTATGGTACATTGTAGTGGTGGGGCACAAACCAAAATTCTGCATTTTATAGATAATTTACATATTATAAAGGATCATTTGTTTGCAGTACCTCCATTGTTTAAATTGATACAAGAAAATTCTGGAACTGACTGGAAAGAGATGTATCAGGTTTTTAATATGGGGCATCGTATGGAGCTGTATGTAGCGCCGGAGATAGCAGAAGACTTGATTGCAATTTCCCAAAGTTTTGGTGTAGATGCGCAAATTGTTGGTAGGGTAGAAGCTAGTGATGAGAAGAAACTTACGATTACTAGTGAGTTTGGTACTTATGAATATTCATAATTAGAATCGTACTTTTTTTTCGTATTTGGATTTCAAAAATTCTAGCTTAGGAGTAATATAACGTTCGCAAAATGGTTTATTAGGATTTTTTTTATAATAGTTCAGAAGCGAATCTCTTGAAGGTTTAAAAGTATGGAATTTTAAAACCTGTGTTATTAGTTGATTTTTTGACTCTTTGCGAAATAAGGAAACGCATACTTCAATTTCTTGTTGTTGTGTTTCTGTAAAATGGTATATGGCACTTCGGTATTTTTTTCTGAAAGAATGATTAGAAGTGCTTTTATGTGTTAGTAAATGAATTTCAATTAAGTCATGAAGAGTAATTTGATGGGGATCGTAGTGTATAATTACGGCTTCAGAAAAATCAGTTGCAGTTCCTGTGCTGGCTATGTAGCCTTGTTGTACAAAAAACACGCCTTTCAATGATTGAAAAACAGCTTCGGTGCACCAATGACACCCGCCACCTAGTCCTATTTTTGTGAGATCTTTGATGTTTATTTTTTTGCTTAAAAATAATACAATTGTTCTTCAATAAAAAATCCTTAATTTTGCAAACCATATAGCCCAAAAGCACATGTTAGAAAAACTCAATATCGTAAAGCAGAAATTTGATGAAGTTAATGATTTAATCATTCAACCAGATATCATTGCAGATCAAAAGCGTTATATAGCTCTTAATAAGGAATACAAAGATCTCAAAGCGTTAATGGATATTCGAGATACGTATATCGAATTGACAGATAATATAAAAGAAGCAGAAGAGATTCTTGCAGATGGCAGCGATGCAGAAATGGTAGATATGGCCAAAATGCAAATGGAAGAGGCAAAAGAGGCCTTGCCAGCTCTAGAAGAAAAAATAAAATTCATGTTAGTGCCCAAAGATCCTGAAGATGCCAAAAACTGTTTGGTAGAGATACGTGCAGGAGCAGGAGGTGATGAGGCAAGCATCTTTGCAGGTGATTTGTTCCGTATGTATACCAAATACTGTGATGACAAAGGCTGGAAGACAAGTGTGGTAGATACAAACGAAGGGACTAGTGGTGGTTTCAAAGAGGTGATTTTTGAGGTTAGTGGAGAAGATGTGTATGGAACACTCAAGTTTGAAGCAGGAGTGCACCGTGTACAAAGAGTGCCGCAAACGGAGACTCAGGGTCGTGTTCATACCAGCGCCGCTTCTGTAATTGTACTGCCAGAGGCAGAGGAGTTTGATGTAGAGTTGGATATGAAGGAGGTTCGTATTGAGCGTACAACCTCAACTGGTCCAGGAGGACAATCTGTAAACACAACCTATTCGGCAATTAAGTTACATCATGAACCAACAGGGATGATTGTGAGTTGCCAGGATCAAAAATCTTCTCACAAAAATTTAGAAAAAGCATTAAAAGTACTCCGCTCACGGTTGTATGAAATGGAATTGGCCAAAAAACAGGCAGCTGACTCCGAAAAACGAAAAAGTATGGTTTCTACAGGAGACCGTTCTGCAAAAATACGGACATATAATTATCCGCAAGGACGTGTAACTGATCATCGTATTGGTTTGACATTGTATGATTTAGGTAATATCATCGATGGAGATATTCAAAAGATTATTGATGAGCTACAATTGGTAGACAATACGGAGCGACTCAAAGAGAATAGTGATATTTTTTAGGATATCTGCTTTGTTACCCAAAAGTTGGTTAGCTTTTTTTGAGCATAAAATTTAGAGATTCTATAATTCAAATACTTTCGTGAAACTCTCAGGAGAACATAAAATAGTCATGGACAAAAGTGTCCTTTGTTGGTTGGCAACGGTTGCTGAAGATGGAATGCCAAATGTTTCTCCAAAAGAGATCTTTACTTACATAGAGAATAGTATTATCATAGCGAATATAGCATCGCCACAAACCGTATCAAATATCAAGGCAAAAGCAAAAGCGAGTGTTTGTATAAGTTTTATTGATATTTTGGTACAAAAGGGGTTTCAGATAAAAGGTGAAGCTGAGGTTATAGAAAAAAGTGATGATAATTTTTCTGAAATGGAGGCTGTTTTGCTTCGGATGACGGCAGGAAAATTTCCGTTTGCAAGCATTACTAAAATTAGTCCTTTGCAGATAAAGCCTATCATAGCTCCGCGATATATGCTCTATCCTGATACAACCGAAAAAGAACAAATAGAACGAGCAAAAGCCGCTTATAGACTTTAAATCCAATAATGCCATTTTAAAAATAATTACAGGCTAATATTTCGGTTCTTTTTCTACTGTTTTTTCACCAGAAAACTAAACCAGAGCCGCAACTATGCTTAAATTCTATAGTTCAAACTAGCGGAAAATAATTCCATTATTTTGGGCTTACAAGTACATTTTAGTTTAATAGTGGTTTTAGTTTTTAAAACAACTCCAAACAGCAATAAAATGTGAGATACTGCCTCCAAGTACAAAAAGATGCCAGATAAAATGCCCCAAAAATAAATTCTTCTTCAAATAGAAAAAAGTGCCAATAGTATAGAATACTCCACCCACGCCAATCCAAATAATACAGGGAGTGGGAGCTATGTCGTATAGTGGTTTTGCAATAAAAACAGCAGCCCACC
The DNA here is from genome assembly GCA_947492105.1 of uncultured Aquimarina sp. Taxonomy (GTDB): domain Bacteria; phylum Bacteroidota; class Bacteroidia; order Flavobacteriales; family Flavobacteriaceae; genus Aquimarina. The sequence goes on along the minus strand of CANLMN010000008.1, from coordinate 130,591 downwards.
CCATGGCGAGATAGGCTAATGTAGAAAAGAGGTTGAATTTATGAGTGAAAAATAATTTGAATATACTACCCAAAAGTACTGTGCTCCATAAGGCAATTAGCGTGATCCAACCTGTTGTGTTCTGAAGATATTTTAGGATAAAAGGTGTGTACGTGCCAGCAATTAAAAAGTAAATGCTTATATGATCAAAAATGCGTAGTTTTTTTCTAGCGACCAGTTGTTTGCTTTTGTGATACAAAGTAGATGAAGTATATACCATGAGTAAAGAAACTCCATAAAGTAATGTGCCGCAAAATACCCAATGATCATTTGCTATTTGAGCTTTGCGTATTAAGAAGGGAATAGTTATCACAAATAGAAGGAGCCCAAAAGCATGAGAGAGCATATTTGCATTTTCTTCTACAGGGCTTTTAATTTGTGCTGTTAGTTCTTTGGAGGTGTTTTTGTGTAGCATGTATACTAGGGCGTTAATAAAAAAAACCTGAACTTGGTTAGGGTTCAGGTTTTAAAGATCGTAATTATAATACTATTGAGTTGAGTTAGTCTCGCAATATATTGCGGGAAATTACGATTTTTTGTATTTCACTGGTGCCTTCATAAATTTGAGTGATTTTTGCATCTCTCATTAAGCGTTCTACATGGTATTCCTTTACAAATCCATTACCACCATGAATTTGTACTGCTTCTACGGTTACTTCCATAGCAACTTTTGAGGCATATAGTTTGGCCATTGCTCCAGACAGGTCATAATCATCTCCATTGTCTTTGTCTACTGCGGCCTTCATTACAAGCATGCGAGCGGCTTCTATTTCTGTATGTATGTCAGCTAATTTAAAGGCAATAGCTTGATGATTGCATATTTCTGTGCCGAATGATTTACGGACTTTAGCGTATTTTAGTGCAAGTTCATAGGCGCCTGCGGCAATGCCTAATGCTTGAGCAGCTATGCCAATACGACCACCGGCAAGGGTTTTCATAGCAAATTTAAATCCAAAACCATCTTCTCCAATACGATTTTCTTTAGGTACTTTGACATCATTAAAAATTAAGGAGTGAGTGTCACTACCACGTATTCCTAATTTGTCTTCTTTTGGTCCAATTTCAAAGCCTTCCCAACCTTTTTCTATAATAAAAGCATTAATACCTTTGTGCTTTTTTTCGGGATGTGTTTGAGCGATCACTAGATAGTAGTCTGCAGTACCTCCATTGGTAATCCAATTTTTGGTTCCGTTGATTACGTAGTGATCTTCTTTTTCTATCGCTGTAGTTTTTTGTGATGTCGCATCACTACCTGCTTCAGGTTCCGACAAACAAAATGCTCCAATGGATTTTCCTGTAGCGATTTTTGTTAGATACTTTTCTTTTTGATGGGGAGATCCAAAGGTGTCAAGACCCCAACAAACCAAGGAGTTGTTTACAGATACAACAACAGAGGTTGAGGCATCGATTTTGGATAACTCTTCCATGGCAATTACATATGAGACGGTATCCATTCCGCCGCCGCCATATTCTGGAGAAGTCATCATGCCCAAGAATCCAAGATCACCTAATTTTTTTATCTGTTCATGAGGGAACTCCTGTTTGTTATCTCTTTCGATAACACCAGGTAAGAGTTCGGTTTGGGCAAAGTTGCGCGCGGCATCTCTGATCATAATATGTTCCTCAGATAATTTAAAATTCATATGTCTAGGTGGGTTGGTAGTTATTGTGCATGCATAATACAAATATAAGTTAATAATAACGATTTTATTCTTTAAGATATGTATTTTAACATCATGATAACTTTTTCTTATGCTACTATTGGCGTTATGTCAGGGACCTCATTGGATGGAATAGATCTGTCTTATAGTGTTTTACGTAAAGAAAATGCTTGGGATTTCAGAATTATACATGCAGAGACCATTGCATACCCATTAGATTGGCAATCACGATTGCGAGAGGCTTATACCTATAATACCGAACAGTTAAAGATTCTAGATCAGGAATATACGCGGTTTTTGGGCTCGGTGATTTCAGATTTTATTAAAAAAAACAACATTCGTAGTATCGAGGCGGTTTGTAGTCATGGTCACACTATTTTACATCAACCAGCTTTAGGTGTAACATTACAAATTGGAAATCAAAAAGAGTTGGCTGCATTGATTGGTTATAAGGTGATCTGTGATTTTAGAGTACAAGATGTAAAATTGGGGGGGCAAGGTGCGCCTTTGGTACCTATTGGAGATCAATTGTTATTTGGTCAGTATCAGTATTGCGTCAATTTAGGAGGTTTTGCAAATATTTCTATGCAGATGGGGAGTGAACGTATTGCGTACGATATATGTCCAGTCAATATTGTACTGAATAAAATAGTAGCTCGATTGGGGTATGCATATGATGATAGGGGGGAGATTGCGGCTTCTGGAGCTTTGATTTCAGATTTATTAGAGGAACTAGAAATGCTGTCATATTATGAAAAAAAGCCACCAAAGTCATTAGGATTAGAGTGGGTGGAGCAGGTTATTGTACCAATACTAAAAAAATATGAATCTACAGGCGAGGCTGCTATTTTACACACTTTCTGTATACATATAGCTCGGCAAATAGCAAAGCAACTGGATGTTATAGGTGTAGGAAAAGCACTTTTTACCGGAGGAGGAGTTTATAATGTGTTTTTAATAAAAGAAATTAAGAAATATACCTCTACAACGATTGTTGTTCCGGATCCGACGGTTGTAGAATATAAAGAAGCACTGATTTTTTCATTTTTGGGCGTATTGCGATTACGAGATGAGCCAAACTGTCTCAAAAGTGTGACAGGAGCTTCCAGAAATCATTCATCTGGCAATATTTTTAATCCTTGAGATGATATTCTAAAAAGGAAATATTGGATGCATTTTAAGAATATGATATTTTTTTTTATGATTTAATATTGTATCCTGAAAACTTACTGTTTAAATGCAGGTAAAATTAATGGTTAATTTATACGACGGCGTTTTTAGTTTTCTATATTTGTGAATCAAACATCAAAAAAAATTAAATTAATATAAAACCTATGTTTAAATACTTTTTAGGAAATAGTCCTCAGTGGTACAAAATGACCATGCTTGGATTTCTAATTCTCAATGTTATTATTTATTTCGTTAACCCTACTATTTGTTCATGGCTATTTATAGGGGAGTTTATTTTTACATTAGCAATGGCATTAAAGTGCTATCCTCTGCAGTCAGGAGGGTTGTTGGCAATACAAATATTGATACTGAATCTGACTACGCCACATAATGCGTACCATGAAGTGTCTCAGAATTTGGAAGTAGTATTGCTGTTGGTTTTTATGGTTGCGGGTATTTATTTTATGAAACCGCTGCTTATGTATATTTTTAGTAAAGTATTTACAAAGATTCGTTCCAAGGTAATTTTGTCCTTACTCTTTGTGTTTCTTTCAGCTGTTTTGTCAGCCTTTTTGGATGCTTTGACCGTTACAGCTGTACTTATTAGTGTAGCAGTAGGGTTTTATGGAGTGTATCATAAAATTCATTCTATGCCAGAATCAGATTTTGATCATGATGGTATATTAGATAGAAAAGAGCTAAGTGGTGAGACTTTAGAATCTTTCAGAAGTTTTTTGCGTAGTTTAATTATGCATGGGGTTGTTGGTACAGCCTTGGGTGGTGTATGTACTCTTGTAGGAGAACCACAAAACCTATTGATTGGAGAGAAAATGGGCTGGGATTTTATTGAATTTTTTGTAAGAATGGCGCCTATAACAATACCTGTTTTGGGGGCTGGTCTTTTGACTACAGTACTATTAGAAGTTACTGGGATTTTTGGTTTTGGACAAAAATTACCTCCAATAGCTAGAACAATTATAGAAAATTATACCGAAGAAGAAGATGCTAAACGTAGTGACAAGGAAAAATATGGTTTGATAGTTCAGGGAGTTTCGGCGATCCTATTGATTGCAGGATTGGCATTACATATAGCTCCAGTAGGCTTTATAGGATTGGCATTGATTATTATTCAGACTGCTTTTATGGGGATAATAGAAGAGCACCATTTGGGCAAAGCTTTTGAAGAAGCATTACCATTTACGGGCTTATTGGTGGTGTTTTTTGTTATCGTAGCAATGATTCATGATCAACATTTGTTTAAACCTATTATAGATTGGGCATTACATTTAGATTTAAAAGATCAGCCTGCGATGTTTTATCTAGCTAATGGGGTGTTGTCGATGATTAGCGATAATGTTTTTGTGGCTACAGTTTATATAGGAGAGGTCAAACAAGCTTTTGAAAATGGATTAATTGATAGAGAGCATTTTGAAAAATTAGCGATTGCAATTAATACAGGAACGAACCTACCAAGTGTAGCAACTCCAAATGGGCAAGCCGCTTTTTTATTCCTTTTGACGTCTTCTTTGGCACCACTTATCGGGTTGTCTTATGGTAAAATGGTAAAAATGGCATTACCTTATACTATCGTTTTAGGGGTAGTAGGACTTTTAGGGGTGTTGTTCTTCTTGTAAAAAAAAGGATACTTTTGTATTTGATTTGAAGAGAACGATCTTAAATTCTTATTTTTATATCATAATTTAAAGGAAGATTATACGTTAACTAACAAAATGGTTTAAACATTTTTCAATATCAAAAAGAGTACATGAACCATTTTATGATTTAAAAACAATATTTAAACCTATGGCAAACTTTTTAATGCTTGCAAGTTTTTTTCAAGAAGCCGCAGACGCTGCTACAGAAACCGAAGAACAATCGGTTTCTTTAATTAGTTTATTAATGAGCGGAGGTCCCGGTGGTATCATCATTATTGGGATTCTATTTGTGTTGCTTTTTGTAGCGGTGTACATTTATTTCGAACGTATTTTTGCAATAAAAGCTGCTTCTCATGTGGATACAGATTTTATGACGCAAATCAAAATAAATGTAGCCAAAGGAAATATAGAAGAGGCAAAAATATTATGTGCCAAAACAGATAATCCAGTGTCACGATTGACAGAAAAAGGAATTTCTCGAATTGGAAGTCCATTGGATGATATAAACACAGCTATAGAAAATGCAGGTCGATTAGAGATCTATAAATTAGAGCGTAATGTAAGTGTTTTGGCTACAGTTGCCGGAGCTGCACCAATGATTGGTTTCTTAGGTACAGTGATAGGTATGGTACTGGCATTTCATAAATTAGCGACGAGTGGAGGACAAGCAGAAATGGGACTCCTTGCAGAAGGGATTTATACAGCAATGACTACAACTGTTGCAGGGTTGGTAGTTGGTATTATTGCGTACATAGGGTATAATCACCTTGTTGTAAAGACGGACAAAGTAGTGCATCAAATGGAAGCCACGGCAGTAGATTTCCTTGATTTGTTAAACGAACCTACTTAGGATGAATTTACGCGGAAGAAATAAAGTAAGCCCAGAGTTCAGCATGTCATCAATGACAGATATTGTTTTTTTGTTATTGATCTTTTTTATGTTGACCTCCTCTAATGTAACGCCAGAAGCTTTGGATTTGATTTTGCCAAAAGCAAAAGGTAAAACGACAAATACGCCAACTGTATCTGTAAATATTACCAAAAATTTGGATTATTATATTGGTAAGGATAGGATTCAAAATAGAAACTTAGAAGGAGCACTTAGAAAGCGTTTGTCCGGAGTGGATGATCCTACAATAATTCTTAGAGCAGAAGTGGGAGTTCCTGTAGAAAAGGCTGTAACTGTAATGGATATTGCAAATCGTAACCGTTTTAAAGTCATTTTGGCAGTTAAACCTGACTAACAGCGATGTAGCTTTGTGGAATCTAACAAGAAAATTCACATTATTGATATAATAGAGGCAGAAAAAACACTTGATGATTGTATTAGATACCAAACATAAAAAGAAGTCTTTTGTCATTACATTGATATTGCACATCTTATTGTTGTTGTTGTTATTTCTGATTGGATTACAATCAAAAGAAGAAGAGCCAGAAGGAGGGATCGCTGTGAACTTTGGAACGACTCTTACAGGATCAGGTGATCAGCAACCTACAGAACCTGTCAAAGCAACCCCCAAGGAGACAACTCCAGAAGTAACACCTCCTCCAGTTGAAGAAGTGCAAGAAGATGCTACAGAAGTTATTGATGAGGTCGTTACACAAGAGACAACCGATGCTCCTGTTATAGAACAAGTCCGAGATAAAAAGAGAGAAAAACCTACAGAAAAACCTGATAAAAAGACTCCTGTTACCAAACAGACAAAGAGTGATAAAGCGGATAAACCAGTCAAAAAACTTGAAGAAAAGAAACCAGATCCAAAACCAGATAAGGCAACTTCTGATGCATTAGATAGCTTTTTGAATGGTCCAAAAAGTGATGGAAAAGCAACAGGAGGAGAGGGCGACGATGCAACAGCAGGTGATAAAGGAGATCCAAACGGAGATCCAAATGCAAAATCGTACTATGGTAATGGAAAAGGGCTAGATGGTGATGGGAATTACCGCTTGGGAGGGCGCAAAGCACTGAACAAAGAACGATTTGTACAAGAGTGTAATGAATCTGGTGTCGTCGTCGTAAAAATCGAAGTAGATCAAAATGGGAAAGTTATTAAAGCTACTCCCGGAGTCAAAGGAACCACTAATAGTATAAAATGTCTTATGGATCCTGCAAAACGTGCAGCACTAGCTACTCGTTTTAATAGAGATCCCAAAGCACCTGCCAAGCAGATAGGGACGATTCGATACCACTTTAAATTATCAGAGTGATTTTTTAGATGATTTTTTTTTCTGCCCTCTAACTCATATATTATATTCATTTGATTGCGGATTAGCTCTCAAAATTTGTAATTCTAACCACTAATCTCAAAAAATGACTTATCAACAGACTCTTGACTGGTTATTTGTTCAGTTGCCAATGTATCAAAAACAAGGAGGGGCTGACTATAAAATAGATTTGTCCAAGGCTATTGGTCTTGTGACGTATTTAGGAAATCCAGAGAAAAAATTTAAAACAATCCATGTAGCTGGTACCAATGGAAAAGGCTCGACAAGTCACATGCTAGCCTCTGTACTGCAAGAGGCGGGTTACAAAGTAGGGTTATACACCTCTCCGCATCTCAAAGATTTTAGAGAACGTATTAGGATTAATGGGAGTGTGGTGGAAGAACAGTTTGTGACGGAGTTTGTTGAAAAACATAAAACGTACTTTGAGAATCATCAATTGTCGTTCTTTGAGATGACTGTCGGAATGGCTTTTGCATATTTTGCTATGGAGCAAATAGATGTTGCTGTCATAGAGGTAGGGCTAGGAGGTCGATTAGATGCGACCAATGTTGTCACTCCAGAAATATCAGTGATAACAAATATTGGTCTAGATCATACTAATTTTTTGGGTACAACTTTGGCTGAGATTGCTGCAGAGAAAGCAGGTATTATTAAAAGTAAGATTCCAGTGGTTATTGGAAGTAGTGTAGCTGCTACACAAAGGGTTTTTGAAGAAGTAGCAAAAGAACAAAGCAGTAGGTTGTATGAGGCATCAAAATATACCAAGAAGATTTATTCATCGGATCTGAAAGGAAGTTATCAAAAAGAAAATAGTAAAACAGTTCTTCAAACGTTAGAAATCTTAATAGAGAAAGGATGGGGTATTTCTGAAGATGCTATCGCAAGTGGATTATCGAATGTAATGAAGAATACAGGTTTATTGGGACGTTGGCAGATACTCCAAGAGCATCCAAAAGTTATTTGTGATACTGGACATAATGCAGAGGGTTTGAGATATGTTTTTGAACAGTTACAGGCGGAGCAGTATCGAAATTTGCATTGTGTGATAGGAGTGGTTGATGACAAGGATCTATCACGAATTTTACCGTTATTTCCCAAAGATGCTAGATATTACTTTGCCAAACCAGAAATCTCACGTGGATTAGATGCAACTATTCTACAACAGAAGGCACAGATTTATGGTTTGCAAGGAATGTATTATAGTGATGTAGAACAGGCGTATAAAACAGCTTTGAGCATAGCAACTCCAGACGATGTTGTGTTTGTTGGCGGTAGTACATTTGTTGTTGCCGAAGTGGTTTGATGTATTAGAGTGTATAGGGGATTTATTTGAAAGTTTTGTAGGTTGATTTCGACTAGTTTATAGAGTCAAAATGTGAACCTATGAAGATTTTTTTTGGTGTTTTTATTCTCGTATTTTGTTTTTCTTGTGAGAAGAATCACAAAAGCTCTTTGCAAGAAAATGTCCTTGCAGATTATATCGAACTCAATGCTGCTTTAGAAATGACCGATCTTATTGCTTGTGCAGGAGGTAAGGAGGGAGGCTTATTTAATACTACAGACGCCCAGCCAACTACGATCTTTTTTTATCCAATTGATGGAGCTACAGAATTTCGGTATTTTGAAACGGAAAATGTTGCAGATTCATTAAATTTTTCTGCTTACAGAGCAAAAGATTTGATGGATGAGCCAGTTTTTAATGGATATCTAAGAAAGTTTAATAATTCAGTATTTCGTGGGGAGCGTATGGGGATAGTCACGTACAAAAGTGAAGGAAAACTGCATGTATGTAATCCTATTCGATTAAAAACAAATACTAAGCCAACAGAAGTGAATTCTGATTTGGCTACAGTAACAGATAATGGTGTTACACCATCTTTTACCTGGAGTGATGGTTTGATCGACGAAAATGTAATTTATTTCCAAGTTATATCAGATACAAAAGGCAATTTGGTTTCTGGTACCTATACATTGGAAAAAGATTTTACTTTTTATAACTTGGATAATGTCGTCTTGAATATTACGGATCCGACGATGAATCCAATTCTTGAATTAGATCAAGAATATAGGTTTACAATGATGGCGGTAAGTCAAGATAATTGGGTGAATTTGTTTATTGAAAAAACATTCTTTACAAATTAATTTTTTTAAATTAATCATAAAGAGATGATTATGGTTGTTTCTGAAATAAAATAGAAAAAAACTCCTGTTTTATTTTGGTAAACAGTAAAAGAGTATTAAATTTGCCACCGCTAACAGCAAATAGGGCAATTAGCTCAGTTGGTTCAGAGCACTTGGTTTACACCCAAGGGGTCGGGGGTTCGAATCCCTCATTGCCCACAGAATATAAAAATCCATACATTTGTATGGATTTTTTTTGTACTATTATTAGATGTATGGTGCTGCATGGAGTGAACAAGAGCTTAGCTCCAAAAAAGAAGAAGATGTTATGGGGTATCCTGTGTAGTGCAAAAAGGATTTTAGCAAAAAGCAGACAGTTTTGAAGTTTATGCTAAGTTTATTTTGGTGGATAGTAAAAAGAGTTGTATATTCGCAGTCCTTAAGAGTAAGGGCAATTAGCTCAGTTGGTTCAGAGCACTTGGTTTACACCCAAGGGGTCGGGGGTTCGAATCCCTCATTGCCCACAATCACTCACAACTAAGTTGTGATTTGAAACAAAAAAGTCCATCAAGTTTACTTGAATGGACTTTTTTGTTTTAGAGCACCTGAACTGTAAAAGGGCAGTCAGAACTCAAGTAAAAAAGTTGTGGGATTAAAGTTGTTATGCAAATATTCTAGTTAATCTAAAAAGGAAGAATTCTACATTTTTGACTCCTCTAAACTGTGCTCTAAATGCTTTTATTTTTGCATTAAAAGATTCTGCTGACACATTTGTACTACGATTGATAAAGTGATTTAGTATAGCTCTGTAGTTTATTGTTATGGTATTGTCTATAGTGCTAAATGCTTTAAATTCTGTTTGCTCTACATCTTTACAGCCAATGTGCTAGTTTGGTATAAGCTGTTTGTATGGAAGTGGCTGTATTAAAGATATTTCTTAATCCTTGGACTAAGTTGTATACTTTTTTAATATCTGGATATTGTTCAAAGAGTGTTTTAGCTTTCAAGTATTGATTTTGTGTCCAGTTATCTGGAGATTTGTAGGGTAGATATCTACTTCTAGTTAAAAGTTGTTTTCTGGTATCTCCATTGCTAAAAATCTCTGGATTGAAGTGTTTTTGAGTCTTCTTAGCTTGTTTGATTTGTTCATTTTCGAAGTCTATAGCTTTCCACCGATGCTTGATTCTGATATCTTACAGAGCTTCTAAAGCAAGTTTTTGCACGTGAAAACGATTTGTAACCAGTATAGTTTTAGTAAAACATTTCTTAGTAATCTATCTTCATGGATGGGATTAGCTATATCTAGGGTAATTTCTTTTACTTTATCTCTGAGTAATTTAGGGATTTTAAGTAGTTGTTCTATGATGGGTTTTACTTTAGTTTCTGCCAATATCGCTGCAATAGCATCTTTCTTACCTTTCGCTTTTTTATTGGTGATAATAGTATAGAGTTCTCTTTTAGAAAGAGTAGTCTTGTTAATAGATAGATACTTGCTTATATTCTCAGGAAAAACTAACCATTCTTTAAATTCACTTAAGTAATTTCGATGCTGCCGTTGTAGTTTCTTGCCATTAACTTCATAAAAACTACCAATGGTATGACAATCGTTAGGTTTGGTAGTGATTAAGGACTTTTAAAAAAGCAGCAAACTCAACTGTCATACGAGCTCCCTGTGCTACTAGATTCCAGTCTCTTTGAACTACTTCTTTGGTAGTTTTGTTTAGCTATCTGCTGCGCTTAATATGAAGATATACTTGTTTACCACAAATAGGAAAATCCAGAATCGTTATTTTCTTCTGAAAACCGTGAGAAATAATCACACCTGCTGAAAACTCTTTTGGAGTATTCTTCTTCTTTTCAAAATATAAATGAAGAACCTCTTTGGTGGTAGACTGTTTAACATTATCAAAATGGGTAACCAGCAGTTTTGGTAAGAAAGCTTTCGGTAAATCTAGATAAGGATCCGGTATCTGTTTTTTTTTTTTTTTTTTTTTTTTTTTCTGCGACGATCAGATTCTTATTTAAATCCATACACACTTTTGGGAATGATCCAAAAAACACGTTCTAATTATGAGAAAATAAAGAAATTCTGTATTTCTCAATTAAGAAGAAGGTGAACGGAAAAAAAGTGATTTTAGGAGGATTAGAAGTTGTAAAAAAAACAATGTGTTGGCACAAATTTGACACAGCTTTTTGTGTAAAAACCAAAAAACCCTTGTGTTTACAAGGGTTTTGGGAGTTTAAGGGTGGAAGACGGGATTCGAACCCGCGACCCCTGGTACCACAAACCAGTGCTCTAACCAACTGAGCTACAACCACCATTTGATTTCGGGTGCAAAAATAAGATGTTTCTTTGTTTCTACAAAATAAAAAACACTTTTTTTTTGATCTTAAATAAGATCAAAAATGGAATCTACTGCAACATAGCGTTCAACGGTAAATCCTTCTCCGTGATCTACACCAATAAGCCTGCCCAAATCTGCTGCTCTGTAATAAATACTGTCTTTAAAATTAGAACTTGATATAGGGGTAGCGGGCTCATTAATATCAGGATTATGAAATTGTGTTTTGTAGGCTAAAACACTTTGTAATTTAATATCCATAAAACCACTTACGTCAACAACAAAATCGGGTTTAATAGTATTCCATTGTATGTAATGATATACATGTTTGGGACGCCACGGATCTTGTGATACACCATCACAAAAGGTTTCTATTTTGCGCAGGCCAGATAGAAAACAGGCATCACTAGTGAGTTTACTTCCTTTTCCGTGATCGATATGTCGATCTTGGATGGCATTACATAATACTACTTCTGGTTGGTATTTGCGTAGCACTTCAATTATAGCTAATTGATGAGCCTTGTCATTGATAAAAAAGGCATCACTGAAACCTAGATTTTCGCGTACAGTAACGCCTAATATTTTTGCAGCTTCCGCGGCTTCGTCTTTTCGAGTTTCGGTGGTTCCTCGGGTTCCAAGTTCTCCTTTGGTTAAATCTAAAATCCCTACTTTTTTTCCGAGGGATATTTCTTTGGCGATAGTTGCACTACAACTTAATTCTACATCATCAGGATGCGCACCAATGGCTAGTATATCTAATTTCATGCTCAAATATAGTAATACCAGCCCAACTTTGAAATCGTGTGTGATGTATTTGAATTAATTTTTGACATCAAAATTTAGAAATTATTATAGATTGACAGTCAAGATTAGTTCTAAAAATAAACCTAAAAAGGCGGGGTTATGGATGCTGTTGTTTTGCTCTATCATTTTGGTATAATAGCAGTTAAAGTGTAATTGTAGACCATAGTAATTTGAACTATAAAAGTTAAGTATAGCAGTGGCTACAGTTTAATTTTCTAGTGAAAAAATGGTAGAAAAAGAAGCTAATTGTTAGCTTAGGATTATCTAAAAGGGACGTATCATTGATTGCTATTGATTGTATGATAGCAGTGATTTGAATCTCTTTCGATTTACTATAAAAATCTCCTTTTTATGCAATTTCCGTCTTTTTTACTCGTAATACTCTTATACATTGCAAAGAATCCCCTTCAATTAATTAAAGAATTAGCTAGCACTATTCCCAAGAGATTTCTTTCTTCTGGTCGATCTTGCAAGTATCAAAAAAGTTCAGTTCCACTTCGATTGAATTGGATACACGGAAATTGAATCCCTTTAATTTTATTTGGTAGTATTAGTTTTTGCGATGGCTTGGTTGATATCGGTCATGAGATCTTCAACCTCTTCAATACCAGTGCTTAATCGGAGTAGGTTGTCTTTGATACCTTGTTGGTCTCGCGCTTCAGGTGTTAATAAGGCGTGGGATGTTATTGCAGGGGAGAGTATGGTGCTTTCTACTCCGGCTAAACTCATTGAACTTTTGATTAATTGTAGTGATTTTTGAAAAACAGAACTATCCAAGCCACTTTTTAGTTCAAAAGATAGCATTCCTCCAAAACCCTTCATTTGTTTTTTGGCAAGTTCATGGTCCTTGTGTGATTCAAGACCTGGGTAGTAAACAGTGGCTATATCTTTGTGTTGCTCTAACCATTGGGCTAATTGCAAAGCATTTTTGTTTTGTTCTCGTACTCTAAGTCCAAGTGTTTTGATACTTCGCTCAAGCATCCATACCGTAAAATCACTGAGGCTGCCACCAAAATTCTTCGCTAAATCAAAAATACGATCAATATGTTCTTGCGTACCTATGACAGCGCCTGCTAGTATATCACTATGTCCTCCAAGATACTTGGTCGCAGAATGGAGTACTATATCAATACCCAACAAAATTGGGTTTTGATTCACAGGAGAGGCAAATGTATTGTCAATCATGGTTATAATATTGTGCTTTTTTGCGATAGCTACAATTGCTGGGATATCTGTTATGGTCAGTAGTGGGTTTGATGGTGTTTCTATGAATATGATTTTCGTGTTGGATTTAATTTTTTCTGAAAAACTCTCTGTGGTTGATGCGTCTACAAAGGAATATTCAATACCATATTTATGAAACTCTTCAGTAACGAGGTTTGAGGTACCGCCATATAAGGTACGTTGTAATATAATGTGATCTCCTTTTTGTAGAAAAGCAAATAGACTGGTGCTGATAGCAGCCATGCCACTCCCGAATATCAAGGAAGCCTCTCCATGTTCTAGCATGGCTAGTTTTTTGGATAGGGCTTCTTGATTTGGAGTGTTAAAATATCTAGGGTACCGTTTTACCGGAACGTCTTCAAAAGCATAAGAGGTGGATAAATAAATAGGGGATATAGCTCCCTGGAATTGTTGATCTTTAATTTCGCCAATATGGGTGCAAATAGTATTAAAACCAATTTTTTGAGCTTTCATAAGTCTAGTGCTTTTATAGAATCATAAAATTAAGAAATATATAGTCATTGCAAGAAGCTTTAACATTTAGGCATAAATTCGTATAAACATAGCGTATATCTATAACCCTTTTTGATTTGATTTTTTTAGGCAAACGATACTCCTCATATTGGTTTGTTTTAGGATTCCTTTATAAAATTAAGACGTAAGAGTGGTTTAATCTTCGTTTAATTGGTTACAAAAATGTCTTTTTCTCTATTTTCATCTTTTTTAGCTCGTAGCATTGTTATGAAGAGCAAAAAAGACTTGGATGGATCAAGACATTAATTGGTGCTGCTACCAATTGGCTTTTCTCTTCTGATCGACCCTGCCATTTCCAAAATAGTTTAAACTATTTCATAACGTCTTTATTTTATTGTAAACATACGGGTATGCTGTTTAGAGTGCTCTTTAGTGGTGATTAGGTAATTTCCAGGAGTAAATTCACTAAGATTAATTTTTAAAGAAATGCCGTTATACTTTTGACTGAAAACTTTTTTTCCGCTTATGGTGTGTATCAATAATGTTCTCTCTTTGACAGAAGGATATTGTATCGTAAGAGTGTTGGTAGCAGGTATCGGAAAGATCAGATAATCATTCTCTTTGTCTGCTATTTTATCTGTTCCCAATATTGCAATAGTTTTCTTTGTACTAAATTGGAATCGTTCTGATACTTTGTTCTCACCAGGGCAGGTATTGTATACATCTAGTTCATAGGCTGTATCTGGAGTGAGTCCATTTAGTGTATACGTATTTTGAGAGATACGATCTTCTAGTTGCCAATCAGATTTAGTGTTTTTGTAATAGATATAATAGTTAGACGTTTTTTTGCCAGACCAGTTAATAGTAGCGCTAGTGTCACTAATATCTGATGCTGTTATGTTTAATGGGGTTCCGCAACCTGGAGTGGTAACTGTATAACGATCCGAAACAAGATTCCCCGCAGTACATTTGCTATAAATGTCAATCTCGTACGTTGTGTTGGCTTGTAGGTTGTTTATTGTAAGCGATTTTGTTAATAGATCATCTGCTGCCAGCATCCATTCACCTCCTTTGACGCGGTAGGAGACCTTATATGTGGGGTTAGTGCCGCTCCATCCTAGACTGATGGTGTTGCTGTTGATAGCGATAGTTTTTATATTGGTCGGTTTGGTACATTCTGTTGGAATGACAAGGGGTCTTAGGTCAAAGTTTTGATTATTGAAATACGCAATTCTATTTGGTATTGCTTTGGTTATTTTTGAATAATTTTCTGCACTAATTCTATCTCTTCTGTAGGTTACTGCAAACCATAAAAGAAAAGTTTCTGCTACATCTTCTCTAAAAGGATGGTCCTGAGCATAAGTGGAGATGAAGTTGTTGTCAGCTTCTTGAGCAGCGATCCATTCGCTTGTATTTGCATGCTCTGCATCTAGTTTGGTGTGGGTAGCTTCATGAACAATTGTTTCTTCTACAATATCCCTAGAAAGATATAATGGTGTTTTTCCTGTGTGGATTAGCATAGTTTGATCATATCCACTCCAAGGTTTGTCCCCTTTGTGAATTAAAATGATTTTTACGTCTGATTTCAGTACGTAAGGAATTTGACTCGTATACTGTGCATAAATTTGAGCTTCCTTTTGAGCAGCTTCAATACTTCCGTACTCTGGGTTTACTATGGCTTGCGCTGTCAGCCCGTCTGTATAAGTAATGTCAAAAATATAGGCGTCTATCTGTACATTAATATTTGGTCTTCTATCAAATACGATTTTTTTCTCTCTTCCCTTATAGGTAACACTTTTTAATGTAGAAGTGTCAGTTGGAGAGATAATGTCTGATTCGATAAAGATAGTGCCGCTGTAAGGAGGTTGTTGAGAAAAAATAGTGAGGTATACTAAAAAGCAAGTGATAAATGCTATTGGGTACTTTTTGTTTGTGTACATGACAGGATGGTTTTAATAAAGAGTTATTCTTTTTAACAGTTTATTGAAGGGTGAATTTTTTAACTTTTTTACCAGTGTGATTTAGTGCCACCAATGTGTATAATCCTTTGGATAGGGAGGAGACATCTAGAGTCGTTGTTTTTTTGTTTCGTATATTTTGAGATATAACTAATCGACCATTAAGATCAAAAATGCTAATTGTGGTGTTTGTGGGGCTTTCGAGCTTTATTGTAAGTTGAGAACTTGCTGGTACTGGATGCAATACTACTTCAAAGTTGGAAGTTTTTGGGGTCAAACTCTTTTTTGCTCCACTTGTTACGAACGAAAACCTTTTGGCATTGGTGTAACCCGAAGGGCACAGCGCATAAATATCTACGTCGTATAGTGTACCTGGTTTTAATCCAGAGATGTTGATAGTATTTGTTTTTAAGGAATTTGTAAACAGTTTCCAGTGATTTGAAGCTCTTTCTGTGTAATACACTAAATAGTTAGTGACATTTGTTTTGTCCCATCCTAGAATTACAGAGGTTGCGTCTCCTCCTTCTATTGTAATATTAGTAGGACTAGTACAGTCATTTTTTTTGGTATTAAAATAGAATCGTTTACTTTCCACGTATTTCTCGTTACAAGTGGTATAGAGTACTATTTGATAATTACTGTTTGCCGATAGATTGTGGAGTTCAAAAAAGGTGTTTTTAATTGCTGTACGGGAAGCCCTTTTCCATGAGTTTCCTTCTTTTTTATAGTATAAATAAAACGGGCCATCTTGGTTGCTAGACCAGTGAATAGTAGCGCTAGAAGAGGTTATGCTCTTTGCTTTAATATGTGTTGGAGCAAGACATGCTTGATTTGCTTGTGTGACAAAAGTGTATCGTTGCGAAACAGGAGCCTTGTTTCCTGGACAGATACTATATATGTCCACTTCGTATTTTGTAGATGCGGTGAGGTTTTTTAAAATAAAATTAGTGTTGGAAATAACGTTGTCATTGGCTTTTTTCCAATTGCCGTTTTCATTGCGGTAATACAAATAAAATTGTGAAGTACCATTTGCTGACCATGTAATAGTTGCAGAACTATCAGTAATTGTTTCTGCTAATACGGTCTTTGGCGGGTTACAGCCTATTGATGGGGTCGTGGTAGGCGTTCCAGTCATCAAAGAGCCTAAGTTGAAGTTTTGTTGGTCAAAATAGGCAATGCGATGTGGTATTGTTTTTTGAATATAATTTATGGTTTTTTGGGAGATTCGATCACTTCGATAACGGAGTGCTATCCATGGAACAATACTTTCTGAGATGTCTTCGGTAGTTGGGTTTTCTTGTGCATAGGTAGAGATGAATTGTTGATCTGCTATTTGTGCATTTTTCCAAGCAGTGGTTTTGTGTTTGTTACCTAAGGTAAGATGAGCGGCTTCATGAATCATGGTCTCTTCAAAAGTTCCTCTTCTGATGCCTTCCTCGGCTCTGCCGGTGTGTATTGTTATGGCACCACTCCCTGCACCTATTGATGTAGAACCTTTGTGTAGTTCTAATTCTTTAATGTCTTTTCGGAAAAAATGAGGTAATAAGCCTGCATAGCGGCCATATTTTTCTGATTGCTTTTTTGCTTCTTCAACACTTCCAAATTCTAAGTTTACTATGGCATTTGTTGTTAATCCATCAGTATAGCTAATTCTAAAAGTATAGCTATCCTTTGTTTGAAACTTATTTGTTCTATAATCCCAGACGTAGTTGGGTTTAATTCCAATATAGGAGCTGTTTTTGTAAAAATTCTTTTCGGAGCTTTTTAGGATATCAGCATCTGCATAAACTGTTCCGTACCAAGGTTGCGCGTATGTGTTAAAAAAAAAGCATAACAATAAACATGTTAAAATTTTTTGGAGGGTTTTCATTGCGATATATTTACTATCAATATGACTTTGTAATATCGCATTCAAACATATCTGGTGCGTATTCTATTTTTCTAACAAATCTGCAGTTGCTAGAATGGATTGTTATAGAATGCGTAGAAATACCTATGCTCTCAAAATGATATTACAAAGTAAATTGATATAAGTTGGTTGTGCGGAAATTACAACAAAAAAGAGGAGAGGTATTTGGTAAGGTGATTTTATTCGATCTGATCCTAAGAATAAAGGATGAAATACAAAAAAAGAGGGTAGTGTAATTCGTAAAAACTTGGAGAATTAAAAGGATAATAATTTTGAGCGCTCTATGTTTTTGACAATACATTGGAAGAACTGTTGTGTATCATATGGTTTTACAATCAGGTCGTTCATTCCGGCAGCAAGTACTTGATCTTTGACTTCTCCTTCTTCAACAGCAGTTAATGCAATGATAGGGATTTCTCTATTAAAGGTTCTGATGATCTTTGTAGCATCTAAACCATTCATTCCAGGCATATTGATATCCATCAATACGAGATCAAATTTTCCTTTTTTCAGGATATCTATAGCATCCAAACCATTTCCAGCTGCGTCACAGGTGTGTCCTCGTTTCTTGAGGATGTTTTGTGTGACAATTTGGTTAATTTTGTTGTCATCTACCACAAGGACATGGAATTTGGTTGTGCCGACTTGTAATGCTGTTCCTGATTTGTGCGTAATTTGTTGTTCCTTTGCCTTGTCTAGTTTTAAGTCAAAATAGAAGGTAGAACCTTTTCCTGCTTCACTTTCCAAATGGATTTTACTGTCATGGAGTAGAATTAGTTTTTCTACAATTGCCAGTCCTAATCCAGTACCTTGATATTCTTCGTTGATACTTTCTGCTTGTGCAAAATTTTCAAAAATGGTTTTTTGCTTCTCTTTAGGGATCCCTATTCCATCATCTCTGATAATGAAACGTAAGTGGTATTGGTTGTTCTCAAACGAGAGGTATCTAATTTCAATCCAAATATTTCCGTTTTTGGTAAACTTTAAGGCGTTCCCGATAAGGTTCATTAGAATTTGCGAAATACGAATAGAGTCCCCTACAAGTGTTTGGGCAATCTCATGTCCAATATTAACGTGTACCTGATTGTTGTTGTGTTTTTGTTTGGACTGTAGGGAGTTGACAATTCCGTCAACAAGAGAACGAGGATTGAATGAGACTTTTTCTAAAGAAACTTCTTTTGTTTCAATTTTACTCAATTGCAAGACATCATTGATCAGTGCCAAAAGATAATCTCCAGAAAATTTCAATGATTCTAGATATTCACTACGTTTATCCTCTCTGGGGCTTTCCATCAATAACGATGTGAGACCAATAACACCATATAGCGGAGTTCGAAGCTCGTGACTTACTGTAGATATAAACTGGGATTTTAGAGCAGATACTTGCTCAGCAGCATCTTTTGCAATGCGAAGCTCTTTGTTTTTTTCGATTAAATCTTTATTAGTCCTTTTTCTAAATGCGTTATTACGGTAAGAACTAATCAAAAATGCAAGTGTAATTAGAATCAAAACACTACCTAAGGCAATGGTAATTCGCCATTTGGTTAGCTGAGAATTTCTTTTAATAACTTCTATCTCGGCTTGTTTTAAATTCCGTTTATATTCCTCTACTTTATATTTAACATTGGCAATATCAAGTTCTCTAGAACGACTATCATTAGTAACTTTATTCAAATACTGATAGTGTTTGTTCAGGTCACTGTAAGCAGATTTGTAACGTTTTTTGGAAATATTATAATCTGCACTAGTCTTGTAGGCCGCAGCTAACTCTGGGTATAGATTGTCTTTTGAGGCGTATTTAATAGCATTTTTTATATGATACTCTACTTTTGAATATTTTTTTTCGTGTATGAAATAGCGAGCGAGTAAATTGTTGACTTTTGATTTGGTATTATCATTCCCTTTTCGTCGGATGTGTTTGTTTGCTTTTAATAAATAGTTGTAAACCAATCCATATTGTTCCGAATTTAGATACAACTCTGCGGTGTTAAGAAGCGGAATGATCATTTCGAAGGTGTCTCTGAGATTTACTGCCAGCTTAAAAGATTCGTTATAATATTTGATCGCTTTATTAAAAGAGGAATCTTGCTGAGCGTAAATCTTTGCTAGGGTGTTGTAGCTTTCTATTTGTAAGCGTTTTTCGTTGGAAAGTCTAGAGTAAGTAAGGGC
This sequence comes from uncultured Aquimarina sp., assembly GCA_947492105.1. Lineage (GTDB taxonomy): Bacteria > Bacteroidota > Bacteroidia > Flavobacteriales > Flavobacteriaceae > Aquimarina. Next base: position 110,839 of record CANLMN010000008.1, on the reverse strand, counting down.
TTTTTCGTAGTTATGTACTGCTTTTTTTAGCTCTCCATTCGTTTGGTAATTGTATCCAATGATATTATAGATATGACCTTGATTTATAGGGTCGTCTTGTAATTTTGCGTGCGTTAAAGCTATATTTGCATATTCCAAAGATTCTGTGTAATTGTACTCCTCTTTGAGTTTCTCTGCTTTGGCAATGAGGATATTGATGCTGTCTTGGGATATGACATTAGGTTCTTGCCCATGAATTAAAAAGCATAGAAAAAAAGCAATACAAGAAAGGACAATTTTTTGGGGGTACAATACAGCTACTTTTTTATAAAACACAAAAATACATTTTTTCTTGTTATAAAACGCAAATTTAGTACAAGTTAGCTAAATATATAGGAATTGTAGAAGAAATATGTTTATTGATTTGAGCTAAATTCTTTTTTTTTGGAATCGAATCTTATTGACAGAACTCGATAGGAAGATAGTTTCCTTATAGAACTCCTCTTGATTTTTTGTTATCGACCAAAAATGAGGTAAGATTTGACTAGATAGGGAATCCTGAAATTCATAGCAGCCTTGTGGATAAGAAAAGTAACCAAATATGGGCGAATTTGATCCATTTTTTGAGAACAAGAAAAAGTCAGGACATGTGCATTATATTTTATAAAATAAACAAAAATCATCGTATAAATATAATTGACCTAAATCATTGAAGAACTAATGATCAGAAAAATTTATTGAGATATAGAATTTTAAAATTAATTAAGAGACAAAAGAACAGGTATAGGTTTATCTTTGTACCCATTAAAAGTGAATACATTTAATTAAATCTAAAAAATATAAAATGACATTAGTAGGTAAAAAATTTCCAAATCTTGATGTAGATGCAATGAATGATATGGGCGATACTTTCAAGCTAAATGTACTTGAGGAAGCAGTAAACAAAAAGAAAAAGGTATTACTGTTTTGGTATCCAAAAGATTTTACATTCGTATGTCCTACAGAATTACATGCTTTTCAGGCTGCTTTAGGTGAATTTGAAAAGAGAAATACTGTTGTGATCGGAGCATCTTGTGATACACCAGAAGTACATTTTGCATGGCTTAATACTCCAAAAGATAATGGAGGTATTGAAGGTGTAACGTATCCAATATTAGCTGATTCTAATCGTAATTTAGCAAACACCTTAGGGATTTTGGATATCACTGACGAAAAATATAATGAAGAAACAGGTGTTGTAACTGTAGAAGGTGATAACGTAACCTATAGAGCAACCTATTTGATCGACGAAGATGGGGTAGTATATCATGAAGGTGTTAATCATATGCCTGTTGGACGTAATGTCAATGAGTATTTGCGTTTAATTGATGCTTATACTCATGTACAAGAAAAAGGAGAAGTATGTCCTGCAAACTGGGAAGAAGGTAAAGACGCTATGAACGCAAATCGTGATGGTGTTGCGGCATATTTAGCTTCTAACTAGTAGAGAGTTAATTGTACATATATAATGTATGTATAGATTACTTAAAATTCCCGGTTATCAGAAATAATCGGGATTTTTTAATATAGGAGTCAACGTATTATCCTTGCTGAACCAAAAAATAAAAGCTAGTCGGGTGAATGCAGCAGATGTATACGAATATGATATATACAGTGTACAAGACGTTGTTTTTTTTGGTTAGAACATTACATTAAAAAGAGGTCTCATTAGCTTGTATTTGATAGGTTATCAGAAATAACAAATCAAGTGAAGTTGTATGTGGTGTTCAAAGTAAATTTATCACTAAAAAAGCAAAAGGAATATCCAATCACGTTAATGAGGGGGATAATGTTGAGAATTCGTAAAAAAATAAGAAAATATAAAAAAGAAAGAAAATGGTTCAAGAGTTAGATCAAGATAATTTAGCAACAATTATTGAAGAAAATACAACTGTAATAGTACAATATTCTGCCACTTGGTGTGGTAATTGCCGTATTATGAAACCTAAATTTAAAAAATTAGCAGTAGAAAAAAGTGATGCTGTTTTTGTACTTGTAGATGCAGAGAAATTTCCAGAATCTCGTAAATTGGCTACGGTAGATAATTTGCCAACTTTTGCAACATTTAAAGGAGGAGCATTGGTGAATCAGGTACAGACAAACAAATTTGATAACCTTAAAGAGCTTGTAGATGAAGTTACCAGTAATTAAGCATCTTACTTCATTCATACAAGAGAATGATGAAGATTTTGTAATAGAAACAATAGAAACACTAGAGGCACTTACAGAAGTTTCTTCCCTCAAAGATGAAGAGTTAGATGTAATAGGGGAGTTGATTTCTAATATGTATGGCGCACTAGAGGTGACCAAGGAGATCAAGGAAGGAACTCCGCAGAAAGAAGCATTAAATGGTTTTATGAAACGCGTTTTAGGTGCTATCGATGCATGAAATAAAAATGTGTATATTTTTATTTATTTTTCTAGTGTCTAATCATGGATTCTTAGTATTTTTAACAAACACAATAAATCTTAAACTGAAAAACAACAAGTATGGCAACAATAACATTACAGGGTAATGAAATAAGTACAATGGGTGAGTTACCTGTTTCGGGTAACAAAGCACCGGAATTTAAGTTGGTTACTCCTGATTTAACAGAAAAATCATTGAGTGATTACAAAGGGCAACGAGTAGTACTCAATATTTTTCCATCTATTGATACTGGTGTATGTGCAGCCTCTACCAGAGCTTTTAATAAGATGGCTGGGGATTTGGAAAATACCAAGGTGGTATGTGTATCTAGAGATCTTCCATTTGCTATGGCACGTTTTTGTGGAGCAGAGGGATTGGATTCTGTCGAAACATTATCTGACTTTAAAACAGGAGCATTTGGAAAAGATTATCAATTGACTATAACAAATGGACCACTAGAAGGATTGCATTCTCGTGCAGTTGTTGTTTTGGATGAAGAAGGAGTGGTACGTTACAGTCAGCAAGTTTCAGAAATTGCAGAAGAACCAGATTATGACGCTGCTATTAAAAGCTTGGGATAATGCCAAAGAAAATGTCTTTTTTAGAGGGGAGATTACGAGGAGGTAAGTATGCTCTTAAGGGAGCATGGATTCTTATTAGTACTGAGCCAAGTATACAAGTGCAATCTGTTGTAGCAGGTTTGATGGTGCTACTTGGTTTTTATATTGGAATAACTCCGACAGAATGGATGTTTCAGATTTTTGCCATCGGGCTAGTAATAAGCATAGAAGGATTAAATACCGCTGCAGAAGGTATTGCTGATTTTGTACATCCTGATTTTCATACAAAAATAGGATATATAAAGGATGTGGCTGCTGGAGCGGTATTCATTGCTGCAATCACTGCAGCTATTACAGGCTTGATAATTTACGTTCCTTATTTTATTTGACGGTTAGTAGAGATTTATATCATATTTATATAAAATTTCGTTTAAGTTTCTAGAGAAACGTTTCAGTATTTATGGCAAAAAAAAAGATTGCAACCAAAAAGACATCACCAAAGAAGTCAGAGACAACAAGTACAACTCCAAAAGAAAAGAAAAAAATATTTTTGCTATCAAAACAGCAAAAAATTATTTTTGGAAGCTTTTTGTTCTTTTTAGGCATTGGAATGTTTTTTGCCTTTATTTCGTTTTTTCTTACCTGGGAAGCCGATCAGAGCGCACTTACACAATTTGGAAATAGAGAAGTGGTGGTCAAGAACTGGATGAGTAAGTTCGGGGCATGGATCAGTAACTTTTTTATTTTTAAAGGATTCGGGGTTCCGTCACTAGCAATACCAATACTTATTGCGATAACTGGAGGTTTTTTGTTTTTTGATACAGTAAGTCAAAAACTCAAAGGCTATTGGTTTTGGGGACTCTTACTTATGATATGGAATTCCGTATTTCTAGGTTTCTTTCAAGAAAAAAACGATCTCTTGGGAGGTACGATTGGTTTTGAAGTCAATGATTATTTACAAGACTTTTTAGGGTTTTTGGGGACAGCGCTATTATTGGCATTTTTTGTAATAATCTATATGGTGTTGCGACTGCGAATTACACCAGATAGTATGAGTACATTCTTTGCTACAACCAAAAAGAAAATAGTAGACTCCTACGATACCCAAGATAAAAATGCAGGAGATTATGATGATTCGGTAGTTGCTAATGATCAAAAAGTCAATGCTGATGCACATAAGAAGCCAATTGTAGAAAAAGAAATAAATGTAAAACCGTCAACGATTCAACCAGAATCTGGTGCAATTTCAGATTTCCAAAATTATTTCGATGGATTAGAACCGACAATTTCAAAACACTCCAAAATTGGAGATGAAGAAGAAGAAAAAGCGCAGGAAGAAGAAAAAATTATTATAGGGTCTGTAGAAAATCCCGATGATGTTGCTATGGAGGTGAAACCAGCGGTAGAAGAGGAAGAAGTTATCGAGAATTTGAGTGCCAAATTGGTCGCAGACTTTGGAGAATTCGATCCAACCTTGGAGTTAGGAAGTTATCAATTTCCTTCTATTGAACTACTCAAGGATTATACCGGAAATACGAGTAGCATAACGATAGATCAAGGAGAGCTTGAGGAAAATAAGAATAGGATTGTAGAGACGCTCAAAAATTACAAAATAGAAATAGCGCAGATCAAAGCCACTGTTGGTCCTACAGTAACATTATACGAGATCGTTCCAGAAGCGGGTATCCGTATCTCTAAAATTAAAAATCTAGAAGATGATATTGCATTGTCACTTTCTGCACTAGGTATTCGTATCATAGCACCGATTCCTGGCAAAGGGACCATAGGTATAGAGGTGCCAAATAAAAAATCGACCATTGTTTCTATGCGATCGGTTATTGCTTCTCAAAAATTCCAAAAAGCAGAAATGGAATTACCCTTGTCATTAGGTAAAACAATTTCTAACGAAACTTTTATTGTGGATTTGGCAAAGATGCCACATCTCTTGATGGCAGGAGCAACTGGACAAGGGAAGTCTGTTGGACTTAACGCTATTTTGACATCCTTGTTGTATAAAAAACATCCCGCAGAAGTGAAGTTTGTTTTGGTAGATCCCAAAAAAGTAGAACTCACACTTTTTAATAAAATTGAACGCCATTATTTGGCAAAATTACCAGATAACGAAGAGGCAATTATCACAGATAATGCAAAGGTGATTAATACTCTGAACTCATTATGCGTAGAGATGGATGCACGCTATGATTTGCTCAAAGATGCAATGGTGCGTAATCTCAAAGAGTATAATGCCAAATTCAAAGCGCGTAAATTGAATCCAGAAAACGGACACAAATTTTTGCCGTATATCATTTTGGTAGTTGATGAGTTTGCAGATCTAATTATGACGGCGGGAAAAGAAGTAGAAACTCCTATTGCACGTTTGGCGCAGTTAGCTCGTGCGATTGGTATTCATCTAATTATCGCAACGCAACGACCTTCAGTTAATGTAATTACAGGTATTATCAAAGCTAATTTCCCAGCACGTATCGCGTTTCGAGTAACTTCCAAAATTGATTCTAGAACAATTTTGGATAGCCAAGGCGCTGATCAATTAATCGGTAGAGGGGATATGTTGTATACCCAAGGAAATGATTTGGTTCGGATCCAATGTGCTTTTGTAGATACACCAGAGGTAGAAAAGATCACAGAATTTATAGGTTTGCAAAAGGCCTATCCCGAAGCATATTTGCTTCCAGAGTTTGTAGGAGAAGATAGTGGCACAAGTCTTGATGTAAATGTAAGTGATCGAGATAAATTGTTTAGAGAAGCAGCTGAGATTATTGTTATAGCACAACAAGGCTCGGCTTCTTTATTACAACGAAAATTAAAATTGGGATATAATCGTGCTGGGAGGATTATTGACCAAATGGAAGCTGCTGGTATTGTAGGGTCTTTTGAAGGAAGTAAGGCTAGACAAGTATTAGTGACCGATTTAGTAGCTTTGGAGCATTTACTCGCAAACGAATAATTAGATAAAAAAGACTAAGACTTTCTTTGTTCAAATGAAAGTCCTTTACTTTTGAGTTAATTCAAGTGTTTTTTCATATTTCATAAGAGTGTTTTGGAATATGGAGGATTTCAAAATTGAGTAAAGAAATATTTTTATAGTGAGTTTTTTTAAAAAAAGTTTGATCGCTTTAAAAATAAATGTCTTAAAAATAATAGCATGTGCTTAGTGATTAGTATTTTTGACCATTGGCGCATTTTTAGAAAAAAAATATGAGAAAAATATTTGTAATGTTAACTATTGTGGGAAGTATTTTTGCTGCCCAAGCACAAGACGCTAAGAAGTTGTTAAACGAGGTTTCGCAAAAAGTGCGAAGCTATGATAATATTAGTATTGATTTCAAATATGCACTGGTTAATGAGGTAGAAGATGTGAATCAAGAAACTCGAGGCGATGTAGCGCTTCTCGGGAATAAATATCGTCTTAATATCATGGGTACCACACAATTATATGACGGTAAAAAACTACATGTAATAATTCCAGAAGATGAAGAGATTAATATCTCCAGTCAAGATGAGAACAGTGAGAACAGTATTACGCCTTCAAAGATGCTTACGTTTTATGAAAAAGGGTTTCGGTATAAATGGGACATAACACAAGATGTTAAAGGTAGAAAAATTCAATATGTAAAACTCATTCCTATTGATGCTCAAAAAAATGAGATGAAAGAAATTTTGTTGGGCGTGGATCGTCAAACCAAACATATTTATAAGTTGATTCAAACTCAACAGAATGGAACAAGGATTACCATAACGGTTCAAAATTTTAAAACAAACCAACCGCTATCGGAAACGCTGTTTACATTTGATGCATCAAAGTATGCAAATTATTATATCAATCGCATCGATTAAGTTTTAGAAATTGAAGGTACTAGATCGTTATATATTATTTAGTTTTCTGAAAACATTCTTTTCAGTATTCATCATATTGATGTTTATTTTTTTATTGCAAACTATTTGGTTGTTTATCTCAGAGTTGGCAGGTAAAGATTTGGAGATTACTGTTATTTTCAAATTTTTAGTACTAGTGTCGCCACGATTAGTACCGCTAGTCTTACCGTTATCCATACTGCTTACTTCAATAATGACTTTTGGGAATTTTGCAGAGAACTATGAGTTTGCAGCAATGAAATCATCGGGTATTTCCTTGCAACGAGCTATGAGGAGTCTTACTGTTTTTATTCTTTTATTGAGTGTAACTGCTTTTTTCTTTGCCAACAACGTGATCCCGTATTCTGAAAAGAAATTCACCAACTTGCGCAAAAATATTGTACAATTAAAGCCCGCTAGAGCGATAACAGAAAATCGGTTTAATGAAGTAGGAGATTTTAATATCAAAGTGTCTGAAAAATATGGTGATAATGATCAATATCTCAAAGATGTAATTATCCATAAACAATCTCTTTCTGGTAATAATGGAAGTTTTACCGTTATTAATGCGACAAGAGGGGAGCTCATTGGGAGTGAAAAGTCTGATTTGCTATCACTCGTATTGTTTGATGGGAATTATTACAACGATATAAATCCAACTAATTATAAAAAACGTAAACGAAAACCATTTGCAAAAAGTTATTTCAAGGAATACAGGATTAATATGGATCTTTCTGATCTTGGGAATGTCGACTTGTCAGAAGAAAGTATTTCTCGAAAAAGAAATATGCTGAATATCAAGGAACTTAGGAAGGATATAGATTCTTTTAGCGTATCATATACCAAAAACCTCAAGGATTTTGGAAATAATTTTTATCGACGTAGTGGTTTGGTCGATATGGATAAATATATCAAGGATATTATAAAAAAAGATGAAGATACAGTTTGTATACCAGAGCCTAATCCTGTGTTTTTGAACAACTATACTCCCGATCAACAAGTAGGTATTTTAGAAATTGCTATAAATTCTACAAATTCGGTGATCAATAATCTAGATGCCAAGAATAGGGAATATAGAAGCAAGGAGGCACGCCTTAATAAGTTCGAGATCTCCTTGCATGAAAAATATGTGTTAGGAATTGCCTGTTTTATCTTGTTTTTTGTTGGTGCACCATTAGGAGCTATTATCCGAAAAGGAGGGATGGGACTACCAATGGTTGTAGCAATAGGTTTTTTTCTGTCCTATCACTTTATTGGAATTTTTGCCAAGAATAGTGCAGAGGATGGTAGTATATCACCTTTTATCGCTTCTTGGTTATCAACATTAATTATTTTGCCTCTCGGAATATTTTTGACGTATCGTGCCACTAGAGATTTGGGATTAATTAGTCTCGGAGGGCTATTTGCAGGGATAAAAAACTTCTTTTCAAAACAGGATAAGAAAATTATAAAGTGATGTATTTGGGGTATCTTTGTATAACAGAAGTAGGTTTGCAGAAGAAATTCAAATCATTTTAGAGATTAGAACAAGAATAAATTCAAAACATTTTTTATGGCAAATGCCAATACTAACTTGTCCAAAATTAAACTCAATAGAATAGAAGAAGCTATTGCTGCAATTAGAGCAGGCGAAATTATAATCGTTGTCGATGATGAAGATCGTGAGAATGAAGGAGATTTTTTGGCGGCTGCCGAAAAAGTAACTCCAGAAATGATCAATTTTATGGCCACACATGGTCGTGGACTGATCTGTGTACCTTTAACAGAGAACCGATGTGAGGCACTCGATTTGAATATGATGGTGGGTGATAATACAGATCCTATGGAGACGGCTTTTACGATCTCTGTAGATCAAAAAGGAAATGGTGTTACTACTGGGATATCAGCGTTGGATAGAGCAAAAACGGTTCAAGCTTTGATGGATCCATCAACTAAACCTGATGATCTGGCTCGTCCAGGACATATTTTTCCACTGAAAGCCAAAGAAGGAGGGGTGTTGAGACGAACGGGGCATACAGAGGCTGCTATTGATTTTGCACGATTGGCTGGTTGTCAGCCTGCAGGAGTTATTGTAGAGATTATGAATGCTGATGGTACCATGGCACGTCTACCACAACTTCTAGAAGTAGCTCAGAAATTTGATCTCAAAATTGTATCGATAGTAGATTTAGTAGCCTATCGTATGCAACACGATTCTTTGATTGAAAAGAAAGAAGATTTTGATATTCAAACACGTTTTGGGAAGTTTCGTTTGCGAGCATACAAACAAACAACAAATGATCAAGTTCATATAGCTCTTACCAAAGGCAGTTGGAAATCAAGTGAGCCTGTGTTGACGAGAATCAATTCGACATTGTATAATAATGATATTCTTGGAACTTTGACCGATAACGGTGCAGAGCAACGTCTCAATGAAATGTTTCAATTGATTAATAATGATGGAAAAGGTGCAGTAGTATTCATCAATCAAGAAAGTCAATCACTGAATTTACTCAGTCGTTTGAGTAGTTTGAGAACAGCACAAAAATCAGACGATGTCGTTGTGAGCCCACCAAAAATTACCATGGATCGTAAAGACTTTGGTATCGGAGCACAGATCTTACATGATTTGGATATCAGGCAGGTTCGATTGATCTCTAATAGCATTCAGAAAAAACGTGTTGGTATGATTGGATATGGCTTGGAAATTATGGAGTATATATCTTATTAATAAAACTAACTGATGTAATAGTAGTTGTAGTTCGCAATACTTATAGCATTCAGAGAATAATTACTAGCTAATAATTAGCTTCTTTTTATAACTTTTTTCACCATAAAATTAAACCGTAGACAGGAGTATGACTAAATTTTATGGTCTAAATTAGCAAAAAATAGTTCAATTATTTTGGCCTACAATTAGATTTTAGCAGGTATCAGAACTTTTTTAGACAGTTAGAGTCATCAAAATCAAAGACAGTAGTGTAGTATGTTTTTGATTTTCTCGTAGAAAAATAAGCGGTTGATAGTCGGTAATTTTTTTTTTGAAAAAATAATGTTATATCAATGATATGTGCTGTGGTGTTCGATGTCTTCTAGAGCCATTTTATTCCGTTATTTTAGGTAGACTGGTTAATTTGACACTTCCGTAACTAGTGCTTATCGCAATGGTATTAGAGGTAGTGTCTGTGCCATAATACCCTTCATATCTTTTTGAAGTTATTTCTTTGTTTTTTTGTAGGGTTTCGATATCCGTTGTGATGCCTCCATAGGAAGTTTTTATAATACAATCAAAATTACAGCTAGGATCGTAGCCTATCTGTACTCCTGTATAGTTTGTATTGATGTTTACAGATGCTATGGATTTATTCAGTTTTTTGATGACAATGGCTCCATAATCAGAAGAGATATCAATTTTAGAAGATACGTTGCCGATTTTAGTGTCCAAATAGTTTCCATTTCCTTTGATATATGTAGCTTTATCTATCTGTAGACTGCCATAGTCACAATTGAATTCTAGTTGGCCAATTTTTTTTATTTTAGATCCGGTATAATCAGCATTTAGAATCAAGGCTTCAACATCATTCAGTACAAAATCCGAATAATCCGCATTGATTTTGCCCTTTCGCATATAAGCGATAGAGCTATTGTGTGAATAGTCAAAGTGTAAGATGTTATTCTTGCCTAGTAATTCTCCTAGAATAACTTGTCCATAGTCACAATGGATGGTGGTATCCCCACTTATACGATCCAAATTGATGCTTCCATAATCATTATTAAAATCAATGTTATTGGTTACAGGTAGTTTTATGGTGTAATTTATTTCCATATTGACTTTAGAGCTTGTCCAATTGCATTTTACTTTGTTCCACCAAGATTGGTGGTCGTTTTCGAACCGTGTAATGGCGGTAACAATATTTGCGGTATTTTCAAAAATAATATTAATTCCGTTGAGGCGTTCCATTACAATATCTTCATCATCACCGTTTACTATAATGTTAATTTCTATATGAACTTTGTCTTGATTCCATGAGGTGGCATTGATATTTCCGTAGCGATTTTTGATCGTTATTAAGGCATCTTCGTTTACCGAAAATTCTTTCTCTATGTTTTTTTCCTTGGTATGCTTCCCTCTAAATTTTTCAGGATCGGCTAATAAGGCCGTTGGAATTAGCAGTAATACCAACAGGGTTTTATATATTTTGTTTTTCATAGTGGCGTACTTTTAGTTTGTTGATTTCTTGTGCGTTTTTCAAAACATTTTCTAGTAACGTGATTCGTTTTTGAAAATTGCGAATCATTGCGCTAATTACACGCTTGTCATTTCCGCTAGTTACGAGATCCGTTTTGAGTTTTTCATAATTGATTTCCAATACTTCTAGCGCTTTTAGAGCATCGGTCACTAATTTTTTGTTATCTGGGGTGGTAGAAGTTTCTAGTGAATGTAATTGTTTGGTAATTAGGTTAGTAAAAAAATATTGTGTCTTCTCTAATTCAGGTGATACACTCGCCAAATCGGCATGTGTAGGCGATTCATAGGATATAATATAAGAAAATATTCCGATTAGCAGTGTAATTGTTGCAGCACTAGATATCCATTTGGACCAAGATGTTTTTTGGATATGGCTAGGGGTAATAGTTTTAATAGTTTTTTGTTCTTGTAGTTTCTGTAGAAATAGCGTTTCATGTGCTTTGGAAGGCGTAGCAACGTCTAGCTCATTTTTTAAGCTTTCGAATAGATTTTCTATGGCATCGTTCTTCTTCATCAGTTACAGTTGTATTAACTTTTTTCTCAGACTTTCTTTGGCTCTCGATATTAGTGTTCTACAATTTGAGTAGGTGATATCCATAATTTCGCAAATTTCTTCATAATCATATCCTTCTATAAAATATAATGATAGTGAAGTGCTATAGCTGTCTTTTAGCGTTTTCATGGTGTCTACTAATTGTTGTGCTTGAATAGTTTGTAATTGCAGGTCTATATCCTCATTTGTGTTTGTGGGTTTTTGAGCAATTAATTCCATATCAAATTCTTGATGGTCTTTCTTTTTTTTTAAAGCAGTTAGGCTGTTATTGATCACAATACGTTTTAGCCAACTCCCAAAATGATCATTATTGTGTAGCGAAGATAGTTTGGTAAAAGCGGTCAAAAAAGCTTCTTGCATCAAATCCTCGGCTTCAGCACTATCTTTTACAATGCGTAAAGAGGTATTGAACATGGCTTTGTAGTAGCGCTGATATACCTCCATTTGAGCTGTTTGATCGTTTTCACGACACTTCGCTATCAAATCCCCAATATGCTGTTGCGCTAGTTTCAATCAAATACAATTGCTATTCAATACTAAAGATAAAGGATGTTGTAAATTGTTACAGTTTTTAGATAAAAAAATATCAATACAATGACCAAGGGGTGTATAGACAGTAGAATACAAGTGTTTTTTTGTATAATATTTGTAACTTTAATAAATAAACGATTTAGACATTTTTTTAAAAACTCATTTGTATAAAGCTATTATGATGGCATAACAATTGAGTAATACCTTACAGATAAGTAGCCCAAAGTGTTTAAAATATGTTAATTAGGGCGTTTTAGAATAAAATCAATTTAGTATAAACAACATACTGCTTTGTGATAATGACAAAGTGGCTCAAATATAATTATGAGTAAAGCAAAATTCACCAATCTTGACAGTTTGTCATTTCAGGAGTTCGACGAAGATGCGGAATTAATTCCCTTAATGACACCAGAGGACGAAGAAGAAATAAATAAAGAAGAGTTACCAGAAGAATTGTCGATACTTCCACTCAGGAATACCGTTTTATTTCCTGGGGTAGTAATTCCGATTACTGCTGGAAGGGATAAGTCGATTAAACTCATCAATGATGTCACAAATGGTGATAAGGTAATAGGTGTCGTATCTCAAAAAGATGAGACTGTAGAGAATCCAACCGCTAATGATATTAATACGATAGGAGTTGTGGCAAGGATTATCCGTGTCCTCAAAATGCCGGATGGGAATGTTACAATTATTATACAGGGAAAAAAGCGTTTCGAAATAGAGGAAGTGCTTACAGAAGATCCCTATATGAAAGCCAAAATACGAAAAGTAACTGAAGAGCGACCAGAAGAAGAAAATGAAGAGTTCTTGGCAATTATCGATTCCATCAAAGAACTAGCATTACAGATTATCAAAGAAAGTCCTAATATTCCAAGTGAGGCTTCTTTTGCGATCAAGAATATTGAGAGTAAATCTTTTTTGATCAGTTTTATTTCTTCTAATATGAATCTTACTGTAGCAGAGAAACAAGGTTTGTTGGAGATTAATGGACTCAAAGAACGCGCGTTAGCTACATTGAGGTATATGAATACAGAGTTCCAAAGATTGGAATTGAAGAATGATATTCAAAGCAAGGTTCAAAGTGATATGAACCAACAACAGCGAGAGTATTTCTTGCAACAGCAAATGAAAACCATTCAAGAAGAACTTGGAGGTGTTTCTCATGATGATGAGTTGGAGGAGATACGCTTACGTGGAAAAAAGAAAAAGTGGGGGAAAAAAGTCAAAGAGCATTTCGAGAAAGAGTTGGCCAAAATGCAACGTATGAATCCGCAAGTGGCAGAATACTCGATACAGCGAAATTATTTGGATTTGATATTGGATCTTCCGTGGAATTCGTTTAGCAAAGATTTATTTGATCTCAAAAGAGCTAAAAAGATCTTGGACCGAGATCATTATGGGTTGGATGAGGTCAAAAAACGTATTATAGAATATTTGGCAGTCCTTAAATTGCGTAATGACATGAAATCACCAATTTTATGTCTTTATGGACCACCAGGAGTTGGTAAAACTTCTTTGGGTAAATCTATAGCAGAAGCTTTGGGTAGGGAGTATGTTCGAGTATCACTAGGAGGATTACGAGATGAAGCAGAGATTCGCGGACATCGCAAAACGTATATAGGAGCAATGCCAGGGCGTATTATCCAAAGTCTCAAAAAGGCAGGAACTAGTAATCCCGTATTTGTATTAGATGAAATCGATAAGTTATCTAATAGCCATCAGGGAGATCCCTCTTCTGCTTTGTTAGAAGTATTGGATCCAGAACAAAACTCAGAGTTTCATGATAATTTCTTGGAAATTGGTTTTGATTTGTCCAAAGTTATGTTTGTAGCCACTTCTAATAGTCTTAATACTATACAACCTGCATTGAGAGATCGTATGGAGATTATCAATGTTACCGGGTATACTATCGAGGAAAAAGTGGAGATAGCAAAAAGACATTTGTTGTCCAAACAACTCAAAGAGCATGGAATGGAATCCTCTCAGCTCAAAATAGGAAAAGCACAGCTCGAAAAAATAGTTGAAGGTTACACGCGAGAGTCAGGTGTACGTGGATTGGAAAAGCAAATAGCCAAAATGGTACGACATGGGGCCAAGAGCATTGCGATGGAAGAGGAGTACAATGTCAAGGTCACTAATGATGATGTTGTTGAGGTTTTGGGACGTCCAAAATTGGAACGAGATAAGTATGAGAATAATGACGTAGCAGGAGTTGTGACAGGATTAGCATGGACTAGCGTTGGAGGTGATATTTTGTTCATTGAATCTATACTCTCCAAAGGAAAAGGACAGCTGTCTATTACTGGGAATTTGGGGAAGGTAATGAAGGAGTCAGCAACAATTGCAATGGAATATATCAAAGCAAATGCTGAAGTACTACATTTAGATCAGGGTATTTTTGAGAAATACAATGTACATATTCATGTCCCAGAAGGAGCAACCCCCAAAGATGGACCAAGTGCAGGAATCACTATGCTAACATCTCTAGTGTCTTTATTTACACAGCGAAAAGTAAAGAAGAGTATCGCTATGACTGGAGAAATAACCCTCAGAGGAAAGGTGTTGCCGGTTGGAGGGATCAAGGAGAAAATTTTGGCTGCAAAGAGAGCGCATATCAAAGAGATTATTCTATGTGCAGATAATAAGAGAGATATAGAAGAGATCAAAGCTGATTATCTCAAAGGACTGAAGTTTCACTATATCAAAAATATGGACGAGGTATTGGAGTTGGCATTAACGAATCAGAAGGTCAAGAATGCCAAGAAATTATAGAAGTAGTTTAGACTTTTTTTTTTGAATTTAGGAGTTTCGAGGACAATGGAAAGATTTGTTGGCAGTGCTAATATGTAATTTTTTAATTGATTGAAGTGTTTTTTTTGCATTTCACCACAATACTAGGAGCTAAGGAAAAGATGAAGGTAATGCAAAAAGAGCCTTTTTTATGTCGGATGAAAAAAAAAGTCTGAACCACGTTGAAGATAGAGATGAATTATAAATGTTGTTTGAAGGTAGAAACAGCACTAAAAAATAATAGATCACTACAACAATAAAAAATATTTGTAGTGATCTATCGTTTTAATTAGAGTTTCGCTTATTTTTGTTTACTATGCAGTTAAGGAAGTATTTCTTTTATAGTTTGTTTATATTTTTTTCGAGTACCGTAATGGCTCAAATAGGTGGACGTTCTACTTATCAGTTTCTCAATTTGGTTTCTTCACCGAGACAAGCAGCAATGGGAGGGAAACAGATAACAGGTTACGGTCAAAATCCTACAGAGGGGATTTACAATCCTGCATCTATTAATAGCGCTATGCGTAATCAATTAGCGGTGAATTACGTAAATTATTTAGGAGATATTAATTATGGTTCTGCAGCCTATGCATTTGCATGGAAAGAAACAGAAAAGGTGTTGCATGCTGGTGTAACCTACGTGAATTATGGTCAATTTGATGGTTTTGATGAGTTTGGTAATGCCACAGGAGCGTTTAGCGGAGGAGAAGTCGCATTATCCCTAGGTTACGCAGCTCAAATCCCTAATAGTAATTTTTATGGAGGTACTAATGTCAAGCTTATTTCTTCAAAATTAGAAGAATATTCCTCATTGGGAGGTGCATTAGATTTGGGGTTGATGTATTATAAAAAGAGTACAGGTTTCAACGCAGCTTTAGCAATACGTAATGTAGGTGTTCAGTTAACAACCTATGCAGGGGTTCAAGAGGACTTGCCGTTAGAGGTAGCTTTGGGAGTCTCGAAGATATTAGAGAATGTCCCTATTCGTTGGTCTTTTACATTAGAGAATTTACAGGTATGGAATATTGCATTTGGGAACCCTGTGAGAGATCAAGAAGGGCTAAGCGGAGAGATTGTAAAAGAAGATGATCCTGGATTTTTTAATAATTTTTTGAGGCATACGGTTTTTGGTGTAGAGTTTTTTCCAGAACGAAATTTTAATATTCGTCTAGGGTATAATTTCCGTCGTGGTGAAGAATTGCGTATCATAGATCAACGTACTTTTGCAGGTATTAGCGGGGGTATCGAATTAAAAATCAAAAAATTACGATTCAGTTATACATATGCTCGTTATACTGCGGCAGCAAGTTCTAGTTTTTTTGGACTTAATATAGATCTAAAATAGTGACAAACAACAAAATTATTATCGCTATCGATGGGCATTCTTCTACAGGAAAAAGCACCGTTGCGAGACGTCTAGCTAAGTATTTGGGATACGTTTATGTGGATACAGGGGCAATGTATCGAGCGGTTACTTTATACGGGATGCGTCTTGGTCTTATTGATAAAAACCATTTTGATAAAGAAGGTTTGGTAGCAATACTCAAAGATATTAATATACGCTTTGAAGTAAATCCAAAAACCAGTTTGGCAGAAGTTGTACTCAATGATGAAAATGTGTCACGTGAAATTAGAACCCTAAAAGTTTCTTCTTTTGTGAGCCCTGTTGCTACTGTACATGAAGTGCGAGCAAAATTGGTCGAACAACAACAGCAAATGGGCAAAAATAAAGGGATTGTTATGGATGGTCGTGATATCGGGACTGTAGTTTTTCCAGATGCTAGACTCAAACTCTTTATGACAGCAACAGCCAAAGATCGAGCAGAACGAAGGTATAAAGAGCTTTTGGAAAATGGAGATCAAGTAACTTATGAAGATGTACTCAAGAATGTTGTGAATAGAGATCATATAGATAGTACCCGTGTAGATTCTCCACTACGAAAAGCAGAAGGTGCCATTGTGATCGATAATTCAAATATGACTCTAGAAGAACAATTTGCACATATTTTGAACTTGGTTCAAGAGGTCTTGGAGTGTGAATAATGTAGTTCAAATAGAAAAGAATTGTCATAAAAAAAAACGACATCAATCTTTTTTATAAGAATGATGCCGTTCTGGGCTAATGCAAATATCAATTATTATATCTTGGGGGCTATTGTATCTGATTTAATACAGTCTTAGCAGTCTCTATAAGTCTGCTAATCGCTGTAATTGCGCTTCAAATTCAGCCTGTTTTTGTTTTTGAATGACTATTTGAGCTTCCAGTCTTTTCTGCTCTTTAATTAAAATTTGTTGTTTTTCTAATAATTCAGCTCGCTGTGCTTCGATATCAGTTTGCGTCGCAGTGTCATTATTTACGTAGGCAGTATTTGATTGCCCTAATGGTGTACAGTCGTTTAGTAAAGAAACCATTTCCTTTCCGTAGGCTCTAGCTCTTTTTGCATAGAAACGACTACGTTCCCATGTGTCCTGACTTGCGGTTTTTTCAGAAGCTTCTCTTCCGTCTATAGCGGCATTATAAGCATCTTCACATCCGCACTTGTCGGCTAATTCTTCTACTTCGTAAAAAGCTTCTATGGCTTTGTCCGAATGTTCAATTACATGATCTCTGTTGTTTGACTCATGTGCGTTTTTGGCGTGTGAATAGGCATAGTTCGCACGAGATACAGCAGTTTCGTAATCGTTTTCGGTCTGAGCGTAAATAGAGAATGTGGCACATAATAGAATCCAAGTTAATGCAAGTGTTTTCATAAATTATTGATTATTAATTTTGTTAGCTAGTCAAATATAGAAAGCATTTTTGAATTATCCAAGAGTAAACATGTTTTTTATCGGTAAAAAATGTTGTTAAACTGCTATTTTAGGTTTTTTTTAAGGTTAAGTGTAAAAAAAGACTACTTTATTAATTGTATGTTAATTTTTTGTCGTTGTATGGTTATTTTTTGAGGTTTTACCTCATATAGACAAAGGTTTTTTTGTTTTTATGGTTGTAGGAATTAACAAACAGTTGGCAAACAATTTTAGACCTCATATTATTTGCGTATCTTTAGGTTTTATTTTTTAAAATTAATAGAGAGGATATCAAGTGGTATTTTATGACTAAGATCCATATGATTGTTATTTTCTAGTTTTTTTTAATTTAATTAGGTTTGTAATCTATTTCAAAAATATATTCTGTGAAAGTAATTATAGTAGCTTCGATCAATCAAAATCTCCAGAAGGCCATTGCGTTAATAGATAGTATTAGTACGGAACAATATTGTGATGCTTCCGTTGCTCCTTATTATTCTAGTATTGGGTCTCATTTGCGACATGTTCTTGATTTTTTTGATTGTATTGTTATGGGTATCGATAATAATGCAATTGATCTTACAGCAAGAAAACGAGATGTTACTCTTTCAACAGATAAAGAAGCAGCTAAAACATATATATATCAGCTGCAACAAACATTGAATAGCTATATTGACACAAATACAGATTATCTATTACACGTTACAGATAATCTTGGGACGGATAAAGTTACCGTTACTTACACTTTGGAAAGTATTTTGGCGCATGCAAATAGTCATGCGACACATCATTTTGCTACTATTGGATACTTATTGTGTCAACAAGGGGTGGCGTGCGATATTCCTGGTTTTGGCTACAATCCTACAACGCCCATGGAGCGAAGAGAAGGTATATAATGTTGTCTTGGTTTTGGGATGATATTGTGTAACTAATTTTTGTTTAGTTTATTAGGTGTTTTATCAAGAATCGAATGAAGAACATGTTATACTTTTGTTCTTAATGCCAATAGGAATAAATAGCACCTTTTTTATATAGCATTGTAAGCTGTAATAAGTAATACTATTTTTTGCTAGTCTCATTTTTAAGGGGAAAAATAGTAGAAAAAGAACCGAATTATTAGCCTGTAATTATTTTTTGAATGGTATAATAATCGTGCTAAAATAAAATAGGCGAGAAAAAATTCAGTTTTTTCTCGCCTATTTTAGTATTAGAATTTTTGGGTTGATTTTGACTCTGTCTTTTTTCTGAAATAAAGACATCAAATTCGCCCATATTTGATGCCTTTTCTCATCCATAGTACTGCTATGAATTTCAAACGGCACCCTTGCGTGTTTAAACGTTATCTCATTCTTTGTTGATCATAAAAAGTCAAGATGAGTTTATTGTTTTTATTGCAAAAAATGATATACGAAAAACTGTTTTTATTTTGTTAAATTCAAGATTTGAAAACTGTCAACACATTATTTTCTAGGTGATAGTTTAATGAAAGGGATGATCATTTCTTCTAAAGATACTCCTCCGTGTTGGTATGTATTACGATAATAACTCACATAGTGATTGTAATTATTAGGATACGCAAAGAAATAATCTCCTTTGGCAAAAATAAAAGAACTACTCATGTTGATAGCTGGCAGATGGATGTTCTTGGGATCTTCTGCGGCAAGGACTTCTTTATTTTCGTAGGTAAGACTTTTTCCTGTTTTATAGCGTAGGTTGAGACTGGTATTTTTGTCTCCAATAACTTTGGATGGGTTCTTGACATTAATAGTGCCATGATCTGTAGTAATCAATAACTTGAATCCCATTTGTTGTGCCTGTTGAATCATTTCGAGCATTGGAGAATTTTTGAACCAACTGAGTGTCAGGGAGCGATAAGCTTTGTCATTAGAAGCTAGTTCTTTGATAACTTCCATTTCGGTTTTGCTATGGGATAACATGTCTACAAAATTGTATACTACTACGGTAAGGTCGTTATCTTTAAGTCCTTTAAAATTTGCAGCCAGTGTTTTGCCCGACTTTTCATTTGTTATTTTGTAGTATTCATGTTTGATATTTAGATTAAGACGCTTCAATTGCGCTTCTAAGAATAGATTTTCATGCATGTTTTTTCCACCTTCGTCCGTATCATTGAGCCAGAGGTCGGGGTGTTTTTTTTCCATTTCAGAAGGCATTAACCCAGAGAAAATTGCATTCCGTGCATATTGCGTGGCAGTTGGTAGAATACTGAAATATGAGGATTCTTCTTCTTTTTTATAGTAGTTGTTTATAATAGGTTCAAAAACCTTCCATTGATCAAAGCGTAAATTGTCGATGACGATAAGCAGGGTAGGTTGTTCTTTGCTTAATTCAGGAACCACTTTCTCCTTAAAAAGTGTGTGGGACATAATAGGATGATCTTCATTTCCATCAAACCAATCCGGATAGTTTTTTTCAATATATTTACAAAATTGTATGTTGGCCTCTACTTTTTGAGACTCTAAGATTTCGAACATGCCAGAATCCTCAATGTTCTCCAGTTCTATTTCCCAATAAATTAATTTTTGATAAAGATCGGTCCATCCCTCGAAGCTATTGACCATTGCCATATCCATGGCGATTTTGCGAAATTCCTGTTGATAGTTTGATGTCGTTTTCTCAGAAACAAGACGTGAGTTGTCGAGGTTTTTCTTAAGGCTTAATAAAATTTGATTTGGATTTACAGGTTTGATTAAGTAATCTGCTATTTTGCTACCAATGGCTTCTTCCATGATATATTCTTCCTCGCTTTTGGTGATCATAACTACAGGAAGGTTTGCGACTTTTTCTTTGATTTCTCCAAGGGTTTCTATTCCAGAAAGGCCTGGCATATTTTCGTCTAGAAATACGATGTCAAAGTTTTGTTCATCGATAATTTCTAGCGCTTCAGTGCCACTTTGACAGGTGGTAACATCGTAGTTTTTCTTTTTTAAGAATATGATGTGCGGTTTTAGTAAATCAATTTCGTCGTCAACCCAAAGTACTTTGATGTTATTCATCTGTTATATAGTGTTTTTTTTAAATTCTAGGATAATAATAGTATATCAATGGCTCTTTTTAGGGAGTTTCGAAAAAAATACTTTAGCTCCCTAATATACTTGATTGCTATTCTGAGTATATTTGCTATTCTAAATACTGCAATTTTGCTGTATTGTTACAAATTCAAGATACTATAATTTTAGTTTGAAAAAAAGGAACAAACTTAAAATATTAAACGACCCGATTTACGGATTTATTACAATTCCCAATGCGCTGGTTTTTGATCTAATTGAGCATCCCTATTTTCAGCGTTTACGCAGGATATCACAAATGGGACTTTCGTACTTGGTGTATCCTGGGGCGCATCATACCCGTTTTCATCATGCCATTGGTTGTATGCATTTAATGCAAAATGCTGTTCGAGTACTACGTTTTAAAGGGGTTGTTATATCCGAAGTAGAAGAAGAAGCATTGTATATTGCTATTTTGTTACATGATATAGGGCATGGGCCATTCTCTCATGCAATGGAGCATAGTATTGTCAATAATGTAAGCCATGAAACGATTTCGTTGCTATTCATGGAGCAAATGAATATTGAATTTAACGGTAATTTAACTTTAGCAATTCAGATATTCAAAGGTGAATATGGTCGAGGCTTTTTGCAACAGCTAATATCCAGTCAATTAGATATGGATAGGTTGGATTATCTAAAGCGTGACAGTTTCTATACCGGTGTAGCAGAGGGTAATGTCAATAGTGAGCGACTCATCACGATGCTCAATGTAGTCAATGATCAATTGGTTGTCGAGGAAAAAGGAATTTATTCTGTAGAGAAGTTTTTGTTATCCAGACGTTTGATGTACTGGCAAGTATATTTGCACAAAACTAGTCTGGTTGCTGAGCAGTTGTTGATACGAGTTTTGAAAAGAGCCAAATATTTGACAGCAAGAGGCGTGGATTTGCCCGCAAGTACAGCATTGACTTTTTTCTTAAAAAACACAATTGTAGCAGCCGATTTTAGTGATAGAATTTTGAAGATTTTTTCTACCTTAGATGATTATGATATTGTTTTGGCAATGAAAGAATGGAGTGTGGTGGCAGATCCGATATTGAGTCGATTGTCTAATATGATTATCAACAGGGATTTGTTAAAAGTTGAAATAGCTCAGGATGCCTATGCACCAGAAGTATTAGAAAGGTATCTCGGAGAGGTGATGGAGACCTATGAATTTACAGAGGAAGAAGCAGCGTATTTTGTTTTTTCTGGATCCATTGCGAATCAAGCGTATCATCAAAACAAACAGAATATTAATATCCTTTTCAAGGATCAGAAAATTGTAGATATTGTCAAAGCCAGTGATGAGTTTAATCTAAAGGCATTATCAAAACCAGTTACCAAATATTTTATATGCTACCCAAAACAGAAATACTAACACTTTTTTTTTACATTTGCTAGCATGAAATTTACAGCCATACAAATTGCAACCATACTCGAGGGAGAAGTTGAAGGAGATGAGAATGCAGAAGTGTCCAAGTTGGCAAAAATAGAAGAAGGTGATGTAGGATCACTCACCTTTCTTTCGAACCCTAAATATACACCTTATATATACAAAACAAATGCTTCTGTAACAATAGTTAATAAAACGTTTGAGGTAGAGGGAGAGCTCAAAACAACACTCATCCGAGTTGATGATGCTTATGAAGCTTTTTCGAAACTATTAGAATACTACAATACAATAAAACTAAATAAAACAGGAATAGAACAACCTTGTTTTTTTTCAGATAACCTGCACTATGGAGAAAATGTGTATCTTGGAGCATTTTCTTATATAGGGAATAATGTAAAATTAGGTAACAATGTCAAAGTTTATCCACACGTATATATCGATGATAATGTAACTATTGGGGATAATGTAATTGTTTTTTCTGGTGCAAAAATCTATTCAGAAACGCAGATAGGAGATTATTGTGTGATTCACAGTAATGCCATAGTGGGTGCTGATGGTTTTGGGTTTGCGCCTAGTGTAGAAGGAACGTATAGTAAGATACCCCAGACAGGGAATGTTATAATCGAAGCACATGTAGATGTAGGAGCAGGTACAACAATTGACAGGGCTACTTTAGGTTCAACGATTATTCGAGAAGGAGTGAAATTAGATAATCAAATACAAATAGCACATAATGTAGAGGTAGGAGCCCATACGGTTATAGCTGCTCAGGCTGGAGTGGCTGGATCTACCAAAATAGGAAAACATTGTCTTATTGGAGGACAGGTAGGTGTCGCAGGACATTTAGTCATTGGAGATCATGTACGCATACAAGCACAGTCAGGTATTGGACGCAATGTTAAGAACGGTGAAATTATTCAAGGTTCGCCAGCGTTACCATATTCAGACTACAATAAATCCTATGTGCATTTCAAAAATTTATCCAAATTAGTAGATAGAATACATCAATTAGAGAAAAAGATACAAAACAATGAGTGACACTATTGTTGCAAAGCAAACCACTATTGCAAAAGAAATCACGCTCAAGGGAGTGGGATTACACACAGGACAAGAAGTCGTGCTAACTTTCAAACCAGCACCAGTAAATCAAGGATATGCATTTTGTAGAGTAGATTTAGAAGATAAGCCTATAATAGAAGCAGATGTTAATTATGTAGTGAATACACAAAGAGGTACGAATCTACAGAAAAATGGTGTTAATATCCAGACTTCAGAACATGTGTTGGCGGCTTGTGTTGGGTTAGAAATAGATAACCTATTGATCGAATTGAATGCACCAGAACCACCAATTATGGATGGCTCTAGTAAGTTTTTTGTTGAGGCGCTAGAAGCAGCAGGAAAAGTAGAGCAAGATGCAGATCGCGAAGAGTATATTGTAAATGATATCATCTCTTATGTTGACGAAGAAACGGGTAGTGAAATAATCTTGATGCCATCTGATGAGTATCAGGTAACCACTATGGTTGATTTCGGAACTAAAGTTTTGGGAACACAAAATGCTTCTTTGCAACATATATCAGATTTTAAGGAGGAGATATCTGATTCAAGAACTTTTAGTTTTTTACATGAACTAGAGATGCTTCTGGAACATGGGTTGATCAAGGGAGGAGATCTTAATAATGCAATAGTCTATGTCGATAAGGAATTGAGTGAAGAGACGATGGAGCGACTCAAAATAGCTTTTAATAAAGATAGCATTGCTATTAAGCCGAATGGAATTTTGGATAATTTGACTTTGCATTATGCTAATGAGGCGGCAAGACACAAGTTACTGGATGTTATTGGAGATTTGGCACTAATAGGTACACGTATTCGTGGAAAGGTTATCGCCAATAAACCAGGGCATTTTGTAAATACACAGTTTGCCAAAAAATTGGCCAAGATTATAAAGTTAGAGCGTAGAAATAAAGTACCAACCTATGATCTAGATCAACCGCCGTTGATGGATATTAATCAGATTATGAAGATTTTACCTCATAGACCTCCTTTCTTATTGGTAGATCGTATTATAGAGTTGTCTGATACGCATGTAGTAGGGATGAAAAACGTGACAATGAATGAGCCATTTTTTAATGGACATTTTCCAGGAGCTCCAGTCATGCCAGGAGTATTACAAGTAGAAGCCATTGCGCAGACAGGAGGTATTTTGGTGCTTAGTACAGTGCCTGATCCAGAAAATTACTTGACATATTTTATGAAAATGGATAATGTGAAGTTTAAAAGACAAGTGTTGCCTGGTGATACATTAATTTTTAGAATGGAACTAGTAACTCCAATAAGACGAGGGATTTGTCATATGAGAGCTAAAGCTTATGCAAATGGAAAACTAGTAACAGAAGCTGAATTAATGGCGCAAATAGTAAAAGTTAAATAATTATGAATCAGCCGTTAGCATACGTACACCCAGGAGCAAAAATTGCAAAAAACGTGGTGATAGAACCTTTTACAACTATACATAATAATGTAATCATAGGAGAAGGTACTTGGATAGGGTCCAATGTGACTATTATGGAAGGTGCGCGTATCGGGAAAAATTGTAGTATTTTTCCAGGAGCCGTAATTTCTGCAGTGCCGCAGGACAAAAAATTCAATGATGAAGATACAATTACCGAGATAGGAGATAATACTACTATCCGAGAATGCGTTACGATCAATAGAGGTACTACAGATCGAATGAAAACCAAGATAGGAAAGAATTGTTGGATTATGGCTTATTGCCATATTGCCCATGATTGCATCGTTGGAGATAATTGTATTTTTTCGAATAATAGTACGCTTGCAGGGCATATCAATGTTGGAGATCATGTCGTATTAGCGGGTATGGCTGCAATACAACAATTTTGTAGTATAGGGAACCACGCATTTGTAACAGGTGGATCTTTGGTGCGTAAGGATGTACCGCCCTTTACAAAAGCAGGCCGTGAACCCTTGTCTTATGTAGGGATTAATTCAATAGGACTACGAAGAAGGGGGTTTACCACCGAAAAAATTCGTGAGATTCAATCAATCTATAGAATTTTGTATCAAAGCAAATATAATAATACACAGGCAGTTGCTATTATAGAAGCAGAGATGGAAGCTACTCCTGAACGTGATGAAGTGCTCGAATTTATCAAAAATTCTCAACGTGGTATTATGAAAGGGTATTTCTCTAGTTAAATAATACATACATGAGAATTCATGTTATCAAAATAAAGATGTAGTATACTGCATTTTAGGATTAAAATAATAAAACCAGAAACTATAGTTATGGCAAGTACAAGTGATATAAGAAATGGATTGTGTATCAAATTCAATCATGATATTTATAAGATCGTAGAATTTTTGCACGTTAAGCCTGGTAAAGGACCAGCTTTTGTGAGAACTAAATTAAAGAGTGTTACTACAGGAAAAGTTGTTGATAATACGTTTTCTGCTGGACACAAAATCGAGGATGTACGTGTAGAGACACACAAATTCCAGTTTTTGTATAATGATGGAGAAGGATATCATTTTATGAATACAGAGGATTATACGCAAATAGCATTACAAGAGAATTTATTAGATTCGCCCAAATTAATGAAAGAAGGTGAAGTAGTAACAGTAATAATCAATTCTGAAGATGGTTCACCGCTATCAGTGGAGATGCCGGCAAGTGTTATTTTGGAAATCAAATCTACCGAACCAGGAGTCAAAGGGAATACCGCAACCAATGCTACAAAACCCGCGATTGTAGAAACAGGTGCAGAGGTTATGGTGCCTTTATTTATCAACGAAGGAGATAAGATCAAGATAGAAACAGCAAAAGGTCTATATAAAGAACGTGTAAAAGAATAGTACTTGGGATACGACTCAAAATACGACCACCTTTTTTGTGGTAATATAAAAGTCATAATGAGTTTGTTTGTATACTACAAGATATGAATTTTGATTGGTACTATTTGAAATGTAATTGTAGGGCGAAATGAGTCGAAATATTTTTGGTTAGTTTAAGCTGAAAAATTCAAACGCCACCAATGGCTACGGTTAAATTTTATAGAAAAAAATAGTAGAAAAAGAGGGGGTTATTAGCTGGTAATTATTTCTTAAATGGTAGTAGTATATTTTAAATGGTGATATAACGTATATAGATGAAATTTCCGCAAAAGCATACATTACAACAGATCGCAACGATTATTTCGGCAGAGTTTGTTGGCGCAATGGATTTTCCGGTACTAGGTATGAATGAAATTCATGTAGTAACTTCAGGAGATATTGTCTTTGTTGATCATCCAAAGTACTATGACAAAGCATTGCAAAGTGCAGCAACTGTAATACTGATCAATAAGAAGGTCGAGTGTCCAGAAGGTAAAGCGTTGTTGATTTCGGATGATCCTTTTAGGGATTTTAATACATTAACGACTTATTTTCGAGCTTTTGAAAAAGCTACTAATAGTATTTCGCCTACAGCAAAAATAGGTAGTAATACAGTGATACAGCCTGGAGCATTTATTGGAAACAATGTAGTAATTGGAGATAATTGTTTGATTCATTCCAATGTAAGTATTTATGATCATACAATACTAGGGGACGACGTTGTAGTACATTCGGGAACTGTTTTGGGATCTGATGCTTTTTATTATAAGAATCGTCCAGAAGGTTTTGATCAATTAATATCAGGAGGGCGTGTTGTGATAGAGGATTATGTACATGTAGGGGCGTTATGTACAATAGATCGTGGTGTTACAGGTGATACGACTATCAAGGAAGATACAAAAATAGATAATCAAGTGCATGTAGGGCATGATACTGTTATAGGTAAAAAATGCTTAATAGCCTCACAGGTAGGTATAGCAGGGTGCGTAGTGATAGAGGATGAAGTAACTATTTGGGGACAAGTTGGTATTACCAGTGGCATAACTATTGGCGAAAAAGCGGTAATTTCTGCGCAGTCAGGAGTGAGTAAATCATTGAAAGGAAATACGGCCTATTTTGGGACTCCAGCTGATACATTTCGCAAAAAATATAAGGAAATAGCATCAATTCGTGAAATTCCGGGGCTTATAGCTCAGTTAAAAAAGAGGAATTCGTAAAATTTTGTCAAAACGAAAAAGTTTAAAGAAGTTCATTATAAAATGAATAGTGAAAAGTGTATTTTTGAAAAGCTTTTTTTTAAAAAAAAATAAATACCATGAGTGTCTTAGTTAATAAAGATTCAAAAATTATAGTTCAAGGATTCACAGGAAGTGAAGGAACATTTCACGCTGGTCAGATGATCGAGTATGGAACAAACATTGTAGGTGGAGTTACTCCAGGAAAAGGAGGTCAGACGCATCTAGATAAACCCGTTTTTAACACGGTTGCAGAGGCCGTAGAAAAAGCAGGTGCAGATACAACGATTATTTTCGTACCACCCGCATTTGCTGCAGATGCAATTATGGAGGCTGCAGATGCAGGAATCAAAGTGATAATTACGATTACTGAAGGTATTCCTGTGGCTGATATGGTAAAAGCAAATGAGTATATCCAAGGAAAAGAGTGCCGATTAGTTGGCCCTAACTGTCCAGGAGTTATTACTCCAGGAGAGGCAAAAGTTGGAATTATGCCAGGATTTGTATTTAAAAAAGGAAATGTAGGTATTGTATCCAAATCAGGTACTCTTACTTATGAAGCAGCTGATCAAGTAGTCAAAGAAGGATTAGGGATTACAACAGCTATCGGTATCGGAGGAGATCCAATTATCGGAACAACTACCAAAGAAGCTGTAGAGCTACTTATCAATGATCCAGAAACAGAATGTGTTGTGATGATCGGCGAGATTGGTGGACAGTTAGAGGCTGATGCTGCAAAGTGGATTAAGGCAAGTGGTACTACAAAACCAGTAGTTGGATTTATAGCAGGAGAAACTGCACCAGCAGGTAGAACTATGGGACATGCAGGAGCAATAGTCGGAGGTAGTGAAGATACTGCTGAAGCCAAAAAAGCAATTATGAAAGAATGCGGGATTCATGTAGTAGATTCTCCAGCAGAAATAGGAAAAAAGGTAGCAGAAGTATTAGCTAACGTATTATCTAGTTAAAAGAGTATAAAAAGTACTCTCAAAAGCTTAAAACAAAACACCGTTAGTGCTAAAATTAGGGCTAACGGTTTTTTGTTTTGTAACGTTTTGTTGTTTTTAGTTACTTATAGTATAGAAGCGGTTTAGACTTTTTTGATTCTCAAGAGAAGTAGACGTTTTTTGATCATTTAAAATGTTTTTTTGCACTTCATACTAGTGCTGTGAGTCAGTAAAAAGATTAAAATTGCGTGAAAAAGGGCATTTTTATAGTGAATTGAAAAAAGAGTATTTTTTAGAGATAAAATTATATCAGTTTAAAATGTAATTGTAGGCCAAAATAATTTGAACTATAAAATTTAAGCATAGCTTTGGTCAGGGTTTAATTTTCTAGTGAAAAAATAGTAGAAAAAGAAGCTAATTATTATCCTGCAATTATTTTTTAAAGAGTATGAAACTGTAAGCTTCTGAAAAAGATCAATAATCAATATTAAAATTATTTAGTACAATGAAATTCTTAAAAGTAACTGTAGTTCTTATTATAGCATTGGTAAGCAGTTGTAAAAATACAACAGAAAAAGTAGTTGAAGAAAAGTTTACTGCTACCCAAAACTCTGATAAGAATGGTTTTACCTATGAAATCATTACTAATGACCCTACAGGATTGCGTCTTTATACACTGGATAATGGATTGAAAGTGTATTTGTCAAAAAATGATGAAGAACCTAAAATTCAAACGTATATAGCAGTTCGAGCAGGATCAATTTATGATCCGAAAGAATCTACAGGTTTGGCGCACTATCTAGAACATATGGTTTTTAAAGGAACTAGCAAGATAGGCACGCAAGATTTTGAAAAAGAAAAGATATTATTAGACACTATTTCCAATTTGTATGAGCTACACAAAAACACGACCGATATAACCAAAAAGAAGGAATTGTATAAACGTATAGATAGTGTTTCTCAAGAAGCTTCTAAGGTTTCTATCTCCAATGAGTATGATAAAATGATAGGTTCTCTCGGAGCTCAAGGTACCAATGCTTGGACTTGGTTTGAAGAAACAGTATATACCAATAAAATACCAGCAAATGAATTGGATAAATGGCTATCTGTAGAAAGTGAGCGATTTGGAGAGTTAGTTCTACGACTGTTTCATACCGAGTTAGAGGCAGTTTATGAAGAGTTTAATAGAGGGCAAGATAGCGATGGGAGAAAATTATGGTCAGAAAACTTGAAAGGGCTGTTTCCTAATCATCCTTATGGCCAGCAGACAACAATTGGTACTTCTGAGCACTTGAAGAACCCTTCGATGGTTGCAATTCATAAGTATTTTGAAACCTATTATGTTCCGAATAATATGGCAATAGTTTTGGTGGGAGATATTGACTTTGATGAAACTATAAAAAAAGTAGTGGATAGTTTTGGGAAACTAAAAAGGAAACCAGTTACTCATCCAGAATTACCGAAAGAATCAGAAATAACAGCACCGATAGAATTAGAAGTTTTTGGACCTACGTCAGAATCAGTTTCTGTTAGTTTCCGTTCAGGGGCTATAGGTTCCGAAGAAGAAAAACTACTCACTTTGGCAGATATGTTGCTGACCAATGGTAATGCAGGTCTGATTGACTTGAATTTGAACCAAAAGCAATTGGTGCAAAATGCAGGAAGTTCTGCTTTATTTCTAAATGATTATGGTTTTCATAGATTTACGGGAGCTCCAAAAAATGGACAAACACTAGACCAAGTCAAGGAATTGTTGTTAGGAGAAATTGAGAAACTCAAAAAAGGAGAATTCGAAGATTGGATGTTATCGGCAGTTATTAATGATCTGGAGTTGTCACAGACTAGAGAATATGAGAATAGCACCGCATTGGCGAATACATACGTTAATGCCTTTATACATCATCAAGAATGGAAAGATCGTTTGCAGTTTTTGGAGGATTTGAGAAAAGTGACCAAAGATCAACTTGTAGCTTTTGCAAATCGTTTTTATAAAAATAATTATGTTTTAGTATATAAAAGAAAAGGAGAAGATAAAACAATTGCCAAGGTAGAAAATCCAGGGATTACTCCAGTACAACTTAATAGAGATAAGCAATCAGAATTTTACAATGCTTTTACAAAGATGGAATCTCCAAAATTGGAGCCAAAATTTATTGATTATAGCAAAGCTATAAAAAGGGTGACCACCAAAAATGGTTTAGAGGTTTCTTACGTAGAAAACACGAACAACGAACTGTTCGATTTAAATATCATTTTTGATATGGGACAAAATCATGATAAAAAAGCAGCTTTGGCCGCTGGGTATCTTGATTACTTAGGAACCGACACGTATAGTCCAGAAGGGTTGAAAAAAGAGTTTTATAAATTGGGAATTAATTATGCTGTACAAACCGGTAGTGATAGAACAAATGTAGGAATTTCTGGTCTGCGAAAGAATATGGATGCTGGATTAGCACTTTTGGAACATCTATGGCAAAATGCTAAACCAAATCAAGAAGCGTATGATAAGTATATTGATCAGATCTTAAAGGGACGCCAGAATGGAAAAACAGAAAAAGGAAATATCTTATGGAAAGGTTTGATGAGTTATGGTGAATATGGAGAAAACTCTCCACTACGTAATATCTATACAGCATCAGAATTAAAAGCAATCAAACCTGTCGAATTGGTTAATAAGATCAAAGAACTAAAAACCTATAAACAGCGTGCTTTTTATTATGGAAAAGAGGTGAGCAATGCAGTAGCGGCACTAGAGAAACATCACATATTACCAGAATCCTTATCATCGTATCCAGAAAAACAACAATATACCAGAAAAGAAACGGGAGGTAATGTTTACTTTGTGAATTATGATATGGTACAGAGTGAACTATTGTTTTTGGCAAAAGGAGAAAATTTTGATGCCAATAAGATGGCCGCAACACAGCTGTTTAATACATATTTTGGTAGTGGATTATCGTCAATTGTTTTTCAGGAAATACGAGAGTCAAAATCATTAGCATACTCTGCATTTGCAGCGTATGGCACTGCTAGTGAAAAAGATCAACCAAACTCCGTCTATGCTTATGTAGGTACGCAAGCAAATAAGCTTCCTCAGGCTGTTGACGCGATGATGGAATTGATGACAAACATGCCAGAAGCTGAAAGACAATTTGAGGCAGCCAAAGAAGCGACATTAAAAAAGATTGCCGCCGAACGTATTACCAAAGCGAATATTTTTTGGAATTACGAACGGTTGAAAAAAAGAGGTATTACCAATGATCATAGAGAGGCTATATACAATACTATTAAGAATATGACGATAGCAGACCTCAAAGAATTCTTTGAAACCAATATCAAAGGAGAGGCTTATGATATTATGGTAATTGGTAATAAAAAAGATGTTGATATGAAGGCGCTTGCGCAATTAGGACGTGTACAAGAAATGGATATAGATTTTTTGTTTAATTATGAAAAAGAGACAAAGCCTGTTGCAGAGAAAGAACTGTAGTATTCTTTTTAGAATAGCGTAGTATCAAATGCACCAAGAAAATGACATATCAGTCTTTTTTGGAGTTAATATCTGTGAGGATTACTTCTAATTCTTTGATATGGATATCATTTCTTTTTTTTGACAAAAAAAGAAACTATGCTCTGAAAAGAAGATCCTTGAATAATTATTCATCAATTGATTGATAGAGCTATTACTAAAGGTTCCTTTTTCTGAAAGCGGAAAATAGATATAAGCTTTTCCTTCTTTTCTATAAGAAACAAATCCCTTGTTTTCTAGTATATGAATTACCGTTGATACAGTATGATATATAGGTTTCGGAGGGTTTAACTTTTTGAGGATAGTAGTTGCATTAGCTTCTTGCAGTTCTCGGAGATGCTTCATAACATCTTCTTCTGCTTTTGTAAGTGATTTCATTTTAACTATAATATTAGTTGAATGCTACAGTTACACAACTGCTTTGTTAGTTGAACTATTTTTTAAGTTAAAATTTGAGGTTTAAAGTAAAAAATCAATAGGAACACCCGCTTTGAAATTACTATATTTGATTATTGAAACGTAAAACAAAATTTTAAAAAAGCATTAATGAAACTTTTAGAAGGTAAAACCGCAATAATTACAGGAGCAAGTAGGGGGATAGGAAAAGGAATCGCGCAAGTTTTTGCGGCCCAAGGTGCTAACGTTGCATTTACATATAGCTCTTCGTCAGAAGCAGCTTTGGCTTTAGAAAAAGAGTTAATAGATCTTGGTGTCAAAGCAAAGGCATATCAAAGTAATGCAGCAAATTTTGAAGATGCACAAACTTTGGTAAAAGAAGTTTTGGAGACTTTTGGTAGTATCGATATACTTATCAATAATGCAGGTATTACCAAAGATAATTTGTTAATGCGCATGAAAGAAGCTGATTTTGATCAAGTGATCGAAGTAAACCTGAAATCAGTATTCAATATGGTGAAGGCTGTGCAAAAAACAATGCTGAAACAACGTAAAGGTAGTATCATAAATATGAGCTCTGTTGTTGGGGTAAAAGGGAATGCCGGACAAACCAATTATGCCGCTTCTAAAGCTGGTATTATCGGGTTTTCTAAGTCTGTAGCATTAGAATTGGGATCAAGAAATATACGAAGCAATGTTGTTGCCCCTGGTTTTATAGAGACAGAGATGACTGCAAAACTGGACGAAAAAGTTGTAGAAGGATGGAGAGCTGGAATTCCATTAAAACGAGGAGGTACACCTGAAGATATAGCAAATACGTGCGTGTTCTTGGCAAGTGATCTGAGTGCCTATATAACTGGGCAAGTAATCAATGTGGATGGTGGAATGCTTACATAAATAAATCACTGTTGAGCGTTGTCTGGTTTGAGGTGGTAATGGATACAGACTTCAGACCAGAAATTACGACCATCCCAAATTAGAAAAATGTCAATACAAACGATCTTACTGCTACTTGGTGCTGCGATTCTTGCTTTAGGATTTGCAATATTTCAGTATGGGGGTAGGTCAAAAAAAGAAACAAATAAAAATATTGGTCTTCCAGTGTTGCGGTTCTTGTCCGTGTTTCTATTGTTGGTGTTGTTGATTAATCCAAAGTTTAAGAAGCAAACATACTATACAGAAAAACCTACTTTGATTCTAGGGGTGGATAATTCCTCTTCTGTGGGATATCTGCAACAGGAACAAAAAGTACGAGATGTCGTTCAGATGCTCCGATCGGATCAAGAATTAAACAAACGGTTTGAGATAGCTACGTATACGTTTGGAGAAAACCTGAAAGATACTACCGGTTTTACATTTAGAGATACGCAAACTAATATTGCGAATACATTACGAGAGTTAGATCAAATTTATGGGCAAAATGTTGCTCCTACATTGTTAATTACAGACGGTAATCAAACCTATGGAGTCGACTATCAATACAGTAGCAAAGAGTATAATCAACAGTTGTACCCTATTATTTTGGGAGATACAATTCGACATACGGATTTGAAGCTTCGACAACTTAATGTAAATAAATACGCCTATCTCAAAAATCAATTTCCTGTAGAGGCTATTGTTACATATAATGGGACAAAAAGTGTAGAGTCCAAATTTATTATTACCAACGGGGGTACCACTATTTTTTCTAAAACTATTGCGTTTTCTCCATCAGAAAATTCAAAAGTTATAACAGCACAGTTACCTGCTCGTACAGCAGGTATTCAAACGTATCGAGCGGCTATTGTACCGATCAATGAGGAAAAAAATAAAGAGAATAATCAAAAACAGTTTGCGGTAGAAGTCATTGATCAAAAAACAAATGTTTTGGTTGTTAGTACACTGGTGCATCCAGATATCGGAGTGCTAAAGCGAAGTGTAGAGCGAGATGAACGTAGTGCTGTGACGATCAAAAAACCTTCAGAAATAAAAGATTTAGAATCCTACCAATTAGTGGTGTTATACCAGCCGGATACTAGTTTTAAAAATGTATATGAAAAATTAAAAATCTCCAGTAAGAATTACTTTACTATTACCGGAACCAAAACAAATTGGAGTTATCTTAACAGTGCGCAATCTAGTTTTTTCTATGATTATACCAGACAAAAAGAAAACTTCTTAGCTGCATTGAATAGAAATTATACTACTTTTTTATTGGATGATATTGATTTTGAGAGTTATCCACCTTTGGAAGGAGTGTTTGGAGATGTTACAATGATAACAGCACATCAAGTAATCGCATATCAAAAAATTGGAGCAATAACAACCGGAAATCCGTTATTAGCAACTATGGAGACTGGTACACGTAGAGAAGGTGTATTGTTTGGTGAAGGGCTTTGGAAATGGAGAGCCCAAGAATATGTTGAGAATAATAGTTTTAAACGTTTTGATGATTTTTTTGGAAAAATCTTACAGTACCTAGCTTCTAATAAAAAGAAACAACGCTTGGAGGTAAAATCAGAATCATTCTACTATGGTAACTCAGGAGTGCGCATTCAGGCAGCGTATTTTACAAAGAATTACGAATTTGATCGCCGTGGTCATTTGAATGTGACGGTTAAGAATATAGAAACAGCTGTGAGCAAAGTGGTGCCTTTTGTATTGAAAAACACAAATTATGAGGTGGATCTAAGTAATTTTCCTGCTGGGAAATATGAATATACTGTTACTGTAGCAGAAGAAAAGCTTGCTAATTCAGGAAATTTTACAATTTTGGATTTTGATATTGAAAAACAATTTCTTAATGCAGATGTCACAAAATTACGTCAGGCAGCAACTAATACAGATGGAAAAGCGTTTTTTTCATCACAACTCAACGATCTCACAAAACAATTGTTGACAGATAAACGCTATCAACCAATTCAAAAGAAGCAAGAAAGCACTGTATCTCTTATTGATTGGAAGTATCTTCTGGGGATGTTAATTTTGATTTTAACAATAGAATGGTTTATGAGAAAGTATAACGGTCTTATTTAGAATTGTACAAGTGTAATGCATTACGCTTTTAGTGTATCGATGGATTATCGATTATGTTTATTAATTCTTACAGATACAGTGCATTGTATCTCTATCAAAAAAAAATATCATGGAGAAATTACCGAAAATAGGTTTGCCAGTTCTTATTTTAATAGTAGTGGCAATACTTTTTGTTTCCAAGTCTACGCATACAATAGGCTCGGGTTATGCTGGAGTATTATATAAAACTTTTGGAGGCGGTGTGGTTACAGATCAACCACCGTTGGGAGAAGGATTTCATTTCATAGCACCATGGAACAAAGTTATTGAGTACGAAATAAGACAGCAAGCTATTTCAGAAAGAATGGATGTGTTGTCTGTAAATGGATTAGAAATAAAGGTAGATGGGACGGTATGGTATCAGCCAGATCCTACGCAATTGGGAAAATTGCACCAAGAAAAGGGAAAAGATTATTTGCAACGTATCTTGGGACCCGCAATTAGTGCTGCTGCTCGTGAGGTTGTTGGACGCTATACTCCAGAACAATTGTATTCGAGTAAAAGAGATATTATACAACAAGAAATTTTGGATGAAACTAGAAAAGGTGTAGACGGACAGTATATTATTGTAAATAGAGTATTGGTTAAGGATGTAACATTGCCTCCCACAATTAAAGATGCGATCGAGCGTAAGTTAAGACAAGAACAGGAATCCTTGGAATATGAATTTAGATTAACCAAAGCTACTAAAGAAGCAGAGAGACAGCGTATTGATGCTGAGGGTAAAGCAGCAGCAAATAAGATTTTGAGCGCTTCTCTCACAGATAAAATCTTACAAGAAAAAGGAATAGAAGCGACCCTAGAATTATCCAAATCCTCGAATAGTAAGGTGATTGTTATAGGCTCGGGAGATTCCGGTTTACCAATAATTTTGGGGAATCAATAAAACAATACACTGTTTGGATTTCAATTATTAATTGTAAAAGTTGATAAAAACTACCCTAGTACTATGAGTTCCTCTTGATTTTTCGATGGAGACCAGAAATGAGATAAAACTTGACCGGATAGGACGCTTTTTGAAATTCATAGCAGAGTGACAAATAAGAAAAGTAAGGAGAAATGGGTGGATGTGATCCATTTTTTAAGGAAAAGAAAAAAATTAAGATGCGTTGATGAGTTAAGGATTTTAAAACATCAAAATACTGAAAAAAAAAACTAGTTGATGATTCTCTATTGTAAATCACAAATACTGCTGTTGGCAGTAATTGGATCAGACAGTGTTTGGACCCAAGAAAAGGATAAGAATTGTAAGAAAATGATGGGTTCATAGTTCGTTTTTTCTCGATAGGAACCTTTTATGCCACGTTAGGAATTTATTCAATATAGGGATTCTAAAAAAATAAACAACTTCATTTTTATACACCTGATTTTTTTTATAAATTTGTCAAAAATTAAAAGAAATGAATTTTACTAGACACCATCATCATTCTTATAGAATCGCTCATGCGAGGTAAGAAGATGTGTGTATAAGTTAACCATATTCAATAACCCGTTTGAGCTACTCGAACGGGTTATTTATTTTTAGTTTATAATGAAAATAGCCTGAGTAGCGCAAACATTTTTTCCAAAACAAATGAACAAAATTAAAATAGCAATTCAGAAGTCAGGAAGGCTCAACGAAGACTCCATTAAAATTCTTAAAGAATGTGGGATCTCTATAGAAAACGGAAAGGATCAACTCAAAGCCGAGGCACGTAACTTTCCTATGGAAGTGATGTTTCTTCGTAATGGGGATATTCCTCAGTATCTCAGAGATGGAGTTGTAGATATTGCCATTATTGGAGAAAACGTGTTGATAGAGAAAGGGAAAGATATAGGTATCGTAGAGCGACTAAATTTTTCTAAATGCAAAGTTTCATTGGCTGTTCCAAAAGATGTGGAGTATACTTCTGTTCGAGATTTGGAAGGCAAACGTATAGCTACTTCGTATCCAAATACCGTTATCGAATATCTAGAAAAAAAAGGAGTACAAGCAGACTTACACCAGATATCGGGTTCTGTAGAGATTGCACCGAATATAGGTTTAGCAGATGCTATTTGTGATATTGTTTCTAGTGGTAGTACCTTATTCAAAAATAATTTGAAAGAAGTAGAGGTAATGCTTACTTCTGAAGCTGTGTTGGCGGTATCT
Source organism: uncultured Aquimarina sp. (assembly GCA_947492105.1). Classification (GTDB taxonomy): domain Bacteria; phylum Bacteroidota; class Bacteroidia; order Flavobacteriales; family Flavobacteriaceae; genus Aquimarina. The sequence goes on along the minus strand of CANLMN010000008.1, from coordinate 73,454 downwards.
CCCAAAATTAATTTGGAGTCCAAAATGTTGTTAGAAAAACTACAATTTCGCATCAAGGCTGTGCTAAAAGGGAGAGCTTCTAAGTATATTTTGATGAATGCTCCAAATGACAAAATAGCTGATATAGTCAAGTTATTGCCAGGAATGCGTAGTCCAACAGTATTGCCATTAGCAGAACAAGGATGGAGCTCTATACATACGGTAATAGAAAAAAATAAGTTTTGGGAAGTATTAGATGAGCTGGGAGCAGCTGGAGCAGAAGGGATTTTGGTATGTCCAATTGAAAAAATGGTATTATAAGACCGTTTTATACTCCTTAATAAAAAAGGGTAAATGTTTTTTTGAAAAGTTTTCAAACGACTACAAAGACAGAGAATAATGAACAAAATATATAATCCTACTAAAAACGATTGGCAAACATTGCTTCAACGTCCGACAAAAACAGTCAATGATATTGAAGGTACAGTCAATCAAGTTTTTCAGGAAGTAAAAACAGAAGGTGATGTAGCCGTTACTCGTTATACCACAAAGTTTGACAAAGTATCGCTTACGTCTTTTTTGGTGACGGATCAGGAAATACAAGAGGGGATAGCATCAGTAACCTCAGAATTACAAGAAGCAATTCAAACAGCAAAACAAAATATAGAACGTTTCCATACAGCTCAAAAAACAGAGCGAGTATCTCTAGAAACGACATTTGGAGTGCAATGTTGGCAAGAAAAAAGACCTATACAAAAAGTAGGGTTATACATTCCTGGGGGCACAGCGCCTTTGTTTTCGACAATTTTGATGCTGGCAATTCCAGCAAAAATTGCTGGATGTCAAGAAATTGTTTTGTGTACGCCTCCTGATAGTGAAGGTAAAATTAATCCAGCAATTTTGTATACCGCACATTTATGTGGTGTTACAAGAGTTATGAAAGTAGGAGGTATACAGGCAATTGCAGCAATGACTTTTGGGACAGAAACGATCCCCAAGGTGTATAAGATTTTCGGCCCAGGTAATCAGTTTGTAACGGTAGCCAAACAATTAGCAACCAAGTATCATGTAGCAATTGATATGCCAGCAGGGCCTAGTGAATTATTGGTTGTTGCCGATGAAGCCGCAGATGCTTCTTTTGTGGCATCTGATTTATTGAGCCAAGCGGAGCATGGGGTGGACAGTCAAGTAATTTTGGTAAGTACATCCAAGGAATTGATGGATGAGGTAGAAAATGAGCTAGAAAAACAATTAAAAGAATTACCAAGAAAAGAGATAGCAGCACAAGCCATCGCAAATTCTAAGTTAATCTTTGTCGAAGATGATGAGATCGCTTTAGCACTTATTAATGAATATGGTCCAGAGCATTTTATCGTTTGTACTATTGATCAGAATTATTACGTTGATAATGTTGCTAATGCTGGTTCTGTATTTATAGGGAACTATACTCCAGAAAGTGCAGGAGATTATGCCTCGGGTACGAATCATACCTTGCCAACAAATGGATATACTAAGCAATATAGTGGTGTGAATTTAGATAGTTTCTTGAAATCTATGACATTTCAGAAAATTAGTCAAGATGGAATCATGAATATTGGTAATGCTATCGAACTTATGGCAGAGGCAGAAGGATTACAAGCACATAAAAATGCGGTAACACTGCGATTGAATAAATTAAAGGGCGAGTAGGAAAATGAAAACAACTAATTTTAACTTAGAGAATTTAGTACGAGCTAATGTAGCAAAACTAAAGCCGTACTCTTCTGCACGTGATGAATATGTATCGGATGGATCAAAAATGATTTTTTTAGATGCCAATGAGAATCCTTATGAAAATGGAGTCAATAGATACCCTGATCCACAGCAAAGAAATCTCAAAAGTGTTTTGGCAGCTCAAAAAAAAGTAGCGGAACATCAGATTTTGCTTGGTAATGGTAGTGATGAGGTATTGGATCTAATATTTCGAGCTTTCTGTGAGCCAGGTCAAGATACAATCATTACATTACCACCTACTTATGGAATGTACAAAGTTTTGGCGGCCATTAATAATGTCAATGAACGAGAGGTGTTATTGACTCCTGATTTTGAGCCGGATGTGGTATCAGTTCTTGATGCAGTTGATGAGAATACTAAGCTTATATTCTTGTGTTCTCCAAACAATCCTACAGGGAACATTTTTTCTGAAGAAAAAATTAGTACGATTTTACAGAATTTTGATGGAATAGTGGTCGTCGATGAAGCATACATTGATTTTGCCGATACACCGAGTTGGATTTCTCAATTAAAAATGTATCCAAATTTGATAGTAACCCAAACTTTGTCAAAAGCATATGGTATGGCAGGTGTCAGAATGGGATTGTGTTTTGCCTCTGTAGAAATAATTGGAGTACTGAACAAAATAAAACCACCGTACAATGTCAATGAATTGACACAGCAACGTGCTTTGACTCGAGTAAAGGATACAGCAATTGTGGCAAAAGAAGTAGCAACAATTTTAGAAGAACGTAAAAAATTGGCAGAGGCATTAGAAACGGTTTCTTTTGTAAAGAAATTGTACAAGACAGATGCTAATTTTTTGTTAGTCAAAGTGGATGATGCTAATAAGCGATACCAAGAACTCTTGGAGCATGGAATTGTAATTCGTAATAGAACTACACAACCGTTATGCGAAAACACATTGCGTTTTACAGTGGGTACGACTGCAGAAAATGAAGCATTGATAAAAGTATTACAAACAATTTAAAAGTATTAACAAGGTAGTTATGTTGTGTAAATGATATAGCTAATTTTGCAAAGCATAGGTATGAAGAAGGTATTATTCATAGATAGAGACGGGACAATCATTAGAGAACCTGCAGATGAACAAATTGACGCATTCGATAAACTGGAGTTTTATCCCAAAGCATTTACGTATTTGGGTAAAATTGCCAAAGAATTAGATTTTGAATTGGTAATGATTACTAATCAGGATGGTTTGGGAACAGATGTGTATCCAGAGGACACCTTTTGGCCCGTACATAATTTCATAATGAGTTCTTTTGAGAATGAAGAGGTGGTTTTTGATAAAGTAGTCATCGATCGCACTTTTGCCAAGGATAATGCGCCAACGAGAAAACCGAATACAGGTTTGTTAACCGAATATTTTTCTGAAAATTATGATCTCGCAAATTCTTTTGTTATCGGTGATCGACTTACCGATATTGAGTTGGCAAAAAACTTAGGAGCAAAAGGTATCTACATCAATGATAATACAAATCTAGGGACAGATGAGATCACAGTAAAACGAGAAGAGTTAGATGCATATATTGGATTAGAAACTAATGATTGGAAAAAAATCTATGAATATCTAAAACTACAAGATCGTGTAGCAGAAATCACACGTAAGACCAACGAAACGGATATTTATATCAAAGTCAATCTCGATGGTACAGGTAACAGTGATATAACTACAGGTTTGGACTTTTTTGATCATATGTTAGATCAATTAGCACGTCACGGAGCTATGGATATAACAATCAAAGTAAAAGGTGACCTCGAAGTGGATGAGCATCACACGATAGAAGATACGGCAATTGCTTTAGGAGAGGTTTTTAGTACAGCACTTAGTACAAAATTGGGAATCGAGCGTTATGGTTTTTGTCTGCCAATGGACGATTGTCTCGCGCAAGCAGCTATTGATTTTGGAGGTCGCAATTGGTTGGTTTGGGAAGCAGAATTCAACCGAGAGATGGTAGGGAAAATGCCTACAGAAATGTTCTTTCATTTCTTTAAATCTTTTACGGATGGCGCCAAAGCAAATTTGAATATCAAAGCTGAAGGAACTAATGAGCACCATAAGATAGAGGCTATTTTCAAAGCGTTCGCGAAAGCAATCAAAGTAGCAGTAAAAAGAGATCCGGATAAGATGATTTTGCCAAGTACAAAAGGAGTATTGTAAGTGTTATAGTAGTAATTTAAAACAACCAGAAGTCCCCTCACCTGATTTTTGGCGAGGGTTGGGATTAGCGCATGAAAATAGTAATCATAAATTATGGAGCTGGGAATATACAGAGTATCAAATTTGCCATAAAAAGACTAGGGTATGATGCCGTTCTGAGTAATAATGTAAACGAGATCAAAGCTGCTGACAAAGTGATTTTTCCGGGAGTAGGAGAGGCGAGTAGTGCAATGCAAAAATTAAGAGAATCTGGATTGGATAGCCTAATCCCGCAATTAAAGCAGCCAGTTCTGGGTATTTGCCTAGGAATGCAGCTTATGTGCAAGAGCTCTGAAGAGGGAAATACCAAAGGGTTGGAGATTTTTGATGTGGATGTCATCAAATTTGATCAAAGTGTCAAGGTACCGCAGATTGGATGGAATCAAATTACTGATTTGAAAAGTCCTTTGTTTGATAATGTTACAGAACAAGAGTATATTTATTTGGTACACAGTTTTTATGCGCCTGTTTGCGAGTATACCGTAGCAAAGAGTAGTTATGGAGTTACGTATACGACAGCATTGCAAAAAGAAAATTTTTATGGAACCCAATTTCACCCAGAAAAAAGTAGTACCGCTGGAGAGAAGATTTTGGAGAATTTTTTGAAACTAAGTTCGTAATTCTCTTGAGATCCTATTAGTGGAACCCTAGGATGATGAGATATTCTGTTTTTTTTGCAATGGGTTGTTTTTTTTGATTTTAGCGAGAAATAGGGGTTTTTTATACTTCATAGTGGCATTACGAGCCTGTAAAAAGATAAAAATTACGTGATAAATAGCTTTGTATAGTAAATTATAAAAAGTCAAAATTACTTTACATTGGATTTTTTAAAAAAAAGCAAATGAAATACAGTTTTCTAATATTGGGATTAATTTTGGGACTTAATTTTGGTTGTTCTCAAAATAAGCCAGCTCCCAAGTATTTGATGAATCAAAAATTTCCGGACAGCGTTGCACAGTTCAAAATGGAAAATGTAAAAGGTGAGCGTATATCATTCGAAGAAGTTCTGGAGCTACACAAAGGAAAGAAAGTCGTATTGGATTTTTGGGCCTCTTGGTGCAAGGATTGCTTAGAAGGCTTACCAAAGTTGCAAAGACTTCAACAAAAAACGAAGAATATTGATTATGTTTTTCTGTCCTTAGATAAAACGGGAGAACGCTGGAAAAAAGCGATCAAATTATTAGCTATCAAAGGGGATCATTATTTTATCTCCGAAGGATGGAAAAATCCCTTGACAAATTATATAAACTTGGATTGGATTCCTAGATATATGATTCTAGACGAAAAGGGTCGAGTACTACAGGCAAAGGCAACAAAGGTAACCGATGCCGAATTCAAGAAAATACTATTAAAATAAGCTTAAAGTAAAAGATAAAATACCATGCGATTAATACCAGCAATAGATATCATCGACGGTAAATGTGTCCGTTTATCCAAAGGAGATTATAATACAAAGAAGATCTATAATGAAAACCCGTTAGAAGTGGCCAAGAATTTTGAGGCACATGGTATCGAGTATTTACATTTGGTTGATTTGGATGGAGCTAAGTCAAAACATATTGTCAATCACAAAGTACTTGAACAAATTGCTTCCAAAACAAGTTTGCAAATTGATTTTGGCGGTGGACTCAAAACTGACGAAGATCTTAAGATAGCTTTTGATAGTGGAGCCAATCAGATTACAGGAGGCAGTATCGCAGTCAAAGATTCGGATACTTTCAAATCTTGGATACAGAAGTTTGGCGCAGAAAAGATTATCCTTGGTGCAGATGCAATGAATGAAAAAATAGCAGTAAGCGGTTGGCAAGAAGAAAGCACCGAAGAGTTAATACCCTTTGTAAAAGGATATCAAACAGAAGGTATTGCTTATGTTATTTGTACCGATATAAGCAAAGATGGAATGTTGGAAGGGCCTTCGTTTGATTTGTATCAAAAAATGCTCAAAGAACTACCTGGAATCAAATTGATAGCTTCTGGAGGTATTTCTACATTTGAGGAGTTGCCAAAATTAGCAACAATGGGTTGTGAAGGGACCATTATAGGAAAAGCAATCTACGAAGGTAGAATTACCATGAAACAGCTTGAAAGTTTTATTATTGGGAAGTAACCCTATTTTTATACTATTGATCCTATGAATTTACTGGAATAAAATTTTCTTTTTTCGCCCCAGCTCCAGTATAAAAATAAACCGTAACCAAGACTATGCTTGATTTTTCTGCTGCAGCTGAAACAGAAAAATCTTAATTTTTCTTTCCGGTAAATTCAAACAAAAAATGGTATTGTTTTTAATGTGTAGTATATTGATATAATGTGTTTTATTTACTGAATTATGCCAGCCTAAGGTATGTAAATTCGTATTAATAACACTGTTGTTTTTTTATGTAAAAACACCATGATGCTATATTGCATAGCCTTAGCTATGGAATATAGGAACAAGGCATTTAGATGGAAAAAGAACAAGGCGATATGCAACATTAAATACCTAAATTGTATTGCCTATGATGAAGACGCTTTTTTAATCACAAGTAATTCGGTGTGTAATTGATGCAGAGTGTCTTCAGAAAAACAGTTTGTTTTTTTTAGGGATGAGGTATAACTATCCTATCGGTGGTAATTAAATTGAAGTATTGCACTGAATTTTATACATTTCCATCTTTTTTTCATAACATAATCTTAACTCCTGGATAAGCGATCTGTTTTTGGTGAAAGACCTAAAATTTGATGTATTGTTTTAGATCATCATTTTTGGTAGGTTTTGTGTATGATGGTATTCCTATTCTACTGCTTTTTTTTAAAGTTAGTTTCTTTTTTTTTTGAAAGTTTATGGTAACGTTACCTATTGTTAACCTAATGGATAGTCTCAGTTACTTCTTTTTATTGGAATTTTATAATGCTAAAATTTTGCAGGTATATCTGTAAAATTTACTCACACAAGCATTTAAAAAATCATTAATTAAAACTCAAGTAAAAATGAAAAACACTTTATGTAAATCAAAAAAAAAAGTATTGCTATTACTCCTCTGTACGATAGGTACATCACTCTTTTCTTTCTTGTCAGCACAAAAAAATGTGATCTATTCTAATAATTTTGACAAATTACCAGCCGGAAAATATTCAAAAAGCAAGCTGAAAAAAGAATTAGGGGTTGGTTTTTGTAATGGATGTGACGAAGGTCGGCTATTTATAAAAAATACAAAATATAGAGGGAAGGTTTTGGAGATTCGATATCCCAAAAATCAAGTTAAACCCGATAAAAGTGGAATGCAAACAAGAATTCCATTCAAAGGGAATAAAAAACATGATGAGTTATACTTAAGCTATTGGGTGTATTTTCCCAAAAATTTTAATTTTAGAGCGGGAGGAAAACTTCCTGGTTTGATGTATCATACAGATAAACGAAATATGACCTTGCGTTTGATGTGGAGAAAAAATGGCTTGTTAGAGTTTTATGTACATTACAATACAAAACCGACAAGAAAAGGTTATAATGCATCTATTAATTGGAGCTTAAAAGATCCTTACACCGAACCAAAAATGAAACCACAGTCTGACCAAGCCCGATTAGCCAAAGGTAAATGGAATCATATAGAGATGTATTATAAATTAAATACTCCTGGCAAAGCCAATGGTATCATGAAAGGATGGTTAAATGGAAAACTTGCAGGTCACATAAAAAACAATGGTGATTTTAGGCAAAAGAATGAAAAAGATATTTCGATGAATAGACTCTTTATCTCTTCGTTCTTTGGAGGAACGGAAAAAGAGTTTCAGCCGGTCAAAGATGAGGTTGCCTTTTTTGATGGTTTTGTAGTCTCTAAGAGCCGTATAGGAATGAAAGGTGCTAAAAAACCAAGTTTTAATAATTTTGAAGAAACAAGCCTTGATTCTGATACTATTGGTAGTGCAGATAATAGGGTACAATTGTATCCAAATCCAGTACAGGATCGTTTAACAATTTCTAATGGATTTGATAATACGAGTACTGTTGTTCTTCGTAACATTCTTGGTCAGTTAACGTATACAACAGATATAGAGGCTAATCAAGACAAGGAGATTGATCTTTCTACAATGAAACCTGGGGTGTACACTGTTATGATTACTTCTGATACGCAAAAAATTATTAGAAAAATACTTAAGAATTAGTGTTCGTTAAGAGGTTGTAAAAAGAATTCAAGAGAACCTTTGTTTTTAATCGAAAATAGGTTAAAATCAGATCAAATGAGACACTTTTTGTTGGTTAAAGTAGTAAACAAACTGCTGACAGAGCTAAGAATTCGGTGTCTCAAAACTATACTAATACATTTTATTGTGTTTAATTTCTGTATAGTCTGATGATATTTCCAAGGAAGTAAGGTTGTACCGAATTAGCTATATAATGGCGTATATCAACTTGTTCTTTTTTTATCTCAATGCCTTGTTCCTATATTTCATTACTAAGGCTAAGCAATAGCATCACGGTGTTTTTACATAAAAAAGTAACAGTTTTGTTAGTAGGAACTTATATGCCTAAATTCTAAAATTGGTGTTTATCCTATGATATGGTACATTTCGTAATTTTAACCATATCATATCCACTACTGGGTTTATTAATAGATTGGGGTAGTATTTGGGAATATAATCCTTGTATTAATTTTTTTGATATGGTTTCAAAAAAATTGATGCAAGGATTTTTTAATACAACCATATCAAGTTCTATGCAAAATAAATGATACCAGCTAAAATGTAATTATTGACCAACATAATTGAACTATAAAATTTTAGTATAGACGTTGCTACGGTTTGATTTTTTGGTAAAAAAATAGTAGAAAATGAAGCTAATTATTTGCTAATAATTATTTTTTGAATGGCATCCTAATTTTTGTTGATGGTGATTGATTTTGTAGATTAATGAACTTGAGCCTGAAGACAAATGATTGTTTTTTTTTAACGAAGTAGCTAGTGTTATGTCAAGATAGTTGAATTATTCTGATGGCTTTGGGGTTTCTAATAGCTTTTTTCTTCATAACAAAATCTTAACAAGATGGTAGATAATATGTTTTTAGTACCTAGACTGTAAAGTGATTTTCCTCTTTTGAACACTCCACTTTTGTTAGTTATATATTGTTTTTGCAAGTAGTTATCTTCGTTATTTTAGTTGAGTTAGAGGTAACGTTACCTGTTGTTAACCCTGTGTATAGTGAAGGTTGGGTTTTTTTATTGGAAATTTATGATGCTAGAATTTTGCAGGTGTATATCTACAAGATTCGTTCACACAAGCATTTTAAAACATAATCATTAACTAAAACTCAAGTAATAATGAAAAATTATTTACATGAACCTAAAAAAAAGCTATTCGCGCTGGTGCTCTGTACAATAGGTACAACACTTTTTTCTGGGCTATCTGCTCAAAAAAATGTAATCTATTCCAATAATTTTGACAAGTTGCCAGTCGGGCGATACTCCCAAGAGAAGTTGAAAAAAGAATTTGGGGTTACTCATTGTAACGGATGTGATCAGGGGCGAGTATTTATTAAAAAAACAAAATATAGAGGAAAAGTCTTAGAGGTTCGGTATCCCAAAAATCAAGTTAGATCTAAGAAGAGTGGAATGCAAACTAGAATTCCATTCAAAGGAAACAAAAAGTATGATGAGCTATATATGAGTTATTGGGTGTATTTTCCCAAGAACTTTAATTTTAGAGCAGGAGGGAAACTACCTGGTTTGATGTATCGTACGGATAAACGAGATATGTCGTTACGTCTGATGTGGAGAAAGAATGGTTTGTTAGAGTTTTATGTGCATTACAACACATATCCTACTAGAGCAGGCTTTGATGAATCGATCAATTGGAGTCTAAAGGATCCATACAGTGAACCAAAAATGAAACCACAGTCGGATCAGGTACGATTAGCCAAAGGAAAATGGAATCATATAGAGATGTATTACAAACTCAATACTCCGGGCAAAGCCAATGGTATCATGAAAGGATGGTTAAATGGAAAACTTGCAGGTCACATAAAAAACAATGGTGATTTTAGGCAAAAGAACGAAAAAGATATTTCGATGAATAGACTCTTTTTCTCTACTTTTTTTGGAGGAAAGGATAAGGAGTTTCAGCCAGTAAAGGATGAGGTTGCTTTTTTTGATGGTTTTGTAGTCTCTAAGAGCCGAATAGGAATGAAAGGAGCCAAAAGGCCTAGTTTTGATAACTTAGAAGATGCCAGTCTTGAGCCTGAAATTGTCGATCACGCTAGTGATCGAGTGCAAGTGTATCCAAACCCAGTACAAGATCGTCTGATAATTTCTAACACATTGGATAACCCGAGTTCTGTTAAAATTCTTAATATCCTTGGGCAATTGGTATATACGGAGGATATGACGGCTAATCAGGAGCAAGTAATAGATCTGTCTGCTATGAAATCTGGGGTGTACACAGTGGTGATTACTTCTGATACTCAAAAAATCATTAGAAAGATACTAAAAAATTAGAATCAAAAATAACCATGAAATATCTCAGAGAAAGTACTACTTCTTTTGTGCCGTGTTTGCAATCAATTGGAAGATGACGCTACCTTATCTGAGATTCTATAGGATCCAAACAGAAGGATAGAAGCAAAGAACATGGTATTGCATGGTTGAATCAAACTAAAAAGAACCTAGGATAATACACGAATCATCTGATAGTAGTTTATTCAAAAAAGGAGGTTCGAAACTATCCAAAAAAAATTTAACAAATAAAAAAATAATTTAGAATGAAGTTAATTAAAGTTTTGATCGTATTGATCACGTTGTCTAGTTGGACTAATGGATATATGCAGAAATGTAATAATGAAAAGCATAGAGGAGAGGGAACCTATTATACAGGGGTTGATGGAAGCGATAGTGGACATTGTTCCATTATTGTAGCCAAAAATGATTTTATGCACGCTGCAATAAACAAAAAAGATTACAAAAATAGTGAGCCATGTGGAGCTTGTATTAGCGTGTCGGGTCCCAAAGGAAAAGTTACAGTTCAAATTGTTGATGAATGTCCAGAGTGTAAAGAAGGGGATATTGATTTGACTAGACAGGCTTTTGCAAAGATAGCGAATGTAAAAGATGGCCGCGTACCGATTTCTTGGAAGTTCGTGCCATGTCCGCTAGCAGCCAAAAATAAGAATATTAAAGTCCGTCATAAAGATGGTTCTCATCAATATTGGACCGCTATTCAGGTATATAATACACGGTATGCAATCAACAAGTTAGAATATGAAAAATCAAAAGGTAAATGGAAAAAGATGGAGAGAACTGATTATAATTATTTCCTAGAACCAAGTGGTATTAAGCCACCAATGAAGTTAAGAGTGACTTCAGTTCTTGGTCAGAAAGAGGTGATGTACAATGTGCCATTTAAGCTAGGAAGTTCCATAGTGTCTAGAAAACAGTTTCCTCTTGTCAAAAAATGTGGAACTGGGAGTAAAGCTGCGCTAGAAGAATTGGCGACTAGTGATACTGTTATAAAGAATGGAATAATGGCATATCCGAATCCCGTAGGAGATATGTTACATGTGAATAATATCCCAGAAAAAATGAACGAAATACGGATTTATGATTTTAAAGGAAAGATATTGATTCGTAAGTTTTTGACTTCAAATTCTTCTGATTTACAAATCAACACAGGATTTCTTTCTAAAGGACTATATATATTGCAAGCGATTTCTAAGCATGGAAGCGAAGAGTATATAGAAAAACTAGTTAAGAATTAGTCACATTCTTCTGATGAGTTCAGAATTTCAACCCCTGTATCAAAGTTTGGTACAGGGGTTTTTTTGTTTTGTAGAAAATAAAGCCTAGGATACTGTAAGTTGTGATTTCTTTTAATCCCAAAATATAAAGGAAAAAAGGTGAGGTATTGCAGTTATTGCAAACACTAAATGCAACACATCGTTGAGATTAGTTCGAGTTTCTGTTATTTTTAATAAGAACAAAAAAGTCAAAAACCACTTAGAGTAACTTTATTTCCATGTTTTGACAATGCATTTTTTGAATAAATTCTTTTAAGCAGAGATGAGAAGGGATTCGTAATTTGTTTTTTGCTCGATAGCGGCTCATTTTGATGGCATTTACAGATACATTTAGTAGACACGCACAATCTTTGAGAGATAATCCCAAACCAGCAAGTATACAGTTGTTTATTTCGCCATCCGTAAGGTTTTTCGAACGCTCAAGAAGCAATTTTTTCATTTTGAAAAAATTTAAAGTATTGAGTTCTTCTAGACAAGAAATGTCTTTTTTTTCTTTGGCGATACGAGATTTAAGGAGTAAAGTGTATTTTGATATATTCAGAGTCTCCTCAGACCGGCTTAGATTTTTGAGATTGTTTTCAAGATGCTCTAGCTCGGTTATTTTCTTTTGTCGTTCCAAGAAGTTTTGTGATATTTTGTTTTCTAAAAATGCAATTTGTTGTTTCAAACAATCATTTTGACTTGTTTTTTTAATAAGTAGATGTTGAAGTTTGTTATTTCTTGACTTTTGATTTTTTAGACAGCGAAATAAATAAGCTGAAATAAACAAGGTCGAGCCCGATAATAAATAAGGAATCATATTGGAGAGTATTGTTAGTTAATTTGTTTGTTTTCAATTTACTAAAAAAATAAATAACTATGATCTTCAATGTTGATTTATATAGTAAAGAGAAATTCAAATGAATTTATAGTTGCTCTAGTAGAATTTTGTAAGTAAGAAAAGCTACAGTGTTTCTTTTCTTACTTGGTGTGTATGGAGCAAATCGGGGGAGTTTTTAAGGAAATTCGAAAAACTAAGCGCAAGGCAACTAATTGGATAAAATCAAATCATTATCTTCGCAAATCATTATAGAAAGGATAAAATGGCGGTGTTATAGCTATAGAGTCCAAGTTAATTTTTATTAAAAACTCTGATTATTCAGAGGATAGAATTTCTAATATTTAAAAAGTGTTAACAAAAAGAATCATACCGTGTTTAGATATTAAGAACGGACGTACCGTAAAAGGAGTGAATTTTGTAGATTTGAGAGATGCAGGGGATCCGGTAGCACTAGCAGATGCTTATTCTAAGGCAGGTGCTGATGAGTTGGTGTTTCTAGATATTTCGGCAACCGAAGAGCGTAGAAGAACTTTGGCAGATTTGGTATTACGTGTAGCAGAAAAAGTCAATATCCCATTTACGGTAGGGGGCGGAATTTCTGCTGTGTCAGATGTCGATATCTTATTACAGAATGGAGCAGATAAGGTTTCTGTGAATTCTTCTGCAGTTAAGAATCCACAACTCATTAATGACTTAGCAGCAAAATTTGGTAGCCAGTGTATTACAGTAGCTATTGATGCAAAACAAATCGATGGAGAATGGATCGTGCATCTAGTGGGAGGCAAAGTACCTACAGAACTTCATTTATTTGATTGGGCAAAAGAAGTGGAACAAAGAGGTGCGGGCGAAATTTTGTTTACATCAATGGATCATGATGGTACCAAAAATGGGTTTGCCAATAAAGCTCTGGCACGCCTTAGTACAGAACTCAATATCCCAATTATCGCCTCTGGTGGTGCAGGAAATGTTCAGCATTTTACAGATGCGTTTATTGAAGGAAAAGCAGATGCAGCATTGGCAGCAAGTGTTTTTCATTTTAAAGAGATAGAAATCAAAGAACTAAAAAAAGAACTTCGGGGATGTCAAATTCCTGTACGATTATAATATAAACGAAATTAGAAAAACGAAATCAGAAATTTGTTTCTAATTTTATTTCTCTAGTCTCTAATTTCAACGAAAATGGAAATTAATTTCAATAAAAATAATGATGGATTGGTGCCAGCAATCATTCAAGATGTAATTACGGACAAAGTACTTATGCTGGGATACATGAATGAAGAAGCATATCAGAAAACACTAGATACTGGGCATGTAACTTTTTATAGTAGAACCAAAAAACGCCTGTGGACCAAAGGAGAAGAAAGTGGTAATTTTTTGAATTTAGTTGCTATAAAAAATGATTGTGATCAAGATACACTTTTAGTATCGGTTAAGCCCGTAGGACCTACCTGTCATACAGGAACGGATACTTGTTGGGCAGAGAAAAATGATGCTAGTTTTGGTTTTCTTACAGAATTAGAAGCGGTAATCAAAGACCGTAAGGACAATCCAGAGAATGCAAAAAGCTATGTGGCGTCACTCTTCAAAAGCGGGATTAATAAAGTTGCACAGAAGGTAGGAGAAGAGGCTGTTGAAGTAGTTATAGAAGCCAAAGATGATAATGAAGAACTGTTTTTGAATGAAAGTGCAGATCTATTATTCCATTATTTGATTCTATTGCAAGCCAAAGGATATACGCTCAAAGATGTCGAAACGGTTTTGAAGAACAGAAACTAATCTGGTCTCATGATTTTTACTATTTCAAAAAGATAGAAGAAACTTATTTCAAATTATTTTAAGCTATTCTTATATTTTAAATGGAACTCATCGAGACTTTTTACGTTGAACCAAAAAGGAGTTGAAAACTGGATCAAATAAGGTGCTTTTTTAGAATTGATAGCAGTGCTATTGATGAGAAAAGTAACGAAAAATCACGAGATTTGATCCGTTTTCTAGAAAAAAAAAGGTCTATATGAGTTCTTGGTGTTGTTTTTTTTAAAAAAAATCCAAAAATAGACGAAGTATTGTGTTATACCGGTTCAAATGTAGTTGTAGATCAAAATAATTGAAATGTTTTTCGCTAGTTTGAACTATGGAATTGAAGCTTGTCCGTTGCTACGATTTAATTTTCTAGCGAAAAATAGTAGAAAAAGAAGCTAATTATTAGCCTGTATTTCTAGAGGCATATTACTATTCCTTTTTTATGGTTTGGAGGAATTAAAAACGAATACACAACCGTGATTTCTTTTTATTCTCAAATAGAAAGGAGAAAAAGGTAAACTAAATACAGCAATTTTAGAGGGTAAATGATTTTTTTTCCATGATGTTAGATTGGAGTACTCATTCCTTCTTTCCTCTTTTTTTTTAGTGTTTTGCTCATAAGAAACAGTTTTTCTTAACTGTGATGCAAAAAATACATTTGTAACAAATGCTTCTTGATAAAACGGATCAATAATCGTTTATTTTAAAAGTTTTTTAAGATCCAAAAGAGGTGTTTGCCTTATAGTTTGGGGATATAAACCGTATCTAATTTACGTTTTTATGATTTTTTTTTATTCATTAAAATAGCAGTGAAATAGCGCATCTAAATCGTTCTTTTTTTCATTTTGTGAGTGTGCATATTAAGAAATGTTGGATTTCGTATTTGTTTTGTTAATGTCTGATTTTATTGGGTTTAAGAGTGTTTTTTGTACAATGTTTAGGAGTTAATATCTGTCTGTTCAAAATTAACAAATTACTAACAATGGGGATATTGCAAATATCGGTTATCTATATTTTTGGGTGAAAAAATGACAATCATGATAAAATTTTACAATTTATTTAAGAAATATTTATATATTAGACATGAAAATTAATTAAACCAAATATCATGGAGACAAAATTACAGAGATTACTAGTTTTATCGGCATTCGCATTAGCAGGAATGCAAACATCAATAGCTCAGATGGGTACGGGTGGTGCTTTTAATGGCCCCCATACTATAAGTAGTACAACGCCATTGGTATTACAGTTAGAAGATTTTGATCTTGGAGCAAATCAACACCCAACTGGCAATCCTGGTGGTGTAGCACCTTTTGGTTATGCGAATCAAGATGCGGGGAATGATGCAAATGGTGCTATTGGTTATAGGTCAGATACAGATGCAGATATAGGAGAATCTGTTGATGCTAACGGAGTTCCAAATATTGTTGTAGGTGGAGTGGCAAGAGCAGAATGGTTCTATTATACTATTGATGTACCAGCAGGTAGTGCTGGTAATTACAAGGCGTTTGTAAGTTACAGATCTAACGGAGGTGATAAATCTATTAAGTTAAGTAGTTTTTCTATGGATCTTTCAACATCTACTGTATTATATGATGCAGGAAGAACCTTGCCTTCAGCAACTTTTGCAGATGAGCATGAATCTACTGAATTTGCGTTACCAGAAGGTCAGTTTGTGTTGCAAGTGGCGTTTGATAATGGTACACCAGTTTTTGATTTTATAAGATTTGAGTTTCAATCAACTTTGGGAGTTAATGATATAGTTCTAGAAGAGAATGCATTAAGAGCATATCCTAACCCAGCAGCCAACGGTTTATTCGAATTGAATGTAGATAGCAAATGGGAAGTGTATTCTATCTTGGGAACTAAAGTTCTTGAAGGTTCAGGGAGAAACGTCGATTTATCTAGCCAGTCCAAAGGAGCATATTTCCTTAAGGTGGGTAACGTAAGTAAGAGATTATTGAAGCTTTAATTTCTCTGTAAGAAATGTCATGATAGCCGCTTTAGAGTAATACTAAAATAGCACTATATATAAAAACCGAATGATTTTACGAAATCATTCGGTTTTCTTTTTGTGAATGAATACCTCTTTGCTTAGGAGTTATCTTAAGAAATTGAATGATATATAGTGGGGCTAGTGTGCTATACTAGGTGTTTGTGCTATTTATGGATTGAAAATAGCTAGGTAATATATTGATAGTTTTGCTACTTTGTATAAAACCAATATGGCTGTATAGTCTAGCTAATTATTAGCCTGTAATTATTTCTTAAATGGTATAATTATTTTTTGAAAAGTATAATATACCTAAGCTGGTATGAGACTAGAAAAAAATATAATTTTTCAGTTTGCTGTCCTGTATAAATATTTGTAAAGAATTCAATTCCGTTTTCACGATTAGAGTTGTTTAGGTGTTTTTATAGAACCAAGGACTTGATACTTCTTATGGTGAAAAAAAATTATGTAGATGTTGCTTATTGCAGTAGCATTAAGTTTTAGTCAGTTAATAAACTTTTCTTATACGTCCTACGTCTTTTGTGTTGTACATGATCATAGTCAGTCCAGAGCGCTTGTATAGCTTTGTTTTCTTCTAATTCGGGATTGGTTTCTACTTTTTTAATACCATTTCTCAGAAATGTTTCGTTCATTTCTTTAAAAATTAATGCAGTAACACCTTTGTTTTGGTAATCAGGATCAACTCCAATCAGGTAAAAGGCGGCTGTATCGTTTTTTCTCTGTGCTTTTAAGAGGTGCAGAAACCCGAAGGGGTACATCTTGCCGTTAGCTTTTTTCAAGGCTTTAGAGAAAGAGGGCATAACAATAGAAAAGGCAATGAGCTTGCCTGTTGCATCTGTAATACACGTAATGTAATCAGGGTTGATGTATGGAATGTATTTTTCTTTGTAATGCTCTATCTGGTATTGTTGTATGGGGACAAAAGTTTGTAAACTGCTATAAGTTTTGTTTAATAAGTCAAACATAGCATCTACAAAAGGAAGTATTTCTTTGCTTTTACTGAATTTGATTAGTTTTAGTTGATAGCGTTCTTTGATGATATGTGAGAACTTTAAAACTTTGGGGTGAATTTGTTCTGGTACTTTGATTTTGTACTCCACCCAAGTGGCAGCATTTTCGAATCCAAGAGATTTTAAATGTTCCGAATAATAGGGGTGGTTATACCAGGTAATCATAGAATTAAGCTCATCGAAGCCTTTGATTAGTAGTCCAGCTTTGTCCATGTTAGAAAAGCCAACAGGACCTTCAATGTAGGCTAATTGATGTTGCTTTCCGTAGGTAATAACTTTTTCCAGCAATGCTTTGGTTACTTCGATGTCATCGATGACATCGAACCAGCCAAAACGAACTTTAGATTTTTTTAGATCATTTATCTCTAAGTGGTTTATAATTCCAGAAATACGACCAACAATCTTATTGTTTTTGTATGCCAAAAAGAATTTGGCTTCAGCATTTTTGAAAGCAGGATTAGTGGCTGGTTGTAATACCTGAAGCTCCTCCTTAATGATAGGTGGTACGAAATAAGGGGAGTTTTTGTATAATTCAAAAGGAAACTTAACAAATGATGTCAAATCTCCTTTTGTTTTAACTTCTTTTATGGTAATCATATATTATTGTCTGCCGAATAGAATAGCAAATATATAAAACACAATAACAAATGATAAGCCATAAGAAAAAAAATAATGAAGTGTAAGTAAAAACTTTTACGTAAACTATGGCTCTTCTGTTTCAGTTTCAGCCTTCTTCGTTCTTTTTTTCTCTTTTACCTTCTTGGCTTTTTTTTCTTTTTTCTTCTTAGGTTTTTTCTTTTTCTTTCTGTCAGATTCAAAATCAATTTCGAGTTCTTTGATCTGTTTATCGAGATCATCTAATTCTTTTTCTTTTTCTTCTTCAGAAAGTTTTTTTCTTTTGATACGTTTCTTTTTCTTCTTCTTCTCTTTCTTTTTAGTTTTTTTGATCGGTTTTACTTCTTCGATCGGAGAACCGTTTGTTGGAGTAGTATCCGAAGTTTTTTCGTTTTCCTCGAGTGCTCCCTGTTTCTTTTCTAATTTGCGAAGCTCCTTGTCCGTTTGTTTTTGTGCTTTGAGTTGTTCTTTTTCCAGTTTTTTCTGCAATTTGGCTTCTCTTTTAGCATCTTTTTTAGACAATTTTTCATCTACTTTGTCCTGCTTCTCTTTCATTTCTAGTTGATGTTCTTCAACAAATTGAGATCTATTTTCCTCTTTGGCACGTTCTAATGCTTCTAGATCTTCTGGGTCTTCAAAGGATTCGAAACTTCTATTAGTTTTTGAAGATTTAGGTTTCTGATCTATGTTTTCTAATTCTTCAATTTCTCGATTGAGTTCTTCAAGTTCTCTGTCTAATCCTTCTATTTCGGAGTCTTCTTTGCTTTTTTTACTTTCTTCATCCTTATCTCTTATGATTTCATCTTTTTTGTGCCAGTCCAAGCGATAAGAAGCACCTAGATTGAAATAGAATTTGGAAGGAGTATTTTTAAAACTCGTCATTAATTCTGCCTCTACCTGAAAATCTTTGTTGATCAGATATGCAGCACCACCACGAGCTATAATATCACTATGGAAATCTCCTTTGATACCTTGATACTCTCCGAACACGGCCCATTTTGGATTATTTAGGGTGTGTGTAAGGGTGAGTAGAAATTCATACGACGGAAATGCTGTAGTGATCTTGTCAATAACGATGTTAGAGACTAATACCCAGCGATCTTTCCAGTCACTTTGCGTGATTATGGCAAAACGTGGACTGAGGGCGGGTTCTTCCTCAAAGCGATATGGGCTAGAGGAAAACACAAAATTAGCTCCTGCATAAGCTGATATAGCAGGGATCAAATACTTCCATTTAAAACGATGATTCTCACGCCAGCTTTTTAGATTTGGTTTTTCTTCTTTCTTTCGTTTCCAAGGATCCCATACAACATATTTTAATCCCAAGGTGTTGGTAGGGAATCCGCTTAATCCAAATTGTGCTTCATCTCCACTATTAAACGTTTCAGTTACGTTTTGACCTAGATAGTTTCCTGTAAAGTTTAACTCCAGGGCTTCGAAAAAAAGACCATATCGGATTGCATAATTAAGACCAAAGGCACTAGATTTCGTGTTCAGTAGTTTGTGTCGTTCTCTTCCGAGTCCTAATCCGCCTTCAAATTGTAAGACATTGTTGCCAACACTGAAACCGCCTTGGGACTGGCCAGGGTGATTCGAGTTGATCGTCTCGGTGTATTGGGCGTAGGTAACCTGAGTGCCGAGCAGAACTAAAAGAAATATTAGGGGCAAAATATATTTCACACGTTTTATTTTTTTTATAATTACATCTGTCTAAACTTTACATAAAAACAGATTCGTCATTGTTGATTATATTTCCACTTAAATTTTTTTCTTCCAAAAATAATTTAGAAAAAGTTGTATTACAGTGGTGTTATATGTAAAATCAATATAAATATATGGCTCAAATATAGCTGATTTTATTATTTTTAACGCTTTTGTCGTCGTTATTTGTGCTATTTTTGCTAAAAATTTTAGTAAAACTTTTGATATGGCATTGTTAACAACCATACTTATATTATTGTTAATCTACTACGGTTTCAAAATTCTTCTGAAGTATTTTGGCCCCACACTCATAAAATATATAACGAAGAAAGCTGGGGAAAATTTTCAACGGCAGTATCAACAACAACAAAATTATCGACAAAATCCTGTTGACACTGAAGTTACCATCGATAAAAAATACAAAAAAAGACAAATGAATCCTAATGTAGGAGAATATGTCGATTTTGAAGAAATTGATTAGGCACACTTCCACAAACAAAAACACTACAATGCAACAATCTTTTGATTATAAAAAAATACTGCCACATCTTTTGGTGATTTTAGGGTTTGTAATAACCTCTTTGGCGTATTTTCATCCTGTATTGACAGGAAAAAAAATCACGCAAAGTGATATTGTCCAGTATACTGGAATGGCACGACAACAAACTGATTTTAGAAATGAAACAGGTGAGGAGCCTTATTGGACGGATAGTGCTTTTGGAGGAATGCCAACATATCAATTAGGAGCTAGATATCCTCATTATTATATCAAGAAATTGGACAAATTAATTCGGTTCTTACCTAGACCATCGGATTATCTGTTTTTGTACTTCATGAGTTTTTATGTCTTGTTGCTAGTGCTCAAAGTAGAGTATCGATTAGCGTTTATTGGAAGTTTGGCTTTTGGTTTCTCTACGTATATGATTATTATTTTGGGTGTAGGGCATAATGCCAAAGCGCATGCTATTGGGTATATGCCAATGGTGCTAAGTGGGATTATTTTAATTTTTAGACAAAAGCATATTTTTGGTTTTTTACTCCTTACAGTAGCTATGGCACTGGAGTTGGTGGCAAATCATATTCAAATGACCTATTATTTGGGGTTGTTGGTAGTGATTTTGGGAATTGTATATTTTGTAGATGCGTTCAAGAAAAAAGGATTACCCTCTTTTTTTCGTGCTATAGGGGTGATGGTGTTAGCTGTGGGATTAGCCGTTTTGATGAACGCAACAAATTTGTTGGCGACAAAAGAATATGCGGACCAGAGTACAAGAGGCAAATCTGCGCTAACCATTAACTCTGATGGATCACAAAAAACGGCTACAGGATTAGATTATTCTTATATAACAGAGTATAGTTATGGGGTTTTAGAATCTTTTAACTTATTCATTCCCCGTTTTATGGGAGGCTCTAGTAGTGAGAAATTAGATACCGATTCTGAAAGTTATGAGGCTTTGCTCAAAATGGGAGTTTCTCCGTTGCAGGCAAAAGGTTTTTTGGATAATGCTCCAACGTATTGGGGGCGACAACCCTTTGTAGGGGCTCCTGCATATTTGGGGGCAACGGTAGTCTTTCTGTTTGTACTGGCGTTATTTTTAGTGCAAGGAAAACTCAAATGGTGGCTGTTGGCAGGAACTTTAATGTCACTGGTATTATCTTGGGGAGATAATTTTGCGATTATTACGAATTTGTTTATCAATTATGTCCCGATGTATAATAAATTCAGAGCAGTATCATCTATACAGGTGTTGCTAGAATTGTGTATTCCTGTACTGGCAGTTGTTGGATTACAACGTTTTTTTGGTACCGAGATAGCGCAGGCAGAAAAACTTAAAGCACTAAAATATAGTGTGGGTATTGTTGGAGGTATCGCTGTTGTGTTTTTGTTTGGAAAAAGCACTTTGTTTAGTTTTAGTGGGGGTGCAGATGCTGGTATGAATCAACAAATGGGAGCTGATTTTGTACGTGCGCTACGAGAAGATCGTAAAGCAATTTTTACAACAGATACGCTTCGTTCTTTAGTTTTGGTACTTCTGGTAGTCGCCAGTTGTTGGGCATTGTTGGTAGGAAAGTTAAAAGAATACATGGCTATTGCTGCAATTGGTATCGTAGTGTTGTTTGATTTGGTCGGTGTTGCACGTCGATATGTGAATACGGATAATTTTGTTTCGAAAAGAGTGTTCAGTCAACCATTCCAAAAAAACAGTGCTGACGCTAAGATTCTGAGCGACAAAGAGCATTTTAGGGTATATGATGTAACTCGAGGACCCTTTAATACGGGTAGAACTTCTTATTTTCATAATGCATTGGGAGGGTATCATGCTGCCAAACCAGGGCGTATTCAGGATATTTATGATTTTTATTTGGCCAAAGGTAATACTGGGGTTCTTAATATGTTTAACGTAAAATATCTTATAGTAAATGAAAAAGAGAAAGTAAAAGCTTTGCAAAATCCAGACGCAAATGGGAATGCTTGGTTTGTAGATAGTCTGATGATAGCGCAGAGTGCTAATGAAGAAATTTTGTCATTAAAGAAATTAGATACAAAACAAAAAGCAGTTATTTCTGTAGAAAATGCAACGACGCTCGGGCAGCATGCATTTGTGCGAGATACTACCTCTCGTATAACATTAGTTGCTCATCAACCAAATAAATTGACGTACAAGTCTCAAAATAGTAATGCTGCCTTTGCAGTGTTTTCTGAAGTTTATTATCCTTATGGTTGGCAAGCGTATATCGATGAACAACCTGTAACGCATCACCAAGTGAATTATGTATTACGTGGCTTAGAAATTCCTGCTGGAGAACATGAGATTGTTTTTAGATTTGACCCGCAAGTGATAAAAACAGGAAGTACTATTACACTAGCAAGTTCTGTTTTGTTTGTGTTATTGTTGATCGGTGGCGTGTATTATGAGTCTAAGAAAAACAAGATGGATTCTTAGTACAAGAATTGGGGGTTACATACAATGCATAAGAATTATTCTGATTCCATGGCTTTGTATTCTCTGATAAGCTGATTTGGTTCGAGAACGGTATGTCCTTCCCAAAAAGTGGGATCATATCTTGAAGCTTTGTGGATTTTGATTTTTTTGTCTTCCTGATAATTCTCTAGTGTACTAGCAGAAACGGGAGTGTTTTTGTAAACCACTAATTCTCGTTTGATAGTATTATACATTTTGAGGTCTAACTCTAGTTTTACTTCATTTTGTTTTCTACGTCCTCTGACAAATTTATTTTTTTCGATTATACGCAAAGGTCTTTTGATTGCTAGAGATTCACCAAGCTCTTGGTTTGCATATTTGATATGGTAGTAATTGTCAGTGGTGCTTTTTTCAAAAAGCATAGTGCCTCGATATCGAATTTTGTTCGCATGGATTCCAAACATATTGAAGAGTTTATCGTAGACGGGCTTGGCATTTTCATAATCTAGTCGGAGTATAGCAAAATCATCTGTATTGATGTAGAGTTTTCCTTTAAAATCGGCACTTCCTTTGGGAACAAAAGTAAGTACGTACGCTAGGTTTTCTCCGATTTCTTGGTATTCTATTAATTCAAATTCATAGCGTTTCGTATTTTGGATTACGTCAATATCTGATTTTTTATGATAAAAAAGTTGATCTAGTACTTGATGGATACTTGCTTTTCTGTAGTTAAAATATTCTTTGGTTTCATAGCGCTTTTTTCGGGCATCTTTAATTTTTTGATCTTCGATAATGGAATCCAGGGGAATTTTGGTGCCCACGATGCCAGATTTTATTTTGAGATAAGAATCAGGTTTTACATTTTCTTTGAGTAGTTGCTCCATTTTTTCTTGAAAACCAGTGAATGTAGTCGCTTGAGACTCGTCTTCGAGGTTAAGGGCTTTGAGAATGTTTAGTTTGAACTCTAGTTTGTAATTTCCATAGGATTCACAAAGTGTTTCAAAAAAATATGAGACATCATTGGGGATACTTTGAGCAATGCTATCTATGAGTTGTTTGTCGATGGCTTCTATGCTAGATTTCTGAAATCCAAAATCCATTTTGGCATACTTTTGTGTAAAGGATGCGCGATAGAAAAATTGTTTTTTGTGATAATCGTACCAATGATTTTTTGGCATATAATCTTTAGCTTTTTTTATGATTTCCGCTACAGGTAGATTCTTGTTGCTTACAAATACGGTAGAAAGTTCAAAAGATTTGGGAGTTAGTGCAATGATGCTATCCATGTTTTTAATTAGAAAGGATTGTTTTTCGTACCCCATACTTGATATATGTAAAGAATCTGTTATTGTTTTGGGATTAGAAATGCTGAAAAGCCCTTCGCCATTACTTATGACACCGTCAGCTTCTCCAATTACAATAGTCGCATAGGGGATTGCTACTCCTGTTTCTTTATCAATAATTTTTGCTGAGATGGAGGAGGTTTGTGTAATTCCTAACTGCGGTAGTATATAAAGAGTAAAAAATAAAAAGAGTTGACGCATGTTTTTTTGTTTTACTATGGTGTATTTGTAGTCATTACTGCGTTAGGGATAGGAGCGGCATCCTCCAAGTTATGGAATTACTTGGAGATATAGCGTATAGCCCGCCCGAACGTCATAAAATTAGAACGAATTTGTAATTCAAAATATTAGTAGGGTTCAATGAGTTATAATAGACGAATGTGCTAAGGGGGTGTTACATTCTTTTGCAACTTATCCTCATAATTTTTGATGAGTTATGGCAAAAGCTGAGAAAATAAAATTATTTTCGTTGAAGAAATACTAAACTCCTGCGAATGAACTTATCTTGACTTTTGATTTTTAATAGAAAATAAGTTAAAAATGAGCCAGATGAGGTTTTTTTGTGATCCATATCAGTGTTGTAGACAAATAGTGTATTGAGATGTACATGGATTTTATTTATTTCTTGAGGAATAGAAAAAGAAAAGAGGAGTTCGGTATCAAAAAAATAGTGTTTGCAATAATTCAAAAAAAGACCCATTAGATTTTTGTAATACATAGGATAAGTATAATTTTAAGAAGTAACTTTGGGAATGCAGTTCAAACATCCAGAAATTTTATATGCACTTTTTGCACTCATAATTCCTATTCTTGTTCATTTATTTCAATTAAGGAAGTTTAAAAAAGTTGCTTTTACGAACGTTGCTTTTCTGAAATCGGTAACGCTACAAACCCGCAAAAGCTCTCAGATTAAGAAGTGGCTTACGTTGTTGGCAAGATTATGTGCATTGACAGCGCTCATTATTGCTTTCGCACAGCCTTTTTTTGCATCCAAGGATGCTTTGGTGTCAGAGAGAGAGTTAGTGGTGTATCTAGATAATTCTTTTAGTATGGAAGCTAAAGGACCCAAAGGGCCGCTATTCAAGAGAGCGATACAGGAACTTCTGGCCTCTCTGTCAGGAGAAGAACAATTATCTGTTTTTACTAATGATAAGGTGTTTAGAAATACGACACTCAAAAATTTGAAAGAAGAGTTGCTGCAATTGGAATATAGTACAACACAATTATCCTATGAGGCGGCATATTTGAAAGCAAAGAAATTGTTTTCGAAGTCCGAGGCAAGTAGTAAGCGTGTGATATTAGTCTCGGATTTTCAACAACATCAGGGAGGCTTGAAAATAATTAATGAAGGAGAGAGTGTGCTGGATTTGGTACAGCTAAAACCAGTTGTAGAAGAAAATATTGCTATCGATAGTGTATATATTCAAAAGGATGCAGCTAATAAGCTTATTGCAAAGGTGCAGTTACACAATTATGGAGCGACCAAAAAGGAAACAGCTGTTTCCCTTTATGATAATACCAAACTAATCGCAAAAACAGGAGTTACACTTTTGGGAGATGCTCAGGAAGAAGCAAGTTTTGTGTTGCCTACCAATAGTACCGTAAAGGGAGAGATTCGTATAGAAGATCCAACTATACGATATGATAATACACGATATTTTGCCGTAAATGCGCCTGACAAAATAGGGGTTTTGATCATCAACGAAGACGATGACCGTTTTCTTAAAAACATTTTTACCAAAGACGAATTTGTAGTTGAATCATACGCCTTGGATGATTTGGATTATAATGCAATTACGAATTCAAATCTTATCGTGCTTAATGAGGTAGTGGATGTTCCACAAGCGCTAATAAATACCTTGAATACGTTTGCAGCCGGAGGGGGAGTGGTTTGTTTTATTCCCGCTAGTACGGGGTTGGTATCATCATATCGTCAATTATATCAAACTTTTGGTTCAGGTTCTTGGGGAGCTTTGGAGAAACAAGAAAAAAAGGTTACTACAATTCATTTTTCGCACCCTTTATACAAAGGTGTTTTTGATAATAAAGTTACTAATTTTCAATATCCAAGTATTCAGGAATTTTATCCTATTACTGGAGCAAATACGTTGCTCTCTTTTGAAGATAATAGTCCATTTTTGATACAAAGTGGAAATCTTTTTGCCTTTGCAGGAGCGCTAAATATCAAAAACAGTAATTTTAAAAATGCTCCTTTAATAGTTCCTACCTTGTATAATATGGGGAAACAAAGTGTGCAACGCACAGACTTATATTGTACCATTGGTCAGAAAACGACCTACGAAGTTGATGCTACATTGGAGTCAGATGAGATACTGTCTCTCGTCCATAAATCAGAGCGCATTATTCCGCAACAACAATCCATGAACAATAAGGTAATAATAACGACCAAAGATGCTCCCAAAGTCGCAGGAGTATATGCTGTTGTGCAGAAAAAAGATTCCATACAATTAGTGGCGTATAATTATGGCACCAAAGAAAGTCGCTTGATATATCATGATGTCAGTACAGTAGCTGGGGCATCAGTGAGTGATGAGCTATCGACGTTACTAACTTCTGTAAAAGCGAGCCAAGAAATACAATCGATATGGAAATGGTTTGTTATTTTTGCATTACTCTTTCTAGCTATAGAAGTGTTTTTATTAAAATTTGTACAATGAACCTCTTATTAAAATCTGCAGTTATAGTCGATTCAGCATCTCCGTATCATCTCCAAGAATTGGATATTTGGATTCGGGATGGGCTAATTAAAGAATTGGGGAAGGATATAAAAGTTACCGATACAACTGAAGTACGGACATTACATAATCTCCATGTTTCTTCAGGTTGGTTTGATAGTAGTGTGAGTTTTGGTGAACCGGGGTATGAGGAGCGAGAAACCTTATCACATGGATTGCAGGTAGCCGCCACTTCTGGTTTTACTGGAATAGCAGTACAACCACAAACCTGTCCGGTAATTGATACAAATGTTGCAGTGGCTTTTTTGAAGGCGCAAGGTGTAGCAACTCCTGTAACGTTATATCCTATAGGAGCCTTGACAAAAAAGTCAGAAGGAAAAGATCTTGCTGAGTTATTCGATATGCATCAATCGGGAGCTATTGCATTTGGTGACTATAAGAAACCAATAGAAAACCCGAACTTACTCAAAATAGCATTACTGTATGCTCAGAATTTTGATGGAATAGTCATGTCATTTCCTCAGGATATGACAATTGCTGGAGATGGGGCTGTGCATGAACATATACAGAGTACGGCTTTGGGACTCAAAGGGATTCCGGTTTTGGCAGAAACCTTACGTATTTCTAGAGATTTATATTTGTTAGAATATACAGGAGGATGTTTACATATCCCAACGATATCTACAGCCGCTAGCGTGGCGTTGATTAGAGATGCAAAAGCAAAAGGCTTGAAGGTTAGTTGTAGTGTCGCTGTACATAATTTGTTGTTAACAGATGCAGAGTTGATAGAATTTGATACACGTTATAAAGTATTACCACCATTACGGAATACCGAGGATTGTGTAGCTTTGATAGAAGGTGTCAAAGACGGAACAATAGATATGGTGACTAGTGATCATACGCCAGTAGATATAGAGCATAAAAAAATGGAGTTTGAACATGCTTTGTATGGAACCGTGGGATTGGAATCGTTATTTGGAGTGTTGAATAAATTGGTAGGAAAAGAAAGGGCGGTGCACTTGCTTACAGCCGGGAGATCACTTTTTGGTGTAAAATCGACTACGATCGAGATCGAAGGAGTTGCTGATTTGACTCTTTTTGATCCAGATACAAAATATCAATTTGAACAATCACATATACTATCAACTGCAAAAAATAGTGCCTTCTTGGGGCAAAGTCTCAAGGGGACCGTCTATGGTATTGTGGCAAAAAATCAATGTCTTATAAAAGAATAACCGAATAGTATTTTTTTTTTTTTTTTTTTTGAATAGTAGTGTAGAAATTATTTTTATGGCAGCATCTTATAACGAACAAGGAAAAATTCCAGGGATATTAGCTTATGTAACCATTTTTGGAACGTTAATCGCATTTTTTTTGAATAAAGATGAGAAAAATACGTTCGCAAATTTTCATATTAGACAAGCTTTAGGATTGCATCTAGCAAATATACTCCTAACGGCTTTGGCAAATACATTTGATTCTTTGATGATAAGTACAGCCTTCTATTTATTTTATATAGTTCTTATAATTTATGGCTTGATCGGGGCTATTAAATTAGATAAAAACAAAGTTCCTTTACTTGGTTCTTATTTTCAGGAGTGGTTTACTTTTATTAACTGATATTGATCCAATATCCCCTATAAAATAATTACGGGCTAATAATTCGGTTCTTTTTCTACTATTTTTCGCTAAAAAATTAAATCGTAGCTAAGGTTATGCTTTAATTTTATAGCTCAAACTAGCAAAAAATAGTTCAATTATTTTAATCTACAATTACATTTTAACTGGTATAATATTAGTTTGTATTAATGATACTGTTATTTTTTTTTTATGTAAAAATACCTTGATGCTATTGCATAGCCTTAGCTATACCGATATATGAACAAGGTAGGTGTTTAGATGAAAAAAGAACAAGTCGATATGCGACATTATATAGCTAATTTGGTCATAAGAATATTACTTTCTACTTTTTTTAAAAGAAAACTAAAAAAACAGTAACATATCTAGTTGAATTGACACTAATAGATTGAGTGTGGGATGTAGTCCTGTGTGTGGTGTAATTTAATGTTTTTTAATTGATAAGATAGCTATATAGTTCTTCATTTTTTTTGTACTACATATTTATAATATGCAGGATTCTTGATTATTGACGATATGTAAGTATTGCCTTACTTTGTCAGGAGTAGTTTTTAGCTTCATTTTGCAGGAGTGTTGATTTTTTTTAAAATAAAATGTAGTTTAGTTTGTTGTTTTTGTGTATTTTATTTTTTTTATTTACGGTTTTAGTGAATTTTTTTTACGGTTTTGTTTTTTTGTTTAACATTTTTTATCCTATGTTTGTGCCTTTAAACGATATTTTAAAATCTAAATAAACAAAATTAAAAACTAAAGTATTATGAAAAAACTATTATTTTTTGCAGCCATTGCATTATGCTCTTTAAAAGGCCTTCAAGCACAAGAGAAATCAAACGCAATTAAATTCAATCCACTATCGTTTTTAGGAGGTGTTGATTTATTGTCTTATGAAAGGGCTATTGGAGAAAAATCAAGTGTCGTTTTAGGTGGAGGTTATGGAGGATTCAAATTAGGGGATGTGAAATATAATTCAACTGGAGTGATGTTACAGTATAGAATGTATTTTTCTGAAGCATTAGATGGATGGTATGGAGGTGCGAATGTGCAATACAGAAGAGGTAAAGTCGAAGTTGGACATAGTAGTTTTTCTTTCGATGATAATACGACTAGTGATTCTGAAGAACTGAAATTTAATTCTTTTGGAGGAGGTATTAAGATTGGGCATCAGTGGGCATGGAATAGTGGATTTACACTAGATTTGAACTTAGGAGTAAACTATTCATCATTTAGCTATGATCTTAATGAAGGTCAAGAGAATTTTTATGAAGATACATTAGAAGGGGGTGGTACTTTACCTACTTTTGGATTTGCTCTTGGTTATGCTTGGTAAGTTGCTTTAAAGAAATAAAAGAATTAAAAACCTCTAGGTGTTTCTTGGAGGTTTTTAATTTGAAAAAAAATAATAGTGAAAATTTTAGATAAAATGCGAATATCAAAATCTATTTTTTGAAGTCGAAGTACTTGATTTTATTTAGTTCAGATTATAAAGTTTGAGTATGGGTTTAGTCTTATTTTGTGACGAAGAAAATTGAATTATTTGTGTAATATAATGACAAGGCTCACAAGAAGATTATAATAGCAGTCAAAATACAATTTTAGAAGTATCAAAATATTTATGAAAAAAACAACACTAATTGCAATAGTAATAGCTGTATTGGGTTTTAATGCTCTGCAAGGACAAGAAAAGGGGCATTTTGGGTTAAAAGTAGGTTTGAATATTTCGGACTTGGCGGTAGACGGAGAAAAAAGAACGATAGATAATAGGAGAGGTCTTCATTTAGGATTAGTTGCAGAGATCCCGTTATCAAAGAAGTTTGCTTTTCAGTCAGAGTTGCTTTATTCGTCTCAAGGCGGAAGATTTGAATTTTCTTCTAACTTGAATAATGATGTATATAACGTGTGGATTCAAAGTGAAAGGGTCAATAAATATGATTATTTGAATATTCCATTAATGTTGAAACACTACATAGTAAAAGGACTTAATGTGGAGTTTGGTCCTCAAATTGGTTTTTTGCTTTCTGCAAAATCTATTGATAAGTCTAAATTTGCTAGTGATAGGCAAACAACTAATGCGTTCGATGATAGGGATATCAAAAATGCTAAAAGTATTGATTTTGGATTGAATTTTGGTACTGGTTATCAATGGGATATGGGATTGTTCTTTCAAGCCCGTTACAATCTAGGTCTTTCAGATGTGTATGATGGAAGACTTGGTGATGCGAAAGCAAAGAATAGGGTGGTATCATTATCGATGGGCTATAGATTCTAAACGATTCTATTTAATATGTAATACTATTTATCTTTTTAATTTACTGGGATAAAATTTTCTTTTTTCGCCTCAGCTTCAGTATAAAAATAAACCATAACTACGGCTATGCTTGATGTTTCTGCTGAAGCTGAAACAAAAAAATCTTAATTTTTCTTTCCGGTAAATTCAAACAACAAATGGTATAACGTAGAAAAACTCTTAGGTACTTCTAAGGGTTTTTTGATTGAAAAAGAAGGTAGCTGTTAGGTGTTTTTTACCGTTGATTTGCTTTGGGATGTAATAGATAAAATATGGCGTTTTTTGTATTAAAAATTTGATGAAGTAGCAAGTTGTTTTAAAGCTAATTTGTCAATTTCTGTTTTATAACAGGGGATAATAGTGATTATGTCAAAAAACACCTAATGTTTTTGAGAATTTCATATTTGCGCTTTTATTCTGCAAAAAGCAGATGTTAACTCTAGGGTTAATTCAGAGAGTTTTTGTATTTTAGTGCCCTTCGAAATGAAATCAAAAAAAAAATAATTCTTCAAAAAATACTATGTCAAAGACAGCGACTTTACAGATTGATGGAAAAAAATATGATTTTCCGATCATCAAAGGAACAGAAAACGAACTTGGAATCGATATTAAGGCACTCCGTGGAGGCACAGGTGGTGTGATCACAATTGATCCAGGATACAAAAATACTGGTAGCTGTGAGAGTGCGATTACTTATTTGGATGGTGAAGAAGGTATTTTGCGTTACAGAGGGTATAGCATTGAAGATTTAGCTGAAAAAGCAGATTTTTTGGAAACAGCGTATCTGCTTATTTTTGGAGAATTGCCTACTACAGAACAACTCCAGAAGTTTGATAAAGATATCAAAGCAGAATCTCATGTTGATGAAGAAATGAAAAAGATATTGGATGGTTTTCCAAAATCTGCACATCCGATGGGGGTGTTGTCATCATTAACAAGTGCATTGATAGCATTTAATCCTGAGTCTGTAGATGTAGATTCTGAAGAGGCAATGTATGAGGCTATTGTTATGCTTATGGGTAAATTCCCAGTTCTAGTGTCTTGGGCATTACGCAAAAAACAAGGATACGCCTTAGATTATGGTGATGATAGCCTAGGTTATGTAGAGAATATTACCAAAATGATGTTCAAGCGTCCGAACCAACAATATGTAAAGAATCAAATAGTTGTAGATGCACTTGATAAATTGTTAATATTGCATGCAGATCATGAGCAGAATTGTTCTACGTCGACAGTGCGTATTGTAGGATCTTCTCATGCAGGTCTATTTGCTTCAATATCAGCAGGAATCTCTGCTTTATGGGGGCCATTGCATGGTGGTGCAAACCAAGCTGTAATCGAAATGTTAGAAGCTATCAAGGCAGATGGAGGGGATACCGCAAAATACATTAACAAAGCAAAAGATAAAGAAGATCCATTTAGATTAATGGGCTTCGGGCATCGTGTCTACAAAAACTTTGATCCGCGGGCAAAAATAATTAAAGTTGCCGCAGAAGAGATTCTTGCAGATCTTGACATGGAAGATCCAGTGTTGGACATAGCAAAAGGATTAGCAGAAGTAGCATTAAAAGATGAATATTTTGTAAAACGTAAATTGTATCCAAACGTAGATTTTTACTCTGGTATTATTTATAGAGCATTAGGGATTCCGACAGAAATGTTTACTGTTATGTTTGCTATGGGTAGATTGCCGGGATGGATTGCTCAATGGAGAGAGATGCGTTTGCGCAAAGAGCCAATTGGACGTCCTAGACAGATCTATATCGGAGAGAATCACAGAGAGTTCAAAACCGTAGAAAAAAGATAATAAGGCTTGTAGGATTTTTAGTCAAGTTAAATAAAACATAATTATAAAAAGCCTCGTCATTACGATAGAGGCTTTTTTTATATTTAAAACTTAGAATATAAAACTTTGACTTTAAGTGGAGCTTCAGATACAAAATGAAACATCAGAATTAAAAGCAGTACTATTGGGTACTGCAGAGAGTTGTGGGCCTGTGCCTAAATTAGAAGAGGCTTATGATCCCAAATCCAAGGAGCATATTTTGGCAGGTACGTATCCCAAAGAACAAGATATGATTTTTGAAATGGATTCAGTCGATGCTGTTTTCAAAAAATATGGAGTAGAGGTGTATAGACCAAAAATTATACCTAATTGTAATCAGATTTTTGCCAGAGATATCGCCTTTGTAATTGAAGATAAGCTCATTATTTCAAATATTTTGCCAGATCGAGAACCGGAGATAGAGGCCTTGAGTGAAATTATAGGAGAGGTTGCTACAGAAAAAATTTATAAACCACCCTTGTCCTCTATCCATATTGAGGGAGGTGATGTAATAGTTCATGGTGATTATGTTTTTGTAGGTACATATAAAGGAGAAGATTACAGTAATTGTATTGTTGCTAGAACCAACATGTTGGGAGTTAAGTATTTGAAAGATCTTTTTCCGAAGAAGAAAGTGGTTGAATTTGATTTAAATAAGTCGGAGAAAATAGCAAAAGATAATGCCTTGCATTTGGATTGTTGTTTTCAGCCTGTAGGGACTGGAAAGGCTATTTTGCATAAAGAAGGATTTCGAGAACAAAAGGATTTTGAGTTTTTATTGAATTTTTTCGGTGTTGACAATGTATTTGTAATCAATAAACAGGAAATGTATGATATGAATTCTAACATTTTTTCCATTAGACCAGATGTCGTTGTGTCCGAAAAGAGTTTTGTGCGATTAAATCAATGGTTACGTAGTTTTGGAATAACAGTGGAAGAGGTTCCTTATGCAGAAATAGCAAAACAAGAAGGATTGCTTCGTTGTTCTACAATGCCCCTGATTAGGGTTTAGTAATTATAAAAAATAAGAGTGTATGATGAGTCAAGCAACTAATGAGGTTTTGATGATTAGACCGGTACAATTTCGGAAAAATGAAGAGACAGCAGTCAATAATTATTATCAACAAGAAAGTAATCTAAAGGCGGATGTAGTCGCAAAAAATGCACAAAAAGAATTTGATAATTTAGTCGAAGTCTTAGTAAAATTTGGAGTCAAGGTTACGATTGTGGACGATGATCCTAGACTGGATACACCAGATGCATTATTTCCTAATAACTGGATTTCTTTTCATTCCAACGGTGATATCGCACTCTATCCGATGTTTGCTCCCAATAGACGAAGAGAACGCCGTCCAGAGGTTTTAGAAAAATTAGAGAGTCAAGGATTTGTGATTAATAATGTAGTTGATTATACCGATGCCGAGTCCGAAGCTATTTTTTTGGAAGGGACTGGAAGTGTGGTGCTGGATCGCGTAAATAGAAAAGCATATTGCGCATTGTCACCAAGAGCTGATGAAGAATTGTTGATAGAATTCTGTGAAGACTTTGAATATACACCAGTGATTTTTGTCGCAAATCAAACTGTTTTGGGTAAAAGGTTACCGATATATCATACAAATGTAATGATGTGTATTGGTGATACTTTTGCGGTAATATGCTTGGATTGTATTGATGATAAAAAAGAACGGAAAAATGTGGAGCAACATCTTCGAACAGATGGGAAAACCGTGATTAGAATTACCGAGGAACAGGTGCAACATTTTGCGGGTAATATGTTACAGGTTCTGGGTTATAATAACGAATCTTTTATAGTGATGTCAACCACTGCGTTCAAAAGCCTTACGGATAGACAAAAAATAACAATAGAAACTTGCGGGACTATTTTGCATAGTGATTTATCTGTTATAGAAAAGCATGGAGGGGGAAGCGCACGTTGTATGATAGCTGAGGTTTTTTTGAGAAAAAAATAGTACATTAGCAACTATGTTATCCAAGAAAACGAAATATGGACTTAAGGCATTGACGTATTTGGCTAAGAATATGGATGAGGGACCTAAGGGAATTTCAAAAATTGCAGAAGAAGAAAATATTTCAAGAAAATTTCTTGAAAGTATTCTTTTGATACTGAAGAATAATGGATTTTTAAGTTCCAAAAAAGGAAAAGACGGAGGCTATTATTTAAAACGTGATGCTGCAGATATAAAAATGGCTGAAGTGATTCGTGTACTAGAAGGACCAATTGCAATGTTGCCTTGTGTGAGTCTTAATTTTTACGAAAAATGCGACGATTGTCCAGATGAAAAAGCGTGTACAGTGCATAAGCTAATGATTCAGGTTCGAGACAGTACATTGAAAGTTTTGGAGAATAATACGCTCTCAGATTTTGTTGGATGATTAAAGGGGATTCCCTTATTTTTTTTAGGTTTTTTTTCGTATTTTGAGACTCTAAAGTTTTTAGGTGAAAAAACTTTCTACGGGGGAATATAAATCGAAGTGGCTAACCGTTATATGGGATCTAAACAAGGGATAAACTTTACTAGGATATGTGTGTGCATATCTGTGGTGTTTTTTTTGATGAGTACTTTGCAGCCAATAAGTGCTGATACTACCAATAAAAAAAAATCTGTAAATGATAAGATAAAAGCACAAAATACAATAAAAGGAAATGTAAAAGATGCAAAAGGGATATCTTTGCCTGGTGTGTCCGTTGTTATCGAAGGAACTACACAAGGAGTGCAAACTGATTTTGAAGGAAATTTTGAAATTGTAGCAACTTTCGGAGATGTTTTACTATTTTCTTATATTGGTATGACTTCTCAACGTATCAAAATACTGCCAAATGAACTGATTCAAGTGGTGATGGTAGAAGATACACAAGCTTTAGATCAAGTGATTGTAGTTGCATATGGAACTTCTACAAAAGAAGATTTTACAGGATCTGCTGTTCAGATTAGCGAAGAGCAGATGCAAACTAGAGCACTGACAAACCCGTTGACAGTTTTAGAAGGTGCTGCTTCCGGTGTACAATTTTCGCCTAGTAATGGTCAGCCTGGATCAGGACCTAATATACAAATTCGAGGAATAGGTTCTGTAAATGCAAATCGTGAGCCTTTGTATATTGTTGATGGAACTGTTTTTACAGGTGATTTTGCAAGTATCAACGCAGCAGATATAGCCAGTATCAGTGTGCTAAAAGATGCTGCATCCACAGCTTTATATGGTAATAAGGCTGCAAATGGGGTAGTGATTATTACAACAAAAAAAGGACATTCCAGAAATGGAGACGGGGTGTTTACATTTGATATAAGCCAAGGGTTGACTTCGCGTAGTATACCAGAGTACGATCGAGTTGATGCAGAACAGTATTATCCTTTGATGTGGGAAGCATATCGTAATAGTTTGGTCACAAGTGGGGTGCCGATTTCTGATGCGAGTCAGTTAGCGTCAGGGTTGTTACCAAGGAATGATGATGGAAATCAAATATATAACGGAGCGGATTATGAGGATATTTCTCAAATATTAGGATATAATCCGTTCAACGTACCTGATAATCGAATAGTTGGAGAAAATGGAGCGCTAAACCCTTCTGCAAATTTATTGTATCCAGATGATTTGGATTGGGAAAAACCATTGACAAGGGCAGGGTTACGAACCAATAGCTATTTTTCCTATGCTGGGGCATCAGAAAAAACAGATTATTTTCTCTCTTTGGGACACCTGAGAGAAGAAGGATATATAATTAATTCAGATTTTGAAAGATTAACGGCTAGAATTAATCTGAATACAAAAGTCAAAGATTGGGGAAAAGTAGGGTTAAATATTTCTGGAGCTACCTCTAATTCTAATCTAGCTGTTGATGGTAGTGGTACTGCATTTGTCAATCCGTTTTTTTCTACGAGAATAATAGGTCCCATTTATCCGGTTTATCAACATGATCCAATTACAGGTGAGTTTGTGCTTGATACAGAAGGTAATCGTGTTTTTGACTCTGGGGATTTGGATCGTAATAGAGCGTCCGGTGCTATCCCGGGTAGGCATGTTATACAAGAAACATTGCTCAATATAGATCGTGATAAGATTAATACAATTGCAGCACGAACGTTTGGAGAGATGTATTTTCTCAAAAATTTTACGTTTACCTTCAACGCAAGTCTAGATAAACGCTTTTTAAATAATGAAGGTTTTGATAGTCCGATTATAGGAGATGGTGCCCCGGATGGAAGAGCAAGGCGTGATGCATCTGTACGTACAGCATTAAACTATAATCAACTAGTAAAATATAAAAATACCTTCGACAAACATTCGATTGAGACCCTCTTGGGGCATGAAAGTTTTAATTTCGAATTTACTTCCTTGTCAGGTTTGAAACAAGTACAAGGTGTAGATGGAAATAGTGAGTTGGTTAACTTTACTACTACGGTACAATTAGAATCATTCAGACGAAATTATACAACAGAAGGATATTTGTCACGATTCAATTACGATTTTGATAAACGGTACTATCTCTCTGCTTCGTATAGAAGAGATGCTTCTTCTAGATTTAGCAAAGAAGAGCGTTGGGGGGATTTCTTTTCTGTAGGGGGAGCATGGCGTTTGGATCAGGAGCAATTTTTGGAATATGTTGACTGGATAAATACCTTAAAATTGAGAGCGTCTTACGGAGAGGTAGGAAATGACTCTAATTTGGATAGAAATCCAGTGAGCTTTTTTGCAAATCAAGGCTTGTTTTCTTTGAATAGAAGTAATGCCGCAGAACCAGGTATTCAGTCTTCGACATTAAGTAACCCAGGTTTGACGTGGGAAAAAAACCGTCAAACCGATGTAGCAATAGAATTTGGTTTTTTACAAAATCGAATTTCGGGTAGTGTAGAATATTATAATAAGGTATCAGATGATTTGCTATTTGAAGTGCCCAAATCAGTTCAATCTGGTCTTGATGGACGAATAGAGAATACAGGTTCTCTGGTGAATAAAGGGTTTGAAATAGATGTGTCATTGGATATTATTAGAACGAATAACTTTAATTGGAATTTTGGATTCAATGCAGCAACTATTGAGAATGAGTTTAAAGAACTTCCTCAGAAAGAAATTGTTGTAGGTCCTAGAAAGTTAGTGGTTGGTCGGTCTATTTTTGATTTTTGGTTGAGAGATTGGTATGGTGTTGATCCAGCAAATGGAGATGGGTTGTATGTTGCAAATGACGAGTTGGATCCAAATACAGAGACGGATGTACGTATTGTGAACGGAACTAAGGTCACTACAAACCAGAATAAAGCAAAAAATGATTTTGTCGGGAGTGCTATCCCTGATGTTTATGGCAGTTTTAGAAATACTTTTAGTTACAAAGGGATTACTGTTTCTGCATTATTTGCCTATCAATTGGGTGGACAAACATTTGACACGAATTATGCAGGTATTTTGAGTTCTGGTAGCTATGGAGAGGCGTTGTCTGCGGATATTCTTAATAGATGGCAAAAACCTGGGGATATTACTGATATACCTAGGCTGGATAACACCCAAATTGACAGGCTAGCTGCTGATTCGGATCGTTGGTTGGTGGATTCAGATTTTTTGAGTATCCGGCAGTTAAATGTATCTTATGAACTTCCAGAAAGGATGGTTGGTTCGTTGGGTTTGAGAAATGCAAGGATTTATATGAATGGGGAGAATTTGTGGGTCTTTACCAAGAGAAAAGGGTTAGATGTCAATCAAAATTTCAGTGGAACAACGACGAATAGATTTACGCCTGCTCGAGTAATTACATTAGGGATTAACGTTGCGTTTTAAGGATATTGCTATGAAAAAGTTAAAGAAAATTTGTTTACTATTTTTGGGTATTACATTTATGTTGTTTTCTTGTAGTGATGATTTTTTGGAGACAAATCCGACAGAATCAGTTTCTGAAAACGAGGCAGTGGCTACAACTAAGAATTTGAGAGCGGTGCTTAATGGAATTCATAGATCATTGTATGAGCGTCATCCGGGTAATGAGTCGTCAGGTAATGGAAGGGGAGGTATTGGAGCTATGATGATTAATATGGATGTGCTAGGAGAAGATTATGTCATGACAGCGGCAGCCAATGGATGGTTCAACAATATGTACAAGTGGATAGATCATCGTAATACGATCGATAATGATAACTTGTTTCCATACAGGATGTATTACCGTATTAATAGAAACGCGAATGTTATTATTAATAATGTAATAGATGCAAGTGGGCCTATATCAGAAAAGGATAATTTATTAGGACAGGCATTATTTTATAGAGCATTTATCCATTATCAATTAGTTCAACTTTATGGGAAGCGTTATCAAGCAGGACAAAATAATTCTCAATTAGGTATTCCAATTGTATTATCAGCTGATGCAGATAGTAGTGCAAGAGAAACCGTAGAAGAAGTTTACAAACAGATTAATGTAGATCTTGATTCGGCCATTGATTTACTAAGTGCTGATCGGTCAAATGCCTCTCATATCAATAAAGGAGTTGTTCTGGGTTTGAAAGCACGAGTGGCTCTCACACAGGGGGCTTGGGAAATAGCAGCCAGAAATGCTAAACAGGCTAGAAATGATTTCCAGTTAATGTCAAGAGATGATTACAAACAAGGGTTTAATGATTATACGAATGATGAGTGGATGTGGGGGAGTCATATTGTTGAAGATCAAACTGAGTTTTTTGGAAATTTTGGAGCTTTTATTTCTAGAAATTTTAACTCCACCAATATAAGAGCTAATCCAAAGGCAATCAATAGTTTGTTGTATGCTACAATTCCAAGTACGGATGTGCGATCAGAACTCTTTGATCCCACAGGAGAGCATAATAATTTGCCAGCGGGAGTGACCATAAGTTCAAGGCATTCTAAACATGCATATACAAGTCAGAAATTCTTGTCAAGAAGTACCGGAGATAGTCGTGTAGATGTACCTTATATGAGAGCAGCAGAGATGTACTTGATAGAGGCAGAAGCAAAAGCAAGACTCGGTGAAGTGGATGCTGTGGATGTTTTGGCAGATTTGGCAAGAGCAAGAGATCCAGAATATGTCAAATCTACAAAAACAGGTCAAGCCCTTGTGGATGAGATTTTATTACAGCGACGTTGGGAATTATGGGGAGAAGGATTTAGATTTTACGATCTTAAACGTTTAAATGCTCCTTTGGATAGAACAGGAGCAAATCATAGTGCCACTTTGGTACAGAGTGTTTTTGAAGTTCCTGTAGGTGACGATAGATGGCAATGGGTTTTTCATCAAGATATAATCAACGCAAATTCTTTAATTAAGCAGAATGATTAGTTTCATTTACAATTTTTCGGATCATTCCACCAAAGATAAAATAATGGAACGGAACCATACTATACCAGTATAATCGCCCCCAGATTCCTTTTGGGCGAAAAGTCGCAGTTTGGTGAAGTATATTGTTCTCGTCTATATCAAATTCTAACCATGCTTCTCCGGGAACCCGCATCTCTGCAAATAGTAGTAATCGTTTTTCATGTTTATCAGCCATCAAGACACGCCAAAAATCAATGACATCACCAGAGTTAATCTTATCAGGGTTTGTCCTACCTCTCCGTAAGCCTACTCCTCCGAATAACTTGTCTATAGCCCCTCGAATTTTCCACATCCAATTTCCATAATACCATCCGGTTTCACCTCCAATGGCCCAGATGCGTTCTAATACTTTTTCTGGGGCATGAACTTTGAGAGTTTTTTTGTCTGTGAGACATCCCTTTTTTGGAACATGTATATATTTCTGGAGATTTTTTTTGAAACGTCCACTTATCATGGAATCTTTCCAACTAGAAACGACTTCATTTTGGTCAATTTTTATAAAAGCAAGTTCAATAGCCCTTGTATAGGTCATTGGTTTGATTCCCAAAAGTGTTTGTAGTCGTTTGTCTTCTGCTATTACGGGTATCTTCATGCTATCTACAAGGTTTAATGCCAATTTGTAAGAGGTAG
Organism: uncultured Aquimarina sp.; assembly: GCA_947492105.1. Classification (GTDB taxonomy): domain Bacteria; phylum Bacteroidota; class Bacteroidia; order Flavobacteriales; family Flavobacteriaceae; genus Aquimarina. The sequence goes on along the minus strand of CANLMN010000008.1, from coordinate 33,103 downwards.
AAGTTACAAAATAAAGCCAGTATGATGAGAGTTTGGGGGTCATCACTGGGATGGTCCAGATAGCAAGTTTAATACCACGGGCTTTGGCATATAATAACATCATTTGTTTGTAAGTAAGTATATTAGGGCCACCAATGTCAAAAGAAGCGTTGTAGCATTGTTTATTAAATAAGACCCCAGACATAAAAGAGAGTACATCACGTATTGCAATAGGTTGTGTAGGAGTATTGATCCATTTGGGAGTAATCATTAAAGGGAGTTTCTCACAGAGATCTCTTATGATTTCAAACGAAGAGCTACCAGAGCCTACAATAATCCCGGCACGTAATACCGTCAATTGATAGGATGCTTGTGCTAGAATTTCTTCAACATTTTTTCTTGACCATAGGTGTTTTGATAGATTGTCTTCATGGGCAATTCCACTTAGATAGATTACTTGTTGTACTCCTGCTGATTCCATGTAGGTGTTGAAATTTTTTGCAGATATGGCTTCCTTGTCATCAAAATCCTTGGTTGATGAGCTCATAGAGTGTAGTAGGTAATAAGCAGCATCAATATGCTTGGGAAATTGTTCTGGGTCGGGAGTGTTTAGGTAATCGATCTCTATGATATCAATTAGTTTCCTAGTTTCATTAGTTACAGACAACCGAGAAGCATCTCGTACACTACAAATAACCTCATGTCCTAAATCAAGCAATAGTGGTAATAAGCGCATTCCAATGTACCCATTGGCACCTGTTAATAGAATTCTCATACAAAATAGATTTTAATAGGTTTGCTGTTTACACGGAGTGCTTATTTCTTATAGGTCTTCAATAGTAGTGGGAGAAATATCGTTTTTTTGATTTTTGATTTTTTTTATAAAATCATGAATAATAGTATCTGTTTGACTTGCTTTAATTTTTATAAAATTCGTATCTCTGTAGAAAGAATATTCATCAGACTTACCTTTGTATATGGTTAGTTTATAAAAAGGAATTAACAGTGCGTAGGTTTCTAAGAGGATTCGAAATTCAATAATTATACCTCTTGGACGCAGTTCAATACGACATATGTTTGTGTTCGTGTTAATCGTTAATAAATTCTGAATTTTAATACTACCACTGATAATATACAGTTTTGGCGATAGAATACCATTCAGTTTCTTTCGTTGACTCAGAATAAAAGGTTTCCCAACTTCTTCATTTATTCTTTGAGTGATTTCTAGATTCTTGTAAGAAGTGTTTAGAAGCATTTTTTACTAAAGATACGAATAAATCATGGTATTATTACTTCCCAATAGTTCCAAGTTCAACACCTTCAGAATAGGCTACCTTTACATTATTTTCATGAAAAGCTTGTTTGATACCATGATGAACGCGATACATTACATCCCAATAATCATCAGGTCTAGCATAAGGACGTACGCCGATGACAATCGAATGAGAATCAAAAGTTTCTATGCCTACAATAGGTTTGGGATCAGCAAGAATTTTATCTATTGGTTTCAATACATCCATGATTATTTTTTGAACTTTCGGAAAATCCTCAGCGTAGGGCATTGCTACAGTGATTTCTAAGCGTATCATTCCTTTTTTAGAATAATTTGTCACCACATCATCTGTGATTTTGGCATTCGGGATAATCATTGATTTGTGACCTGGTGTTATAATCACTGTATTGAAAATACCGATTTCTTCTACTTTTCCAAATTTGTCATCGATCTGTATCCAGTCATGGACTTTGTATGGTTTTAGAAAAAGGATGAGAATACCTGACGCAAAATTCCCTAGACTACCTTGGAGTGATAGTCCGATAGCAAATCCCATTGCAGCTAATATGGTCAACAAACCAGAAAGGTCTGCTCCAAGGATAGACACAATTACAAATATCAATGAAGCTTTCAGAATTATGCTGAGCATAGATAAGAGAAAAGGCCGCATAGTATCGGATACCTGCATTTTTTTTAGGGTACGTTCCAATAAGGATAGTACTTTTTTGATGATCTTAAATCCGATCCATAAGATGACGGCCGCTGCTAGTATTTTTGGAGTGTAAAAAACAATTTTATCAATCGCTATTTCCAGGTATTCATTGATTTTTTCCATGTATTTTTGATTTCTGAAGATTAAAAATACTATTTTTTTTAATTCTTGGATGGCTTTGCAATTTTATTGATAAAAAAATAAAAATATAACTATCAGTAATTAGATGAATTATGTTTTGTATTTGTTAAACTATATGTAAAGGTGTTGTGAATACAAGTACAGCGCAGTATTTTTAAAGAAAATAGTAAAGGAATAGTGTGTTTTGTTTTTTCAATTTTAGACAGAATATCGAAATAATTTTTCTTTAAAAAACATTTAAAGTAATAAATATTGTTGATGAAAGTATTGATTACGGGAGCAACAGGAATGATCGGTCAGGAGTTGGTAGCGCAGTGCCATTCCGCTGGTTTAATAGTGCACTATCTTACCACTAGAAAAGAAAAGATACAGGATTCAACCAATTATAAAGGGTTTTTGTGGGACCCAGCAAAAGGCACAATTGATCCCAAATGTTTTGAAGATATTGAGGTGATAATTAATTTGGCCGGAGCGACTATAGCCAAAAGATGGACAAAGGCATATAGAAAAGAAATTTTGATGAGTCGGTTGCTAAGTCTTAATTTGCTGGCACGGACATTACGACAAACTCCAAATACAGTTCGGCATCTGGTTTCTGCAAGTGCTATAGGAATTTATCCAGATTCTTTTATGAATTACTATACCGAAGAATCGACAGAACAGAATACAGAGTTTTTGTGTACTGTTGTAAGAAAATGGGAAGAAGCTGCAGATGAGTTCGAAAAACAAGGAATAGAAGTAGCAAAAATACGTATTGGACTTGTTCTCTCAGAAAAAGGAGGTGCGTATCCCAAAATAGCAAAACCTTTAAAAATGGGATTAGGAGCTGTTTTCGGCTCTGGAAAACAGTGGCAGAGTTGGATACATGTCAATGACGTAGTCAAGATTTTTATGCATGTAGTAAAAGAGGAATTGGTTGGGGTGTATAATGCTGTAGCACCAAATGCGGTTTCTAATAGAACACTTACAGTCCGAATTGCTAAGATGTTAGGAAAAAGAATTTGGCTCCCAAGTATTCCAAAATTTGTAATGAACTTGCTTTTAGGCGAAATGCATGTACTGTTGTATGGTAGTCAGCGTGTAAGTAGTAAAAAGATTCAGGATAGTGGTTATTTCTTTGAATTTGAAAACCTAAAACCGACCTTACTTGCTTTGGTCAAGAGTGGAAAATAGTTTTTTGAGAAAATATGCTTCCTAAAAGGTGTTTACGCAATTTTGAGTGTTTTTTTTTAATAAACAAATCTCATTTAGTTTATTTTAACTTTTGGATTGAATTATTATTGATGAAGCGATTTTCGTCTTTTTCTTAACTCATAGTGCTGCACTAAAAATTGAATAATACTTCAATTGATCAAAAAAATACGCGGCATCATTACCAAAAGGTCTCTTCCTTTTGGATGATCCTGTTAGAATCATAAAAGTTTGAATTATTTTGATTTTTGTATTCTTCTAAATTTTATTTGCCACTAATTGGATTTCTAATATGATATTGTCATTTATAAACTTGTCTCCAAGGTTATCAAAGATAGATTTGGATCCGTAATTGATACCCCAATCAGTGCGGTTAATTGCAAAAGGATCGCTTGTGATTATTATTTTATCTGATGTAAAGGCTATTGTTGCAGGGAAACTAATATTTTTCTTAATTCCTCGAATCGTTAGATTTCCTTGAATTAACGTTTGTGGAGTGTTTTCGGTGACAGTTGTAATTTCAAAAGCAGCATTAGGATACTTAACTACATTAAAAAAATGATCTTCTTTGCCTTCGCTGAAGCCTTTTAAGTGTTCTTCCAACCCTTTTTTTTGCTTACCTTTTAGATCGGTAACGATAATGGATCTCATATCAATTAAGAAACTTCCGCTCACTATTTTGGAGTTAATAGTTTTGATGATCCCTGATTCAATAGCAATAGTACCTGTATGTTTTTCCAAGGGTTTTGCCCCTGTCCACTTGATATGACTATCCGTAATAACTGCTTTGTACTTGTTAGCAATTGAGGTAGTTGTGGCAACAGGTTGCGCTGCTTTAGCTTTAGCTTCATTTTTCTTTTCACTTTTGCACGCTAACATCGTAGTTATAAGTGTCAGAATAGTAATTGTACTGTAAATTTGTTTTTTCATAATATCCTAGATCAATTTTAATTTAAAAGAAAAATGCCATTAATTGTTTCTGATGAATTAATGAAGGAAGGGATGCATTTGTTTGTAATACCAAATTAGCTATATACTATCGCATATCGACGTGTTCTTTTTCCATCTAAATGCCTTGTTCCTATATTCCGTGGTTGAGGCTATGCAAGAGCATTACGGTGTTTTTACATGAAAAAATAATAGTGTCATTGATACAAATTTATATACCTAAATTGTATAAGAGGGTATATAAAGATAGAATAAAATAATTAAGGTGTGACATTATGACATTTTAAAATAATTGGCAGTACTTTTGCTTTCCAAATTATCTATAAAAGTAATGTGGTATAAAATGAGTAAAAAGAAAAAAGAAGCAACTGCAAATACGGCAACAGAAGAAGTGTTAGATACTCCTAATTCAGGTTCAGAGTCTGTACAAGAGAACGATACATCCTTGGAGGATCAAGGGCAAGAAGTTGAACAAGATGAAACCGCAGTCTTAGAAGAGGCATTGCAGAAAGAAAAAGATAAATTTTTGCGATTATTTGCAGAATTTGAGAATTATAAGAAACGGACAACAAAAGAGCGTATAGAGCTTTTTAAGACCGCAAATCAAGAAGTATTACAAGCTGTTTTGCCTGTTATGGATGATTTTGATAGAGCAATGGCAGCTATAAAAGGTTCTGAAGATGACGATTTGGCAAAGGGAGTTTTGTTGATTCATAACAAACTTAGAGAAACATTAAAAAGCAAAGGCTTGGAAGAAGTAGTAGTCGCACCAGGGGATGTTTTTAATGCAGATGACCATGAAGCTATCACACAGATACCAGCTCCAAGTGATGATCTCAAAGGGAAAATCGTTGATGTGGTAGAAAAAGGGTATAAATTAGGAGAAAAGATTATCCGTTTTCCAAAGGTAGTAACTGGACAATAACAGAAATTTAGCTGGTAATAATAGCCATTTAAAATTAAAAAAACGTGAAAGAAGATTATTACGACATATTAGGAATAAGCAAAGGAGCATCACCAGCAGAGATTAAGAAAGCTTATCGGAAAAAAGCAATAGAGTTTCACCCGGATAAAAATCCTGGGGATACTGCAGCAGAGGAGAGTTTCAAAAAAGCAGCTGAAGCATATGAAATCCTAGGTGACGCTGATAAGCGTGCTAGATACGATCAGTATGGTCATCAAGCTTTTGAAAACGGCGGCGGCTTTGGAGGCGGTGGCGGTATGAATATGGATGATATTTTTAGTCAATTTGGCGACATTTTTGGTGGCGGTGGTTTTGGTGGCTTCAGTGGCTTTGGAGGTGGCGGTGGTCAACGACGAAGCAAAGGAAGTAACTTGCGCATCCGTGTAAAACTTACACTAGAAGAAATTGCAAATGGCGTCGAGAAAAAAATCAAAGTAAAAAGAAAGATACAAGCTCCAGGGACAACCTATAGTACGTGTAGTACATGCCAAGGAGCAGGACAGGTTACAAGAATAACGAATACCATACTTGGTAGGATGCAAACTGCTGCGCCTTGTACTGCTTGTGGTGGGTCTGGACAAATGATTGATAAGAAAGCTCCGGGAGCTGATGCACAAGGACTACAGTTTTCTGAAGAGACTGTGAGTATCCAAATACCCGCAGGAGTCCAAGATGGTATGCAACTCAAAGTTTCCGGAAAAGGAAATGCGGCTCCAGGGAATGGTATCTCAGGAGATTTGTTAGTCGCTATCGAAGAGCAAGATCATCCACAACTCAAAAGAGAAGGAGATAATTTACATTATGATTTGTATGTTAGTTTTTCCGAAGCCGTGTTAGGAGCTTCTAGAGAAATAGAGACCGTAACTGGAAAAGTGCGAATAAAAATAGAAGAAGGCGTGCAGAGTGGCAAAATTTTGCGACTACGAGGTAAGGGGATTCCAAGTATCAATGGATATGGCAGCGGTGATTTATTAGTACATGTTAATGTTTGGACACCAAAAACATTAAACAAAGAACAAAAAGAATTTTTTGTGAAAATGTCAAATGATGATCACTTTCTACCAAAACCAGAGAGTTCTGATAAATCATTTTTTGAAAAAGTAAAAGATATGTTCTCTTAGATCAATTGTATCCAAAAGAACGTTTTTTGGTGTTTTCAAAAAGAAGATCAAAAATTTCTATTTTTAAAAAAATAGATTATTTAAATAGGAGAGTATAAAAAAACCACTACTAAGTGGTTTTTTTATACCACTTAGTAGTGTGTGTAATTTGTTTTTTATGAATGATTCATTGTTTTTAATGTTTGTAATATTATAGATGAAATGGCACAAATGAAAAAAACAAGAATAAATAACACGAAAGGGTTATGAAACGAAATGGTATTAAAAAGAAGAAATAATAGATCAATAAATATATTATTCGATAGAATTTCAGATCTGTCAAAAAGAGCTAATCAAATGAAAAGTCAGTGGATTAGCGGTGTTGGATAGTTTTTTGTTATACAACTATCATTAAATCAAATAATAATTTCTATTATTGATTCATTATTGGAAAAAAAACGTATATTTGAATTATCACTAGCGCATTTAGTGATATTTTCTTTTTCATAGCAATTTTTTTCCCATCCTTAATGGCGTATTAAGGGTGGGTTTTGTTTTTCATAGCAATTTTTTTCCCACCCCTTAATGACGTATTGTGTAATACACAATAAATTTTACTAATTTTTAATTGCGTTTTTAAAAATCAGTTTATTTGTGATATAGCAGTAGTCGATACTTTTTCGGATTCATTACAAAAAAAATAAAAAAAAATAATTTCTAATTAATTTGAGCACTGTAAGACGCTTTTTTTTTGAGTTATTTGTAACAAATTAATGGTATACACATCTTATAGAGTAAATAGAATTTTTAATGATAAAACAATTCCTAAAGATAGAACAAGTATCCAAGCGTTATGGTGACTATACGGCATTGGATAATGTGTCTATTTCGGTTCCAGAAGGCAGTATCTATGGTTTGCTAGGCCCCAATGGAGCTGGTAAAACAACCCTAATAAGAATCATCAATCAAATTACTTTACCTGATCAGGGAAATATTATTTTGAATGGCGAAAAATTACAACCTCATCATATCGCTATGATAGGTTATTTGCCAGAAGAGCGAGGCCTATACAAATCGATGAAAGTAGGAGAACAAGCACTGTACCTAGCCCAATTAAAAGGGCTAAGTAAGTCGGAAGCAAAAAAGCGCTTGCAGTATTGGTTTGAAAAGTTTGGAATAGGAGGATGGTGGAACAAAAAAATCCAAGAATTATCCAAGGGTATGGCACAAAAAATACAGTTTATAGTAACGGTATTACATCAGCCAAAACTTTTGATATTTGATGAACCTTTTAGTGGTTTCGATCCGGTTAATGCGACTCTAATAAAGGATGAAATTATACAATTAAAAGAAGAGGGAGCTACCATTTTATTTTCAACGCATAGGATGGAAAGTGTAGAGGAGTTATGTGATCATATAGCATTAATGAATAAGTCTAAAAAAATTCTCGAAGGTGAAATAAATACCGTAAAAAGAAATTTTAAAACAAATACTTACGAAACAGCATTGGATACGGATAATCCTTCAGAATTAGAGGCTGCTTTAAAAGAACGATTTGAGGTACATCCAGCAACTTTCAAAACGTTAGATACATATTTGAAACTTAAAATTACCCTGGATGATGGCGCTTCTTCTAATGAGTTGTTGCAATATTTGATAAATAAAGCCAAAGTACATCATTTTGCTGAAGTGATTCCAACGGTTAATGAAATCTTCATAAAAAAAATTACTGATCATGGATAAATTACTATTGATTATCAAACGTGAGTTTATCGCCCGAGTACGTAATAGAACCTTTATTGTGATGACTTTTGTGAGTCCATTGTTGGTCTTTGCAATGATTGGAGTAATTGGATGGTTAGTAAGCCTGAACAAGGATCAAATAAGAACTGTTGCAGTACATGATGAATCACAATATTTTGTGTCAGCATTCAAGGATACTAAAAATTTGCGCTTCAAGGATTTTTCATCTAGCCCTCTTGATGTAGTAAAAGATTCCGTTGTATTAAAGAAGTTCTATGGGCTACTATATATTCCAAAACCTCATGATACCATTGATTTTGTCAATTCTGTACGTTTTTATGGAGAGAATGCCCCTACTATAGAGATCTTGAATACTATCGAAAGGGTGATAAATAACAAACTTACAGAAACTAAACTTATAGAAAAAGGATTGGATGTCGATGCGATCGCCAGTGCTAGAACAAAGATATCGTTAAAGATTGAGAATTTTTCTGGAGAAAAAAGTTCTAAGTTATCAAATATTATAAAAATAGCATTTGGAGGAGTAGCAGGATATTTGCTATTGATGTTTATCGTGATCTACGGTAATATGATAATGCGTTCTGTGATTGAAGAAAAAACAAGTAGAATTATAGAAATCATTATTTCATCAGTAAAACCTTTGCAATTGATGCTAGGCAAAATTTTGGGAACCTCATTTGCTGGTGTAACTCAATTTGCTATTTGGCTAGTAATTGGTGGTATATTGATGTTTATTAGTGTTTTTGTTTTGGGTATTGACTTGACAGGTGCCAATCCGGCCACAACAGCAGTATATTCAGAAGCGAGGAATCTAGAACAATTACAGCCTATCTTGCAGGATATTTATAAATTGCCTTTGATGACACTTGTATGTTGTTTCTTTTTGTATTTTATTGGGGGCTATTTTCTCTATAGTGCGTTGTACGCTGCAATAGGAGCTGCAGTTGATAGTGAAACGGATACGCAGCAGTTTATGATGCCTGTAGTTATGCTATTGGTTCTTGGTTTTTATATAGGTGCTTTTGTGGTAATAGAAAACCCTCATGGAATGGTTTCTGTGATTTTTTCTATGTTTCCTTTTACCTCTCCTATTGTTATGTTGATGAGGATTCCTTTTGGAATTGCTTGGTGGGAAATTGCAATTTCTGTTTTTATATTATTTCTTAGCATAATCGGTGTTGCATGGATAGCAGCCAAGATATACCGTATAGGGATTTTGATGTATGGTAAAAAACCTAGCTATAAAGAACTATTGAGATGGATGAGATATTAAAATAAAATGGTATTTCTGTACGAGTGTAAGGATAGCCTTTTTTTGAGATACGATAAGAAGTCAATTGCAAAAGAAAAAACGTGTCTTCGTTTTAAGTAAATTCAAGTTGTAAAGGTGTTTTTTAGTAGTGCCGTTTTTATTGGTGATATTTTGGAGTTTATAAACGCATCCTGACTTTTTGTTATCGACCTAAAATGAGATAAAATTTGACCAGATAAGCAAGCTTTTCCAATTCGGAGCAGTGCTACGAATGAGAGAAGTAGCGCAATTAGGAGTGAATTTGATTCATTTTTCAGGGAAAATAAAAAGTTAAGAGAAGTTTTATTTCTTTAGTGGAATTAAGAAATAAAAATCGAATCCTTTTTTGTTTTAAGAGTTCTTGCTTTGAATTCCATAAAGAAGAGCGATCTTTTGATGATTTTTTATCAGATTAGGAAATGTATATTAAAATTGAAAAGATCTCGTTGTACATTTAGGAATAGTTTTTGTTCATAGAGGCAGTATACTCAAGATGAATCTTTGTAATATAATGTGGAGACGGCTTAATGCATTATTGTATATTTGATTTATTCGGGATAAGTGTTGTAAATTTTCAATATATTTAATGATAGCGCAACAGAAATTAGGAGAGCATGTAGATAATTTGCAAAAAGGGGCTTGGGATATATTAGTCGATTTTTTGAGTTATAAAATTTTTGAAAGTGAAAATGGAGATCATAAAATCGTTCTAACGGTTGGTGTGCTTTTGTTTTTTATTTTGGTTTTTGTGCTTACTATATACATACTTAAATATATAAAGAAGTTTGTTACTCGTAAGTTGCCAGAAACTGATAAGATGAAGTTTGATTCTATCTTTTCATTCGCCAAATATTTTTTGTATGCGATACTTGCTCTTATTACGTTAGATAATATAGGTATTAATATTAATGCAATTTTTGCAGCCTCAGCCGCTTTGTTGGTAGGAGTAGGTTTGGCTTTACAGACGCTTATTCAGGATATTTTGTCTGGTGTGTTCATTTTGATGGATCAGACAGTGCATGTAGGAGATATTATAGAGATTGATAATAAAGTTGGTCGCGTCGAAGAAATTAAGTTGAGAACGACACGAACAGTAACCATTGATAATAAAGTGCTAATTATACCAAATCACAAGTACTTATCGTCTAGTTTGTATAATTGGACGCAAAATGGAAAGGTTACAAGGGAGTCTGTTACTGTAGGTGTTGCGTATGGTAGTGATCTACAAAAGGTCAAAGAATTATTGCTTTTGGCAGCGTCAAAGAATAATCATGTTTTGGATCATCCTGCGCCCTTAGTCTTGTTTACTGATTTTGCAGATAGCGCATTAAGCTTTAAATTAGTATTCTCGATCAATGATAGTTTCATGGCGAGCATTCCTAAAAGCGAAATTCGTTTTGAAATTGATCAATTATTTAAAGAACATGAAATCAGTATTCCGTTTCCGCAACGTGATATTTATATTAAACAAGCACCCAAATAACTCATAGATATATGTCAAAAATATTAGTAATAGAAGATGAATTAGCAATTCGACGTGTTCTTGTAAAAATTATAGCAGAAGAGAATAGTAAATATCAAGTAGAGCAAGCGGAAGATGGTCTTGTAGGGATTGATATGATTAAAAATGAGGACTATGATTTGGTATTGTGTGATATCAAAATGCCCAAAATGGATGGTGTTGAAGTGCTAGAAGCTGCAAAAAAAATTAAACCAGAAACACCAATGGTGATGATATCAGGACATGGAGATTTGGATACGGCAGTGAATACCATGCGACTCGGAGCATTTGACTATATTTCTAAACCTCCCGATCTTAATAGGCTTCTTAATACTGTTCGTAATGCGCTAGATAGAAAAGAACTAGTTGTAGAGAATAAACTACTCAAAAAGAAAGTGTCAAAAAAGTATGAAATGATAGGAGATTCTCCTGCCATTTCTAGTATCAAAGAAATTATCGAAAAAGTAGCACCAACCGATGCTCGCGTATTGATTACAGGACCTAATGGTACAGGAAAAGAATTAGTAGCACATTGGATACACGAAAAAAGCGATCGTTCCAAAAACTCAATGATAGAGGTGAACTGTGCAGCTATACCCGGAGAATTAATAGAAAGTGAATTATTTGGACATGTAAAAGGAGCATTTACCTCAGCAAACAAGGATAGAGCAGGGAAGTTTGAGGCAGCAAATGGAGGAACAATATTTTTGGATGAGATCGGTGATATGAGCCTTTCTGCTCAGGCAAAGGTCTTGCGTGCCTTGCAAGAAAATAAAATTCAACGAGTCGGTAGTGATAAAGATATCAAAGTGGATGTACGTATTGTTGCCGCCACAAATAAGAACCTGAAAAAGGAAATTGAAGAAAAAAGATTTCGAGAAGATTTATATCATAGACTAGCTGTAATTTTAATTAAAGTCCCAGCACTAAATGATCGTCGTGATGATATTCCAGATTTGGTGAATCATTTTGCAAAGCAAATAGCAAATGAGCAAGGGTCTGCACCAAAACAATTTGATAGTGGAGCGATAAAACTATTACAACAATATGATTGGACAGGTAATATTCGAGAGTTAAGAAATGTGATAGAGCGATTAATTATTTTGGGGGGCAAGGAAGTTAGCGAAGGAGATGTGAAATTATTTGCTTCAAAATAGGATAGGTGGAAAAACAAAAAATATTATTCAGTATTATACTATTTTTGGGAATAGGACTTCATGCACAATATATTCCCGATGGTTTTAATTTTGGAGCTGCCATAACTAGTACGTATCAGGACGAACAATTAGTGGGTTTTTCTCCAAGATTGGAATATGCGCCTACCTGTTATACGAGTTATATGGGAACATATAGTTATCAATTTTCATTAACTGATAGTACAATAGAGGGGTTTCATGAGTTTTCGTATAGCGTTAATACGATTTTATTCAATTTTGAGCCCACGTATATTACCATAGGAGGAGGATATATGTTCAATACATCCTCCACTTTTGATGAAAAAGATAACGACGCTATTTTATTTTTCAAAACAGGGGATGTCAATCATGGATTAGAACTCAAATTACGTGCTTTGATACGAATCGACTTGCCCATACATATATTTGCAGAAGTCAATTTCAGAAGTCTTGGACGATTGTATGATACCGTTGGTATCGGGGCTTTGTATGATTTTGATTTAGATTGATAATTTCTGCCGTGTGATGTGTATATACTATGGTAGAAAGAGTATGATTTTACTTTAGAGCCCAGAAAATTAAGTGTCTGGTACGTATTATTTTTATAATAATGAGGTGTTTTTGTGTGTGAACTACTGGATATTGAAACACTTTTGTAATTCGATGTTATCATACATGTTCTTTTTTTAAAGAAGACGCCGAATTCCTTTGTACGTTTCGTTTTGGAACGGAAATAAAACAAATTCGACCAAATAAGATGTTTTTTTGAAATACACAATAGGCTATCGACGAATAAAATGCTGAAATATGGAAGAATTTGATTCATTTTTAGGGAAAAAGGAAAAGTCAAGATGAGTTCGTCAAGAGAAATACTAATTTTGGCATAGAATCGGGTAAAATTTGAAAATGAATCAGTTTTTTAAAATTTTGTGTCTTTTAAGCATTGCACCATCATTATATGGTCAGTTCGATAGAGGAACTATAGATTTTGGAATGGGCGCCGTAATTAGTGTTGGTTTACAAGAAGAAATTGGTTTTGATGCGCGAATACAATTTACTACACTCACCGAAAAATATCGATACCTCATAGCCTATAATCGATATTTTATAAGCGAAACACAGAACAGAGAGATCCTGAGTGAGCTTGATGCTAGTTTTATGATTAAGGCAATTACCTATCTGGGTATAAAACTTGATGCCGGCGTTGGATATATCATAAATGACTATCGTTTATTAAAAAATGCAAGAGATACTTCTAATTTATTTATTACATCCGGGCGATATAATCATGGATTACAATTAAAAATGCGAGGAGCATATCAATTATTTCTTCCAGTAGACGTATTTTTAGAATTGAACCTCAAAAGTTATGGTAGGCGCTATGATACTATTGTTTTTGGAGTAACTTATAGTATTGGGATTTAATAGGCAAATTGAAGAGATTTTGGTTTTTTTGATCAATTGAAATGCTTTTTGCACTTCATAACAGTGCCCATAGCTAAGACAAATACTATAATGGTATAAGAACGATATTTTTATAATAAATCGGAACGAGTCTAAACGACTTCTATATATAAGGAATACAAACCTCGGAAGCAACGAGTTTATTTTGATTGAAAAAATAGTGTTTTGATCAATTGAACTGTCTTTAGCATCTTTATTAAAGCGATAACTAAAAATGATAATATGAAAGATATACACCCAAACGATTTTAAGGCTTCGGTACCTGTTGATTTAACAAAAATTCCTACCAAAATTTCTATAGAAAGTGATGAGGTAGTTGTAGAAAAGGAATTAGCAAAAGTTCGTAGAAAATTAGGGAAACTACAAGACAAACTTTATGCACACGGCAAATATAGTGTGTTAGTATGTTTACAAGGAATGGATACATCCGGAAAGGATAGTCTTATTAGAGAGGTGTTCAAGGATTTTAATGCTCGAGGTGTAGTAGTGCATAGTTTCAAAACGCCGACAGATTTGGAACGAAAGCATGATTATCTCTGGAGACATTATATTGCCTTACCTGCTAGGGGAAAATTTGGAGTTTTTAACCGTACACATTACGAGAATGTATTAGTTACAAGAGTGCATCCTGAATATATTTTGGGAGAAAATCTACCCGATGTAACCGAACTCTCGGCTATAGATGATGTGTTTTGGGAAAAACGATTTGAGCAAATCCGTAATTTTGAAAAACATATAGCAGAGAATGGAACAATTATTTTTAAGTTCTATTTACACCTATCCAAAGATGAACAAAAAAACAGATTGTTACGTAGATTAAGCAAACAAGAAAAAAACTGGAAATTTTCTCCGGGGGATTTAAAAGAGCGTAAACTTTGGGAACGCTATCAAGAGTGTTATAAAGATGTTATTGATAAAACATCTCTATCACATGCACCTTGGTATATAATACCTGCAGATGATAAACCCACAGCAAGATATTTGGTAGCTAAAACATTGTATGACCAATTAAAGACCTACAAAGATATCAAAGAGCCAGAATTACCTGAGGAGATCAAGAAAAATATCGCTTTGTATAAAAAAGAATTAGAAGAAGAATAGGCATGTTTGTCACAGTTATGGATAAACTACGTCATTATTGGATATTAATACTATGAAAAAAAATATACTTTTTACTGCGATTTTTGCAGCGTTCTTTTGCTCCTTTTCAGGTATCGGGCAACGATCCCTACAAGAAAATGATAGCCTGATATTGCGTAAGATTTATGACACTTCTTTGTTAGAAGGTCAAAGTTATGAGTGGTTAGATCATTTGTCGAATCAAATAGGAGGAAGATTATCTGGTTCCCTCAAAGCACAACAAGCGGTGGAGTGGTCTCAGAAAGAATTAGAGAAAATAGGGCTAGATAAGGTGTGGCTACAAAAAGTCATGGTTCCCAAATGGACTCGTGGAGTTCCTGAATACGCCTATATAGAAACAGCACCAGGAAAGACAAATATGGTTCCAATTTGTGCCTTAGGTGGATCTGTACCAACACCAAATGGAGGAGTCAAAGGAGAAGTGCTTGAAGTAAAAAGTTTAGAAGAATTAGAGAAGTTAGGGAAAGAAAAAATCACTGGTAAAATCATATTTTATAATCGGCCAATGCAGGCAAACTTAATTAGTACGATGCAAGCTTATGGAGGATGTGTAGATCAAAGGTACTCCGGAGCAGAAATTGCTGCAAAATACGGAGCTGTTGGAGTTATTGTTCGTTCTATGAATCTACGTTTAGACGACTTTCCGCATACAGGAAGTATGAGTTATGGGACGCTTTTGGATAAAGAGAAAATACCAGCTGCCGCTATCAGTACAAACGGAGCAGAGGTGTTAAGTTCAATGCTTTCACTGAATCCAGATATTCAGTTCTTTTTCAGTATGAGTTGCAAAAACTGGAAAGATGTTCCCTCATACAATGTTATAGGAGAACTCACAGGGACAGAGTATCCAAATGAGTATATGGTTGTTGGGGGACATCTCGATTCTTGGGATTTGGGTGATGGCGCTCATGACGATGGGGCAGGAGTAGTGCAGTCAATGGAAGTAGTACGTTTGTTAAAAGAAATTGGATATAAACCCAAACGAAGTATACGCGTTGTACTTTTTATGAATGAAGAAAATGGACTGCGAGGTGGAAAAAAGTATGCAGAAATAGCGAAGCAAAAAGGAGAAGATCATGTTTTTGCGTTAGAAAGTGACAACGGAGGATTTAGTCCACGAGGGTTTGATTTTGATTGTAAGAAAGAACAATTTGAAAGAATTTTTCAATGGAAATCACTATTCGAGCCTTATTATATACATCATTTTGATATTGGAGGTAGTGGTGCAGATATCGGCCCATTAAAGGAAGAAGGTGTTATTTTGTCTGGATTACGACCAGATTCTCAAAGATATTTTGATTATCATCATGCCAAAAATGATACATTTGAAGCAGTCAATAGGCGTGAGTTAGAATTAGGTGCTGCTGCGATGACTGCTTTAATGTACTTAATGGACGTACATCAGGTAAAATAGTAAACGTTATTGAGATCAAAAAGAGCTTCTATTTCATTCTTTAGCCGATATATTTAGTAAAAACAACGCATTTTTGCGTTGTTTTTTTTTGTGTTTTAGGGAAAATACTACAACGATGTAGTATTTGTAGGGTTATTCTGATATTAATTTTGTGTTTTTTAACGATTATATTGATTTTTTTTCATTTTTATATAAAGTTTTTTCCTACAAATCAAGAATGTGATTTACGGTTTGTACTATTCTTCTTGTAAGGTGTTTGAATACTTTTGACTGGGTATCATAACATTAGTATACATAAGTTTTGTAAAAATGTAAGATTTTTTTACTCCTATTTTTCATGTTATAGTCTTTTTTATCATAACCTATAGATGTGTTTATTTACAATAAATTAACATTTGATAAATTGGTGAAAATCTAAGGTTTTTGAGGAGCTGTTATGATAATGTTAAGAAGGTTTTTAGATAAAGCCTCGTTTTGCAGCCCCCGTCAATGTTGAAACTTTAGAATTTTGTAAAGTTTTTGTGTAGATAATATATTGCAAAACCGTTTTGTATATTTTATACATCCGATGTCGTGTTTTTTTTGTGTTTTTGTGAAGATTAGGATAATACTACTATTCTCAGTTTTACGTTAATTTTATGATAGTGCTTTACACTGTTTGTACGCACAAATTATATTAACCACAAAAATAGTATTACATGAAAATTTTAAAATTAGCTATGTATGCCTTCATAGTTTGTTTCTGCTCGGTCACATATGGACAGCAGTTCAATTATGGAGAAGCTTTACAAAAATCGCTTTTCTTCTATGAAGTTCAGCAATCTGGTAAATTACCAAGTTGGAATCGCGTGTCATGGAAAAATGATTCAGGTATGGATCACGGAAAAGATGTAGGATTAGATCTTACAGGAGGCTGGTATGATGCCGGCGATAATGTCAAATTTAATTTCCCAATGGCGGCAAGTGTTACAATGCTTGCATGGGGAGGTATCGAATATGAGGATGCTTACAGAAAAAGTGGACAGTTTGATATCTTGAAACGTAATCTTAAATTTGCCTTGGATTATATGATCAAATGTCATTCTGCAAAAAATGAATTGTATATCCAAATAGGAAAAGGTACAGAAGATCACAAGCATTGGGTAACCGCAGAAGGAATGACTGCAAAGATACCACAGCGACCTTCTCTCAAGGTAGATACAAGTAATGGAGGGACTGATATAGCAGCAGAATTTGCAGCAGCTTTCTCTGCTTCTAGTATTTTGTTCAAAGATTCAGACCCTGCTTTTAGCGCTACACTGATACGCCACGCAGAAGAATTATATGAATTTGCGGATAAGTACAGAGGGTTATATTCTGATTCAAATAAAGATACTCCTGAGTTTTATAGATCATGGAGTGGATATCAAGATGAGTTAGTTTGGGGTGCGGCATGGTTGTATCGTGCAACAAATAAAATGGAGTACCTTACTAAAGCAGAGAAGGAGTACCAAGAGATCAAAGGAGATCTAGATGATGGGAAACCTTATAGCTTTGCACACTCATGGGATGATAAATCTTATGGAAGTTATGTACTTTTATCTCAATTAACAGGAAAAGAAGAGTATAAAACTGCAGCACAGAATCACTTAAACTTTTGGACTGTTGGTCATAATGGAGAAAGAGTAACATATACTCCAGGAGGACAAGCTTGGTTAGTGCAATGGGGATCTTTGCGATATGCAGGAACAACTTCTTTCTTGGCATTAGTCTATTCTGATAAAGTGGATATCCCAGCAGACTTAAAGAAACGTTACTTTGACTTTGCCAAAGGACAAGCAAATTATACATTGGGTGATAATCCATTGAATCGTAGTTTTATGTGTGGTTTTGGTAACAATCCTCCATTTGATCCACATCATAGAACAGCACACGGTAGTTGGGTGAATAGCGGTAGATCTTTCCCAGAAAAACAAAGTCACATTTTGTATGGAGCAGTAGTAGGTGGTCCAAAAACTCCGGATGATAAATTTGTAGATGATAGAACGGAGTTTTTAGCAAATGAAGTAGCAACAGACTACAATGCTGGTTTGACTGGTGTATTAGTACGTTTGTATGATGAATATGGTGGTAATCCTTTAGCTAATTTTCCAGTAGCAGAGGTTCCAACTAGAGATGAGTTTCGTACTATAGCGAAGTTTAATAGCAATAATGCGACAAGCTATACGCCAAGTATGAGATTCGAAAACAGATCTGCATGGCCAGCAAGAAATGCGAATAAAGTAACAATGCGTTATTTTTTCAATATTTCTGAAGCACAAGCAGCAGGTTTTACAATCAATGATTTTGAAATCAGAAAAGGATATTCTCAAGGACCTTCTACTATTGCAACCAAAGCATGGGATGCTGCAAAAGGTATTTATTATGTAGAAGTATCATTAGAAGGAGATGATATATGGCCTGTAGGAGAATCAGAGCATAGAAGAGAAGTACAACTGAACATTAGTGTCAAAGGAGGAACACCTTTTGATGTGTCTAATGATTGGTCTGCAAGGGGTGTAACTAGTAATGACTATCAAGTGTCATCTAATATCCCAGTGTATGATAATGGTGTATTGGTTTTTGGAAACGAGCCTGATGGTTCAGAAGGTCCAACAGTTCCAACAAATACAGATCCAGTAGCTTCTTTTACAGCGGACAAAACTAATGGAGATGTTCCTTTGGTTGTTTCTTTTGACGGATCAGGATCGTCTGATGCAGATGGAGATACCTTGACATACAACTGGAATTTTGGAAATGGACAAACTTCTACGCAGGTAAATCCATTAATTACCTTTGATTCAGCAGGATCTTATAGAGTGTCACTTACCGTAAATGATGGTAATGGTGGTTCTGATAGTGAGGAGATTACAATTACTGCAACTAGTGAAGTAGATCCTAATCCAAATCCAGATCCAGACCCGAATCCAACTCCAACTCCGAGCGGAGATTGTACTTTTGGAACGCCGACTGCAGCTCCTTTAGCTTCAGTTAATACAAGTTATGAAAATATGCATGTATTGGGTGCAGGAGGACCAGCATTTAGTAATTTCCTAAGATTAACAGTAAATTGGGATCTTGCCAACAATGGTTTATATCAGTTTGCTTTTAATACAAATGATGGAACACCATCTTGGTATTTCAATCTTAGTGATTCTGTTGTACAGAACTTTGCTTCTGCTAGCCCTGCTATAACATTATCCAATACAGGAGTACAAGGATTAGATGGAGCATATTATGCAACAATTGATAATGGGAACTTTGTAATGGTTTCTCAGACTGGTGGTTATACACTATATTTTAGTAAATCTGCTACAGCACCGAAGTGTGATACTGGAACAAATCCAGAAGTAGTTGTAGATGGAGGAACAATCACAGGAGGACCTTTTGCTTTTGTAGTAGGTGATGGACAGCCAGATAATGTATCTGGAATTAGTTTGTCAGGAAATGAGGGAGATAACTCTACATGGATTATCACGGATGCAGATAATAACATTCTTGGATTGCCAGCAACATTAGCAGCAGTTGAGAATAATGATTTTGATGTTGCCCCAGTAGGGAAATGTCTAATCTGGCACTTGAGTTACCAAGATGGTCTTACTGGAGCAGTAGCAGGAAACAATCTTTCTGCATTAACTGGTGATTTTGATCTTTCTAACTCTATAACTGTTGATAGAAACGCACCTGTTGTTACACCACCAACACCAACGGAGGATTGTACATTCGGAACACCTCTTGCTAGCGGGTTACCAAGTATCAATACGAGTTTTGAGAATGTATTTGTTTTAGGAAACGGTGGACCAAACCTAGATAATGTAACTGAATTCATAATTAATTGGGATGCTGCTAATAATGGATTATATGTTTTGGCTGCTAATACAAGCAACGGAACACCAAATTGGTATGTAGACTTGAATCCTTCGGCTAGTAATACTTTTGTAAATGCTAATCCTGAAATAACACTTTCTGGAACTGGATTTGCAGGATTGGATGGTTCATACTACGTCGCTATTGATAACGGAAATTTTGTTATGGTTTCTAAGACAGCAGGATTTGCAATTTATTTTAGCAAAAGTGCAACTAGACCAGAGTGTGGAGAAACAACACCTGTACCACCTGTAGCTACAGTAGACGGAGGAACGGTTTCTTCAACTACAAATCAAACGGCTATAACAACAACAACTGGTGATGGTATTGCAGATCTTGTGACATTCCAGACTACAAGTACAGCTACAGCATCTTATGAGTATTTAATTACTGATGCAGATGGGAATATCTTGACTACAGAAGCAAGCTCTCATGATTTTGAAGGAGCAACTGTAGGGGTATGTAGAGTATATGGAATTTCTTATGAAGGTAACTTATCTGTATCAGGTAAGAATGTTGCAGATGCAGGATTAGCAACAGGAGCTTTTGAGGTGTCTAGTAATGCTATTGTAATTACACGTCAGACAGAAGTTGTAACTGGTCCAACGCCAACTCCAACACCAACCGCTGATAATGCATATATCAACCGTTTCATAGAGTTACGTAAGGATTATTTGGATCCAGCTAATGGATATTTCAGTAAAGATGGATCTCCACATCACTCAGTAGAATCATTGATTGTAGAAGCTCCAGATCACGGACATGAATCTACATCAGAATTGTATTCTTTCTGGTTGTGGTTAGAAGTAATGAACGGGCGTATTACCAAAGATTGGTCAGGTGTAGCTAAGGTATGGGATGCAATGGAAAAAATGATTATTCCTACTACTGCAGATCAGCCATCTAATTCGGCATACAATCCATCAAAACCAGCAGGATATGCAGCAGAACTTGATTTGCCAAGTAAATATCCTTCACCTTTGAACTTAGGTGCAGGAGTTGGTAATGATCCTGTTTCTAATGAGCTTACAGCAGCTTATGGACCTGATGTGTATCAAATGCACTGGTTGTTAGATAATGATAATTTCTATGGTTTTGGAAATAGAGGAGATGGTGTAAGTACCCCTTCTTATATCAATACTTTTTCTAGAGGAGTAGAGGAGTCAGTTTATGAAACTGTGCCACATCCATCATGGGAGAGTTTTGAATGGGGTGGAGAAAATGGTTTCTTACCACTATTTATCGAGGATAGTAATTATTCAAAACAATGGCGTTATACGAGTGCTCCGGATGCAGATGCAAGAGCAGTACAAGCAATGTACTGGGCTGTGCAATATGCAAAAGAGCAAGGAACAACAATTCCTAATACACTATTGAAGAAAACAACAAAAATGGGAGATTATTTAAGAATCGCCATGTTTGATAAATATTTCAAAAAACTTGGAGCGCAAAGCGAACAAGGAGGAGCTGGAAATGGATACGATAGTGCACACTATTTGATGTCATGGTATATCTCTTGGGGTGGATCTGCAGATCCAGCGTCTAATTGGGCGTTTAGAATCAGTTCTAGCCACTGTCATTTTGGATATCAGAATCCAGTTGCTGCTTATGCAATGTCTCAGGTTGCAGAATTTGAACCAGAAACTCCAAACGGTAAACGTGATTGGAATACAAGTTTAGAGAGACAAATAGAATTCTATCAGTTCTTACAGTCTAAAGAAGGTGGTATTGCAGGTGGAGCTACAAATAGCTTTAATGGAGATTATAGCCCATACCCTAATGGTGCTTCGACATTCTATGACATGGTTTATCAAGAAAACCCAGTATATGCAGATCCTGGCAGTGGAGGCTGGTTTGGATGGCAAGTATGGTCTATGGAGCGTATTGCAGAGTATTACTACATTAGTGGAGATGCAAAAGCAAAACAATTGATAGACAAATGGTCTGCTTGGGCGATAGATGTGTTTAAATTAGTAGGAGAAGATGATATTGATGTTCCAGCAGGATTAGCTTGGACTGGACAACCAGATACATGGAACCCTAATAATCCAGGAACTAATGATGGATTAAGTGTAGAAGTTACTTCATATAACAAAGATCTTGGAGTTGCTGCGACTACAGCAAAAACACTAATCTATTATGCTGCAGCTACGCAGAAATATGGAACATTGAATCAAGAAGCTAAAAATCTTGCAAAAGAGATTTTGGATAGAATGTGGAACAAGTATAGAGATGATAAGGGACTTTCTGCACTTGAAAAGCGTTCTGATTTCTCACGTTTGTTTGAAGAAGAGGTGTATATTCCTCAAGGATTCTCTGGTACTATGCCAAATGGTGATGTGATTGAGCCAGGTGTTACATTCTTGGATATCCGATCTAACTATAAGAATGATCCAGATTTTGATCGTCTAAAAGCAGCTTATGATGCAGGTGAAGATTTTGAGCAAAACTATCATAGAGGATGGGCTCTGATTGACATTGCATTAGCAAATGCAGAGTACGGATTCTTCTTTGGAGATGAAGAGCCTGCACCTAAAGCGGCACCAAAGAAATCAAATCTTGGTCTCAAAATATATCCTAACCCAGTTAGCGCTGCTTCTGGAGTACTGAATATCAGTGCGACAACAGGACTTGATAACTCTGTTGTGATTATTTCTGATCTTAATGGAAGAACAGTAAAACAAACTACTTTGACTAGTGGTAGTTCAGCTGCTCAGATTGATATCAGTGGGTTACAACAAGGTATGTATATTTTGAAATTGACTAATGATACCGAGTATTTTGAAGGTCAAACTTTTATTGTAAAATAGTCTCTGTATAAGTAACCAACTTTTATAATCGCAAAATCGCACAGACTTTTTTAGAAGCTGCCCCAAAAGGGCAGCTTCTTTTTTTTTATAAAGACTTTTTTGTCTTTTGGTTCTAAAAAAAAATAGATCTCTTTTTAATACAAGTTAAAATGTAATTGTCGGCTAAAATAGTAGAAAAAGAACCGAATTATAAGCCTGCAACTATTTTTTAAATGGTATCATAATATAAAAAATGTAGTTAAAAGTGGAATTTGATCAGGTAAGGTGCATTTTGAAATTCGTAGTAACCCTAGGGACAAGAAAAGTAACGAAATAGGAATGAATTTGATCTATTTTGACGAAAAGAAAAGTGAAGATGAGCACTGTGTATAAGATAAATCATCAATTTATTATGTGGCGATTTTGAACTATGAATAGTAATAAAAAAACTAAAGAGCTTTAAAATGAAAAAGAGGTTTTTGTATTCGTGAACAAAAGAATAAAATATCTCAAATTGAAGCTGTGTTTTTCCTGTGATTTTGAGGTCTAAAAAAAGGCGATTTTATGATGATAAATGTGCTATCAAATGGCTATTTTTTTTGGAGTATAATTAATCACATTGTGTAAGAGTTTTATTTGTTCTTTTTTTATTATAAAACCAAGTGTACCCTGTAATTACATAGGGTTTTGTTGTTGTAAACAGGTCGAAATCGTGTGAGTTTTTAATGGAGAAAAATCAAATTTTCTAAGCTCGATAATTGATCAAGAAAACACTAGAAATAGCGCAAAAATATGGTGCGTAGCATTTTCTATAAATAGAGTCTCGACGTATAACAGGGGCTAGGTTGGGAATCCCTTTTTTCTTTCGGATAGTTGTATGAGATGTTAACGGTTTGGTGCTACACTTTAATAGGTGAATTAGGTGTTTTGTCTAACTATAACGTTTTAGAATTTCGTTTTAATAGCAGTAAAATGGGGTTAAGGAGTCTTTTTTGAAAATTTATAACGAAGGGTAATTCTTACAATTTATTTTTTTTCAGTAGATGTAATAGCAGTTAGTTTTACAACTCACAAATAATAAGGCTATAACATCATTAGCTGTACATTCAAAAATAGTTGCTAAACGGCATTTTACCCCCTGTTTGCTTTAGCACTAACTCAAAATAACTTTAGGGGCCCTTTTTAAAAATAATTTATGAAAACTAAAAAAATCGTAATTTTTGCAATGAGTGTCTTGACCTTTTGCTCAGTTGCATTAGCTCAAGATTTCAATTATGGAGAAGCGTTACAAAAATCCCTTTTCTTCTACGAAGTGCAGCAGTCAGGTAAATTGCCAAGCTGGAATCGTGTGTCATGGAAAGATGATTCGGGTATGGATCACGGAAAAGATGTAGGATTAGATCTTACAGGAGGCTGGTATGATGCCGGCGATAATGTCAAATTTAATTTCCCAATGGCGGCAAGTGTTACAATGCTTGCATGGGGAGGTATCGAATATGAGGATGCCTATAAAAAAAGTGGACAATTAGAGATCCTGAAACGTAACATAAAGTTTGCTCTGGATTACATGATCAAATGTCATACTGCAAAAAATGAGTTGTATATTCAAGTAGGTGAAGGTAAAATAGATCATAATCATTGGGTAACTTCAGAGACTATGACGGCAAAGGTGCCGCAACGTCCTTCTTTCAAGGTGGATACTAGTAATGGAGGTACTGACATTGCAGGAGAATTTGCAGCAGCTTTTTCTGCTTCTAGTATTTTGTTCAAAGACTCGGATCCTGCTTTTAGCGCTACATTAATACGTCATGCAGAGGAATTATATGAATTTGCGGATAAGTACAGAGGGTTATATTCTGATTCAAATAAAGATACTCCTGAGTTTTATAGATCATGGAGTGGATATCAAGATGAGTTAGTTTGGGGTGCGGCATGGTTGTATCGTGCAACAAACAAAATGGAGTATCTGGCCAAAGCAGAGAAAGAATATGAAAAAATTACTGGTGATCTAGATGAAGGGAAACCTTATAGTTTTGCGCATTCTTGGGATGACAAATCGTATGGAAGTTACATACTTTTGGCTCAGTTAACAGGAAAACAAGAATATATAACAGCAGCACAGAATCACCTGAATTTCTGGACTGTTGGTCATAATGGAGAAAGAGTAACATATACTCCAGGAGGACAGGCTTGGTTAGTTCAATGGGGATCATTGCGATATGCAGGAACAACTTCTTTCTTGGCATTGGTATTTTCTGATAAAGTGGATATTCCAGCGAATTTGAAAAAACGTTACTTTGATTTTGCAAAGGGACAAGCAGATTATGCATTGGGTGATAATCCATTGAATCGTAGTTTTATGTGTGGTTTTGGTAATAATCCTCCATTTGATCCACATCATAGAACAGCACATGGTAGCTGGCTCAATAGCGGAAAATCTGCTCCTGAAAAACAAAGTCATATTTTGTATGGAGCAGTAGTAGGTGGTCCAAAAACTCCAGATGATAAATTTGTAGATGACAGAAATGAGTTTTTGGCAAATGAGGTAGCTACAGACTATAATGCTGGTTTTACAGGTGTGTTGGTGCGTATGTTTGACGAGTTTGGAGGAACGCCATTGACAAATTTTCCTATCAAAGAGGTTCCTTCAAGAGAGGAATTGCGTAGCACTGCAAAATTTAACAGTAATAATGCAACGAGTTATACAGTAAGCATGCAATTTGAGAATCGTACTGCTTGGCCTGCAAGGAATACTAACAAAATAAGTATGCGCTACTTCTTTGATATCTCTGAAGCGATAGAGCAAGGATTTAGTATCGATGATTTTGAAATAAAGAAAGGGTTTTCGCAAGGTCCATCTACTTTTAGTGTAGAGGAGTGGGATGCAGCAAATGGAGTGTATTACATTGATATTTCTCTAGTAGGTGATAATATATGGCCAGCAGGAGAATCTGAGCATAGAAGAGAGATTCAGATTAATATCAGTGTAAAAGGAGGAGTGCCATTTGACGATTCAAATGACTGGTCAGCTAATGAAATTACGAGCACAAGAGCTGTAAGTACGTATATACCAGTATATGATAATGGTGTGTTAGTATTTGGAGAAGAGCCAGGTAGTGGTGGTGGAAACAGAAGACCAAAAGCGGTATTAACTTCGGATAAAAAACGTGGAGAAGCACCACTTAATGTTGTGTTTGATGCTTCTGGATCTACAGATGCAGATGGTGATACGTTGACGTATAGTATCGATTTTGGTGATGGAACTTCTGGTACAGGAGTGAATCCAACACATTCATATACGGAGAGTGGCGTATATACAGTGACACTTACAGTAGATGATGGTAATGGAGGTACTGGAAAAGCAACTCTTACGATTACAGCTTTTGCACCAGGAACTGGAGGAGATGATTGTGATTTTGGAGCTCCTATGATTACTGCCTTACCAAGTATCAATAAAACATTTGAGAATATGTTTGTTATCGGTGAGGGTGGACCTCAAATGAACAACTTTGATAAGTTTACTATCAACTGGGATTTGCCAGCTAAAGGATTATACGGATTTGCGTTTAATTTGACTGATGGTAATCCAGCTTTTTACTTAGACTTAAAAGAAAAAGCAACATATACCTTTGGAGAGCCTCAGCCAGGTATCACTATTTCTGGATCAGGAATTCCTAATTTGGATGGTGCTTATGATGTAGCTATAGATGAAGGTAATTTTGTAATGGCTTCTAGAGTGTCTAATTTTACAATCTATTTTAGTCAGTCTTCTGTGGCTCCAGAATGTGATGATCCAACATTAGGAGTCAATAATTTTGAAATATTGGGAGTTTCCTTAGTGCCAAATCCAGCAAGTACTTCTTTTGCTATCAAAGGGAATAATTTGACTGGTGCGGTAGTGAAGTTAATTAGTATTACTGGTGCAGTATTACGTACTACAACTATTTCAAGCGCTGCTAATTTCAAAATGAATGTTAGTGGTTTGTCAAAAGGATTATATATCGTACAGATACAAACTGTATCTGGAGCTGTGGGTGTGCAAAAACTTTCCGTACAGTAATAAGATCATATCAAAATATTGTTATCAAGGGCTACTCGCAAGAGTAGCCCTTGATGTTTTTGGCACACATTAGTTCTTGTGGTGTATCTCAGATTCACTATCTAACATGGTGTATTGTCTTTGTTTTTCTTGTATGAGTGTATCTCCTAATATATTCCAAACCTGAACCTGTAGAGTGGAGTTACCGCATGTTTAGGAATAGTAAATAACATTCACTAAAAATAATAGTAGATGTTTGGATTGGTGTCATAAGTGTATATGTCTTATTCGTTGTGAGGGGCATCAATTCTTATCCCAAATTAGCTATATAATGTTGCATGTCGCCTTGTGCATATAGTCCCTAGCTAGACTATGTAATAACATCACGGTGTTTTTGTATAAAAAAATAACAGTGACATTAATACGAATTTATATACCTAAACTGTATTGTAAAGTTCTTGAGAAAAAGTACTGCTAACTTGTGTAAGTATATATCTTTGTAGCAGAAAATAACAAATGGTGTTAAGGAATTATAGTAAAGAATTTAAAACCAATCTCAAACTTGCTGCACCAATCATGATGGGGCAATTAGGGCAAGTGCTCGTAGGTTTGGTAGATAACTTAATGGTTGGTGATTTGGGAGCAGCTCCATTGGCAGCAATTTCTTTGGGAAACGGTCTTGTATTTATTGCTCTAGCGATCGGATTGGGATTTTCTTTTGCGCTCACTCCTTTGATTGCAGAGATGGATGGGAAACAAGATGTTGAGGGAGGTAGAAGATATTTTCATCATGGAATAGTGTTATGTACAGTTAGTGGCGTGGTGTTGTGTACTTTTTTGTTTATCGCAAAACCTGTTTTGTATCACCTCAATCAACCTGCAGAGGTTGTTGAGCTTGCTTTGCCATATTTGAATATCGTAGCTTTATCGATGATTCCACTGATGATTTTTCAGGCTTTTAAGCAGTTTGCAGATGGGTTGTCTCAGACTAGATATGCTATGTATGCTACATTAATAGCAAATGCAGTGAATGTCGTGTTTAATTACTTATTGATTTATGGAATTTGGATTTTTCCGAAGTTAGCATTAGAGGGGGCTGCAATAGGAACCTTGATTTCTCGATTTTTTATGCTGATTTTTTTCTTTTTGATTTTCAAAAAGAAGGAGAAGTTTATACCGTATCTCCAATGGTCCTCGAAGGAGCGTTTTGAAAAATCAATTTTTAAAAGAATTCTAATTCTTGGGTTCCCTACAGCCTTACAAGTGTTATTTGAGGTAGCTATTTTTACGGCCTCTATTTTTCTTGCTGGGAGTTTGGGAACGCATCCGCAGGCCGCAAATCAAATTGCGTTGAATTTGGCTTCTATGACATTTATGATTGCTTTTGGGCTTGGAGTAGCAGCAACTATTAGAGTAGGTAATCAAAAGGGGATGGGAGCGTATTCGGATTTACGTAGAATTGCGTTTTCTATCTTTATGCTTGTTTTGTTGATCGAAGTGTGTTTTGCATTTGGTTTTGTGATACTAAAAGATGTATTGCCTGGTTGGTATATTGATAATGCTGAGGTGGTGAGTATTGCAATTGATCTATTGTTGATTGCAGCGTGGTTTCAGGTGAGTGACGGGATGCAAACGGTTATACTGGGAGCTTTGCGAGGTTTTCAGGATGTAAAAATACCGACAATTATATGTTTTGTAGCGTATTGGGTAATAGGTTTTCCGTTGTGTTATTATTTGAGTCAACATACGGTTTTGGGGGTACGTGGAATTTGGATAGGGCTTTTGTTGGGATTGACGATATCAGCAGTGTTGTTGTACGTGCGTTTTAATTATCTTAGCAAAAAAATGATACGAAATACTGCTCTAGAATAGAATAATACTAGTGTTTTTCTTTGGAGCAAGAATGAATGCGTCAGGGATAGGAGTGTAAATCCCGCATACGCCGATAGGCGGAGTGGAATTGTAGCGATAGCCCGCTTGGACGCCAAAAAAAATATAAAATGGAATTACCAAAATTTTTGTTAGGAGATAATACAGACCATCCGGAGGATATTTTTATTATTCATACCGAGTTTCCGCGTTTTATAGTCAATTTGGCCAATGATGAGGTAGAATGGTTAGAAGAATTTGACAAATCTGATGAAAAACAGTTAGAGGAAGAAGCGGTAAGTTTGATGCAGGGAGCAAATGATTTTTATGATAGAGAGATTGCTCGATATGATGAGTAAAAGAGATATGTTGTAGTTTTAGGCTTCTTTTTTTTTAGCTTCAACAGCTCCCGTAAAAAGAGTCCAAATTACTTCAAGAATACTTAGACCTAATCAATAATATTTTCTAAAATTTGAGAGCTGAATTTTTATGGAACAACTCCTAGATTACGATGCAGCATTATTTTTGTACCTGAATAATTTGGGTAGCACTACATGGGACTGGTTTTGGTTATTTATGACCAATAAATATTATCAAATCCCTATTTATGTGGTGTTTTTGGTATTGTTACTAAAAACGAAACATTGGAAAGAGGTGGTCTTGGTAATGGTTACTGTTGCTTTGCTTATTACGGTAACGGATCAAACGGCGACATATTTTAAGCGAGAGTTATTCATGCGATGGCGACCCTGTCTCCAAGAAGGTGTTATGGAATATACACGACAGATTTTGGGGCGATGTATCGGTTATGGGTATTTTTCGGGACATGCAGCAAATTCTATGGCGGTTGCTGTTTTTTTGAGGTTTGTTCTGAGAAAACACTACCGTAGGATAGTACCTTTGTTTATAGTATGGGCGTTGATTGTCGGATATAGTAGGATTTATGTGGGAGTGCATTATCCTTTGGATGTGATGACAGGTTTTGCTTTTGGAACAATGTATGCAAGTTTATTTTATCTTTTGTATCGCTATGTGCTAAAACGATTTTTGAAGACTACGTTCTGAGAATTTTCAGGAATAAATAAGGGAATAAAACTTTATTTATCCAGTGATAATTATTAAGCAATATGCTAGATGAATAGATGAGAAAAGAAATGAAGAGATTACAGAATAATTAAAACAGTATAACAACAAAAAAATAAAAATTATGGAAGCATTATATACAGCGGTAGCAACGGCAACAGGAGGTAGAGAAGGACATGTAGCAACGGATGATGGAGTTATTGATAAGGAGCTTTCGTTGCCAAAAGGATTAGGGGGTAATGAAGCAGCTAATAAAACAAATCCAGAGCAATTATTTGCGGCAGGTTATGCTGCTTGTTACGGAAGTGCGTTGCAACATGTAGCAGGATTGGAGAAAATTGATTTAGGAGATTTTTCTGTTACGGCTAATGTATCTTTGGGTAAGACAGAAGAAGGAGATTTTCAATTAGAGGTTATCTTGGATAGCTATTTGCCTGGTTTGGATGTAGCCACAGGAGAGCGTTTAGTGAATGAAGCGCATGAGGTATGTCCATATTCTAGAGCAACAGAGAATAATATTGATGTAACCCTTAATCTTTTGCTAGACGAATAGGAATAGTAAGGACTGTAGTGTCCCAAGCTAGATACATATAAGAGAGATGAGAGGTATCCTCAAAATAGATAGAAAACTGTTCTACAATATTCAACAGTTGCTGTTTGGGTACCTCAAGTACTAGTGTGTCAAGTGCCGGATCGTGTGTCGGTGTGCCGTCAAAAGAGACTCCCCAGTTGTATAGACCACGGTTAAAAATAATTTTCCAAGATTTTTCTCCAGGTATTGTCCACAAGGTATAAGTGCCTTTGGGGAGTTGAGAGCCATCAATAGAAAGCGGTGTGGTGGTAGTGAATGTTGTAGGTTCGTTAGCGCCAGTTCGCCAGATTTGGTTGTAAGGAACTAAAGAGCCAAAAATAGGTCGACCTTTTTTGTAAGGAGCGCTATAGGTTACAGTAACGGTAGATGCGCCAATGGTATGGGTGATTGTTGTTTCGGGACTATGCTTTTTGGTGTTGTAGCGAAGTAGTTGAAAACCTATAAAGAGCAGTAATATGGCAAGAATAAGTATGCTCAGGAGTTTTTTGGTTTTTTTTGACATAATTAGGGTGTTGTTTTTGTGATTACAAGATAGAAAATCAACTATATTTTGAAATATATTAGCTGTCTTATTTTGAGTTCAAAAAAACTTTCTATTTTTTTGAAGAAAAGTGTTGGTGATTCGGTAAAATATTCGTTAATTTGCATCCTGTTTTGAAATAACACTAAAAGTCAAGAAAATCATGTCAAGAGTTTGCGAACTTACTGGGAAAAAAGCGATGGTTGGGAACAATGTTTCTCATGCGATGAATAAAACAAAACGTAAATTCAATGCGAATTTGATCAAAAAGCGTTTTTACATTCCTGAGGAAGACAGTTGGATCACCTTAAAGATTTCTACTGCAGCTTTAAAAAATATCAATAAGAATGGAATTAGTGCTGTTTTGAAAGAAGCAAAAGCTAAAGGATTTCTTACAAAATAATCATTGCATAGCGTAAAAAGAAAGTACCATGGCAAAAAAAGGAAATAGAGTACAAGTGATCTTGGAATGTACTGAGCACAAAACAAGTGGTCAACCAGGAACGTCACGATATATTACAACAAAGAACAAAAAGAATACACCGGATCGATTGGAGATAAAGAAATTTAATCCAATACTTAAGAAGATGACGGTTCATAAAGAGATAAAATAATAAGACATGGCAAAGAAATCGGTAGCATCGTTACAGACAAAGTCAAATAGATTGACGAAAGCAATCAAGATGGTTAAATCTCCAAAAACTGGGGCTTATACTTTTGTTGAGGCAATTATGGCTCCAGATGCTGTAAATGACTTTATGAAGAAAAAATAATTTTATTGCAAAATACATAAATAGCTGTCTCGATTTTTTCGGGATGGCTTTTTTGTTTTAATTTGTACTGTAGATACGATATCAATAGTATTAGTGTATAATGGACTAACCATATTTTGAATGAAGTTTTTTAAAAAAATATTTTCCTCAGAAAAAAAAGAAACCTTAGACAAGGGATTAGAAAAATCTAAAACTAGTTTTTTTTCGAAGTTAGGAAAAGCTGTTGCAGGAAAATCCAAAGTAGATGATGATGTTTTGGATAATTTGGAAGAGGTATTGGTGAGTAGTGATGTGGGTGTAAAAACAACTGTCAAGATTATAGATCGCATTGAAGCACGAGTAGCCAAAGATAAATATCTAGGTACGGATGAATTAAATGTTATTTTACGCGAAGAGATTGCTGCTTTGTTGTCAGAAACTACGGTTGGTGAAGCAACAGATTATAGTATCCCAACAGTAGCCAACAAACCCTATGTGTTGATGGTCGTTGGTGTAAACGGAGTTGGGAAAACTACAACAATAGGTAAGTTGGCGTATCAGTTCAAGAAACAAGGACTCAAAGTAGTGCTAGGGGCTGCAGATACGTTTCGAGCTGCGGCGATTGAGCAATTACAAGTATGGGCAGATCGTGTAGATGTTCCTATTATTAAGCAAGAAATGGGGAGTGACCCTGCTTCTGTAGCATTTGATACCTTGAATGCTGCGGTAGCCCAAGATGCTGATGTGGTTATTATAGATACTGCAGGACGTTTGCATAATAAGATCAATTTGATGAACGAATTGACGAAGGTCAAGCGTGTAATGCAAAAAGTGGTAGATCATTCACCGCATGATGTATTGTTGGTGTTGGATGGTTCTACTGGTCAAAACGCATTTGAACAAGCAAAACAATTTACGGCTGCCACGGAGGTGACGTCGCTTGCAGTGACCAAACTCGATGGTACGGCAAAGGGTGGAGTGGTTATTGGAATTAGTGATCAGTTTCAGATTCCTGTAAAGTATATCGGAGTGGGAGAAGGAGTAGAAGATTTACAGGTTTTTAATAAATATGAATTTGTAGATTCTTTTTTTAAGTAACTGATAAGGTTGTAAGGCCGTTTAAAAACTAATTATAACATTAATTAGTTTCTTTTTCTATTATTCTTTCACTAAAAAAAACGAAACCGTAGCTAGGGCTATGCTTAAATTTTATCGTTCAAACAATTATTTTAATTGGTATAAGAATTCCAATGAGTTGTCAATGTACCGCTAGGTGCATTGATATTGTGTACAGCGCTTCTTGTTGTTCTAGAAACGTATCTTGACTTTTCGTTTTGGAGCTAATACCATTTAAAAAAATAATTACGGGCTAATACTTCGGTTCTTTTTCTACTATTTTTTCGCTAAAAAATTATTTCGTAGCTAAGGTTATACTTGAATATGTATATCCGTAAAGTGTCCTAATTTTGTATATTTGTTTGAATTCTAAAAAGTTATTGATGGATATATTTTCTTTT
>CANLMN010000007.1 GCA_947492105.1 uncultured Aquimarina sp. | reverse complement strand
TTACCAATTTACGCATATGGGATGCATTGTTCTTTTTTGTCATAACACTATATTGTTTGAAACAAAGGTAGGTCAGCCGATAGCACTAGGAAAGATGTAATTGCTCGGATGGATACACAGAAATTATCTAAAAACTATATTTCGGCAGCAAAATCTATTTGCGGCCGAAATATAGTTTCATTGATGCTAACCTATGTTTACTTTAATCTTTTCACCTCTTTAAGACCTCCCTAAACTGATACAGAAACCGCTCAATAAGTCTTAAATCTTCAGTAATAATCTCAGCAGTAGCAGGCATCTCTTGTTTAAATGGAATCGTCTTTTGATAGGTAGTTACCAAATCTGATGGCAATACCACATCGATAGTATAAAAGCCTTCAGAATTAGGAATCAATGCAATGTTACTTACCGTTCCGTTGAGCATTCCAAATTCCGTATCTGGATAATTGGCTAATTTAACATTCACGTCTTGCCCAATTTTAATCTTACCAGAATTCTGTGCTGGTGTTTTAAGCTTGGCCAGATATGCAGAATTCTCTAGTGGAATTATGGTAAATACCAAAGCACCACCTACTACATGTTGATTTTTATTCCAGATATTCATAAAAGACACTTTCCCGCTAATATCTGATTGCAAAACATATTGTTGTTGCCAATCTTTAAGCGTTTTTTTGAGCTGCTGATAGTTCTGTATTACTTTTTTGAAAAGTTGCGATTCCTCACGAGTACGATTGATTTGTGTATCCTGAATATTTTTGGTCGCGGTACCTACACCTTCCTTGAGCTGTGAAATGGCAATGCCAACATCTTTGTCTGTCTTTTTGGAACTCAAATACCCCAATTGTCTAGTTTCGTATTCTTGTTCAGAAACGACTCCTTTGGTAAGTAATTTTCGATATCGATCCAATTCCTTTTTTTTATAACGCAACTCAGATCGACTGATTTTTTGCTGTGCTAATAGACCTTCCAAACGAGTTTGGGTTTCTGAAGCTATCAAGGAATCTGTTACCCTCTGATTATCAAATGGGTGTAGCTGTTTGTTAAGCACATACTGTGCATAGGCATTTTCTAAATCGGCATAAGGCGTTTCCATAGCTCCCAAAAAGAGTATCGGCAACTCATCGAATGGAAATTCAAAGCCTTTTTTATCAATATGCAAGGTATCAATTACCGCTTGCAGTAACAGCACATCTTCGTAATTTGCCGTATTTTCTATCACGGCCAATGGCATTCCGGGTTGCACGGTATCTCCATCCTTGACGAGTATTGCTGTGATGGCACCACTAGTCCTAGCATATTCCTTTTGTGGCGGAATTTGTGTAGTAATAACAGCTTCTGATAGAATAATATCCGGATATTGAATTAACCATGACATAAATAACACACCCAAAATCAATAGTAAGAACAACACACTTCCTCTACGGATCATCCATGTAGGCACACGTGTAAGGATCTCCTGAACCTCTTCACTACGAAGTTCGAGATCATTTATACTGCCTCTGTCTTGTTCCTTGTTTTTCATAAGTGTCAATTCTGAGTTTAGGATTTTTTTATGTCCCCAGTTCCAACTGATTTTTGACCAAATTGTAATACGCTCCTTTTTGTCGTACCAAGTCTTTGTGTGTTCCTGTTTCAATAATGCTTCCTTGGTCTAGAACAACTATTTGATGTGCATTTTTTACCGTACTCAATCGGTGTGCGATAACAACTACTGTTTTGTTTTCGAAAAAAGTATTGAGTCGCTCCATGATGACTTTTTCATTATTCGCATCTAGCGCACTAGTCGCTTCATCAAAAAACAGGAAATCTGGATTTTTGTATACAGCTCTTGCTATTAGTAAACGTTGTTTTTGCCCTGTACTCAGCCCCATTCCTTCTTGTCCGATTTTGGTGTTATATGCCAAGGGCAACGTATTGACAAAGTCTCCAATATTTGCTACATGAACTGCATGCGCTAGTTTTTGCTTATCGATTTCATCTTCGCCAACCGCAATATTATGTGCTATGGTATCACTAAAGATAAAGCCCTCTTGCATAACTACACCAGTTCTAGAACGCCATGATTTTTGTGATACATTTTTCAACTCATGTGTCCCTAGATGAATTGTTCCTTCATTAGGTTCATAGAATTTTAGCAACAACTTCATCAAAGTCGTTTTACCGCTACCACTAGTTCCCACAATTGCTGTAATTTTATTGGCGGGAATCTGTAAACCCAAATTTTTTAGTACCGGGTTTTCTGTCCCTATGTATCTAAAAGAAAGATTTTGCAACTGCAGATCTACCTCTGTAGGGATCTCATGGAGTTTCTCCTGATCGTGCTGTTCCTCATCTTCTTTGTTATGGATTTCTGCCAAGCGATCCAAGGAGATTTGGGCATCTTGCCACTCCCGTACAAAATTCACCAACTGAGAAATGGGGCCATTGAGCTGACCAACAATATAGGTAATCGCTAACATCATCCCCAATGTAATTGATCCTTCGATCACTAGCTTAGCCGCTAGTACAGTAATCAGGATATTCTTGAGTTCGTTGATAAAACTTGATCCTACGCTTTGGTATTGCTCTAGTTTGAGTCCAGCGATAGAGACTTTGAATAATCGCGCTTGCAAATACTCCCAACCCCAACGTTTTTGTTTTTCAGCATTATGGAGTTTGATCTCTTGCATTCCATTAATCAGTTCGATCACTTTGCTTTGTTCCTGACTCACTTCGGAGAAACGTTTGTAATCCAGAGCAGCTCTTTTTTTAAGGAAAATTTTGATCCATAAGAAATACAAAAAGCTGCCCAGCATAAAAATCAGGAGGATATAAAGATTGTAAAATGCTAAAACCGCCCCAAATATTACCAGATTCACTGCCGAAAACAATACGTTGAGAGAGGAGGTCGTCAATAAACTCTCGATACGTTGATGGTCATTGATTCGTTGCAAAATATCACCCGTCATGCGCGTATCAAAAAAAGCAATCGGCAGATTCATTAATTTGATAAAGAAATCTGATATCAGCGAGATATTGATCCGTGTACTGAGGTGTAATAAAATCCAACTGCGAATTACTTCTACCGCCGTTCTGCCCACAAACAAAAATAGCTGTGCAACCAAAATCAGGTAAATGAAATGAATATCTTGATTCTTGATCCCCACATCAACAATACTCTGCGTCAAAAATGGAAATAGCAGCTGTAACAAACTCCCTGCTATCAATCCAATAATCAACTGCGAGATGAATTTTTTATGTTTAAGGAGGTATTTGGATAAAAAGGCAACTCCTAATTTTTGTTCCTTTTTATCTTCGTTTTTTTCTTCAAAAAACGTTGGCGTGGTTTCCAGCAATAAGGCCACTCCCTCTTCTGAGGTTTCTGTGGCATTGTTGCCAATCCAATGCTTTAATAATTCTTCTTTAGAATAGGCCATCAGCCCATGAGCAGGATCCGAAATATACCATACATCTTTGCCTCTCTTGGTTTTAACATCATATAACACCACAAAATGTTGTTTATTCCAGTGTAATATGGCAGGTAATGGTGCTTCTAAGAGTGTGTTGTAATCAATCTTGACCCCCAAAGAACGAAATCCA
Source organism: uncultured Aquimarina sp. (assembly GCA_947492105.1). Taxonomy (GTDB): domain Bacteria; phylum Bacteroidota; class Bacteroidia; order Flavobacteriales; family Flavobacteriaceae; genus Aquimarina. Next base: position 174,916 of record CANLMN010000007.1, on the reverse strand, counting down.
ATCCGCTCTGCAGCATCACTGAGCCCTAACAAGCTGCTTCCATCACGAATGGTCTCTGACAGCTCACGCAAATGTTGCAGACTGTAGAGCTTGCCATAATGCTTGGCTACAATTCTAAGACAGGTGGGACCACAGTCTTTGGAGTCTGGTTGGCGGTAATGTGGGAATTTTTTTTTCAATTAATATACTGGTTATTAGTCATTAAAAAATATTCACCCTCTTGTATGGCTTTGATCTCTTCTAACTTTTTTTGCAAGGCATCAAAAGCCTCTCGATCTATTTGGGTTCCCGCTATGAGTGCAATTAATTTTGTTTCTTTGATAACGTCAAAAGTAAGGTTTTTCATAAGAATAGTCCCTTCATGATGTGTTTGTACCAGCAGTATTAATCCCGGAAGTCTCATTATATACAGAAGGACCCGCAGGTACCGGAATCTCTTCGGTAAACCACGCAGCAACTAGTTCTCCCGCTACCTTGGCAGTAGCTTTTTTACAAAGATAGTCGCCAATAATTTTTTTAGTGGTTGTTATTTTCCATCGAATAGGCTCAAGAGGCTCTTTGATGACATAGTTTTTCTCTTTGCGAATTAGCGAAGTAATTGCTTTTTTAGTATAATCTATGTAACGCTCGGAATAGGTGTTTTCTGTTGTCATCCATACATTTGAAGTATAAACATAGCCGGTATCATCATCTTTTTCATTGAAAAGCAAACTCTGTTCTTCCTTTTCTTTCACTTGGCTTGTTGGCATATAGAAACTGGTATTTCCCAAAAACTCTAAGGAACTATCGTATTCATTTTCAATTTTTTGTCCATGAAAATCGGTAACTCCATGGTCTACATAATACGTAACTGTTATGTTTTGTGTGTATCCTAATCCTGTTAAAAGACAAATAAGTAACTGCATTACAAATTTCATGCTTTTCTGTTTTGTATGTATGCCAAAAATACGCTTATTGGCTTTAGCGCTAAAGCCCTAAGATTTTCCAATTTTCTGTAGTATCTTGTAATTGAGGAATATTAATAGTTTTTCCTTTTCGAAGCAGTGAAATTTCTATAGTTTCATTACCCCGTTTTACTTTATACGATGCTTTTTGTTCTGGCTTAGGGTTTTCTTCAAATGTGAGAAGTGTATCACCTACTTTGAATCCAGCTTGTTCCGCGTCCGAATCTTCTTGAACCGAAGTTATTTGCATCCCTTCTGCCCCTTCCATACTAAAACCCATGGGCTTTAATTCCAAATACGTTGGGTTGTATGCCAAATTATGTGCTTTAAAAAAAGTAGCTAATTCTAGTACTTCTCCATCCTCGATATGGCGTTTGAAATCCTTCTGAATATCGTCTTTTACAAAACGATTTACCGTTTGGACAAAATAGGAATGCGTCAATTTTTGCCCTGACTCCCGTGCGTCTTTTAACATTGCTCTCAGTACATCGTCCAAACTCCACTTTTGACTAGACACTTTTTGGATTTTTTGATCCAAATAAAGGGCAAATAAAGCACCACGATTGTACGGAATTTTTTCATAGTTAGGATCTCCCCAAAATGTTTCCGTAGTAATCGCAGAATTGGGTGCATTTTTTACTTCTGAGGAATAATGTTGTTTTATAATAGCGTTCATTTCGTTGACAAAGAAAGAACCATCCATCTGGCTAATCTTATTTTTGGCAACTAATTTTGCCGTATAATAGGTTGTAAACCCTTCACTAAACCAATATTGCTCTTCTTCATTAGCATTTGCGATTTCAAGCCCAATCCATTGATGATTCAGTTCGTGATTAAACAAATTCACTAATTGTTCTATGGACGAAAATTGATTGTCGGTGCTAAAAGCATCAAAAGAATTATATAATCCGGTACCTCCATTGGTACTGCCAGTATAATCCACGTCTACCAAGGACAATATAACGGTAAAAAACGAATCATCTTCTTTCTTCCAAAATCGATCCAATCCAGTAACGGTTTCATCCAACATAGCCACAATAGCGTTCTCATCTAAGGTTGTATAAGCTCCGCGAGTAACGAAACTCACATTTTGGTTCCTTGCTTTTAATTGCTGCACCCTGTAATCTCCACCCAAGCATATCGCTTGTAAAAAAGTGTCCATAGTTATATCCGTAAGCTTTTGCACCCTTTGTGTAGGCCCGTAACTGTTATAGATGGTATAGTCTTGTGGAAAATTTTCCCATACTAAGGTAATGTCAAACAGTGCTTCTTCATCGGCATCGGGTTTGACAAATAGTTCTAAGGCAAATACATGAAAATAGTCTTTTTGAATGACTGGCCGATAATAGTTCTCACCATTCAAATCCCCTTTGGTGTCTTGTTTTACAAAATATTCAAAATGTAACCTTTTTAACTCTGGAGCATGTTTGATTCTGATACGACTACTATCTTTTTCTATGGTAACCATTCCTTTTTCCTTGATAAGACGAAGTTCTACGATACAATTAAACAGATTTTTATTTCCCCAGGTAGTATTATCGTAAAACAAATCCGTGACCCCTGTCTTATTTGCATCAAAAGTAGCTTCAACTTTTAGCATCGGAACACTGTCTTTTATCACTGCCGAAATGCTATATACTATGGAATTCTTGTCTTGAAAACCAAAAGCATTAGAAATGAATGCTACAAAAACAAATATTATAATTTTTTTCATTTTAGTTGTTTTTTTAAATCTAGAAAAATAGCTTTAAAATTATATTTTTAGTTTGGAGATGTTGAAATTTCCTCTCACAGTAAATGAGATATCAGAAGCATTACTTTCTTCAGTACTTCCATCATGTATAATATTTTCTGTAGGTGCAATATATCCTTCATAAGGCTGAACTCTAACTTTCAATACAGGATATTGTTTATTTGTATTAAAAAACATTTGTGCTAGTTCCATTTTTGTATAGTCGCTAAAGCCCTTTTTGTTTTCTATTTCAAGACTTTGATATATTTGTCTTATGGTAAGGTTAATAAAAAGAAAGTGACGATCATTTTTACCCAAATTAATACTAATTCGGTTTCCGCCTATCGATTGCGCAATCAATATTATTAATGCCTCTAACTAAAGACATCTATTAGTAACATATAAACAGATTATGTTACTAATCTGTTTGTTAAAACAAAGTTAATATCTTAAAACAAGTCATTTAACTTATTTTAGAAGCACTCAGGAAGACCCATTTTCAAAAGCTTTCAAGGCTAAAATAGGTGTTTATCCTTCTGAATTTATAGTAAAGCTGAACCAAGGTCTAAATACTTAAAAAACACTCAAGCATCTAATAAACAATCTTTTTTAGCAGTCGTTTTTTTAAAAAAACGACTGCTAAAAATTAAAAACAGAATTAGAATTGCCCTAAGTTTGTGTCTCAAACATGAAACATTTACAAAATGAAAAAAGAGCAATTAAACATTGACTTAGAAAAATTTGAAAATTTTAAATTAAACAATTTAAAAGCCATATTTGGAGGAAAATAAGATCCAATCGAAGGAGATGATGATGATGATGACAATTGGGGTTAATTAAAATCTAGATTTTTTATCTATTAAAAACCGATGTCGTATAATTAACAGGGGATTTCACTCCGAGAGCAGTCGAGGCAAGCAAGTGTACTGAATATTAAGAGAGCTCGACCACGCTCGACTGGACAAAAGAGTGATAAAGCTTCTTAACTAAACGACACTATATTAAAATTAGCCATCCCCTGAAAAACAAATACTATCTTTAGTCAAGTACTGATTTCATTGATAATTTGGAGATTTTTATAACAGGAAAACTGTTCAAAAAGCGTATTTTGTAGTTGTTCAAATACCTACGGCATACAACTTTAAAAACAGTTCTATGTGCAATATACTAACAAAAAGAGTACAAACATATTTGAGTGATTATTTTTCATCAGATACGGCAATGAGTAAGCCAGAAATGCGCTGTTTGAAGGATATGGTTTTAGGTATTTTAAAATCTAAAACTGTATTTGTAAACCAAATAGCTGCGAGTTTGCGAGAGCCTTTAAAATTAAAAGATGTTTGTAAGCGTCTTTCTTCTCAATATTTAAAAGAAGATTACGCAGAAAAGGTACTCAATTCCCATCTTGCAAGTGTTTGTGGTAGTATTTCAAAAGACAACTTTATCCTTATGGATGGCACAGACATTAGCAAAAAGCACGCTAAATACATGGAGGGCTTAGAGTTTGTTAAGAATGGTGACACAGGGGAAATAGGTCTTGGTTATAATGTGTTAAACATAAATGCGATTAACTCCCATAAAGAAATAACACCGCTTTACAGCAAAGCCTACAGTTATCAAATGGGCGCTTTAAGCAGTAATAATGAAATCAAAAAAGCAGTAAGGGAAGTAAAAGCACATCTCAATGACAAGGGATGCTGGATTTTTGATAGAGGCGCAGATAATGGTATTCTAAAAGATTTTTTTATCAGTGAATGCTCACAAGTCATCATTCGTTTAAAAAGAAACACAAAGCTATTCCATAAAGATCAGGCACATAAAGCGAGTCAATTGGTAGGGAAAATAGCCTTTCAGGTAACACAAACAGTCACTAAAATAAAGAAAGACAAACCCGTTTTAAGGCACTATGAATTAGGGGCAATACCCATAAGCCATACCATAAAAGGAGTTAAACATTCTTTATGGTTAGTGGTTTCACGAGATAAAAAACACGGAGGTCTGTGCTATTTACTTGTTAAAAGCAAATTGACTACAGCTATTAAAGTCGCTAAATGGGCTTTTAGAGGGTATGGGCTACGTTGGAAAATAGAAGAATATCACAGGCATATAAAACAAGAATATAAATTAGAGCAAGTACAACTAAAAACCTTTGATGGGCTACAGTCCATGCTTTCTGTCCTTACTGTTGCTATGTATATCATCTACAAGAAAATAAAAGCCATACATTTTGGATTGCTGCTCGATGCTGGATACAATTACCTCAATAAACATACTGTTAGAGAGCTTACTAACTTTATATATTACAAAATAAGTAAGGTGATCTCAATTTTACTCATGCCAACTAAAAGCAGATCCAGCATATGTAAAGCTCCGCCCATAGAACAATGTGGGCAACTTAATTTAGGGTTCAACTAAAAAAAACGGGGGATGGCTAAATAAATTAAATAGCATTCTTTATTGTGCACCAAAAGATCCAGTAAAGTAGTTTTACCACTCCCATTAGAACCAACAATAGCAGTTAACATCGAAATTCCTTTGTGCCAAAAACTTTCTATAAATTGAGAATTCAATATTTCACTTTCCAAACATAATTGCTCATTACTTTCCCCTATTTCATAAAACTTTCTTGCTCCTAAATTAATAGTTAAGCCTTCGTGTTTTCCAAAAAGGTGAGTTAACAATCCTTTTAGGAATATAAACGGCTGCCAGTATTATCTGATCCATGAGTTTTAATTTCTGCATATATAAACTATCATCCAGCACATCTAATATGAAACATTCAGTTTTTAATTATCTTAGACAAGAATGAATTATTAATTTAGTTTAGAGCAATTTACTAAAGAATCTTATCATTAAAAACAAACAAGGATACTGAATCCAAAATAACCGCAAAACAGAGTACTTAATTAACTAAATAGATATTGGAATAAGTTTTGGGTAGAAAATATTTTTAATTTTTGTTTAAACCATGTTTAAACCCCAACAAAAAACCCGACTCGTTAAAGTCGGGTTTTTTTTAGGCTGTGCGGGCGGAGAGACTCGAACTCTCACACCTCGCGGCACTAGATCCTAAGTCTAGCGTGTCTACCAATTCCACCACGCCCGCATAATAACCTTTATACTACTTAGGACTCCGTATAAAGCAACTTACATACTGTAAGCGGGTGCAAATATAAACAATACTTTCAAATTACAAATAACAATTCGAGATAAAAATTCAAACTTTTAGTATTTTTATACAACCGAAAAAAAACTCGCTCATGCAAAACACAACATCCTATATTGCTTCTCACAAACAACGATTTGTAGATGAGCTCCTAGAACTACTTAAAATACCGTCCATTAGCGCAGATCCTGCTTACAAAAAAGATGTAATCAAAACAGCTACTGTCATACAGCAAAGCCTCGTCGATGCAGGTTGTGACACTGTCGAAATTTGTGAAACACCAGGATACCCAATCGTATATGGCGAAAAGATCATAGATCCGCAACTTCCTACCGTCCTTGTTTATGGGCATTACGATGTACAACCACCAGACCCTATAGAACTGTGGGACAACCCACCCTTTGAGCCTATAATCAAAAAAACAACATTACATCCAGAAGGTGCGATTTTTGCCCGTGGTGCCTGTGATGACAAAGGACAAATGTACATGCACATCAAAGCATTAGAATTCATGACAAAAACAGGGCAGCTCCCTTGCAATGTCAAATTCATGATCGAGGGCGAAGAAGAAGTAGGAAGCAAAAGCCTGAGCTGGTTCGTGTGTCAAAATCAAGAAAAACTCGCAAATGATGTTATTCTAATCAGTGACACAGGAATGATCGCCAATGACATCCCTTCTATCACCACTGGTATACGAGGACTGAGCTATGTAGAGGTTGCGGTCACAGGACCCAATCGAGACCTGCACAGCGGACTATATGGAGGTGCTGTAGCCAATCCTATCAACATATTGACCAAGATGATCGCCAAACTACATGACGATGACAACAAAATCACTATCCCCGGTTTCTATGACAAGGTAGAAAATCTGAACCCTGCAGAACGTGCAGAAATGGCAAGAGCTCCTTTTTCATTAGAAGATTACCAAAAATCGATAGGCATTGATGCCGTCTATGGAGAAAAAGGATACACAACCAATGAGCGCAATGCCATCCGCCCCACATTGGATGTCAATGGCATCTGGGGCGGATATATAGGAGAAGGAGCCAAAACGGTGATCCCTAGCAAGGCCTATGCCAAAATATCAATGCGACTAGTTCCTAATCAGGATTGGGAGGAGATAACCACTCTTTTTACCAAACATTTCGAAAGCATTGCTCCCAAAGGAGTTCGTGTTCAGGTAACACCGCATCATGGTGGTCAGGGCTACGTAACACCTATTGATAGTATCGGATATCAAGCCGCAAGCAAAGCCTATGAGACCTCATTTGGCAAAAAACCGATACCACAACGCAGTGGGGGTAGTATTCCGATTGTAGCCCTTTTTGAAAAAGAACTCAAAAGCAAAACGATTCTTATGGGATTTGGTCTTGATAGTGATGCTATCCACTCCCCTAACGAGCATTTTGGCATCTGGAATTATCTCAAAGGTATTGAAACGATACCACTATTTTATACAAACTTTACAGCACTAAAACAGGATAATTAAAGCTGGACGTTGCTCTTAGATGAACTTTTTGCAAAGATCATCTAAGAGCCGGGCTATCCGTTCTATCTTTTTTGCACTTATATATACACAATGGATCAACACCTGATCAAATGCAAAAAAGGATGCCACTACTATCCCTAACGCAAAAAACATCGAACTGAATAATTAATTCGGTTCGATGTTTTTTTTTGTGAGAAGAATTGCTGTCTATATCCAAACACCAACTCTTCTTAACTTTGAATAAACTTCTTAACGTATAATACTTACGTATCCAGATTTTATCTCTTTGGTAGGATCATTAAGCTCGAGTACATAATAGTACGTAGCCACCGGAAGTTCTTTTCCATTATGCGTTCCATCCCAAGTATTAACATAGCCACGTGTTTCAAAAACTTTGCTACCCCATCGATTAAAAATGGTAATCCTATTCTCTGGAAAAATTTCAATATTCTTAATCACAAAGGTATCATTGATCCCGTCTCCATTAGGAGTTAATGCGTTTGACACTGTTATCGAACAGTTTTCTGGATCTGTGATTGCATTATCCAAGCGTACATTAAAAGTACTTATACTGTAACAAAGTGGCGCATTCGGATTTTCTGCTCGAGCATATACCGTCGCCTCATTACCAGCAATCAAATTGATAGAGGTAACAGGTAGAATATTATCCATCGCATCCTCCTCGGACTCATGGTACGTCAAAGAAGCTACAGATTGTGTTATCCCATCAAACATCGACTCATCAAGCTGTTGCAAATCATATGTCTTAGAATTTTCTAAGGAAGAACAAATCAATATATCTTCAATATCATTGATTTGAGGTGTTTCGTTGACAATCAAATCAAAAGAATACAATTCTACTAAACATCCGCCAGTTTCTGTAACACTGGCATAAATGGTCTGTGGATTCTCTGTATTCTCAAAAGTATTATTAATTCGATTTGTTCCAGCATCAGCATCCTCTGGTGTCAGATAAAACGCTACAGCAGGTGGAGTAACAGCAGTAGGATCAACATTTACAAGAATCTCTCCGATACGTTCTGTGAGATCAAAACTTGCTGTTAAGCTACCTATATCACCACACATCTCCATGTCAGTTGGCTGTATATACACCGCTTCTTTCTCCACAGAGACAGGTTTTGTGATAGGAATAGTTTGTACTCCATCACTTATGGTAAGTGTAACGCTATAGGTTTGCCCATAAGCAAAAATATGTGTTGGATTCTCCTCCGTACTCGTATTACCGTCTCCAAAATCCCATGCGTACGTCAGTGTTCCATCACAACTTACCGAAGCATTGGTAAAAACTACCTGATCACAATTACGAACAAAGGTAAAATCTGCCGTTGTTGGTGCTGGATTTAGTTGTACCGTATCAGTATGTACTGATGTATCCGTATCATCGCCAACAGTTAATGTAACCGTAAATGGCCCTACATTTGCATAATCATGCGATGGATTCTCTTCTGTACTCGTTGTTCCATCACCAAAATCCCACAAATAATTTGTTATTGGAATACAAGAGTCAGACTCGTTATTAAACTGTACCGAAAGACATTCACTGTCAAAAGAAAAGTCTGCACCGATTCCAGTAATCACTTCTATAGAACTTGATGCATTATAAACATTACCATTACTAGTATCTGTCATTGTTAATTCTATAGTATATGGACCAGAAACTGTATAGGTATGTGTTACGGTAGCCTGCGTCTCATCTGTAACTTGTGGTGCAGAACCATCACCAAAATCCCAAGTATATGTAAAACCAGTATAATTATCAAAAAGTGTTTCACAAATCGTAGAGGTATTTGTCAAGGTAACCTCTCCACAATTCGCTGCAGAATCAAAAGAAGGTGCTACACCATTACTATCAAATGTATCTGTTGCAGTATCTATTAATCCATCACTAGCCGACGTTACAGTAAGTGTAATAGTATAGGTCTGTTGATTATTATCTGTTGGAAAAGTATGTGTTGGATTTTCCTCTGTACTCGTTGTTCCATCTCCAAAATCCCATAAATAAGTGAGGTCATCCTTACAATAACTAGATAGGTTGTCAAATACCAAGGTATTACAAAGATTTGGTGGTGGTCCAGTTTGTACAGTATAGGTAAAGTCTGCCTCTGGATAAGGAGCACCGCCACCTGTTAGTACGTTTATGGTAAATGTTGTGGATGCGCCTCTACAGCCATTTTTATCCAATGCGTATACTGTATAAGTTGTTGTTTCTGTTGGGCTCAACGAAGCCGAAAGTCCTTTGATACTATTGTTTACAGGCCATGTAAACTCAAAAGACCCTGCATCAGTTCCTGTTGGAATCACGACTACTCTCGCTCCTAGACAAATCGTCTTATCCTCTATTGGATCTATGGTTGCCGGATTCTGTGGTCCCAACACAATAGTCACCTGTGTATCACAACCTGTATTAGATTTCAAATCTACAGTATATGTATCACCAAACTGGGCATTCGTAACTGATATAGTTCTAGTCGTTTCTCCTGTTGACCAAAGATAGGACACAAAACCAAGAGGAGCAGTCAAGGTGATATCATCACCCGATGTACACAGTCCGTTGACCAAAATTTCTAATGGCTCGATATTCGCTTCTAGATATGCCGTGGCTCCATGTGCTCCTAGCAAACAATCTAATGATATAAATTCAATAGTAATTTGTTGTCCTATATACGGTGTCAAATCTGCTCCCCCACTAGTCCAAGGCAAAATCTGCACTTCTGTTGGGAACTGAGCTTCGTTTGGACAATCTGTCAATGGAAAATCACATCGATAACGTCTAGGCAACGTACATGCTCTGAACCCTTGTTGCAATGCATTTGGCCCTGCAAAAGCTTCAAATTTACCACAAGTAACTAGAGCTCCAGAACTGTCTTTTATATTCACCACAAACTTGGGCTGATCATTCTCATCATGACCTGGATCTTCTAAAATAATCGCATAACTATACTGCAAAAAGGCCGCATTTGCCTGTACAGTAAATGTCCTACTGATCTTTGCAGCTCTCCTACCTCCGGGGTTATCCCCTATCCTTGCAGAAAAGGCTCCTCCAGGAAATATTGTGGGGATGTTATTGATCCCACAAACAACACCATATTCGTCAAATGGAGGGACCGCTGGATTCATTAATCGAATTTGAGGAGGAAAATCTGCGGGATCCGAACGGGTATAATCCTCGCTCACGGCATCTATTCGTGTACCGACAGCTTGATCCCATCCGTTAAATGTACCTTCTTCAAAATTCATGTTGTTCGTCTGGGCGTTCAAGCTCATAAAGCTTAAAAAAATAATCCCCAATAGTAGTGAAATTCTCATTGTGCAGTGTGATTTGGATCATAACGCTTTCATTCTAGATTTAGTATAAACAATTAACATTTTATTTTATCTAAATAATTTCATTTTTATTGGCAATAATTTTCCTAAAACTAAGTTAACACAAGCATACCAACAAATAAGACACAAGACACAACTAACCCTTTTTATTTACTAAGCATGAAAAAAATACAACCAACATCTCTGACAAAGGTTAGAAACCACATTTTGGTGTTTTTAGTCTTGACTTTAGCCACAGTTTCTACTGAAATATCCTTTGTACATGCGCAACAAACACCTCAATTTTCACAATATTTGGTAAACCCCATGGTCCTTAATCCGGCCATTGCGGGAGCCGAACGCTATTTTGATATCACATTGAGCTATCGTAATCAATGGACAGGGTTTGAGGGAGCCCCAAAAACTGGAGCTCTTACATTCAATGTACCATTACCAATACTTACTGGCGGTAAGAGAGAAGATTTGGACAACTCCCATTCTGGAGTCGGAGGATATCTATATTCTGATACTGCAGGCCCAATAAAACATTCTGCTTTTTATGCGAGTTATGCCTATCACCTCAAAGTTTCTAAAGAGTGGTTCGTCTCTCTCGGAACGTTTGTTGGCCAAACGCAATTCAACTTTGACAACACTGATGTTGTATTTGTAGAAAGCGCAGTAGACCCTTTAAACCAACCTATTACTTCATCAAATTTTGATGCCAGTTTAGGAATGTATGTTTATTCCAATGCTTTTTTTGCTGGTATTGCAGCACACCAATTGTTTGAAAATGACATCACTGATTCAGATATTAGAACAGGTAAACTTAACAGAAATTACAACTTTGTTTTGGGTGGCAGAATTGCCATGAATGAAAAGACACAATTTGTACCTTCTGTATTACTAAAAGCAGCAACCAACACTCCTATTCAGTGGGATCTAAACTCCAAATTTGTATACCAACAAAGAATATGGGCTGGCGCATCTTATAGGCATCAAGAAGGAATTTATATCTTGGGAGGTATAAGTCTTTGGGATCACTTCAGTTTTGGGTATTCTTATGATTTTCCAGTATCCAAATTACTTGGAAGACAGTCAGGCTCTCATGAAATTATATTGAGCTATCGTTTTCCTAGTGCTAGAGGCAAATTATGTAGTTGTCCAGAATATAGTTTGTAAAAAACCATTGACACCCTTTATCCTTTGAATTTACTGGGATAACGTTTTCTCTTTTCGCCTCAGCTTTAGCACAAAAACAAACCGCAACTAAGGGGTTATGCTTGATTTCTGTCCTGAAGCTGAAAACAAAAAATTTTAATTTTTCTTTCTGGTACATTCAAACAACAAATGGCAATTAGAAAATAATTATGAATTCATAATTATTTTCTTTTCTACTATTTTTTCACTAGAAAATTAAACCACAGCCATGACAATACTTGAATTTTATGGTTCGAATTATTTTGGTCTACAAGCACATTTCAAATGGCATAGTATATTTTCAAATCTTATAAAATAGCGAAAGCCATAGCTGAATGAACCTGCAAACGTGGATTTTGCCACTTTGATACATTCACACCTAAAAAAAGCAACACAAATAAAGTAACCCGTACCACTAAATACCAAATTAGCCATATAATGTCGTGCATATCGACTTATTCTTTTTCGATCTAAATGACTTGTTCATATACTACATAGCCAAGGTTATACAACAGAAAAACAGTGTCATTAATACGAATTTACACACCTGAATTAGATAAGTATCTCATCCCGAAGCAGAAGGCAGGCACTCCACAATGGTCCCTTGTATGGCTATGGGTTTTATTCCTGTAGCATCATAAATTACACTAGCATCAATTTTAACGTTTTTTGTACTATCACTATCAACACGTAATCGGGTAGCATAATTACTAAAAAAACCGGTTTTGATCAGGGTCATGAAAGATTTCATTGCAACCGCAAAATCTTTTTTATAAACTAATTGTCTTATATTAACTTTTTTCAAATCACAATCGCATTCCAAAATATTTTTTGCTTTAGTATTCATATACAAAATATTTCCTGCAATATCAATAAGCACATAACCCTCGCTAAGCGCCTCAAAAATCTCAGGTCTTACCGAAAAAGTCTTTAAAATAGCATAGCTACTATTCTGAAGACTCATTAAAGCTATGGGGTTCTTTATCTTCATCAACGGTAATGATACGACTAAGCTGTTATAAAATAAAGTTTTAACCGCAACTTGCTTTTTGGATTTCGATAAAAAACATTTTTATTAGACAAAAAACACATTATATCAAAAAAAAAAAAAGAAAATCAGAGTACCCTATTCCAAAATAATCTTTAACCAGATACAATCCCCATTTTCTTTAATAAAAAAGAAGCATTCATATTTTGACAAATCCCTTTTTTGAATGTGTAATCAAAATACAGTTCATCATTGATAATTTGGGCATCAAAAAAGCGATTTTGCACCTCTGGAAATGTTGTTTCTATTTGACACAAACTCAGATCATGTGTCGCAATAATTCCAGTAGCTCTTGTTCCAATCAAACGTTCTACAAATTTTCTAGAACCCTCCGCTTTATCAGTACTATTCGTTCCTTTTAGAATTTCATCCAAAATAATAAAATAATTATCTTGTTCCAAAGCATCTACAATACGTTTGAGCTGTGTCAATTCAGAGAAGAAGTACGATGCATCATCAGTCAATGAATCGGAGGTACGCATACTAGTAAACAACTTGATTGGTTTATAACTACAGGATACAGCACAAATCGGCAAGCCGATATTAGACATCACCAACTGCAAAGCTATTGTACGTAGAAATGTACTCTTACCTGCCATGTTTGCTCCTGTAATTATCAAAAACTGTGCTGGGTCTATTAAAATATCATTATCCACGCGCTTTTTTGGATTTAGCAATGGATGACCCAACTGTTTTGCATCTAGTGTAGGACCTTCTTTCACTAATTTTGGAAACACATAGGTCGGGTGATTAAAAAAATAATTCCCCAAAGAACTATAGGCATCAAAAAATGCAATTACCTCGAACCACGCAGCTACACTTTTGTGATGTTTTGTTATCCATTTTTCAATGCGGTAACTCTGATGCAAATCCCAAAGAAAAAGCCCATTAGCTACAACTCCAAAAAGCATATTATTACGTTGATCAAAGTCATTGAGGATGGAGGCAAATTCTTTGAGTACTTTGGATGCCTGAGGAGTCCCATTAAATAAAGCTTGTTTTTCTAGCAACAAAGATGTCGTAAACTGTTTTTCTTCTATCAATGCTACAAGCTTATGATATTGATCAAAAGTATCTTTGACCTGACCCGCATGAGTATAGAGTTTGTTAATTTTCTTGAGATACACTCCTGTGATCAATAGCCCTACAGCAAACCAAAGCAAAAAAACATTAAAACTGATCACTCCGAATATCAACAAACCTAGTGCAACAATCGATATTGCAGAAATAATCTTAGGCAATATCTGCATGATTTTTGGAATAAAAGCCTTGTAGTTCTGCATCCATTGCAAGATTACTGGAACGGTGGTCGTAACATGGACCAACGATGCTGTGGCACCAAAACTCTGTCGCCATTTTGCCAAACCTCCTAATTCTCGAACCGCATCTTGTTTTTCTTTAATTAAAGTAATACTATTAGATGTCAAAAGACTTGCTAGAGCATTTTTTCCGGCAGCCGTTACCGTTCTATTGAGGTATTGAAAAAAGGACCGCTCTCCAAACAAATCAATATCATGACTATACGGATGTATTGGATCGATAAAAGCAGCACCAGTATCCAACCCGCTCCAATCATTTTCTATGACATTTAATTCTAACTGATTGCAATCAATCAGTGCTTGTAATTTCTTTTTTTGATACCCAAGATTACTGTGTCGTGTCACCAAAAAAATAAACACTATCACACCAACAACACATACGCTAGTAACAATCTGTACATTTGGATAGCCATAATAACAACCTGCCACTATCATCAAAAAGATTACTAATCTTAGTGTTGCAGAGACTGCTAACTTTTTTTTGAGTTGTCCTAATTGCTGCCTATATTTTTCTAACTCTTGAGTATAAAACTCAAGTGGTGTTTCCTTATTTTTCTCCGACATTAAGTGTCTATTCTAATTAGTAAAGTAAATCTATTAATTACTTAGCATTTTTGAAGCTCCTCTTTTAACTTTTTGGTCAATCCTTTTACTACCAAGTCATAGGAGTGATCCGTAAGTTCTTGTAATAAATTAGACGACAATCCTTCGTCAAATGTTACAGTATTCCAATGTTTTTTATTCATATGATATCCTGGCGTAATCTCGGCATAACTTTCTCTCAAGTCCAGTGAGCGTTCTGGATCACACTTTAGATTTACCCGAAATGGTATTTTATCAAGTCCCGTTAGTGCAAACATCTTTCCCATAACCTTAAAAACCAATGTAGTCTCATCAAAAGGAAATTCCTCTGTCACTCCTTTTTTTGTCAAACAATATGTCCTAAAATCCTCAATATTCATGATATACTTATTAAACTTTTAACTCAACCTATTCATCCATTGACCACCATCCTTTGTTATCCTATACTCACATTAGTTATACACTATTATGAGTGTCCCTGATTACTGGCATCCAAAAATGTGCCATCAGTCACGATTCTGACAACCTAACTTGGTCTTCTTTTTCTAAATAAACATCAGAACTAAGTGAATATTTGATACTCACCACACATTTTTTTTCAATGTTTTATTTTCCTCAATAGGATTTTTCTGTAAAGAAATTAAAAACAAATTAACTCCTTTACTGTCTGTAGAAAATTATTACTTTACTACTTTTTGCTCTTGAATCTGTAATTGCTTTTCTAACTCCGGTTGATCGATTTTAAGCACCTCATAATCCAGTTCCCATCCAATACTTTGTGCTAACTTCTCCATAATTTCCAAGGTATTAAGCGCTTCTTTTCTTGCAGAATTAATCAGACCGCTTTGCGGAATTTTGTCTACGATAAATTGTTTGGCTTCTCTATTAATTTCTGTAAGATCTGCTGAGGTAAATGGATTGAGCCAACCTTCTTTTTTGTCGTAATATTTAAAATCAGTTTCTATTGTCAGTAGTTCTGGTTGCGGAAAATGTGTCAAAATAACACGCTTCTTTTGAACATCACTTTCTATCTGGATTTTTGACAAATCAAACCCTACATGTGCTTTGGCGTCAATCAAAATCAATGCTTTCTTAGTTCCTGTAAGTAAACTAAAAAACTTTTCTTTGACATTTTCATAATGATAAATTTCTGCAAAGTCTCCTTCTACAGAAATTAATTTGCATACGCTCTTAATTTTATCTTTCAGAATTACAGCCTGCGATTGTATTCGTTCTCTTTTCTTAAAGGCATTAACTCTTGAAAAAATCAAGTACGTGAGTATTGCACCTCCAAGCAAACCTATGAATAATAATTCCATCTTTTAGATATACGAGTTTGATAATTCAATTTCTATATTGAAGCGATCCTAAGGTTTCTTGATTCTAACGAAAAATAAGTGTTTTTTTTCGCGAATCAAAAACGTTCAAGCCTCTTCATTCAATAAAGTTAGTACTTTGTATGGAATCAGCCTATTTTCTTAATAAGCTTCTCCATCTATACCTAATGATACCATTTAAAAAATAATTGCAGACGAATAATTAGCTTCTTTTTCTACTATTTTTTTTATTAAAAACATGGTGTTTGTATTTCATAGCCACAGCTATAGAACGTACAAAACAAGAGATCTGAACAAAATAAAGACAAATCGAAATACGCATTAGATATTTATATCTTGGTGAAGTTACAAATGGTAGTATTAAAAGTCCATAAGATAAAGCACAACCAAAGATACATTCCAAAACAAAATTGTTTTGATATACTCCAACCTCTTCAATATCCATACCATTCTGATATTAGAAAAAAAGACCTCCTCCAAAATACAAAGATTCCCTGAGCTTTGTTCAGCTTTATAATGCACTTAATTCTTCAAAAATTTCGTACAACACAGGTCTGCTTGGTGCCGCATCATTCTCAAAAGGAGCTAGCTGCAAATTCAATATATAGCATCCATCTTTTATTGTATTCGGAACATATATAAACTCCGTAATTGTAGCATTGTATCTGGTTGCCTCTGGGTATTTCCAAAATGCCTTATGCGCCAATAACTTCCCTTCATCTTTTTCTTTGTCTACAGATGGCAAATCGATCAACAAATGCTGTATACCCATTTCTTGAATATACTTGGCTGCTGCCGCTGTTAGATAAGGCCAATTTGTGTAAGAATAGTGTTTATACTTCTTTGTTTCTTCGTTTGGAAAAGTGCGAATTACCAAGGCATCCACCATACTAAGTTCTGTCCCAAAAGAACTTAATTGTTTTTTGTCGATAACCATATCTGCCCCCTGGAGTACGGGAGCAATAGTGACTACAAGGGCATTACAAAAAAATGAAGAAACTGCATCATTAACACTATAGAACTCTGCAGTAATATGCCCTACGCACTCTGTATGCGTACCATGTGCATGCGGATTAAAATTAATCGTATTAAAATTCACAGAAGCTCCCTGAGATACACGTCCAACCCAGTCACCATCTTGTACTGGATTAATCTGTGGCGCATCCATATACCAAGCGGTCAGATTCTTGTCTCCAAACCGCATCAAAATAGAAATATCCAAGGGTTTGGACAGATCTATACGGTACTTCTTGTTTTTGTGATTGATTGTTGCCTGCATAGATAAGGTACTTTTATTTTTAAGGATCTAAATCTGACTGGAGAAAATACGGATTGCTCAACTCAAATTTATCAAGAATAAATCACTTGCAATTCCATCACTAAGGAATTTTCCTTTTTTTGTGACCAATAGAGTATCTCCATCCAAGAACAGTAGATGTTCCTCTAGATGCTTTTGCGCTTGCTCCAATAAATATGTTCTGTATTTGACTCCAAAACTAAGCTCAATCTTGGATAACGAAACACCCCAAATGGTTCTCAATCCTGTCATTACATACTCATTATATCGATCTGTAGTTGACAGCTGCTCCGTCTCATTGGGCAACAAATCTTTTTGTAATGCTGCTAAGTATTTACTATTATTATTAATATTCCAGGAACGTTTTGTCCCGTTATAAGAATGCGCTGAGGGACCAATTCCTATATAAGATTTGCCTTGCCAATAGGCTGTATTATTTCTGCTAAAAAACCCTGGTTTTCCAAAATTTGAGAACTCATAATTCTCAAAACCTGCCTGTTCCATCATTTCTACCAAAATTTTAAAATGCTCCTGTGCCAAAGCATCTTCAACCGCTGGAACTACTCCATTTTCTATAAACTTTTCTAAAGCCGTTTTGGGCTCCACAGTCAATGCATAACTTGAGATATGTGGCACTCCCGTATTTAGTGCTTTTTGCAGATTCTCTCTCCATCTTGCAGTACTCATTCCGGGTATTCCATAAATCAAGTCTATAGAAACATTCTCAAACTCGGCGAGTGCCAAGGTAACACATTCTTGAGCTTCTTTGGCATTATGTGCTCTATTCATGAGTGTCAAATCTTCATCAAAAAAAGATTGTATCCCTATACTTAATCGATTCACTCTAGAAGCAGCTAGTTTCTTGACAACCTCTGGAGTTAGATCATCAGGATTCGCTTCTATAGTAATCTCTACATCATCGGAGACCAAATAAGTCTCATAAACGGTTTCTATAATAAAATCTAGCGCCTCTACAGTCAACACTGTTGGTGTACCTCCGCCGAGATAGATTGTTTTTATAACCTCAGAATCTGCAACTTCTTCTTTGCGAAGCTTGAGTTCATTGCACAATGCAAAAACCATCTGATCTTTTTTTGCCAAAGATGTCGAAAAATGAAAATCACAATAATGACACGCTTGTTTGCAAAAAGGGATATGAATGTAAATTCCTGACACGTTTTGATGATATTAATGTTATGAATATTCTATATTGTAGTTTTTAACTTAAAAAAAGACCCCAAGAACATACTTTTTTTTCGAACAGTTACTATTTAATTCTTTTCTCATTCTGTTTCACAAAACTAGCCCATCCGGAATAACTTTTCCCAACTGCTACCCTACCTCCATTATAAAAATGACATACGGCCGCTGCTAATCCATCGGTAGAATCCAAATTCTTGGGCAATGTTTTTAGTTTCAACAAACTCTGCAGCATTTTTGCGACCTGTTCCTTGGTTGCATTTCCATTTCCTGTAATTGCCATTTTTATTTTTTTGGGAGCATATTCCGTAATAGGTACTTCTCTACTCAAACCGGCAGCCATTGCGACACCTTGAGCACGACCCAATTTGAGCATGGATTGTACGTTTTTACCAAAAAAAGGAGCTTCAATCGCAATTTCGTCAGGATTATAGGTATCTATAAGCTCTATCGTGCGTTCAAAAATAAGTTTTAGCCTAAGATAATGGTCATCATACTTACTTAATTGCAGTTCATTGAGCTGCAAAAATTCCATTTTTTTATTCACTACACGTATCAGCCCGAAACCCATGATAGTAGTCCCTGGATCAATTCCTAATATAATTCTATCGTTCTGCAAATTACTCCTATTCTACCGCTGTTTTGATCTCAAATCTTCTTATATGTTTCACTCCAAAAAAAAGAGTCTTCATCATGATTTCTTCATCAGAAACTTATAAAAGAAGGAACCAAAACAGTTCAACATTAAATTGACATAATTATCTTTCCAAAAATCAAAACTACACAATTCTACACAGCTTGCTTACTATAATCTCTATTATTCTGTTATAAAAACCAAGGGTAACCTATAACGAGTAGCCACAGGAATACCACGGATGTGAGCAGGTTGTAATGCTGGTAGCATTTGTACACTTTCTTCTAACAAAATAGTTATTGGTGGTTCTTGATCTGCTATAAAATCTGGCACCTCAAAATCTTCTATAGTTACAATTCCAATACTGTCTATTAATAGCGGAATCCACAAGGTATCTTGTACACTGGTCTCGATAATAAAAGCCTGTTCTTTTAGATAAGCCGCAATATGATTGCATAACTCCTGTTGGAAACATTTTTTTTGCAATGCCTTATGTTCTTTATCCTTACATGCTTCAAAAAGCGGGTACTCTCCTACGCCTCCTGCTAATAATTTTGAACGTTCTCGAGCCAAAACCTCATCAGAGTTCACTTTTTTTACTTCAAAAAAATTGCAGGAGCCAAAAATAAGCACCAAAAACACTAAAAAATATAAATGGTAGAGTCGCATTATGTATTGATCATATAACAAACTACGTAATTTGTTACAAAATTACTAAAAAAGTAGCATCTCTTTTGATTATCTTAGTAGAGTAATAGTATTTGTATTTTTAGAATTGACTTGTCCAAACTATAGAATTCATGTATCGCCCCAACTGCGATTTCATTTTTTTGACAGAAGAATCAAAAGTGATCTATGTTTTTGAATTTAAAGAAAATTACTAGTCTTTGCGCCTCATTACAACCCTTCGAAACAAAAAATAAACCACGCCGTATTGTTAGGATAACGATATCTCGTCGACTATAAAAGTGCTATTACTAATTTTTGATTATATGACGATCACAAAAATTGAACCCTAAATAATGCCATACTTCGAGCTAGCAAAGTTTCATTAAAAACAGCGATGCTTCATTGAATGGCAAAGTAACGTAAGTATACAGAGCCAATGGATATTGCATTTTTGATTATAGGATTTTTTTTTATAATACTGGGTATTATAGGTAGTTTCCTTCCGATATTACCCGGACCACCTATCAGCTGGATTGGATTACTCCTTCTGCATCTTACGGATGCTGTAGCAATGAACAGAGTATTTCTAATAATTACCTTAGGTATAGCTATTGTATTGTTCGTATTGGATTACGCTATTCCTGCCATAGGAACAAAAAAATTCGGAGGAAGCTCTTATGGCGTGATGGGAACCACTATAGGCCTAATTGTCGGCATTATTGCTCCGATCCCATTTGGTATTCTTATAGGGCCATTTGTCGGTGCTTTTGTAGGAGAATTATTAAACAAAGCAGATTCCAAAACAGCCCTAAAAGCAGCTTTTGGATCGTTTCTAGGATTCCTAGCCTCTACTTTTATGAAGTTTGTGGTTACCATAATCTATGCCATCTTCTTTACTATTAAAGTCTTTGGTAATTGGAATGGATTCTTCTAATCAAAACCATAGCACATACTATAAAAACACATTAATACAGAATAGCATTTGCTATTTCTGCTAAGATGACGAATATATTTTTTAATTAATAACCAAAAACATTTTTATATAATATAACGATATAGAACCAATTAAAATTAGAAGTATCCCAAGGATTGTATTTTGATCGTACAAATATTTCAGTAAAAACACCACTGTACTAGCGTTGCTATGCTACACCCCCATTTGACACCTCGGGTCACTATCAAATTTTATTTGGCTTAAAAAAAATTATAAATCCAAAAAACAATCGAATTATGAAAAATTTTATTGTTTTCCTAATTCTAGGAATCATGTCAACTAGTTACGGCTATGCCCAAAAAGAAAACTACAACACCTCTAAAGGATATATAGCAAAAGGCTATGATGTTGTGTCGTATTTTGATAATACTGCGACCAAGGGAGATAATCAATTTGAAACATCGTACAACGGTATCAAATACAAATTCAGTTCCGAAAAAAACCTAAAAACCTTTGAGGCTTCTCCAGAAAAATACATCCCTGCATATGGCGGTTATTGTGCATACGCAATTGGCGTTAATGGAAAAAAAGTAGGGATCAACCCTAGAACTTTTGAAATCAGAAATGGCAGGTTATATCTTTTCTATAACTCATTAGCTATAAATACCTTGTCGAAATGGAGAAGAGAAAACACTCTGCTACTAAAAGAAAAAGCAGACAAAAATTGGAAAAATATACTAACAACACAATGAAATCAAAATAATCTCGTTGCTATTATATGTTGATTTAGTTATTTAGTTTATAAAGCCTGTTAAAATGTAGTAGTTTTCACAGGCTTTATTTTTTAACTGAATTTAGCGTTTGAATCTATCATCTTTAGAGGTTTTTCTTTAGAAAATTTAAACCGGTCGACGCATTATTTTTTTCCTATTACAGTACGCTATTAGGAACAGATTCTTATTTTGGCCATACTGCATTTTGTTTAGCTCAAAAACTAAAACTTGCATAAGACTCTCCTCACCAAAAAAATACATACTTTTAAAATTCGAATATAGAACACCGCATTGAATTAAATACACACAAATAGACTCCCATCCAGTACTCAAATCTTTTTCAATGAGAAAATATCAGCACTATACTATTCGAATTACAAAATAGTTTTTCTTACCACGTTGTAGCAATACAAACTGTTTGTTAATAAGATCATTCTCTGTAATTTTAAAACTATCTGTAACCTTTTCTTTATTTACAGAAATAGAATTCTCTTTGAGCGCTCGTCTTGCTTCTCCATTAGATTTCAGAAAACCCGTCTGTTCTACTAGAGCTGCGATAATGTCCAATCCATCATTCAGCACCTCTTTTGACACCTCTGCCTGTGGAACACCCTCAAAAACATCCAAGAAAGTAGCTGCATCCAGATCTTTGAGATGATCTGAAGTCGATTTTCCAAATAAAATATTCGACGCCGAAATTGCATTATCCAAATCCTCTTGACTGTGTACAGTTCTAGTAATTTCTTCTGCTAATCTCTTTTGCAACGCACGTTGATGTGGTGCTTCCTGATGTGATGTGATCAACTCCTCGATCTCTGACTGTTCTAGGAATGTAAAAATTTTGATATACTTTGCTGCATCCTCATCACTACTATTCAACCAATACTGATAGAACTTGTACGGAGAGGTTCTCTTGGCATCTAACCATACATTACCACCTTCTGACTTACCAAATTTAGAACCATCAGATTTTGTAATCAAAGGACAAGTAAGTGCATATCCTTTACCTTTGCCTATACGTCGGATTAACTCGGTCCCAGTGGTAATATTCCCCCACTGATCACTACCTCCCATCTGTAAGGTACTATTATGCTCTCGGTACAAATGTAAAAAATCATACCCCTGCACCAACTGATACGTAAATTCTGTAAACGACATGCCATCAGAGGACTCTCCAGACAAACGATTTTTAACAGAATCCTTTGCCATCATATAATTTACTGTCATATGTTTTCCTACATCTCGAATAAACTCCAGAAAAGAAAAATTCTGCATCCAGTCATAGTTATTCACCATAACAGCACTATTAGGTGCCTCGTTATCAAAGCTAAGAAAACGCTCTAGTTGCTTTTTGATGGCTTCTTGATTATGGCGTAATGTTTTTTCATCCAACAAATTACGCTCAGATGATTTTCCTGAAGGGTCACCAATCATCCCTGTAGCTCCTCCCACCAAAGCAATTGGCTTGTGCCCGCAACGTTGATAAAAACTTAACAACATGATAGGTACCAAATTCCCTATATGTAATGAGTCTGCTGTTGGATCAAAACCGATATATGCAGCCCGCATTGTTTCTAGCAGATGCTCTTCTGTTCCAGGCATCACATCGTGTATCATGTCTCGCCATTGTAGTTCTTCAATAAAGTTTTTTACTGTCGCCATTAACCTATTTTTAAGAGCGCAAAGATAAAAATTTAGTCCATATTGCCTATACAAATACCCACGATCCTTTATTTTTTGAAAGAAGTAATTTAGCCTTCTTTAAATTGGTTTTAAAATACTACTATTTTATCTTTGTTATCTTTATAGTCTTCTTTTTGAGATATTAAAAAGCATTAAAATTATATAAAAACTAACTATTTTCCCTCTTTAACAGAAAAACACGTTCACTTCTGGTAATTTTGAACACCACAATATATCACATGAAAATACTACACCTAGACACCAATCACCCATTACTTCTTACCCAACTACAAGAATTAGGATTTGAAAATCATGAAGAATACAATGCCGACAAAACCACAATCCAAGCCAAAATTCACGAATATGATGGTATTATTATTCGTAGCCGATTTGCTATAGACCAAGAATTCTTGGATGCAGCTGTCAAACTAAAGTTTATTGGTCGAGTTGGTGCGGGACTAGAAAATATTGATACCTCCTATGCAGAAAGCAAAAACATTTTGCTTTTTAATGCACCAGAGGGCAACCGCAATGCAGTAGGCGAACATACTTTGGGAATGCTTCTTTCTTTATTTAATAAAATAAACAAAGCAGATCGCGAAGTACGACAAGGACATTGGCGTAGAGAACAGAACAGGGGTTTTGAACTGGATGGACTCACAGTAAGTATTATCGGTTACGGAAATATGGGGCGTTCTTTTGCTCGAAAACTAAGAGGTTTTGATGTAGAGGTTCTTTGTTATGATATCAAAGAAGATATAGAAGATAGTAACGCAACCCAAGTTACCTTGGAGGAACTTTTTGAAAAAACAGATGTCCTTAGCCTACACACTCCACAGACGCCAGAAACAATAGGAATGATTAATCAGGATTTTATTCAGCAGTTTGCTAAACCTTTTTGGCTTCTCAATACCGCCAGAGGCAAAAATGTAATCACCAAGGATCTAATAGAAGCGCTAAAAAGCACTAAAATACTTGGAGCAGGTCTCGATGTATTAGAATACGAAAACACCTCATTTGAAAAACTATTCACCAACCCAAGCGAAATGCCAGAAGCTTTTAAAACATTATTAACAATGGACAACATCATCCTATCTCCACATGTAGCAGGATGGACAGTTGAGAGCAAAGAACGCCTTGCTCAAACAATTGTAAACAAAATCAAAAAGAATTTTGTTCTTTCTTAAGAGCCTATAAAAATACATGAATCCTAACTCCAAGACACCAGATGCTTATATTGCCTCTTTGCCAGATGATCGCAGAGTTCCTATGCAGAAACTCCGTAATTGCCTTACAAAGAACCTCCCAGAAGGGTTTCAAGAAACAATAAGCTATGGAATGATTGGTTACGTCGTACCTCATCGGATTTACCCCTCTGGGTACCACGTTAATCCCAAATTACCTCTACCCTTTATCAATATTGCTTCTCAAAAGAATCACATAGCACTATATCATTCTGGCATTTATGCCGATCATAAACTTATGGATTGGTTTGTTTTTGAATACTCAAAACATGTCATTACAAAATTAGATATGGGCAAAAGCTGTATTCGCTTCAAAAAAACAACACAAATACCCTATGAATTACTAGCAGAATTGGCCTCCAAAGTCACTCCACAAGAATGGATTACTACTTACGAAAAAGTAATTAAAAAAGACAAAAAATCCTCATAGAAAACACTTCGTTTCTATTTTTTTTATACAAATCTGCAAATGCTTTTACTTGACAACAATAGATTAAGGGTAATACCATTTGTTGTTTGAATTTACCGGAAATAAAAATTAAGATTTTTTTGTTTCAGCTTCAGCATAAACATCAAGCATAGCCGTAGTTATGGTTTATTTTTATGCTAAAGCTGAGGCGAAAAAAGAGAATTTTATCCCAGTTAATTCAAAGGATAAATGGTATAACTAGGTAGCATATCAAATGAGATGGCCACTACCTCCTATTCATCTGTTCTTTTTTTGAATAAAATGACCTGTTCCTTAATAACACATCATGCATTACAATTCTTATTCTACCATTTAAAAAATAATTACAGGCTAATACTTCGGTTCTTTTTCTACTATTTTGACCTACAATTACATTTTAACTGGTAGTACTTTGCCACATGCTTTTAAAAAAAAAAGCCTACATTCCATAATAAATGAATGCAGGCTTTTTTGGGCAGTAGTCAACGAGGAATGATTCCCTCTACCCTTTGCTATAGTTGTTTTATCTAAAACAATTTTTGTGCTAGTTAAAAACGTTTATTTTTTGAATAAAATGCTCTGCTCCGATAGATATCCGTACAATGTAAATTCCGGATGTCAAATCACTTAAATCCATACTAATCGAGTTATTCTCCATCACACCCTGTTTGACAACCTGCCCCAACAGACCGTTCACCGTGTACGAAACTCTTTCTTGAGTTCCATCGACTGCTATATGGAGTAATCCACTGGTAACTGGATTTGGATAGATCGCTACAGAAGTAACTAAATCAAAAGGTAATGCCGCCACATTATCTTGCAAGCCTGCAAATCTATTGACACTACTTTTTCCACAAGGCCCTAGTTTATCCCACAAATTCCTTCCTCGATTTTCATATAATTCTCCTTCAAAGACAACCCGATCGCCAATTCGATAGGATTTGAATCTAGAATACTGAGGCACCCCTTCACAAATATCATTTGATACGCCTGCAGTCACCACAACACTATTACTAAAATTAGAAACATTCCCAGCCGCATCAACAGCCTTAATCCGGAAAGTATAAGTCCTTCCTTTGACCATACCTGTTATAGCCAACGACAACGCCGTCACTGCTCTAAGATTACTATCTCCCAACCACACTTGATATTCCGTTACCCCTACATTATCTGTAGCTGCATTCCACGTTAATTGTGCGCTTGTATCTTTGATATCCGAAGCAACGAGATTTGTTGGCGCAGTGGGTGCTTCTGTATCAACTGTTGGGCCTCCACCTCCGCCACTATACTTGTTACCGACATTTACGGCGTACCATGCATTGGTTGTTGCTATTTCTTCTGTTCCCCCTGCTCCATATAAATCTTTGGCAGATTGTATCCCTGCAATTCTCGCATCTGCAAAAGTAGAATTCTCAGTCAGGTATACACTTTCCATTCTATATGCAATCTTCGCCGCTTTGTCCATTCCTATTCCAGAAACACTATAGGTATCCCCCACATCGTTAGATCCTGATTTACCTGCTGTCAAAATATAGAACCAATGATTCAATACTCCACTGTTGGTATGTACACCACACCGATCATTCGTTCGTGTAGGAGAAGAACAGCCTTGTGCAGGTGTAGCTGGTTTCCAATTAGTGCCCAAATAGGTATCTGGATCATTTGCGCTTTTTGGGTTACTCATAGAGCGTAGTGTAATTCCAAGGTCTTCACCAATATCCCAAATTCTCTTTCCAGGAGTTTTATTCGACCCCGTTTGCAACACATAAAATTCTACAGCAGCACCCCAGATGTCCGAGAACCCTTCGTTCAGGGCACCTGACTCATTACGATACGCAAGGTCTGCGGTACTAGAGCATACAGCATGCCCAATTTCATGTGCGACGACATCTAATGCAGTAAGGACATCAAACCTATTTCCATCTCCATAGGTCATATTACTACCATTCCAATAGGCATTATCAAATCCCGTAGAACTTCCAGAATTTTCATTAAAATGCACCCAACTATTGATCTCAGCCCCCCTACCATCATAACTATTGCGCTTATGTATTTCATTCCAATAATCATACGTCACCTCTGCTCCCCAATGGGCATCCAAAGCTCCATTATCTTTTTCTCTATTATCATGTTCTGCTGCTGTCCAGCTATTATCATTATCGACAAAATCTACTTTGGAGTACTTATTTGTATTTTGGCTATTGTAGGTATTAATTCCTTTACCTCGAGTACCATCACGCAATACAAATCCATTAGCCGTACTTGCAGTCTCGATAGTTCTATTGCCATTATAACGTGTGGCAGCCACTCCTTCTGCAAATATAGCCGCTATTCTTTGTGACATTACAGGAGCAGTAGGATTTTCTGCCGGTTCTTTTTTTCCAGAGTGCGCATGCTCTCCAGTATGAAAAATCAATTCTCTATTCCAAAGAATAACCCCATTATTAGCATCTACATAAACCAAACTATGTTGTACAGGTTCTTTTGTAAACACCTCTACTTCATAGACTAACTTAAAATCTGTAACTAATTCATTTGGATTTACAGTATCATACATTGGAAGAATTTTTAGCTCCGGTACTTTTTGGGTATACCCAATAGCTTTGGCCATAACCGAATCATCCTCAATAAGCTTTGTTGTATCAAAATAATTGTACGCAAACGTCCGAGCTCGCTCTGGTCCGATTGTCGGAGTAATATTGACATCTTCAATAATATAAGCCTCGTTGGACAATGACAATAATTGTGATTCTTTGGAGTAGTTCATCGAAGCACTTCCACCGACAACAGGAACAGTTCTAAAAGTCTGAGCATATCTTTTGTGCGTGTGCCCCAAAATATCCGTATTCTGTTTGAGAAAAACAAAATCATTTCCTTCTGGCAACCCAAGAATAGCCTCGGGTTCTTTTAATGATTTGACAAGCTTTGCAGCACTGTTATTACCGGAAAGGTCAATAATAAAATCAATTTTTTTTTGAGATACTTGTGCTTTTTTGGTAGCAGTTTCTTCTTGCGCAGTTGAGAGTAGGGAACACGAAAAAAGTCCCATTAGAAGCAGAGTGCTCCGGCAGTTAGTTTTCATAATAATTAAGTTTTGAGTTAGTTTAGTTACAAACAGTTACTCTAAATTAAATATTTATTATGGTTTCTTATTGCATTCTATTTCTTTTTCGACATAGTCCTCAATAACGAAGAATTTGGCATTTTTCATAGCTAATTTTACAACTATTTACACAATCGTATGTAAGTTTTTTCTTTCTTTTGATTAAGTAGAGTTTAACAATCATAAAAGCCTTGACTCAAACACGTTAAACAAAAAACAAAATCATTCGTTAAATAGCCTGACCAATAATCGTAAAACAATGCTTTAAAGTGTCTTTTTTGAACCTCTCCAACAAGAACAAATCACCTTAATTTTATACTCTTTCTATAAAATCATCGTATTTTTTTGAGTAGTTTTGAGTATGGATACAGCACCATTACTTTTTGTCAAAGATTTAACCGTTGCATTTGCTTCAGGAAAAACCAAAAATCAAGTGTTACACGAGGTTTCCTTTTCGTTAAAAAAAAACGAAATTCTTGGAGTTGTTGGAGAATCTGGTAGTGGAAAATCCGTAACATCTCTTGCTCTGATGGGCTTGTTACCTCAAAAAACAGCACAAATCACCGCCAAAGAAATTCTATTTGATGGCATCTCACTTCTGAATCTAGATAAAAAAAGCTACAGAAAACTTAGAGGGAATGAGATCGCAATGATTTTTCAAGAACCCATGAGCTCTCTCAACCCTTCTATTAAATGTGGCAAACAAGTTCTTGAAATTTTACAACAACATACATCGCTATCCAAAAAAGAAGCCAAACAAAAAACTATAGCGCTTTTCGAAAAAGTAAAGTTACCTGATCCAGAGCGCGCCTATCGTTCCTATCCTCATGAACTAAGTGGAGGTCAAAAACAACGTATCATGATTGCTATGGCTATTGCCTGCAAACCAAAATTACTAATAGCCGATGAACCTACTACAGCACTAGATGTGACAGTGCAACAAGAAATTTTGTTTTTGCTCAAAGAACTACAACAAGAAACGAACATGAGCATCCTATTTATTTCTCATGATCTTGGGTTAGTTTCAGAAATAGCAACCAATGTCCTAGTGATGTACAAAGGCCAAGTTGTGGAATATGATACTACTACAGCAATATTCAACAATCCCAAGGCTGATTATACCAAAGCATTGATCAATTCACGGCCTTCTTTAGACACAAGATTAGAACGCCTGCCTACAATTAACGATTATCTGCAAAAAAACTTAGACACAACAATTGTTACACATGCCGATCGTCAGAAACGTCATAAGAAACTCTATAATCAACCTCCTTTATTAGAAGTTCAAAATATTCGGAAAACATATTTTTCTTCAATAGGTTTTTTTGGCAAACATCATGTTGATGCTGTTGCAGATGTTAGTTTCAAACTTTATGAAGGAGAAACGCTTGGACTTGTAGGAGAATCTGGTTGTGGCAAATCTACTTTAGGAAATGCCATATTATTATTAGACAGAGCTACATCTGGCACCATTCACTATAAGGGAGTCGACATTACAAAACTCAAAGGAACTGCTCTGAGACACTTACGAAAAGAAATTCAACTCATTTTCCAAGACCCCTTTGCCTCGCTCAATCCCAGGATGACAGTTGGGCAAGCAATCATGGAGCCGATGCTAGCGCATCACCTTTATGAAACCAAAGAGTCCTGCAAACAAAAAGCACTAGAACTATTACATCGTGTCGGATTAGAAACGATTCATTTTGATCGATACCCACATGAGTTTAGCGGAGGACAACGCCAACGTATAGGTATTGCTCGAACTATTGCGCTACAACCCAAACTAATTATCTGTGATGAATCAGTGAGTGCTCTAGATATTTCAGTACAAGCACAAGTCCTAAATTTACTAAATGAACTGAAGGAAAATTTTGGTTTCACCTATATCTTTATTTCTCATGACTTGGCTGTGGTCAAGTATATGGCCGATCAATTATTAGTAATGAACAAGGGAAGGATCGAAGAACAAGGAGATGCTGACACTATTTACGCAAACCCCAAAAAAAACTATACAAAAAAACTAATTGATGCAATTCCTAAGGGAATTTGATGACTTGAGGCACTTATCCTTTCTTACGAATACATCCTACCTATTTACTCTCTCGAAAACTGTATTTTTGCACAGCATTCAAAAACAGCACAAAAAAACCATGGCTACAAAAACGAAAACCACTTTTTTCTGTCAAAACTGCGGAAGTCAATACGCCAAATGGCAAGGACAATGTACAGCATGCAAAGAATGGAATACCATTGCAGAGGAGGTGGTCCAAAAAGCCGAAAAAGTAGCTTGGAAAACAGAAGAACACACTCCTGCCAAACGTGTTGCCAAACCACTCAAAGTTTCTCAAATAGACACAAGTGAAGAAGCACGCTACAAAACCAACGACGGAGAACTAGACCGTGTACTAGGGGGTGGACTAGTCCCAGGATCCTTGACACTACTAGGAGGAGAACCAGGAATAGGAAAAAGCACACTACTACTCCAAATTAGTTTGCGTTTACCCTTTAAAACACTATATGTTTCTGGAGAAGAAAGTCAAAAACAGATAAAAATGAGAGCAGAACGAATTTCTGCAAAAACAGATAACTGTTATATCTTAACAGAAACTAAAACTCAAAATATCTTTCGACAAGTAGAATCAATCGCCCCAGATATTGTTATCATCGATTCTATCCAAACGCTGCATAGTGATTATATAGAAAGTAGCCCAGGAAGCATTTCTCAAATTCGAGAATGCACAACAGAATTAATCAAATTTGCCAAAGAAACAGCCACACCCGTTTTACTAATTGGTCATATAACCAAAGATGGAAACATTGCAGGGCCCAAAATTCTAGAACATATGGTAGATACTGTATTGCAGTTTGAGGGAGACCGCAATCATGTCTATCGTATTTTGCGTTCCCTCAAAAATCGTTTTGGATCTACCGCAGAACTCGGAATTTATGAAATGCAGGGAAGTGGTCTTAGAGAAGTGAGCAATCCGAGCGAAATATTAATTTCAAAAAAAGACGAAGAACTAAGCGGTACTGCTATCGCCTCTACTATGGAAGGCATGAGACCACTTATGATTGAGATCCAAGCCTTGGTAAGCACCGCTGTATATGGAACACCACAACGTAGTACAACAGGATATAATGCCAAACGGATGAATATGCTATTGGCAGTTTTGGAAAAACGTGCTGGGTTTCGCCTCGGGGCAAAAGATGTGTTTTTGAATGTTACAGGTGGTATCTCGGTAGATGATCCTGCAATTGACCTAACCGTAGTGTCAGCAATACTTTCTTCAAATGAAGATATTGCAGTGCCCAAAGAATTTTGCTTTGCTGCTGAAGTTGGATTAGCAGGAGAAATCCGTCCTGTAAATCGTGTAGAACAACGTATTTTGGAAGCAGAGAAACTCGGATTCTCCACCATTTTTGTATCCAAGTACAACAAAATAACCCCAAAAAAATACCAAATCAAGGTACAACTTGTCGCCAAGGTAGAAGATGTTGTCGAGTATTTGTTTGGTTAATTCCCTAAATACAAATCTTGTTAAAAGTCCTTTTAAACTAAAAAAAATAGTAGAAAAAGAAACTAATTAGAAGCCTGTAATTATTTTTTTAAATGGTATTGTTTTTATTACCAGGCCTTATATACATTCAAAAATGGCAATTTGTTTTTTTAATTAGATAGTTTTTAGAAAAAACAATAAACAGAAGCGAATTGTAATTGCTGTTTTCAGGCTTAAAAAGCTAGGAACTTGAGCTCTGTTTTTTATGATAAAATCAAAATGAATTAACATTATTTTATCTTTTCTATTGTATTTTTTGTATTTTTCTAGAACGAAAACCATTAATCTTACAACCAAATGAGTGAAGAAAAAAGTAACCTAAATGAATTAGGAGATGATCTTAAAAAAGGAGCTGAAGGAGCCAAAGAAGCTGCAAAGGATTTTGCAGAAGAAGCAAAAGAAACCGCTCAAGAATTTTCTGACAGTGTAAAAGAGTCGTTTAATAATCAAGAGAATAAGAAGGTATTGGCCGGTGTACTCGCCATTCTTATAGGATCTTTTGGGGTTCACAAATTCATTTTGGGTTATACCAAAGAAGGAATATTACAAATCCTATTATCCTTTTTGTGTGGCATAGGAGGTATTATTGCTTTGATAGAGGGCATTATGTACCTCACCAAGTCTGATGAAGAATTTTATCAAACTTATCAAGTTGGCAGAAAGCCTTGGTTCTAAGAGTTTTATAATTTTGAGTTCTCTATAAGTTCCAAACACGATTGACACCATATCTGTATTAGAATACTATAGTTTCTAAGCAGAGAATATCAAAAAAGTATTATTTCTTAGTGAAATAATACTTTTTTTTATCCTTATTTGATCCCCTAAAATTTTATAATAAAAGCAACTATTTCCTTGCATGAACACTTCTATCATCGTAATATTGCAATATAAAGATATACCTTGGGAGCTACTAAAGAACATATTCATTCTGATCTTCATAACGAAGTTGCGGCCATAGCAAAAGTATTGGCACATCCTGCGCGCGTAGCTATTTTGCATTACGTAAGTCAACAACAAAATTGCATCTGTAACGACATTGTAAACGAAGTCGGCTTATCGCAACCTACAATCTCCCAACACCTACAAGTGCTCAAAAATGCTGGACTGCTCAAAGGCACTATCAAAGGAAAAAATCTTTGTTATTGCATAGACGAAAAACGCCTTGCAATGTTCCAAAATTTATTAAATAATTTTTGCACGGACACCATAAACTGTTGTACTACATAAACAAATACAATCCATGAAAACTATAGAATTCATCCAATTACTAAACGAACATACAGAAAAATCTTTACTTTTTGAGTATGCCCCCAACATGCTGGTTGGTACCAATTATCATATCACCGAAGTAAAACATGTTACTATCGATGCTGTGGATTGTGGAGCTGGAACAGATTTTTGGAAAGAAACGGTAATTCAGCTATGGGAAAGCCCAACAGAACTCGGCAAATCAGAGTATATGAGTTCCTATAAAGCTCTTGGAATTCTAAAAAAAGTTGGCAGTCTAAAACCATATGTATTAGAAGCTCCCGTAAAAATTGAATATGGAAACGCCACGTTTCACACCACACAATTAACGATCTCTGATTACGAAATACGACAAGAACAATTACTTATAAAACTGCAAGTCGATGCAACTGACTGCAAAGCCAAAGAAGCTTGCGGAATTACAGAAAGCACATCAACAAACGCCTGTGCCCCTGGTAGTGGTTGTTGTTAACAGTCTGCTGATCGTCAAAAAACGTCCAAAAACAGCTATTCTCTAGGGAATTATTAAGTAGGAGGCGCTATTTTTTAAAAACAAACTCTCTCTGATGAGAAGACTCGAATATTGCACACTTAACAAAAAGTATCATCTCATACTTAAGCATGCTCAAAAAAGGTTGTCTACTGGATTTCTTTGGCAGTTGTTTCAAAAAAAAGTTATGTGCAAAAGAAGCTGTCAAACTCAGCATTAATTTTATCATCATGACACGAGACAAAGACATTGATCATGCTTTTTTGGACCAATTCTATACTTGTCAGAAAAAAAACTAAACTTCGTACCCCAGAGCTTCATATGTTTTTAGAAAATCTTGCTTGCATTGCCCTACATCCAAAAAATCTGCTTCTGTACCCCAATACACTCACGAGAACTAGCGAACCTATAAATGATATACTAAAAAGTATTTATGGAAAGCACTAGACCTATAAAACGATACATGCACATATTATATTAAATTTATTCAACATACTATACAAAAAATATCACCATGAACATACTCGTACTTTGCACCGGAAATTCTTGCCGTAGTCAAATGGCAGAAGGCTATCTCAAACTTTTTGCCAAAGAACATGCAACTATTTATAGCGCAGGAGTAGAAACACACGGACTGAACCCCGGTGCTGTTGCTATAATGAAAGAAGATGGTATTGACATCACTGGGCACACGTCTAACAACTTAAACGAATATCTAGAGATTCCGTTTGATTATATTCTCACTGTCTGTGACCATGCCAAGGAGCGTTGTCCTTTTTTTCCTGGCAAGGCAACACAACTGCATCACAATTTTTTTGACCCATCAAAAGTACAAGGAACAGATGCCGAAATTCATGCTGCCTTTCTAAAAGCCCGTGAAGAAATTAAGGCGTATTGTCACAATTTTGTAAAAGAAAAAATAGCCATTTAATCGTACAAATGCTTATTTCTAGGGAGTTTCAAGTGGTTTTTCGGCAGCAGATTTAGCTTCTAGAGCCGCTTGAAATTCTTCCAAAACAGGTTTTACGGTACTCTCTGGCAAATCTGCAATTCGGATATACATCAAACCATCTATAGCATTATTAAAAAGTGGATCTACATTAAATGCCATAACTTTGGCGTTTTGTTTGAGGTATTTTTTTAACAAGACTGGCATTCGTATTGCTGCGGGTTCTAGCTCATCAATAATCTTATCAAATTTATTGAGATCACTTTTACTCTCATCAAAAACAAAATCTTTATCCGCATCCTTCAACTTGACTTTATATTCCTTTCGGGGATGCACGAACTGCGCTACATAGGGATCATAAAAATGCGACTTCATAAACTCAATCATCAATGACTTAGAAAAATCACTAAACTTATCACTAATCGTCACTCCTCCTATGAGATAATTATGTTCAGGGAAACGCAGTGTACAATGAACAATTCCTTTCCACAACAAAAACAACGGCAGTGGTCGCTGCTGATACGCCTCTACAATAAAAGCACGTCCCATTTCGATAGATTCTTGCATCATTTTGTGCAATTCTGGCTCAAAACGAAACAAATCTTGCAAATAAAATCCATCTATCCCATATTCTTTGAATATCTGCTGTCCCATCCCCATGCGATAGGCACCCGCTAGACAATTAGCCTGCTTATCCCATAAGAACATATGATGATAATACTCATCAAACGTATCTAAATCAATTGATTTATTTGTACCTTCTCCGATAGCTCTAAAGGTAATTTCGCGTAAACGCCCAATTTCATGAACAACATAAGGAATATCCTTTTTCTGTGCCAAAAAAACCTCGTATTGCTTACTCTCTAACAACCTTTTGTCTTGTAATCGACAAAATTCTAACTCTGCTAGAATTTCTTCGTTTTTGCTTGCTAATACAATCTCTGTTGGCATCTTAGTGCGCCTCAAGTTTTTGGGCAACACATCACTTAACCGTTTTTTGTCGTAACTATTCGACAACATATATGTTTTGGTACGCACAAAATTGGTAAAGCCGTCTAGGGTAGCAAATTCCTGTTGATCTTTTGTTGTAATTGGTCTTCCTATCCGAACCTTGATTACCCGTTTCTTTTGCGTAAAGATCTCACTTGGTAACTTCAGGGTTCGCAATACACCACTCCAACTAGACAAATAATAAAACAAATGGCTATTTCTGGCGTGAAAGTATATCGGGATTATAGGGACTTCTGCCTTTTGAATCAGCTTCATAATACTAGGCTCCCATGCCTTATCCTCTATACGCCCTTCATCCCTACGCACAGAAACCTCTCCTGCAGGAAAAATCCCAAGCCCTCCACCAGATTTCAGGTGTCTCAACGCTTCTTTTATTCCCGGGATACTCGAACTCGCTTTTTTATGATTCTCAAAAGGATTGACCGGTATTATGTGAGATGCCATCGGAACTACGCGATGAAGAAGAAAATTGGTCATTACCTTACTGTCCTGTCGATATTCTAATAGTGTTTTCATTAAAATAACACCATCTACTAATCCCAAAGGGTGATTAGAAACGGTTATAAAAGCACCTTCTTTAGGGATTCTCTTCAAATCTTTTTCCGGGATTTCGTAATGTACACCATAATGCTGTAACACTTCCTCACAAAAATCTCTTGGCCCCTTATCCTTATGTGCTTTATAATGCGTATTAATCGTTGTTATCCGTGTAATTTTGAGGAATAACCAACCTACAAAAACACCCAAAAACCCCAGTTTATGAATCGCTAGAACCTTTGCTACTTCTCTTGCTGTAACTAATGACATAGACTACACCCATATTAGTTTATACTACCAACCACAATCATCATGCACTTTATGACTATACAAACACCCCTGAACTCTTAAAACTTTAGCGTAATTATAAAAAATAACAGCTGTTCAACTCTGTCCACCTTAGTTTTCCAAAAATGTAGCAAGTCCTCTTTGATCCATCTGTACAACATGCCAATCATCTAGAATTTTGGCACCACTTTTTTCGTAAAAATCAATCGCAGGTTTATTCCAACCCAAAACCTCCCACGACACACGTTTTACCCCTTGTGCAACGGCGTATTCCATTACTTTTTTGTACAAAGCACTTCCAATACCTATACCTCTATGTGTTTCGCTAACAATTAAATCCTCAAGATGTATAACTGGTCCTTTCCATGTAGAAAATCGAAAATAAACCAATGCAATACCAATAATTTGTTCTCCATTATCCGCTACAAAACACTTAAAAGAAGGAGTCTCTCCAAATCCATATCGCTCCAAATCCGCAACGGTAACTTCTACCTCATTAGGCTCTTTTTCAAAATTAGCTAATTCTTCTATAAGTGCCAATACCTGCTTCATATCATCACATTTTGCCTCTCTTATTACTGCTTCCATATTATCAAATTACTACATGTCTTTATGTAAATTAAAAAAATAGTTTCAATTTATGAGCAAATACGCAACCTAAATCGAATTAACTTCAAATTTATCAAAAGTAGGAACGAAAAGCATTTTTATCAGCACTTTAGTTCTCAAAATTTGGTATTTTTAGCCTACTATAACATTTTCAAAAAAACCTATCATTTTATTATGTCCAACAAAAACACTACTCTTGGAGAGTTTATTATTGAAAAACAAGGAGATTTCCCATATGCTGCAGGCGAACTATCCCGATTAATAAATTCTATTCGACTTGCCGCAAAAGTAGTAAATCATGAAGTAAACAAAGCGGGGTTAGTCGATATTACAGGAGGTATTGGAGAAACAAACATTCAAGGTGAAGCGCAACAGAAACTTGATGTATTTGCAAATGAAACATTCATAAAAACACTTATAAACCGAGAAATTGTCTGCGGAATAGCATCTGAGGAGAATGATGACTTCATTACTATTGCTGGTCAACAAAAAGATCACAAAAACAAGTATGTTCTACTCATGGATCCACTGGACGGAAGCTCCAATATTGATGTAAATGTCTCTGTAGGAACTATTTTTTCTATTTACAGACGTGTTACGCCAATAGGTACTCCTGTAACTATGGAGGATTTTTTGCAGCCTGGCAATCTACAAGCTGCAGCAGGATATATCATTTACGGAACATCAACGATGCTCGTTTATACTACCGGAAATGGTGTAAATGGTTTTACTCTAAATCCAGCATTGGGAACCTATTACTTATCCCATCCAAATATGAGGTTTCCGGAGACAGGCAACATTTACTCCATAAATGAAGGGAACTATATCAATTTCCCGGAAGGTGTAAAAAAATACATAAAATACTGTCAAGAAGAGAAAAAAGATGGGCCATACACCTCTCGTTACATTGGATCATTGGTAAGTGATATTCATAGAAATATGATCAAAGGAGGGATTTACATATATCCACAAACTGCCTCTGCTCCCGAAGGAAAACTACGATTATTATACGAATGTAATCCCATGGCCTTTATCACAGAGCAAGCCGGAGGAAGTGCCATAGACGGACATCGCAGGATAATGGAAATTAAACCAAAAGAATTACATGAACGCGTTCCTTTTTTCTGTGGAAGCAAAAAAATGGTCGAAAAAGCGGCATCTTTTATGAAAAAATAAAAAATCTATACAATCCTTAATTGTTTTTAGCAGTTTTTAATAGTACATTAGGTTCGTACAAAAATTTATTTTTTTGCCGTAACATACATAGGGTTAGTTTTTTAACAAAAAAACAACACTAACTCTTATTACTAACTCATACAAATGTGAGATTTCGAGACCGCTTTATTGGCATCATTTTTGAAATCCATTGAATAGAAAAACAAACTTTTTCACAACACTATCAAACTTCTCCATCTTATGGAAAAAAACGACACCACGGAAGCAATAGAAAAAACGACTGAAGCTACTTCAAAAATTGAGGCTATCAAAAACCTCATTTTTGGAGAGAATATTGCGGAGTATAATTCAGAATTTGAAGCATTAAAAAAAGATCTCAAGGAAAAACGTCAGGAACTTGAAGACTTTATAGAAGACACCAAAAAAGAGCTTCATACTGCTATTGACAATCTAAGTACAGATATCAATATTCGCATTACAGAACTAGAAGATACCATGACGTCAAAGACTGACAAATTGGATCAAAAGAAAGTGGACAAAAAACTCCTAGGAGACCTACTAATTAATCTAGGAGAAAAAATTAGTCAAAAATAGTAGTCCTGCTACATGCAAGAGCAAGACAAACTTAAAATTCTCAAAGAACTTCTTTTTACAGAGGAGCAAGAATTTGTAGATTCTATTAATAAAAAAGTGGAAAAGCTCACTGAGCTTGTAAACCATCAGGAACAACTATCTCAAAAAGTAAACCCTATTGTTGATGATAAGTTAAAAACCTTTATTGATGAAATACCTGCAAAACTAGGACCTACAATTACAGAAACGCTTAGAGAAGAAATAAAAAACTCTCAAGACGCTGTCGTAGAAGCACTTTTTCCGATAATAGGAAAAATGATCAAAAAATACATAGCCCACGAAATACGATTATTAAGCGAAAGGATCAGTAATCAAACCAAAAGTGCTTTTTCCTTCAAAAGATGGTTCAAAAAATCCAAAGCGCATGCAACAGGAATTAGCGATGGAGACATTGCAATTGCAGCGTTGGGCAAACCAGAATTACTGCAGTTTTTTGTTATAGAAAAAGAATCTGGATTATTAATTACGAATTACACTCCTACACAAAATCAAGTCATAGATGAAGATATGATTGCAGGAATGCTCACTGCAATCAAAAGTTTTGTTGAAGACGCTTTTAATGGTGGGGATCAAAACCTAGAGCATATCGAGTATGAACTCTATCATATCCATATCCAAAATTTTGCTTCGTACTACATCGCCGTTGTTATTTCAGGAACTTACGACACCACTTTTAAAGATACTTTGGAGAATAAGTTATTAGATTTTGCACAACAACACATTGCGGCTAATGATTTAAAAGATAGTCGTATATTTGATGAAAAAATAAAAAATTATTTTGCCCATGAAATTGTCTAAAAAAGTTGTACTCATTGGACATTTTGGTGTTGGAAAAACCTCTCTTTTTAGACGTTATATCGACAATGCTTTTTCTGAGGATTACAAATCCACATTAGGAGTCCAGATACAAAAGAAGACATTAGAATTATCTGATAATGTAAAACTCTCTATGATCATCTGGGATACCGAAGGACATGCAGACATCCAAGACAATAGAGCATCCTATTTACTTGGCTCTAATGCATTCATATTAGTCTTTGACCTAACAAGACAAGACACTTATGAAAATAGCAAAGCGGAAGTTGAATTCCTACAACAAAAATACCCTAAAGCCGTTATCAAAGTTGTGGGAAACAAACTAGATGCAGTAGACCGTCCCAAAACAATTGCACTCTTGAAAGAAGAACAAATCTCTTACGACTATTTAACCAGTGCCAAGACCTCCAAAAATGTAGAAAAATTATTTCGCCAATTGGCGGAAGATCTTGCAAAACAATAGTTGATATGACACTTTCAAAAGACCATTTTGGGCTAGATGATTACTTACAGCTCATCCATATAACACCTGATGGTATCATCAAGAGTTCGAATAACAAACTATTCGAATTATCCGAAGGAACTTCTATATACGATAGTTATCCTTTCTTTGAGATTATTAAAAGTATCCTCATTAACGGTGCACCTACAGAAGAAGAAATCAGTTTTCCGTGTATTCATTTTGAAGAAAAATCATCACATCGCATTTGTGATGTTACAATGAAACTTGACAAAGAAGAAATTCTTATCACTATTTTTGACTACACCCTAAAATACACAGAACTCAATAAGATTTCACAACAAAAGAACGAATCTGTGCTAAAAAGTCAAAAACTACAGCTCGAAAACAACTTTTTATTAGAAAAAGAACAATTCAAAGACGATTTCATCGCTAATATCAATCATGAAATTCGTACACCATTAACCGCTATTCTTGGTTTTGTAGAAATCTTAGAAAACACACAACTCAATTTTGAACAAGAGGAATTAACCCGTATCATCAAAAGAGAAACTTGTCATCTCAAAAAAATGATTGATGATATGCTAAGTATCTCAAAAATAGAGACAAATCAGCTCCATCTCAAATGGGAGCTTTTTGATTTTGAAGAATTACTTCTTGGATTCAAAACAACTTACACGCTCAGGGCCAAAGAAAAAGAAATTGAATTTGAGTATTTTTGCGATGATACTATCCCCAGCAAATTAATGGGAGATAAAACTAGACTGTATCAGATCCTAGACAATCTACTCAACAATGCCTTTAAATTTACTGAAGAAGGAAAAATATCATTGTTAATTACCAAAAACTATGATCGCTCTAACAAAATTAGTCTAAATTTTAAAATTATTGACACTGGTATCGGTATACCAGAAGAAAAGAAAGATACGATTTTTGATCGTTTCGCACGATTACACAAAGATGAAGGATATAGTGGAACCGGACTTGGCCTTTCTATTGTCAAAAATGTGGTAGAAGCAATGAATGGCAGCATAAAAGTTGTCAGTAACTCTGGAGAAGGCACAACATTCAATGTAAATCTACATTTGGGATTAGAACTAAAATCCAATAAAAAGGAAATAGTTACATACCCCCAATACCCCATTCTTCAAGGCAAAAAGAAATTTCGCATACTCTTAGCAGAAGACAAAGAAATCACGCAATATTTGATTATGAAAATCCTGATCAATCATGGTAATTTCTATATTGATGTAGCGCTAAACGGAAAACAAGCCATTAACTACCTAGAGCAACGAAAATACGACTTAATCCTTATGGATTTAAAAATGCCCATAATGGATGGTTACGAAGCGACCAAAGCTATCCGTAAAAACTATGGGGACAAAGAAATTTCTGAAATACCTATTATCGGTTTTACGGGAAAAACAAATATGAATGAAGAACAAAAATGTCTTGACATTGGCATGAACGATTTTATCCTAAAACCTTTTGCTCAAGAAGAATTATTTAGCAAAATCGGCAAACAACTCACAAAAAAAGCTACCCTATAGGTAGCTTTTTTTATCTTAATATGCATTTTAGCCTTTTCTCTCTCCAAAAAAACGGATGAAATCTGTCTATATTTTGTTACTTTTCCCACTCATAACACTGCTATAAATTTCAAAAAGCATCTTCTTAGCTAGTCAAATTTTATTTCATTTTCGGTCGAAAATAAAAAGTCTAGGTATATTCGTAGAGTATTATTTCTCTAACAAATAACAGTAATCTTCAAAATGAATTTGCCCTCCGAATATCTTGATACTCTTGGCTATTATTTCTTTTGCTTTTTCGGCAGAAAATCCAAGACCTATAGCATATTTATTTACTAAGACCTCTTCTTCGTTATCCATAAAATGATCTGCATAAATAATCTTAAACAAATCATATAAGCGTTCCAACCTTAATTCTTTTGTATTAGGTGGGTTAATGGGATATTTCGCAGGTGTTTTTAGAATCTCTTTAAATTCAGTTTCATCTATATCTAATTTTCGGGCAAAACGTTCTAACATCACCTGCTCCTCAGCATTAATATCACCATCTACAGCCGCCAAACTAGCTATAGCTGCAAAATGACCCAAATTACGCTTGTGCGTACCACTATCAAATAAATCGTTAAAAGACATTGTTCTCAAATTTTGTTGAACAAAGATAACCAAACTCATCCCGTTTCAAAATCAAAACGAATCGATTTTTCTTTCGAGATTCTATTTTTTACCAAAAATATCGTATCAACTGCCCTACAAAATCACATTTTATTTTTGAAGTCTTTTTCGCCAATCAAAAAATCAGGCATCAAACCCATCCCAAATTGCTCTATTATCAAATTAAGGAACAAAAAAACACCAAAAATCCGATTATTGACAAAAAATAATCGTCAAAATTATGTTTAATAAAATATATAAGATAAACATTAAACAAAAAAATATGCATTTTGTCGAAAAAATTTGTTTTTAATCGTAATTAATTAATATATTTACCGAAGTTTACGTCAAACCCCTATTTGTATTGTACATTTGGACTCAACGAGTTAATCTATTAACCCTAAAAGAATAATTATCATGCATAGATTTACATTATACCTATTTTTACTAACTACTAGCTTTGCTTTTAGCCAAAAATATATAGATATGACAGAAGAACTCTCTAATATCAAGGGACACTTAGCTGTAGATGGTAATACATTACAATATAAAAACAACACCAAGGATCAAATTATCATAACAGGAAAAGACTTAGTACTTAATGACCGTTCAAGTTTTATGTTCAATAATGTGATTTTACAATTATCAGGAAAAATCATTGTCAAAGGAGCTGCAAAACCTAGTCTAATAAATTCTTATATCTTTTGTAAAAACTCCGGTGCACTAAAATCACCAAATATTATAGAGAAAGATGACTTGAAAAGCATCAACATTGGTGATGTCGCTTATATCAAGAGCTTAAAAGGAAATCCTGAATTATGGGTTTACGACATTAGCGGACAAAGGGTTTTCAAGGGAACCAAAAAAGATGCAGAAAATTTTACCGTGCCAATATCTAAGTATGATGTAAAAGTTGTAGGTGTGGAGTTCAAGGATAGCGTCCTATTTGTAAACTAATTTTATTTAAAACATAACTATACAAGGGTGTTTAATTTTTTAGACACCCTTTTTGTTTTTGTAACAATCCAGCTCAAAAGAACACATTACAGTACATTCCAATATGGTTGTACACCTCTCCTACCATTTTAGGTATATAAATTTGTTGTTTTTTTATGTAAAAACACCGTGATGCTATTGCATAGCCCTAGCTATAGCCTATATAAACAATGCGACATTATACCAGCTAATTTGGCATCAGTACCATCATTGACTCCCCTCATGACTCAGATATTGCAAAAAG
This sequence comes from uncultured Aquimarina sp., assembly GCA_947492105.1. GTDB lineage: Bacteria > Bacteroidota > Bacteroidia > Flavobacteriales > Flavobacteriaceae > Aquimarina. Next base: position 131,599 of record CANLMN010000007.1, on the reverse strand, counting down.
GCTGCTCTTGGAATCTCTCTCCCTCCCAAACTCGCTAGATGATCTGTATACACCTGACAATCGATCAACTTATATTCTCGATCTCGTAACTGTTGTACCCAAGTAACAAACGCGATTTTGGAAGCATTACTCACTGTACTAAACATACTTTCTCCACAAAAAACCTTTTGTTCTGGCAAATCAACACCATACAAACCACCCACTAACTGCCCTTCTTTCCAGACTTCTACAGAAACTGCATGTCCTAATTCATGAAGCTCCATGTATGCTGTAATCATAGCGTCCGTAATCCATGTATCATCCTGTCCTACTCGAGGTGTTACGGCACAAGCATTAATTACTGCTTCAAAATCCGTGTTTATTGTCACCTCAAACACCTCTTTGCGTAAGAGTTGACGCATGCTTTTGTGTACTTTTAGTTCTTCTGGAAATAGTACCATTCTCGGATCAGGGCTGTGCCACAAAATGGGCTGACCCTCATTATACCAAGGAAAAATTCCATTTTGATAAGCCAACAACAAGCGCTCAAAACTTAAATCACCACCAATAGCCAACAGACCGCTTTTGTCAGCCAAGTGCTGCTCCGGAAACCAAAGCTGTTTATCTAATATATACATTTTGATATCAAAAAAAATCCAATTCAGGAAAGAGGTTAGCCAAAAACAAAAATCCGACTACAGAAGTCGGATTTTAAAAAATATCATTATTTATAGATGCTTTTCTTTAGAAAGGCAAATCATCATGCTCTTCTGTATTCAAATTAGTTGCTGGCTCAAAAGCCTGTGCTGGAGCAACTGGTGGCGGTACATTTCCAGAGGGTGCTGCTGCTTGTAAATTTTCAATTCGCCATCCCTGAATAGAGTTGAAATATTTGGTTTCTCCTTGCGGATTTACCCACTCTCTACCACGTAAGTTGATGCTAATCTTAACATCCTGTCCTACTTGATAGTTATTTAACAAATCACACTTATCCTGTACAAACTCCACCATAATATGTTGTGGATATTGCTCTTCTGTTGTGACAACGATTTCTCTTTTTCTAAACCCATTACTTCCAAAGGTTTGCGCTTCCCCAATCATTTTCACTTTACCCTGTACTTCCATTTCCTTACTGTTTTATGTAGTTGCTGCTAAAATTTTCCAAGCAGTGTCCAAATCATCAGCCCTCAGATACTGCTGTACAAATTTATGAATTTCTTTGATTGATTTATCTTCTAATATTTTTTTTATTGATAAGTTATTCACCAAAAATTCATGCACTTCATTCTCTGATGGCATGGTGGCTCTAGTTGCTAATTTTCCAATATCATTACCTGTCAGCACCATACTATTACGTATTGATTCTGGCAACTCATCTACTCCCATTCCAATATTGCGGGTAGGTTTTATTACCTGGAACAACCCTTCTTTGGCTCGACCGTACCAATTATCTCCCATACGAGAAACGAGATCGATTTTGACAGGGTCTACACCTCCATTTACCCCCAACACCGTTTCTTCAAAATGCATCATGACTACCTCACAAATTACCAAATTACCTGCACCTCCTTCTAACCCCAATGCTTTTACCTCTTGAACCACACATTCTAACTGCACAGGTGATTCTGCAACTCTATAAGGACGTACTTTTTGTGACGATACCATTGTCAATCCTGATTTATCAAACTCATTGACTCCTTTTGGAAAATTACTACTCGCCAATGACATCTGTTGTACCATATCATGGGTCACTACATTAATCACCACTTCTTTGGTTGCTAGCACATTTTGTAGTGTGTGCTTTGTTGTATTATCACGAACACTACGTGCCGGAGAAAACACCAAAATCGGTGGATGAGCACTGAATACATTAAAAAAACTAAAAGGAGCTAAATTAGGCATTCCATCGACATCTACTGTACTTGCAAAAGCAATTGGTCTCGGTGCTACTGCTCCAAGTAATAATTGATGAATTTTTGCAATTTCTTGATTCTTTGGATCTAAAGTACGCATGGTATTTTTTTTCTTAAAAGCAACATTAGTGACATTAATTAATTTATTACTACAAAATAGTGTTTTTACATCAAATTCCCTCTACAAAAACAAATCATAACCACCAGCTATATTTGAATACTACAATCTAAACTAGCGAAAAAAATATCAAGTGATTTTAGCCAACAACTGTATTTCAAATGGCATAACCAGAACCGCCTACTTACAAAATTAAGAAACACAACAGCTAGAATCCTTAAAATTTACACAATATAATTCTCTCAAAACGCTTATCTTTGATCACATCCTAATGTGTCATATTCAATGAATTTTGTAGATCAACGCAATTTTTCCACCACTTTTATTATTATTGCTGTTCTAGCAATTTTGGGACTAATATTATGGAGCACCACACTTTTCTATAATCGCTTGAAGACAGATGAACGCTCCAAAATGGAGATTTTTGCACAATCTATGAAATCCCTAAATAGTAGTGATGAAAACGATTATTTGAACCTAAATCTTCTTATTACTGATAGCAATAGTACAATACCAATTATTGTAACCGATGAAGATGATAATATTACATTAAACAAAAACACTCCGTACTCCTTAGAACAAGAGCCCGAAAAACTTAGAAGCTTTTTTAATGACATTAGACAAGACAATATGCCCATTGAAATTGCTATAGGGCAAACACAAAAACAATACATGTACTATGGCAGCTCACCAGTACTCAAAAAATTACGATTCTATCCAGTCGTTGTGATACTGATTATTCTTCTACTTATCGGCGTTGTCTTCTTCTTTTTTACGACAACCAAAGTCAGTGAACAAAACAAACTCTGGGCCGGTATGGCCAAAGAAACTGCGCACCAAATCGGAACACCTTTGTCCTCATTAGTGGGGTGGTCGGAAATTCTAAAAATGGAGAATGTAAGCCCTGAGTACATCATCGAAATCAACAAAGATATCTCTAGGCTAAAAATGATTACCGAACGTTTTTCTAAAATAGGCTCAGTTCCAGATTTGGAAAAAATGGATATTGTAACAGAGACTCGATTGGCTTATGAATATCTAAAATCCAGAAGTTCAAAACTGATTAACTTTAATCTAGACCTACCACAACACGAAATCCCTGTTTATATCAATGATCAGTTGTTTGGATGGACTATAGAGAACATCGTAAAAAACGCAATAGATGCCATGAGAGGCAGGGGTGATCTACATATCGAACTCATTGATGACATCAAGCACAAACAAATTCACATCAACATTACGGACAACGGAAGAGGTATCCCTAAAAGTAAATTTTCTAAAATTTTTGAACCCGGATACACCTCCAAAAAACGTGGCTGGGGTCTTGGATTATCCTTAGCCAAACGGATTATCATGGAATATCATCTAGGACGCTTACGCGTTCTAAAATCCGAAATAGGAAAAGGGACAACTTTCCAAATTAGCTTACGAAAAGCTGACGCATAATCCACAAAGCACAAGCAATCTACACCTGTTGATATAATTCCATCACTTCTCGTAGTTCCTTTGTAATACGAATGGATTTCTTTACATTAAAATCATAACACAATGCAACATCATTACTCTCTGCGCACACTTGGTTTTGTTCGTCAAAAAGTTGATGATGTATGCCAAAACTCGAGTTTTTCATAAAAGATACTGCTGTCTCAATGACAACAGTACCCGGATAGAAAAGCTCTTTTCTAAAATCACATTTGGTAGACACCAAAATATGTCCAATTCTATGTTTTTTATAAGAATCTACCCACCCTGTTTTTTCCCAAAATTGTACCCGAGCACTCTGCAAATATCGCATGATACTGATATTATTAACATGCTCGTAGGTATCCAAATCACTCCAATCAATACGCAACGTCAAGGATAACACCCTTTGGGAATCAATCATTTTTGAACAGGTTTGCTGGTTTAGCTTCTTTAAAGATTTTCTTGTATCGCTTTTGCTAAAGTCGAAAATTCTTCTGGGTTCATTACTACTTTGTGCTGAAAGGTAGCATCTTTCATATCATTTAGCGGAATCAAATGAACATGAACATGCGGTACCTCTAATCCAATTACCGCCGTGCCTACTCGCTTGCATGGTACTGTTTTTTCCAGAGCAAAAGCCACCTTCCTAGAAAAAAGCATTAAAGCTACATAAGTGGCTTCATCCAACTCAAACAGTTTATTAACTTCTTTTTTCGGGACACAAAGTGTATGCCCTTTGGAGTTAGGATTAATATCAAGAAACGCCAAGAAATTTTCATCCTCCGCTACTTTATAGCACGGAATTTCTCCATTAATAATTTTAGTGAACAAAGTCGACATTATAGGGTAGTTTTTGGTTAGTTATGTTATTTATGCCTTACACAAACATACTAAAAAACAACAGCATATAAACAAACTCTTATCATGAACTCTTCTTGACTTTTTCTTTTTCCTAAAAATTGGATCGAATTCGTCCATATTCCGTTACTTTCCTCATTTATAGCGCTGCTATGAATTTGGAAAGGCGTCTTATCTGATCAAATTGTATCTCATTTTAGGTAGACAACCAAAAAATCAAGATCAGCTCAATAATAAACAAACCTTAATTTGAAAAAAACTAAAAAATCTAAAAAACACTGAATTACAGATTTTAACAATCTACATCTCGTAATTCTAGAATTATTTCAAAAATTTGACCTTTTCCTAAGGTGTATTCTGTTGCTATTTTTTTAATTATTTCACGTAATTCTCTTAAGATGATATCGTAGCACACGAGCTACCGATGGTCTATAACACTGTTAGACAACCGAAACAATTTGTGCATACACTACAGTGAATAGTATCGATATTCATCCTTATATAGATTCAACAAAGCTCACTGGAGCTCCTCTTTTATCAAATTTTTAAATTATCGATAAACTTTGATCACTTTCTTATAGTTCTCTACATTTTTGCCTTGTCAAGTGTTCCGAAAATGCATCTGTTAACGTACTATTTTTTTTGTAATTCGTTTACACAATTAACGGTAAACGTTTGACTGATATCATCCTCCTTTTTACAACAAAAAGCAACTGGGACTAAGCACCTTCTAATATCAGAAAAGAGTTTTTTTTTATTATTTATACCTCAAAAAGCATAACGATTTAATCTCTAGAGATTTCCAAAACATCAAACTTCATAACGCCATTTGGCACTTGGATTTCTGCAGTTTCGCCAACTTTTTTACCTAATAACCCTTTTCCAATTGGTGAATCTACGGATATCTTTCCACTTGCCAAATCTGCTTCACTTTGTGCTACTAGTTTATAACTAATCTGCGTGCCATTTGTTTGATTTTTGATCTTTACTGTTGAATGGACCAAAACCTTAGATGTATCTAATTGAGACTCGTCAATCAAGCGTGCTCCGGAGAGCGTTTCTTCTAATTTAGCTATTTTCAATTCTAATAACCCTTGTGCTTCTTTTGCAGCATCATACTCTGCATTCTCACTCAAATCTCCTTTATCCCGTGCCTCTGCAATTGCCTGTGATGCCCTAGGTCGCTCAACATCCTTGAGCTGATTTAACTCATCACGTAATTTTTTTAATCCTTCAGCAGTGTAATATGATACTTTGCTCATAACTTCATTATTTGTCCCTGTTATTGTCAGGGGATATTATAAATACAAAGAAATCCCATGATCATGGGATTTCTGTAAAAACAAATATAGTAATTTTTTTTGCGTTATAATATTTTATCTAACTTGTCTGAAAATTTAGCAAAATGCGTTGTTTAGCCCCCTTCTTTACCTTACTTGTAATCATAACCTCCTGTAAGGGTGACGAGAACATTCTTCCAGATAATAATAACTTTTTACCGAATATAGCTGTTGATTTCCGCATAAACTTGGATCTCCCAGAGTATGATTCCCTTGATTTTCCTGGTGGTTCTTTTGAATTTGCCAATGCTGGTATTAGCACCAATGGTGTTGTTATTTATAATATTGACAACAATCAATTTACCGCTTTTGATTTGACAGATCCCAATCATCCTATTCAAGATTGTTCAAAACTAGTCTTAAAAGGAATAGAAGCCACTTGCTCCTGTGAGGATGGTAACACATACAATATAGTAACAGGGCAACGCAAAAACAATCCAGAACAAGTATTTGCACTACGTCGATATCGTATTACCAAAAGCGGAAGAACACTTTTTGTTACAAATTAAAATAGCGATCCAAACCGTCCTTAAGATTCACAAATTGGGTTGACTCTAGTTCAACCTGTAATACATCTATGGCAAGCGCACTCCGTCTACCAGATGAGCAGCATACCAAAACAGGCTTTTGGTCAGGAATCTCTTCATACCGGTCATCCAACTCGTCAAGCGGAATATGGACACCTCCAATATTTTCCAATTCATACTCCTCATACGATCGAACATCTAATACGGTGTATGAATCCAATGTTTTTTGCGCCTCTTCTGCTGTAATTTGTACTTGATTAACATCCACAATACCCCCACAAAAAGATTCGTAACTTGCCTCCAAAGAGGATATATGAATCCCTGTATCTTTCTTAAAAGATACTTGTTGTTGCTCCAAGGTCAATGCATCAAAATAAAGAAGTGTATCTACGAGAGGCTTCCCGATTTCTGTAATTAACTTAATAACCTCGTTTGCCTGCAAACTCCCAATTATTCCTGACAAAACCCCCAAAACACCAACATCCGAGCAATTAGGAACAGTATCTGGTGTTGGCGGCGTAGGATACAAACAACGATATGTACCACTTCCCTGAAAATTAAATACAGACACCTGCCCTTGAAACTTGAATATAGATCCAAAAACTAGTGGCTTATCAGTCAACACACAAGCATCATTGACCAAATATCGAGTTGGAAAATTATCACTTCCATCTACAATGATATCATACTGTTCAAAAAGTGCTATCGCATTTTCTACATTCAAAAAATCCTCGTATACCACTAAGCTAATATGTGGATTGAGTTGGGTAAGACGTTCTGCTGCAACCCGGGCTTTGGGTTTCCCAATATCAGATACAGTATACAAAATTTGTCGTTGCAAATTGGTCTGATCTATCATATCACCATCAACAATCCCGATAGTACCTACACCTGCTGCTGTCAAATATTGCAATATCGGACAACCCAATCCTCCAGCACCGATAACCAAAACTTTGCTTTTTCTAAGTTTTTCTTGACCCGACTCTCCAATCTGATCCAAGATAAGATGACGGTGATACTGTATTTTTTCTTGTTTACTGAGCATTTTCTGAATTATTAGCCAAATGTTTCGAACTGATTTCAATAATCTGGTCTGTCACAGTACACAAAGATACAACCTTATAATAGCAAATTAGATACCTTACATGCATATTGCTCTGTTCTTTTTATATCAAAATAAATTGCCAATATATTCCATAATCGATGCTACACACTACAATCACGGCGTTTTTTTTTTACCAAAAAAGACAACTCCGATAATAATGCAATCTTGTACCGATTCTTGTCTCTCAGAAGCTTTTAGTTACTATTCCGCAATAGCCTAAATCTAGGGATACACTCATAGAATAGCCGCAATTAACTAGACTATTAGAAAAGTCTCTTCTGGCTTAAAAAAAAATCACCTCTGTAATCATTTTCTCCCTTATCGAAGTGGCGGATCGCTCAACAGACATATAACACCATCTATCCTTTGAATTTACTGAGATAAAATTTTTCTTTTCTCGCCTCAGCTTCAGCATAAAAATAAACCGTCACTAAGGCTATGCTTGATGTTTCTACTGAAGCTGAAACAAAAAAATCTTTATCTTTCTTTCCGGATAAATTCAAACAACAAATGGTACAACCTTAGCCTATCCTCCATATGTTTTTACCCACCTATTCTCATACCATTCAAAAAAAAAACAGTTACAGATTACAATAGTATTTTGAATGGTATTGATCTAAAAAAGAGCACCAAAAAAGAAAACCATAACCAAATGGGACTTTTGGCTTATGGTTTTTGAAGAATTAATAAAAATGCAAAGAGTACTATTCGTTATTTTTTTAGTAGTAATTGACGATTGATTCGAAGGCTATCCGATTCAATTTTAAGAATATACGCACCTTTAACTAGAATCTCTGAAACTATCGTATGTGGACTATTAGTAACTTTTGTCTTTTTTTGATACACTAACTGTCCTTTTATATTATACAATTTGAGTGCTACTGTAGTCCCTATCCAATTCCTTGGAAATCGTACGCTGATGGTATCATGAAATGGATTTGGAGTCACCACAACATCATGAAGCTCCACATCTTTTATAGGGGGAGACAAACTCCTAGTGTTCTTTGTCGCTTTATGAGCAGCACAAGTACCTATCTGTTTCCAAGATTCTTGTGTTTTTTCGTATAAAGAGCCTTGGTACACCACTTTTTCGCCAAGTTTATACGCTCTAGACTCCCACAGTACCGTACCCGCACAGATATCCATACGCTTCTCATATGCAATAACTAATATTGGTGCTTTATCACTCCCACCTTCAAACGAATCTGCTACGCGCTTAGCATCTTTATTGACCAACGATTTATCCAAACCTCTAATCCTAAAACTCAGACTATTTCCGGGATTCCACCCGTCTTGATTTACCAATAATTGAAGCATTTCTGAAAGATCTAGCGTTTTTTGGTTATTCCCATTTTGACCACTTAACCATGGTCCTGGACGCCATACCACGCTTTCGCCAAAAACTGCTCTGCTCGAGACATTGTTATTAGAAGAAAATGCACTGGAATTAGCACTAGCATGCAAAGAAAACTCTAATTTGACATTGCCATTATTATCACTCTCATCTGCCGTAAACTGAATATATGCAGAGGTAATGATCGCATCCTTTGGCAAAGGCACCTTCTGAAATCGTAAACCTATAGTTTGATAACTATTAGTATTATAAAAGTCGTATACCAATTCCAAGTCTGAGCTATCACTATAAATCTTTCCATTCTTATCCTCCTCTACATCATCATCTCCATTTGTAATAGGTATTCTAAGTGTTCCTGAGCTGGGAATAGGTGTAGGATCTGGTGTTGTCTCGTTTTGTAGAATGACCACCTCTCCGTTAGTAGGACTCCATATATCTAGCTCGCTAGGTATTACGAACACATTATTATTAGACACAGCTCCAACAGCACTGGCATTATCCACGCGTATAGTTCGTGTCTCAATCTTGTCTTTGTCTACAAAAATCCACTTGAATTGATTAAAACTTCCAGAATTTCGTGTCCACTGTTTAGCATCATTACTACTACGCAATGGTGCACCCCAGCACCCTTCTCCCACATAGACCGTTCCTTTACTATTTTCTCGAACAAACCCTTCATCATTTCCTGAACCTGATGAAGGTCGTACAGGCCACGTTGACTTTACTGTATGTGCATCACATTCTACAACCAAACGCACTCCTTTGTCATAAAACAATTCTGCCCAATTACTATACTGATTATTCCCTTCTCTTTTGTAAGAAACATGTGGTCGCATAGGCTTATGATATTGTGCCATTTTCCACAACACCTTTTCATTAGCACTGAGATCATTCTCTAACCATTCCGTTTGATTCCCCGAGATCGAAATTTCGGTATTCAATGTATAAGTTCTTATCAAATTATCCCCAAAAGTAATCCCGTAATAAATACTAGTCGAAGGGACATCAAATAAATTATAGATACTCTTGTTACTCCCCTCGTGATTACCCCTTGCTGCTATGATTGGGAACATCCGGTTATCACTAGCAATAGTGAGTTGCCAATCATCAAACCATGTTTGCCATTGACTATTTGTATCGTTATCTGTCATATCACCACCAAAAAAAACGGCATGAGGTTTTAATTTGGCTACCAAAGAATTTGCATTACGTCTTGGTGTTCTATTATTCCTCGAATCGCCTCCTGCAATAAAAGAAAGTCTGCTCTGATCTGCGGTTGCGGTCTTGAACCAAAAACGCTTACTCACCCCCTCGCTATCTTTGATTACAAAATAATAAGCTGTAGCTGCTTGTAATCCATTAAGCCGCACAAATTGATTATTCATTCCTTTGTAAAAAACCGTCCGATCTGGTGCTTTGCTATTTTGATATTGTTGATAATTGGTTCCATAATCCGTTGTTCCGTAATAGACAGTAGCCCCATTTCCTGAGAATTGATCCCAACCAATAACGATCGAGGTAGCTGGATTATCTCGGAGTGTTAATCGATATTTGTCCGTTCTTCCATAACTAAACAATGTTATCAATAAAAACAATAGAAACAATATTTTTTTCATGTTCATGTATTTTGTAGCATGGGTTAACACATGCAATACTAAAACACCTTTGCTCAAATAAAAAGCACTTAATTCATTATTAACCAATACTTAATACCAAAAACACCTTTTTTTGAGCCAAAAAACAGGAATCTTTTTCTCCTACTGAAGCTACAAAATCCAAGTATATTCATAGTTACGGTGTGATTTTATAATAAAAAACAACAAGGACTACATCCCAAATAACTCCCCAAGACAATAGTGTATTATTATACATCACAAAACATAAGCTTATCAAAAACTTAACAAAGCTATAATTATCCTAAAACAAAAAACCTCTTATTTTACATTGTTCAAAAAAAATCAGATGAAAAACAGTCCTTTTTTTATAGTACTAAAAATCGCCACCCTATTAGTTTTTGCAGGTCGTGCGTGGCAACATCTTTTTTGGGATGCCCCTTATAGAAGTTTTTTTTGGGATGAAGCATTACTAAAACCTGTAATAGAAGGTTTTTTTGAAACACCATGGCATCTTTATGCAACAAATCCTGTTATTGATCAAAACGTACAACGCTTAGTTTTTGGCTATGGCATTTTGTATGCAATTGCAACTATTGCCGTACTATTTACCACTAAGAGAACTATCAAATTCACCCGTTTCCCTATTGTTTTGGGAAGTTTAGGTTTGCTACTATTAGCAATTTTGACTACAAAAGAAAAATTTTATCATCTTGCGCAATTCTTTGAGCATAGCATCCAAATAGGAATCCCTCTAGCATTGGTTTACATCCTCCAAAACCATCACTCAAATAACATACATCTTTTATTAAAAACTCTCATTGCGTTAACCTTTTGTGCACATGGACTCTATGCCATAGGTATCTATCCTGTCCCGGGTAACTTTGTAGATCTCTTAATCAACAGCATTGGTTGCTCCGAGCATCAAGCCATTACACTATTGTATATTGCTGGTATGCTAGATTTGTTATTAGTACCATTGTTATTTTTTTCTAAAACTAGCTCCTACGCCTTGTGGTACGCCACTATATGGGGATTATTAACAGCTTTTGCTAGAGTATGGGCTAATTTTGATATGGATTTTATTCTTATTTCTTTGCATCAGCATCTACATCTCACATTATTCCGACTGGCACACGGGCTGGTACCATTGGCTACGCTACTCCTTATTCTCAAAGAAAAAACACATATAGAACACCCTTCTGACTCTAAATCCATGCTCTACATCTTACTCTCTCAAAAGCCAGAAACTTCCGAATAAAAACAACTATTGAGATATTTTCATTACGAAAAGTGCTCCCAATCCTTCCAAACTACTTCTAGTCCTTGGTTTTTGAGCATCGTTACAATTTCTTCTGTAGGGCGCTCATCAGAGATCTCGAATTGCTCCAAAGATTGTTTTTCTACCACGTACCCTCCTGGATTTGTTTTGGACTCTGCACTAACTGAGGTGATTCCCAACTGCACTACGTTGTTACGAAACACCTCACTCTCACGGGTAGAGAGTGACAGTTCTACATCTTCATCCAATAATCTATAAGCACAAATTAACTGTACCAAATCAGGATCGGTCATTTCTACCTTGGGTTCCAATCCACCACTATGCGGCCGTAGTCTCGGAAAAGAAATAGAATACTTTGTTTTCCAATATGTTTTTTGCAAATACCGTAGATGCAAAGCAGTAAAAAAGCTATCGGCACGCCAATCTTCTAATCCAAACAATGCGCCCAAACCTATTTTATGTACTCCTGCCCTCCCTAATCGATCAGGGGTTTCTAGGCGATAATCAAAATTACTTTTCTTTCCCTTGGGGTGATGTTTTTTGTACTCTTCTTTGTGATAGGTTTCTTGATATACCAAAACTGCGTACAGTCCACTATCTATGAGCTGCTCATAATCTGGCTGATCCAATGGCTGAACCTCCATTGTAATATTTGCAAATTGCCCTTTTATCAACTGGATCGCATGATTGATATAATCTACCCCCACTGTTTTGTTTGCCTCTCCGGTTACTAGTAGAATGTGCTCATAACCCTTTGCTTTTAGAAACGCAACTTCTTTGAGAATTTCGGCATCATTTAGTGTTCTACGAGGGATTTTATTGGTCATACTAAATCCACAATAGGTACAGATATTCTGGCACTCATTGCTGAGATACATGGGGATATACATCTGGATAGTATTCCCAAAACGTTTTTTGGTCAATCGATTACTCAATTGCGCCATTTGTTCCAAGTAGGGTTTGGCTGCTGGTGAAATTAAGGCTTTGAAATCTTCTAAATCTCTTTTTGTATTCCCTAATGCACGCAATACATCCGCCTCTGTTTTTTGATAAATCTCAGAGGTGATCGTATCCCAATTATACTGTTCAAATATATTTTTGAATGATTTTGTCATGAAGCAATTGACTTTTGGCTTATAGCTACTAACTCGTATTTATTATTTTTTATTAGTCCAAAAATGCCGTCAATGGACTACTTGCCTCGGCATGTTGTTTTACTGGTGCTAACTTTGCCTTATATGCGATACGACCAGCCTCCACTGCCATTCTGAAGGCTTTTGCCATCGCAATCGGGTTTTGTGACACGGCTATTGCTGTATTTACCAATACGGCATCTGCTCCCAACTCCATAGCAGCTGCAGCATGTGATGGAGCCCCAATACCTGCGTCTACGATCACAGGAACGGTACTTTGATCAATAATAATCTCTAAGAAATCTTGTGTTTTTAACCCCTTGTTACTACCTATAGGTGCTCCCAAAGGCATAACACACTGCACTCCTACTTCTTCTAAACGTTTACACAAAACGGGATCTGCATGGATGTAAGGCATCACAACAAAACCCAAGCGCACAAGTTCTTCTGCAGCTTTTAATGTTTCGATAGGATCTGGTAATAAATACTTGGGATCGGGATGTATTTCCAATTTGATCCAATTAGTACCTAATGCCTCGCGCGCCATTTGTGCAGCAAAAACAGCTTCTTTGGCATCTCTGACTCCAGATGTATTTGGTAACAAATTAATCTGTGGATGTTGTAGATGTATCAAGATATCATCCTTTTTGTCACTTACCTCAACACGTTTAAGCGCCACGGTTACCAGCTCACTCTCTGAAACGACTAATGCGTCTTCCATTAATTGTGAAGAACTGAATTTTCCGGTTCCAGTAAAAAGTCGAGAAGTAAATTCTTTGTCTGCTATTTTAAGTATATCCATTCTATTCACTATTCGCTATTCGTCGTTGACTTCTAGCAATTGTCATAATTTCGTTAATTAATTCTTCCAAATCATTTTCTGCCGTCTGGCTCAAAATTCCTGAGACCGCTATTCCAGAAACGCCCGTTTGTAGTATCGTAGCAATATCCGTAACAGTAATCCCTCCTATAGCAATGATTGGAATTGTTATCTCTCTGGTGCGCAAATCGTCCAAAATATCATGATACCCTGATACCCCTAGAGTCGGACTCAATTTCTTTTTGGTTTCCGTAAAGCGAAAAGGTCCCAAACCGATATAATCCACTCCATCCGCAACATGTTGCAAGCAGTGTTCTATTATATTCGCTGTACCTCCGATAATTGCATTCTCTCCCAAAATTTTTCGGGCCTCTTTGGGGTTTGCGTCATCTAAGCCAAGGTGTACACCATCTGCTTTTGATTCTGCTGCTATACCAATACTATCATTCACTATAAAAACTGCGCCATATTGATCACAGATCGCACGCACTTTCTGTGCCGTTTCTAGGTGCTCTAATACAGAAACATCTTTGAGACGTAATTGCACCCATCGACATCCTGCCTCACATACCTTGCCTATATTTTGGATATGTTCAAAAGAAGTAGATCCTTGTGAAATATATTGCAAACTGTACTTATTATTGTTCATTCTTAATAACTTCTATATCTTGATTTGCTGTAGTACTTTTTGCTCTTGCACTCTATTCGACATACCATCACGGTAGCGAACAATTTTCTCTAGATTCTGTGATATCCTAACAACCCCTTATTAGAAACCAATACTTTTTCGGTATATCGCTTTGCACGATAACAGGCTTTCAGTAAAGGAAAATCCAAGGCCAAATACGCCGCTATAGCGCTAGAGAGTACACAACCGCTTCCATGCTTTTCTGTACATCCTTTCATCTTTGGATTGAGTGTATATATGTTTGCTTCTTTTGCAAATAACTCGTCTTTGCCTATTACATCGGGTCTATGTCCTCCTTTGAGGTATAAATTGGTTCTTTTTTGAATCTTATTGAGAGTCTCTTCCATAGTCTCTTCTGGAAGAAGTTGTTGTAACTCTATATAATTTGGCGTTACCAGATATACAGCATCCAAAACCTGTTCGATTTGTTTTGCAGAATGCTTCTCATGAAAACTAAAATTTGTACTAGAACTCAGAACCGGATCCCAAACAACACGTACACTGGGGTTTACTTTTTTCAATAATCCAATGATCTCTAACAAAATCTCCCAATCTTGGATAATTCCTATTTTGACAACATCAAAGGTAACTCGGTGTAACAAAGTTTCTAATTGTTTTAAAATCACTACCGAATCAATCCAATGACATGCAACAAACTCCTGATCTGTTTGAATTGTATTTGCTGTACACACCGACATGCCATAGCATTTTAGCGCTTCTATAGTCTTGATATCCGCTAGTAACCCTGCACCTGCAGATGGATCAAAACCGGCAATAGCCAGTATATTAGGTCTGTTTTTCATTGATCTATTCTAATATTCTAATAGAGGCAGCATGTTTTCTATCTACCTGTTGAATGCTCTCAAAGGCATCCAAATAACTATCTACATTCCATATTCCGCCTAATACACCAACACCTTTGAACCCTAATTTATATGTTTTGGCTATCGTTTGTTCATTAATACCTCCCATTCCGACAACTGTATGCTCAGGTAGATCTGTTACATCAAACCCTTTTCCTTCATAACCCGCCTTGGAAATAGATCCAAATACAGGGCTAAGTAATACATACTCAAACAAATCTTTGTTTGCTACAATTTCTTGCTTAGTATGGAAACTACTACTAACCTTGTAGCCTTTTTTATTAAAATCTGCCACGTAATCTACTAAATTTTGACCTAGATCATATCTCGGCTGTTCCTGTAAGTGCGCACCTCGCAACCCCAATTCTGCTACCAACTCATGATACTGATGTAGCATAATACGGTTATAATACTGAGCATCTACTTGTTGCAACAATTTGCGATAACCCGCAATGTCCAAGGTTGGCTTACGAAAATGCAAAAGCGCTAAGCCTGCATCAAAAAGCGCATTGAGTTTTTGTGCTTCGTCTTGGAGTTCTCGTTCTGATGTTAGGACTATAAGCATTTTTGTTTATTATTTTTGTAAAGCCCTGATAGTAGTGGCATCCTCCGAGCTTTTTGTGCTCGGAGATACAGCGGATAGCAGGTTCCCGGCTTCTTATAATTTTTATGACCTACTCCATTAAAGATATACTTCGCTACCTTCGTCCTTGAATTTTTCGGACATTTCTTCCATTCCTTTGATTATCGCTTCTTCAGAATCCATTCCGTTTTTATTGGCAAAATCACGTACTTCTTGAGTGATTTTCATAGAACAGAAGTTAGGTCCACACATGGAGCAAAAATGTGCTATCTTGGCACCTTCTGCTGGCAAGGTCTCATCGTGATACTCACGGGCACGTTCTGGATCCAATGCTAGGTTGAACTGATCTTCCCAACGGAATTCGAATCGCGCTTTGCTCAATGCATTATCTCTATGCTGTGCTCCA
This sequence comes from uncultured Aquimarina sp., assembly GCA_947492105.1. GTDB lineage: Bacteria > Bacteroidota > Bacteroidia > Flavobacteriales > Flavobacteriaceae > Aquimarina. Next base: position 115,553 of record CANLMN010000007.1, on the reverse strand, counting down.
GGGTGCCCTTTGGCCAAATCGGCTGCATGCGCTGCTAATTTGTATGTGATTACACCTTCGCGAACATCTTCTTTGTTTGGCAAGCCTAAATGCTCTTTTGGTGTTACATAACATAACATTGCGGTACCATACCATCCAATCATAGCAGCTCCAATTCCTGATGTGATATGGTCATATCCCGGTGCGATATCGGTGGTTAATGGTCCCAGTGTGTAGAAAGGTGCTTCTCCACATTCTTTTAGTTGCAAATCCATATTCTCTTTGATCATATGCATTGGCACATGCCCTGGCCCTTCGATGATGGTTTGTACATCGTGTTTCCAAGCAATTTTGGTCAGCTCACCCAGTGTTTTGAGCTCTGCTAATTGTGCAAAATCATTGGCATCTGCTATCGATCCCGGACGTAGTCCATCTCCTAGAGAGAAGGATACATCATATGCTTTCATAATCTCACAGATATCTTCAAAATGTGTATAAAGAAAGTTCTCTTTGTGGTGTGCCAAGCACCATTTGGCCATTATTGATCCACCACGAGATACGATTCCCGTAACACGCTTGGCTGTATGTGGTACATATCGTAATAATACTCCTGCGTGTATCGTAAAGTAATCTACTCCTTGTTCTGCTTGTTCAATAAGAGTATCACGGAAAATTTCCCATGTCAGATTCTCTGCCTTGCCATTAACTTTTTCTAATGCTTGGTAAATCGGCACGGTTCCTATTGGTACTGGAGAATTTCGCAAAATCCACTCACGGGTTTCGTGAATATTCTTGCCTGTAGAAAGATCCATAATTGTATCCGCTCCCCATCGGCAGGACCATACTGATTTCTCTACCTCTTCATCAATACTCGAAGTGGTTGCTGAGTTCCCTATGTTTGCATTGATTTTTACCAAGAAATTACGTCCCAAAATCATAGGTTCGCTTTCTGGGTGATTAATGTTATTTGGAATTACTGCACGACCACGAGCCACTTCATCTCTCACAAATTCTGGGGTAATTTTTTTAGGAATACTGGCTCCAAAATCATGTCCAGGATGTTGTTTTGCGATTTCGTTTGCCTCGTCAAGCTTTTGATTTTCGCGGATTGCAATATATTCCATCTCTGGGGTAATAATCCCTTTTTTGGCATAATGCATCTGCGTTACATTCTTTCCTTTTTTTGCTTTGAATGGCTTTCTCACATGCTTAAAACGTAATCCGTCTAAGCTTTTGTCATGCAAACGCTCATTACCATAATTCGATGATATCCCATCTAATTGCTCTACATCACCACGACCTTCTATCCACGACTGACGAATAGGAGCGATTCCCTTACGGACATCTATCTCTATATTTGGATCAGTATAGGGCCCACTAGTATCATATACCACAACAGAATCGTTGGGTGTTACTTGTCCGTTGAATTTATCCACGGTATCGTTCAGCTTGATCTCTCGCATCGCTACACGGATTTCGGGATGGATTGTTCCTTTTACATAAATTTTTTCTGAAGATGGAAAAGGTTTTTGCGTAATCAGATCTTTGTTGGCGTTCTCGTCTTGTGGCTTCATAGTATTACTGGGTTTTTAATTTTTGGATTTCAGGTTTCAATTGAAAGCCGTATTTTTTTATTTTATTCTTTCTTGGCAAAGAGCAAAAAAAGGAAACGATTCCGGTTCAAACTCCCTCATGTTCTTCTACCACTTTAGTTTGTTTGTTATCTCTACTAGAATTTATGTTGACTTTTCTTTTCCCTAAAAAATAAATCCAAATGATCTATATTTCGTTACTTTTCTCTTCTGTAGCGCTGCTATGAATGTCAAAAAGCGTCTTATCTGATCAAATTTCATCTCATTTTCGGTTGATAATTAAAAGTCGTGCTAGGTTCTAATATCACATAGTAATCAAATGACTAATTATATCCTAAAACTATCCTCCTTGGGTTGCTTGGATAATCATTACATTATCATTCTTATTTAAGGTCGTTACATTCCAATCCGATTTTGGAATTACCGTATTATTAATAGCAACAGCGATTCCGTTTGTGGCAATTTCTAATGACACCAATAACTCTTGGAGTACCGCATCTTGTGCTAATTCTTTGGGTTGATTATTGACTATAATATGCATTGTTCCGAAGAAATTTGTTTTAAAATCACGTTACAAAATAGGTGTTCTAAAACTTCAGGAAGCAGAATAATTCCTAAAAAGAGGAGTACGTACAAGACGTACTAACAACTTTTCCCTTCGTCGGTATGAGCCGCATCAGGTTCAAAGGGTATTTCTCAGTCTTTATACATAAAGACACCCCTAAAGTTTTGAAAGGTGTAAAGATAAGTTATTCTAATTACTTTATCGAATTGTATTATCCAAAACCTACTGGTGGCGTCAAAAAAATACATCAAAATCTAAGTAAACACGTAATGGATTTGCTTTTTTACAGTTATATTAGAAACATATTTCTTTTTTTGTGAGCATACGTAAACAAAGCGGTTGGAACATTCAAAAAAAAAATACCCTAGATGAAATCCACTTTATGTACTAGAAAATCAATTATATTTTGGAATCATGGTACATCTAGTAATACTTTGATTTTGGTTATAAACCAAAGTGCAAAACCCTCGTACACAAAAGTGAATTAAAGCCTACTCCTAAAAGTCAACCGACGATCGGTAAAGAAAAATGAAAAACACGAAAAGATCTTTGACCCTAAAAATAATTGTGAGTTATGTCCTGGCTGCAATCTTGACAACTATCGCTTTTTGGGTAATCTATGCGCAGGTCAACAGTTTTACAGAACAGACCGACATACAGGATGACACGAGTCAGAAACTGTTTTTGGTGAGTGATATTCTCACCAATCTCTATGAAGCAGAAAGTCTGACTCTACATATTATCAAAACAGGAGATACCGAAAAAGTTGATTTGTACAAAACAAAAATCGATACTATTCTATCCATTATAAACAATATAGGAGCACGCTCTAATGACGCAGTACAAATACAAAAAATTGATAGTCTCAAGCTCCTTATAGCAAGCAAAAACAATAACCTAGATCAGCTTGTAGCCATTTATAAAAAACGTAAACAAAAAGGACTCTACGCAACTGCAATTAGTGAGTTAAAAAAAGCAAATAAGTCCTTTGAGGATCGAAATTACAAGCGCCGTTTCAAAAATCTAGATCCCAATTTTAGAAAACGACTAATTAACATTTTGAATCTCTCCCGAGAGGACAATGCTCAGAGATTAACGAATCAGACTGTGGACTCGTTGACTACTTCTGTACGACAAGTACTTGCCGAACTCGAACGCAAGGACAAACGCAATAAACGACAAATATCTGCTCAGGAAAATAAACTTCTCAAAAATGATCAAATCATTACTAAGCAATTACGAGATTTCTTGACTGCTGTGGAACAAAACGAAATCAAGGCATCCTTTGAGCGTGTAACATCTTCTCAAGAAATTTTATCACGCACCTCGCAGATTATCGCTGTGGTTGCTGTATTGAGTATTATTTTGGTTTTGGTGTTCTTATTTTTAATTACCAAAGATATCTCCAGAAGTCAGCAATATCGTCTAGAGCTCGAAACCGCCAAGACCTATGCAGAATCTTTGCTAGAAAGTAAAGAATCGTTTATGAATATGATTACACATGACTTACGATCACCACTGAACACCGTCCTCGGATATCTAGAACTATTACACAAAACCGAATTAGACAAAAAACAAGAGCACTACCTCAATAATCTCAAAAAATCCTCTGACTACACCTTGCATCTGGTTAATGATCTCTTAGATTTCTCAAAACTAGAAGCTGGTAAGATGCAGTTAGAAAAATTACCTTTTTATCCTGACAAACTCATCGATGACGCAGTTACCGTAGCTATTCCAATCACAGACAAAAAGGATTTGACAATAAAAGTACACACCTCTGACACCATAAAACAACCGGTATTAGGAGATCCTTTTCGGATTAAACAAATATTAATGAATCTAATGGCCAATGCCTATAAATTCACTCCAAATGGTCATATCACTATCACTGCTCGCTACAACGAAACCCTACGTGGCACGGACACCAAGACGATGATTATTTCTATACAGGACACTGGTATTGGGATGACAGAAGCTCAACAGGAAATTGTATTCAAAGAATTCTCACAAGCAGATGTATCTACCCAAAAAAATTATGGAGGATCAGGACTTGGATTAGCTATTACTCAAAAAATAATTACGCTCTTAGGCGGTCGTATTTCATTAGAAAGCACCCCAGAAAAAGGAAGTGTTTTTACCATATTTATCCCTGTAACTCCCATTCTAGAAGAAGAGATCCCTATTAATATCACCGAGGCTCCCTATGCAAAAGAAGCGTTTGACAACAAACAAGTCTTAATCATAGATGATGAACCTGCGCAATTGGCACTTGCCAAAGAGGTCATTAGCAATGCTGGAGTAACGGTAGATTGCGTAACCAATGTACCGGAAGCATTAGAAAAATTAGAAAAAAAACACTATGATTTGATTTTTACGGACATCCAGATGCCGCAAATTAATGGTTTTGAGTTTTTAGAGATGCTCAAAAAGACACAAATCCTTTCCAAAACCCCCGTAATTGCACTATCAGGGAGAACTGACATAGACACAGAGGACTATATCAAAAAAGGTTTTACCTCTAGTCTTCGCAAACCGTACGCTCCCAATATGCTTGTAGCTTTGATGGCCAAAACTCTGCAAATTTCTGATACATCAGAAACAAAAGTATCCGAATCGACTAGCATGCCAGAGCTACCAAAAAACCCGAACTACTCCTTGGATGAGTTATTAGTTTTTGCACAAAACGACCCTGATTCTCTACATTCCATTCTGGAGGTACTACAATCCAGTACTACTCAAAATCTCCGAGAGCTACAAAATCATCTAGAGAAAAAGAATCTAAAAAAGATTCCTGATTTGGCTCACAAAATGCTCCCTATGTTCCGACAAATCAAGGCGATTAAAGTTATTCCTGCCTTAGAAAAATTAGAGCGAGCGAGTATCGATCGTCTTTATAAAAAAACTATTATATCCTTGAGTAAAGAAGTACTTACAAACACCCGTGATTTGATGCATCTGTTACAAAAAGATGTTTTGGATCGCATTCGCTAAGAAAAACAAGTTACAAGCTAATATCGTACTGTTTTAGCTTATTATAAAGTGTTTTTCGATCAATATCTAACATTCTTGCTGCCTTTGCTTTGTTTCCATTTGTTTTCTCCAGCGCATCGAGAATCAATTCTTGTTCATTTTCATTTTTAAACAGACCGTATGATTTCTTGACCACTGTCGCATTTGCTATATCATTTGGCAAAATCTCTAAGGGAATTACTTCTTTTGAGGTCAATAGCACAGATCTTTTTACAATATTTTTCAGTTCTCTCAAATTTCCTGGCCAGTCGTAATTCTTTAATGCCACTAGAGCAGCATCTGTAAAACCGACTACATTTTTATCCAAATCTCTATTAGATTCGTTGAGAAAATTATTTGCAAAAAGCATGAGATCTTCTTTTCGATCTTTTAGCGGAGGAACTTTGACCGAAAATTCATTGAGTCTATGAAACAAATCTTCTCTAAAATCTCCATTTTTGACTGCTGCACTCAAATCTTCATTCGTTGCGGCAATAACTCTAATATCTACCTCTATCTCTTTGTTACTCCCAACAGGCTTAATCTTTCTTTCTTGTAGTGCGCGCAATAGTTGTACTTGTAACTCATAGGTTAGGTTCCCTATTTCATCCAAAAATAACGTCCCACTATTGGCAGCCTCAAAATGTCCTGTCTTATCATTAACAGCTCCTGTAAAAGAACCTTTGATATGTCCAAAAAACTCACTAGAGGCAATCTCTTTGGGAATTGCACCGCAATCTACTGCGATAAACGGTTTACCAGCACGCTTACTCATCTCATGGATACTACTGGCCACATACTCTTTACCGGTACCACTATCACCAATAATAAGCACCGACATTTGTGTAGGAGCAACTAATGCGATATATTCATTTAGTTTCTTGGAGGCATCACTAACTCCTTTTACAAAACCTTTATTCTCCTCTTTGCTCTTTCCCTTTTTGCTCGCACTTTTGGCAGCAACTGTTCCTGTTTTGGATGTAGTTTCTTGGGGAGCATTCGTTTTTTCTACTTTTGAGGCTTTATCAATCACCTGTAGAATTTCATCTGGATTAAAGGGTTTGGACAGATAATCAAAAGCTCCTTTTTTGATAGCATCGACAGCCATATTTATTTCGGCATAGCCCGTCATAATAATAACTTGAGTATTCTTATTTACCCTTTTAATTTCTTCTAAAAGAGTAATCCCGTCTTTGTCCGGCAGGCGAACATCTGTCAACACAAGATCAAAATACGTTTTCTCAAATTTTGTACTGGCTTCCTTTCCAGAAAAAGCAGTTTCTGTTTCGAAGCCCTTCTTTTTCAAAAAAGTCTTCAGCATGGTACAAAACGCTACATCATCCTCTACAATCAGAATCTTTGTCATGTCTTTGATTAATTACAACTAGTCTTTAAATTTAACCATTATCGCTTTCAATTATTGCAAAAAACTTCTAAATAATTTTGTATTTTGATCACAATAAAAGATCACACATCATGTAAGAATTTAATTTCTACATTCCTATTTTTATGCAGTCGCATAATTCCCAAGCTATTATTTCTATAAAAAAACAGACCTCAGACAAATATCATTATTTCTGAAGCATCCTATATTCCTAATTCCACCAAAATTGGACAATGATCACTATGCTTAGCTTCTTGCAAAATTACAGCACGTTCTAACACCTCTTCTAGCGGCTTGGCTACCATGGCATAATCCAAACGCCATCCTTTGTTATTCGCCCTAGAGTTAGCACGGTAGGACCACCAAGAATACTGATCGGGCTCCGTATTAAAATATCGAAACGAATCAATAAAACCGCTCTCCATAAAAGCACCAATCCACTCCCGCTCTACTGGCAAAAATCCAGAAACATTCTTGTTACGAACAGGATCATGAATATCTATTGCCTGATGACAAATATTGTAGTCTCCACAAATTACAAGATTCGGCACGGTCGTTTTGAGATCATTGATATAGTTCTGAAAATCGTCCATATACTTGAGTTTATGCTCTATTCGAGCAACATTACTACCGCTAGGCAGATACATACTCATGACCGAGACCCCTTCAAAATCCACTCGGAGGTTGCGCCCCTCAAAATCCATATAATCGATTCCTGTTCCATACACCACATTTTTGGGTTCGGTTTTGCATAGTACAGCTACTCCGCTATAACCTTTTTTCTGAGCGCTATACCAATAACAATACGGGTACCCTGCATCTACAAATTCTTGTACATTTAACTGCTCTTCTTGGGCCTTGATTTCTTGTAGACAAATCACATCAGGATCTGCTTGTTGTAACCAATCCAAAAATCCTTTTTTGAGAGCTGCCCGAATACCATTGACATTATACGAGATGATTTTCATAAATAATAACTATTTCTTGTAAAAATAAAACTTAGTCCGCTTTTTGGCGTTATAAAACCAATAAAAACACAAATCTTCTTTTGGTTACTGTAGGGATTGGATAGTCATCACCCAAAAAAACCTTAGTTTTATACCAAATGCGCAAGGTCCTCTTCATTTTAAGCTTCTTTATTTCTGCTATAGTATGTGGCCAGGAACGTTACAGCAATTATAGAACCAAAAAAGTACCTGTTACGGACACCATAACCATTGACACATTAAGTATCAATCCTAGAAAATTCAAAGTATTCACAAACAAGAACATCCTTATCGATTCTAGTTTATACCAAGTAAATTTTCAGAAATCCCAACTCATTCTCTCACAGTCTGTATCAAAAAACCAAGATTCGATACGCCTAGAATATTACCGATATCCAGATTTTCTGACACAAAAATATTTTGAATTTGACCCTAAACTTATCGTTCCTAATGCAAAAAGCATAGAAAGCCTGTATAGCCTTGCTACCGAAAAGGAAGGAAACACTTTTACCCCTTTTGATGGACTCTCTACAAGTGGTAGTATCTCTAGAGGAGTCACTATTGGCAGTAATCAAAATAGTGTTTTGGACTCTGAATTAGATTTGCAAATCACAGGAAAGATTAGCGAAAACATTTCTCTACGTGCCTCTATACAAGATGCCAATATTCCGATACAAGAGAGTGGTTTCTCGCAAAATCTCGATGAGTTTGATCAAATATTCATTGAACTTTTTGGCAAAAAATGGAACATTCGTGCCGGCGATGTTACACTAGAAAATACAGAAAGTCACTTTGCCGCTTTCACAAAAAAAGTACAAGGAATTGCAACAAAAATCACACTAGAAGGCAAAAAATCAAACACCGACCTCTTTGCATCGGGGGCACTAGTCCGTGGCGTTTTTACTGAAAGTAAATTCACTGCGCAGGAAGGAAACCAAGGTCCCTACAAGCTTACTGGTTCCAATGGTGAGTTATTTATCCTAATTATTTCTGGTAGTGAAAAAGTATATGTTAATGGACTGCTCTTGACCCGTGGAGAAAATGAAGATTACACGATTGACTACAATGCTGGCGAACTTCGTTTTAATCCCACCTACCCCATTACATCTAATATGCGGATTACTGTACAATATCAAGTAAGCGAACGTAATTATTCGAGAGTAGTCGCTTATGGTGGTGGTAATTATAAAAGCAAAAAACTACAACTACGTACTTTTGTCTATTCTGAGAACGATGCCAAAAACCAACCTGTACAACAAAGTTTGGGGGACGAACAAAAGCGTATTTTGTCAGAAGCTGGAGATGATCGTAGCAAAATGATTGCTCCGTCTGCTGTGATAGACACCTTTGACGAAAACAAGGTACTGTACACTAAGTCTGTAATAGATGGACAAGAAATTTTTGTTTTTGCTCCAGAGGCTACAACTACCACATTATTCAATGTCAGATTTACTCAAGTAGGGCTTGGGCAAGGGGATTACATCTTGATTAATGCCAACGCTATCAATCGTATTTTTGAATACGTTGCCCCCATTGATGGTATAAAACAAGGAAATTTTGCCCCAATTATCCAATTAGAATCTCCAGAAAAATTACAGGTTGCAATGCTCAAAGGAGCCTATACTCCCTCACAAAAAACAGCTATTACTTTTGAATTAGCTGGGAGCAAAAGTGATCAAAATCTATTCTCTGATCTCGATGACAATGATAATGATGGTTTTGCAGGTCAATTAAATATAGAAAGACAGTTAATCAAAAAAGATAGCAGTTGGGCGTTGGATGCCATAGGCACTATTGATTATATCCAACAACGATATCGAAGTCCACAACGGATTTATAACATCGAATTTGAACGGGATTGGAATCTAGAAACTCCTCTAGGGGATCAATACTATACTACTGCTGGGTTAGTATTCTCACATCCCAGAAAAGGTATGACCCGCTACGAATTCCAACATCTCAACTACTCCAAAAATTATAATGGAAATCGTCATCAACTTCGTTCTACTTGGAATGTAGATGATCTAGGGCTACAGTTCCAGAGTAGCACTTTACAAAGCAGCAGCAGCACTCAAAGCACTAGTTTTTTTAGACTACAATCAGGAATCACCTATAGCTTCTCCAAGAATTGGATAGGAGCCAAACTCTGGCTAGAAGATAATCAGCAGACAGACAAAATAACACAGCAACTGAACCTAAACAGTCAACGTTTTAGTGCTCACGAAATCTACACTGGAGTTGGTGATAGCACCAAGGTCTTTATAGAATTAGGTTACCAGCACAGAATTAATGATAGTGTACAGGTGGCTAGACTACAGAAGGTCAGTACATCTAACACCTATTTTTTGAAATCAAAATTATTAAACACCAAAACCTCTCAGCTCTCCCTTTTTGTCAATTATCGCAATTTGAACAACGAAGAAGCTTCTAGAGATGATGAGCAAACATTGAATTCTAGGATCCTGTATAATCAACAATTTTTTAATAGAAAAGTCTTATGGAACACATTGTACGAGACCAATAGCGGCACCTTGCCACAGCAGGAATTCTCTTATGTACAAGTAGATCCTGGAGAAGGAAATTATACTTGGAATGACTATAATGGAAATAACATCCAAGAATTAGAAGAGTTTGAAATTGCGCAATTTCAGGATCAAGCCATATACTTACGTGTATTATTACCGAATCAAATATTCCTGAGGACACATCAAAACAAACTCAGTCAAACACTTACAATTAACCTTAAACCCTGGGCAGTAACAAAGAATAAGATGAAGCGGTTTTTTTCTCATTTTTATAATCAAACATCTTACCTCATAAATCGTAAGATTCGTAGAGATATAGGTTCCTTTGAGCTCAATCCATTTGCAAATAGTGATGCGGAATTAGCACTAAATCTCAATTTTAGAAACACCATATTTTACAATCGTGGCAAACAACGATATACAACATCATATACTTATCTATCAGCACAAAACACCGCATTCTTAATTACCGGTCTTCAGGAAACCATTAAGTTAGATCACCAATTCAATTTTCAGCATAAGTTTGGTGAGAGTTGGCTCATCGATTTACAAGGCGCACTGAACAGTACCGAGAGTATTGCGCAAAACTTTATAAACAGAAATTTTCTGGTAGAAGGATATCAAGGTGAACCCAAGCTCTCCTATTTATTGTCAGACCACACTCGATTCAGTCTCTTTTACTTATACAATACTCAAGAGAACGTACTAGGCAATCTGGAATCACTTGCCCAGCAAAAAATAGGTGCTTCTTTTTCTTATGCCAACAAACAAAAAATTTCGCTCAACTGTGAATTTAACGCCTTTGTCAATGATTTTGAAGGCAATGCCTTTTCTCCAGTAGGTTATCAGTTATTGAATGGACTACAACCTGGCACAAACTACACTTGGTCATTGCTTACGCAAAAAAAAATAACAAAATACCTAGATCTTAATTTGACCTATCAAGGCAGAAAAAGTGAAACTTCCTCAACGATTCATACAGGGAGTGTACAATTACGCGCTTATTTCTAGGTGAGAATTATCTATTCATTTCCCCCTAACGTGAAGCTACAAATAGCATAATTCGTACATTTCTCACGATTCTGAGTCCACCGTCAGTCGTAGCGCTATATACAAATTATAGAAAGTATTATGTATATTACTCGCCGCTATCAAACCGTATAGAAACAATGGCAAAACAAGGACGTGACAAAAACACCAAAAACAAAGCTAAACATACTAAGCTGATGAACCGCAAAAAGAATAAACTACGCGAAGAAAAGCGATTAAGATCTGAACGCCTCAAAGCTTTGATGAAGAAAGTAAATGATACCAAAAACGCTGATACCAATGAATAATTGCCCCTGCGGAAGTTCCAGCATGTATGAACAATGCTGTAAACCTATCCATCAGAACATCCACAACGCGCTAACTGCCGAGTCCCTGATGCGCTCTCGATATACAGCTTATACACTAGGAAAGATTGATTATTTAATGGACAGTCATCATTCTTCTACCCGTCCTTTTAAGGAAAAGAAAGAAATTTTGAAGTGGGCAAAGAGTATGCATTGGATGAGACTAGAAATCTTATCCACCACCAATGGACTCCAGAATGACATCAAAGGGACTGTCGAGTTCAATGCCTTTTATCATGATGGAAAACAAGTACAAAGGCTTCATGAAAATTCCTCTTTTGTCAAAGAGCATGATCACTGGGTCTACAAGAGCGAGGTGTAATACCAGCGGCCTTAGAAAACTAATTCACAATGGATTGTACGCACAAAAAAAGCACTTGAAAAAAGTGCTTTTTTGGGGTAATTATACCATTTGTTGTTTGAATTTACCGGAAAGAAAAATTAAGATTTTTTTGTTTCAGCTTCAGCAGAAATATCAAGCTAGCCGTAGTTATGGTTTATTTTTATGCTGAAGCTGAGGCGAAAAAAGAAAATTTTATCCCAGTAAATTTAAAGGATACATGGTATTATATTCCAATAATGGGATAAAATTCGTTTTGACTATTTCTATTTCAACCACCGTTGCATGCTTGTTTTTTCTGCAATAATTCCCTTCAAATCAGTAATAGCTACTCGCTTCTGTTCCATTGTATCTCGATCACGTATAGTTACGGTATTGTTTTCTAGCGTATCATGATCTACTGTGATACAAAATGGTGTCCCATTAGCATCTTGTCTTCGGTATCGACGTCCTACAGCATCTTTTTCTTCATAGATCACATTAAAATCCCATTTGAGATCTTCTACAATTTTGTTTGCAATATCTGGTAGTCCATCTTTTTTGACCAGAGGAAATACAGCTGCTTTTATAGGAGCCACTACAGCAGGTAACTTCAAAACGGTTCTACTACTACCATCTTCTAGTTTTTCTTCTTGCAAAGCCTTTGAAAACACCGCTAGAAACATACGATCCAATCCAAGGGAAGTTTCTACCACATACGGCACATAATTCTCCTTGAGTTCTGGGTCAAAAAACTGTAACTTTTTACCTGAATGCTCTTCATGTGCTTTTAAATCAAAATCTGTACGAGAATGAATCCCTTCTAATTCTTTGAATCCAAAAGGAAAATTAAATTCTATATCTGCAGCAGCATTTGCATAGTGCGCTAGTTTATCATGGTCATGGAAACGATAATTCTCTTCTCCCAATCCTAGAGACTTATGCCAATTAAGACGGGTTTCTTTCCAATATGTGTACCACTTCATTTCCTCACCTGGACGTACAAAAAATTGCATCTCCATTTGCTCAAACTCCCGCATTCTGAAAATAAACTGTCGTGCGACAATCTCGTTTCTAAAAGCTTTTCCAGTTTGTGCGATTCCAAAAGGGATTTTCATACGACCTGTTTTTTGCACGTTCAGGAAATTGACAAAAATTCCTTGTGCTGTTTCTGGTCGTAAATAAAGATCTGTTGCTGTTTCTGCAGAAGCACCTAACTTGGTTCCAAACATTAGATTAAACTGTCGTACATCTGTCCAATTTTTGGAACCTGTATCTGGATCAGCAATTTCTAACTCTTCTATCAATGCTTTGACATCTGCAAGATCTTCATTTTCTAATGCTTTGCCCATGCGAGCCAAAATCGTATCACGTTTGGACAAATATCCTACGACTCTTGGATTAGTGGTTACAAATTCTGTTTCATTAAAGCTTTCGCCAAAACGCTTTTTTGCCTTGGTGATTTCCTTTTGTGCTTTGATATTCAGTTTTTCTGCATAATCTTCTATCAAAACATCGGCACGGTATCGCTTTTTGGAATCCTTGTTATCAATCAAGGGATCATTGAAAGCGTCTACATGACCTGAAGCTTTCCAAGTTGTAGGATGCATAAATATGGATGCGTCTAAGCCTACAATATTTTGGTGCATATAAACCATACTCTTCCACCAATATTCTCTGATATTTTTTTTGAGTTCTACTCCATTTTGCCCGTAATCATAAACAGCACTAAGACCGTCATAGATTTCGCTAGAACCAAATATATACCCATACTCCTTTGCATGGGAAATTACTTTTTTGAATGTGTCATCTTGATTTGCCATGGCGTAAAAATAACTAAAATTGCTACAATTGTAGTATCTGAACAAAAAAAATCGCTGTAGCATTAATGCTACAGCGATTTTTAAAATTTCTATACAATTCAACTACAAAACTATAGTCTCATTTCTAAAAATCTATTTTTTGAACAATTTTGCTGTATACACCACTCCAGACTCTAGATCCGTTATGAACAAAAAGTAATTACCTTGCGACAAATCACTCATATTCAAGGACCCACGACTATCAGAATCAAAGGAAATTCTCTGAGTAATATCAAGTTCCTGACCCAAAAGATTGACCAGCCTACTAGAAATCTGATTACTTTTAACCACTGGAAGGCTAAATCTTGTAATGTCGCTAACCGGGTTAGGTGATACCACAAATTCTGCTGCACTTTTGCCATCAATCCTACTACTATTTTTGGCTGCAGCTCCTCCAACAACCTCAAAGCTAATTGTTCTTGGATTTCCTTGCTCTAGCAATCCATTGACACCTATATTCGGAGTGTATGGTGTTGCCGTTACAACATTAGTGCCGTTTGTCAATGCCAATGGCAAATAATCCCCAGAAACATCACCTCCCAAACTATAAGGTGCAGCACGCTCTAATCGGAAATGTTTGGTGCCATTGTACCCAAACACGACATGACGGATATCCTTGTCATCTGTAATTGCTGCAATATTAAACTCATTGGAGTTATAATCATTTAGATCAATAGAATCTCCCTCTTTGATCCTTGTGAGCTGTTCATTGTTCTCTGCGTTGATCAACACAAAATCTGTTATTGCTGGCAACTCACTATTGAGAACTTCTAGCTCGATCGTTTTTCCAGTGAATTCAGTTCCCTTTCCGTTGCTAGCTTCGTAGGGTGTTGCTGTGATGGTGTGCTTGCCTAATGTCAGGTCAAATGGAATCAATTTTCCGTTAAAATCCCCTGCCAGAGCATAAGGCGCTACATTTTCTGTTCGGAAGGTGGGATTATCATCATACCCAAAGACAACGCTTCCGGGCTCTCCTATACCTCTAAGTGCAGTTATCGCTACAGAATCATAATCCGCAAGATCAATCGTTGCATCACGGAAAAATGTTTCTACCACTTCGCCTGTAACGGTATCTATTAACTGAAAAACTACTACTTCTGGATCCCTTGGAGTAACATCTATTGAAAACGGAATAGTCAACAAATTATTAACAGCGTCACTCTCTACAAAAAAGTTCACCTCTAACAAACCTGATTTCTGTACTATCAAATTAAATGAAATCGACAAGGCCTCTCCAGGTTGTAAAACAATTTTTTGATTAGAACCTAGAGCAATTCTATTACCTCCGGCAAATCCAGATACTTCATAAAATTCAGTCTTTTCCTCTATATCTGTAGTAAAACTATAAATCGTTATCGGAATAACACCGTCATTAACTAGTTCTAGACCTCCCTCCGCGAAATTATTAAACAATTCAAAAAATTCAAAAAATTCTGTCAAGCTTGACCGCTCATTCGTTATTTCTAATATCAAATCTACATCAAACGTATTGGAAAAAGAAGGACTACTATAATTCACTGTAAGTGGTGTTATATATCTTCCAACCTCTGTAATAGACGTTGCATCAAAGGCTATAGTAACAGGAATACTTTCCCCTGGTTGTAGCGTCCCTTTGACTGTATCAACTGTTACAATAGTATCTGTACTTGGGAGTACAATTTCGTAATCAATAACTGTCTCACCACTATTTTTCAGATTCCTAACAATAGTCGATATCGGATTGTTCGTTACAAAAGGATTAGTAATTACTTCAAATTCATCCTCTTCGAAGCTTATCTGATTCACACCAGTACCTGTAATACGATAATCCAAATTATTATTAGGTGAAGCAGCAGTACTGAGAATTCTAATCATATTTCTAAAAACACCAAGTCGATCTGGTTGAAAACTCAGGGTAACGGATAACGCCTCACCAACTGCCACCATATTATCTCCCGAAGTTGTATTCCATTCTACTACCTCAACACTTGTAAAATTTGACAATACTTCTTCTACCCTAATTGGAGCGAGTCCTTTGTTTGTAAACTCAAAAGTTTCGATTCTAGTATCTACTAAATCTACGTTTCCAAATGTTGCATCTTCTGGCAATGCAAACCGCCCTCTTTTATTGGAAACGTTAACGGTTACTGGAATTTCAAAAACTGGAGTATCCGGATCATTAGTCTTGAATTCAATCACAATATTATATAAATCATTTAAGGCAATTCCTCTTAACCCTACTCTAACGTTCACCGTTCTAGATTCACCTGCCTGTAATACCCCTGATTCTTCACCTAATTCATATGGCCATATTGCAACTGGATGGCTCTTTCTAGAACCATCAAACCTAAATACAAGTTCATACTCTAGAGGAAGTTCCCCACTATTCGAAAGCTCTACTTCAACTAATGCCCTTGGGTTCCTTGTCAACACTTCACTAGCATCAAAAAACACTTCTGGAACTACGGTGTCTGAAAAAATATTAGGAGCTATTTCATTTATAACCGTAAGGGTTACTGGGATACTTACCTCATCAACATTACTAGCATTACTTCTAATCTTGATAGTAGCCGTATACACTCCTGTTTCGCTTGGGGTATTGATGGTATAGTTAATCGCTCCAGTTGTATTCTTTTCAATCACTCCAGTAGTACTTTCTATAGAGATAAAGGGAACATCGCTGTTTTCAACCTCAATAGTATATTCCAAAGCTTGATCCCCACTATTGGTTACCTCAAAACTAGCTGTTTTTTCTGTAGTATCTTTATCTATTTCTTGGGTAATGCTGTCTACAGTCTCCATAACTGCTACCTCTGTACCATCAATAATAGTAAAACGAATGGGGCTTACAAAAACAGCACCCGAAATGGTTGTATCAAAAATCACTTCGGACTCATAATCTCCTTTATCAAAGTCCACCGCATTCAATCGAAGGGGGATTATTTTTGTTTCACCCACAGCCAACTTCACAGGCTCTACAGTATCTAATACTAAAGCACCATTTATCGTATTATCAAGAGTTGTATTAAAGGTAAGCTCCTCTCCAGAAACATTAGAAACAGTTATAGCAGTCTCTACAACAGACCCGTTCTCAATTCCTTTTTCAAAAACTCCATCCTTTACCATTATTGGAAAAACAGAACTATTATTAAGTTCCCATCCAATATCCTTCAGAAAACCACGAGTAATATCGCCAATATCAAAAATCGACTCACCTGGGACACTACCATGATTCAGTAAAGAATTAGGACTACCTCCTGGAAAAACATCACTATCCCAATGACCTATAGATGAGCCTCTTAAGTATTCCTCAGGCGCATATAATTTTGGCAATCTGTTCCCTAATGCAGCCTTGGCATATTTTCCGTTAAAAAACAAATCATCACTTGTAAAAAACTCTCCTAATATTGTACTAGGGCTAGCCACATCCAATAGTTTTGTTCCATTACTGTATAGAAAATCATCTGTTACACCTGGCAAATCACCTGTAAATCTTCCTTCTCCAGTGCTACTAGAAAAAGCATTTCCAAAGAAAAATCCTAATCCATGACCAATCTCATGTAGGGCTGTAGTAACAAAGTCAGATTGTGAACTAGGAGTATTACCATCTGTACCCAAATAAAAATCCGCTCTTGAGGACAGATTAATTCGCATTTCAAACAGCTCATCTGGATTCAATATAGATCCTGCCAGTGCATTGGCCAAAGCAGCAGGATACCTCCTGTCAGCAACCGGACTGTTCGGGAAATTAGAAACAAAATATTCAGACCTAGCCCCTCCTAAAAAATTATCACCTAAAGGGGAATACTCTGCAAAAATTCTGATAGGAACTTCAGAAACGATCTCTGTTGCCCAAATATCAACAGCAAACTGATATGCTGCCATAACCTCTGGATTCTCAATTGCACCTGGTCCAAAAGTAATTTCAAAAACAGCTGTTTTTTCTTTGGCTGGTGAAGCAACCGTACTCTTGGCTGATTTTGATTCTGTATATTTTCCATGAGCAACTTCCCCTCCTTTACCTTTAGGACACATTGTAGTTTGTCCTGGATGAAAGTGCATCTCTTTTTGGGAATAAAGTGTTTGTAGATTCCAAAAGAAGAGCAATAGGAGTACTCCCCAGCTCAACGTATTGGATTTTAGATTAATAAAATTCTTTTGATTCATAGCGTTTTTGTGTTTTATAATTTATATATTAATTGTGTATCTAAATAAAACGTCTGAAACACAAAATACCCTACCCCTATTTCCCAAAAAAACATTAAATCAAAAAAACGACAAAAAAAGACTCTTTAAAACAACAATTTGCAATTCTCTCTTTGCTCAAACTAGCGAAAAATAGTTTAATTATTTTGAGCTACAATTACATTTTAACTGGTATTACTATTTGAATGTGCCATCTTCATTTGCCATGGCATAAAAACAACTAAAATTGCTACAATTGTAGTATCTGAACAAAAAAAATCGCTTTAGCACTAATGCTAAAGCGATTTTTAAAATTTCTATACAATTCAACTACAAAACTATAGTCTCATTTCTAAAAATCTATTTTTTGAACAATTTTGCTGTATACACTACTCCAGACTCTAGATCCGTTATGAACAAAAAGTAATTACCTTGCGACAAATCACTCATATTCAAGGACCCACGACTATCAGAATCAAAGGAAATTCTCTGAGTGATATCAAGTTCCTGACCCAAAAGATTGACCAGTCTACTAGAAATCTGATTACTTTTAACCACTGGAAGGCTAAATCTTGCAAGGTCGCTAACCGGGTTAGGTGATACCACAAATTCTGCTGCACTTTTGCCATCAATCCTACTATTTTTGGCTGCAGCTCCTCCAACAACTTCAAAACTAATTGTTCTTGGATTTCCTTGTTCTAACAATCCATTGACACCTATATTCGAAGTGTATGGTGTTGCCGTTACAACATTAGTGCCGTTTGTCAATACCAATGGCAAATAATCCCCAGAAACATCACCTCCCAAACTATAAGGTGCAGCACGCTCTAATCGGAAATGTTTGGTGCCATTGTACCCAAACACAACATGACGGATAGCCTTGTCATCTGTAATTGCTGCAATATTAAACTCATTAGAGTTATAATCATTTAGATCAATAGAGCTTCCCTCTTTGATACTTCTGAGCTCTTCATTGGTTTCTGCGTTGATCAACACAAAATCTATGATTGCTGGCAACTCACTGTTGACAACTTCTAGCTCGATCGTTTTTCCAGTGAATTCAGTTCCCTTTCCGTTGCCAGCTTCGTAGGGTGTTGCTGTGATGGTGTGCTTGCCTAATGTCAGGTCAAATGGAACTAATTTTCCGTTAAAATCCCCTGCCAGTGCATAAGGCGCTACATTTTCTGTGCGGAAGGTGGGATTATCATCATACCCAAAGACAACGCTTCCGGGCTCTCCTACACTTCTAAGTGCAGTTATCGCTACAGAATCATAATCCGCAAGATCAATCGTTGCATCCTCGAAAAATGTTTCTATCACTTCGTTTGTAGCAGTATCTACTAACTGAAAAACTACTACTTCTGGATCCATTGGAGTAACATCTATTGAAAACGGAATAGTCAATAAATTATTAATAGCGTCACTCTCTACAAAAAAGTTTACCTCTAACAAACCTGATTTCTGTACTAGCAAATTAAAATCAATCGACAAGTTCTCTCCAGGTTGCAAAACAATAAATTGATCAGAAGTTAAAGCACCAGTTCTCGACAATACAGAGATTTCATGAAACTCAGTTTCTACATCTGTAGTAACACTATAAACCGTCACAGGACTAACACCCTCATTAACCAGTCCTATGACTCCATTTTGGAAATCATCAATAAACTCAGTTTCTTGAAAAAACACCGACAAGAGCCCCCGCTCATTCACTATTTCTAACGTCAAATCTACATCAAACGTACTAGAAAAGGAAGAACTACTGTAATTCACTGTAAGTGGTGTTATATATGCCCCTGCTTCTGTAATAGACGTTGCATCAAAGGTGATCTGTACAGGAATACTTTCCCCTGGTTGTAGCGTCCCTTTGACTGTATCAACCGTTACAATGGTATCTGTACTTGGGAGTACAATTTCGTAATCAATAACTGTATCACCACTATTTTTCAGGTTCCTAACAATAGATGTTATTGAGCTTCTAGATACAGAGGGATTAATAATTACTTCAAATTCATCCTCTTCAAAGCTTAGCTGGTTCGTCAGTGCAGTCCCTCGAATATTGTAATTCAAATCATTACCAGGTGAAGCAGCGGTACTAAAAACTCTAATCATATTTGTAAAAACACCAGGTTGATCTGGTTGAAAACGTAGGGTAATAGATAACACCTCACCTACTGCCACCATATTATCTCCCGAAGTTGTATTCCATTCTACTACCTCAACACTTGTAAAATTTGACAATACTTCTTCTACCCTAATTGGAGCGAGTCCATTGTTTGTAAACTCAAATGTTTTGATTCTAGTATCTACTATATCTATGCGTCCAAATGTTGCATCTTGTGGCAATGCAAACCGCCCTCTTTTATTGGAAACAGTCACTGGGATTTCAAAAACCGGAGTATCTGGATCATTAGTCTTGAATTGAATCGCAGTATTGGGTGCTCCTCCTATAAAATCCCCTCTTAGTCCTAAACTAAATGTCACTATTCTAGATTCCCCGGCTTGTAATGTCCCTGACTCTGCATCGAATGGCACTGCTACTATCGAGATATCCCCAACATCAAAAAAAGCTTGATATTCTAAAGGAAGCTCCCCTGTATTTGAAAGCTCGACATCCACAAGCACCGTTGGATCTTTTGTCAACACTCCACTAACATCAAAGAACACTTCTGGAATTACGGTGTCTGAAAAAATATTAGGAGCTATTTCATTTATAACCGTAAGGGTTACTGGGATACTTACCTCATCAACATTACTAGCATTACTTCTAATCTTGATAGTAGCCGTATACACTCCTGTTTCGCTTGGGGTATTGATGATATAGTTAATCGCTCCAGTTGTATTCTTTTCAATCACTCCAGTAGCACTTTCTATAGAGATAAAGGGAACATCGCTGTTTTCAACCTCAATAATGTATTCCAAAGCTTGATCCCCACTATTGGTTACCTCAAAACTAGCCGTTTTTTCTGTAGTGTCTTTATCTATTTCTTGGGTAATGCTGTCTACAGTCTCCATAACTGCTACCTCTGTACCATCAATAATAGTAAAACGAATGGGGCTTACAAAAACAGCACCCGAAATGGTTGTATCAAAAATCACTTCGGACTCATAATCTCCTTTATCAAAGTCCACCGCATTCAATCGAAGGGGGATTATTTTTTTTTCACCCACAGCCAACTTCACAGGCTCTACAGTATCTAATACTAAAGCACCATTTATCGTATTATCAAGAGTTGTATTCAAGGTAAGCTCCTCTCCAGAAACATTAGAAACAGTTATAGCAGTCTCTACAACAGACCCGTTCTCAATTCCTTTTTCAAAAACTCCATCCTTTACCATTATTGGAAAAACAGAACTATTATTAAGTTCCCATCCAATATCCTTCAGAAAACCACGAGTAATATCGCCAATATCAAAAATCGACTCACCTCGTTCAGCGGCATGATTTATTAAAGAATTAGGATTTCCTCTAGGAAAAACACCACTATCCCAATGACTTATAGATGAGCCTTCTGCATATTCTGAAGGCGCATATAGTTTTGGCAATGTGTTCCCTAATGCAGCCTTGGCATATTTTCCGTTAAAAAACAAATCATTACTCACTAAAAACTCACCCAACATTATGCTAGGACTAGCCACATCCAATAGTTTTGTTCCATTACTGTATAGAAAATCATCTGTTACACCTGGCAAATCACCTAAAAATCTTCCTTCTCCAGTTCTATTAGAAAAAATAGCCCCAAAGGAAAATCCTAATCCATGACCAATCTCATGTAGGGCTACAGTTACAAAGTCATATCGTGAATTAGGTGGATTACCATCTGTACCCAAATAAAAATTGATTGTTGAAGACATATCAATGCGCATTTCAAACAGCTCATCTGGATTCAATATGGATCCTGCCAGCGCATTGGCCAAAGCAGCAGGATACCTCCTGTCAGCAACCGGACTGTTCGGGAAATTAGAAACAAAATATGCAGAACGCGCTGTTCCTAAAGAACCAGAAGGTACAGGGGAGTAATCTGCAAAAATTCTGATAGGAACTTCAGAAACGATCTCTGTTGCCCAAATATCAATAGCAAACTGATATGCTGCCATAACCTCTGGGTTATCAATTGCACCTGGTCCAAAAGTAATTTCAAAAACAGCTGTTTTTTCTTTGGCTGGTGAAGCAACCGTACTCTTGGCTGATTTTGATTCTGTATATTTTCCATGAGCAACTTCCCCTTCTTTACCTTTAGGACACATTGTAGTTTGTCCTGGGTGAAAGTGCATCTCTTTTTGGGAATAAAGTGTTTGTAGATTCCAAAAGAAGAGCAATAGGAGTACTCCCCAGCTCAACGTATTGGATATTCGATTAATAAATTTTTTTTGATTCATAGCATTTTGTGTGTTTTATAATTTATATATTAATGGTGTATCTAAATAAAACACCTGAAACACAAAATACCCTACCCCTATTTTCAAAAAAAAACATCAAATCAAAAAACGACAAAAAAAAGACTCTCTAAAACAACAATTTACAATTCTCTCATTGCTCAAACTAGCGAAAAATAGTTTAATTATTTTGAGTTACAATTACATTTTAACTGGTATTACTATTTGAATGTGCCATCTTCATTTGCCATGGCATAAAAACAACTAAAATTGCTACAATTGTAGTATCTGAACAAAAAAATCGCTATAGCACTAATGCTACAGCGATTTTTAAAATTTCTATATAATTCGACTACAAAACTATAGTCTCATTTCTAAAAATCTATTTTTTGAACAATTTTGCTGTATACACTACTCCAGACTCTAGATCCGTTATGAACAAAAAGTAATTCCCTTGCTGCAAATCACTCATGTCCAAGGATCCATAACTACCAGAATCAAAGGAAATTCTCTGAGTAATATCAAGTTCCTGACCCAAAAGATTGACCAGTCTACTAGAAATCTGATTACTTTTAACCACTGGAAGGCTAAATCTTGCAAGGTCACTAACCGGGTTAGGTGATACCACAAATTCTGCTGCACTTTTGCCATCAATCCTACTATTTTTGGCTGCAGCTCCTCCAACAACCTCAAAACTAATTGTTCTTGGATTCCCTTGTTCTAACAATCCATTGACACCTATATTCGAAGTGTATGGTGTTGCCGTTACAACATTAGTGCCGTTTGTCAATGCCAATGGCAAATAATCCCCAGAAACATCACCTCCCAAACTATAAGGTGCAGCACGCTCTAATCGGAAATATTTGGTGTCATTATACCCAAACACGACATGACGGATAGCCTTGTCATCTGTAATTGCTACAATATTAAACTCATTGGAGTTATAATCATTTAGATCAATAGAATCTCCCTCTTTGATACTTCTGAGTTCTTCATTGGTTTCTGCGTTGATCAACACAAAATCTGTGATTGCTGGCAACTCACTGTTGATAACTTCTAGCTCGATCGTTTTTCCAATGAATTCAGTTCCCTTTCCGTTGCCAGCTTCGTAGGGTGTTGCTGTGATGGTGTGCTTGCCTAGTGTCAGGTCAAATGGAATCAATTTTCCGTTAAAATCCCCTGCCAGTGCATAAGGCGCTATATTTTCTGTTCGGAAGGTGGGATTATCATCATATCCAAAAACAACACTCCCGGGCTCTCCTACACCTCTAAGTGCAGTTATCGCTACAGAATCATAATCCGCAAGATCAATCGTATCGTCACGGAAAAATATCTCTATCACTTCGTTTGTAGCAGTATCTATTAACTGAAAAGCTATTACTTCTGGATCCACTGGAGCCATATCTACTGAAAACGGAATGGTAAACAAATTATTAACTGCATTACTCTCGACAAAAACATTTCCTGTTACTAACCCAGGACTCTGTACTATCATAAAAAAATCTATAAATAACGATTCATTTGGTTGTAAAACAATAGTCTGACCAAGAAAGTCTTGATCATTCGTTCTCGCTGAGATATCATAAAATTCTGTTTCTACGTCTGTAGTAAAACCATAAATCTCTATCGGAACAATCCCCTCATTAATCAGCTCTACCAATCCGAATATCTCGTTCTCAAACCCGTCAAATTCTTTTGATATCTCTAAGAACTTCCCTTTTTCATCTGTTATTTCTAAGACCACATCTACATCAAAAGCATTAGAAAAAGAGGCATTACTATAATTCACCGTAAGTGGTGTTATATATGTCCCTGCTTCTGTAATATTCGTTACATCAAAGGTGATTGTAACAGGAATGCTTTCTCCTGGTTGTAGCGTTCCTTTGACTGTATCAACTGTTACAGTAGTATTTGTGCTAGGGAGTACCATCTCGTAATCAACAACTGACTCACCATTATTTTTCAGGTTCCTAACAATGGTTGGTATTGGTCGGCTCGTTACAAAAGGATTAGTAAGCACCTTGAATTCATCCCCGTCAAAGCTTAGCTGGTTCATACCAACACCTATAATATCATAATCCGAATTATTATTAGGTGAAGCAGCAGTACTGATAATTCTAATCATATTTCTAAAAACATCAAGTCGATTTGGTTGAAAACTTAGGGTAACGGATAATGTCTCACCTACTGCCACCATATTATCTCCCGATGTTGTATTCCATTCTACCACCTCAACACTTGTATAATTGGGCAACACATTATCTACTCTAGCTGAAGCAAGCCCTCTATTAACAAAATCGAAAGTCTTGGTCATTCTATCTTCTAAATCTACGTTTCCAAATGTTGCATCCTCTGGTAGCGAGAATTGCCCTCTCTTATTGGAAACAGTGACAGTTACTGGAATTTCCAAAATTGGCGTATCTGGGTCATTGCTTGTAAACTCAATCACGATATTGTATGCATCATCTAAAGATATTCTTCTTAAACCCAATTCAACATTAACGAATGCAGATTCGCCTGACTGTAATACTCCTGATCTATCAGCATTTGCAGATGGCTCTATTAGAACTGGATGATCTCCATTACCATTAAATTTTTGTATAATTTCATACTCTAAAGGAAGCTCTCCTATATTAGAAAGCTCTACTTCCACAAATACCTTTCGAATTCTTCCAGATGTATTATCTACATCAAAAAACACTTCTGGAATTACAGTGTCTGAAAAAATATTAGGAGCTATTTCATTTATAACCGTAAGGGTTACTGGGATACTTACCTCATCAACATTACTAGCATTACTTCTAATCTTGATAGTAGCCGTATATACTCCTATTTCGCTTGGGGTATTGATGGTATAGTCAATCGCTCCAGTTGTATTCTTTTCAATCACTCCAGTAGCACTTTCTATAGAGATAAAGGGAACATCGCTGTTTTCAACCTCAATAGTGTATTCCAAAGCTTGATCCCCACTATTGGTTACCTCAAAACTAGCCGTTTTTTCTGTAGTGTCTTTATCTATTTCTTGGGTAATGCTGTCTACCGTTTCCATAACGGCTACCTCTGTACCATCAATAACAGTGAAACGAATGGGACTTACAAAAACAGCACCCGAAATGGTTGTATCAAAAATCACTTCGGACTCATAGTCTCCTTTATCCAAATCTTCTGTATTCAATCGAAGGGGGATTATTTTTGTTTCACCCACAGCCAACTTCACAGGCTCTACAGTATCTAATACTAAAGCACCATTTATCGCATTATTAAAAGTTGTATTCAAGATAAACTCCTCTCCAGAAACATTAGAAACAGTTATAGCAGTCTCTAAAACAGACCCTTTATCAATTTCTTTTCCAAAATCTCCATCCTTTACCATTATTGGAAAAACAGAGCTATCATTAAGTTCCCATCCAATATCCTTCAGAAAACCACGAGTAATATCGCCAATATCAAAAATCGACTCACCTGGATTGCCAGAATGGTTCATTAAGGAGTTAGGATTTCCAAAAGGAAACGTATCACTATCCCAATGACCTACAGACGAACCTCTTACGTATTCTGCAGGCGCATATAGTTTTGGCAATGTATTCCCCAGTGCAGCCTTGGCATATTTTCCATTAAAAAACAAATCATTACTCGTAAAAAATTCACCCAACATTATGCTAGGACTAGCCACATCTGATAGTTTTGTTCCATTACTATATAGAAAATCATCTGTTACACGTGGCAAATCACCTATAAATCTTCCTTCTCCATTACTTCCTGAAAATGCATTTCCAAAATCAAATCCCAACCCATGACCAATCTCATGTAGGGCTGTAGTTACAAAGTCAAATTGTGGACTGGGTGTATTACCATCTGTACCTAAATAAAAACCAGCTGTTGAGGACAGATTAATTAATATTTCAAATCGTTCATCTGGATTCAATATGGATCCTGACAATGCGTTGGCCAAAGCAGCAGGATACCTCCTATCAGCAACCGGACTGTTCGGGAAATTAGAAACAAAATATGCAGACCTAGCCCCCCCTATAAAACCGGCACCTATGGGAGTATAATCTGCAAAAATTCTGATAGGAACCTCAGAAACGATCTCTGTTGCCCAAATATCAACAGCAAACTGATATGCTGCCATAACCTCTGGATTCTCAATTGCACCTGGTCCAAAAGTAATTTCAAAAATAGCTGTTTTTTCTTTGGATCGTGAAACAACTGCACTCTTGGCTGATTTTGACCCTGTATGTTTTCCATGAGCAACTTCCTCTCCTTTAGGACACATTGTAGTTTGCCCTGGGTGTATTTGCATCTCTTTTTGAGAATAGAGTGTTTGTAGATTCAAAAAGGAGAACAATAGGAGTACTCCCCAGCTCAACGTATTGGATATTCTATTAGTAAAATGTCTTTGACTCATCATATTTATATTTGTTTTAGAATTGGTGTGTATAAATAAAACGCCTAAAGCGCAGAATACCCTACCTTTTTTTTCAGCAAAAACAAAAAAACATATTACATCAAAAAACGACAACAAAAAAAAGACCGTCTAAAACATTTCTTAGACGGTCTTTTTGATTTATACAAGACTCTTTTACACAATAGCCTACAGTTCTGTTTATATCAATACCTCAAACAAACTGTTCCTATATTCTTATCCTTGTGAATTAGTTTAATTCAAATTCTGTGTTAGCAATCATATTAGCTCCATCAAATATATGAACGATGTAATTACCTTTTACGAGATCTGCCTTATTTGCTTCTACAAGCATACAAACATCCAATGCTTCGTTCTCATAATATACTTTAGTGGAACTACTATATGTAAGCACTGCATCTTCAAAATTGGCGGTAGCTTTTTTTCCAATAAGATCACTATCTGGGTTAATAACTTGTACATATAATTGTTTATCCCCTGCTTCGGCTATGGTATTCTTTGCTAGTGTAAAACATATCTGCACTTTGTCTGTTCTACTTGCTTTGTCTGTTGGGATTAGTTTCCCATTACCTTTTACCTTAACACCTCCTGCTTTAACTGCTGCGGCTGTCAATGCTGCTCCTTTTTCTACCAATCCTGCTAATTCTGAATTATGCATCTGTAAAGAATCCGACAACAGAGTATTCTGCGTAAGTGCAGTTGCAGTACTATCCAAA
The DNA here is from genome assembly GCA_947492105.1 of uncultured Aquimarina sp. Taxonomy (GTDB): domain Bacteria; phylum Bacteroidota; class Bacteroidia; order Flavobacteriales; family Flavobacteriaceae; genus Aquimarina. Next base: position 88,255 of record CANLMN010000007.1, on the reverse strand, counting down.
TCTACTGCCAAACGTTGGTTTTCTGTAGTCAAACTATCCGCTAATTTGAATAATTGGTCACGTTCTTTCTTTAATCTTCCGATTTGACGTCTGTATTTGCTGATCAATGCAATATTTGCCTCTGCATCTTTTACACTATCCAATAGTACTAGTATACGCTCTTTGGCTTTTAATAAATGATCATCCATAACCTCATTAAGAGCTATAGCATTATCATACTTAGTAATTAGTTCATCTAGTTCTGTTTCTATAAGTTGTTTTTCTTTATTTAGAATAGCTTCTTCTTCTTTGTTCTCGGTATAAAAATTATAGGTGTAAATTCCTAATCCAATAAGAAGGAGTGCCAATATCCCTGTAAGAACTTGCAAGGCACGATTGCTGTTTTGAACTGTCATAAAATTTGTTTTATTTTGGTTGAATTCTTAGTCAGACTATAAATATAAAGAAATCCTTTATACTTTAAACTTGTTTTAATTTTGGTTTCAATGCTACGAGATTTACTACATCTTTTCTATCCTACCTCGTGTGCTGCATGTGATCAAGTACTACTCAAAAATGAAAATACCTTATGTATTTCTTGCAGACATCAACTACCTCGCTACAATTTCCAGTACCATAACGCTGAAATTATAAAGAAAGTATTTTCTGGCAGAATCCTAATACAAAATGCCACTGCGCTTCTTATTTTCGAAAAACAAGGTTTGGTGCAAAATATAATTCACAACCTCAAATACAGAGGGCAAGAAGATATAGGGAGTGTTTTGGGTCAATGGCTTGGAAATGAGATTTTTAAAAGCACATCTTATCAAGAAATAACAATGGTCATCCCCGTACCATTACATCGTAAAAGATTCCGAGAAAGAGGCTATAATCAAGTTGCAAAATTTGGTAAAGAAATAGCCAAAATTTTTGAAGTTCCCTATGAGGAGAAGATACTCATAAAAACCAAATACACCTACAAACAAGCCAAAAGTGGGGGTTATGAACGATGGGACAATATTGTAGGCTCTTTTGGTTTGCAAAATCCCAACAAATTAAAAAACCAACACATTCTCCTCGTAGATGACCTATTAACTACTGGAGCTACACTAGAGGCTTGTGCCACAGAACTCATGCAAGTATCTGGTGTCAAAATAAGCATTGCAACGATGGCAATAGCACTTTGACCATCTATTGACAACAACAAATCTTATCAAATCGACTTCATTTTGAACGCGTAGGTTTTGTTTGCCATAAAATAATTGTTTCTTTGCATTCTGTATGAGTAAGAATAACACAAAAAAAGGGTTTAAAACACAGGTTTTACTAACTGGATTATTATTAGTCCTTTTAGTTAATTGTGCCAAAAAAGGAACAATTAGTGGTGGCAAAAAGGATGAAAATCCACCAAAATTCGTCAGAGCGCAACCCCCTAACTATTCTACCAACTTCAAGGCCAAAGAAATTAAAATTTATTTTGATGAGTACATAAAACTCAAAGAACCTCAAAAGCAAATTTTAATTTCGCCACCAATGGATCCTGCTCCTATTATTAGCCCATTAGGAACGGCAAGTAAGTTTATCAAAATTAAATTTATCGATACCTTATTAGAAAACACCACATACTCAATCAATTTTGGCGAAAGCATCGTGGATAATAACGAAGAAAATCCCAAACCCTTTTTCAAATACGTGTTCTCTACTGGAAAGCAACTAGATTCTCTGAAATTAAATGGGTTTGTCTCTGATGCTTATGTCAAATCAACGGATAAATTTGTTTCTGTGATGCTATATGAAGTCGATACAGCATATACCGATTCTTTGGTTTATAAAGAGGTTCCTCGCTACGTAACAAGCACATTAGACACTATTGATTTTAGACTAGAAAACTTAAAAAAAGGCACTTATAAACTTATTGCGCTCAAGGATAAATCTTCTAATTTTACCTATCAACCCAAACAAGACAAAATAGGATTTTACAGCGAACTGATTACAATCCCAACGGACACTAATAAACTGTATGAAGTCAAATTATTCAAGGAGGTGCTTAACTTTGATGCCAAAAGACCCAAACAAATCAGTAAATATCATTTTCAATTCGGATATGAAGGGTTGGCGGATTCCATGAAAATCAAGCTCCTAAGCGAAGCTCCAGAAAATTTTGAAGTCAAAATTCTACAAGACCAACAAAAAGACACCTTACATTATTGGTATAAACCATTTTTTGAAGCTGATTCTTTGGTTTTTGAAGTTACCAATAGTCAGAACTACCGTGATACATTGGTCAGCAGATTCAAGGATCAAAAACCAGATTCTCTTGTTCTGAGATCAGTACAATCTCAAATTCTAAAGCTCGATGAGGATTTTGCAATAGCGAGTAATACCCCATTGACAAAAATTAACAACTCCTTAATCACTATACGAGACAAAGATTCTACAGTGATCAAATTCACATCGCAATTGGACACTTTGAAAAACCAAGCGATACTTCAATTCGAAAAAACAGAGGAGAATACCTATTCCATGCAAGTACTCCCTAAGGCATTCACAGATTTTTATGAAAACGCCAATGATACGATAGTCTATAACATCGAAACGACCAAATATTCTGAGTATGGCAAGATGTTTCTCACTGTAGAAAATGCGACGTATCCCATCATTGCACAACTTACCAATGAGAAGAATGTCGTGTTGGCAGAAAAAGTAATCACCAAGAAAGAAGAAACAATCTTCTCTGGATTGGAACCCAAAACCTATTACCTACGTATCATCAACGATACTAACAAAAATAGTATTTGGGATACTGGGAATTTTCTAAAAGGACTACAGCCAGAAAAAGTGAGTCATTTCCCCAAGGCTATTGAGGTTAGAGCCAACTGGGAACTCAAACAAAACTTTGTCCTAGAAAAGGAGTCAAGCAACCCTTAATCAACCGGATAAATACCAATAAAACCACCCATCTTGTGTTTAGAACAATGGTAAGACCCCTTGTCTGCATTAGAGATTAGAAATTACTGGTAAAAGAATTCATAGCTACTTCTGTATATTCCTAGAGAAACTAAAGGCTTACAAGCGCTACATTATTTTTGTCCAAAAATGGAAATAAGAAAGATGGTTTAGTATGGTAATTTTTAAATATTAAATAGTACCTCTATTTTTTGCTATCACAACTCCACATACAACCATTTAGACATGCTACTATGTGAACTCAAAAGAATCACGATCCTCCAAAAAAGGAAATCGCTCTCGAACCGTATTAAGCATTGACTTATCTAAGTCCGCATAGATAATCCGCTCATGCTCTTCTCCTTTTGGCGTAAGCCCTTTTCCTAACATGTCGTATACAGCAGAATGCCCAATGTATTGGTGTCCCTCATCATCAACTCCTATACGATTCACTCCGGCAACAAAACATACATTTTCTATAGCACGTGCTTGTAACAAGGTGTCCCAAGCATGTATTCTAGGTTTTGGCCAATTAGCTACATAAAACAATAAATCATAATTATCTATATTTCTTGACCAAACAGGAAATCGAAGATCATAACATACCAAAGGTTTTATCCTCCATCCTTTATACGTAATACACAATGGTTCTACTCCGGGACTAAAATACTGATCTTCTTTTGCCAACACAAATAAATGACGCTTGTCATAATGCTGCACCCTTCCATCTGGATGGACAAAAATCAAACGATTATAAAACGTGTTTTCCTCTCTAATAATAATACTCCCTGTCACAGCTGTATTATATGTTTTTGCAATCATTTGCATCCAATTTACCGTAAGACCATCCATATTCTCAGCTACTTTCTGAGCTTCCATCGTAAAACCCGTAGTAAACATCTCTGGCAGTATAACAAGATCTGTCTTGGAATCAATTTGTTCTAATAATTTCTGAAATGCGATTCGATTTTTCTTGGCATCCTGCCATACCAAAGTCGTTTGCACCAACGCTATGCGCAATTTCTCTTCCATAAAAACGCCTATTGTTTTTGAAAAAGCAATGTACTCGATCTTATCAAAATGTCACCAGTATAATCTGAGTTTTTTTTGCATAAGCGACAGCAACAGCTGATTCGAAATCTGATTATAAGGAAACATAAGGGGTACAAGTAAATAGTCCACTCCTGTAGTTATACAATTCAATAGGCGTGTATAAATTCGTAGTAATGATACTCTCATTTTTTTATGTAAAAGCACCGTGATTCTATTGCATAACCTTAGCCATGGAATATTATGAACAAGGCGTTTAGATGAAAAAAAGAATAAGTCAATATGCTACATCATATAGCTAATTTGGCATGACCCTTATAGAATTTAGAAAAAGACGTATTAGAATAGTTCACCGTATCCTACCACAAAACAGGAATACTTTCTTAATATAGCCATTTTATCAAGATAAAAAACGTATTTATCGGATTAAATGCATTTTTTGCTTGTTTTGTAATATTATCTACTTACCTTTGTCACAGTAAAAAAAAGATGATTTAATCTAAAAGTACTCAATGAATTACAAAATCCCCCTCTGTACAGGTTTAGGTCTGACAATACTTATAGCATTGCGCTCTTTTTCCCTGAACCCCTATGATGATGTTTTATTATTCATGGACAATTCTGATCGCATAGTCGATTATCGTTACCTTGATAACAAAAAACAACAGGAATATTTTACTGGCAAAAAGAAAATGATTGACGGCAAAGAATATACTATAAAAATCACAGCAAATGCCTCCGGAAAAAAAACAAAATACTACATAAGAAAAGGACGCTATAATTTTTATCAATACGACTCCATATCGAATATGGAGGGAATTCTAGTGCCTATCTCTCCAAAAATAGGAGAAACTTGGATGTCTGCAGATAAAAGTATAATGTACAAAGTTATATCGTTAGGACAACGATTCCGAACCCCTTTAAAAAAATACAAAAGTGCTATTTGGATCCAAGGTATACCACAACAAAATCCTTACGGCATATCGCGCTCTAAACACTATTTGCATTATGTAAAAGGAGAAGGTCTTGTTGCTAAAACAAATACACGAGGAGATTTTTTGAAATACCTAGCTGATATTCGTCAATAACAAAAACCTGTCAATCAATAAGGTTTGTAATGGTTCGTATGTTATAACAGATGCCCAAATCCATAAAACTCTCACAAATATGAGATAAATTCACTATTTTCGCAGCTCTATAAGAATTAAGCTAATGCCATAAGATTTGAGATAATCAAACATGGATAAAAGGCAATCTACCTGACCATAAAGGCAGTTGGATTTGAACAGACGAAAGACCAAAAAGATGAGCACGAAGTTTCCTGAATACAAAGGACTTGACTTACCAAAAGTAGCAGCGGAAATACTTGATTTCTGGAAAGAAAAAGCAATTTTCGAAAAAAGCATTACCGATAGAGAAGGAGCAACACCCTATGTTTTTTTTGAAGGACCTCCTTCTGCAAATGGACTTCCTGGAATCCATCATGTCATGGCAAGAGCGATTAAAGATATTTTTTGTCGCTATAAAACGCAAAAAGGTTTTCAAGTAAAACGCAAGGCAGGCTGGGATACACATGGCCTCCCTGTCGAGCTAGGAGTAGAAAAAGAACTCGGAATTACCAAAGAGGATATTGGCACAAAGATTACCGTAGAAGAATACAATGCTGCCTGTAAGAAAGCAGTCATGCGCTATACCGATATCTGGAACAATCTTACAGAACGTATTGGATATTGGGTTGATATGGAAGATCCCTATATCACCTACAAATCCAAATACATGGAGAGTGTTTGGTGGATACTCAAACAGATTTACAACAAAAATCTGTTATACAAAGGCTATACCATCCAACCATATTCACCAAAAGCAGGTACAGGACTGAGCTCCCATGAACTGAATCAACCAGGCTGTTACAAAGATGTAACAGATACCACTGTCGTAGCACAGTTCAAGATCAAAAAAGAAACTTTGCCATCCTTGTGGAATAAGATCGATGGTGACTTACATTTTCTTGCTTGGACTACAACGCCTTGGACTCTACCTTCGAATACTGCATTGACCGTTGGTCCCAAAATTGATTATGTATTAGTCAAAACTTTTAATCAATATACTTTTGAACCTATTCAAGTAGTACTAGCAAAAAATCTTGTCAAAAAACAGTTTGATAAAAAATATATCATTGCTGAAGATGAAACTGCATTAACAGAATACAAAAAAGAAGACAAAAAAATCCCTTACATCTTATTAAACGAATGTAAGGGACAAGATTTGGTAGGCACTACCTATGAGCAATTATTGCCTTATGTACTACCTCATAACAATCCAGAAAATGCTTTTAGAGTTATCTCTGGTGATTTTGTAACAACCGAAGATGGTACAGGGATTGTACATACTGCACCTACTTTTGGAGCAGATGATGCCCTTGTTGCAAAACAAGCACAACCAGAAATACCGCCATTATTGGTCAAAGATAGCAATGATAACCTTGTGCCAATTGTAGATTTGCAAGGAAAATTCACATCACATGTAGGCGAGCTAGCTGGGAAATACGTCAAAAATGAATATTATGCAGATGGCAATGCTCCGGAACGATCTGTTGATGTAGAAATTGCTATACGACTCAAAGAAGAAAACAAGGCTTTTAAAGTAGAAAAATATGTCCACAGTTATCCACATTGTTGGCGTACAGACAAGCCTGTATTATATTACCCACTAGATTCTTGGTTTGTCAAGGTTACGGAGTTTAAAGATCGTATGCACTCGCTGAACCAACAAATCAACTGGAAACCAAAATCAACCGGCGAAGGACGTTTTGGTAATTGGTTAGCAAATGCCAATGATTGGAATCTATCCAGATCTCGTTTTTGGGGAATCCCATTACCAATTTGGCGCACAGAAGATGGTAAAGAAGAGTTGCTAATTGGTTCTCTAGAAGAATTAAAGCAAGAGATGACAAAGGCTGTTGCTGCCGGAGTGTTGGAAGCAGACATTTTTGAAGATTTTGTGATTGGTGACATGAGCGAAGCAAATTATGAAAAAGTAGATCTCCATAAAAATGTTGTTGACAAAATCACCTTAATATCTCCATCTGGACAACCCATGAAACGAGAAAGTGACTTGATCGATGTATGGTTCGACTCTGGTGCTATGCCAACTGCGCAGTGGCATTATCCTTTTGAAAATAAGGAAAAGGTAGAATCTGGTGCTCGACAGGCAGATTTTATCGCAGAGGGCGTAGATCAAACTAGAGGATGGTTCTATACACTCCATGCTATTGCTACCATGATTTTTGATGATGTTTCGTACAAAAATGTAGTATCCAATGGGTTGGTATTAGACAAAAAAGGACAAAAAATGTCCAAACGCTTGGGCAACGCAGTAGATCCATTCACAACATTAGATCAATATGGTCCCGATGCTACGCGTTGGTATATGATTAGTAATGCGAATCCATGGGATAATCTCAAATTTGATCCAGAAGGAATTGCAGAAGTTCGTCGAAAATTCTTTGGGACACTATACAACACCTATTCTTTCTTTTCGCTCTACGCAAATATTGATGGTTTTATCTACAAAGAAGCCAACATTCCACTAGCAGATAGAACTGAGATCGATCGTTGGATTCTGAGTGAATTACATACGCTCATCGAAAAAGCAGATAGTTATTACGCTGATTACGAACCAACAAAAGCCACTAGGGCTATTACTAATTTTCTTCAAGAAAATCTAAGCAACTGGTATGTGCGTCTATGTAGACGTCGTTTCTGGAAAGGCGAGTATGCACAAGATAAAATTGCGGCATATCAAACATTATACACGTGTATGCTCACAATCGCCAAGCTCAGTGCCCCGGTTGCACCATTCTTCATGGATCGTTTGTATAAGGATCTCACAAAAATCACAAACAAAGAAGCCTTTGAGAGCGTTCATTTAGCAGATTTTCCAAAATTTGACAAAAACATTGTAGACAAAACACTAGAGCGCAAAATGCAAAAAGCGCAATCTGTATCTTCTTTGGTTCTTTCTCTACGTAAAAAAGAAAAAATCAAAGTACGTCAACCACTGCAACGTATAATGATTCCTGTACTTAATGACGAGGATCGAAAAGAAATACTAGCTATAGAAAATCTGATCAAAAATGAGGTAAACGTTAAAGAAATTGAACTTATTGATGATGCATCCGGAATCTTGGTAAAGCAAATCAAACCTAATTTTAAGAGTTTGGGGCCTCGTTTTGGGAAAGACATGAAGCTGATATCTAATGAAATAAAGAATTTTAGTCAAGAAACTATCGCAGAAATCGAGAAAACAAGCTCAACAACTATTGAAGTTAGCAATAAAATGATTACTTTGGACATCAATGATGTAGAGATCAGCTCACAGGATATAGAGGGGTGGTTAGTTGCTAATTCTGGTGCACTTACAGTTGCTCTAGATGTTACCATAACTCCAGAACTCCGTAAAGAAGGTATCGCAAGAGAGCTTATCAATCGCATCCAAAACATCCGAAAGGATACTGGACTGGAAGTAACAGATAAAATTGCTGTTACCTTTGAAGAACATGAAGTCATTATAGATGCCATAACCACTAATGAAGAATATATAAAAACAGAAACATTAACAGAATCAATTGATTTTGTATCAAACATAACAAACGGCACTCCCATTGCGTTTGATGATATCGAAACCCAATTGATTATAAAAAAATATTAGATATGCCTGCAGATATCAAAGTACGCCACAGTGATGCTGACCTAGAAATGTTCAAGGAAATTATCCTAGACAAAATGGATAAATGTAAAAAAGATCTAGAACTACTAAAAAGCTCCTATAAGAATGATGGAAACAATGGAACTGATGACACATCCCCTACTTTCAAAGCATTTGAAGAGGGTAGTCAAACCATGTCTAAAGAAGCTAATACTCAACTAGCCATCAGACAAGAAAAGTTTCTACGAGATCTCAAAAATGCACTTACGCGTATTGAAAACAAAACATATGGTATTTGCAGAGTGACTGGAAAATTAATCAATAAAGAACGTCTAAAGCTCGTTCCACATGCTACACTTAGCATAGAAGCCAAAAATATGAATAGCTAAAATCAATGCTTCTATTGAATAAAAGATACTAAAAACGTTCCTGCCAATCTAGGAACGTTTTTTTGTTTATGAAGCTTTGTTATATCAAATAAGTACTCTAGTATCTTCTACTGACCTATTCTTTTTTACATCTAAGCATCTTATTCATATATTCATGGCTGATGTTTTATACGATAGAAATCATTATGAATATTCTACACACCTAATTGGTATTTGATGAGACTCGTTATTTGTATACTTTATTTTTGTACCTACACGGCATACGGGCAAAATCGTTCGGAAAAATATATTGATGCAAATCATATCAAAACAGTAGCCATCAAACTTACAAGTACAAGTAAACTGATTCTAAAAACATCCCTAGAAACCAAATTAAAAGTATCAGCAGTATCTGAAGGCGAATATGGTCATCAAGTAGCATGGGGTATAAACTATCAGGACGAAGAAAAAATTACTATTTCTGATATTCTTCAACCTACCTTTGAAAACTACAACGACAAGCTCAGTGCCCATAAGATACATGCCGTAACCACAACGATTACCTTACCAAAAAACATGTTGGTCACTTTAGAAATGATTTCAGGGAAAATAGCCATATCTGGTCACTACAAACAATTATTCGTTAAATCTGATACTGCGGATATTGCTATGCTATACCTCAATGGAGATGCAACCATTTTATCAAAAACAGGAAACATTGAAGTAGATTTAAAAAAAACTGTTATTCAATCTACAATAAACAAGAACAACGGGACATATATATCAACCAAAAAGGGAAATCACATCTTATTAAACACAGTTCTGGGTAGGGTTCTTATTATCAAATAAAAATCAAAATAAAACACTATTTTTGTCACCTTGCGCACTCTTTTGAAAAAATGAGTGCTGATTTTAAAAACACAAATAATATGTCACTCAAAAAAGCTTCGCTTATAATTATATTGGTCTTACTTATTGATCAAATATCCAAAATTTATATCAAAACGAATTTTAGCCTAGGCGAAGAAGTCAAGGTTTTTGATTGGTTTCGTATTCTATTTGTCGAAAATGAAGGAATGGCATGGGGCGCCAAAATCCCAGGTACTTATGGCAAGCTTATCCTCACAGTTTTTCGATTGATTGCCATTTGCGGTATTGGGTATTGGTTATGGGACACAATCAAAAAGAAAAGTCCCAAAGTACTTACCCTGAGTATTGCACTTATATTTGCAGGTGCAATGGGAAATATCATCGACTCTGTAAGCTATGGATTATTGTTTAATGATAGTTATAAAAACGTAGCGAGTTTTATGCCAGAATCAGGAGGCTATGGCACTTTATTTCATGGCAAGGTGGTAGACATGCTCTATTTTCCATTGTGGAAAGGACACCTCCCAGAATGGCTTCCTATTTGGGGTGGCAAATACTTTACCTTCTTCGAGCCTGTATTTAATGTTGCCGATTCTTCGATTACAATCGCTGTAATTATATTGATTCTTTTTAACAAAAAGGCCTTTGCAAAGGAGTAACACCGTATAAAAAATAACTTTTGAGATCAATATCTTTGAGAATGCTAAGCATCTTAAAAGTTTTGTTTTCAATATTTTATCAAAAAAAGAACACTTTTATCAACAACCCCAATTTTCTGAACTTTGCAGACTTATGTTTGTTAAAATATTCAAGATACTTTGTAGACACTCCTCTGCTGACTTGATTTATAGTCACACCAAAAATCTATCTGGTAATTTATATTAGAAAAAAAAAACTCGCATCCAATTTCGTAGTAACAACTGCGTTTGTAATAACCATTAAGCTTTATTCCCTTTATAACCATAGTTTTGACATGTTTAATAATTTGACCAAATCTACTTTAATCTAGAAATCAAGGCTTACTGATGTGAACAAATTTTCAATGTTTTTCAAAAAGCTCTTCAATCTTTTGAATCTTTCTTACAATGAGACCTCAGCACCATTCTCAATTTGGATTAATACCTATGCCTCTATTAGTATAGCGTGTAAAAACAAGAAGAAGTTTCTTATAATTTCTATTGCTTAAGCGCAGTATAAGAAACAATTATAGTCGCTGAATCTAATAGTTTTTCTACTGCAAAAACTTTATCCCTATTAGCTAAACTATTTAATGAATTTTAGGACTTCAGAAGCAAAAATTCTAAATCTTCTATGATTAATAGTGTAATCATTTTTGGCATAATTCAAAAGACTAATCACATCAATAAACTCCACATTAAAAAGGTGTTACGTTTTACATACCTATCAAAGTAGAAAAAATAACATTAACATAATTTTTGCCAAAAAAATATTAAATAAAGCATAATGTTAACATAATTATCGCTAAACAATTGTTAAACAGCACGTTTGCCGGTAGGGTATAAAATGATCCATCCGTTTAATATTAGATAGCACCAATATAATTTGACAATTTATCTAATTATAAAAACAGCGTTCTAAGCTCAAAAAATATAGTACTTAACTATATGAAAACATGAATGCTCAAAATAATATCAATCAAAAAAACCAACTAAACCAACCAACTAAACCAACCAACATATTCCTTATCCAAAATTACCGCTAACACAAATACAAATTAACCTTAATATCACAAATTATGAAAAATCTAAAATTATCTATGCTAATTCTTTTGTCAATTAGCATCATGTCGTGCTCAAAGGATTCTGACAACAACATCGAACCAGGAATTTCCCAAGAAATACTTTCAAAAATCGAAAGCATGGGATTTGACGCAAACCCAGCATCTATAATCGTCACAAAATTGGGGTACATTGTCGAGGGTGATATACTAATCCCCAAAGAATCTCTCGAAAAAGATTATGTACAGAAACAGCACGTTCTAAATGTTATTAACTGCGCAACAGCTAGGAATGTCCGCATCAAAAATGAACTTGGAGATCATGTATCAGGAGACCGATTTGGCAGAGCGCTAAAACTGTGGAATGATGTAGGTGGAGCGTCCACTCTCAACTTGGTAGCCGTAAACAAAAATCCAGATATCGTTGTCCGATTGGCCGAAAATAACGAAATTGGAAACGCATTCGGCTCAACAACTTTTCCGGTAAATGGAGTTCCAAGCCCTTTAATATTTTTAAGACCTGATTCTTCCTATAAAGGACAAACATTCAATGCCTTGCAATGGAGCAATATAATTGCTCATGAAATTGGTCATGCTCTGGGGATACTTCACACAAATATGTCTGGAGATGAGACGATACATATTCCTGGCACACCAGATATAGACAACCAAGAGAGAGACGAACTTTCTATTATGACCGATGGTATGGATACAGTAGTCCCCTTTGATGTTATATTAAACTCTACAGGACCTTCTCTAAATGATAAAAGAACGATACGACTTATGTTTCATGAAAATGCCAACAGACGCCTTTGTAACTAATTAACATCATTTATCCTTTGAATTTACTGAGATAAAATTTTCTTTTTTGGCCTAAGATTCAGCATAAAAATAAACCGTAACCAAAGCTGTGCTTGATTTTTTTGCTGAAGCTGAAATAAAAAAATCTTAATTTTTCTTTCCGGTAAATTCAAACAACAAATGGTATAACTAATAAAAACGTATCTTGACTTTTGTTTTTTTACAGAAAGCGAACCGAGGTTTGCCTAAATAAGGTAATATATAATAACTCTACTAGCATAAAACAGACAAATTTCAATCCTTTTTTTAAAGAAATAGAAAAAGTCAAGATGCGTTTAATCAGTTTTACGATTCTAATGACACGAGTTAAAATATAATTGTAGACCAAAATAATTGAACTATATTTTGCTAATTTGAACTTTAAAACGCACGCATAATAGCAGTTACATTTTAACTTTCTAGCGAAAAAAAAGTAGAAAAAGAAGCTAATTATTAGTCTAGGGTTTTTTAAATAATACTAGTTCGTAAAAATCCGTTCAAAATCTCCTGAACGAATGGGTTTTACTATATAATCAGACACTTCTTCAATTGCTTTTGCACGATTAATATCTCTAGGATTAATAGAAGAACTAACCACAAAAAGCTCTATATCTGTCGCTATTCTTGTTTTAATTTCTGTATATTCTTCCAAGAACTCCCAGCCATCCATTATTGGCATATTAAGATCAAGTAAAATAATTTTAGGCACCTGCTGCCCATCGATCTCCTGATCAGCGTGCTGTCGGAAAAAATCAATTGCTTCCTTTCCATTCTTAAAGATCATGATTTCTTTAGAAAGTTTCCGAAGTTCAATAACTTTACTGACCAAATTGACATATACTCTATCATCATCGATGATACAGACTAATTCTACTTTTTGGGGCATGAAAAAAGGTTGGTTTGTTAAACTTTTGTACTCTAAGTTACTACAAAGTCTCACAAAAAACTAACATATTCTTATACCTTTTTAGAATTTATAAATATGAGAAGCTGTAATACAATAGTCTAATGGAATATCACTAGTCAACAAATCTTCAATTTTGTCAAGAGGTTCAAAAAACGACAATCCTATTTTGAGTACATCTTGTCGACAGCCTTCCAAAAACATATCGTAGAACCCTTTGCCGTACCCAATACGATTTCCCGATCGATCAAATGCCAGAAGCGGTACAAATACAACATCAATTTTATCAATAGCTATCTCGATACCCGATTCGGGTTCTGGAATTCCCCATTTATTATTTCTAATAGCCGTACTATCCGTAAGCAGAAAATGAGATAATGTATATGTTTCGAAATTTGTTTTTGGCAGCACTACAAGTTTATCCTTGCCTTGTAAGATATGAAGTAGGTATTCTGTATCAACTTCCTTTTGTTTGGCGATAGGTAAAAATAGATGGTAACATTCCTTTTCCCAAATTGGTAACTCCAATGTCTTGTTGGCAATTGCTAGGCTCAAGGTGTCAATTTCCTCATCTGTAAGTTGACTTCGCAATCCTTTATATTGCTTCCGTATCTCTTCTTTTACCATTTTTGGTCTTCCGTAATGTGAAAAATAGCATCTCCTTGATAAACTATTGGAGATTCATTTGTATTAATAATATATCCAGCATTCGGTGCCTTGACCTTATACCGAAAAGTACCATAAGGATCTGTAATTGTTGCAATAAATGCTCCTTTTTCTACATAAGATCCATACTGTATTTTGAGATGTAACAACCCACTATATTTTGCTCGCACCCATACACTTTTCTGAATTACAACAGCTAATTTCTTTGATGACACAACTTCTACCTTTTCTGAGAGCATATCCAAGTGATTTAACACCCGTATGGTACCCTCTACACCTTCACGTGCTACATCTTTGTTGCTGTTCTTTGATTTCCCCCCCTCAAAGAGCAACATATCTGTTTTTATTTTGCTACACATCCCACGATAGGTTTTGGGTATGTTTTTAGAAAAAAGTATAAAGGGCGCACCAAAAACCTGAGCTAATTCTAATAATCTCGGAGCGTCTTTTTCTATCCGTATTTGTGGGGCATTAAAACGATCTGCTCCTCCTGCATGAAAATCCAAACAGATATCCGCACAAGGCAGTACCTCATTGACAAACTGATAGGCAAAGCGACTTGCTAATGAACCATTTTTGGATCCCGGAAAAACTCGATTCAAATCTTTCCCATCAGGGAAATAACGATTCATCGTCAAAAATCCAAAGACATTCAATATTGGAATACAGATGATGGTCCCTCTTTTGGGTTTATTGATTCCCCTAGCAATAAGTTGACGAACCACCTCTACTCCATTGACCTCATCACCATGTATACCAGCAGTAACTAGCACTGTAGGGCCAGATAGCTTGGAGCGTTCCACGATTACTGGAATCTCGATCTTGGTTGCCGTATATAAATTCGCAATATTAAAATTGACTGTAACACTTTCTCCTGGCAAAATTCTACGCCCAAGTAACTCTAATACTTCTTCTTGCGATGACTCTTTTTCTTGCATCTAGACACTTCTTTCTATATATCGAATAATGGTTTTGGCTATATCTTTTCCTGTAGCCATTTGGATACCTTCTAATCCAGGAGAAGAATTTACTTCGAGAATTAAAGGTCCACGTTCACTTTGAAGCAAATCCACCCCAGCGACACCAAGTTTCATCACCTTGACTGCTTTTATGGCTGCATTTTCCTCCTCTTCTGAGAGCTCTATTAATTCAGCAGAGCCACCTCTATGCAAATTAGAGCGAAACTCTCCTTCCTTACCTTGCCGCTTCATTGCTCCAACCACTTGTCCATCGACAACCAAAACTCGAATATCCGCTCCTTTGGCTTCTTTGATATATTCCTGCACAATCACTCTCGCTTGCAAACCATTAAAAGCTTCCAAAACAGATTCTGCTGCATTTTTGGTTTCGGCCAATACCACTCCAAGTCCTTGTGTCCCTTCTAGCAATTTTATAATCAAAGGCGCTCCTCCCACATGTTTTATCACCTCAGAAACATCCTTGGAGTAGTTTGTAAAAACGGTTTTTGGCAAGCCTAAACCTGCCTTTGAGAGTATCTGCAAACTCCTCAACTTATCTCTAGAACGCACAAGTGCTTCCGAGTCAATAGTAGTAAATACATTCATCATCTCAAACTGTCTCACAACGGCAGTGCCATAATAAGTCACAGAAGCTCCAATTCTTGGAATTACGGCATCTACATGATCTAATTTACTCCCTTTATAATAGATCTCAGGTTTCTTTTTTTCAATTACAATATCACAACTAAGTGGATCTATAACCTGCACGTCATGTTTGCGTTTCTCTGCTGCTTCTACCAAAGCAACTGTGGAATACAAATTTGCATTACGCGATAATATTTTAATGTTCATTTGTTTTGTGTTTATAGGATAAATTTTCTAATTGTGGATCTACAATCATTTTTCCACTAAGAAACTTGCGCCCCAATAGAACAGGGTATCGCATATCTTCTCTAGAAGTTAGAGTAAGTGTAATGGGATATGTTTTTCCGAAAAGAACAATCTTTGATCGTACAGCGTAACGTATCTCAATAGTTCCATTACTACTTTTTACCGCAGTAATATCATAATTTTTAAATATAAAATGTTTTTTATCGTTTTTTGGATGCATTAAATCCACAAAACTACACCGTAGGGTTTCGTCGATTTCTTCAATATCTTTACAGTGGATAGAGGAGGTATAGGCTCCAGTATCTACTTTGACTGCAACCTCCCATAATTCGAATATCGGAAAATCGACAATATCGGTTCGTCCAATAAGATGTTTTTTTGAATCAATCAAAACACTCTATAGTTCATGAAAAAATGTAAATTTAAGTGAACTATCGCAAACTTTTCTAGTTTTATTTAAAAAAAATAGCCCCCTTCTTAACAGGTCAATTCCTATCGTATATTTGTATATTGATATCACCAAAAAATTCTAAAAAATCAAGCTATTCCTCTAATTCTTTCTCCAAACTCTCCAACTCTTCGATAGCTTCTTTTTGTGAATCATCTACACGCTCTTCAAAGGAATTGTCTTTGGCTATTTCGGTTTTTACAAAAAAATGTTTCGATACTCCAACAACAATCAACAAAGATGCGATAACCATTAATATTTTTGGAAAATTCTTGTGGCTGTCAGAAGATTTATTCAAAGCCAGATAAGCGAATAATACTGCTACAACTGATGGAACTATGGCAATACTCCCCATAGGCAATATCACAAATAGCACTCCCAAAAGAATCCCAACACTAGCCAAAATAACAAAAATGATTCTCATAATTACTTTTTACTTTTTTTTATTAAACACCTTGAGCTGAAGCTAATTCTAACTTGCCCGTCCCTACAGGAATAGCAAACTTAATTAACACGGGGATCTTTTTTGTATCGGCAGTAAGCCAAATAATATTTTGCTCACTTCCTTGTAGACTGGCTTCGTTTGTAGAAATGATAATTTTGTAACATTCTTTGGTTCCCATTCCTGTAACGCCAATGGATTCTTTTCCCACATACTTTAACAAAATATCTCGTTCTTTGTTGTCAAATAGCACTCGAATTTTTTGAGTATTACCTACAGAAGCCTTTGCAATATCCATATTTCTAATCTGATACAACGTAGATATCAAATCATTGGTCCCTAAGTTAAGTTTTAGTGTCTTTTTTTGTTCAACTCCATTACCTTTTGATATCGTACTGCTGACTGTTTTCTTGCTATGATTAAAAATATATTTTACTTTTTTGACATATCCTCCCTCATAGATATTTCTCTTGTATAATCTTGGTTTCAATGTTTCGGGATTGACATACGCCTCATACAAATCCCTAATCTTAAAAAAATTATCCCATTTGCTATACGTTGTAGCGATACATTTTAAATGAAGTAACGACGAAGTTTTGGTTTTGACAATTTCAGTTTCCATAGAAACTTGTGCTATTTCTGTAAGAAGACCACTCATGTTATATGATGCCTTATACACCAATTTTTCATTACTGCCTATAGAAGTATTTTGCTGTGCATTACTCAACACTGTTATCAACAATCCAATAACTATGCAGCAAAGTGTTTTGTACATAAAAAAAATATTTTAGTTTGAAAAAACGAATAAATATATTCAAAATATATAAGTATGCCTAAATTATCATCCGTACGTTTTTCATGAAATTTTATTTTAACTGTTTCAAACACTATTCGATAACCCAAAAAAAATAGGCCAAGATCATTGGGACAACAACAAATAAGCCCCAGATCAACCGAAAAATCTCACATTTCTAACATTCTATTTGCATTGCATATTCCGACTTTAATTTTACCTTTGAATATGTTACAAACTCCAGCCATAACGATTCAATTACAAACACTGCCCACAACTCCTGGAGTTTATCAATATTATGACTCTAATGGGAAGTTATTATATATAGGGAAAGCCAAAAATCTCAAAAAACGTGTTAGCTCCTACTTTACCAAAAGTCATGACAGCTACAGAATTGCAGTTCTGGTCAAAAAAATTGTAGAAATACGCCATATTGTAGTCGCAACAGAGACAGATGCGCTATTACTCGAAAACAATCTGATCAAGAAACATCAGCCTCGATTTAATGTCTTGCTCAAAGATGACAAGACGTACCCTTGGATCTGCATCAAAAATGAACGGTTTCCTAGAATATTCCCAACAAGAAGAATTATCAAAGATGGTAGCGAATATTTTGGTCCTTATACAAGTTTCAAAACTGTAAATATACTCCTTGAACTAATCAAAGATTTATACCAATTACGTACTTGCAATTACGATCTATCCAAAACTAAAATCGAAAATGGCAACTACAAAGTTTGTTTAGAGTACCATCTCAAAAACTGCAAAGGTCCCTGTGAAGATTTGCAAAGTGAAAAAGAATATCATGAAAACATCGAGGCTATCCGGCAAATTATAAAAGGAAATTTCAAGGATTCTTTGAGTCGTTTTCGGGATCAAATGCATCATTATGCGCAAAATATGGAATTTGAAGAAGCGCAACGAATCAAGGACAAAATTGAAGTCCTAGAAAACTATCAAGTAAAATCGACCGTAGTAAACCCAAATATCACAAATGTAGACGTCTTTTCTATCATGAGTGACGAGGCATTTGGCTACGTCAACTACTTACAGCTAGCACATGGATCGATCATAAGATCCCATACCATCGAAATTAAGAAAAAACTACAAGAAAGTGATCAAGAGCTACTAGAACTAGCCATTATAGAATTGCGCCAACGCTTTAACTCCACTTGCAAGGAATTATATGTTCCTATGAAAGTTGAAATAGGTGAGGGGCTCAAAGTGACAATCCCAAAACTAGGAGACAAGAAAAAAATCCTAGAACTATCACTTCGCAATGCCAAATATTTTCGTCAAGAACGTTTTAAACAAATAAAAATTACGGACCCTGATCGACATGTAAACCGTTTGATGGGACAGATGAAAAAAGATTTGCGATTACCTCAAGAACCTCGACACATAGAATGTTTTGACAACTCCAACATTCAAGGAACAAACCCTGTTGCAGCCTGTGTGGTATTCAAGGATGGGAAACCAAGTAAAAAAGACTATCGCAAATTTAATATCAAAACAGTAGAAGGCCCTGATGATTTTGCTTCTATGGAAGAAGTTGTATATCGTCGTTACAAACGATTGTTGGAAGAAAAAGAACCTCTACCGCAACTAATTATTGTAGATGGAGGAAAAGGACAATTATCTTCTGGCCTCAAAGCTCTGGAAGATTTGGGGTTACGAGGAAAAGTTACTATTGTGGGTATTGCAAAACGATTAGAGGAAATCTATTACCCTGGAGATTCCATACCTTTGTATTTGGACAAAAGATCAGAATCACTCAAAGTCATCCAACATTTACGTAACGAAGCACACCGTTTTGGAATTACTTTTCATCGACAAAAAAGGAGCAAAGCTGCATTAGAAACGGAATTGGATGATATTGCTGGTATTGGAGAAAAAACAGCTATTGCATTGCTTAAACATTTTCGATCTGTCAAAAGAATTAAAGAGGCCTCTCTCAAAGAATTACAAGAAGTTGTAGGAGTATCAAAAGGAAATATCATTTACAAATTCTATCAAGAGCAACAAACTCCATGAAAAAAGTTATATCCATACTTACTTTTTGCATATGCCTCCATATTTCTGCTCAAGAAACTATGCCATCAACAATTGTAACTGATAGCATTAAAAACAAAGATATTAAGGTAGGCCTAGTACTCAGTGGAGGAGGAGCCAAAGGGCTTGCGCACATTGGTGTAATCAAAGTTCTGGAAGAATCAGGAGTTCGCGTCGATTATATAGGTGGGTCCAGCATGGGCGCTGTTATCGGAGCACTATATGCTGCAGGATATCGAGCAAAACAATTAGATTCTATTTTTAGAACGGTTGATTTTAATATTTTGATTCAGGATGATCTACCTAGATCTGCTAAAACTTTTTATGAACGAGAAGATTCCGAAAAATACGCACTATCCCTACCCTTTGATAAGTTCAAAGTAGAACTACCCAAAGGTTTATCCAAAGGACAAAACTTTTACAACCTTTTCTCTAGACTAACAGCTCATGTAGACGGAGTACAAGATTTTGACAAACTGCCCATCCCCTTTTTGTGTGTCGCCACGAATATAGAAACTGGAAAACAAGTTCTATTAGATCGAGGCTATCTACCAAGAGCCGTTTCTGCAAGTAGTGCACTCCCATCAATTTTTAGCCCCGTAACGATCAAAGGGATTGTAATGACAGATGGAGGAGTCTCCAACAACT
Source organism: uncultured Aquimarina sp. (assembly GCA_947492105.1). Taxonomy (GTDB): domain Bacteria; phylum Bacteroidota; class Bacteroidia; order Flavobacteriales; family Flavobacteriaceae; genus Aquimarina. The sequence continues at coordinate 67,954 of CANLMN010000007.1, read as the reverse complement.
ATCCAGTCCAAGAAGTACGAAAAAAAGGTGCTGAAGTTATTATTGGAGTTGATGTCCAAGATAGCCTGATCAAACGTAACGAATTGAATTCGGTAACGGATATCATGGTACAAATCAGTAATTTTAGAACGATTGAAGACATGGAAAACAAAATTCCTTCTACAGATATCTATATCAAACCTGATATTACCGATTTCTCTGTATTAGATTTCAGCAAAGGCTCTGAAATCATCACTAATGGAGAGGCTGCTGCGCGAGCACAACTACCCCTGTTACGCCAAATAGCACAACAACAAAAACCTAGAACTATAACGCAACTCCAACCTCAGCAAGAAGATTCTTTATACATCAAGGGGGTTTCAATATCAGGAAATCAACGATATCCTAGATCTTACATAAAAGGTAAGCTAAAACTACAAACCCCTGTAAGAACCACATACAAAAAATTAAATCAGGGAATCAATAATTTATCCGCCACAGGAAATTTTGACCGAATTGATTATCGACTCTTGAACCTAAAAGACAGCAAACAATTAACACTAAATCTAGAAGAAAGCACAAACAAATCTCTATTACGCTTTGCTCTACATTATGACGACCTATACAAAACCTCTGGATTAATTAATGTAACCCAAAAAAGTTTACTTTTCAACAATGATGTCCTCTCCATGGATTTAATTCTTGGTGATAATATTCGATACGAAATTGATTATTATGTCGACAAAGGGTTTTATTGGAGTGTTGGGGTAAAACATCAATATACAGAGTTTGAAAAAGATTTACAATACGAATTTATCCGCAAAAGTTTTAGACTACCACCAGCAGACGTTAATCAAATTAGTTTAAAATACACAGATTTCACCACACAGGTATACATCGAAACGCTACTCAAACAAACTTTCTCTTTTGGTATAGGAAGTGAGCATAAACGGCTAAAAATCTTATCAGAGACCATAGGAGAAGATATTGATCAACTCCCACGAACTGTTTTTGACAATAGCGATTACTTAAGTGTATTTTCGTATCTCAAATTTGACAGCTTTGACAATCGTCACTTTCCAAAAACTGGGATTTTCTTTGATGGAGATTTTCATTTATTCCTCTATTCTTCTGATTTTACACAAGGATTTAGCGAATTTTCTGTTGCCAAAGGTCACTTTGGCTATGCCAATAAAATTACGAACAACCTTTCGATGCTCTCCGAATTAGAAGCCGGAGCCAAAATAGGAATTACAGATCTCAAATCGTTGGATTTTAATCTTGGAGGTTTTGGCGCTAAAATGATCAATAATTTCAAACCATTCTATGGCTATGATTTTTTTGGTATCACAGAAAACAATTATACCAAAGTTGCATTAACATTTGATTATAATCCGTTTAAAAACCATCACTTTAACGCCACTGCTAATTTTGCCAATGCTGGAGATGCTATATTTGTTAGTGATGAATGGATTTCTTCACCATCCTATAGTGGCTACGCATTGGGGTATGGATTTGACAGTATCGTAGGACCATTACAATTCAAATACACTTATTCTCCCGAACAAGCTCAGAGCCTCTGGTTTTTTAGCCTTGGTCTTTGGTTTTAGAAAAAAAATGGCGCTTTACCGGTATTCATCAGCAACATTTGCACAGAATTGGTCTTGGTATGTTTCCCAAAAAACACTTGAAATTTACACTTAGCTCCTTATACCAACTATATCAAATTAGCTATATAACACCATTTATACTTTGAATCTACTGGGATAAAATTTTCTTTTTTCGCCTCAGCTTCAGCATAAAAATAAACCATAACTATCTGCTAAAGCTGAAACAAAAAAATCTTAATTTTTCTTTCCGGTAAATTCAACCAACAAATGGTATAATGTCGTATATCGACTTGTTATTTTTCCATCTAAAACCAATCAAAATGTAATTGTAGGCTAAAATAATTAAACTATCTTTTGATAATCGAAGTGTTTTTTTGACATATAAAAGCCCAAAAACCAAAAAAAACAAGGCGCTTCTATAACAGCAAAAGTATTTTCACCTCTCTTTAACAGTCTTCTTTCCAAAAATTTGCGATATTTATAGTATGGCAAAACATTGGCAAGATCTTTTACTCGCTCTTCATTTCCTCATCAAGCGCAGTCCCGAATAACGTCCTTGATCCATTTTGATTTTGTTCATTTTAGAAAACTTTTCTAAATCAACAATTCATAGGCACTACATCTAACAGTATTTTTTTTAATCCAAAAATTCATGCTATGCCTTTTTATCACAATCTAGGAATCATACCACCCAAGCGTCATACCATCTTCAAGAAAGCGGATAACACCCTATACTATGAACAGGTTTTTGGCACCATCGGCTTTGACGGAATGACCACGACAAGTTATCATGTACACCGCCCTACGCAGATCAAGAAAATTGGCAAAACCTACAATGTAGCACCAAAAATCGCATGTGCTAACAATATACAATCCCATCGTCTTGATGGATTTCAAATTCCATCTGAAAAAACATATCTACAAAGTAGAAAAATCCTATTAACAAATAACGATCTCGATATTGAACTAGCCGCTCCGACTGATACAACTTCTAATTACTTTTATAAAAATACAGATGCTGATGAGCTTTTGTTTATTCACAAAGGAAGTGGCAAATTACGAAGTCACTTGGGAACATTAGATTTCAAATATGGCGACTATCTTCTAATCCCTAGAGGCACCATTTACACCTTGGAGTTTGACAACAACGACAATCGTTTATTCATCGTAACATCTCGTTATCCGATCTACACCCCAAAACGGTATCGCAATTGGTTTGGACAGCTCCTAGAGCACGCACCTTATTGTGAGCGAGATCTACGTAGACCACATTCTTTAGAAACATACGACAAACAAGGGGATTTCTTGATCAAAATCCGCAAGGGAGGGCAAATCTTTGACGTAACATATACTACACATCCCTTTGATGTAATCGGGTATGACGGCTATAATTTTCCTTACGCCTTTTCGATACATGATTTTGAACCAATTACTGGGCGTATTCACCAACCACCACCAGTACATCAAACATTCGAGACCAGTGCCTTTGTTGTTTGTTCTTTTGTCCCTAGACTATACGATTACCATCCAGACAGTATTCCTGCACCTTATAATCATAGCAATATTGATAGCGACGAGGTTCTCTATTATGTTGATGGAGATTTCATGAGTCGTAACGATATCTCGGCAGGACATATTTCATTACATCCTGCTGGTATCCCACATGGTCCACACCCCGGAGCAACAGAACGAAGCATTGGAAAAACTAAAACAGAAGAATTGGCTGTAATGGTCGACACCTTCAAACCACTAATGTTAACAGAGGAGGCTATAAAAATTTCTGATCCCGATTATTATCGATCTTGGTTAGCATAAAAATTTACACAATCACATCTTCCTTTTAACTATTATTTACGAACGTATCTTGACTTTTTCTTTTTTCTAAAAAATGAATCAAATTCGCCTATATCTCGTTGATTTTCTAATCTGTAGTGCTGCTACGAATTGCAAAAAAGCGTCCTATCTGGTCAAATTTTATCTCCTTTTCGGTCCAAAACGAAAAATCAAGAAGAGTTCTATTCATACACTCGATACGCATACTATCGCATAAAAAAACAACAAACAAATGACAACACCTCTAAAAAAACTCATCCCTCAGGCAGAGGATTTTTTGCCCTTATTAGGTACTGATTATATAGAATTCTATGTAGGTAACGCAAAGCAAGCCGCCTACTATTATCAAACCGCTTGGGGATTCCAACCCATTGCCTATTCTGGACTTGAGACCGGACAAAAACACCAGACATCTTATGTCTTACAACAAGGAAAAATCCGTTTAGTACTCACCTCACCCTTACATCCAGACGGCCCTATAAACTCACATATCAACAGCCATGGAGATGCTGTCAAAATACTGGCATTATGGGTAGATGATGCCACCAAGAGTTTTGAAGAAACTATCAAAAGAGGTGCAAAACCATATCTACAACCCACCATGGAAAAAGATGAGAATGGCACCGTCATACGCTCTGGGATTCATACCTACGGAGAAACAATCCATATTTTTGTCGAACGCAAAAACTATAGTGGGGCATTTTTGCCAGGATACAAAGCTTGGGACAAAACATACAAAACAACAGATGTTGGTCTCAAATATGTAGATCATATCGTCGGAAATGTAGGATGGAATGAAATGAATGAATGGTGCGACTTCTACACGCACGTAATGGGGTTTGCGCAACTGGTCTCTTTTGATGACAAAGATATCTCTACAGACTATACCGCGTTGATGAGCAAAGTGATGAGTAATGGCAATGGACGGATCAAGTTTCCTATCAACGAGCCAGCTATTGGGCGAAAAAAATCCCAAATCGAAGAATATATCGATTTCTATAATGGTGCGGGTGTCCAACATATGGCGTTAGCTACAGACAATATCATTGAGACGGTATCTCAGTTACAACAACGAGGCGTTGATTTCTTAACGATCCCAGCCTCCTATTACGAAACTGTCCTAGATCGTGTAGGTACCATTGACGAGGATTTGGAACCGCTCAAAGAACTAGGAATACTTATCGATCGCGATGAGGAGGGATATTTGCTACAAATATTCACCAAACCAGTACTAGATCGCCCTACGCTTTTCTTTGAAATCATACAACGCAAAGGCGCACAATCCTTTGGCAAAGGAAATTTCAAAGCACTATTTGAGGCTATTGAGCGAGAACAGGAACAACGAGGCACACTGTAAAGCCCTTTGCAGTCTGAAGTTTTTAGAAAATACATCAACGTTTTTTCTTTGTATCATGACATAAAAAAAGTATCATCATAATCACGATTGTTTTTGGTCCCGAAAAATGAATAGGATGGCAGATACTGTATTACAGTAACTCCAAGGAATAACTAACACAGAACTAAATGATATATAGTACCATTTAAAAAATAATTACAGGCTAATAACCCAGTTCTTTTTCTACTATTTTTTCGCTATAAAATTAAATCGTAGCTAAGGCTATGCTTGAATTTTATAGCTTAAACTAGCAAAAAATAGTTCCAATTATTTTAGCCTACAATTACATTTTAACTGGTACAAGTTGAAACAAAACAAAGCATTTTATTCCAAAAAATTCAAAGCAGCACTGACCTCAACTGTAACAGACCCCAGAAACCTCAAAATATTATACTGGTTCATAAATATGACAAACTTCATGACTATTCATCAATTTAATGTGAAGAGTACATAGCGCATTTAGGAAATATGCTATATTTGTGAACTACAAGAAATAGGTGTGTTTTTGGACAATGACGACCACTTTTTTATAATAGCACCTATTTTCTTACAGTTCATTTGTGTTTTTTGGAACGTAAATTGTAACATGTTTATTAGAATCACGTTTTTTAGTACATAACTTCTTTATACCAAAGGGCATAAATGTAACTTATTACGGATTCTCGACACTAACATGTGGACAATAAGCTCATAAACCACCAAAAATGACAACTATGAAAAAATTAGGTATATTTTTAGTTTTTATGCTTGTTTTTGTAAGCAACGCACAAGGACAGCAAACACATCATTCTTTTGATGCTGGAGAATGGTTCAAATTTCGAATTCATTACGGAATGTTTACTGCCAGTTATGCTACGTTGGAGGTCAAAGAAGATCAACACAATGGCATGCCAGTACATCATATTATTGGACGAGGACAATCTTCTGGGTTTTTGAGTATTTTCTTCAAAGTTGACGATAATTACGAATCTTATGTAGACAAAAACGAAGTGAAGCCCTATCGATTTATACGCAAAATCAATGAAGGAGGGTATACCAAAGATGTCGAAATTAATTTTGATCATGAAAAAGGTCAAGCTTTTGTAGAAGACAAAAAACACAAAACCAAAGAAACCTTTGCTACCAAAGATAATGTACAAGATATGATGTCTGCATTTTATTATCTTCGTAACGCAATAGATGCTTCTACACTAAAGAAAGGTGAAGAAACTGTTGTAGACATGTTTTTTGACAAAGAAAACTATAAGTTCAAACTTCGTTTTTTGGGTAGAGAAACCATCAAAACTAAAATGGGAAGAATTCAATGTTTAAAATTCCGACCATTTGTACAGGCAGATCGTATTTTTAAAGAAGAAGAAAGTTTAACTGTTTGGGTCAGTGATGATGCAAACCATATGCCTGTAAAGATCAGAGCCGAAATTCTAGTCGGCTCTATTGAAGCAGATTTAGATGCTTTTAAAGGATTAAAACACCCTTTTAAAGTATTAGTAGATAACTAGTTGATATTTAAAAGTTCATGGAGGAACCGATCAAACCCGAAATCAGTGCACGCATAAGGCTACTAGAACAAAAATTCAAAAACTCAGGACAGGATTTGGGATCATACCTAGACGGTTTATTGCACGATCGTTATCTGACGTATTGGGACTACATACACCTTGATACGCTCTTGAGTTTGCAAGTGCCATTGACACATTTTCCGGATGAGATGATCTTTATCACATACCATCAGATTACCGAACTTAATTTCAAACTAGTAATTCATGAAATGAAGCAGCTGATTGATGATAAGTTACAAACAGCCGCTTTTTTTACAGAAAAACTCAATCGCATAAATCGGTACTTTCGTGTTTTAATCGAATCTTTTGATATTATGATCAAAGGAATGGATAAGCAACAGTTTTTAAAATTCAGAATGTCTTTATTGCCGGCAAGTGGTTTTCAATCCGCACAGTTCCGAATGATCGAAATCTACGCTACTCCTTTGTATAATTTGACAAATGAAAAGGAACGTCAACTTTTTGATCATAATCATACTATCGAAGAACTATACGAACACCTCTATTGGAAACAAGGTGCTACAGATCTCAGTACAGGAGAAAAAACCTTGACCTTAAAACAATTTGAATATCGCTATACACCAAGGTTAATTCGTATCGCAAAAGAGGTAGAACACTCCTCGCTATATCATAAATATTTAGGATTACCGGAAAAAGAGCAAAAGAATTCGGAGCTTATCAAAGCATTACGTACTTTTGATGTTAATATAAACATCAACTGGTTATTAATGCATATGGGGGCCGCATATCGTTATCTTGACAAAGGGGATAAAGAAATAAAAGCCACAGGGGGAACTAATTGGAAAAAATTCCTACCTCCCAGTTTCCAGAAAATTTCCTTTTTCCCTAATTTATGGAGTGAAGAAGAGAAAGAAAACTGGGGAGAAAAATGGGTAAAGGAACTACTCCAAACTCACCATAACTAATTGCATATATCGATCTGTTGTCATAAAAGCAATTAATAATCCTATATATTTTGATTCGTATCTCAGAATATAACCTAGTCACCCTCGTGAATGATTTGTTCTAGTAAAAATATACTACTGGTTTTCTTGTGCAGTTTTTTTGTACTAGTTTCTTGTAATGAAGCTCCAAAAAAAGCGCCACCACCTACTCCTATTGTACAGAAAGAAGCACCTCCTGCTCCAAAAAAATTTGGATATGCAATAGACAGTTTTGCTGTAGTACAAGATACCATCCGCCCTGGAGATAGCTTTGGTAACATCCTGGACAGCCATGGTATAGACAGAGGCACAGTTTTCAAAATCACCAATGCAGTCAAAGACACTTTCAATGTAGCGCGCCTTGTTGCTGGCAAAAAATACACGCTATTAAAATCTAAAGACACCAGCTCCAAAGCACAGGTTTTTATCTATCAACCCAATAGAATTGATTACACCATTATTGATTTCAGGGATAGCATTACCGCACATAATTACAAAAAACCTGTTACGATACAACGTCGTGCTGTAAGTGGTGTAATCACCTCCTCGTTGTTCAATGCAATGAATGATCTGGGATTAGGGATTTCTTTGACACATCGTTTGTCCACGGTATATCAATGGAGTGTAGATTTCTTTAAAATACAAAAGGGAGATCAATTCAAGGTCATCTATAACGAACGTTATGTCGAAGACAGTATTTATGTAGGTATTGAAAATGTAGAAGCAGCCGTATTGAAACACTTTAATCGGCCCTACTACGCTTTTGAATATCAAGAAGACGGAGATATCGAAAGTTTTTCTTATTATGACGAATTAGCAAAATCCTTACAAAGTTTTTTCCTCAAAGCACCATTAGAATTCAGTAGAATCTCCTCTCGCTACTCACCAAGACGTTTCCACCCAGTTCAAAAACGCTGGAAAGCCCATAAAGGCACAGATTACGCAGCGCCGCATGGCACTCCTATATGGAGTACCGCCAATGGAACAGTAGAAAAAGCAGGATACACCAGAGGTAATGGAAATTATGTAAAGATCAAGCACAACAATACCTATGCGACCCAATACCTGCACATGTCCAAAATTCTGGTAAAAAAAGGAGAACGCGTCAAACAAGGAGATATCATTGGTCGCGTAGGAAGCACTGGATTAGCCACTGGCCCACATGTATGTTATCGTTTTTGGAAAAACGGAAAACAAGTAGATCCTTTTCGACAAATGCTCCCAGCAGCAAAAGATCTAAAAGAAGCATACAAACCCGCATATTTTGAACATATTGCGCCTTTAAAAAAAGAATTGGATAGCATTCCATACAAAATCATAGAAATCAAAGAAACCGTACAGCAAGCACCAGTATTATGACATTCCCAAAAACTAACCCCACGACTACAACTGCCTGGAAAGCACTATCAGCGCACTACAAAGATCTAAAAAACAAATCATTAAAAGAATTGTTTTCTCAAAATGCTAATCGTGCACAAGATTTTAGCATACAATGGCAAGATTTTTATATCGACTATTCCAAGAACAACTTAGACGCTACCACAAAAAAACTCCTAGTAGATTTAGCCAAAGAAGTACAATTAGATAGTGCTATAAAAAGCTATTTTGGTGGAGAAATCATCAACGAAACAGAAGAGCGTGCCGTATTACACACGGCATTACGGGCACCACAAACTGCAAATATCCAAATGCAAGGAACAAACGTAGTTCCTGAAGTTACGAAGGTTAAAGAAAAAATAGCTGCTTTTTGTGAGACCGTGATTAGTGGTGAACTAAAAGGACATACCGGAAAAGCATTTACGGACATTGTTAACATAGGTATTGGTGGTTCAGATTTGGGGCCAGCAATGATAACAGAATCATTAGAGTATTACAAAAATCACTTAAAACTACATTTCATCTCTAATGTCGAAGGAGATCATGTACACCAAAATCTCAAAAAAATCGATCCCGAGACAACACTATTTGTTGTCGTATCCAAAAGTTTTGGCACACAAGAGACCTTATCCAATGCTATTACTGCTCGTAAATGGTTTTTGGAACATGCGCCACAAGATGCTGTAGCCAAACATTTTGTTGCGGTATCTAGTAATGTACAAAAGGTTGTTGATTTTGGCATCGACTCACAAAATATTTTTCCACTTTGGGATTGGGTAGGAGGACGCTTCTCGTTATGGAGTGCCGTAGGCCTATCTATTAGCTTATCCATAGGTTACAAAAATTTTGAAGCCTTATTAGCCGGAGCACATGAAATGGATGAGCATTTCAAAAATACGGCTTTTGAGGATAATATTCCTGTAATCCTAGGAATGCTAAGCATTTGGTACAACAACTTTTTTGGTGCAGAAAGCGAAGCTATTATCCCATATTCACAATACCTACACCGTCTACCAGCATACCTACAACAAGGAATCATGGAAAGTAATGGCAAAAGTGTTGCTAGAGATGGCAAACCTGTTACCTATCAAACGGGCACCATTATTTGGGGAGAACCAGGAACCAATTCTCAGCACGCCTTTTTTCAATTAATACACCAAGGGACTAAATTAATTCCTGCAGAGTTTATTGGATTCAAACACTCATTGTTTGGAGACAAAAGTCATCATGACAAGTTGATGGCCAATTTCTTTGCTCAAACAGAGGCCTTGATGAATGGAAAAACTGAAGGTGAGGTAATTGCCGAACTACAAGCAAAGCAACTTCCTCAAGAAACCATCGAAAAACTAACACCTTTCAAAATATTTGCAGGTAACAAACCTACCACAACTATCGTGGTTGACAAACTCACGCCCAAAAGTCTTGGCGCACTAATTGCCATGTACGAACAGCGCATCTTTGTACAAGGTGTCGTATGGAACATTTTTAGTTATGACCAATGGGGTGTTGAGTTAGGAAAACAACTGGCAGATGCTGTTTTGGACGAAATAAGCTCCCAAAATATAGCAAATCATGATGGATCTACTAATGCGCTTCTAGCACACTATTTGAGTTAATTTTTTTGATTTAAAGAAACCAATCCAACATATCGCGATTTCTGGACTACCTTATAGTACTATTAGGTACTCATAAATCTACTCCATAAAAGAATGGAGCATCATTTAACAGAAACTCGTTTATACAAAACGGTCTTTTTCTTAAGCAGAGAAAGACCGTTTTGTCATTATACCTTACACCTTACTTAAATAAATGTTAAAAAAAACATAAATAATGTTATCATAAACTACTCTTTAATTTTAAATGCTTTTTTTGCCGAAAAATCTAAATCCTCAATTGACTTAAAAAAACATGAAAAAAACTACTTTATTATTATTAATGCTGATCGTTATATCAGTATCAGGATTTGCACAAGGGACGCTGACTGGGACTATCCATGACAATGAATCATCTCCATTACCAGGAGTTAATGTTGTTGTCAAAGGATCTTCTAATGGTGCTACTACTAACTTTGATGGTAAATTTTCTATCGATGTCAATGTTCCAAGCGGCATACTAGAGATATCCTATGTAGGCTTTCAGAAAACAATTCTCAACTTTTCTGTTGCCAATCAAACAACAAAAGATTTAGGTACACTATCACTCGTCCTTAATTCAGATTCTTTAGGCGAAGTTGTCATCACAGGAGTTTTGGATATCGCAAAAGAACGAGAAACCCCCGTAGCTGTTTCTACTATAAGAGCGGCAGATATTCAAGAAAAATTGGGATCACAAGAACTTCCAGAAATTTTGAACAATACTCCATCGGTATATGCGACTAAACAAGGTGGAGGGTTCGGAGATGCCAGAATAAACATTAGAGGATTCGATCAAGAAAACACAGCAGTTTTAATCAATGGTATCCCTGTTAATGATATGGAAAATGGTAATGTATTCTGGAGTAACTGGGCGGGTTTATCCGATGTAGCCTCTGCTATACAAGTACAACGAGGTCTAGGATCTTCCAAATTGGCTATATCTTCTGTAGGGGGTACAATTAATGTTTTGACAAAGTCTGCTAATCGTTCAGAAGGTGGTTTCACGAGTGTTGGTGTTGGAAATGCCAATTATCTCAAGACGATCGCTTCTTATTCGACTGGAATAAACGAAAAAGGATGGTCCTCTTCATACTTATTGAGTAGAACAGCTGGGGATGGATACGTCGATGGAACTTCATTTGAAGGATACAACTATTTTATAGGAGTTGGATACAAGCCAAATGACGAACATGACTTTAATTTAACCATTACAGGTGCACCACAACAACACAATCAAAGAGGCTTTGCTCCTAGCATAAGAGATTATATAAGATTTGGTGGATCTGAAGATGAACCCAATATAAAATATAATAGCGATTGGGGCTTCAGACAAGGCAAAGAATTTACTTTTGGAGGTAATTTTTATCACAAACCTATTGCTTCATTAAACTGGGATTGGAATATTACGGATCGATCTACCTTATCATCTTCTTTATACGCCTCTTACGGACGAGGAGGATCCATTGGATCAATAGGTCAAATTGAGGGGAATCGATCGTTTAGATCTAGCCTAAAAACCAATGATGGCTTAATAAGAGTTGATGACATAGTAGCCTACAACGGAGGACAAACAATTCAAGGTTTTGCTCCTAGACAAGGGTATACCGGAGGAGGTAATCCAATATTCCAAGGACAATTCGTAAATGGGAATAACAATAATTCTAATTTTGTCGATGACGAGAATCACGTTGATGGAAATGAAAATGGAATCAGCCAACGTTCATCGGTAAATTCTCACAATTGGTTTGGAGGCATTATCAATTTCAATCATCAACTCAATGAAAACATAAGTTTTGACCTAGGTACTGATCTTAGAACCTATAAAGGATTTCATTACAGAAGACTTGTTGATCTATTAGGAGCCGATTACTACGTGGATAATGATGACATCAACAGACCATTTCGATTCATTACGGAGACTTATGAACCAACTGCCGGAAATGCTTTTAACGTATTCTCTAGTATTGATGATGAAGTTAAAATAGATTATTACAATATTGGAATTGTTAATTGGGCTGGAGTTTTTGGACAGTTTGAGTACAGTAACGACATAATCTCTGCATTTGTACAGGGTTCGGTGTCCAATCAAGGATTCAAAAGAATAGACAAGTTTAACTACTTAGACTCAGACCCTCAGCAAGAAACTGATTTTGAAAACATCATAGGAGGAAATATAAAGGGAGGTGTTAACTGGAATATTGATGAAAACCACAATGTGTTTGCAAACATGGGGTACTATTCAAAACAACCATTGTTTGATGCCGTTTTTCTTAATTTCAGTAATGAACTTAATACTGATTTAGAAAATGAAGAAATATTAGGTTTTGAATTAGGCTATGGCTTGAGATTAGGAAGCCTCAGAACCAATATCAATTTATACAGAACCTCTTGGGCCAATCGTTTCGAAACAGTAAACATAAGTGCTCCTGACCCTACACCTGATGACCCAGAGAATGAATTTAGAGGGACTGCTAATATCCCAGGAATTACTCAAGTCCATTCGGGACTAGAGGTTGACCTTTCGTATCGTCCTATCCAAGTACTGAATATTAATGGACAATTTTCTTACGGTATTTGGGAATACCAAGGAAACCCAACTGCAACAGTATTTGATGAAAGTAACAACCCTGTTATCAAAAACGGCGGTCCAGTATCCAGAACCTTAAACCTAGATGGTGTCAAAGTTGGTGATGCACCACAATTAACCGTAAGTCTTGGTTTTGACTATAACTTTTATAAAGGTCTAAAAATCGATGCAAATTATCGTTATGTAGATGAATTATATGCAGATTTTGATGCCTCAAGAGTGACAGACAAAGGTGCCCTACAACTCCCTTCTTTTGGATTGCTCGATGCTGGTTTTAGTGCCAGCGCTACTTTAGAAAACAACAAAACCCTTAATTTCAGGCTGAACATTAACAATGTTTTGGACAAGCTTTATATATCTGAATCTGAAACTAACAATTTTGCTGAAGAAGGTGATGACACCTTTCAAGGAATAGCCACTTCTAATAGGGTATTCTTTGGACTAGGAAGAACTTGGAATGCAAGTGTAAGTTATAGATTCTAAGTGCCCAAAAACATTTGACAAGATCAAAACCTCATTCACTCCCGTGAATGAGGTTTTTTTATACAATATCCTTATCTTTATCCTATACTAACAAAACAAATAGCTATGTACACTACCGTTCAAATTTTACATTCTTATTGGGCTTATTTAGTCGTGCTCGTCGTGACACTCGCAACAATCAATGCTTTGATCGGTCTTTTTTCCAAAAAAGAATACGCTGCAAAAGATTTTAGAATTTCTTTATTTGCTTTGATCGTAACACACTTACAATTGTTAATTGGGATGGTCTTAATTTTCTTTTCTCCATATTTTGTTTGGTTTTCGGGAACACATCCAGTAAAGGATATTATGAAAGATGCTACCCTACGATTATACAATGTAGAACATCCATTGACCATGACGTTAATGATCGTCTTTATCACCATGGGCTACTCAAAACATAAAAAGAAATTAACCTCAACACCTAAGTTCAAGGTTTTGGCCATTTTCTACACCCTTGCACTTATTCTGATGCTCTCTAGAATTCCTTGGGGAAATTGGTTATCATAATCAAAGAAGCAAGCAGATGCTAGCGGTAGACCAAAAGCTATGATAGTGGCTGTGTGTATCCCAATCAAACACATCAAAAATTGTTCTGGTATACAAGCCTACACAAAACATTATCAAAAATAGTACAATTCTTAACCTACCTGTGAGACAAACAGGAAATAACCATCATCGTATAATGCGCTATACCACATTACCAAATACTGACATCAAGGTTAGTAAAATATGCCTAGGCACTATGACCTGGGGGGAACAAAACACCGAAGCAGACGGCCATCAACAATTAGATTACGCCATAGAAAAGGGAGTCAACTTTATTGACACAGCAGAACTATATGCCGTACCAGCCAAAAAAGAAACACAAGGCAAAACCGAAGAAATTATCGGTACTTGGCTTCAGAAGCGCGGAAAACGCGATGATTTAGTTATTGCTTCCAAAATTGCTGGACCAGGAGACTACACCAAACATATCCGTACAGGTGGTTTTGCAAAACATGAATTAACAGATGCCATTGACAAGAGTCTACAACGTCTACAAACCGATTATATAGATTTATATCAATTGCACTGGCCGGAACGTACTACCAACTTTTTTGGTCTATTAGATTACAAACATAATGCAGACGAAAAATGGGAAGATAATTTTGCACAAATCCTTCATGACCTCAAAGGCTTTGTCAAAGCTGGGAAAATTCGTCAGATTGGGCTTTCTAATGAAACACCCTATGGCGTAATGCGTTGTGTAGAAGAAGCAAGAAAAGGGGCGCAAAAAATGATTACCCTACAAAATCCCTATAGCCTACTCAATCGCAAAGATGAAATTGGTTTAACTGAGGTTTTGTTACGAGAAAAAGTAGGTCACTTACCATATTCTCCCTTAGGTTTTGGACAATTGACGGGAAAATATCTTAATGATTACCCCAAAGATGGGCGTGTCACCTTATTTCCTAATTTCTCTCGATACCACAATGAACGTTCTTTTGCGGCAACACGTGCCTATAACGAGCTTGCCAAAAAACACAATATCAGCCTCACTCAGATGGCTCTTGCCTTTGTCACTGACCGCCCGTTTGTAACAAGTAATATCATTGGCGCAACCAAAATGGAGCAATTGGAAGAAAATATAGCAAGCGTTGACATACAGCTATCTAATGAGTTGTTAGAAGAAATTAATGCAATCCACAAAGAAAACCCAAATCCTGCACCATAAAAAACATCGCTATTATGGCATCCAAGATGGCTTATATCTATTTTAGGTATTATCCTCTATAATAGCAATACCAGCTAACTGGATTTACAAAAATTAGCAACAAAAAAACGTTTCTTAGAATGACTAAGAAACGTTTTTTTTTGTAAAAACACCGTGATGCTATTCCATAACCTTAGCTATGGAATATAGAAACAAGGCGATATGTGACATTATATAGCTAATTTGGTATTAAACGTGGCTATATTAGTATCTGTAATACTCTGGCTTATATGGTCCTTCTACGGTCACGCCGATATATGCTGCTTGGTCAGCCTTTAACTCTGTAAGCTCTACACCAATTTTTTCTAGATGTAACTTTGCCACCTTCTCGTCCAAATACTTTGGCAACATATAGACCTTATTTTCGTAATTAGCACTATTTTTCCAAAGCTCTATCTGTGCCAATGTTTGGTTTGTAAAAGAGTTACTCATCACAAAACTAGGATGCCCTGTTGCACAACCCAGATTCACCAAACGACCTTCTGCTAACAAAATAATATCTTTGCCATTGATCGTATACTTATCTACTTGTGGCTTGATCTCTACTTTACTAGCACCATGCTTTTCATTAAGGTAATTAACATCAATCTCATTATCAAAATGACCAATATTACAAACTATTGTTTTATCCTTCATCGCTTCAAAATGCTCTGAACGTATAATATCTTTATTTCCTGTAGTTGTAATAATCACATCAGCATTTGCTACAACAGACTCTAATCTCTTTACCTCAAAACCATCCATTGCTGCTTGTAATGCACAAATAGGATCAATTTCTGTAACTGTAACAATAGATCCTGCTCCGCTAAAAGAAGCAGCAGTACCTTTTCCTACATCTCCATACCCACAAACGACTACACGCTTACCTGCAAGCATTACATCAGTTGCTCTTCTAATTGCATCAACCGCACTTTCGCGACAACCGTATTTATTATCGAACTTAGACTTGGTTACGGAATCATTTATATTGATTGCAGGAATTGGCAACGTCCCATTTTTGACACGTTCGTACAAACGATGTACACCCGTTGTTGTTTCTTCAGAAAGCCCTTTGATTTCCTTGGTAAGCTCTGGATAACGATCTAATACCATATTAGTCAAATCTCCTCCATCATCCAAAATCATATTAAGCGGCTTACGATCTTCTCCAAAGAACAAAGTTTGCTCTATACACCAATCAAATTCCTCTTCACTCAATCCTTTCCAAGCATATACCGGTATCCCAGCCGCCGCTATAGCAGCAGCCGCGTGATCCTGCGTAGAAAAAATATTACAAGAACTCCAAGTTACATCCGCACCAAGTGCCACCAATGTTTCAATAAGAACTGCTGTTTGGATAGTCATATGCAGACATCCTGCGATTCGAGCACCTTTGAGCGGCTGCTCAGCCCCATACTCTTCTCTCAAGGACATCAAACCTGGCATTTCGGCTTCTGCTAGTTCGATTTCTTTTCTACCCCAATCTGCTAAGGCAATATCTTTTACTTTATATTTTACGTATGGTATTGTACTTGAACTCATAATGCTTTTTTTTTGTTAAATGAAGCTAATATTAACAGTCTTAAAACTAAATTTCATTTAATTTCGTTAACCACAATATATTAGACAATTTCAAACATTTTTTTTGAAATGCAAATGTACGTAATAACTTTAAAAATATAAATGCCTCTTTACAAAAGTATAACTGTTGATGAAGACACTCACGTCTTAATTTGGAAAATCGAAGAATCATTCGAACAACTCTCCAAAGGTATCTCCCTTACTAAACGTTGCCAACAACGCGTAGACGGAATGAAATCCGATATCCACCGCCGAGGTTTTATGAGTATTCGCCAATTATTGGCCATTGTTGGATACTCCGATAACGATTTATATTATAATGATTTTGGCAAACCCTACCTCGTAGATGGCAAGCAAATATCCATAACACATTCCTTTGAGTTCTCTGCGATTATTATTAGCAATAAAATCATTGGTATTGATATAGAAAAGCAGCGAGAAAAAATCAATAAAATCTCACACAAGTTTGTAACGAGTGAGGCGAATTATATTATTGAAGAAATGAATACCCGAATGCTAACGGTAATTTGGGGTTCAAAAGAATCATTATACAAATTATACGCTACGCCTGGTCTGAGTTTTGCACAACATATCACCATTCATCCTTTCGAATTATCAATACCATTTGCCACTGGAACGATAGCCCACAAAGACACCATAAGTCATTTCATGATTTCGTTTTTGGAATTTGAAGGTTTTACCTGTACCTACGCAATGCCGATGCAAAACCTCGATTAACACACCATTCCAAATAACATTATGGATCATAATAATCGATAATTTCTATCTTTTGATCGATCGAGAGCTGTTTTTTCGCAAAAACAACTTGCGATGATATAGTTAAAAGACGAAATTTACACTTTGTGAAAGAGATATACTATATTAGTACTAAGGTATTATAAACCATTAAAACAGCTTCTCGAAAAGTGAATATAACTGACAAAGACATACAACAAATCAAAGCTAAAGGCTTAACTGTTGAAAAAGTATTGAATCAAATAGAAATCTTCAAAAACGAAATTCCTTTTATGATACTAAGAAGCCCTGCTACTTTGGATCATGGAATTCTGAAATTTTCTCCGCAATACGAAAAGCAACTACAAAAAGAGTATAATTCTAAGCTATCGCAATTAGAAGTAGTCAAATTTGTTCCTGCCTCGGGAGCCGCAACTCGTATGTTCAAGGATTTATTCAAATTCTTAGAAAATTACAATCCCGAAAATGAAAGTGTTAATTCTTATACAAATCATGAAAAAGCAACTGCAATTCGTTTGTTTTTGATCGGCTTAGAGAAGTTTCCTTTTTACGAAAAAGTAATGCAAACGGTAAAAAAATCTTATCCAGATTTTGAAAAACTATCAGAAGGCAAACAATTGTACATTTTTGTAGAAATGATGCTTCAAGAAAAAGGTCTTCACTACGGTTCGTATCCAAAAGGATTATTCCCTTTTCATAAATACAGTGATGAGATAACCACAGCTTTTGGAGAACATCTATACGAAGCTGCAGGATACAACACGATCAATGGTGTCTCCAAATTGCACTTTACCATCTCTAGAGAGCACTTGACAGCATTCAAAGATGAATTCGAACGTGTAGAGAAAAAAGTAGAACAAAAAACAAACACCAAATTTGAGATCTCTTATTCTTTTCAAAAATCCGAAACTGATACCGTTGCTGTAACCATGGATAATCAACCCTATCGTATTGAAGACGGGAGCATTCTATTCCGCCCAGGAGGACATGGGGCGCTGATAGAAAATCTCAATGATTTGGATGCGGATGTTATTTTTATCAAAAATATTGACAATGTAGTGGTTCGCAAATACCAAAATGAGCTTTCGGGATATAAACAAATACTTGCAGGAAAATTATTAGAAATTCAGCAAGAGGTTTTCCGTATTCTACAGGTTATTCATAGTGAGATTCCTTCTGAAGACGAACTAAAAAACATCAAAAAATTCCTGACTGAACAGCTCAATGTACAGCCGCCAGTAGATTTTGACAAGTTTGCAGAAAAGCATAAACTTCAATACCTCAAAGAAGCACTCAATCGTCCAATACGTGTCTGCGGTATGGTAAAAAATGAAGGCGAACCAGGTGGAGGTCCATTTTGGATTAAAAATGAAACCGGTCGATCCGTACTACAGATTGTAGAAACTGCTCAGATTAACGAGAGAGACAAAAGGCAAAAAGATATCTTGTCACAATCTACACATTTTAATCCTGTAGACTTAGTATGTGCTGTGAGAGATTACAAGGGTACTAAATTCAATCTTTTAGATTTTGTCGACCCTAACGCAGGTTTTATTACCAAAAAGACCAGAAATGGTGATAATTTGAAAGCACTGGAGTTACCTGGTCTATGGAATGGCGCCATGGCACATTGGATCAGTGTCTTTGTAGAGGTCCCTTTAACCACTTTCAATCCAGTTAAAACCGTTAATGATTTGCTCAAATCAGCGCATCAGGTAAAGATTTTTTCGTGAACACCGAAAAATTGCTTTCAGAATTAAATTTCAAAACAGCGAGGAGTTCTGGTGCAGGTGGTCAACATGTCAACAAAGTTGCATCAAAAGTTACACTTATTTTTGATGTAAAAAATGCCGTAGGGCTTACTGAGCGAGAAAAACAATTATTGCAACAAAAGTTAGCAAAGCGTTTAACCAAAGAACAATTACTTTTGCTCCATTGTGAAGAAAGCAGAAGTCAACATCGGAACAAAGAACTCGTTGTAAAACGTTTTTTGACTTTGATTAGAACGAATCTAACAATTTCTAAAAAAAGAAGAGCCACGAAGCCCACTAGGTCAAGTACCAAAAAGCGTTTAGACTCCAAAAAACGACAAGCAGAAAAGAAGACCAACAGAAGAAAACCTGATTTCTAAAAAACTTAAACTACTACCAAATTAGCTGTATAATGTCGCATATCGCCTTTTCCTTTTTCATCTAATACCATTTGTTGTTTGAATTTACCGGAAAGAAAAATTAAGATTTTTTTGTTTTAGCTTCAGCAGAAACATCAAGCATAGCCGTAGTTATGATTATTTTTATACTGAAGCTGAGGCGAAAAAAGAAAATTTTATCCCAGTAAATTCAAAGGATAAATGGTATAAATACCTTGTTCATCTATTCCATAGCTAAGGCTATGCAATAGCATGACGGTGTTTCTACATAAAAAAAACCTTGCAAAAAATTGCAAGGTTTTATAAATTTTAGAATCATCATTAGCACATCCTAGATGATGAACCAATAGCGTTCTTGTATTACAAATCAAAACCCAAGCTAACTCCTAGTTTTCTAGCTATAAGTTTATTAATTCTTGATTTTAACTGTGGGATTTTTACATTCTCCAAGACATTATTAGCAAAAGCATACATTAACAATGCTCTTGCTTCTTTCTCTGCGATACCACGGCTACGCATATAGAATAACGCTGCATCATCCAATTGTCCAATCGTACATCCATGAGAACACTTAACATCATCCGCAAAGATCTCTAATTGTGGCTTAGAATTAATCGTAGCGTTATCTGATAATAGAATGTTATTATTGGATTGAAAAGCATTGGTCTTTTGAGCCTCTTGTTCCACTATGATCTTTCCATTAAAAACACCCGTTGATTTCTCATCAAAAATACCTTTATAATCCTGATGACTCTCACAATTCGGTTCTATATGGTTGACCAAGGTGTTATGATCTACATGTTGCTTCCCTTCCAAAATAGTAACACCATTTAGCACAGAGTCAATTCGTTCTCCTTTTTGATAAAAATTAAGGTTGTTTCGAATAATATCTCCTCCAAACGAAAACGTATGTACCGCACAATAACTCTCTTGTTGTTGTTCGATAAAGGTATTATCCACCAAAGAAGCCTCTTCATTATCATTCTGTATTTTATAGTAATCCACATATGCTCGCTTGTCTACAAAGATCTCCGTAACCGAATTAGTAAACACTGGGTGTGAAGCCAAACTTTGATGACGTTCTACAATTTGCACATGTGCGTTCTCATCTACCACAATTAAATTACGTGGTTGCAACATGATTGCCGCTTCATTACTGGTAGAAAAATGAATAATCTCGATAGGTTTATCCGCAAGTTTATGCTTTGGGATATGAATATACGCTCCTTCTCTAGAAAAAGCAGTATTCAATGAAGTCATACCGTCTTCAACAGCTACTTTGTTGAAATAGGCATCAATTACAGGCTTATACTTTTCATGAGTCAGAGCTGAAGACATCAAACAAACATCGATCTTGTCGTGTGTTGTTTCTGACAGATGTGAAGAATATTTACCATCTACAAATATAATTTTGTACGTATCTATATCTTGCAAGAAGTAATTCTTGACATCTTTGAACTCCAAAGCAGCTTCCTTTTTTGGAAAAATACTATAGTCATGTTTCAACACTTTGTTCAAAGAAGTATATTTCCAAGCTTCCATTTTTTTGGATGGAAAACCCATTACTTCAAAATTCTTGATCGCCTCACTACGGATATCATGCACCTGCGAATCAATATCAACTTGATTTTCTAAAGCGATAAAGGATGAGAGTAATTTTTCTTTTAATTCCATGAGAAATTTATTTCTTTTTTTGTTGCTTCGCTGCGTATTCTTTTTTGCTTGAGGTTTCTAAAATCATCTAGTTATGAATTTTATCACACCAAACAACACCTCTTGATGACGTCTCTTATCTCAATTCTGATTAAACTTAAAAAGCTATCATCAATTTAGACATCAAAAATCACGCAAATATACACTACGCTTTTACTTCTTCTTTGAGCCAATCGTACCCTTTTTCTTCTAGCTCCAAGGCTAGCTCTTTGGTTCCCGATTTTACGATTTTTCCATTATGCAATACATGCACAAAATCAGGAACGATATACTCTAGCAATCTCTGATAGTGTGTAATCACGATGATAGCATTGTCCTTGTTGCGCAGCTTGTTCACCCCATTAGAAACAATTCGTAATGCGTCAATATCTAATCCAGAATCTGTTTCATCCAAGATAGCCAATTTTGGCTCCAACATCGCCATTTGAAAGATTTCATTACGCTTCTTCTCTCCTCCAGAAAACCCTTCATTCAAAGAACGTGATAGAAATTTGCGATCTATCTCCAAAAGTTCTGCTTTTTCACGGATCATCTTCAACATTTCGTTGGCTGGCATATCCTCTTGCCCCTTGGACTTACGAGTTTCATTGATCGCCGTCTTGATAAAATTGGTTACTGATACACCTGGTATCTCCACTGGATATTGGAAAGACAAGAAGATCCCTCTATGTGCACGTTCTTCTGCAGCGAGTTCTTCTAGATCCTCTCCATCAAAAATAACATGTCCTTTGGTTACTTCATACTCTTCTTTTCCTGCAATAACAGAAGAAAGGGTGCTTTTTCCAGAACCATTTGGCCCCATAATAGCATGTACTTCTCCCGGCTTTACTTGAAGGTTTAAACCTTTTAAGATTTCTTTATCCTCTATCCCTGCGTGCAGGCCTTTTATCTCTAACATAATTTGAATGTTATCTTAATTTAATTGCTACTATATAATTATACCGTCACTCATAATAATCATAATTAGTGATTATGACTACTGTGATCACTCTCTGACTCTTCTATAACAGGCGGTTTTTCTGGTTCTGGAGGCAATGACAATAGATTCTCTCCACCTTCTTCACCATCTTTATTCGTATTAATTTTGGTTGCCAAATCACTGGTAGGTTCCGTGACACCAACTATTTCTACAATTTCTAGAATCTCTTCCCATCCTTCTTCATTAGGATTTGGTTTTTTGATTGCCATAATAACGACTGGCACCATATCAAAATCCTCTCTTTTTAGCGGTTCTACCTTTTTGGCTAACTCTTCGGCTTTTGCATCGAGTGCTACCCCATAGATATAGTCTTCGCCTTTGAGAACAGCAGCATCTGCTGTATAAATGAATTCTCCACGGAATAATTCTGGAGTTCCTTTCTTTGTTTCTTTTTTACATCCAACAACAGCGATTGTTAGAAGACAGATAAAAAACAGATTTTTCATAAAAATATTAGTTGGTTATTGATTTGTTTATTTTTAAATATTATCCCACCGAACCTTCTAGACTAATTTCCAATAGCTTTTGCGCTTCTACAGCAAACTCCATCGGCAATTTATTCAACACCTCTTTACTAAAACCATTTACAATCAACGCAATTGCTTTTTCGGTATCAATCCCACGTTGATTACAATAAAATATTTGATCTTCGCCTATTTTACTGGTTGTAGCCTCGTGTTCTATTTGTGCCGTTTTGTTCTTTGCTTCGATATATGGAAAAGTATGTGCTCCACAGTCATTCCCCATTAAGAGAGAATCACACTGAGAGAAGTTACGTGCATTTTTTGCTCGACTATTTATTTGTACTAATCCTCTATAACTATTTTGCGATTTTCCTGCCGATATTCCTTTTGAAATAATAGTACTCTTAGTGTTTTTTCCTAGGTGAATCATTTTTGTACCAGTATCTGCTTGCTGGTAATTATTGGTCACCGCTATAGAGTAAAATTCTCCCACAGAGTTATCTCCTTTCAATACGCATGAAGGATATTTCCATGTCACTGCAGAGCCAGTTTCTACTTGTGTCCATGATATTTTGGCATTTTTCTCACAAATACCTCTTTTGGTAACGAAATTAAATACTCCTCCTTTACCCTCTGCATTACCAGGATACCAATTTTGTACCGTGGAATATTTGATCTCTGCATCATCCAATGCAATAAGCTCTACGACCGCTGCATGCAATTGATTCTCATCCCTAGATGGCGCAGTACACCCCTCTAGGTAACTCACATAGCTCCCCTCATCTGCAATAACCAATGTACGCTCAAACTGCCCTGTACCAGCTTGATTAATTCTAAAATATGTCGAAAGCTCCATTGGACAACGAACACCCTTTGGTATGTAACAAAAAGAACCATCACTGAATACAGCAGAATTCAATGCTGCATAAAAATTGTCTTTTGTAGGCACTACACTTCCAATATACTTCTTAACTAACTCTGAATGCTCCTTAATCGCTTCAGAAATAGAACAAAAAATAATACCTTTCTCTGCTAAGGTTTTCTTAAAAGTTGTCGCTACAGAAACAGAATCCATAACAATATCAACGGCAACACCAGCTAGTTTTTTTTGCTCGTCTAGCGAAATACCGAGTCTTTTGAAGGTATCCAACAACTCTGGATCTACATCATCAATACTGTCATACTTCGGTTTTTTATTCGGCGCCGAATAATATGAAATGTCTTGAAAATTTGGTTTTTCATATTTTACATTTGCCCATTCAGGCTCCTCCATGGCCACCCAAACCTTAAAAGCTTCTAATCTCCATTCGGTCATCCACTCAGGTTCTTCCTTCTTCTTGGAAATAGCACGCACAATTTCTTCATTCAATCCCACCGGAAAGGTATCAGATTCTATATCTGTATAAAAACCGTATTCATATTCTTTGGTCTCTAATTCCTTTTTTAAATCATCTTCTGTATATGCCATTACTTTTAATATATCAATTGTTTGATGTGATACTGTTTTAAGTTGTTGTTGTTTTTGATTCATATCCACAGAATGGATATCCATATGTTATTCTTGTATTACATTTATAAAGAAAAACTCTCGCCACAACCACAAGTACGTTGCGCATTGGGGTTATTAAAAACAAATCCCGTCCCGTTCAATCCACCAGAATACTCTAATGTAGTTCCAATTAGGTATAGAAAACTCTTTTTGTCTACAATGATTTTGACTCCATTATCTTCAAAAACTTTATCTTCGTCAACCTTAATCTTGTCGAACTTCAAATCATAAGACAACCCAGAACATCCTCCACTCTTTACTCCTACACGAATAAAATCTTTGGTGACATCGTACCCATCATCCGTCATCATTTCAACGACTTTTTTTCTCGCTGTGTCAGAAACTTTAATCATAACTGTTTTGCTTAAATTTTACATGCAAATATACTACATAAGTTGCTTTTTACCATAGAACCTTACATTATAATAAAACAGGGAACAATCGACAAAATCTTCAGCCCACTAACAAGCCTTCTAATACCGCTACAAAAAGACACAGAATCGAAATCAAAATATTGTTAATCAAAAAGTTAATATTCAAAAAAACCTATACTACATAAACACAGATACCCTTACCAATTTTCATAAACACTTCTAAAACCAAACACGATCCAATCATACCAAAACATCCAATAAATACAATATACCCCCCAAGCACTTCATTTCTACTATAGTTTTTTCTATACCCTGATTCGAAATACTGCTAGTATGGTAAAAAACTAATTCTACAACATCATAACCCTACAAAAAAACACCCGCAACAGTAGCCTTGCTATTTTTTTTGCTCAAAAAAAAATAGCATTCATAATCTACCAGCCTATAGATTATGAATTCAACATTAAAAGAAGTATTTTTGAACTCGACTTATTGAGCCAAAACTGCTATATAGCATTTGTCGACACAATAAATATTTCTTTCTTTGCTTTTTTACTATATTCTACGGAATTAAAAGCAAAAAACTTGTATTTATCGCAACTACTAAATCAAGCATTTTTGAAAAAACATAAGTTCAACTGAACTAAGAGATAGCAAACACATGAGTACCACACGACATAACTGGACCCAAGAAGAAATATTAGAGATCTACAACAAACCGATGATGGAATTGCTTTATGAAGCCGCAACAGTCCATAGACAACATCATGATCCTAACACCGTTCAAGTGTCTACTTTGCTATCCATCAAAACTGGAGGATGTCCAGAAGATTGCGGCTATTGCCCACAGGCAGCCAGATATCATACCGACCTAGAGAACAATGATTTGATGAGTGTACAACAAGTCAAAGCACAAGCGTTACGCGCAAAGGCCTCTGGAAGTTCCCGTGTTTGCATGGGCGCTGCATGGCGTAATGTAAAGGATGGACAGGAGTTTGACGATGTTTTGGAAATGGTACGTACCATCAACAAACTTGACATGGAAGTTTGTTGCACTCTTGGTATGATTACCGAAAATCAAGCGCAACGTTTGGCTGAAGCTGGATTATATGCCTATAACCACAACCTAGACTCCTCAGAAGAATACTACAAAGAGGTCATTTCTACAAGAGGTTTTGAAGACCGACTAGAAACAATTGCCAATGTTCGCAAAACCAATGTAACAGTTTGTAGCGGAGGGATTATCGGAATGGGAGAAAAAGTAGAAGATCGTGCAGGAATGCTTGTAGCCTTGGCAACCCTAGATCCACAACCTGAATCTGTTCCTATTAACGCCTTAGTAGCCGTAGAAGGAACACCACTAGAGGAACAACAAACAATTCCGATCTGGGATATGATAAGAATGGTAGCCACCACCCGTATTGTTATGCCACAAACGCAAGTGCGCCTTTCTGCAGGACGAACTGAAATGAGCCAAGAGGGACAAACAATGTGTTTCTTTGCAGGAGCTAATTCTATTTTTGCCGGAGACAAACTACTAACAACCCCTAATCCTGATGTACATCAGGATATGGAACTTTTTAAACTACTAGGAGTAACCCCGCAAAAACCTTTTGTAAAAAAAGCGCAACCAGAAACTGTAGAAGCTTCGGATTCGCAATATCAAGCTCTGGGCGAAAAACCAAAATGGAGCAGACCTGGACATTCTATCGAAAGAAACGAAAAGGCTCGTTTAAAGAAAAACTAACCTAGTATATCTTATAATAGCCTCAAAATACGACAATACTACCGAATTGAACTTTTGAGATCCTATAAACCTGAAGTCTAATTATCAATACAACTACTTAGCACTTAACACCATTTAAGAAACAATAACAAGCTAGAAATTAGCTTCTTCTACTATTTTTTCACTAGAGAATTAAATCGTAGCCACAGCTATGCTTGAATTTTATAGTTCAAACTATCAAAAAATAGTTCAATTATTTTAGCCGACAATTACATTTTAACTGATGTAATTGAACAGGAAAAACGAAAGACAAAAAACAATTCTATAAAAAAACCCTCAAAGTTTGACTTAAACTTTGAGGGTTTTTCATTTTATAAAATGTACTTTTCTTAATCCGAAAGCACTATTACTTTATTATCTTTCATTTCGATGACACCTCCATTTATTGGAAACAACCACTGACCACCTTCACCTTTGGTAAACAAATCAGCAATTTTTTCATCCAATTGAATTGTTCCTGCAATTTTCACATTTCCTTTTCCAAGTAAAGACACTACAGGAGCGTGATTATCCAGCATTTGGAATTCACCATTTATCCCTGGAACTGTTACTGTACTTACTTCAGCGCTTAAAACTACAGTCTCCGGTGTTACGATTTCTAAATACATATATTCCGTTTCTAGGTTTTCAAGTCTTTGGGTTACTTATGTCGATATTACACCATACAGGCCCCAAAAACTATAAACTTATTTTACGCCTCAGCTAACATTTTTTCTCCCGCTTCAATCGCCTCTTCGATAGTCCCCTTCAGGTTAAAAGCTGCTTCTGGAAGGTGATCTAACTCTCCATCCATAATCATATTGAACCCTTTGATCGTATCTTTGATATCCACCAACACCCCTTTGAGACCAGTAAACTGCTCTGCTACGTGGAATGGTTGCGATAAGAAACGTTGCACACGTCTTGCACGAGATACTGCCAACTTATCTTCTTCTGACAATTCTTCCATACCAAGGATAGCAATAATATCCTGTAATTCTTTATATCGCTGCAATAACTCTTTGACACGTTGTGCACAATCATAATGTGCATCACCCAATACAGCTGCGCTCAAAATTCTCGAAGTAGAATCCAATGGATCAACCGCTGGATAAATCCCTAGCTCAGCAATCTTACGAGACAATACTGTTGTTGCATCCAAATGGGCAAAAGTTGTCGCTGGTGCTGGATCCGTAAGGTCATCCGCAGGTACATATACCGCCTGCACTGATGTAATCGATCCTTTTTTGGTTGAAGTAATTCGCTCTTGCATAGCCCCCATCTCCGTTGCCAAAGTAGGCTGATATCCTACTGCCGACGGCATACGCCCAAGCAATGCAGACACCTCTGATCCCGCTTGTGTAAAACGGAAAATATTATCAACGAAGAACAATACATCTTTTCCTTGTCCATCACCTGCTCCATCTCGGAAATATTCCGCTATAGTCAATCCTGATAATGCTACACGAGCACGTGCTCCAGGTGGCTCATTCATCTGACCAAATACGAAAGTTGCCTTAGAATCCTTCATTGCTTTTTTATCAACCTTAGAAAGATCCCATCCTCCAGATTCCATAGAATGCATAAAGTCATCACCATATTTGATAATACCTGACTCTAACATCTCACGCAACAAGTCATTACCCTCACGAGTACGTTCTCCTACTCCTGCAAATACAGAAAGACCACCATGACCTTTTGCAATATTATTAATCAACTCCTGAATCAATACTGTTTTACCAACTCCTGCTCCACCAAATAATCCAATCTTACCTCCTTTTGCATAGGGTTCGATCAAATCAATCACCTTGATACCAGTAAAAAGCACTTCTGTAGATACAGACAAGTCTTCAAACAAAGGCGCCTCACGGTGAATTGGCAATCCATTTTTGCCAGATTTTGGCAAATCTCCCAGTCCATCAATAGCATCTCCAATTACGTTGAATAAACGTCCGTAAACATCTCCACCAATTGGCATTTGGATAGCCGCTCCAGAAGCAACAGCTTCCGTACCTCTACTTAACCCATCACTGGAATCCATTGCAATCGTACGCACAGTGTTCTCTCCAATGTGTGATTGGATTTCTAATACCAATTTGGTACCATCTTCTTTACTTATTTCTAACGAATCGTAAATTTTTGGTAGTTCAATACCAGCAGCGAATTCTACATCGATTACCGGACCTACAATTTGTGATACTTTACCCGTAACTTGAGACATTATCTTGTTGTTTATGGTTTTGTAATTTTTGCTTTGAAAAAGAATTTGAAAGTGTTATAATAAACAGATCCTTTTTCAGGGTGCAAATGTAACTTTTTTTAAATAAAAATTAGCGTTGTTTTTTTGTTTTTTTAAAGAAAGGAAAAACTAAGCTCATTTCCACACTCCAAAACACTATAACCAATACACTATCAAAGCCTTGATTAATTCCAATCCCAAACCACAACAATCCAGTTTCCAAAATGATCATCAAATTCATGAATGATTTTGAACCCGACAGCCTCATGTGCCCTTATAGATCTAGAATTACCAACAGCAATTGTGGTTACCACAAACTCATATTGTCCTTGCATTTGTTTTTTATGAGTCTCAAAAAGCTTACGAAAAACACCTTCTCCCCGATAATTTTTGGCCACACACACTTGCCCCATCGCGTAGTAGTTATAAGAACCAAGTGGCTTTTCTTTATATAAAATAGGATCCAATCTATCCAAAACCATATCAAATTCTGGATGGTCAACTCTTGCCTCTCTAAGCACAATTAACGCATACCCTACAATCTGTTTCTCGGCAAAAGCCACAACACTGGGATGATATTGATGCAATTTTTGCAAAAGCGTCACTGGATACTGCCAAGTGACATAACCCTCGGTTTTGATATCCTCTTCATTAAGAAGAGTTGTTTTTAGATTTGCACTACTAAGTCGACTTATACCGTCAAGATCCTGTACTTCTGCTAGACGTATTTCCATGAATATAATTTAAAAAAGTCATTAGACATCTACCAAAATTACACAAAAAACACCCTCTGTTATAACATTATTTGAGAAGCAACAAAGCCCATAATACTTACCAAATAGACCACTACCCCATAAAAAAGCCTAATCCACTAAGGAAAGCTGAATACGTTTTCGATCTATATCAATAGAAACTACTGTGACCATCAGATGTTGATTTAGTTTTACCACAGCATTTACATCACTGATATATTCGTTGGCTAACTTAGAAATATGAATCAACCCACTCTCTTTGATCCCAATATCTACAAAACACCCAAAATTAGTTATATTATTCACGATACCCGGAAGCTTCATCCCCTCTCGGACATCTTGCAACGTTTTTACATTTGGATCAAACTCAAATACTGTTACTGATTTTCTTGGATCAACCCCTGGTTTCACCAACTCTGCAATAATATCCTTGAGCGTTGGTAAGCCTACACTATCTGAACTATAGCGCTGCAAGTCTATTTTTGCAATCGCTTCTTGATTTCCAATAAGATCCGACAAAGAAACTCCTACATCCTTGGCCATTTTTGCAACTAATGCATAGCGCTCTGGATGCACTGCAGAATTATCCAAAGGGTTGGCAGCACTTGTAATTCGCAAAAAACCTGCCGCCTGTTCAAATGCTTTACTCCCTAGACGAGGAATTTTTTTTAATGTTTCGCGAGAAGGTAATGGACCGTTTTCTGCGCGATACTGTACTATATTTTCTGCCAATTTCTCCCCTATACCTGAGACATAACTTAATAATGGAACACTTGCTGTGTTTACATTAATTCCCACATTATTGACACAACTCATTACTACGGTATCCAATTCTTCTTTGAGCCTTGTTTGATCTACGTCATGTTGATATTGCCCTACTCCAATTGATTTTGGATCAATTTTGACAAGCTCTGCCAATGGATCCGCCAACCTACGACCAATAGAGACCGCACCCCGAACTGTAATGTCATATTCTGCAAATTCTTGTCGCGCTATTTTGGAGGCAGAATATACCGACGCACCACTCTCGTTGACCATATACACTTGTACAGGATTATTAAACGGGATTTTTTTGACAAAAAACTCCGTTTCTCTTGCTGCCGTACCATTACCAATAGCAATAGCTTCTATTTTATACGCATTAACCAAAGAGCGAACTTTTTTGATAGCAGCCGTAGTTTCCCTTTGTGGTGGATGTGGATAAATATTTTCATTATGCAACAGATTACCCTGAGCATCAAGGCACACTACTTTACAACCGGATTTAAATCCTGGATCTAGTGCCAAAATTCGTTTTTGCCCCAATGGAGCTGCCAACAATAATTGCTGTAAATTTTGTGCAAATACTGCTATAGCAGCTGTATCCGCCTTTTGCTTTGTCTCATTGAGTACTTCTGTTGCCATAGCAGGGCTTATCAGTCGTTTATAGGCATCTGCAATAGCCAAGAACAACTGCTCTGCACACGCCTTATTATTTCTTCTTATAATATTTTCATCTATAAGCTCCAATGCTGTTTCTTCATTTACTGAGATCTTGACACGGAGCACCCCCTCATTTTGACCTCTCAAAATTGCCAGAAGACGATGAGAAGGACATTTTTGCAAGACTTCTTCCCATTCAAAATATTGTTGGTATTTCTGAGCCTCTTCTGTCTCCTGTTTCGTTTTGACTACTTTTGCAGTTATCACAGCTTTTCGTTGATAAAGACGTCTGATTTGTGATCGCACTTTTTCATTTTCACTGATCATCTCTGCAAGGATATCCCTAGCCCCCGCAAGAGCCAAATCTTCATTGACAATTATATTATTCAGATACCTAGAAGCAATGAATTCTATATTCTGTTCTCGCTGCTCGAATATGATTTTTGCTAATGGCTCTAACCCGTGTTCCCGTGCTACGGATGCTTTGGTTTTTCGTTTTTTCTTGTAGGGCAGATAAAGGTCTTCTAGAACCGCAACAGTTTTGGCTTCTTTTATTTTTTTTGTAAGCTCTGATGTTAATACTCCTTGCCCCTCAATTGTTAGCAAAATACTTTCTTTTCTTTTTTCTAACTGCTCAAAAGCAGTTTTATGCTTCAAAACTGCTCCAATAACCACCTCATCCAAATCCCCGGTCATTTCTTTTCGATACCTAGAAATAAAAGGGATAGTAGCTCCCTCGTTTAATAAATTGATGGTGTTTTGTAGTTGTTTTTCCGATACAGGAACGTGATTTTTGAGGTAGCTAATGCAATTCATGTGTAGTACTTACAGATTCAGAATGATAGTTCTTGGATATAGAAAAAAAGTAGCAATATACTTATTTGCCACTTTTTTTAATTTCTTTTTTTCGTGATTAACAACGACTAAAGCAGTTTTGCTGATTTCATAATAGCATCTAACTCAAAAATATAATCACGCTTCCCTATTGAGGGTGCAAAAACAAAACCCTCTAAGACCAAAAGACGATTATTTGCTTTGTCCTCTATTGTATAATTAAGAAAGGGGCCTGCCATAAATTTGTTTTTAACCTCCCAAGTACCTCTCATTTCATATGCATAATGATTATCTATTGTTCCATCGAATAAATATGGCGCATAAGCTTCTTCTGTCATAAACACACCTCCCTCATCGGTTAAAATCTCTTTGGCGCCAATAGAGTCTCTGATCTTTATCAACTGACCAACCACATTAGAATCTTTGACGATTGTGTGATAAGGCAATTCATACATCATAAGATTGAGACTTCCTTGCGGAATATCTTTGCGAATCCAGAAGAAATCTTCCGTTTCCTTTGCTATTCTATAAGCCGAGGGGATTTTTACCTCTACCTTTAGTTTTGACGTCAAGGTTGGGATTTTTTCCAAAGACTTGGCGATAACACTTTGTTTTTCTGCAATTTCTACTTTCTTGAATGCCTCAATAATTGTTTCTAGATGTTTTTCTAGGACTGCAATAATCTTCAAATTCGTTTTTTCACGAATCACAATACCCACTTGTGGCGTTGCATATTTATTCTTCAGAATAGTAAACTCATCGGTCGCATCTCCTTTTTTTATCTGAATAAACGTTCTGTTTTTTCTAGCAAAACCAGAAAAAGCTATTGTTGGCATTTGTCGCATGCTATATAAAGGTTCTTCTTGTGGCAACCCATCCACAGGCGCTGCCAAGTGTTTGCGCACTGCCTCACCCACTTCACCCTCCCATAGATCATTCTCCATAACAACGGTAAGGTGATTAAATCTTCCTGAAGAGGAGGTCATTGCACCTTCTGGAACAGCATTAGCACCTTCGTTTTTTTCTACTGTCTCTTTACAACCGCTTACTACCAGCATGCAAATTGTCAATATGGATACTATTTTTTTCATAAGTTTACTTGTGTTGCTATGGTGTGTGTTTTTTGAGGAATTATTTTGATAATCTCAGTACCATCCCAGTTTTGAGTTTGCTACCACTAATATCGTTCCATTTCCTAAGATCTTGCACAGAAACATTTGTTAATTTTTGAGAAATACTCCATAGAGTATCTCCCCGTTTCACTTTATAAACCTTGACATTAGGATCAGCAGGCGACTTTTTATTCTTCGCTATTGCTGGTTTAGAAGTTTGGATTTGCACATTGGGATTCCTAGGATATATGGTTATGCGTTGGCCAATACGCAAATTATTACTCCGCAACCCGTTCCATTGTTTTAACTGGCTTACCCGAACATTATATTTTCGAGCAATTTTGCCCAAATAATCACCACTTTTAACGCGATATCTAATTTTGCTATCTGCATTGAATAATTGTGGCAAGGGTTTTTCTTTTTTATCTAATTCTGCTTTTACAAAAGCATATATTTCTTTCTCTTTACTTACAAACTTCCCTACTTTGTCTAATGGTAATCGTAGCGTGTATTTCTCTTTTGGTATTAAAGGGATAATATCTAATTTATACGATGGATTTAGGAACTGAAGTTCTTCTATATTAATATCCATTAACTCTGCTACTTGATCCAATTTAATCAAATGCTTTACCTGCACGGTATCAGTTTCGAAATAGGCATATGTAGGTCTTTTGGGCTTAAAACCATGTTCTTCTGCATATTCAAAAATATACATATTAGCCAAAAATGCTGGTAAATATCCCGCTGTCTCTCTTGGCAAATTAGGTCGAATATTCCAGTAATTGGTATAGCCTCCACTACGCCGTATAGCCTTGGTTACATTGCCTGGCCCAGCATTATATGAGGCTAATGCCAAATCCCAATCACCAAAAATCTTATATAATTTTGCTAAATATTTTGCTGCCGCCGTAGTGGCTTTTACAGGATCCATACGCTCATCAACATACGAACTTACATCTAATCCATAATCTTTGCCTGTCCCAAACATAAATTGCCATAAACCCGTTGCACCTACTCTGGATTTTGCCCTAGGTTTAAGTGCTGATTCTACAACAGCCAAATATTTTACCTCTAATGGGATATTGTGATTATCTAATTCTTGCTCAAACAAAGGGAAATAATAATCACTCAATGACATGAGTCTTTCTAAATGTTTTCTCCGGTTTTTGAGATAGCTTTTGATTACACTTTCTAATGAAGGGTTGTACGAGATATTAAAAGGTGTTCTGGCATCTAATCGAGCCAATCGAGCTTTGAGCGTATCCGTAGACAACTCTGGGTATATTATTGGTTCATAGCTTAATTCTTGTACCGATTTATAAATCGTATCATATAAATGGTGACTGTATAGTTCTTTTTTCCAAAGAGAATCCAAGGCTGCTAATTGGGCATGATCTTTTTGGATATAATGTTTTAGACTATCCTTAATTAATAATGTCTCTGGAGCAACTGGTGTGATCTCATTTACATTATCAACAAAAGACTCTTGGGCTAGAATAGTATCCCTTGCAGTAGTCATCGTATCCGAAATAATTCGTGTGGACTGGGGCAATGAAATAGTATCTTGTGCCTTACTTACTTGTGCAGCAAATAAACCACATACTAACAATAAAATATACGCTCTTCTCTCTATCATGTTTGTTGATTATACTATTTGAAATAAAATAGTATTTGGTTCAATGTAAATTCCACTAAAATCGTACTTTTTTTGGGCATGGACAATTATTTACCCGCTAATTTATACTTAATATCCATTCAACATTGTTATAAACTGATTATTAAGTCGTTTTTTCCTACTCCTCTAGTAATCGCCGAACTGAATTACATGTACTAAATTTTGAAGTTACCAAAACAGCAGCATCTCCTCTATTCTTTGACAAAAAAGAACTCAATTCCCTTTTGAAACAAATTATACAATTTAGGTATATAAACTCATGTTAACGACACTGTTATTTTTTTATGTAAAAACACCGTAATGCTATTGCACAGCCTTAGCTATGGAATTTTTGAACAAGGCGTATTGATGGAAAAAGAACAAGTTGACATACCCCATTACATAGCTAATTTGGTGTTAAATCCTTGAGAGTTTTGAAAAAAAAATTAACATCAAAATATTGATACAATGCATTTTATGTTTTTATCAAGAAAAAAATGCAAAAAATAAGGTAACATTTTTACTATTTCTGACACTAACATAATGTAGTCAACGAATAGTTTTTTTCTAATCGTTATTTATTAAAATTTAAAGCAAGGATATTAGGGGTAGTAGCTTGCTTTAGTTTTGATAAAAGTACTACAAAAAAACAAACCCACTCATCTGCTATGACTGAGTGGGTTTTTGTATTTTAAAACATTTATTTACACTATCCTCAAGTCTTTAAAAAACTTGCTTTTGAGATAAAAGTGTTTGTATTATGCTTCGATAGCTACAATACCAGGAAGTGTTTTCCCTTCTAGACTCTCTAACATCGCCCCACCTCCAGTAGAAACATAACTTACTTTTTTACCGAAACCAAATTGTTTTACCGCAGCTACAGAATCGCCTCCTCCAACTAAGGAGAATGCTCCATTTGCTGTTGCTTCTGCAATCGAATCTCCTAATGCAATGGTTCCTTTTGCAAAATTTTCCATTTCAAAAACTCCCAAAGGTCCGTTCCACAAAATTGTTTTGGATTGCATAATTACGTCATGAAAATTCTGACGTGTTTGTGGTCCTGCATCTAGACCTTCCCATCCATCAGAGATGGCGTTTGCCGGCTCTATTTTTGTATTGGCATCATTTGCAAAACCATCTGCTGCAATGACATCTACTGGCAAATGAACCTGCACTCCTTTTTCTTTTGCTTGTTTTAGAATTGATAATGCTAATTCTTGTTTATCATCCTCGCAGATAGAATTCCCAACTTTTCCGCCTTGTGCTTTTACAAAAGTATACGTCATTCCACCACCTATAATTAGATGATCCACTTTGTCCAAAATATTTTCTATGATCGTTATTTTGGAAGAAACTTTGGACCCTCCTAAAACTGCTGTTATAGGTTTTTGCCCATCTTTCAATACTTTATTTATACTTTCAATTTCTTTGGCCAACAAATTTCCAAAACATTTGGCACCACTAAAAAACTGTGCTACTATAGTTGTTGAGGCATGAGCCCGGTGAGCCGTACCAAAAGCGTCATTAACATAAATATCGCCCAATTTGGACAATTGTTCTGCAAATGCTACATCTCCTTTCGTTTCTTCTTCATGGAAACGTAAATTCTCCAACAACAAAACTTCTCCTGGATTCAATGCAGCTACTGCTTGTTCTGCAACTGCTCCGACGCAATTTTCTACAAATTTCACTTCTACTCCGATAACCTCAGAGATATCAGCGACGATATGTTTCAGTGAAAACTCTTCTTGTACTCCTTTGGGACGTCCCAAATGTGACATTAACACTGCACTCCCTCCGTCTTCGAGTACTTTGATAATCGTTGGCTTTGCAGCTTGTATACGAGTAGCATCAGTTACTTCAAATTTTTCATTGAGTGGAACATTAAAATCTACACGGATTAGTGCTTTTTTGTCACTAAAATTAAAGTCAGATAGCGTTTTCATGATATTTTGGAATTTAAACGTATTTTGATTGAATTGCGAAAATAATCCTATTTGATGAAAAAACGATAATCTCATCACGAATTTGTTGATGCTTTTTTGTCATGAGAACATAGAAATCGATAAAAAGCAGACCAAATTTGATCGGTTACTGATGCTACATACTATTTACGCCTCAATTACCGCATCTTGATAGGAATAACTAGAGACTCGTAACTAAGTACTTTTACTTCCTTTTCAACATCCAAACGATTGGATTTAGAAAATAAGCTATTTTTGCTCCATATTTTTGCGCAAACTGCAAACTCAAAATTCTGAACTCTGCAGTAGAAAAACTATCTTTATCACCATGTTATTTTCTGAAATCCTTGGATTACCTTTTATCAAAAAACATCTCACACAAAGTGTAGATGGTGGACGTATTGCACATGCGCAACTTTTTACAGGTGCGCACGGAAGTGGCACCTTGTTAATGGCTATTGCATATGCGCAATATGTTTTGTGCCAAAATACCGAAGGCGAGAATACCGGAGGCAACGCTTCTTGCAACCTCAAATTTAATCATTTGTCTCATCCTGATTTGCATTTTGCTTATCCTGTTGCAACAAATGATAAGATCAAAAAGCACCCAGTATCTGATAATTTTGCTGTAGAATGGCGTGCTTTTATCCAACAACATCCTTACGGAAGCTTATTTGACTGGTATCAAAGTTTGGGTATCGAAAATAAACAAGGACAAATCGGTGTGGATGAAGCACTAAATGTTGTCAAGAAGCTTTCGCTAAAAAGTTATGAGGGCGGATATAAAGTCATGTTAATCTGGATGGCAGATAAGATGAATACCTCTGCTGCAAATAAGTTACTCAAACTCATCGAAGAGCCTCCAGAAAAAACTATTTTTATTCTCATTGCAGAGGACGAAGAGCAATTATTACAAACCATACGATCACGGTGTCAGGTCTTGCATTTTCCGCCATTGAGTGAACAGGTGATTATTGAAGCGCTTCAGCTTCAAGAAAAATTACCAGAATCTGATGCCCGAAAAATTGCACACCAAGCTAATGGCGATTATCACAAAGCACTACAACTGGTACATCATGATGGTAGCGATGAACAGTTCGAAAATTGGTTTATCCAATGGATTAGAACCGCTTTTAGAGCCAAAGGAAACAAAGCTGCCGTCAATGAATTAATCTCATGGAGTGAAACTATTGCTGGTACGGGAAGAGAAACTCAAAAACAATTTTTGGCCTATTGCTTAGATTTTTTCCGTCAGGCAATGTTGCTAAACTATGGCGCATCCGACCTTGTGTTTTTAGAACCTCAAACAGCGGGTTTTAAGCTAGAAAAATTTGCACCTTTCGTTCATGGTGCCAATATCATGGATATCAGCACCGAACTACAAGATGCTATATACCATATCGAACGGAATGGAAATGCCAAAATTATCTTAACTGATCTATCTATAAAACTGACACGCCTTTTGCATAAAAAAGGATAAATAATTCTTTAACTAATTTGTTATGATTCCATTAGAAGTAGCAAAAACCATAGCCACCCCGGTAATCATTTTGGCTTTTTTATTTATCACATTTGTACAGTCGAGTATTGACAAAGCAATTGATTGGAAAGGTAATGTCAGTTGGTTAAAAGATCATTTTTCTAAAACCTTTTTGAGAAACATCATACCACAATTGCTCGGAATAATTCTAATTACCGAAATTATCACCTCGATACTCTGTGCTGTTGGCGTATATCAAATAGTGT
The DNA here is from genome assembly GCA_947492105.1 of uncultured Aquimarina sp. Lineage (GTDB taxonomy): Bacteria > Bacteroidota > Bacteroidia > Flavobacteriales > Flavobacteriaceae > Aquimarina. The sequence goes on along the minus strand of CANLMN010000007.1, from coordinate 29,725 downwards.
CGTCCAATAATTCTGTGGTTGCGTTTTACGCCTGTTTGTTCTCATGCATCACTCTTTTAATGCTCTTATTTGGACAACGCGTTGCCAAGGATTATGCAGGGGCCCTAACAATTACTTGCTATTTTGTTGTCTCCGTTTTTGGACTGTACATTTTGGAAATACATTAACACGAGCGTCGTTATAGCTCCTTAAACACCTTTACTATATTAGACTAAAAAAAGACCTAAATAAAATTATATCTATTTATCATTTTGAAATTGTTTTAATACCAATTAAAATCGAAGTATAGCTGTGGCTACGGTTTAATTTCCTAGTGAAAAAACAGTAGAAAAACACTCTGATTATTAGTCTCTAAATATTTTTTTTACACAATTTAGATATATAAACTCGTATTCATAACTCTCTTGTTTTTTTATGTAAAAACACGGTAATTCTATTGCATAGCATTAGCTATGGAATATTTGAACAAGGTATTGAGATGAAAAAAGAACAAGTCGCTATGCGACAATATATAGCAAACACCATTTATCCTTTGAATTTACTGGGATAATTTCTTTTTTGCGCCTCAGCTTCAGTATAAAAATACACCGTAACTATAGCTATAACTGAGCTTTATACTGAATCTGAAACAAAAAATTCTTAATCTTTCTTTCCGGTAAATTCAAACAACAAATGGTATAATTTGATATTAAATGATTTAAAACAAATGTTCTTTCAAAAAAAAGCATAAAAAAAGCCTGCGAATCTTATTTTCGCAGGCTTTTTTGATTTTTACTTATCTATTTATGCTACTTTTTGATAACTCTATAAGTTTTGGTTTGTGTGCCTCTTGTGACGTTTACAAAATAAATACCTGATGATAACTGACTAATATCAAAAGAAACCGATTTTGTTCTAAAAACTGTTTGACCATTCAGATCAAGAATGGCTACACGATCAATCGCTGTTGAGATTGTTATTGGCCCTACTGTTGGATTTGGATAAATAGCTATATCCGATGTCTCCTGAAGATCATCTAAACCTAGGGTACATCCTTCATCGATTAAGTTTCTAATAGTAACAAAATTCGTACTAAAAGTACAGCTTCCCAAAAACCTTGAATCCATTTTCTCCCTCACATATACCCTAACCTCTCCTGGAGAAGTGATATTTCTAAACTCGTTTGATTCTTGAAAACTTTTATTATCCAGCGAAAATTCGTAACCTGTATCAGGGACATTTGCTACACGTAAAATCCCAGGATCATTACAAACAATATCTCGTTTCAACAATACTGGATTTAGTGTACTCTGATACACATTAAAATAATAGAGTCCTACGCACGCATCATTTTCATAAACAACAGATAAACGATATTGACCTTCTGTAGGGAAAATTTGATCAGATCCATTCAAAGTAAATACAAGTCCTGTACCTACAGTAACCCAACTACATGTAGCATTCGTAATTGGACAATTGGAAACTGGATTAGCTGGACAACTAGTTGCATCCAAACGTTCCCACTCAACTGATGTAGCATTGATAAGATTACCTACATCAATCAAACGGCTCTCATCACCACATAAATACATTTCTGGAATAAGAGACCCTTCAGTTGGACAGAGTGCAATATTATCTGCATGGGATAGTAATGGGCTGTTTATACTAGGTGCTGATCGTGCAACGCTATACATCTCTATACTATTACGGCAATCAGTAGAAACCCCCTCTACAGTATAAGCACCTAACTGATTCACAACAATGGTTTGGGTAGTTCCTATCGTTTCCTGTATACTATTACGCCAGATATAACTATCATAGTTGTTTGCTGCTGTCAATACCGCTTCACCAGTACATAAAGATGTTTCGTACTCAAAAACACAATCTCCCAAATCTGTAATAAAATTGGTGACCATTTGCCCTTCCTTCTGACAATTGGATAGCCCCATAATGCTCGCACTGTCATTAATAGTCACATCACTGATCTCTCCAGTGTAACTTGCCCATGCGCTATTGGTTATTGCTTCCGAACAAGCGTCACGAAAATCCGTGCAATTTGCAGACACTTGTACCCTAAAACGAATAGTAAAAGGAGCGTCTCCAATTTTCACAAGATCATCATCAACCTCAAAAATTAATCGATCTGGATTACTGTCATCCACTAAGACTCCATCTGTAGACACCGTTAGAGATCCTGAAATAAAAGTTGTATTGGTAGGAAGAGCATCAGTAATCACCGTATTAATTGCATTATCACCACCCTTGTTCTGAACTGTTAATACATAAATCAACTCATCTCCCAGACGAACTCCACCTCCTTGAGCTATTTGCACACCATCTGTATCTTCTACGTGCTGAGCAATATGTAAATCTGGTTGCATTACTTCTATTGCAAACGTATTCAAAAAGACAGCAAACTGATCAGCATCCGTAGAGACTAAGAAGGTAACATCGGTCTCATTATTCCCAAGAACTGTATTGTTTGGATTTGGTATATCAAAAATATCTAGATCAAAGCCCAAAGTATTACTGGAAGCAGGTTTTCTTGTTGTTACCTTAGCTCCGTCTTTGGTAATAGAACTGTTAAAAAAGTTGTTCTCCGGATTTCCTGCATCAAACAATACTGAATAATTTCGTGTTTCTGTACTACTTGTAGGGCTAATAAATAATTGATCTCCACCTAATCCCTCTTCTCCTTCTAATGCAGCTATACCCAAACGTGCTCGTACTGGGCCTGTAGCATTTGTCATAAAATCATTATATGAATATTCCACATCCGTCCCCCCAGACTCAATAATACTATACCCATCATAAGAACTAAGAAACCTAAGTGGCTCATTAGAATCCTCATAAGCAACTACCAATGCCCATCCTGCAGCACTACCTCCACCATCTGTAAAACCTGTATACGCCTTTATATTTGCAACAGTATATGTTCCAGATGCATCGCCTAGTCTTTGAAGAATAGAGGTGACGTCTGCATACGCTAAATAAGGCATATCTATAGCCGCTATATTCCTTGAATTTGTAGGAGAGTTAGGAAAACCATCATACACCACTTGTGACGGGACTGCACTGGTTGGTGTAATATCGATGTAATCACCCTCTGGTGTTTTTACTTTTATATAACGGTAATCAAATTGATCATTTTGTACTCTAAAATTAATAGCAGTAGGATCTTCATCAAAAAGAGTCTCGCAGTTAACCATAGCACGAACCCCTGTATTTGTTCTTGTAAGATCACCTGCTGCATCTACATAAGCAGGAGCACCTCTATCAGCAATACGTACGCCACACCTTTGTAACTCTAAAACTGTAGGATCATTAGTTATCGAAAAAAATGCTGGAACTCCTTTTGAATACGTCCCAGTCCAATACAAACCTGCGTATACTATTTTGGAACAGCTAGACGGTAGCACTAAATCAGCACTACTGGAAGAAACTGTACTCGAGTCATTATCTATATCGATATAATTCATATTTTGACCGCCATTTTCTCCTAATTCATTAAAATCATCATTGGGAGCAAAACGAACATCCCCATAGCGACCCTCAAAATTTAACCGTCTTCCACTAATACTTAAAGCAGAATTACCAATTAATGCGATATCTCCTCGAATTGTAAATTTACTCTGAAGAACTTCTGCAAAAGGACGCTCTTGCGCTTTTGCATAAAAAATACTGAGTACTGTGTACAGTGTAGCTATTACACCCTGATGTAGTTTTTTTTTCATGATTAAATGTTTGTTTGTATATGTAATCTTTTGATTTGCCGGGGTAGTAGCGACGCAAATATACATTTATTACTACAACAAACACATTATTACAGCTATTTGATTTCAAATTATTTATACTATTCTTTTTTTAAACAATAGTAATCGTATGAAGAAATTAAGAGTGAAATATCCGTTTAACAACAATACCAATGACATTAACTTAAGCTAGAAATAGAAAGGCATCAAAAAAACGGATCAGCGATGAATTTAATTCATAAATAATACAAAAGCAGCTAGAAAATTAGTTTTCTAACTGCTTTTACAAAACAATTTTAGTTGCGTCTAGAGCATACTCTCTATCATCTCTAACAATCTCACATATAAATAATTTGCTTTGTCTTCGATTTGTTGTGCATCTGTAAAATCAAACTCGTTAGAATCTTCGTCTATCACTAATTCTTCCAATACCATACTAGTTGCACCATTTGCCGTAACGCTACTAGTAGGGGTTTCGGTCATTAAGTTTTCTCTTTGCATAAGCTGTACCAATAATGGTCTTGCTACAAATCTAGCCTCTCCAGGTTCCGTCTTGTATTCTAACAGGTTATACAGCTCCATAGGATCCACATCTAGATTATACAGCTCCCATTGATACTTGTTTTGGTTGCTAGGATCATGGTAATCACGGTAGCGCACAAGTTTCCAGCTATCTTCTCTTATACAATGAACCTCTGCTGGCTGCACCACGGAACCTGGTCGCATCCGCTCGGTAAGAAGTCTCTGATCAGCCGATAAATTTCCTTTTGCATTCTCAATGTAGTTATCCACCGCCTTTAGGTATATTTCATAATCAGTATCCTTATTTTCTTGTCCTGTAGATACCATATCATCAACCTCTTTTTCTAGTGTTGTAGGTGCAGCATACATATTGATCTTGATTGGTTCTGTAATCATATCACTGGTTGTAAATAAAATAGAATTCCTATACCCCTGCGAATTTACACCAAGACCATTTAATATTTTGGTAGCGTTTCCTGTAATCAAATCACTAAGGTCTGCCCCAACAAATGCTGGAACAGTATCGCCACCAAGTCTTTTTTTTAACAAAGAAACCTCATCACCTTTGACACCTATCAGTCCCAATAATGTTGGAAGAAGATCTATATGACTTGTTAATTCTTCAATCGGTTTTGGCCCCTTATCTGTCATTATCTTTTCATGATTTGGAGGCATGCTAATAACTACAGGTACATGAATCGCTTCTTGATATGCGGTATGCCACTTTTGCATCATCTGTCCATGAGACCCACCATATTCTCCGTGATCAGGAACAAAAACTACAATAGTATTCTCCCTCAATCCTGTATCCTCTAATGTTTTTAGTACCCTATCTATTTGCTGATCTAACAGGTGATGTAGATAAGCGTAATACTGCATATAAGCTTCTGTCCACATTTGAGGATCATTGGCTAGAGCAAGTGGCATCCCTGTAAGACTAGGGGAGTTATTGGCTATAAATTGTTTTCCGGTTTTGGCAGCCAATGCAATGCCTAATTTCAAAGAATAATCGAATTGACAATCTGGTTTATCTTGCAGTGTTTCCTTCCAAGTTTTAGGTAATTCTGCACAGGATTTATCAATACCTCCAGGGTTCATATCAAATCTCCATGTCCCCGATTCTGGTGGTGTGCTCATTGTGCCTTGTACAGGTATTCCTAGCGGTACTACTTTATCCTCTTTATTCCTAAAATCGCCTTCCTCCTCCCGTAACTCTTGTTTCCCATTTTGGGCTTGTGATGGTAATATAGGCCAGGTTGTTATATCGTGTGGATTTGTAAAAGAGGCTACCGCAAACCAAGGCTTCTTTTTGATGTGCTCAATTTCTGCTTTTTTGTCCTCATCAGAAAGGTCTTCATTCATTTCTATTCTACCAACCTCTTGATCGTAATCAAGAGCCATTCCTTTTCTACGAAGAAAAGTTGTAACTAAGTCTGTAAATCCATGATCCCGATACATTCCCAAGTTATTCTTGAGTGTACCATGTGGTTCTGGAAAAGAAGTTTCCCAATCATCAAAACCCCATCCTTTTAAACTTTGTTTCTTGGGATGAGCAAAATGACATTTTCCAAAATAGTGGGTAGAGTAGTTATTTTCTTTGAACCAATCTCCCAAAGTCGGAATCCCTTCTGGATCTAGCCAGTTAAAACCTGACTCACTAGCACCTTTGAACACACCATCCGTTTGAGTTACCTTGTTTTTTGTACCGTATTGCCCCGTAAACAGTGCGGCTCTACTAGGAACGCATGCTGTAGTGGCAACTGTATGTTTTTTTAGTACTACAGCATTTTCTCGTAGTTTGACAAAACCAGGGAATAAAGCGCGTGCTTCTGATGATATACACGCTTCTTCACTCTCTACAGTACTGTTTACATTTTGAAAACCCAAAATATTTTTGAGATCCTTGGTCATTCCTCCTGCATCTTTGTGAATAGGGAAACGGAATTCATCCGCCATAATGAGTAGTACATTATGCTTATTGCCGAATGAAGACAAAGTATCTTTCAATTCGTCTAGGTAGTTGTTTTTTTGTTTTGACATCTCTTTGTGTTTATAATTAAATTGAGTTAGAAAATATTATTTCATACGATTAATACCCTATTTGACCTTTCTATCAAAAATGATTACTGGACTAAACCCGTAGCCCTCTTTGTTATTATCTCCAAAATGAATTTTGAAATTATGAGTCCCATTAGGCTCTTGAGTTACATGCCCTATTCTTGCCATTGGCACGATCATCATTTTTCTATTATGAATAGCGGTCATATAGCGCAATTCAATGATTTTCTCTAACCCATCTTCGGTCTTAAAAATCTTGAAAACCACTTTTCTTTGAGCTATATATTCTTCTAGGTGATCGGACAACGAATCCAAAATCGCTGGTGTAGGTTCTAGAACAAGTTTGTGCCCAGCTGCTCCCCATTTATGCTTCCAAACATAGTCTTCATATCGTAGATCCCCTTGACGAAATAAGGATGCAGCCTCTGATAATTCAAAACACTCTGGATTGCATGCATGAGAAATATAAGGTGATAGCCGTTTAGAAACTTCAAATTGTTTTATTGGATGATTAATAAATTTTAGGGCATTGTATTTTTTATCAAATCGAAACTTCCATTTGTGGGCATCAAATGGATAATTATCCTCAAACAGTGCCTCTGCCAATAGTATACGATTATATAAACGATTAATTTTTATGGGCTTTTCTTGAGTATCCGGAACAGTATAAAAAAGTTCATTATTTTTTTCAAAAATATGTTCCATATCCACAATTTCGATTGGTATATCAAGCTCTTTTTGGGTGGCAAAAAATTCAAAATTCGTTTTCTGTTCCTTAATTTTTCTATCCGTAAGGACAATTCCTGTTGTTTGATTATCGGCTATTATTTTTTTATAAAAATCAATAAAATCACTCCACTTGGTCGCTGGACTATCTGCAAAAACAAAAGCATTATCTAATTGCATATGATCCAATAAACACTGATTTAATTTTGCTGCGCTGACGGGATATGTCGCAACGGATTGAAACTCGATATTCTGCAACCCATCTTCAGTAACTGCCATATCAAAACTCCCCAAAGAAAAACCTCCTTCTAGTTCTGTCGGGAGCAAAGTATCCGAATCCGGCTCAAATCCTTCTGGTGTTCCTAGACTAGGAAAATGATCAAGAGATAGTTTCTCTGTCATCTCGTTAATAAACGCTATGAATGTATCTGACAAAACACGAGGAATACCTACATAATAATTATTGATCCTCATTTTTCCTCCATTTTCTGCACCATTTTGAAAATGATATTCATTCGAGAATAGATGAATCATTTTGGTATAAACTTCATCTGGTATCCGCTTCAAAAAAACACTATTCTGATCGGTATCTATAGGATTTATATCATCCACTAAAAGGCTGGAAATTTTATCTATCATTGCTTAGGGTATATTATTAAAGAATAGCGGCTTGAGATAAATCCGCAACGGGTTTTAAAAAATGCTCTTTATTAAAAGCATACTGATCCAGAAAAGCCTCCATGCCTTCTTTTTCAAAAATAGCAATGGCCGTATCCGCGGGAGACATACGTTGAGTCAATCTGGTGTACAAAGGAGTTAAAAAAACCTCCTCTCCGAGCCCTCTTTTTTTTAGCCCCTTACCAGCTATATCCAAAAGTGTAGAAAGAAACGAAACAATACCTACTCCATCTATAGTGGCGTCAAAGGTATATTTGGCAGCTTCTATTCGAGTTTCCTGCCATGTCTCCCATTGAAATGTGTTCATCAAGTATTCTGCTTCTTCTAAGTTCTCGACTAATCCCAAAGTCAATGCCGTGGAGGTTAATGTTTCTCCAGGAGGTTGTTGACAACACATTCGACTCTCTACAGTTCCATACTTGGGAACCAAACGAGCATTGAACCAACTAAAAGGAATCAATTCACTGATGTCGTTTGTTTCTGGTTGAATATCTACCGTTTGACCGCACAAGGTCTTTCCTTGACTAGTATATGAGTTTTGCAAGTAATCCTCAAACGTATTATTATTTAGAATTTGAAAAAATTGTTTTTCTCTGAGTACCAATAATGGTTTGAAATGAAGTAAATATGCTACATAATTTTCTATGGAGTTAAACTTGGGAGGAATTCCTACCTGATTACGTCTATCAGGAAAACAATGGTCCCAAAATAGTTCTCGATTTGCTTTGCCAATGGCATCAATCTTACCACACCATATTGGCGAGTTGGCATGAAGTGCAATTTGCAGACCCGAAAGTGCATTGAGCATATTTGTTGCTCGAATAGCTTTTTTTAAATCAATTTCTATGTGACATTGATTAGAGGCCGAAATATTCAGCAAATCTGAATCGGCGCCTATAGACTTTGGAACAATGTAATGGGTAGAAAATTTTTCAAAAAAGCAATACCGTTCCTTTGGCATGAGTAATTTCCTCGAAGGAGACGTACATGGCTGTATACCATACCCTAACATTTTACAGTCATGATCATCAAAACAGGAGATAAGTATTAGCAACAATTCATTCAGCCGAGTTTGGATGTCATGTAAATTATTTTGTGGTGCCAAAACAATTTCTAGGATACTATAACCGGTATCTGTAGTGATTGTATCTGTATTATACGCATAGTTTTTATTATCTCTTTTTTTGGTTGCGGCAATAATCAAATTAGAAAAACCATCTCTTTCCAATTCAAAACCATTGTTTTCTAAATAATTAAACATTTCTTGGATGACAGACAGGTCCACTGCCTCTCCTTGTGCTGTAATAATAGGTATCTCACATTCGATACCAATGCCTCTAGGGTTATTTTCATTGTAAGAGAAACTTTTTTCAAAATAATTAATTAACTCATTTTTAATCATATAGTACAGTACGTTTCATGAAATAAAAAGAGGGCATATGATTATTACCACCCCCTTATACTTCATACTTTGGTTAGGAACCTCAATGAAATCATCTTATTTATTCATTGAATTTCAGTATATTATAACTAGATGCAATTTCTAAAAAAAAACAACTATTTTACTGCGGTTTTTACTCATACTTTATGCTGTTTTACTCTTATTTTACAGCAGGTTATAAGAATTTTTAAACAAGGTGAAAAGAATATGTGCTATCGATTACTTATACCAACTAGGTTTCCAAAAACTCGTTCTGCACAAAAAAAGCAACGTCAGCAACCTCTTTATACATTTTGACACAGAAAATGAACCAAAAAAAACCCTATTACAACACGAACTGGCAGTAATTCATTAGCTTTCTTGTATTGACTAACGGCCCTTTTTTGTTTAAAAAAAAAGCCTAACAGTTTGCCAAATAGCATGGCGCTTTTTACCCACAAATCCGTACCTTTACAGCTAAATAATTTGCTATGATAGACGTTCAAAAAATACGACAAGATTTCCCCATATTACAACGTCAAGTAAATGGAAAACCATTGGTCTATTTTGACAATGCTGCTACCTCACAGACACCACAAGTGGTTATAAACACTATTGTGGATTATTACACCAATTACAATGCAAATATCCACCGTGGCGTGCACAGTTTGTCGCAAGAAGCAACGGATGCCTATGAGTTAGCTCGTCACAAAGTACAGACACATTTTAATGCAAAGCATGCCCATGAAGTAATTCTAACCTCAGGGACTACGCATAGCATTAATATTGTGGCAACTGGATTTACTAGCTTATTACAAAAAGGAGATGAAATCATCGTTTCTGCTATGGAACATCATTCCAATATCGTTCCTTGGCAAATGTTGTGCGAACGCACAGGGGCAGTACTCAAAGTGATTCCTATGAATCAAGAAGGTACTTTGATAATGGAAGAATATGACACCTTATTAAGTAATAAAACAAAATTGGTATTTGTCAACCACGTCTCAAATGCACTTGGCACTATTAATCCTATTCGTGAGATCATCAAAAAAGCGCACGCATTAGATGCTGCTGTTCTTATAGATGGTGCACAAGCCAGTCCTCATATCAAGGCAGATGTCCAAGAATTAGATGTTGATTTTTATGTTGTCTCTGCACACAAATTATGTGGCCCGACCGGTGTCGGAATGTTATATGGCAAAGAATCATGGCTCAATAAATTACCTCCATATCAAGGAGGTGGTGAGATGATTGATCAGGTAACCTTTGAAAAAACGACTTATGCCGGATTACCACACAAGTTCGAGGCAGGCACTCCCAATATTTGTGGAGGCATTGCTTTTGGAGCAGCATTAGATTACATGAACAATATTGGTTTTGATGCAATTGCGGCTTACGAAGCAGAGCTTTTGGAGTATGCCACCCAGAAACTGTTAAAAATTGATGGTCTCAAAATCTATGGCACGGCACAAGAAAAAACTGCTGTCATATCTTTCAATATTGGAACCATCCATCCGTATGATATTGGTACTATTGTAGACAAATTAGGCATTGCTGTTCGCACAGGACATCATTGTGCACAACCAATTATGGATTTTTATAAAATCCCTGGTACCGTTAGAGCTTCTTTTGCATTTTACAACACTAAAGAAGAGATTGATTTGATGATTGATGCACTACAAAAAGCTGCTATGATGCTTGGATAATCATTTTTCTCTCAACGTTTATCACAAGTCTAAGGACTTAAGCACTATTGTGATTTCTTTTTTGTTATAGATTCAGAGTACTAATTTAAAAAAGACGAACTCATGTACAAACTATTTTTTTTACTCAGTATCATATTCGCTGCGAATACTTGTGAGCAAGCAGAAGCATCGAATCCAAAAACAAAAACTATATACATTGGTAGTACGCTGGTAGATTGCACTGGGTTGGCACCACAAAAATGTCTGCTTTATAAAGAAACTCCAGAAGAAGAATGGACTTTTTTCTACGACGACATCGCTGGTTTTGAATATGAAGAAGGTTATTTATACACCCTAACCGTACGGATCACACCCGTAGCAGAACCTCTGGCAGATGCATCATCGCTGAGCTACACCCTAATCAAAATTTTAAAAAAAGAAAAAGACCCCACCTTTACGGACAAAAACACTTCAGTAAATACGAAAATCAAGGAGTTTTCCTATTTTGAAACTACCAGAGGCTATCAAAAAAAGATTTTAATAACTTCAGGGAAAATAGCAGTTTTCAAAAACCAAAAAGAAAAAGCGGTTACTGCAAAAAAACTTAGAAACAAAAACTGGAAAAAATTAACAACCTTATCGAAGGCCTTTACACTCTCCGATATCCCAACATGGCAGGCACCCAGCCAAAAAAGACATCGTGATGCCGCAGCACACACTACATTAACGATCAAGACCGAAGACAGCACCTATATTTCAAGGAGTTTTGATGCCGGAGTCCCTCCTGAACAACTAGAAACATTAGTTGAACATATCCTCGAACTAGCCAAAAATCTTGACATAGAATAGTTTTCGTTATGTACTTGGACAAAACTTGATTTGTTACACCTAATAGTATTGAAAACTGCATTAAGGCTATGCTTGATTTTTCTGCTGAAGCTGAAACAAAAAATCTTGATTTTTCTTTCCGGTAAATTCAAGCAACAAATGGTATAACCTATTACTATAAACTAAAAACCGAATACGTATAAACACTTATAAAATCATAACTGGCTACACATACATTCGTTAGCGAAACGTTAATTAACTGATATTCATGTTTTTAAATACAGAATACTCATAATAGCACCCAAACAATCTCAAGCCCCAAAGTTTTATATATTCTTATGGCGTAGCAACACTTTAGATAGTATCTTTGTACTAGTTTTAATTGGATATTTTGCATTTGAAGAATAAGCGTTGAAAAACCAAACAGTTTTCATACCGCTTACATTTTTTCGCACTGTAAAATACGGATGATCAAATAATATTTATTTTTGCAAAAAAAATAGCCATGACAATAGAAGAAATTCAGAACGAGCTAGTAGAAGAATTTTCGATGTTCGAGGATTGGATGCAGCGTTATGAATATATGATAGAATTAGGTAAAACCCTACCATTAATTGATGAGCGCTATAAAACAGATCAGAATATTATCAAAGGCTGTCAAAGTAAAGTATGGGTACATGCTGAGATGAAAGACGAAAAAGTACAATTCACAGCAGACAGTGATGCTATTATAACCAAAGGCATTATTGCGATTTTGATTCGTGTATTCTCTAATCAACATCCACAAGATATCGTCGATGCGGATATGGGGTTTATTGATGAGATTGGACTCAAAGAGCATTTGTCACTAACCCGTGCAAATGGTCTTGTGAGCATGATCAAACAATTACGTATGTATGCAATAGCATATCAAACTCAAATAAATTAAGTCCATTATTTCTAAAAACTAAAAAATGAGCGAAGAAACCACTATAGATACTAATGCTCTCGGTGAAAAAATCGTTGCAGTGATTAAAACAATTTACGACCCAGAAATCCCTGTTGATATTTATGAACTAGGCTTAATCTATGACGTATTTGTTAATGAGGATCATGACGTCAAAATTTTGATGACATTAACCACACCTAACTGCCCTGTAGCAGAAACACTGCCGGTAGAGGTAGAAGAAAAAATAAAATCACTCAAAGAAGTCAATGATGCCGAAGTAGAGATTACTTTTGATCCACCTTGGAGTCAAGATCTCATGAGTGAAGAGGCTAAGTTAGAATTGGGGATGTTGTAAGACCTCCTCTTGTTGCCCAAACAAACATAGAATCAAAATATAGACTAAGTAGCGCTATTATATCATGGCAGATGAAATTATCAATCGTATCGCAAATAGTAAACTTGTTACTTTTGACCTAGAGGACTTGTATCCCGAAGGAACACGAACGGTTATAGATATAAAAGAATGGCTCTATGAGGGTCTAATACTGCGCGAAAAAGATTTTCGCGCCAGTATAGCTGCTCATGATTGGACTCAATACCAAAATCATTATGTAGCACTGACATGCAGTACTGATGCCATTATACCAGGTTGGGCTTACTTATTATTGACTAGTGTATTGTCTCCATTTACCAAAAAAGTAGTAGTTGGTGATCTCATACTACTAGAAACACTCTTGTATCAAGAAATTATAAATACTATAGATCCTTCAATCTATCAAGATAAACCAATTATTATAAAAGGCTGCTCTAACAAACCCGTTCCAGAAGGAGCCTATATTACATTATTACAAAAATTACAACCCGTCGCTAAGAGTTTGATGTATGGGGAGGCTTGTTCTTCTGTACCACTATTTAAGCGAAAATAACGTCACACACCCTCCTTTGTCGTATTTCACCGAATTTTTGATGATTACTTTAACATATTTTTAATCTCAAAATTAGGTTTACTATATATTTGTTGATGAATTAACAGAGAAGCATATCACTCTTCTTAAAACTAAATATTAGATTAACGAAAACTAAAATTATGAAAAAAACGGTATTAACATTCGCATTGTTATTTGGAAGTTTTGGCTTGTTTGCACAAGAAGAAACAGCTACAGATAAGGCGCCCAAAGAGGGATGGACACGAGCTGGAAATATCAGTTTCTTGTTCAATCAGTCAGCTTTTAACTTTGAATGGAAAGGAGCATCGGGTGGTGTGAATAATATTGCTGGAAATCTTGGACTAAACTATGATTTCAATTACATAAAAGGAGACTGGACTTGGGACAACAAAATCATTGCATCTTATGGTTTGACTAAACTAGATAGTAGCGAAGAGGTTGTAAAAACAGATGACCGACTAGAGTTCAACTCTTTGGCTGGTAAAAAAGCTGGAGGTGACTGGTTCTACTCTTTGTTTTTTAACTTCAAAACACAAATGGATTCTGGTTTTGCACAATCAGAACAAACCGCTACACTTGCAGATGGATCTACAATCAATATCCCTGTACAAGGAGTCCGTAATTCACACTTCTTCTCTCCTGCCTACTTCCAATTTGGTCCTGGTATGTTATGGAAAAAGAGTGATAACCTAAAAGTAAATATAGCTCCGGCAACCTCTAAACTAATTATTGTACACGATGAGTTTACCGAATTTACCAGTGCATTTGGTGTTGAGCAAGGAGATACTTCTCGTTATGAATTGGGAGCATCTATTTCTGCCTATTACAAGTTTAATTTGATGAAAAACATCTCTATGGAAAACATCTTGAACCTGTACTCTAACTACCTAGAAGATCCACAAAATGTTGACATTGACTATACGATGAACCTAGTGATGGCAGTCAATAAATATATCTCAGCAAACCTCACGTTTCAAGCGATATATGATGATAATACGATCGGGGCATTCCGAATTAAAGAGGTGTTTGGCTTAGGAGTCAACTACGGATTCTAACACCCTAATACCATTTGTCATTTTGAAATTGCTCTAGTACTTTCAAAACGCAAAAATATTAGACTCCTCAAAAGAGTTTATTTCTCAAAAAGCACTTGTTTTAAAAAAATAAAAACAAGTGCTTTTTTTTTGGAATGAAATTTGATACTAATTCGTCTTTTTGCCTTTAATTTCTCTATGGCAAATACGTATAAATCAAATTTTAGCTTATTTTGATACCAAAACAAGTACTTTTCTTTTTGCTATCGTTGACCTGTGTCTGTGTTTTTTCTCAAGAAAAAGTGGACAAAACGGTCAAAATTGAACACAAACGCGTTCAAGATTCTTTGCTTAGCGCATTAAAAGCAGTAATTAAAGAATATCCTAAAAAAAAACAACGAGAACTCGTCAAAGTATTACTCAAGGAATATCCAGACCCAAAAGAAAACAAAACACCTCCAGATGGATGGATTAGTAAGGGAAAACTCCAATTACTCTTTAATCAATCTGCTTTTAATACCGAATGGAGTAGCGGAGGTAGTAATAATTTTGCGGGCAATATACTCTTCAATTATGACCTCAACTTCAAACATGGTAATCTAACATGGGACAATCAATTACGAGTAGCCTATGGCTTGACAAAAATTGAAGAAACTGAATTTTTTAGAAAAACCGATGACAACTTGGAGTATAATTCTGTTCTCGGTATTAAGGCGCGCAAAAACTGGTACTATTCTGCGTTTACCAACCTCAAAACACAACTCGATGTAGGCTATAAATATAGCAAGGATGGGCAAACCAGGACAGAAACTAGTCATGGGTTTTCGCCTGCATTTATCCAATTAGGTTTAGGTAGCCTTTGGAAAAAAGATAATAACAAACGTGTGAATATCTCACCACTAGCAGGGAGGTTAATTTTTGTTCATGATCACTTCACTACAGAAAAAGCTGCTTTTGGTGTTGAAAAAGGAGAAAATAGCAGTCTACAATTTGGTGCTTCTGTAGAGGGATATTTCAAGTTTTACTTAAAAAACAAATTAAGTTTTGAGCATATCATCAGCCTATACTCAAACTACCTAGAGGATCCTTGGAATATTGATATTAACTACAACTTAACCATTACGATGCCTATCACAAAACGTCTCAATACAACGTTTATTTTTGAAGCAATCTATGATGATGACACAGTAAAAGCCTTTCAGATCCGAGAAGCTTTTGCCATTGGAGTTAACTTTACCTTTTAGACCCCTCATATCCAAATAAAACGGAAGCGTCTTCTGTTACTCTTCTACGACTTCTGGATACAAAAAGTTATTATACGGAAAACGTGTTATATGAATTTTGCGAACCTCCTTATATAATCGTCTCCTAAAAGCTTCCAGATTTTCTTTATTGATAGCAGAGATAAATATAGCATTGTCACCAATCTTATTCATCCATGTTTTTTTCCAATCTTCTAATGTATAATGTATTTTGGTACGTTCTGTTATGAGATCATCCGTATCAATAGTTTCGTGTTCATAGGCATCTATCTTATTAAACACCATAATCATAGGCTTATCCCCTCCTTTGATCTCATCCAAAATCTGATTCACGGAGGCAATATGATCCTCAAATTGTCCATGAGAAATATCTACCACATGCAATAGCAAATCTGCTTCGCGCACCTCATCCAGTGTGCTTTTAAAACTCTCTACTAGCTGAGTTGGGAGTTTTCTAATAAACCCAACCGTATCGGTCAACAAAAACGGCAGATTCCCTATAACAACTTTTCGTACCGTGGTATCTAAGGTAGCAAATAGTTTATTTTCTGCAAACACTTCGCTCTTTGCAATTACATTCATCAGTGTAGACTTACCAACATTCGTATATCCCACCAAAGCCACTCGAATCAATGATCCTCGATTACCTCGTTGAGTAGCCATCTGTTTATCTATGACAACAAGCTTCTTTTTGAGCAATGCAATACGATCTCTAATAATACGTCTATCCGTTTCGATCTCTGTCTCTCCCGGACCGCGCATTCCAATACCTCCTTTTTGACGTTCCAAATGCGTCCACATTCCAGTAAGACGTGGTAATAAATATTGGTATTGGGCCAATTCTACTTGTGTCCTTGCATAACTAGTTTGTGCACGCTGTGCAAAAATATCTAGAATCAAATTCGTACGATCGATGATTTTGGCCTTTAGGATCTTCTCTATATTACGCTGTTGCGCCGGCGTCAGTTCATCATCAAAAATAACCGTATTTATAGCATTAGACTCAACATACTGGCGCACCTCCTCCATTTTACCCGTACCAATAAAGGTTTTAGAATTCGGAATCTGCATTTTTTGCGTGAAACATTTCATCACCTCACCACCAGCAGTATAAGTCAAAAACTGTAGCTCCTGAAGAAACTCCTCGAGCCTTTTTTCATCTTGATTTTTGGTTACGATCCCTATTAAAATAGCTTTCTCGTACTCAACTTCTTTCTTTTCTAGCATAAATTATTCTACATTGGTTGCAAAGTTACGATTTTGTCTTATACCAAATTTGTATTTTAGAAGTGATTTGATTTTTTTGTCTTGACTATGAATCTATTTTAAGTTTTTGTTCCAAAAAAATGATCCATTTTTTAATGCTCTTGCGGGTTAAAATTTCTTGATACCGTTGTAGTGAACACCTAATACCATTTAAAAAAATAATTACAGGCTAATAATTCGGTTCTTTTTCTATTCTTCTGACCTATAACTATATTTTAACTGGTATAAGAAACAAATAAGCCGCTATAATACCAGTCACACGAAGTGGTTTAGACATCTCTTTGTTCGCTATAAAAACACTCTTTTTTATGCAATTTTTGTTTTTTTCTTAACTCGTAGCACTATTATCAAATGCAAAAAACACTTCAATTTATCAAAAAATGCCTATTTTTCGCCATAATCAAAAAAAATCAGACCACTTCTCAATATAAAAATTAACCAATTACACCGTTTATGTCGGAAACTTATCATTCCAAAAAAGAAACCAACCTGTATACTATTGCTTTTTATAATCTAGAAAATCTTTTTGACGTCGTTAACGATCCCCATACGCTGGATCATGCATTTTCTCCTACATCAGAGAAGAAGTGGAATATGAAACGATACCAAAAAAAACTGGACAAACTAGGGACAGCAATTTCTAATATAGGTTTTTTGGGTTCGTCAAAAGCTCCTATCTTGGTAGGAGTCGCAGAAGCCGAAAATCTAAAAGTTTTACAAGACCTAATCAGCACTCCGCATCTAAAAAATAAAAACTACGGTATTGTACACTATGACTCTCCTGATGAGCGTGGCATTGATGTCGCATTATTATACCAAAAAGAATATTTTGAATTATTAGACGCTCAACCAATCAGTGTTATGATCACCGACGACAAAGGGGTTCGGGATATGACTAGAGATATACTCTGGGTTACTGGAAAATTAAATGGTGAGAAAATGCACCTATTAGTGAATCATTGGCCATCTAGGAGAGATGGGGCTCACCTAACAGCATATAAGCGTATCATTGTTGCAGAAAAGAATAGAGAAATCATTTCGGAAATAACCACCGAAGACCCTAATGCCAAAATTATTATTATGGGTGACTTTAATGATGATCCAAAAAGCGACAGTATTAAGAAGCATTTGGTCAAAGATGATTTTTTTAACCCTATGGAAAAGCTACACACAAGATACAGCGGGAGTTCAAGCTACAAATCAGCTTGGAATCTTTTTGATCAAATTATTTTTAGTCATAACTTTCATCAATACAAAAAACAAACGCATTCCTTTGCCTTTTCAAAAGTATTTGGAGATGATTTTCTCAAAATCCAAAAAGGGAGATACAAAGGAAAACCTTTTAGAACCTATGCTGGAAAAAAATATCTAGGAGGTTACAGTGATCACTTCCCAGTCTATATTCAGTTAAAATATAATAAATAGCGAAAAAATATAAAACCCAAAACACGACATGTGTTTTGGGTTTTATATTTTTTTTTGATCTAGAATGAATACCTTTTATTCGGTTTTCTTAATGACTCTAGTAAGATATAATACGTTTTCATTTTCGTCAAGTAGACGCAAAACATACATACCATCATCTCCTTTGTAATTAATAACTAGCGAACCTCTCTGTCCTAATGTAGCATCTTGCGTATGCATAACTTTTCCAGAGACATCCGTCAACGTTACGGTTCTCAGATCCTTTTTGATGTTCTTTTCTATTCCTGAAACCAGCATCACACCGTTCTGTACATTTGGATACACCAAAATACTTTTATCCAGTCTAGTTTCGTCATCAAGCTTAAAGAAAACATTCTTTTTGGAAAGAGGAGCTTCTAAATACACGGTCTTTTTGTATATTTTTCCTTTATGCATTGTACTTATTTCGTATGTTCCCAAAAAGCCATTAATTATTCTACCCACTTTACTTGACTTGTACTCTATTGGACTTGTCCACCAATCGCTATAAACTAGTTTTCTAAAAGCTTCGTAATTAGGCTTAGCAGTCCAATCTTTTTTGAACATTGCGGCATCACTACGCCAATGACGACCTTCCCAGAATCCCCAGAAAAGTAATGATTTTACTTTTGGGTGACTAAACACTAGAGTCATAAAGTCACGTGTATATTCTGCTTGTAGTTTTTCGTCAACCAAATTCACATCAAACTCTGTAATCTTGATATGTTTATTGAAGCTTCCAAATTTTTCAAGAATCTCGTATAGCTTATTTGGTCCCGTAAGTTGCGAAGAAAAGTGCCCTTGCATCCCAATACCATCAATCCTTCCTCCTAGATCATCTATATAACGAATTTTATCAAGATAGTCATCTTGATGCGGTATATCAATACCTCCACCACTCAGAATTGAATAATCATTGATATACAGTTTTACATCTGGATCTTGTTTACGGGCTAGTTTGAACCATTCGGCCATTTCGTTATAGCCCATAATATCCATAAATTCATGATTATTAAATGGCTCATTCAAGACATCCCAATCTACCAGTTTCCCAGTATACTCACTAGTAATATTTTTGATATGATTATTGATTTCTTTTCGAAGTCCCTTTTCATCACCTTTAAATTTATTCAAAAACTCAGCATTGTATCTAAAAGAAGGCCAAACCAAAACGTGCCCCCTTACAGAAATCCCCAACTGATTTAATTCTTCTGTCGCCTTTTTGGGAAAATCTCGATTCTTAGAATCATGCCACATGTTCCACTTTAGATCATTTTCAAAAACCACTTCATTAAATAGGGATGTTACCATATCATGATAGCGCTTGTTTTCTAGAAACACTTTTGCATCAACAGCACTTCCAAATCCAAATTTATGTTTCTGCATTGTGATCTTCACATCTAATCCATCCATAGGATTCCCTTCTTCATCAAGAATAGTTACTTTCATTGATCCTTTGCGATACTTCTCGATACGTTCTTTTGCAGAAGCTCTCCAATGTGCGTTAGCAGCTCTCCCAGGATACGTAATCTCCGTTTCTGGCAAATCCTCTAATGTTTTGTCACTTCCATAATTTATCACCTGAAAATCTGCAAACTGAACAGTTTGCGGAGGAAAACCTAATTGAATGGCAATATTCATTTCCGACAATGGAATGCTCATATTAGCTTTTCCTTTTAGGTAATAGGCTTGCCATGCCGTACCGATACTTATTTTTCTGCCAATTACTTTGTCATACTTGACATTTTCTTCTAATACGACCATCGCAAAACCCTCTCCAGTTTCTTGTATAGACGCTATAGATCTGGCATAAAAGGTAAAAAGCACAACATCTCCTTCATTAATACCTCCTGCTGCATTGAAGGTAATTCCCATATCATAATTATTAGGAGGTTGCTCACTAACTTTTACCTGAATTGCCTTATCAAAAGATTGTTGTGTAACATCTATGATCGTTTTCTCTGCTTTATCACCATAAAATCCGTAAGAAGTAATATCTCCTGAAATTAAAGACGTTCCTCCGGTTGGAATCTTTTGTGCAAACGTCAGAATTGCACAAAACAAAAGTACCACTAATGATAGGGTTGTTTTTTTAATCATTTTAAATAGCATTTAGGGGTGTAAGATACAATTTTTAACATATCGCTTTTCTTTGCGCCTGCAAATATCTGCTTTTTTGCCCAGATACTCACATGTATCAGCCATTTTAACAAAAATTATACCAAAAAATCATTTTGAAGCTCCGTAAATTTTAATATTGTCAAGACTATATGTGGAGGTACTTCCTGGGTCCCTCCCTTTATAACGAAAAGCAATGCGTATTTTACCACCAAGGCAAGAAATAGAAAAGGGAGAAACCTTAACATTATTTGTATTCTTTTGCGGAATTGCAATATCAAGAGGCACCCATTTTGTGGTCTCTGGATCTCCCGTAAAATTGTTTGTTACCCAAATTGTTAGTGCTTTTCCATTATTAAAACTTGTTTGCACCTCAAAACTTAGCACCTCATCTGTTGTTTGATCCATATCTATCGCTGGAGTAATCAACCATGCCTCTAGAGGATTCAATCCACTATTAAAAGCTGAGATAGTCATGACACGATTTGCTACGTTTCTAATTTTCTTATTTCCCCAACGTTTGTCATCTCCATGACTATTAACGTTGATCCACCCTAACTCATCTAATTGTTTATCTTTCGTTATTTTCTCAAAATCTTCTTCGAAAAGCACTGTTGTTCTTGGTTGTAATACATTTATACCACAAGACAAGTACTCGAGATCACATCTTGTGCTTTGATGAAACATCAAATCTCTAGAGCTATTTATTCTCAAAATATAATACTTCCCAAAAAAATCTTTAGACAGAATTCCAGACACACTTCCTTTTGCGGGGGGCAAGCTCAATGATTTGAAATCTGCATATACGCTAGTACTAAGAATTATAGACTCTTGGGTTGCACAAGACTGAAGCTCACGCTCTCCTTGGAAGCGATCTGTCGCTGTTCCTGCTAATGTTTTTGATGGGTCTTCTAACAATTCTTTAGCAAACTGCATATTTGAAAATGTCACATACAGGCTTTCTACATTACTATTCAATTCTTTTATTGTCAATTTTCTAGGTACGATTTTTTTGACCTCTGGTGTTCTAAAAACATGGTTTTCCACTTCAAATTCAGAAATAGCTTCGATACTTTTTTCCTGTAACTTCCCCAGTTTCAACACACCATTTGCTAACCCTAGGCTGAGACCATCAAGTTGTACATAGACCTTTCGCCCTAAATCATATTTCTGATACAAAGATCGTTTATCAATTATTATTTGAATACCAGCAGTTGGATTCGAAGGAAGGTCTTGAATCACTAACTCCTTGAAAAAATTTCCTGCCTCATCACTCGATATCACATAGCCCTCTATATAAGTATTAGTTCCAGAATATGTGATAATCTCTTCTGATTGGAAATCAAACTGATTTTTGAGCGCACCTATTGTTACTTTTGTCCCTATCATGGTGACGATAGTAGGTTCTGGCTCAGGAACAGCAAAATCATCTGTTGTCACACAAGCATTGGTCAAAATTGTCAATAAGAATGAAATTAGTAGGTAAAAGAATTTGAGTAAAGTGTTCATGTTTGGAGAGTTTTTAGAATCTGATATAGAAATTTGTAAAGTATGTTGCGCCTAATCCCTGCCAATATTTGGCACCAAAAACAGGCGTTTTTCGTTGATTTTCGGCTAATAACCCTTGATAATTTGCATTTCGAGCCTGTTCAAACCCGCCTGTTTTGTATTTTGCATTCAGTAGATTAGAAACTCCAGCGACAAATCCTATGTAATAGTTTTTGATGCGCCATGATTTTCCACCAACAAGGTTCACTAACATATATGGCGCAAATTTTTCTTGTCTTAACAACTCTTTTGCTTTGTTACTATCATAATTTGCAAAAGGCAGCCCATCTGTATCTGTATAAAAGTTTTTTGTGCGAGTAAATGGACTCACCGCAACATAGGTGTTCGAAAAATAATTTGCACTACTTGATAACCACCAATAATTAGGATCCCTATATTCAAATCCAAAAGAAAAAGCCCGCTGAGGTCCACCAGAAATGTGATAATCTTTGAGAGTACTCACTCCCAGTACTAATGGGTCTGCAAAATTATTAGAAGTCAGATATAATGTCGGATTATTAGCATACGTATAATGACCAACTGCTGCTGCAGTTTTGAGTTTGAAGGTCGAATTAAGAGGTACTTCAACACCTAACTCTACTCCCAAATACCTCTTATCTAATCCTATTAATATTTCTTGAACAAATGCAGCGTTATTCTCAGCTCCCAAACTTGCTAATGCATCTGTATAAAAAAAGTTTAGATTCGTCGCATCGCTAATTCTCGTATAATAGCCCGTAAAACTTGTTTGTATTTTTGAAGATTGCAACCGATACCCAAAGGAAATACTTTGTGTATTTTGCGACTTCAATTTCAAAATTGCCGTATTTTCTTGTCTTACATTAGTAAATACGTTTCGTAGAATAGGTGCCTCTGTTTGATATACCCCATGAAACTGTAAAAAGTGTTTAGGCTTTAACACATAAGTCAAACCTCCTTTGATTCCAAAATCCGTAAAGTTAATGGACGCACTCTCTCCCCTAGACTTAACCCCTGGGGCATTTCCATTTTCAAAATAACCCTTACGCTTATAATAGGTTTGCGACGCTATCCCTGCAATAAAAAACCGAACACGATCGTACTTAAACTGCCCTTGAGTAAACGCCTCTCCTATTTTGGCAGTCAAGCCATAATGGTATTGAAATTTATCTCCTTCTCCTACAATCCTATTTGGATTTTGCAAGTCATTCTGTGCTGTATTTCCTTCTGCAAAGCTATCAATATCCAAAAAGCCTGTACCGCCCAACAAATCAAGTATCGCTGCATAATTCTCGCTATATAGAGATCTAAAATTCAAAGAAGTATTAAGTGTAAAATGCCTATTGAAAATTCCTCGAAATACACTTCCTGCACTAATTTTTGTGTCATCAGTTCTATCTTCGTAGAGTACATAACTGGATAGCGCTCCTTGATTTGCCTGATATAGTGCTCCCCAATCCAATTGTCCATTATCTTGGAAATTCTGAGTAGCCAAATAAGCATTTTTATAGTTTGGCATCTCTGGAAATCGTAAAAAATAACTTGGCAACTTTTGATAATATGTAGGATCTGGATTGCTCCCATTACCTTCAAAAAACAATTGCCCTGTTGGTGCGGATACCAAAGCTGTTCCACCATAACTCAACCTACTGTTTCCCGAATTACCTGATTGCACTGCCAATGTATTTTGTAATTCCATACGCCCCTCCTTCCATT
This sequence comes from uncultured Aquimarina sp., assembly GCA_947492105.1. GTDB lineage: Bacteria > Bacteroidota > Bacteroidia > Flavobacteriales > Flavobacteriaceae > Aquimarina. The sequence goes on along the minus strand of CANLMN010000007.1, from coordinate 5,836 downwards.
TCCAAAAGTGATTGAGGATTGCGACAGGCTCTTCTATCCTTCTTATTCTAGCATTACGAATTCTTCCATTTTGATAACCCCAATAAGGGTTATAGACACTACCTTTGAGATCCCAAACTTCTTGCGTATTAGGTGCTGACTTACCTCTTGTATTAGGAGCATAAAAAGCCACCAAACTTAGACTATGTGCTGCCCCTAGCTGTTTTTCTATTGCCGCAAAAGCTGCATTTGCATCATATAGTGTCCCTTCTATTGCACCCTGATCACCGTAACGCCGAGATAACGAAAAACTATACGCCCAACCATTCTTCATAGCACCAGAATGATACGTACCCATAATCCGACCAATATAACTTCGATTAGACAAGCCATATGAGACCTGACCACCGCTTCGATATCGAGAAGCACGCATTTGAATCGCCGTAGTCCCGGCAATCCCTCCAAAAACCAAATCAGAAGCAGCACTGTTTCTAGAGAATTCCTGATTACGTATTACTTCATTAAGACCTCCCCAATTACTCCACTGAGGTCTACCGGTATAGATTTTATTCATTTGTACCCCATTAATAAGTACTTTTCCTTGACTACTATCATAGCCTCGAGGGCGAAAAAAAGTACTACTCCAATCAAATGCTGCAGCTTTGAGAAATACATCTTTTGAAGCCTGTAATAATCCCGCTGCATCAGAACCAGCTTCTGTATCCTCATCAAAAGCCTCTTCACTTAGACTAATAACCGTAATACCCTGCGCAATTGAAGAAAAATCATGACGCAAATTCAAATGCTCCAGTACTAATGATTCTCCTTTATTAATCACAATTGGCAATCTTGTTGTATGGTAGCCCGATTTATGAAGTATCAACAACTGCTCCCCTAATGGCAACTCATCTTTCAATAGGAAAGCACCATTTGTATCCGTTTTGGTTAGAAAATCTGTCCCCGCTATCGACACCAAAACATCCACAACTGGATCTTGAGACAATTCATCAAAAACAACACCTTTCAATGATGTTTGCTGCGCTTTCATGCTTAAAAAAACAGCACAATACACTAGTAAGAAAACACTCTTATTTTGTATTCTAAAAATCATAGCTTTAATTCTGGGGAATTCGCTACGCTAAGTCGGCTGCGAATATATATGATTTGATACTTTTTCAGCAACCTTCTCTCCAAATTAGGGGGTTTTCCCCCTATTGTACATCAAAAAAAACAGTACTGCTATTTCGTTTCATTATACAAAGCCTGTAAAAAAAAGATGCATCACCTACAAATTCATAAAAGCACTAAAACTTTTGTTAAACCCTCTCTCTATCCCATTGAAATTTCCAAAAAAAAACGTTCTTGTATTTCTCATTATTCAAAATCTAATAACACATGCCACTTGTAACACCATTAACACCAGAACACGATCCCGAAACCAAAAAATTAGCACAATTCTTTAACGAAACCTTGGGGTTCTGTCCCAATTCCGTACTCACAATGCAAATCCGACCAGAGATTGCACGTAGTTTTATCAATTTGAACAAAGCCGTGATGGCCAATCAGGGACGTGTTACTTCTGCACTCAAACGAATGATTGCTTGGGTGAGCAGTAATGCAACAGGTTGTCGCTATTGTCAAGCACACGCTATACGTGCAGCAGAGCGTTACGGTGCAGAACAGGAACAATTGGATAATATCTGGGAATATCGAACTCACGCTGCTTTTGATGATGCAGAACGCGCTGCTTTGGATTTTTCGTTGGCCGCATCACAGGTCCCTAATGCAGTTGATGATACCATTAAAAAAGCGCTTTATGCACATTGGAATGAGGGCGAAATTGTAGAAATGCTTGGAGTCATCTCTTTGTTTGGCTATCTCAACCGCTGGAATGATAGTATGGGAACGTCTATCGAAGATGGAGCAGTAGAGAGTGGAGAAAAATATTTGGGAAAACATGGATGGGAAGGCGGCAAACATCTCTAAAAAAAAACTAAAACCCCAAACTAATAGTTCTTACCATGGGTAAAATAAAGGAAACCCTCATCACTGGATTCGCGCTTTTTGCTATGTTCTTTGGTGCAGGGAATTTAATTCTCCCACCTAATTTGGGACTACTGGCGGGCATGGATTGGGCTTTAATCGCATTCGGCTTTATTATATCCGCAGTAATAATACCTATTTTAGGGATTTTTGCTCATTCTCGGATACAAGGCACTATCTATGATTTTGGAAAACCGGTATCGCCATTCTTTAGCTATAGCTATTGTATAATCATATACTTAATTGCTATCACCCTCCCTGCTCCACGAACTGCCTCCGTAACCCATGAAATGGCAATTGCTCCTTTTTGCGAAATTCCTTCATGGATTACTAGCTGCGTGTATTTTGGTTTGGTCCTATTTTTTGTATTGAGACGTTCTTCAGTACTTGATAGCGTTGGCAAATTTTTGACTCCTATCATTTTACTTGTTGTTATTGGTATTGTGAGTCTTTCTTTTTTTTCAGAAACAGAACTTATGATGGCCTCTGCAGTTTCTAGCCCACTAACATTAGGTATTTTGGAAGGATACCAGACTTTTGATGCCATTGGAGCTGTAGTAGTTGGTGGGGTTGTAATTATTTCTCTAAACCTTAAAGGGAAAGGAAACTATAAAGCCAAAAAAAAATTGATTCGCAATTCTGGAATTATAGCTGGAGTTGGGTTATTGAGTGTCTATACTGGTATGATATGGACTGGAGCGCACTATAGTCAAGAATTTCCATCAGATATCTCTAGAACAGCACTATTGGCAGGCATTAGCACTGCCACTTTGGGTACGCTTGGCACTATAGCGCTGAGTCTTTTGGTTGCTATTGCCTGCTTCACCACCGCTATTGGTATTATTACTGGAACTTCGGATTTTGTAAAAGGTTTGACAGGTGATTCGCAAATTGCATACAGTATCACAGCAATTATTAGCTGTGTACTTGGCGTACTAGTCGGTCAATTTGATGTGCATTATATCATTACAATAGCAGTCCCCGCACTAGCGCTGGTGTATCCAGTAACAATTATTCTCATTTTATTAAATGTAGCACCCAAAAAATCGGCTACTCGGGATGTGTTCCGTGCAGTAATTACTATTACATTGCTATTTAGCGTTCCAGATATGCTGCATGCAATAGGATACACAAAAATAACAAAACCTATTCTTACGGTAATTCCCCTTGGAATACACGGTCTTGGATGGATATTACCTGCTATTTTAACTTTTGTTGTAAAAAGTGTTTTTAAAAAATAACATTATCACCCTTGTGGTAATTCTAACAAAATACTCACGGCATTTCCTCCAAAACCAACGGCGTTAACGAGTATTTTCTGAATTTTTTTGGGCAAACTATCTTCATGTGTAAATTCTGGAGTCACATACGGTACTGGGATAAATTTTTGATGTTCTAACATCAGAATAGCAAGCTCCATACTTAAAATCCCACTAGCACCAAAGGTGTGTCCGATTTTCCATTTATTGGTGGTTAATGCCGGATGTTGCGTTCCAAAGATTTTTTGAATAGCATTGTATTCCGACAGATCTCCCTTAATTGTTCCCGGAGCATGCATAACAATAACATCTATTTCGCTAGACAAACAAGTTCCTAATGCCATTCGCATTGATTTTTGAAAACAATCTGCATTTGTAGAAATAGAGATATTATGTTTTAAAGGCTCTGTAGCATATCCTATACCTGTGATCAGTGCTTTTGCATTCTTTTTGTGCCCTTTTTCTAAGCATACTACAGCTGCTCCTTCTCCCAAAAACATCGTGTTTTGTCTTTTTTTAAGCTCCAAAGCTTTGCAAGGGTATGGGTCATCTGTTGCCCTTGTATAAATTTTGAGGGCTTTCATCTGCGCGATGGTAAAGGGTGTCAATGGAGCTTCGCTACCACCAACAAGGAATCGATCCGTAAGGCCGGATTGTAACCAGGCAACGCCATTGAGAACTGCATGCAATGCCGTAGAACAGGTGATTGAATGGCTTATGTCCGGTCCACTGGATTGTAAATCATTAGCAATCCAAGAAGAGATGTTTCCCAAAGTTGTTGTTGGCGAACTCAGTGTTGCAGCAATATTATTGGTCAAAAATTCTTGATGATATTTTTCAAAAAGTCCAGTTGCTCCTCTAGACGAACCCATGTTGATTCCAAAATCTCCCGGGTGTTCCCACCCAGCAATCCTTACGGCCTTTCTAGCTGCATAGATACCAAAAAGCACACTATTATCTAAGTCTTTATAATGCTCGTTCTCATCACGAAGCGCTTCTAATTCTTTTACAGCAACTTTAGAAATCTGCCCTTGTGTTGTAGGTATTCCATTATATACTAATAGACTAATACAATGTTCAGAATCTTGATAGCGTTCCCAGATAAGTTCAGGAGAATGTCCTAAGGGAGATATAGAAGCAATACTGGTAATGGAAATGGGTTGCTGCACAGGTTTGTTTTTACCTCAACGATCTTGAGGTTGTTAGTTTAGTTCTAAAAGGCACAAAAAAACACACCATACATAAGTTTTTGTAAACGTTTGTACAACAGCACTATAATTCTCTACACCTCTAAATTTAGCCACAAAGATAAAACACAAAAACAACTTAGGTTCCTAATTCTAGTTGATTTTTTACCAAACTAAAACATTCTCTTTGTTCATTAACCACTAAGAGGTGATGGAGTAAGGGCCTACATTCTAAAACTAAACGATCATAACATGGAGCTGCTAAGGTTTTACAATTTTGAGATGATAGAAATATCTTCGTTGAAAATAATTGATAGTAACAAAAATCTTATCTTTTTATTCTCAAAATATCTTTTTCTCTTAAACCCATATTCTCCCTACTGTTCTTTCAAGTTATATTTTGTCATAAAAACCGTAACTTTTCAAAGAATTTGAAGTCTCATAAAAGTAGTAATACTAAATAAAGCATGGAAGTAATACCACCTCAGAAAAATTGGATGCAACGGAATTGGCCTTGGGCCATACCACTTGGAGGGTGTCTAACCTTAGTTATCGTTATTTCGTTTTTTATTGGTTCTGCTTATTTTGGAGTCAAAGAATTCTTTACAGACTTTACAGATCAAGTCACCAGTGTCATGCCTATTGACAAGGCAATGAAACGTATTAATGAATATCCCTACTTACAAGAAACACTTGGAACACCCATTATAGCAGGAGAAACTGGAATGAGCAATTTACAAATCCTCAATGGTATTCGTAAACTCTCTTCTCAAACTCCACTAAAAGGCCCTAAGGGCAATGCTATATTACACTTAACTGGAGAAAAAAAAGAGGAAGAATGGATCTTTAGTGAAATGTATGTGATTTTGGATGCCACTGGAGAGGAATTGGATCTCTTCTATGACGGAGAAAAATAACAAAGACTACACTTATATTAAATTTAGCTATATAATGTCGCATATCGTCATGCCACAGTCGTAATTACTTTTTTCAACGACTCCTTCCAATCAGGAATGGTAATCCCTAAAGTATTTTTAATTTTTGATTTATCCAATACACTATAGGCCGGTCTTTTGGCTGGTGTTGGATATGCTGATGTAGGGATTGGGTTAGTTGTTATATCATAAGCGTTTTCTGCAAAAATAGCTTTGGCAAAATCGTACCAACTACACGATCCTTCATTACTGTAATGATACAACCCATAAGCTCTACTTTCTGTACCAATGATTTGTAATAATACTCTAGCCAAATCTCCTGCGTAGGTAGGTGTGCCGATTTGATCAGATACAACACCTAATTCTGATCGCTCACTCCCTAATCGCATCATTGTTTTGAGAAAATTGTTGCCAAACTCTGAATATAACCAAG
>CANLMN010000006.1 GCA_947492105.1 uncultured Aquimarina sp. | reverse complement strand
TTTCTTGTATTTCATATCTCAAATATATTGATTTTGAAATTTAAAAGATCACTCCGAACTTATTAGGGGCTAAACTAAACGGGATAATGGACTATTAAAAATAAAAAATTGAGCATTATACTAAAAAAAATATAAGTTAGACTAAAAAAAGTGGAATTCTGATATATCATTTTTCCTTGTTTGGTCCTAAAGTAATTAGGGTTGTGTACTGCTCTTTTTTAGAATCATAGGCTGTTTTTTGTAGTTGGAATACTTCTGATTGACATGCTATTTATTTCAAGAGCTATTTTCTAGGGCTTTATTTTTACTTACAAATTTATTTAGAAAACTAAAAGTGTATTCGGTATTATTAAAATTTATGCTCTAAATAATGTATTTTTACAAAAAAAATATTATGAAATACAATTTTACACAAATATTTGTTTTATTTATCATCACGTTTTTGACATTTCAAGGAAGCGCGCAAACTACTGTTTGTGATGGTGTTTTTGAAGAAGAAAATGGCTTATTGGTTATTGAAATGGAGTCTGCGAAATTACCAGTAGACTCAAATTGGCAATTAGGTAATGAGCCTGATCCGGATCAACCTGGAGCGACTATAAATTATCTGTTTTGGAATGGTCCCGAGTCATTTGCAAACTTGTCAAACGCATTAATTACCTATAATATAAGAATTAATACGCCAGGGACTTACAGATTTTTGGTTAGAGGTCGTATTGGTATGGGAAACCTAAAAGACAGACATAATGATTTTTGGATGAATATTGAAGCAGATGATTATTTTGCAGAAAGAAGGTCTAATGGTCAGTTGGTTAGTGTGTTAGGTCCTGAGTCTAATTGTAATTCAATCCCTGACAGAGGTTGTGCTGACAGTGCTAAAAATGGTGACGAATTCATGAAAATATTTATGAATGTTGTACCAACAAATGGTGATGGTGAAGAAAGAGATTGGAGATTTGTAAGCAACGTAAACACAGAGGGAGTTCTTGCACATTTATTAATTAAAGCGGTTTTTAATGAAGCTGGTAATTATAGTATAAACATCGATGCAAGATCTAGCTATTATTTTATGGATAAGATAGTATTTTTTAGAGATGGCGTATCAAGAAGTGTTGCCGAGAATCTAGCTAATCCGGAATCTACATGCAATGAGGATTCTTTATCTATAAATGATATTGAGAATATAAATAGTATCAAAATTTTCCCTAATCCTGCAACAAATAGTATTACAATAAGTAATCTATCCGCAAATAATCAAGGAAAATTTGTTTTGAGAAATATCTTAGGTGCTACAATACGTCAAATAGATGTCACTAGCGCAAACCAAAATATTGATATTAGCGATTTAGAAAGTGGTACCTACTTTATTTCAAGTTTAGGAACTAAATCATTCACTCAAAAAATCATCAAATTATAGTTCAGTTAAAACTAACAGGACTATTTTTTAAAAACCTATAGATTTGTAATCAATCTATAGGTTTTTTTATTTTTCAAATCTCCAAATGTGGTAAAAGAAGGTTATTTTTCTGTCTGCTTTTGAATCCAAGTCATAAGTTCGTCTTTATTAATGGTATTCCAAGTTGATTGCGTAGTCTTTTTCTTTGATTTGTTATCTTCTGGTTGTAAGACAATTAATTCTGTATTTTTATTTCCGGCCAGTTCCTGCTCAGCCAAAAATCCAACCATATCTGTCGCATTGTTCTCGTATAAAGTTCTTAGTTGGTTTTTTAGTTTATATTGTATGGCTGGTTCTATATATGCTCTAACAGCATAATCTTTATAAATCTTAATATTTCTGTTTTTTTTGTCAAAATAGCTATATGCTGAAAAATCGTGATAGTTTTCCGGATTAGTTTTTGGAGTACCTTTCAAATGTGTTTCTAACAAAAAATTTATAAACTTTGGTTCCCAAAGATCAATTCGGTTAATCCTTATATCTCGTTCGTGCTGATACCATTTTCTTGTAAAATCCATTGTAAAATTACAAATTACAATACCTTGAATGTTAGGTTTAAATTCAAAATTATTTTCTTTTATGAATTTAATATAGCGCATCGATCTGTGTCCCGTTAAACTTGCTCCCAAAAAGAAAATATTTTCATTAGGTAAGTTATATTTAATGAATACTTCCTCTATTAGCTTATGAGCGGATAACAAAGAGGTTTCCAAAAAGTAAAAATCAAAAGGAATTTCCGATGAAACTGATAGTACCGCAAATCCTCTTTCAGAGGCTAGGTTATACATTTGTTTTGCACTTTTATTCTTTTTGTCCCACCAAGAATCCTCAAGAAATATAAGTGTACCTTTTATAGCCTTTTCTTCAGGTAACATTAAGGTATATCCACTTTGAATAAACGGTGAAAAGTCTTTTTCTCCATGGCCAATTCTAAAAACACCTTCTTGTACAGGACGGTATTCATCAATTGTTTTCTGAGAACAAAGCGCATTGCAACAAAACAGTATTAGTAAAACAGGTAAATAAATTAGTTTGATAATTTTATTCATTTTTCTTTTTTTGCTATACATATTGAAGTAGTCTAAGATATTAGGATAACCAAAAGTCTATCAGCAGGTGATATGCTCCCAGCATACCGTTCTTGTTGTGTACAAATTTTCAATTAATATATCCTATTTTTTTGTAATAGAATAATTTAGGAAAGATTGTTTTGATCCTCCTGAAATAATCATACCGCAAACACTACTACTTCAATAGCAGAATCCTATTTTTAACACCCAAAATAGCATCTCAAGAATCGTTTTTCTCTCTTGTCGAAGTGGCGGATTAGTCAACGAGACCTATCCTATAGCATTGGTCTATCCGGAACGTCATGTACCTTGTTATTATGCCCTGTTTTTATTCGGTTATATGTTGTGCAATATCTTCTGGCCAAACAACAAATTGTCCATATTGTCCATTTTTCTCAATTCCGCCAGTTTCTTTTCCACGTTTTGTTGTTATCCAATCGTCCTCTTTTTTGTACATCAGTTTATTTTCGGTAAACCATTTATTCACTTTTCTACTACTTAATCCAGTAAGGTTTGACAATTCTTTAGTTGTTAGTAATTTATATTTTGAATAATCCTTATTCTCCTGAACTTTTTTTATCGTGCTTTCAGTTTTCTTTTCTATTTCTTTATCAACTTTTTTTACGGAAACTCTTATTTCTTCACTAATTGTTAATAATCTTTGAACTTCGTTATAAATGTCATTGTATAAATCAGCGTCTTTTTCTTTCGTAACATGAATCCCCATTTCATCATTATTCTGTTGTGAGAAAGAATATAAATTCATTGAAGTTACGATTGCTTCATTTTCATTCAGGTAACATTTTGCATGAAGTGAATTACAAAGACTTGTCCTAATTCCGATTTGACTTTCAAGCCAATTGCTTTGTTCAACTTGTAATTTATTCTCTCGGTAAATAATCCTGATGTCTCTTTTTTGAATGTTTAGGTTTTCTAAATGGTCTTTTATCCTTTTGTGAAATTGAAGGTACGGACTAATCAAAATCAATCGGTCTTTTGTAGTTTTGATAAGTTCTTCTAAATGATATGAAACACCTGTTGTGTTTAAGAATTTTGCCATTATTTATTTCAGTTTCTCGGTTTTCGTAAATTGTTTATAACGTCTCTTGTAATGTGTCGTAGCTGACGATAGGAAGCTATACACTTTACAAAATGTGTTTGTACCCAGTATGGGCATTTTTTGTTATCTAAAGGTAACTAATTAATCAAGAGGGTGCAAGATCTTTATAGGCAAGGATAGTGTCTTGAACCATTAGTACCTCGCAAGCTAGTTTATTCTAAGATATGTAATGAAGAGATACTACAAAACTCAGTATCGATGAAGAGCAATCGTATACAGGGACATATTTACTTGGGTAAGTCTAGCATTATAATTCCCACTTAGATTGTCTATTTGTGGCGGGTTTCAGCTCTCTGTATATAGTAGATCGATTCAGGCTTAACTGTGCGGCTATTTTTTTGGATGTTTCTAGATCTAAAAACACTGTAGTTTTGTGCCTTTCCGCTAGTGTTAAATGCTCCATGTTCTTTAGGTTCTATTGATTTTCAGAGCAAAATAAGAATTCACATTTTCTTTACAATTAAGACATATCTTATAGAAATACTGAATCTATATTTGAGTACATATTTATTTTCGTACGAATAAATAAATAAAATTAGGTAAACACTAAACATATCAAACAACCAAAATTATGAAAATGATTAAAGCAAAATTAGTTTTATTTGCTATAATAGGTCTACTAGGAGTATCCTGTGAAGAAGATCAAATAAATGACGCCTCTAATGCGCAAAACACAAACATTGAAACCTTGCCAGAAGCTATAGATGACGGCGCTACCACACAAAATATCTATACAAAAGTCGCCATAGTACAGTCCGCTCACAAAGGTAAAATAGGTCAATTATTAGACCTCCACGATGTAGAGCAATATGAAATAAACGCTGATGTACCTCGTTTTGAACCTCAGACTGGTTTTATATATATTGATGCCGATCTTCCTGTGGATGCAGAATCTATTATAACTGTAGCAGAGGAAAATAATTTAAACTTCATCATTGAATCTGGCAGTGGTAATCTAGAAAAATTGGCTGCATTTAATGAGGTATTTGGTATATCTGAAACTTTTGAAGGCTTGTTTATTTTTAACAATGGCAGGCGAAATGATTTTGTTCCTGTGGATCGTAAAAAGCTGAATTTTAATGCCGAAGATGCGTTTTCTGTTTTCTTTGGTGACTATTTACCCCAAAAAGAAGAGTTTGAAACACCTGTACAGCCAGAGCAAAATACAGTAACGCCAACAGAAGGTCCATCTTTCCAGGCTAAAGAAACCTATAATTACACAAACATTACTCACAGCTCTGCCTTGTCAAGAGCAAAAAAGAAATTTGGAGGAGGAAGTGCTTGTTCCTGGTCCTTAAATAAATCATCTACAAGTGGTGTTAGTGCAAGACAAACTAGTGTTAGTAGAACGGCCTCTGATGATTGGTTGGTTAAAGGAAGTCAACATAATGCCAAAGGCAAATGCAGAAGTCAGCAAACGGCCTCTTATTCTAAAAGCCTCAGTTATAGCAAAACCTGGTCCGTAGCTGTGGGAGGTAAAGTAGAGGTGCAATCAGGTCTTATAAAGTTAGGGCTAAGTGCTTCAACGTCATATGGTAATGGTGTAACTAGAGGTGCTACAGATGGCACATCTCTTAAAATGCGTAAAGAATGGGCACAAGGTGGTGTTGTACAACGTGTTAAATACCACCAAGGTGTTCTTAATGGGAAACAGGTTATAGAATGGAGAGTAAGCTGTAAAGGCGAATCAAAATCTGAAACTGTTATTGTGAATATAAACCATTCAAACAATCCTTATGCGACGTGGCAACCAACTAGTAAAGAGTTTTTTAGATGGGCAGAATGGGGTAAGCTTCTTAGAAAATGTAAATAAATAGTACCTGTAACTCCTAATACATTTTAAGTTTCTCCCCATTTCTAAAATGGGGAGAAACTCATTTAACAGGCCATTAACTTTTGTATAATAACAAATTAGCTATATCATGTCGTATATCGACTTGTTCTTTTTCTATCTAAATGCCTTGTTCATATATTTCATAGCTAAGGCTATGCAATAACATCACGATATTTTTTCATAAAAAAATACAGTCTCATTAATAATAATTTATATACTCGAATTGGTATAATACCAGTTAAAATGTAATTGTAGTCCAACAATAATTGAATTGTTTATCGCTAATTTGAACTATAAAAGTGGTGCATAGCCGTGACTACGATTTAATTTTTTAGTGAAAAAAGAGTAGAAAAGAAGCAAATTATATCCCAGTAAATTCAAAGGATAAATGGTATTATTAGCCTGTAATTATTTTTAAATGGTTGAAAACACTAATCAGAAGGAAATGTCTCTCTATATTTTGAGTAACAAAAACACGCTATACCGCAGCATGCAAACTCTTTTTCTACGCTATACTCTATTATACAAGTATGCCTTTGTAGTCCTCTTTCTACAGATATTCGCATGTTCTAAGAATAAAAACGTTGCAACACAGCAACAAGAAATTACAATTCCTAAAGATACTGCTGTTGTTATTCCTCCTTATTTTTCTGTAAAAATGACAAATGGGGTTCACTTTTCTAATGAAAATCTTGATCTAGGCAAAAAGAAACTATTTGTGTTTACAAATTCTGAATGTATGGCTTGCCAAGCATTATACCCCGAACTAGATGTATTTCAAAACAGATATATTGAAACTTTTGATGTGTATGTTTTTCAAATAGGCACGACATTTCAAGAAAACAAAGCGTTTATAGACCAGTATAAGTATAGGTTTGTAATGTTGGAAGGTGACGAAAATTTGTTTGTAAATTTTCAAATAAACTTAACGCCAACACTATTTGTTTTAAACGAAAACAACCATTTAACAGCAATGGGAAGTGCTAAAACCCAAAATGACATTGAAGCATTAATTCTAACCCAACAGGTATTTTTTGATTAAAGTTTGATAGTCCTGCAAATAATGATTACAAGACTACAAACACTGCTGCACTAATAGCAGAATGCTATTTTTAGGGTTCAAAATAGCATCTCAAAAATCGTTTTTTCCTTATGTAAGTGTCAGATCAGTCGACAGGACTTGAGAGCTAGATTAGGGCACTAGTATAGGATGATCCAAATTATTTGAGTCAAAAAAACTAAAACAACTCTCTGAGGATCGCGAATACAGTACCTTTTAGAAAAGCAAGAGTGTGGACACTCAATTTTCTTTTTGCATTTTATAAGCAAGCTTACGTATGATTTATAGTGCATTCACGTGTATGAATTGTTTGAATAGGGTAGAATTATCCGCTACTTATACACATTACTGTACACTATTCTTTTCCTAGTACATATTAAGATCAGTCCTATAGCTATAAAAGGAACACTTAAAGTTTGTCCCATATTTATAATCATTTCATCTTCGAATCCAACTTGGTTCTCTTTAAAAAATTCAATTATAAATCTTGCCAAAAACACCAAAACTAAAAGAAAACCAAAAATCAATCCGTTAGATTTTTCTTTCGCTATTTTTTTATAGATAAACATTAAAACTCCGAATATTAAGAGATATGCAAATGCTTCATAGAGCTGGGTAGGGTGTCTTGGGATCACATCATCTCTTTGAAAAATAATCCCCCAATTTCCATTTGTTGGTTTTCCATAAATTTCAGAATTCATAAAATTTCCTAATCTGATAAAAACTGCCACTATTGGTGTAACAATTGCAATTTTGTCCAAAACCCATAAATAGTTTGTTTTGTACTTTTTGCAGTAAATTCCGATCGCAATTAAAGTTCCAAGCCCTCCTCCATGACTTGCTAATCCTTGAAATCCAATAAATTGATATGAATCTCCAATTTTTTTAATGGGCAATAAAATTTCAAGAGGATTCTGAAAATAATAAGAAGGCTCATAAAATAAACAATGTCCGAGTCTTGCACCCAAAACTATTCCTGCAACAATGTAAATAAATAGCTTTTCCAAATTTTCTATTGGAATATTTTCTTTGTCATAAATGCGTTTTGCGACGTAATGTGCTAAAAGAATTCCAGTTACAAAAAACAAACCATAGTATTTTAAAGGGAAAGTTTCAGTTATCCAGTAAATTGTTGGGTCAAGATTCCAATTTATGATTTTATCTTTCATTTGTTATCATAAGTTTTTGACATTGCGCACAATCCCAGATATATGAATCGGAGTAAGGTTAGTACGTCTACTACCAGTTAAAATGTAGTGTAGATCAAAATAATAGAAAAAGAAGCTAATTATTAGTTTGTAATTATTCTTTAAATGGCATAATCTACAATCAATTTACCTGCACATTTATATTTTTGGATTAATTTACAAAAATCTAACACTACCGCAAAAAGGAAATAGAGTAGTTGTATCATTTGTTGTTTGAATGTACCAGAATGAAAGGTTAAGGTTTTTTGTTTCAGCTTCAGCGGAAACATCAGGTATAGCCTTAGTTACGGTTTGTTTTCATGCTGAAACTGAGGCGAAAAAAGAAAATTTTATCCCAGTAAAATCGCAGGATAAATGGTATTAGTTTAGTTGAACAGTTTTTAGAAAAAAATGTCCGTATAACAAAAATAACATGTCCAAAAGTATCGTGTCGTGTAATCTCGTCTTTAAACAACTTACAATGATATATTTAGAGTATTGTTGTCTTAGCGCAAGGCAGGGAATTTTTTAGGATTGACTTCATGCATCATGTCATAGACCTTTTCGAAAATATCTTCAATAGAAGGTTTGCTGAAATAATCACCATCAGTTCCGAATGCTGGGCGATGCGGTTTGGCACTAAGTGTCAGTGGCGCACTATCCAAGTATTGGAATATTTGTTGTTCATCTATCAGCTTATGTAGTATGTATCCAGTAGCTCCTCCTGGCATATCTTCATCAATGATTAGTACACGGTTTGTTTTGGCAACACTTTTGGCAATATCATGATGTAAGTCAAAAGGTATGAGGGTTTGTATGTCAATTACTTCTGCATCAATACCAACTGCAATTAATTCTTTAGCAGCTTCTTGTGCCAAACGCAGTGTTGCACCATAGGATACCAAGGTGATGTCGGTTCCTTCTTTAAGTGTTTCTACAACACCTAGAGGCAAGCAAAATTCCCCTAGATTCGAAGGCATTTTTTCTTTTAATCGATAACCATTAAGACACTCTACCAAGAGTGCAGGCTCATCACTGGCTAATAATGTATTGTAGAAACCAGCTGCTATTGTCATATTTCGAGGGACTAGAATGTGGATCCCTCGTAGGATATGAAGTAGTCCTCCCATGGGAGAACCAGAGTGCCAAATCCCTTCTAATCGATGCCCTCGTGTTCTGATAATGAGTGGTGCTTTTTGCTTAGCAAAAGTTCGATAACGCAAACAAGCCAAATCATCACTTAATGTTTGTAGACAATAGAGCATATAGTCTATGTATTGGATCTCAGCAATTGGGCGTAGACCACGTAGTGCCATACCAACGCCTTGTCCAATTATGGTAGGCTCTCTAATACCTGTATCTGCAACACGAAGGTTGCCGTATTTGCTTTGTAGTCCCTCTAATCCTTGGTTTACATCTCCAATAGTGCCTACATCTTCTCCAAAAATCAATACCTCAGGTTTACTAGCAAGGATCGCATCAAAATTATCACGTAGCACAACGCGACCATCAACAAGGGGAGCATCGTCTGCATATGCAGGAAGAATAACCGGTACTTTGGTAACCCCATTGTCATAATCATTGTATAATTGCGCACTAAATTTATGTTGAATAGCATCCATATAGGTGTTTACCCATTGTTGGAATGCTATTTTCTCGGAACTATCTTCTTGAGTTAGATACCTCAATGATTTTCTACAAGTCTCAAGAATTTCTTTACGTAAAGGTTCCTTGATGTTTTCTAATTCTGTAGAAAGTTTTTGAATGAATACTTTATTTGGACTTACAGCTTCAACAGCTTTCAGGTATTTGAGAGCTTCGTTTTTTTCTGCTATTACACCATCGATAAAAGTTTTCCAAGCAGTGTTTTTTCCTTCTCTAACTTCTTTTTTTATAGCCCGTTCTAGGGTAAGTAAATCTTCATGATTACTCAGGTTATTCTCAATAATCCACTCCCGAAATATTTTGTTGCAGTCATAGTTTTTTTCCCACTGTAGACGTTCTTCAGATTTATAACGTTCATGAGAGCCAGAGGTAGAGTGTCCTTGTGGCTGTGTTAATTCCTTGACATGAATGATACAAGGGATATGATGCTTTCGAGCCAACCGATCTGCCTTTTCATAGGCTTCTATAAGTGCAGGGTAGTCCCAACCTTTTACAGTAATTATTTCAAAACCTGTGGTGTCTTCATCACGTTGAAATCCCTTGAGCAATTCCGAGATGTCTTCTTTAGTAGTTTGATCTCTATTATGTACAGAAATTGCATACTCGTCATCCCAGATACTAACTACCATAGGGACTTGTAATACACCACCGGCATTTAGTGTTTCCCAAAACAGTCCTTCACTTGTACTGCCATTACCAATTGTACCCCAAGCGACTTCATTTCCTGAAATAGAAAAATTTTCACTGTTAGTGATATTTTTACTGTTTCTGTATACCTTTGATGCTTGTGCTAATCCTACCAAACGGGGCATTTGCGAAGCAGTAGAAGACATGTCGGCACTAGAGTTTTTTTGCTTGGTGAGATTTTTCCAACTACCGTCTTTGTTTAGACTATGTGTTGCAAAATGTGCACCCATTTGTCTTCCCGAAGAGTGAGGTTCGTAATTCTCATCCGTATGTGCATAGAGACCGGCAAAAAACTGCTTGATGGAATATTCATCAATGGCCATCATGAAAGTCTGGTCTCGGTAATAACCAGAACGAAAATCTCCATTTTTGAAAACTCTAGCCATCGCTAACTGAGGTAACTCTTTTCCGTCACCAAAAATTCCAAATTTAGATTTTCCAGTAAGAACTTCTCGTCTACCCATGAGACTACATTCTCTACTAGTAACAGCAATTTTGTAATCTGTAAGGACCTGATTTTTAAAATCTTCAAAAGATATAGAAGGTGTCGTTACAGGTTTTGATTGCATGATATGAAAGGTTTTGTATATTGCGAATTTACTCAAAAAAGAAGAATTTTGCAAATATAGAAAAGCTTATTCTGTTGATTATTTTTTATTGAAAATGGCTTTTTGTTAAAAAATCATTAAACAATTCTTCTTGTATTAAGATTTTGTTAATGATTGTGTATTTGAAATTTGTGAGCTTTTTTATTTTCTTCTATGCAAAATTATAGTGTTTTGGTCTTAACAAAAGGGAGAAATTGTTTTAGTGATGTGACCGTCAGTTTTTTTTGAAAATCACTTAAAAAGATTAGCGATATCAATGGAGTAATACCACTTGTTGTTTGAATTAACCAGAAAGAAAAATTAAGATTTTTTTATTTCAGCTTCAGTAGAAAGATCAAGCACAGTCTTAGTTACGATTATTTTTATGCTGAAGCTAAGGCGAAAAAGAAAATTGTATCCCCGTAAATTCAAAGGATAAATGGTATGTTGAGCTGATTTGGATCATTTTATTGCTCCATAGGTATGGTGTACTCCCAAAGCCCAAGAATTCTCTGAATTTGAAGTGTAGGAGTAAAGATGATTTTTATGGTATAGTAATCAATTGTTTTACAAATATATTTAATGTGCTGGTTTTAGTACCATCGTCTATTGAATAGGCCAATTAGAGTACTTGGACTTATTGTAATAATAAAACGGATATTATTAGAATAGTTAGGTTGTGCAATTTCCCAACCTTTGTTAGAATATAAAGGAAAAAATAGCTCAAAATAATCATTTACTAAACTTAGTCGAATACCAGAATCATATACAAAGTTGGCATTGCGCCCTTTACTTTTTATGAAACCAATATCGCCATAGGCATGAATCCAGTTCCAAATACTATAACCAGCATTCATGGTTGTGATCCATTGATCTGCAAAGGGTGTGTCTAGTTTGGACTTAAAGCCTCCTTCTGCAATAATAATTTGTTGACTTACCAGACCTGTACCAGAACTACGTCCTAGGTAGTTATAGTTAAATAAGTAGTCGGTTGGACGATCTAATGCAAAGCTGAAAAAGTTTTTCTGAATCTCAATTTGTTCTGCTGTCAGTTTTTTTTCTGGATCTGTGCTAATTTGTTTGAGATTGGAGTCGTTTTGTGTATTATTGAATAGAAAAGTTCCTGCAAAAAAACGTAATCGTAGTTCTCGATTATCTAAAAATAATTTTCTGTAATTGAAGGTAGTAGAAATTTTTCCAAAATTTTTGGAGATTTGATAGTCAACATTATATGCAAATACATCGATTAGATTTGGGTTGCTGTAGCCGTAACGAATGTTAAATACACTATAATCAGGTGTAGATACTGGATTGTCCGGATCTCGATCTCTTAGGATATTAACACTTCTTAGACTTAGGAAATGCCGCCTATTGTCACGGAGATCTTTTCCTCTAAATGAGAACCTCAAAAAAGGTGTAAAACTTCTGAAAAATAAGTTGGGTGCGTAGCTAGAAGTGTTAAAAGATAATCCATATCGAACGGATTTATAAACGTCTTGATTAATAAAATTTGTATTAGAAATAGATGCTCCACCGATAATTGTATTCGAAGAGAATCCATATTGTGGCGACAAACTATAATTAAAATTACGCCTTATTAATGTCTTATTATATAATGTAGTACCAATAGTAAAACCATCATATACATTATTGAATTCAAACTCAGGAAGCAGAAAGGTCTGACTATATCTTGGGTCTTCGACATCCTGTAATAGGCGGAATTGTAGTGGTTTGTTGAATATTGATTTCAAGTTTCTGTAATTATTCCGTTGATTAATTTCGGGAATAATTTGTTCTTGATCTAATACAAGCTTATTTATTCCATCTCTCGCTATGGTGACAGTACTGGTGCCTTGAGTTAGGTTTATCCAGTCTTTGGAGATTACCGTGTTCTTGTCGCCGAGGGTAGTAAGTGATACAGGATTGTTACTGTGCTCATCATTTACTATGGTAATTTCTAGAGAGTCTTTGCGTTTACGTACTTTATCTATTCGGAAGTCAATGGCTTGATTTTTTGCAACATATTCGTCAAAAAACCAATCAATATTTTTGGGTGATTTAGAAGTGATAATTGTTTTGAAATCTTCTGAGGAAGTGAGGCGTAGTTGCTGTTGTTGGTAAAAACTTTTGATGCTTGTTTGTACAGTGGAGTCTTCTAGATAAGATTCGAGGTAGCGCAAGCCTACACCTGCTTTGTAAGGGTTACCTATGTTTTTGTTAAACTTAACCAAAGAATCTTGAGGTGTTTTGAGTGACTGATAAATGTTACGTCTTAGCATATTTTTGTAACCAAGATAATATTGATCGTTGTAGTCTAAGTCTGCGGCATGAAACCATTTGATTCCTATGACCTTACTTAGTTTTCCTATCATTTTGGTATCCGGATAGTGGATTTTTATGTATTCTTGGAGTAAATACGTGTGGATAGCATCTTTAATCCAATAATCATTTCGTTTATTAATGAATAAAGTGTTGTCTAGATATTTTTCTGTAATAACTTTTAGTTGTTGTATTTCAAATGGAAAACCATCCGGAAAAGGCCGCAGTATATCAGGTAATTGATTGATTCCGTATACTGGGTTGATTTGGTAGTCTTGATTAGAAATAAGTAATTTCTCGAAAGGGTAGGTATCTAAGTATTTTTCCAGAAAATCAAAAATTCGTTCAATAGTCATTGTTTTGATTCCAATGTGAGTGGCGGTATCTTTGATATCTGTAATGTATTGTAGATTGTCTTTTTTGATACAATAAAAGGATTCTACATCTTTGCGAATATAAATTGGAATATATCCACGATTTTTACCTTCAAATTCAAGAATTTTTTTTGTTTCTAGTTTTTTGTGCGTTGTCTTGTCCAAAGAGGTTTGGACAAAATATGTGAGAGGAATTTCTAATCGAAGTTTATATGATGAAAGTGGAGTGGAGAGATCATTTAGATTCTTATTACTTTGCAGGGCCCATCCATTTTGATATAATGCTGGAGTTAAATACCAGTATCGCAGATCAAAAGATTTTTTTTTGGTATCGTAGCCAAAACGGGTGAATTTATTATCCTGGATTTTTATGGAGTAGACTAAGTCTAAAGTATAAGATTCCTTGGGGAGTAATGGTTTGGGGAGTTTTATTTTGACAATATCAGCAATAGCATTATAACGTTCCCATTTTAATGGCAAGGTCTCATGATTTTTAATAGACTCGATCGTAGTATGTCCACGTTCTTCTTCTTTGGCAAAATGAAATCTTCGAGAGTATTCTTCTGCAAAACGCTCTCCTAGGGGAGTGTCTTTTTTAGAAAAACTATTCACCCAATCTAGAAGAACAATATCGTGTAGGATGTCGTTTGAGGTATTGGTGTAAGTAAGAGTTTGTTTTATAGTTAGTGTCTTTGTCTCTGCACTCAATACGGCATCTATAGTAGTTGCGTTTTGACCATTAAGTGAAAAGGAACTGATAATAAAAATCAGGAAATATAAAAGCGATAGTTTGTTCAAGGGTGTGTTTGATTTTAATACTTTTTTAAGAAGTGGAAATTCAAAGTTTTTTGGATTTTAATCTTGTAGTATTGCGATTATTCATTTATTCGTGTTTTCTTGTTAGCTTTTTGTTTTGGGCCAAAATCAGATAGTTTACTGAGGAGATTTTAGCCCTTGTACTTGAATAGAACTAGAAGTTGGGACTTAAATTATATTCATCATAGAATTTATCTAATATAGCCAGTACTTCATCTGGGGTATCTACCAAATGTAAGAGTTCAATATCCCCGGGACTGATAGTACTAAACGTATCAAGTAATGTTGCTTTAATCCAGTCAAATAATCCACTCCAGAAACTTGTTCCGACTAAGATGATAGGGAATTTTTGTACTTTATTGGTTTGGATCAATGTGATTGCTTCAAAAAGTTCATCCAAGGTTCCGAATCCTCCGGGCATTACTACAAACCCTTGAGAGTATTTGACAAACATTACTTTACGGACAAAGAAATAATCAAAGTCTAAGCTCTTGTCGCTATCAATATACGGATTGTCATGTTGTTCAAAAGGAAGATCAATGTTTAGTCCTACTGATGTTCCTCCAGCAAGATGCGCCCCTTTGTTACCAGCTTCCATTATACCTGGACCACCTCCGGTAATTACACCATAGCCATGAGCTACGATTTCTTTTGCGACATCTACTGTAAGTTGGTAATATTTGTCATCTATTTTGGTTCTTGCAGATCCAAAAATAGATACACAAGGACCTATTCGACTCATTTTTTCAAAACCATTGACAAATTCGCCCATAATTTTGAATATAGCCCAAGAGTCATTGGTTTTTATTTGATTCCAACCTTTGTGGTTCTGTTCTTTTCTCATTTACGTATATTTTATGTTAGAAACGCCATATAGGGTCACTAAAATAGTTCTTTTTTCAAAAATCGAGCCGTATGGCTTTTTGTATGTTTACAGACTTGTTCTGGTGTTCCGGTAACAACTACTTCGCCACCATTTTTGCCTCCTTCATAACCAATGTCTATAATATAATCAGCCATTTTTACTACATCTAAATTATGCTCTATAATCAAGACAGTATTTCCTTTGTCTACTAGTTTATTCAAAACTTCCATTAACACCCGAATATCTTCAAAATGTAGACCTGTTGTGGGTTCATCCAAGATATAAAAGGTGTTTCCAGTATCGCGTTTTGATAGCTCTGATGCGAGTTTTATTCGTTGTGCTTCTCCACCAGATAATGTAGTAGATTGTTGTCCTAGAGTGATGTATCCTAGTCCAACGTTATCTATCATTTTTAGTTTTCTGAAAATTTTAGGGATTTGATCAAAAAATTCGCAAGCCTCATGAATAGTCATGTTCAAGACATCAGAGATCGATTTTCCTTTGTATCGTATCTCCAGAGTTTCTCTATTGAATCGTTTTCCTTGACAGGTTTCGCACTCTACATAAACGTCTGGTAAGAAGTTCATTTCGATAACTCGTAATCCTCCTCCTTTACAGGTTTCGCAGCGGCCCCCTGCAACGTTGAAACTAAAACGACCTGGTTTGTAACCACGGATCATAGCCTCTGGTGTTTTTGCAAATAAAGATCTGATTTCAGAAAAAACACCTGTATAGGTAGCTGGATTAGAACGAGGCGTTCTGCCAATAGGTGATTGATTAATATCTATGACTTTGTCGGCATGCTCTAAGCCTTTGATACTTTTGTAAGGCATTGGTTCTTTGACCCCATTAAAATAGTAAGCATTGAGTATAGGATACAGTGTCCCGTTGATTAATGTAGATTTACCACTTCCAGAAACTCCAGTAACGACGGTCATTTTCCCTAAAGGAATTTTGATAGAAACATTTTTGAGGTTATTACCTGTAGCACCTTTGAGTTCTATACTTTTACCATTTCCTTTTCTACGCTTTTTTGCAACAGGTAGTTTTTTTTTGCCGCTAATATAGTCAGCTGTAAGGGTGTCTTGTGTGAGTAGGGCTTCAGGAGTACCTTCGCTAATAATTTCACCTCCATATTTTCCCGCATTAGGACCTATATCAATTACATGATCCGCACGTAGAATCATATCTTTGTCGTGCTCTACGACGATAATAGAATTACCTATATCACGTAATTGTACCAAAGAGTTGATAAGTTTTTCATTATCACGTTGATGTAATCCAATGCTAGGTTCATCCAAAATGTAAAGAACCCCTACTAATTGTGAGCCTATCTGTGTTGCTAAACGGATTCGTTGTGCTTCTCCTCCAGACAAGGATTTGCTACTTCTATTTAATGATAGATACGTTAGGCCAACATCTATTAAAAATTGTAATCGTGTATTGATCTCTTTGATAACTTCGCTAGCAATTTTCTGTTGTTTTTCAGAAATATGATGAGACACATCTTGGAACCATGCGGACAATTCGATGATATCCATAGAAGCTAATTCGGCAATATTCTTGCCATTTACTTTAAAGTACAAAGATTCTTTTCGTAATCTAGAGCCTTCACAAGTAGGACAATTAATATCATCCATATAATCTTTTGCCCATCGCTTTAGAGAAGTTGATTCGTTAGCATTGAATGTATTTTGAATAAAAGTAGCTACTCCTTCAAATTCTATTTTGTAGCTACGAGCTACACCGAGATTTTTGCTTTCTATTGTGAATTTTTCATTCCCTCCATGCAAAATGATTTCCATGGCTTCTTTTGGGATGGTGTTTATAGGGTCAGTGAGTTCAAAATCAAAACGCTTGGCTATTAAATCAAGTTGTTTGAATATCCAATTACTTTTTTGTGGGCCGTGTGGTTCTATCCCTCCAGCTTTGATAGACTTTGTAGTATCTGGAATAATTTTCTTAGGATTTACAACATGTAATCGTCCAATACCATTACAATTAGGACAAGCACCTTTTGGCGAGTTAAACGAAAAATTATTAGGTTCTGGGTTAGGGTAGGATATTCCAGAAGTAGGGCACATCAAACTCCGGCTAAAAAAACGTGTTTCTTGAGTTTCGTGCTCCAAAATCATAAGTACATCATCGCCATGATGCATAGCAGTATTGATACTTTCGCTTAGGCGCTTATCATTTTCAGTGTCATCATCGATTTTTAGGCGATCTATGACAATTTCTATATCATGTACTTTGTAGCGATCAAGTTTCATACCTTTAGTGATATCTTTGATCGCTCCGTCTGCGCGAACTTTTACAAATCCTTGTTTGGCAATTTGTTCAAATAATTCTCTATAATGACCTTTTCTGGAGCGTACTATTGGAGCTAAGATGTTTACTCGTTTTCCTTTAAAGTCTTTGAGAATTAACTCTTTGATTTGTTCGTCGGTATAGCTAACCATTTTTTGGCCAGTTTCATAACTATAGGCATCGCCGCCACGAGCAAAAAGTAATCGCAAGAAATCATAAATTTCGGTGATTGTACCAACGGTACTTCTTGGACTTTTGCTAGTGGTTTTTTGCTCTATAGCAATAACAGGAGAAAGTCCATCAATTTTATCTACATCGGGTCGCTCTAAACCTCCCAGAAATTGTCTGGCGTAGGCAGAAAATGTTTCGATATAGCGACGTTGTCCTTCAGCATAGATCGTGTCAAATGCTAATGAGGATTTTCCTGAACCAGATAATCCAGTAATTACGACGAGTTTTTCTCTAGGGATCGTTACATCAATGTTTTTAAGATTGTGTACACGAGCTCCTTGTACTTGTATGTTTTCTTCTTTTTCTGTAGTCATTCTTTTTCGCAAGACATCAAATTTACTGATTTGGAATGTATTTACATAGTTTCGGTTTAATGGATTTGAGATAAAACTCAAAAACCAAGAAAAGCTGTTGTTTTTAATATTCTGATCTAGTGTTCTTAATGTTCTTATACTAGCTAAAATGTACTTGTAGACCAAAATAATTTGAACTAATTTTTACTAGTTTGGATGATGAAATTCGAGCATAGCTTTGGCTACGGTTTAATTTTCCAGTAAAAAAAATAGTAGAACAAGAACAAGTCGATATACGACATTGTATGGCTAATTTGGTGTAAATGGTATTATGCGTAAAGTTGATATAAAAGAATGATCAGTAGTATGTAGGTGGAATATGTTTAGTTATTGAGATTTCTTCTAAAACAAAAAACCTTCCAAAAATATGGAAGGTTTTTTATAGTATTTATATCATAAAAAGAGGTGATCTTTAGACCGTTTCTTCCATGGTATGATATACATTTTGGACGTCATCGTCTTCTTCTATTTTTTCTAAGAGTTTTTCTACATCAGCAACTTGTTCTGGAGTAAGCTTTTTGGTTACTTGTGGTATACGCTCAAAACCAGAGGATAGTATTTCCATTTCTCTATTTTCTAATTCTTTTTGGATAGTCCCAAAACTACCAAAAGGGGCATAGATCAAGATCCCATCTTCATCTTCAAAAATCTCTTCTGCACCAAAATCAATTAATTCCAATTCTAATTCTTCTGCATCAACTCCTTCTTTGTTGATTCGGAAATTACAGGTGTGGT
The DNA here is from genome assembly GCA_947492105.1 of uncultured Aquimarina sp. Taxonomy (GTDB): domain Bacteria; phylum Bacteroidota; class Bacteroidia; order Flavobacteriales; family Flavobacteriaceae; genus Aquimarina. The sequence continues at coordinate 163,137 of CANLMN010000006.1, read as the reverse complement.
CAAACATAAATTCCACAGAACCAGAGGTGCCCAAATTCCCATCACATTTGTTGAAATAAGAGCGAATATTGGCTACAGTTCTGTTGTTATTATCAGTAGCAGTTTCTACTAAAATAGCAATACCATGTGGTGCATATCCTTCAAATAATACCTCTTTATAATCTCCTTGATCTTTGTCAGAAGCCTTTTTGATAGCACGTTCTACATTTTCCTTGGGCATATTGACAGCCTTGGCGTTTTGTATCACTGCACGTAATCTGGAGTTGTTATCCGGATCAGGACCTCCTTCTTTGACGGCCATTACAATGTCTTTTCCAATACGTGTAAATGCTTTGGCCATTGCTGACCAACGTTTCATTTTTCGCGCTTTTCTGAATTCAAAAGCTCTTCCCATAGGTGTTTTGTGTTAATTCTATATTCAATTCATACAAAAATAGAAATTTGGAGGAATTATTGGAACAGATTCTGTACTTATTCTCGGATTAGTTTGGTGATCGTAATGAAAAACGTAAAAGATTGTCAAAATCAAATGCTGAAAGATTTGCAAAATAGGAGAGGGGAACTAAAAAAAAAGTATTACCATATTTCTACCAAAATTGATATTACGCGTTACCTTCATCCATTGCAAATGAGAATTAGGAGTATACTCACAAAGAAAAAGAATTACGGATGGTAGTGAGAGGATTTATACTTAGTCACTTTTCAATAACAAAGTGTCGATTACTTGTTGTACTGTGATTTGATAATTTTTTGGAAGTATATTGTCCTTAGGTAATACAGCTAGGTAGCGATCATCATTTGAGTCATATACTTGTTTGAATAGTGGATTTTCTAATTCTAATTTAGTACAAATATCTATGATTAGGTCATTGTGATGAATTAGGTCTGTACTGCCAAGGTGAAAAACGCCTTTTTTATTTTGATTGATTATGTAATGTAATTGTTGTGTGAGTTTAGAAATGTTAGTTACATTCATCACCACATTAGGGAATACTTCAATAGGCTCTTGTAGTTTGTGTAATGTTTTTATTTCTTGTATTCTAGGCGATCCAGCTCCAAAAACCATAGGAAGCCTTGTAATTACATATTTTTTGGTAGGTAAACGTAATAAGGCGTTTTCTATTTTAATCTTGAATCTTCCGTATACGCTTTCGCTAAAAGTTTTGTCGTATTCATAAGATGGGTAGTTGTGGAAATTGTCAAAGACATTGGAGCTTGAAATAAAGATCAATTTACAAGGATTTTTCATAATCCATGCTATAATGCGCAGATGTGCATCTACCTGTGCGTTAAAGTCTCCTCTAATAGCTGTTATGATTACTTCAGGTTTTAGGCTATCTAATAGAATAGAGATATCCTCTAGTTCCATATCATATTGAAAAAATTTTTGATTTTTTTCAAAGAAAGCATTGTCTTTGCAATAGGTACCAAAGGTGTTAATGTAGGGGTTTGTCTCCTTGTAGATGGCATTTCCTATGAAGCCACTTGCTCCTATGATCAGAATCTTTTTTTTCAAACTGGAAGGTTATTTGTGTATCTGATATGCTAGATCCAATAATGCTATTTGTTTTTGTAGAAAGGAAGTTTAACTACAGTAGCGCCGATCTTTTTTTTTCGAATCTGAATTTGAATTTTGGTTCCAGGTTTTGCTAAAGCACTAGGTACATAGCCTAATCCAATTCCTTTGCCCAAAGATGGAGACATTGTTCCAGAAGTTACGACGCCAATCACTTGATCTTTTTCATCAACAATACTGTAATCATGTCTAGGGATACCACGTTCATCTAATTCAAAACCTACTAGTTGTCGTGTTACGCCTTCTTCTTTTTGCGTCTCTAGTGCTTCAGAATGAATAAAATCTTTATTGAATTTAGTAATCCACCCTAATCCAGCTTCGATAGGAGAGGTGGAGTCATTGATATCGTTTCCATATAGGCAATAGCCCATTTCTAAACGTAAGGTGTCTCTAGCAGCCAATCCAATTGGTTTAATTCCAAAATCAGCACCTGCTTCAAAAACTTTATCCCATATTTGTTGTACTTCTGTATTCTTGCAATAGATTTCAAAACCACCACTACCTGTGTATCCAGTTGCAGAAATAATCACATGTTCAATTCCTGCAAAATCTGCTACTTCAAAACTGTAGAACGGAATAGTGCTCAAATCTATAGTCGTGAGTGATTGCATTGCGGCAACAGCTTTTGGACCTTGAATAGCAAGTAACGAATAGTTTTCGGAAAGGTTTCTCATGTCGGCATTCATTGTATTATGACTGCTGATCCATTCCCAATCTTTGTCAATATTAGATGCATTGACAACTAGCATATAGACTTCTTCTTTGATGCGGTACACAATCAAGTCATCTACAATACCACCTTGGTCGTTAGGCATACAACTATATTGTGCCTTTCCAATGGTTAGTTTTTTGGCATCATTAGAGCTTACTTTTTGAATTAAATCCAAAGCATTAGGGCCACTTATTAAGAATTCTCCCATATGCGATACATCAAATACGCCAACAGCTGTACGTACGATCTCATGTTCGGCATTTACGCCTTCATAAGAAACAGGCATATTGTACCCTGCAAAAGGAACCATTTTGGCACCAAGTGCTATATGTGTTTGTGTAAGAGCAGTATTCTTCATAAGACTTTGTGATTTACTTCAAGATTTTGGCAAAGATATAGAATTAGCTCAAAAAACACCCCTTAAAGATTTTTGTTGTGAAATCTTTAAGGGGTGTTTTTTGTAAGGTAAAACGTTACCTTCTGTTTGTGAAAAAGGTACGTACATGAATGATTTTGAATTATTTTTGTCTATCTAGCAAATATGCTTTCAAATCTTCATACTTATCAATAGCGGTAAAAACCTTTTCTTTGTCCAATACCTTTTGGATTTGTTCAGGGATTCCCACTTTTATAGGGAGTACATCTTCTACTACATCTAGGAATTTTACAGGATGAGCAGTTTCTAAGAATATACCGTATTGATTGTCCTGCAATCCATGTTTTTGTAATCCTAGATACCCAACAGCACCGTGTGGATCACATACATATTGACTTAGATCATAGACTTCTTTCATGGCATCTCGTGTGGTTGGATCATCAAAACTATACGAAGAAAATTGATCTTTTAATGAACTAAAATTCTGATCGAATAATTCTTGTATGCGAATAAAATTACTAGGATTGCCTACGTCCATAGCATTAGATATTGTTGCTTTGGAGGGTTTAGGGTCATAGTTGCCTGTTTCTAGATAGCGAACAACAGTGTCATTCACATTTACCGAAGCAACAAAATGACCAATGGGCATTCCTAATTTATGCGCAACGATTCCTGCGCAGATATTTCCAAAATTTCCACTCGGTACGGAGAATACGATATCTTTTCTTTTGCTTTTTACCTGTTTATAGGCAAATAAGAAATAGAATAATTGGGGCAGCCAACGTGCTACATTAATAGAGTTAGCAGAGGTTAGTTGTTGATGATCTGTGATACTTGTGTCTAGAAAAGCCGTTTTGACCATTTCCTGACAGTCGTCAAAAACGCCATCTACGCGTAATGCAGTAATATTTTGTCCTAATGTAGTGAGTTGTCGTTCTTGTATATCGCTTACAGCACCGTTTGGATACAGAATAACCACATCTACACCTTTTATTCCTAAGAAACCATTAGCTACTGCACCGCCAGTATCTCCAGAAGTGGCAACAAGAACAGTTACGTGATTGTCATTGTTTTTGTTGAAATACTCTAAACAACGTGCCATAAAACGTGCTCCAACGTCCTTGAATGCCATGGTAGGGCCATTAAATAACTCTAATGTTCCAATGTTATCTGTGACTTCAACGACAGGAAAATCAAAGCTCAATACATCTGCAAGGATATCTCGTAATTCGTTTTCTGGAATTTCGTCTCCAACGAATTGTTGTATCGCTTGATATGCTATTTCGATATGATCTAGTTTCTCGATATTCTCAAAAAAAGAAGCAGGGAGTGGTGTAATTGTTTCTGGAAAATACAACCCTCTATCAGGAGCTAGTCCTTTGATTACCGCCTCAGAGAAAGAAACATTGGGTGCATTTTTATTTAGACTATAATATTGCATGTTGTTGTGATTATGACATTGCTATTATTCAACTACTGCCGAAAATTCTACCTCTACCATAATAGTAGGGTCAATTAGTTTAGAAACCTCCACCATAGTGGTGACTGGTTTTATTGTACCAAAGAATTCGCCATGTGCTCTACCGATTTCTTCCCATTGGGAGATGTCTGTAGTGAATATTCTGGTTCTAATCACTTGTTCTAAGCTACTACCAGCTTCTTCTAGTACTTTTTGAGCTAGTTCGATGACTGCTTTGGTTTGGTCATAGATGGTGTTTCCTGGAGCTGTTGTGCCAGATAATTCAAGCATATTTCCAACTTTTACAGCTCTAGAATAACCTATTTTGTCTTCCCAAGGAGATCCTGATGATATATTTTCTCTTGTACTCATTTTTGCTTTTTATTTGTTTTAAAACATGTAGTTTTCGTAATCTGTTATAAGTGAAAACTGCGTTTTATAAAGTTTTTACAGATGATTTTAATTGAGTTCTATTTATATTATTTGTCATGATGTTTTTGTGGTATTTCACGACCTAATAATCCGAACCCCTTCGCTATTAATTTTAGAAATATGAATGTCAAAATCTAACCCTGTTGTTTGGTATACTTCTCTGATGGCGTCTGCAACATTTCTAGCAGTAGCTTCTCCTTTACTAAGTGTAAAAATAGAAGGGCCTGATCCAGAAATTCCACAGCCCAAGGCACCATGAGCTAGGGCAGCATTTTTTACTCTCTGAAATTCTGGTATCAAAATAGAACGCAAAGGCTCTACAATGACGTCTTCTAAACTACGGCCTATAAGGTCATAATCTTCGGTGTATAAACCGCTGATGAATCCACCCAAATTACCCCATTGGTGTATAGCTTTTTTGAGTGTAATATTAGGTTTGATTACAGATCTAGAGTCCGAAGTTTTTACTTCAATCTGCGGATGAATCACCGTCATCATCAAATCATCGGGTGTATGTAATTTTAGTATATCTAATGGTGTGTAGCTGCGTACTAGAGTAAATCCTCCCAAAAGGGCAGGAGCTACATTATCTGCATGTGCATTGCCACTGGCTAGTTTTTCACCTTCCATGGCAAATGCTACGAGTTGTTTATTAGAGAATGGGTAGCCCAGTAAATGGTTGACTCCCCAAACAGCGCCAGCGCTACTAGCAGCGCTACTGCCAATACCGCTACCGGCTTTTATTTTTTTGTAGATTTCGACTTCTACACCTGTTGTTTCGTCTCCTAGTTGATCTAAAAGCGCTTCTACAGCTACTCCTGCAACATTTTTATGTGTTTCCATCGGCAGGTCAGCACCATCAATTTTGGTAATGCGTACACCTTTTTCTGCTACTAGAGAGATGATCATTTCGTCACCAACATTGTCTAAACAACATCCTAGAACATCAAACCCACAGGAAAGATTTGCTACGGTTGCTGGAGAAAATAATTTGACTGAATTCATAACTTATTTTTTTCCAACTCTTATGATATCTGCAAATATACCAGATGCAGTTACTTCGGCTCCTGCGCCAGCTCCTTTGACTATTAATGGTTGTTCTGGATAGCGATCTGTATAGAATAATACAATATTATCACTTCCTTCTAGATTATAGAATGGGTGATCCGCAGGGATTTCTTGTAAGCCTACTTGTGCTTTTCCATTTTCATATTGGGCGACATACTTCAGACGGCAATTTTTTGCAGATGCTTTTGCTAAAATCGAAGCAAAATGTGCTTCATTTTTATTTACAGAATCCAAGAAAGCATCGACCGTAGTGGTGTCTAGGGTTTCTTGCGGTAAAAAGGCGTTGTTTTCGATATCTGATAACTCTAATACATTACCGCTCTCTCGAGCTAGGATCAGTATTTTTCGGGCTACATCTATACCGCTCAAATCGATTTTTGGATCTGGTTCTGTGTAACCTTGTTCCTGTGCTTGTTTCACAATGTCAAAAAAGCTAACACCCTCTTTGTAGTTGTTAAAAACAAAATTTAAGCTTCCGGATAGTACAGCTTGTATTTTGTGTACGTTATCACCAGAAGCAATGAGATTATTTAGTGTATAGATGACGGGTAGACCTGCACCTACATTAGTCTCGTATAAGAAAGAAGCGTTGTATTCTCTGGAGAGTTCCTGAAGTTTTTCGTAATTTTCATACTCATCAGCACAAGCAATCTTATTACAAGTTACGACAGACATACTTTCTTTGAGATAGTATTTATAAACTTTTGCAATATCAGGATTTGCCGTATTATCTATAAAAATACTATTGCGTTGATTTAGTGATTTTGATTTTTCAAAAAACAATGTAGCATCTGCTTTTTCTCCTTGATCTAATAATACAACCCAATTATTAAGGTCGATACCATTCTCATCAAAGATCATTTTTTTTGAATTAGAAATTCCAACAACCCGAATAGTTAATCGTAACTTGTCTTTAAGATAGCTTTCTTGTTGAATGAGTTGTTCTAGCAATTTGCTGCCAACATTACCGACACCAGTTACAAATAAGTTGAGTTGTTTGGTATTGACCTCAAAAAACTCTTCATGTAAGGTGTTAAGCGCTTTTTTGATGTCTTTTTTGGATATAACAACGGAGATGTTACGCTCGGATGCACCTTGAGCAATAGCTCTAATGTTTACATTGTTTTTTCCAAGTGTACTGAACATTTTACCACTCAATCCTTGATGATTGATCATATTATCACCTACTATGGCAATGATAGCTACATCATTTTCTATCAGTACAGGGTCTACCTTGCGTTTGGTAATTTCATATTCAAAAGTGCTGTCCAAAATAGATTTTGCAAACTCAGCTTGAGCATTTTCAACAACTAAGCAAATAGAATGTTCAGAAGATGCTTGTGTAATAAGAATAACATTGATGTTTTCTAAGAACAGTGCTTCAAATAAACGTTTAGAAAAACCAGGAATACCAACCATGCCGCTTCCTTCCAATGAGATAATAGAAATATCATCAATATGACTGATTCCGGTCACTGGCTTTTGACGTTCTTTAACTTCTCTGGTGATGAGTGTTCCGGCATCACTAGGAGTAAAAGTGTTTTTGATATATATAGGAATATTTTTTTCTAAAATAGGCTGTATCGTTGGTGGGTAAATTACCTTAGCACCAAAATGAGATAGTTCCATAGCTTCTTGATAGGAGATATGAGGAACGGGTTTGGCTTGTTTTACGATACTTGGATTTGCGGTATACATGCCGCTTACATCGGTCCATATGAGTAGTTTTTCTGCTGACACCGCTGCAGCTAAAATTGCTGCGGTAAAATCTGACCCACCACGACCTAAGGTTGTAGATTCTCCTTGTTCATTGCGAGCAACAAAACCAGGGAATAGCACAATATTATGATTGTTCTCATTGGCAAAAACTTTGATACGGTGATTCGTTTCTTCATAATCAACAATTACTTTGGTGTTTCCATTTGCTGTTACGATTAATTCACGAGAGTCTTTAAGAACCAAATCCATGTTTCTAGCTTTGGCAGCTTCTGAAATAATAAAAGATGAGAGTAGTTCCCCAAAACTTGAAATCACCGATGTAGTTTTTGGAGAGAGTTCACTTAATAAATAGGCGCCCTCACAAAGAGATTCTAATTTATTTAGATCTGATTTTACTTTACTTATCACACTACTTTGACTAGCAACGGGGATCAATTCTCGTATTGTATCAAGATGACGTTGCTCGATATGAGCTAGTGTTTCTTTGTAGTTATTGTTGTTTGATGCAGCTTGTTTACCCGCTTTGAGTAATAAGTCAGTAATACCTCCTAGCGCAGATACCACAACGAATAGTGGTGTGTCTTCTGCGTGATTTTGTATGATGGTGATGACTTTTTCTATGGTTGCCGCAGTAGCGACAGAAGAACCTCCAAATTTGAGAACGTTCATAGTATTTTTTTTGAATTATTAATATCGATTAAAGCAGTATGTAGTTGAAGTTTCACTACACTGGCATTTTGGATGGAACTATATATCTTGCATAACCCCAAAGGGTAGTCGTGGTATTTGTAGTCATAGTCGTAGTCTCACTGAGATTTACAGTGCTGATTAACATGAGAATAGTTGTTAAAAAGATAATGCTAGACATTTTTACTTTAATTAAGCCTCAAAAGTATCATTTTTTATGTTCAGAAAAAACTAAAATGACATAAACCTTAAGCTTTTGTTAATTGGAAAAATGTTAAAATATTTTAATTTATAGCTAGAATAGTGGAACTTTTAAAAAAACAATTATGTAAAATTAATGGTATAAATGGTATTGGGAGTTCTGTTAACTTAGATTTTATTTTTTCATCTTAGGTTTTTTCAAGTACCTTCGCATTCTAAAAATGCTATTAATTCTATGAAAGTTTTTTCGCGTACTCAAATGCAAGCTGCCGATGCGGCTACAATTAAAATTCAAAATACTACTTCTTTGGAGCTTATGGAGCGAGCAGGTAATGAGGTGTTTAGACTTATGCATGAACGTTTGCAAGGTGCTCAGATACCCATTCATGTTTTTTGCGGGATAGGGAATAATGGGGGGAGTGGCTTAGTGATAGCCCGATTGTTAATAGCGGAAGGATATCTTGTCGAAACCTACATCGTGAATTTTAGCGATAAACGTTCTGAGAATTTTTTAGTAAACTATGATAGACTCAAAGGAATTGCCAAAGAATGGCCTCATCAGCTCAAATCTGTAGAAGACTTTCCAGTTGTCGCAAATGATGCTATGGTTGTGGATGCGATCTTAGGTGTAGGGCTTAACCGCCCCTTGGTACCATGGGTAGGTAAGTTGATTAAGCATATTAATGCATCTCGAGCATTTACACTTGCTGTAGATATTCCTTCGGGATTGTATTTGGATAAAGGGCCAGATGATCCTAAGGCCGTGATATATGCGAATACTACGCTGACATTTCAATTGCCAAAGCTAGTGTTTTTTCTTCCTGAAACCGGTATCTATACGCAAGATTTGGAGGTGTTGAATATTGGACTCGATGCCGATTTTATTCGCAATGAAAAAGAAGAGGCAACATTGATTAGCAAAAATGAAGTGCTTCCTTTGTATCGACCTAGAGAGAAATATGCACATAAAGGTACTTTTGGCCATGTATTTATGATCGGGGGGAGTTACGGTAAAATCGGGAGTGTAATTTTGGCAACCAAGGCTGCACTTCGTATAGGGTCTGGATTGGCTACATCTTTTATTCCTTCTTGTGGGTATACGTCATTGCAAACAGCGGTTCCAGAAGCTATGGTGCTTACGGATGTTGGGGAGAAATGTATCACAAAAATTGATTTTGATTCAAGTATTCCAACTGTAGTGGGGATTGGTCCAGGGTTGGGAGCTGCTAAACAAACGATAAAAGCTTTTGAGGAATTTTTGAAAGAATATAAAGGTTCCTTGGTTGTGGATGCTGATGGGCTAAATATCTTGGCAGAAAATGTTGAGATGTTTAAATTACTACCTAAAAAAACAGTGCTTACACCTCATAATAAGGAGTTAGAGCGTTTACTGGGCGGTTGGAAGGATGATTTTGAAAAGTTGTCTAAGGCTAAAGAGTTTTCAAAACAGTATGATTGTATTATTGTGATAAAAGGAGCAAATACTATAACTGTTGCCGCGGATGAGTTGTTTATAAACACTTCGGGTAATCCCGGAATGGCAACTGCGGGATCGGGAGATGTGTTAACTGGTGTGATCTCTGGATTGATTGCTCAGGGGTATAAATCGTTACAGGCTGCCGTGTTTGGAGTGTATTTGCATGGTAGTGCTGCGGATATAGCTATTCAGCAAACTAGCTATCAGGGATTGCTGGCAGGAGATATTTTGGCGCATTTGGGCAAGTCGTACTTGGAGTTGTTTAGAAAGCCTCAGGAAAATATTCCTCAATAATTTTTTTTAAAACTTTTTGATTTTCTTCTGTTTATTGATCGATAAAATGGAAGATATCAGATTATCAGGTAGTATGCCTGCAAAGAAGTGTTTGGGTCTAAAAGTAATTTATGATCTATTCTTCTTATTTATTGTTGTTCAATACCAGTTAATCAAATTGGCTATTTAATGTTGCATATCGCCTTGTTCTTGTTTCATCTAAATGCCTTGTTCGTTTATTCCATAGCTAAGACTATGCAATAGTATTACGGTGTTTTTGCAAAAAAAATAATACCAGTTAAAACGTAATTGTAGGTCAAAATAATTGAACTGTTTTTGCTAATTTGAACTATAGAATTTAAGCATAACCGTGGATACGGTTTAATTCTACAGCAAAGAAATAGTAGACAAAGAAACTAATGATTAGCTTGGGGTTATTTTTTGAATGGCATAATTTCATGAAGAAGAGTGTTTTTCCAGACTAATGCTTCTCCTAAGGTGTTGAATTTTTCAAAAGGTTTGTTGAAGAATTTTTTTTCTAGCTGTACTTGATGATCTTGTAAGGGGTTATCGGATATAACGGCGAAACCTTGCAGATTTTTTATTTGAGAGGTTTTTAAATAAACATTGGGATTTACGGAGTAGGAATTAATTCTATGGGTGATATAAACAAAATTCTTTCCAGAAAAATGTTTTTCTGAAATAGCTAACAAAACATCATTATGTTCTACGGAGACTGTAATTCCTTCATTAATTACGGTAAGAATATAGTCTTCATAAACAGTCATTTTGCAAAAATTAAAATGATATTGCTTGATCATTTTGAGCTCTTATTTTTTTAAAATTTTTGATTTGTATAGTATTAAAGATAAATACTTAAATGAATAAATCCAAACAACAATAAGTTGTTTGGATTTATATACTCATAACCGCTTAGGTTATTATTCTTGGAAATTTATTAATAGTTTATGGTTCCGTTGAAGTTGATGTCTTCTTTATGGTGATGCTTAATTCTTGATCATCGTCATTAAAATCCATGAAAATACTGTCACCTTCTTTTAATTGTGAATTAATGATTTCTTCGGCAAGTGCATCTTCTATGTATTTTTGAATAGCTCTTTTTAAGGGTCTTGCACCATACTGTTTGTCAAATCCTTTGTCAGCAATGTAATCTTTTGCTTTTTCACTCAGTTGTAGGTCATAGCCTAAGCCCTTGATGCGTCCAAATAATTTGTCTAATTCGATGTCAATGATTCTATGGATGTCTTCTCGTTCTAATGCATTGAAGACAACAACATCATCCACACGATTTAGAAATTCTGGAGCAAATGCTTTTTTCAAGGCGCTTTCTATTACACCTTTAGAGTTTTTGTCTTTCTGAGCTTGCTGCGCTTTGGTTCCGAATCCAACCCCTTGACCAAAATCTTTTAATTTACGCGCTCCTATATTCGAGGTCATAATGATAATGGTGTTTTTAAAATCTATTTTCCGTCCAAGGCTGTCTGTAAGAAATCCATCATCGAGAACTTGTAATAGCATATTAAAAACATCTGGATGTGCTTTTTCGATTTCATCAAGAAGTATAATAGAATAGGGTTTTCTCCGAACTTTTTCGGTGAGCTGTCCACCTTCTTCGTAACCAACATAACCAGGAGGTGCTCCTACAAGTCGCGAAATGGCAAATTTTTCCATATATTCACTCATATCCACGCGAATAAGGGTATCCTCGCTGTCAAAAAGTTCACGAGCAAGTACTTTGGCTAGTTGTGTCTTTCCGACACCTGTTTGTCCAAGGAATATAAAGGATCCAATAGGTTTATTAGGATCTTTAAGTCCAGCTCGATTTCGTTGGATAGCTTTAACTACTTTTCCAACAGCTTCATCTTGACCAATTACTTTTCCTTTAATTAATTGAGGTAGTTCTGCTAGCTTATTACTTTCTTTTTGAGCAATGCGATTTACTGGTATCCCTGTCATCATAGAAACTACATCAGCAACATTTTCCTCGCTCACGGTCTCTTTGTGTAATTTAGAATCCTCTTCCCATTGTTTTTGGGCAATACTCAATTCTTTTTCCAGGTTTTTTTCATCATCTCGGAGCTTTGCAGCTTCCTCGTATTTTTGTTTTTTTACTACACTATTTTTTAGCTCACGAACTTCTTCTAGTTTGCGTTCTAGATCAAGAATTTTTTTCGGAACTTCAATATTTGTGATATGTACCCGAGAGCCTGCTTCATCTAATGCATCAATAGCTTTGTCCGGTAAAAAACGATCCGTCATGTAACGATTCGTTAATGTTACACAAGCTTTGATCGCATCATCTGTATAATTAACGTTATGGTGTTCTTCGTATTTTTCTTTGATATTATTAAGGATTTCTATTGTTTCCTCGATATTGGTAGGTTCTACGATTACTTTTTGGAAACGACGTTCTAGAGCACCATCTTTTTCTATATATTGTCTATATTCATCCAAGGTTGTGGCACCGATACATTGGATTTCGCCTCTAGCCAAAGCGGGTTTGAACATGTTGGAAGCATCCAAACTTCCTGTAGCACCACCGGCACCAACAATTGTATGAATTTCATCTATAAAAAGAATAATATCGTCATTCTTTTCTAATTCATTCATCACAGCTTTCATCCGCTCTTCGAATTGTCCACGATATTTTGTCCCAGCAACGAGACTAGCAAGGTCGAGTGTAACCACACGTTTGTCAAAGAGAATTCTAGAAACTTTACGTTTTACAATACGTAATGCTAAACCTTCTGCAATAGCAGATTTTCCTACCCCTGGTTCTCCTATCAGTAGGGGGTTGTTTTTCTTTCTTCGGCTAAGAATTTGTGAGACACGTTCAATTTCTTTTTCACGTCCTACAACCGGATCGAGTTTTCCTTCCTCTGCCATTTCGGTAAGGTCGCGTCCAAAATTATCCAAAACAGGTGTTTTAGATTTCTTATTAGCTTTGTTTCCGGATGGAGAATTAAAAGGGTTGTCTTTTGCAGTTTCGCCATCAGTATCTCCCTCATCAGAAAAAGATTCTGCTTGTGGAGCTTCTATATAGTCGTCTTCGTTTGTGATCATATATTTAAACTGGTCTTTTACATTATCATAATCCACTTTCAAACGATTTAATAGCTTGGTAGTGGGGTCGTTTTCGTTTCTCAAAATACACAATAATAAATGTGCTGTATTTATAGAGGTGCTTTGGAAGAGTTTAGCTTCTAGGAATGTTGTTTTCAAAGCACGTTCTGCTTGCCTTGTTAGGTGTAGATTCTTTTTTTCGTTAGATGCTATTGTGATATTTGGACTAGCTGGACTTAGAATTTCAACCTTACGCCTTAGATGAGTTAAATCTACATCTAGGGCATCAAGAATATCTATCGCCTTGCCATTACCGCCACGTAATAATCCTAACATAAGATGCTCTGTACCTATAAAATCATGTCCTAGACGTAATGCTTCCTCTTTACTATAAGCAATTACATCTTTGACTCTTGGGGAAAAATTATCATCCATACATTATATTCTACTCATTAATTTTTTTTCTTTCTTCTAAGAACAACTGTTGTTACTAAAATAACATTTTTTTGATCAACACAAGTTAAAATTAATCCTTTTTCCAATTAATCTGTATTTAGTGTGAGATTTGACAGAAAAATACGAAAAGTACAAGTGCGCTCAAAAAATATAGAAGAACTTATTAACCAATTTGGTCGAACTTTTTGTTAATAAATTACAAATTTTAGAAAGATGATGGGGGTAAAAAAACACGTTTTTTCCTTAAATTGCCCGATAGTTAAAACATGAATTAAATTATTTTTTATGGCTGAAGGAGAAAAGTTAATACCTATCAACATTGAGGATGAAATGAAATCTGCATACATCGATTATTCGATGTCTGTCATTGTGTCACGTGCGTTGCCCGATGTTAGAGATGGTATGAAACCCGTTCACCGAAGAGTACTTTATGGAATGCACGAACTCGGAGTGAGATCTAATAGTGCTCACAAAAAGTCTGCAAGAATCGTTGGAGAGGTTTTGGGTAAATATCACCCCCATGGTGATACTTCGGTATATGATGCTATGGTTCGTATGGCTCAAGAATGGAGTATGAGATATATGTTGGTAGATGGTCAAGGGAACTTTGGTTCTGTTGATGGCGATAGCCCTGCAGCAATGAGATATACAGAGGCAAGAATGCAAAAAATTGCCGATGATATGTTGATAGATATCGATAAAGAAACGGTAGATCATAGTCTGAATTTTGATGATACCTTAAAGGAGCCAACTGTATTACCTACAAGAGTTCCAGGTTTGTTGATTAATGGAGCTTCAGGGATAGCTGTTGGTATGGCAACGAATATGCCTCCGCACAACTTAAGTGAGGTCGTTGATGGTACTATTGCATATATTGATAATAATGATATAGAGATAGATGAACTTATTACACATATTAAAGCACCAGATTTTCCGACAGGAGGAACGATCTATGGATATGATGGCGTGAGAGAAGCTTTCAAAACTGGAAGAGGACGTGTCGTAATGCGTGCCAAAGCAGGATTTGAAGATGTAAATGGTCGTGAAGCTATTATTGTTACGGAGATACCGTATCAAGTGAACAAGGCTGATATGATTAAAAAAACAGCTGATCTAATTAATGATAAGAAATTAGAAGGTATTTCGAGTATTCGGGACGAATCTGACAGGAAAGGGATGCGTATTGTGTATATATTGAAACGTGATGCCATTCCTAATATCGTATTGAATCAACTGTATAAATATACAGCACTACAATCATCTTTTAGTGTCAATAATATTGCCTTAGTAAACGGAAGACCGCAATTATTAAATTTGAAAGAAATGATCCACTATTTTGTGGAACATCGTCATGAGGTAGTTGTCCGTAGAACAGAATATGAACTCAAAAAAGCCGAAGAACGTGCTCACATATTAGAAGGACTTATTATAGCTTCGGATAATATTGATGAGGTTATAGCAATTATCAGGGCTTCTTCAAATGCTGACGAAGCGAGAGAAAACCTTATAGAACGATTCAAACTTAGCGAGATTCAAGCCAAGGCAATTGTAGAAATGCGATTGCGTCAGTTAACAGGTCTGGAACAAGACAAACTACGTGCAGAATATGATGCACTCTTGAAGACTATCGAAGATTTAAAGGATATTCTTGCTAAGAAAGAGCGTAGAATGGAGATTATCAAGGAGGAATTACGCGAGATTAGAGCAAAATATGGAGATGAACGTCGTTCTGTTATTGAGTATGCGGGAGGAGATTTTAGCATAGAAGATATGATCCCAGATGAGAAGGTGGTTATCACTATTTCTCATGCAGGATATATTAAGCGAACATCTCTTACAGAGTATAAAACACAGAATAGAGGAGGAGTTGGACAAAAGGGAAGTACGACTAGAAATGAAGATTTCTTAGAGCACCTTTTTGTAGGTACAAATCATCAATATATGTTGTTTTTTACACAGAGTGGTAAATGTTTCTGGATGCGTGTGTTTGAAATTCCTGAAGGAAGTAAAACCTCTAAAGGGAGAGCAATACAGAATTTAATTAATATTACACCTGGAGATAAAGTAAAAGCATTTATCTGTACACAGGATCTCAAAGATGAGGAATATATTAATAACCATTATGTTATAATGGCAACTAAGAAGGGGCAAGTCAAAAAAACCTCTTTAGAACAATATTCTAGACCGAGAACTAATGGTATTAATGCTATCACTATCAAGGATGATGATGAGTTACTAGAGGCTAAGTTAACAAATGGTAAGAGTCAAGTAATGCTTGCTATCAAATCAGGAAAGGCGATTCGCTTTGAAGAAGAAAAAACGCGTCCAATGGGACGAGGAGCTTCTGGAGTTCGTGGAATTCGTTTAGAAAATGATGATGATGAAGTTGTTGGCATGATTGCTGTTAATGATATGGATAGTAATATTCTCGTAGTATCAGAAAATGGTTATGGTAAGCGATCAAGTTTAGAAGATTATCGCATTACTAACCGTGGTGGAAAAGGTGTCAAAACTATTTCTGTTACAGATAAAACAGGGAGTTTGGTAGCAATCAAAAATGTTACCGATAGTGATGATTTAATGATAATTAATAAATCTGGTGTTGCTATTAGGCTTTCTGTAAAAGATTTAAGAGTTATGGGGCGTGCAACACAGGGAGTTCGCTTAATTAATCTTAAAGGAAAAGATGCTATAGCAGCAGTGGCCAAAGTGATGAATGATGATGATGTTATGGAGGATGGTGCTGATGTCCAGATAGAAGGGGGTAATGATGGACTGCCAACAGCACCTGATGTGAAGAATGAAATTAATGATGAAGAAGAATAAATGTTTGAAATAAAATAACGATAAGACCAAAAAATAACTAACAAAACAAATAATGAATACTAGATTTTTAACAATGGCTGTTCTAATGGCTTCCTCTATTGTTTTTGCTCAAAAAAAAGAGTTGAAGGAAGCTGAAAAGCTAATAGCTACCGGAAAATATGCTCAAGCAAAAGGAATTATTTCTTCCTTAGATGGAAAAGCAGAAACTTTAGATGATAAACTGAAGCCTCAGTATTATTTTTTGAAAGGTCAGGCTTTGGCAGGTAAGGTTGAAGGGAAAGGTATAAAGGATTTGAAAGCAGCTGTTGAAGCTTATAATAAGGCGCTTAAAGGTGATTCTAAATATAAGCAACAAATAAGAAATGCAAAAACTTCTCTAAGTAATTCGATTGTAAACGAAGCTGTAAAGGATCAAAATGCTAAATCCTTCATGAAGGCATCTGATAAGCTGCATTTGGCATATACCATGCGCAAAAAGGATACGTCTTATCTGTATTTTGCTGCCTCTAATGCGGTGAATGCAAAAAACTATGATACTGCGTTAAAGTATTATAAGACCTTGAGTAAGATAAATTATGATGGTAGTGAAACGCAGTATGTTGGTGTCGCTGTGGCTACAGGAGAAGAACAGGTTTTTCCAGAAAAAAAACAACGAGATGTGTTGGTGAAAGGAAAACAGTTAAGATCTCCTTCTGTGCGTAAAACGCCTTCTAGACGTGGTGAAGTTGCTCGAATGGTAGCGTTAATTTATGTAGAGCAAGGAAAGGATGAAGAGGCAATCAAGGCTATTGAAAAAGCTAAAGCGACTAATCCTAAAGATGCTTCCTTACTACAAACAGAAGCTAATTTGTATTACAAATTAGGGAATGTAGAGAAGTATAAGGAGATTATGGAAAAAATTGTTGCTAATGATCCTACTAATCCAGATCTGTATTATAATCTTGGTGTAAGTGCGGGTCAACTTGGAGATCATGCAAAAGCAATTGAATATTACAAAAAGGCTATAGAGTTGAAACCTGATTATGTTACTGCCAAACTAAATTTGTCTTCGACAATGTTAGCTGATGATGCAAAAATAGTTGAAGAAATGAATGGTTTGGGTAATTCGGCTGCGGATAACAAACGATTTGATGAGTTAAAGGATAAGCGTTTTGGTGCTTATAGAGCTGCTGCTCCGTTTTTGGAGAGTGCCCTGAAGGATGAACCAGAGAATGTAGCGGTTGTAAAGACGTTGACTCAAATTTATGCACAATTAGATGATCCTAAATATGACGAAATGAAAACTAAACTAAAGGTGTTGGAGGCTGCGAAATAATTTTTTTGAAATGCAACAACCTTATTAAACTACAAAACCCGAACAATTAATTGTTCGGGTTTTGTAGTTTAATAACTTATATACTCTTTTAATAAGTTTTTGGACTTATATTTTTGTGTTATAAGTTATTTTGCTTATTTTGTTTGCATGTATGATTTAGATAATATACAAAGTACACACAAAAAACTTCAAATTGCTGTGATAACAGCAGATTTTATTGGTTCTTCGGGTCATGATTTTCAAACTCGTGAGGCATTAATTGCTGTTGTCAAATCAGAATCTAAAAAACTGACAGGTTCGAGTTTTGAATTGTATAGGGGAGATAGTTTTCAGGGAGTTATTTATGAGGTTCCTTTAGCTTTGGCTATAGTATTACAAATCAAAACAGCTGTTAATAGGCTGCGTTTTGAAAATGAAAAACTGGATGCTAAGTCCAAAAAAATTCAAATAGATTTTAGAGTAGCTATTGGAATTGGAGAACAAAGTTTTTATTTTGATCGTGTGGGTGAATCTGATGGTGATGCATTTCAATATTCTGGTAGACAGTTAGATATTATGAAATCTCAACGAAGGGTTATTACATTGACAACAAAAAACGAGGAGGTCAATAAGGAGTTTAATGTGAGTTTACAGTTTTTGGAGGAGTTGATGGAACGATGGTCTATGGCTTCTGCCGAGGTTGTGTATTATTTATTACAGGGGTATAAGGAGATTAGCATAGCAAAAGAAATAGGTATTAGTCAGGCCGCTGTGAACTTTAGAAAAAAAGCAGCTGGATGGGATTTAATCGTATTGCTTTTGGATCGATATAAACAAATTGCACAAAAACTACTATGATATTATGGATAGTATAGTACTATTACAATTATTCTTGGCACATTTATTAACGGATTTTGTACTGCAGCCAACAAAATGGGTAGAACATAAACGGACTCACAAAGCAGCATCTGTATATTTTTATATTCATGTAGTGTTGTCAGGAGTTTTGTCAGTGCTTTTTTTGCAACGATTAGAGTTATGGTATATAGGAGTGGTTGTTGCAATTACACATTTTGTAATTGATTGGTGGAAATTGGAACAAGGGGTAGATAATTTAAAGTACTTTTTGTTAGATCAATTGTTTCATATTCTTGTGGTTTTAGTGTGTTGGCTTTTTATTATCGATGGATTTGATGTAGTGTTAAAAAAAGTAGTAACTGTTTTTTCTACACTTAAAATTTTAGCGGTAATGATTGGATATATAGCTGTTGTGTTTCCAGTAGGTTTCTTAGTTGGTAAGGCTACTTCTAGCTGGCAAAAAGAAATTAAAGAAGTGGTACATTTGCCAAGTCTCAAAAAAGCGGGACGTTACATCGGGATTTTTGAACGTATTTTGGTGCTTACTTTTATTCTTTCCAATAACTTTAGTGCAATAGGATTCCTCATCGCAGCAAAATCCATTTTGCGATTTACAGACAAAGGAGAAAGTAATGCACGGAAACAAACAGAATATGTGCTTATAGGTACATTGATGAGTTTTTCAATTACGATCTTGATAGGTATGCTAATACGTCAGTTCGTATTCTAATAATTGAATATTGTTTAACAATCGTTCCTTTACAATATTCATCATTCTTTTGTTTAAAGAAGAAGAGTCTTCAGTATAGGTTATATATTCTTGTATTGTAAATTGTCCAATGATAACTCCTTTAAGTCCATTTCGAAATTTCATATCTTTTTGTATCGCATTTTCAATAAATAAAATACGCTTTTGGAGCGACATCTCGTAAAATGTGTTTTTTCTTTTTTGAATATAATTCTTAAAAAGATGTAGTATAAGATCTCCTTGTAATTTTATAATAGGGCGTAATGTCTTGTTTTGAAAATGCTCTTGACTTGACATAGAATTGGATGTTTTGGCCAAAGGAATTTCGGGGCGTAATGCCAAAAGGGCTTGGTCTCTGTTATTCATAGCAAAATGTTTTTATACAAAATACCAAATTCATGAACTTGGTTTGCTTAGACCGTAGTTGATTTGTGAACTTAGTTATGAACAATGACAACCTGTCACCTATTTTTTTAATGGCATAGTCCTTGAATATTGGAGAATCGTAATTTATTTAAAAATAACACTTAAAATAAAGTATAGCACTATGAGTAAGATAATAGGAATAGATTTGGGAACAACCAACTCGTGTGTCTCCGTTATGGAGGGAAATGATCCGGTTGTTATCACAAATTCTGAAGGAAAAAGGACAACACCATCTGTCATTGCATTTGTAGAAGGAGGAGAAATCAAAGTTGGAGACCCTGCAAAACGTCAGGCGGTTACAAATCCAACAAAAACAATTGCTTCTATCAAACGTTTTATGGGGAATAAATTCTCGGAATCAGATAAGGAGGTCAATAGAGCTGCATATACCGTAGTTAAGGGAGATAATGATACGCCACGAGTTGATATCGACGGTCGTTTATATACGCCTCAGGAGTTATCTGCAATGATACTTCAGAAAATGAAGAAAACTGCAGAAGAGTTTTTGGATCAGGAAGTAAGTCGTGCTGTGATTACGGTACCAGCTTATTTTAACGATGCACAGCGTCAGGCTACAAAAGAAGCTGGTGAGATCGCTGGACTCAAAGTAGAACGTATTATCAATGAGCCGACAGCAGCAGCTTTGGCTTATGGATTAGATAAAAAAGGTACAGATCAAAAAATTGTAGTATTCGATTTTGGAGGAGGTACACATGATGTGTCTATTTTGGAATTGGGTGATGGTGTATTTGAGGTATTGTCTACCGATGGAGATACACATCTTGGTGGTGACGATGTAGATCAAAAAATCATTGATTGGTTAGCAGAAGAGTTCAAAGCTGATGAAAACCTAGATTTGAGAGAAGATCCAATGGCATTGCAACGTCTAAAAGAAGCTGCAGAAAAAGCAAAAATCGAATTATCGTCTTCTGCTCAAACAGAGATTAATTTGCCATATGTTACAGCAACCGCTTCTGGACCTAAGCACTTGGTGCGTACGTTATCTAAAGCAAAATTTGATCAATTGATTGATGATTTGGTTAAACGTACGATCGACCCTTGTAGAACAGCGTTGAAAAGTGCTGGATTATCAACAAGTGATATTGACGAAATTATTCTTGTAGGTGGGTCTACTCGTATTCCTGCAGTTCAAAAAGCAGTAGAAGATTTCTTTGGAAAAGCACCAAGTAAAGGTGTAAATCCAGATGAAGTAGTAGCTGTTGGAGCTGCCATTCAGGGTGGTGTGTTAACTGGAGATGTAAAGGATGTATTGTTATTAGACGTAACGCCACTTTCTCTAGGAATCGAGACAATGGGTAATGTAATGACCAAGTTGATCGAGGCTAATACAACAATCCCAACGAAGAAATCACAGGTGTTTTCTACAGCAGCAGATAATCAACCATCAGTAGAGATACATGTGTTGCAAGGAGAGCGCTCTATGGCGGCAGATAACAAAACAATAGGTCGTTTTCATTTGGATGGAATCCCTCCAGCACAACGAGGTACTCCGCAAATCGAAGTAACCTTTGATATTGATGCTAATGGTATTATAAAAGTGTCAGCTACGGACAAGGCAACAAATAAAACGCAAGATATTCGTATCGAAGCATCTTCTGGTTTGACAGAAGAGGAGATTGCAAAAATGAAGCAGGATGCCGAAGCAAATGCAGAGGCGGATAAAAAGGCCAAAGAATCTGCTGATAAGCTTAATGAAGCAGATGGAATGATTTTCCAAACAGAAAAGCAGTTAAAAGAGTTTGGAGATAAGTTGTCTGATGATAAGAAGAAACCTGTAGAAGAGGCATTAGAAGAGTTGAAAAAAGCTTATGAAACCAAAGATCTTGCTGTGATACAGCCTGCCTTGGATAAAATTAATGAAGTTTGGAAAGCAGCTAGTGAAGAGATGTATAAAGCACAAGCTGAAGCTGGTGGAGCAACTCCTCCTCCTCCAGGTGCAGAAGCATCAGGAGGATCAGAAGAGGCAAGTGATGTAGAAGATGTAGATTTTGAAGAAGTAAAATAATTGATATTTCGTATTATCTGAGATTTTTGAAGTGAATGTAATTATTAAGATAATTGAAGGCAAAACGAGGCAATCTCGGTATGTTTTATCGAAAATAACAGAACAGTTCAAATCTTAGTTTAGATAGAAATACGTCAATCAACATTAAAAGCGTAGTTAACAATATTTGTTAGCTACGCTTTTTGTATTGTACATGAGTGTGTGAACTTTTTTATCTCCTAAAATAGCCCTAAATTTTGTCTATGTTTTGCTGCTCTTTTTGCTTTTAAGATTGTTGTAGATTACAATAATTGTAACTGTTATTTGTTGATTTGAGCAATAAAACTTCTACTAGCTAAAATGTAATTGTAGGCTAAAATAATTTGAACTATAAAATTTAAGCATAGCTGTGGGTATGGTTTAATTTTTTAGTGAAAAAACAGTAGAAAAAAGTGATTTATACCAAATTAGCTATATAATATCGCGTATTGCCTTGTTTATATATTCCATAGCTAAGGCTATGTATGATTTTTCAGCTGAAGCTGAAACAAAAAAATCGTACTCTTTCTTTTTCGTAAATTCAAACAATAATTGAATAATTTGTTTTTGAGTAGTTTAAGGTGAATTGTGTGGTTTTTTTTAGCTGGAAGCTACTTATGTATTTGTTATAAAAAATACAATATGTTGATTTAAGTTTGGTGATATTTTCTGTATCTATAATTCTATTGTTAATTCTTGCTCTTTTCGATATTGTCTTGGAGATTTTAAGAAAAATTTTTTAAAAGTTTTGGTAAGGTGACTCTCATCAGTATATCCTAACTGGTAGGCAATTTCTGCAACAGTGAATTCGGTTTGTTGTAACCGTTGTTCTGCCAGCTGCATTTTGTATTTGGTGATATATTGATGTATGGATTCACCTGTTTGTTTTTTGAAATATGTACTTATAGAACTCTGTGACATGTGGAATAGTTGTGCCAAATAACTAATTTTGGTGAGATTATTATCATGTACATGTTGTCTTATATGAGTAAGGATTGCATCAATTTTAGAATGTTGAGAACTAATTTCTTTTTTTAGACAAGAATAGCTGTCAATAGTATTTCTAGAAATAATACTCAAAGATGTACTGATGGCATTCGAGATGATATGAAGATAATAAGGGTTTTTTTGTTTAAATTCTTTTACTATAAAATCTTTGATATTCCATAATACATTACGATCTTCTTCATAGCGTATGATATCACCAGGTGTTTGATTAGGTTGTATTAGAAGTTGTTTAATTCGTTGTAGCCAAAATTTGCGATCAGGTAAGTTTGTTTTGTTGGAGAATAATAACTCCGTAAATTTAAAATTAGTAAATTTTGTATAATGTTCAATTTCAAAATTATGTGTGTCCTCTGGGGCAATTAAGAAGATGTCTCTCTTCTTATAGGGAAAACGTTTTTCATTTATTGTATGATATCCATGACCATTTTCTATAAAGATGATTTCAAAATAATTAAGAAAACCAGGATGAGCTTCCCATTTATCGTACTCATATTGGTGTACAATAAATGTTTCTTGTAGAGTATAATGATTCATAGCGCAAAGTGTTTTCTCTCAAGTTACAAAAAAAAAGACAAATTATTTTTTAAAAATAATCTAATATAATTTTGATGTTTAGTTTATTACATACCTGAAGACCTGCTTTTGTGTTATAAAACTGTTCGGAATGTGAGATTTATACGGGGAGGAGTAGTGATTTTTTTTTTAGGTATTTGATGTAGCCAAAATTGTTGAGTAGTTCCTTTCATAACCAAAAGACTTCCAGGTTCCAAGAGAATTTTAGCTTTATATTGTTTTTCATTGCGATGTTTTAAGTGAAACCATCTGGGGGCTCCAAAGCTCAGTGATGCAATAATTGGATTTATGCCTAATTCTTTTTCATTATCAGCATGCCAACCATTACTATCTTGTTCATTGCGATATAGATTAAGAAGACAGGTAGTGAAGTGATGGTGGGTATACTGTTCTACCGTTGTTTTTATTTTTTGAAGTAGAGGGCTAAAAGGAGTAGGGTGCATTGTGATTCCTGAATAACTATAACTATTGGTGTTGTTAGCATACAAAGCAGTGAGTCGGGGTTGAGCATGTGTTTTTCCAAAAATGGTAATATCATCTTGTTGCCAAACTGTATTGTTGTATAATTCTTCAAATATGTTTTGTGCTTTGGCTAGGTTGTATATCGCAGGATAATATGTAATATCAGCATCAGGGAGGTTCAGTATAATAGGTTCTTTTGATTCTTGAAATAAATTCATGGATAGGATATATATCAGTTTATCTTTTTCAAAACCATTCGAGACCGTGATTTAAAAGCTGCACTCTGCGAGTTATATTGTTTCTCTATAGCGTTTTTTAATTCAGGATGAATCCATGCGAATTCTGTACCTAGTAATTGTAGGCAGGTTAATGCATAAGCTTTTGCTGCGACTTTTTGGTCAGTTATTAACCAATCAAAACAAGCTTCTGTAATCTGTTCACGGTGGTTCTTTTGTAGTGCTATTTGTATCTCATTGGGAGATTGGTGATAGTAGTTAGTAATGAGATATTCACAAATTTTGGCCAAAGGTCTGATTCCAGAATCTTTATATACAATAGGTAGTAGAGTAACAAAACTATCTAAATAAGGGATAATAGCTTCTGGTTTGCTTTTGCACATAAATTCTAAGGCCCATAATGCTTTAAATGATACTTCTGTATGAATAGTTTCTGCGATTTGGAATATTTCGCGTATTAATGTGGGGTCGTCAATCAACAAGTTCGCAAAGTAAGTTCGTTGGGCTATAGAATGATTGATATGTTTCAAACTATTTTGAAGATGCATTGAAGTGTTATAGTTTTAAAGTGTTTTTAAAAGTTTTGCTACTCCAGAGGTAGCCTTTTCTTTTAATACAATAAGATTTTTTTGCGAAGTGTTCGCGGGTTTTGGGTCAATATAATAAACAGGAGCTGTGTCTGGAGCATAGCTAGATAAACCAGCAGCAGGGTATACTTGCATAGAAGTTCCGATAATAATGAGTATTGTGGCTTGTTGAGTTGTTTTAATCGCTTGTTCCATCATAGGTACCTCTTCACCAAACCATACAATATGAGGACGTAATTGTTGTCCATGTTTACATAGATCTCCTATAATTAAATCTTTTTTCCATTCTCGAATATCGTGAGTATCTATTTGACTGCGCACTTTACATAATTCTCCGTGTAGGTGTATTACATTAGTACTACCAGCTCGCTCATGTAGATCGTCTACATTTTGTGTAATGATAGAGACGTGGTGTTTTGTTTCTAGATCTGCTAGTTGTTTATGCGCACTATTTGGTGAGACTTCTAGTAATTGACGCCTGCGTTTGTTGTAAAAATCTAAGACCAAATTTTGATCTTTTTGCCATCCTTGAGGTGATGCAACCTCCATGATATCGTGTCCCTCCCACAGTCCATCAATGTCTCTAAAAGTGTTAATACCACTCTCAGCGCTCATACCAGCTCCAGTAAGTACTACAATGTTTTCCATGAGAATAAAGGTACTATGTCCTAGAGATTATCACAAAAAAAACGGGATATAATGAGATAAATTATTGTTTTTGTAAAAATTAACATTTTTTTTAAAACTATAAGAGGTGTTAAATTAAATATAAAAACGATGTACTAATCTGTTTTTTAGGTGTTTATACTGTATTTTGTATTTAAAAGAATACTAACACTTATATATATTGAGTGAAAACCGTAACCAATAAAACCTAAATTATGATATATTGAATTACTCTATAATAAAGCCAAAAAGATCTTCCAAATCTTATCATTAATTAAAATTATAGAAGACTATTATGAAATATCCCTACGTTATAATCGATAATGATCTAAAGACAATAGAAACGATTCAATTAGCTTTAGAAGAGCACAAGGAATATATGTGTACTGGTATAGCAAATAATGAAGAAGAAGGTATTAATTTGGTACTAGAGCGCGCTCCAAAATTAGTTTTCTTGGAGGTGAATGTTCAGGGGGTTTATGCCGAAAATTGCGGATATTCTATTATCAAAGAACTTCAAAAATATTTGAATATTATGCCTGAGTTTATTGTAGTAACTAAAACGGAAAAGTATGCTATAGAAGGTATTCGGAATGGTATCTTAGATTATATCCTAAAACCTTTTGACAAAAATGTGTTGCGTAGATCATTGTATAGATATCAAAAAAGTTTTGTAGACACCTCAGATAGTACTATTTGTTTTAAATCTTATGGGGATTATCGATTTGTTAATTTGGATGAAGTTTTATATCTCAAAGCGGACAACAATACAACAGATTTCATGTTGTATAATGGACAAACCGTAGAAGCATTCAAAACACTTAAACATTTTCAGAATGTGTTACCAGAAGGTTTTGTGCGTATTCATAATAGTTATATTGTCAATAGTAAATATATTTCCAGAATTCATTTTGGAAAATCTAAATGTACCATCAAGAACCTTACAGCGCCTATTCCATTTTCGAGATCGTATAAGAATAATGTAGAAGAGATTAAAGATCTATTGTCCAAAAGAAGTATTTTGCAATTGTAAGTATATTCAGTACTTGAACTTTTAGTTAATTGATAGGTGCAGGTGTCCAAATATGGATGCCTGCACTTTTTTTATGAGGTCAATAAAACGGCGGCTTCCCGTTTTTTGTTCTGTAATACCTTTTGGTTATAACTAATTTGGTATAACATATCATGATTCTTTTTTTCTCTTCTTTTGTATCTAAATAAACCCCTTGATCCTTTAATCAAAAATATCAGTACTTCTAGAGTAGGATATAAAAATGATATGGCACTTTTTTTGAAGAAGTTTCGTTTTTATTTGAAACCAATAGAAAAGGTCGTCAAGATAAGTTTACGAGAGGCAAGGACAAATAGTCCTTTTGGGACTTAACTCATTTTTTGTAAGATACAATTTCAGTGTCTTGGATTGGGAGTAAAACCTCTCAAAGGATTTCGTTTAGACCATTTAATAGGTGTTTATGTGCTATAATGTATAAGTTGATTCTTAATTTAAAGTTAAATCATATATATTTCTTAAAAAATTCAAACGTTTTTCCAAAAAAATTATGGAATTTACGGTTTTTTAGTTAGCGATATACGTCATTTTTGATATTATATATAGGTGTTTAGCTACTTTTTTGTCTGTAAATTAATAATTTAAATATCGTTTTTAATAATCCCTATAATTTGTAGGGCATTTTTGACTTCTAAAATTATAGTAGTATTTTTGAGAATTATTGATGTATTACTTTAGTTTTTTGTTTAAAAAACGACTAAAATATTATGCTTACAGAATCATTTTTGTTAATAATGTGTTAATCACTAGTGTGTAGTATACATTTGCTACTATAACAGTGTCATTCACTATAAGTGTCCATAATTCCTTTTGTACATCTTAGATTTCTCATACCTTTGAAGTGTACGAAAGAGGTAGGGTACAAGCCTTTAAGTACCGATTTGAAATCAAATGAAATTATTAATTTATACAGTGGGGACAGTAGAAATTATTAATTCATAAGACTAAAATCACACTGCGCAGTACAGAGTTCCCTTTAAGAAAATTACGAAGATTTAAAAACTATACATATAGGTATATAGTATGATGAGATACTTGTGTCCAAATGCTACCCCTATACCAACCCTAAAAACTAAGAAGATGAAAACTTTAAAATATACATTTGCTATCCTTTTTATGACTACTTTTTTAATTGCTTGTGAAGCTGAAGATGTAAATGTTAATGATGTTGAAATTCAGAATTTGGCAGATATTGATGGAGATGAATCTATGACAGACATAGATGGCGATGAATCTATGACGGATATTGATGGAGATGAGTCTATGACAGATATTGATGGAGACGAATCTATGACAGATATTGATGGAGATGAAGGAATGTAGTAACGAAACCAACCTAAATCCCTGTGATATTTAAGTAAATCACAATAAATATAAAAAAAGCTCCTATTAATAGGAGCTTTTTTTATATTTTTGAGTTAAAGACTCCTCCATATCAATATTTTTTTTCATTCAATTTTTATACAAGTGGTTCACGCTAAGGCATTATTTTTTAAAATAATTATCTGTATTTTTTTGTTTTTATGTTCAGACATGAAATCTCAAAATTTTTCTGAAAAAGATATTAAGACGTATATAGATCAGGCCAGGAACAAAGATTTAGATAAAGATTTGAGATTAAGGCATCTGCAAAATGCTCATGGATTGGTTAAAAAAATGGCAGATGATGTTGCCAAAACTACTTTTCTATTAGAAATTTCGAGAGTATATTATCTTATGGGTGATGAGAAATTGTTCTTGGAATTAAATAAGGAGGTCTATGATCAAGCAGTTTTTCAGAATGATTCGCTGAAAATTGCAGGTAGCCTGCGTAATTCGGGAATTTATTACCGTAACAAATCACAACTAGATAGCGCTTATTACTCTTTTTTTCAATCTAGCAAAATTTATCATAAATTAGAAGAGAAAGTTTTGGAAGGAAGAACGCTTTTGAGTATGGCTATTGCTCAAAAAAATGTAAAGGATTATACTGGAAGTGAAGTTACAACCATTCGAGCCTTGAAATGTTTTGAGGGTAGTGAAAATTATTTTCAACTTTTTTCTTCCTACAATAATTTGGGGATAATTTCTAGTGAACTAGGAAGGTACGAGGATGCGATTAAGTATCATGAGAGTGCGTATGAGTATGCCAAGAAAATTGTAGCTTCTCCTTCTAGTCAAGTTATTTCATTAAACAATTTGGGGTTAACTTATGAGAAAAAAGGAGTTTATTTAGAGGCCATTGAGGTATATAAAAAGGCATTGACTTATAAAGAAGTGATGGCCAAAAGTCCTGGTTTTTATGCTATTATTCTTGATAATATAGCATATGCAAAATTTCGATTAGGAGATTTTAGAGAGTTGCCTGATCTGTTTTATAAGCCATTGAAAATTTGTGATACCATTGCTAATACTAAGGATAATGTCAAGGCAAAAATTTCTATTAAATTACATTTGGCAGAGTATTTTCGATCTACAGGGGCTTTGGAAAAATCTAAAAAATGTGCCACAGATGTAAGAATGTTGGCAAAAAAACACGATTATAATGCAGATCTCTTGAGTGCTTTGTTATTGTTGTCAAAAGTCTCAGAGGATAAAGAGGCTTTATTCAATGCGCAACGCTATATTCATTTAAATGATAGTTTGCAGCAGCAAGAACGTACGACACGAGATCAGTTTGCACGTATTCGTTTTGAAACAGATATTTTGGAAGAAGAAAAGGAAAAAGTAACCAAACAGAAGGAACTGCTTATTTTGGTGATAGCTGGAATTTTGTTGTTAGCGATACTTCTTTTTGTAATATTCAAACAACAACAACGTAATAAAGAACTGATATTTGCTCAAGAGCAACGCAAGGCAAATGAGGAAATTTATCGTCTTATGCTTTCTCAACAAGTCAAGTTAGAGGAAGGACGTCAGTTAGAAAAGAGACGTGTCTCAGAAGAATTGCATGACGGTGTGCTAGGACGTCTTTTTGGTACTAGATTAGGGTTAGATGGACTTAATCAAAGGCAAGGGGATGATCAGGCTCCTAAAAGAGGAGAGTATATCTCTGAATTGGCAAGTATTGAAAAGGAAATCCGCAGAATCTCGCATGATTTGAGTTCAAATACCTTTATTTCAGAAGTAGCCTTTGTAGAAGTGGTAGAGAAATTAGTCCGCGAGCACAGCGAGATTCATAAATTAGGCTATGAATTTGAAAACCATCCCGCAATTATTTGGGAAGAAATAAAAGACGCAGTAAAAATCAATATATACCGTATCATACAGGAGGCTTTGCAGAATATTGCTAAGCATTCTCAGGCAAAAAATGTAGAAATTCGCTTCGATATTGTTGCAGATCAAATAAAAATAACTATTTTAGATGACGGAATTGGTTTCAAGAAATACAATATTAAGAAAGGAATAGGTTTGAAAAATATTTCTTCTAGAGTAAAAGAAATTAAAGGTTCGGTTTCATTTACAAATAATGAAGGACCAGGAGCAAAGGTCGTTGTTACCTTAGCACTTCCAGAATAAATAATTTTAAAAGAAGTATACTTTGTATCAACATTTAGCGCTCCCTCCCTATTTGCTAAAATGTTAATATTTTCCTTTTTGGATAATATATTCTTAAAACACGCTAATTTTAACAGTATTTGAACGGTACTAAAACTATGTTTATGAAAAAAGAATTACAAGTTCTTATGATCGATGATCATCCTATGATTATCGACAGTTACAAAACTACACTTTTGGGGGAGCATCAAAAAGAATATGATCTAGCAATCGATATTGCGAATGATTGTGATAGAGCCCACGATTTACTTAAAGAGTCTGCGCTTGGCGTTAACTATGATATAATGTTTGTGGATATCAAATTGCCGCCTTCTGCAGATGGAACAATTACATGTGGAGAAGATTTGGCAAAAATAGCTCAAAAGCTTTTGCCAGATATTAGAGTCGTCGTTTTGACAATGCACAGAGAAGATTACAGGATACACAATATTATCAAAAATGTAAATCCTATTGGGTTTTTAGTTAAAAGTGATTTAACTTCTATGGAATTGCTACAAGCATTTAATCAGATAGCAGCAGGTAGATCTTATTTCAGTGCTACGGTAAATGACCACTTTAGAAAGACAATTTCAAATAATTTCTCACTAGATGAGAAAAACCTCAAGATTCTATACTATTTGTCTAGAGGAATCAAAACTAAAAATTTGAGCAAATACGTAAGCCTTTCCTTGAGTGCTATTGAAAAGAGAAAAATTCATATGAAAGAATTGTTCTCTCTAGAAAAAGCAGGAGATGAGCGTCTTATAGAAGAAGCACGTAATAGAGGTTTTGTGTAAGGAAACTGTTCATTTAGCATACGCCATAATGTAAAAGCAATCATTAATACTTAATGATTGCTTTTTTTGTGATAATAGGGTTTGTAAATTAGAAGGTGTTTTTTTGGGGAAGTCAAGGTGAAATAGAGTCTTAGGTACTTATACCATTTGTTGTTTGAATTTACCAGAAAGAAAAATTAAGATTTTTTTGTTTCAGTTTCAGCAGAAACATCAAGCATAGCCGTAGTTATGGTTTATTTTTATGCTGGAATTGAGGGGGAAAAAGAAAATTTTATCTCAGTAAATTCAAAGGATAAATGGTGTTATACCAAATTAGCTATATGATGTCCCATATCGCCTTGTTCTTTTTTCATCTAAATGCCTTGTTCCTATATTGCATAGCCAAGGCTATGCAATAGCATCACGGTGTTTTTACATAAAAAAATAACAGTGTTATTTAGAAATAGGAAGGTGTAAATTGTTTAAATTTAAGTTTTTATAGGTAGATTGTTTTGTTTGGGAATGTTGATCTGCATTTAGTCTAAACTTGCTAATAGAACCCTTAGGGCGTAATAATCGTATAATTTGAAGTAATTCTACAATAAAAAACGTTACAGACTATAAAACATTTGTAAATTTATACCCGAAAACCCGACGGAGTAATAAATTTTCTTAATGAATTTTGATTACTGTTAAGGGGGTTTTTTTTATGAGAGGTAATTTAGAAGTAAAAGAACAAAAATATATGAGTACATTTGATGTAGCCGTTATCGGCTCTGGTCCTGGCGGATATGTAGCAGCAATACGCTGTGCACAATTAGGAATGAAAACCGCAATTATCGAAAAGTATAGCACATTGGGGGGTACTTGTCTCAATGTAGGGTGTATTCCCAGTAAGGCTTTACTCGATTCTTCACATCATTACGAAGAAGCAGTGAAACATTTTGATACCCATGGAATTGAATTACCCGGTGAGGTTAAGGTGAATCTAGAAAAAATGATAGGCCGCAAGCAAGCAGTGGTGGATCAAACCTGTGCTGGAGTGAAGTTTTTGATGGATAAGAATAAAATCACTGTCTTTGAAGGTGTAGGCGCTTTCAAAGATGCAACTCATATAGATATCACAGATGCCTCGGAAAATACTACAACTATTGAGGCTAAACATACGATTATTGCAACAGGTTCAAAACCATCAACCTTGCCTTTTATTACAATAGACAAAAAACGAGTTATCACTTCTACAGAAGCATTGAAGCTTAAAGAAATACCTAAGCATCTAGTGATCATTGGTGGCGGAGTGATAGGATTAGAATTAGGTCAAGTATATCGACGTCTTGGAGCCGAAGTTTCTGTTGTGGAATATATGGATAGAATTATTCCAGGAATGGATAGAGCATTGTCCAAGGAATTAACAAAAGTTTTAAAGAAACAAGGTGTTAAGTTTTATCTTTCGCACAAGGTTACGGCTGTCAATGGAACAGAAAAAGAGGTAATTGTAACGGCAGATGATAAAAAAGGCAATCCAGTAGAATTCAAAGGTGATTATTGCCTTGTTTCTGTAGGTCGTCGCCCTTACACAGACGGGCTTAATGCAAATGCAGCAGGTGTAGAGATTAATGAACGAGGACAGGTTGTAGTAAATGATCATTTACAAACAGCAACTTCTAATATTTATGCTATTGGTGATGTTATCAAAGGTGCCATGTTAGCACATAAAGCCGAAGAAGAAGGGACATTTGTTGCAGAATCAATTGCGGGGCAAAAACCTCATATCGATTATAACTTGATTCCAGGTGTAGTGTATACTTGGCCAGAAGTGGCTGCAGTAGGCAAGACAGAAGATGAATTAAAAGAGGCTGGTGTTGCTTATAAATCAGGACAGTTTCCTTTTAGAGCACTAGGTAGAGCTCGTGCAAGCATGGATTTGGATGGTTTTGTGAAAATTCTTGCAGACGAAAAAACTGACGAAGTTCTAGGGGTGCATATGATAGGAGCTAGATGTGCGGACTTGATAGCAGAAGGAGTAACAGCAATGGAGTTTCGTGCGAGTGCAGAAGATATTTCAAGAATGTCACATGCGCATCCGACATTTTCAGAAGCAATAAAAGAAGCGGCATTGGCAGCTACAGAAAATAGAGCATTACATGTTTAGAATGCCACTTTTTTAGGAGGTATTTCGTGTATAAATAAAGAGGGGTATTAGAAATTTCTAATACCCCTCTTTATTATTTACCAATTAATGAACTCATCTTACCTTTTTCTTTTTTCCTCAAAAAACGGGTCGTACTGGCTTATATTTTGTTACTTTTCTCATCCGTATCGTTGCTATGAATTTTGAAAAGACGCCTTATGTATTCAAATTTTGTTTCATTTTCTGTTGATAACGAAACATTAAGATCCGTTTAGTACCGGTCAAAATGTAATTGTAGATCAAAATAATTTCGACTATAAAATTCAAGCATAACCGCGGCTACGATTTAATTTAATAGCGAAATTATAGTAGAAAAAGAAGCTTCTTATGGCTTATAATTATTTTTTAAATGATATAAATTATAAGTTGTGATTTCCGTCGCAAAAAGGAGGGTTACTCGTTTGTTTGCAAGTGCATAGAGCGTATGATTTTTCTTCCTCTACTTGAAATTTTAAAGAAGGAGTGCAATTAGCTTCTTTGTGCGCTCCATCACAAAGAGGTTGGTCTTTACTGTATCCACAAGTGCACCAAGAATATGTTTTGTTTGCTTTTAGGGGTTTAATGATTGGAGAATCACCACCACGTATTGGTTTGTTCATGACGTTATATTTTTATTTAAAAATAATGAATCTTATATTAAGATTCATTTTAAATCATGATTGTTTCTTTTTTTAAACTAGTAGTCCAGGTTTTTTTATAGCGATAATAACCTAGTGTAAAACGAAGAAAAAACGGTGAAATTAGGTAGATTTTTGGTTGTTTTTTCGGACTTATGTAAAAAGTTTAAGTGATAAATTCCTAGCCAAAATATGCAGAGTTTATTTTTTGACAAAAGTTTCTCTAGAGATAACTTTTATAGTCACCTAATAGTATATGAACAATTTTTGCAACAACTAGTAACTTAGGTCAATTCTCCTTTTTTTTTTAGTATTTTTGAACAATAGGTCTTGTTATAGTTCTACTTTTTGGAATGTAAAAGCAAGAATATCATGCAAAATGAATACATATATTAATAGGCTTCATAAAAACCAGTCCCTGATTTATAAAATCTTTTTATTTGTTACAACTACAATTTTAATAGTGTATTTGTTTCCCAAGGCTGGTAAATTTAAATATGATATTACAAAAGGAAAACCTTGGCAATACGAGAATCTGTATGCACCTTTTGATTTTGCAATAATTAAAACCCCCGAGGAACTTCAAGCCGAAAAAAATAGTATTGCAGAAAGTATTGTCCCGTATTTTGATTATAATCTTTCGACCATTAATGAGGTTCATAAGGATTACAAAAATGCTTTTAGTGGGTATTTTGAATCACTAAATAAAACAGAGCATAAAAACCTTTTTAAATTCGGAAAAAAGGTTATTAACGAAATTTATACCTATGGAGTTGTTAAGGATTCCAAGGGGTATGATTATCGAAGAAATATTTTTTTAAAAAAGGGCAATGAGGTAGAAGTCATTAATATAGGTAAATTATTGCACACTAATAAGCTTACTTCTTATTTGGATAAAGCATTGTTGCAAAGTAATTTTGATAAGCATAAGACCAAGTTTAAAGCGCTTTTTTATGATATAATACGTGTCAATGTAGTCTTTGACGAAGGGCTTACGGCAAAAGCACTGGAGGAAGAAGAAAAACTGTTGCTAACTATCCGAGGTAGTATCGAAAAAGGTAGTCGAGTAATAGCAAAAGGAGAGGTGTTAGAAGGTGAAAAGTTACAGATTCTTAATTCGTTGAAAAAAGAGTATGAATCGCAGGTTTGGAGCAAAAGTAATTATTATTGGATTGTTTTTGGTTACACGTTGTTGGTATCGATGGCACTATTAATGTTGCTATTATTTATTAAAAAGTATAGATCTCGTGTTTTTGAAAATAATACTAGGCTGACTTTTATCTTCTTTAATATTTTGCTAATGGTTTTTTTGACCACGGCTATTACCAATTATAATACAGACTATATTTATGTAATCCCCTTATGTATACTTCCTTTGGTTATCAATGCCTTTTTTGATACTAGAATAGGGCTTTTTACACATGTAATAACAGTTTTGTTGCTCGGTTTTGTGGTTCCTGATAGTTATGAGTATATGTTTTTGCAGATTATGGCAGGGATCGTGAGTGTGTTGACGATATCAGAATTATACAAACGTGCTAATTTATTTATTTCTGTAGGGCAGATAACACTTGTATATATCATTGCCTATTTGGCTTTTCATATTATTCATGAAGGGAGTTTTCAAGGAGTGGATCCGTTGGATATAGGATTATTTGTGCTTTGTGGGCTGGCAACTCTTATGGTGCATCCATTGATTTATGCTTTTGAAAAGATTTTTGGTTTAGTGTCAGACGTGTCATTATTAGAGCTGAGTGATACAAATTCAAAATTACTTCGAGAATTAGCAGACAAGGCTCCCGGTACTTTGCATCACTCGCTTAACGTAGCTAACATCGCTGAGGCTGCTGCCAATGAAATAGGGGCTAATTCTATGTTAGTAAGGGTAGGAGCTTTATACCATGATATTGGGAAAATGCTCAATCCTACTTATTTTACAGAAAATCAATCTACCGCAGTTAATCCTCATGATTCTTTGTCGCCATTAGCGAGTGCTCGTATAATTGTTGGGCATACTATAAAAGGGATTGAACTGGCAAAGAAATACAAACTACCAGATCGTGTAATTGATTTTATTAGAACACATCACGGTACGAGTACGGTGTATTATTTTTATATGAAAGCTAAAGAAACCGATGAAAATGTCGCTATAGCAGATTTTCAATACCCAGGACCTATACCTTTTTCTAGAGAGACTGCAATATTAATGATGGCAGATAGTGTAGAGGCAGCTTCCAAGAGTTTAAAAAGTCCAACAAGCATTCTTATTAATGACTTAGTTGAAAAAATTATTAATAAGCAAATGGAAAATGGTCAGTTTCTGAATGCAGACATAACTTTCAAAGAAATTCAGATCATCAAAAAGGTCATGAAACGTAAATTAACGAACATTTATCATCTCAGAATCGAGTATCCAGAGTAGAAGTTTTATGATATTTTATGTTAATCTGAATAAAATACTCAGAAAAAGTTTAGTTGGACTCTTTGAGATATTTTCGATCCATCCAAAAAGTACCAAAAGGAATAACAGAACAAACTAATACAATAGCTAAGGTTTTGGTATCCCAATTTTTTTTGGATTTGACCAGTAGAGCCAGTATTACATAAAGAAGAAAGAGTGCGCCATGTGCCATGCCGATGACTCGATTAGGGCCAGGGGTTTCAAAAATATATTTGAGTGGCATGGTGATAAATAAAATAACTAAAAAGGAAATACCTTCAAAAAAACTTACAGTACGAAAACTTTTGATCATATAAAATTATTTTACTGCAAAGATACTTCTCAAAAAGAATTTTGACTTATAAAATTGGTTTGATTTTGAGATATTAAACAAATAAATGTTAAAAATTTAAGGATGCCAAGTTTTTTACAGAGAATCACACTTGTTGCAAAAACATTAAATTTTAGTGCTAATAATTGCTGTATATTATTAAAAAAGCATAATTTTATGCTTCGGATTTGGAAAATAATGTATTTTTTCTACTAGTAAAAACGTATAAAAAAACGTTTTTGTTAGTCGTAACGTTGTTATTCATAGAGATATGGAGTGGTAATGTGCTGTGAGACCTTGTAGACTCACATGTTTGCCAAATGATACGTAATAATATTTTGAAGACTATTTCCGTTTTACAATTGTTGCAAAATAATTGTTTTTAGACTAATTTTTTAACACTTAATTTAAGAATAAAGTGTTTTTGTAAAATCATTTAATACTATAATTAAACTAAACATGAGGAAAATTCTAACTTTTTTGTCATTATTGCTGTCGGCGTTGACCTTTGCCCAAGAAGGTGACGTTACCGGAACAGTTACTGATGCCCAAGGCGAAATATTGCCAGGGGTTAATGTACTTATTGAAGGCACTACCACAGGTACACAAACAGATTTTGATGGAGTGTACAATCTTAGAGCTGCTGTGGGTCAAGTGATTAAATTTACTTATGTTGGCTTTGTACCCCAAAGCGTTGTTTATGCCGGACAACCTACTTTAGATATATCTCTAAAAACTGATGAGAATGACTTGGACGAAGTTGTTGTTGTTGGATACGGTTCTTCATCAAGAGCAAAAGTCAGTTCTGCTATTAGTAGTGTAAAAGGTGGTGAACTTACAGAAAATCCTGTAATAGGATTAGATCAAGCCTTACAGGGGCGAGCATCTGGTGTTACTGTTCAAAGCTCAGGAAGTCCTGGTCAAGCACCAACCGTAAGGGTACGTGGTTTATCGACATTCGGTGGCGGAGATCCATTATACGTGGTTGATGGACTTGTGATCGATGATATTAATAATATTAACCCATCATCTATAGAATCTGTAGATATTCTTAAGGATGCTGCATCGGCAGCTATTTATGGTTCTAGAGGATCTAATGGTGTTGTTTTGATCACTACCAAAAAAGGTAAAAAAGGATGGTCAAAGCTTGGATTGAGTACATACACTGGGTACCAAAGATTTGATAACAGATATGATTTACTAAATGCTCAAGAATATGCACAGTATGCTGAAGCTTTTGGTAATGTGCCTCCTAGATTACTTGGTACTATATATGCAGAAGAAGTATCAAAAAATGATACGGATTGGCAAGACGAAATATTTGTCACAGCTCCAACAGCTAATATTGATATGAACTATTCTGGAGGTGGAGACAATATTAATTACTACATGTACGGTGGGTACATAAAGCAAGAAGGTGTAATTATCAATACAGGTTTTGATAGATATACTTTTGGTGTAAATAGTGATATTGTATTATCTGAAAAATTTAAAATAGGTGAATCTTTTGGTTTAGGTGTGTCTGAACAAGCGCAATTAAATGAGAGTGGTGGTAGAACGATTATAGAGCATGCTATCAAATCAGCTCCAATATTAGGTGTTTTTGAGCCGGGTACTACTAATTTTCAAGGTCCAGCGAATAGGATTGATGATAATGATTCAGAGAATCCAGTAAGAGTACAATCTACTCAAGAAAGAATTAACAGGAATACAAACTTCTATGGCTCATTATACGGAGAATATGAGTTTATAGAAGGATTAAAATTTAGACAACAGGTTGGTGTTAATTTAAACTATAATAATAATGACTATACTTCAAGAAGTTATGATGATGGTGATTATTCGAATGAATTAATTCCTACTCAATCAGCTCATAGGCAAGAAAATAACTTTTTGACTAAGTCTTCTGCAAGAGCGTTGACGACTACATTGACTAGTAGTGTAACCTATGATGTTACACTTGGTGATAGTCATGATTTTACTGCAACTGCTGTATATGAACTATTGGATGTTTTTGAAGAAGAGACTAATGTACGATCTGATTTTCAGCAAGGAGTAGAAAATTTAGGTAATGTGAGAACTTCTGCTAATTCTTTAACGCGTAAAGATCTTTTGGTTTCTTATATTGGGCGTTTGAATTATAGTTATGCAAATAAATATTTGCTTTCTGGATCGATTCGACGTGATGGATCATCAAGATTTGGTAAAAATTATTTGTGGGGTAGTTTTCCAGCAGCATCTGCAGCATGGAGAGTTTCAGAAGAGAACTTTTTGGCTGACAACGATGTGATCAATGAATTAAAGCTTAGAGCTAGTTATGGGGTAACAGGTAA
Source organism: uncultured Aquimarina sp. (assembly GCA_947492105.1). GTDB lineage: Bacteria > Bacteroidota > Bacteroidia > Flavobacteriales > Flavobacteriaceae > Aquimarina. The sequence continues at coordinate 124,616 of CANLMN010000006.1, read as the reverse complement.
TAACGATATTGCATTGTATAGTTTTCAATCAAAGGTAATTCCTTTTGGAGGATATATTATTGGTGATGGTGCTACTCCAATTGTTAACAATGTTTTTACTGGTTTTGCAAATGATGATCTGAAATGGGAGAGATCTATAAAAACAAACTATGGTTTTGATCTAGGGTTGTTTAATAACAAAGTAACACTCGCTGCAGAATATTTTACGTCCAGAGGAACTGATTTGTTAATTAGTGCTGTACCTTCTCCTTCAGATGGAATCCCAAATACCACAGCAAATGAGGATCTTTCTGGGGTTATATCCAATGTTGGTGAAGTTAATACCAAAGGATTTGAATTTCAAATTGGTTATAATGACAACCAAGGTGATTTTACATGGTCCATTGATGCAAATTTAAGTACATCAAAAAATGAAGTGCTTTCTACAGGTAATTCTGATTTGATTCCAATATCTAGATTTGAACAAGAATTACTTAATATAATTCGAGTAGGAGATCCAATATTGAGCTTTTTTGGTTGGCAAACTGATGGGATTTTTCAGAGCCAAGCAGAAGTAGAGGCTGGTCCTGTTCAGGACGGACAAACTTCTCCTGGTGATATCAGATTCAGAGATATTAATGGAGATGGAGTTATTAATGATGGTGATAGAACAATTATTGGAAATCCATTCCCAAAATTTAATTATGGTCTTAATTTGAATGCAGCGTATAAAGGTTTTGATTTTGTAGCTAATCTATATGGAGTACAAGGAGTGGATGCATTTAACTCTAATTTGTATGATGTAGAAGGATCAGGAAGAATTTTTAATGCTGGTAGAATAGTTTTGGATTCTTGGACGCCAGAAAATACAAATACCACACAGCCAAGAGTATCACTTGGAGATCCTAACCGTAATGTTAGAGTGTCTGATCGTTATATAGAAGATGCTTCTTTCTTGAGAGTGAAGAATCTAACACTAGGGTATTCTTTCTCTCAAAATGCGCTAAATAGTTTTGGTCAGGGAGTTCTAAGTAAATTCAGAATTTATATCCAAGGACAAAACTTATTTACAATAACAGATTATTCGGGATATGATCCTGAAATTCCTGCAAGAAGAAGAGATTTTATTCGTAATCAAGGTCCAATTACAGAATTAGGAGTTGACAGAGGTTTCTATCCTACACCAAGAACAATACTTGCTGGAGTTCAAGTTGAATTTTAAAAATTAAAAAGATGAAAATTATAAAAAGAATAAGTTTTCTATCACTTGTAATGCTTAGTATGTATTCTTGTGTAGATGAAAAAGATTTGCAGCTAACAGATCCCAATGCTTTTACTACTGACAATTTTACTGTTAATAATCAAGCAGAATTATTAGCTTTTTCAACGGCGTCATATGGTGACTTACAGATTAGAGGAACCTATGCGAGACATGCCTTTTTTATACATGATGGGATGTCTGATGAAAGTAATGCTACTGGTATGGAACCAGATAAACAGCAAATGCACGATTATACGTTGGATCCTGCAAATATTGGTATAACTCGTTATTGGATAGCTTGTTATCAGGGTATTGCTAAAGCAAATGGGGTGCTAAATAATAAGCAACTCATTACTTCAGCACCGGATGATGATATTTCGCAAGAAGATAAGGACCAAGCAATAGGTGAAAACTATTTTACCCGAGCATTATATTATTTTATGCTAACTTCAAGATTTGGAGATGTTCCTTTGGTTTTGCAACCAGTAAATAGTTTGGATGGGACACCAAAGTCTTCTCAAGAGGATGTGTATAATAGAATTTTAATGGATCTTGATGAAGCTATTAAATTATGTGGCACCAAGGTAGAATTAGGTAATACCAATTATGGTAGGGCTACAAAAGGAGCAGCCAATGCTTTGAAAGGTAAAGTGCTATTGTATTTAAAGCAATATACCGAAGCTGTTGCTGCATTTGAAGCTGTAGAAAATGATCCTAGTAATTATACCATTCAAGGGGTAAACTTTGCTGATAATTTTGGAGAAGAAAATGAACATAATAGTGAGTCCATTTTTGAAGTTAATTTTAGTAGCGAGTTTTCAGAAAATGGAGATGGTAGTGCATGGACAACCAATGGAAAAGGACAAGCAGAAACTACGTTTAGAGCAATTGAGTATGCTGGTTTTGGAAGCTTACCTGTAGGAACTGAGTTGACAAATGCGTTTGAAGAAAATGATCCAAGAAAGGATGCAACTATTAGAACAGACGGTAGATGGAAAAAGTATACCTATCCGGATGTACAAATACCAAATAGTGGTATTAATGTGAGAGTGATCAGAATGGCAGACGTAATGCTTATGAAAGCAGAAGCTCTTAATGAGATAGATTCAGAAGGAAATAAAACCGAAATTTTGACGCTGATGAATGAGGTTAGAGCAAGAGTAGGAATGCCAAATTATGGTTCTCCTGCATTGGATCCTATTTTTCCTGTAAATTCCAAAGCTGATATTTTGAAAGCTATTCAGCACGAGAGAAGAGTTGAATTAGCTGGAGAACAAGTACGACTTAATGATATACTTAGATGGGGAATTGCAAAAGAAATGATTGAAACAAATAGACCGACAGTAATGTTTGTAAAAGATAAGCATGAGTTATTACCAATTCCATCTTTAGAAATTGATAATAATAATTCACTGTCTGCTGCAGATCAGAATCCTGGGTATTAAAATAAAAGTTTAAATTAAATACAATTTAAAATGAATAAATTAAAAAATGGAATAAAACTGTTAGCATTGACTTGCTGTTTATCAGGTTCCTTGAGTTCTTGTGATAATCGAGATGATGAATTTAATCCAGTGCCATTAAGTTATTATACTGATGAAATACTGAATTTCCAACCTATAAGTGCACAATTTGACGAGGAAAATCAGTTGAAGGCTGATTTTACTCCAAGTTCACTCAATGCTGTGACTTATGAAATTACATTTGGAGATGTGCCAAATGAGACTCCTACTGTGATTACGGCTGGAGAAACTGTTACTCACATTTTTCCAGGTAATGGAAGCTATACCGTAACCTATAAAGCAATTAGTGTATCGGGTAATACTGCAGAGGTGAGTACAGAAGTTTCTGTTGGTTTATTAGCTCCTTTAGAATTTAAATTTGATGATGCAACTGGCACTTTCAAATTCGGAGATGACACGACATTTGATGTGGTGGATAACCCATTCATGAGTGGAGAAAACCAAGAGGATACCAAAGTTGGAGAATTTAAAAAAGCAGCAGCTACATTTCAAGGTTTTGGATATGAAGTGAAGGATGCTAATGATGTAAACCAACCAATCATTGATTTTAAAGGAAGTAACAAAGTGGTTACAGCAAAAGTGTATTCTACAGTTGCGGTTCCTGTTTCACTAATATTTCAAGTAGGAACAAACAATGAAAGAGGTGTAGAAGGAACAGCAGAGCATACTGGAAGCGGCTGGGAACTGTTAACCTTTGATTATAATGAAGCTAAATTAGAGTTTGTTTCAGCTAATGATCCTGATAACGGAAAGGTAACCGTAGCAGAAGCAGTATATCAAAAATTTGTTATGATCATTAATGGACCATCAGATGCTGCTGGGACATTTTATATCGATGATATAATACAAGAAGGTCTTAACTAATTACCAATGTACGTATTCGTATAGTATTACATACGTTTTATAAAAAAAGCCCAATAGTCTTATGATTATTGGGCTTTTTTATATATGTCTTGGTTGATGCAAACAGTTTGTGTACTTAAAATGATATGGATATTGGTTTTGAGAATGTGTAGTATCAATAACTAGAACACCAAGTGTCATAATAGCATTTGTATACCCAAATAGGTGTTATTGATTCAATTCAACGAATAAAGGTGCTTTTCTTCGGATTGATTATGTTTTTCATTACGGCTTAGGAACATTTTTAGTTAAATTTGAACACTCTTAAACCGTATGCTGAATTAGCTGAATGAATTTTTTAAAGCATGTATTTTTAGTTTTAATTAATAAAAGACCTGGAGATATTCTAAAGAAATCGAAAGGACTATCAGATACGGAATTAATAGCCGAAATTGTAGCAACCAATAATACGCTATTATTTGGAACATTATATGACCGATATAGTAAGAAAGTTTATAATAGATGTTATACTTTTTCGAGAAATGACGCAGAGGCAAAAGATTTGGCTCAAGACGTATTTTTAAAACTATTCACAAAGTTGAGTAGCTTTAAAGGGAATTCCAAATTTTCTACATGGCTCTATTCTTTTACCTATAATTTTTGTGTAAATTACGTTAGACGTGATCAAAACAGAAAGATGAGTGATAGATCTGACCCTATTGATGATCATGAATATTATCTTGATGATAAAGAAGATGTGGATGAAAAGGTTTTTTTTGAAATGAAAGCCTCTAAGCTAGAACGCGCATTAAAAATAATAGCTCCAGAGGATAAATCACTTTTGTTACTGAAATATCAGGATGATGTTTCGATAAAAGATTTACAGGAGTTGCTTCAAGTAGGAGAGAGTGCTATAAAAATGCGATTAAAAAGAGCAAGGCTAAAGCTTATTGATATACATAATAGCTTGTAAGTATGAATAAAAATCCTTTTAAAGAGATAAGCCCAAACAAAGAGGTCCCTGCAGAACTTAAAGCTACAGTAATGAAAGATGCGGCCTATGTAGAGTTATTTAAGGAACTTGGAGATTTGTTTTTTGTAAAGTTCCCTTCGATATTGGAAGAATCTTTAAAGTCAAAAACGTAATAAGATCGTGATGTCTTTACTATGAACAGTTTTGAAAAACTAAAAATTGTGCTGGCAAGTTTTATAAATAACTGAAAATCAAAGAGTATTAGTTAGTGTGCGTAGTTTAGAACTATCCAAGAGCAAGTTGATTTTTTATAATAATACATAAAATTAGAGCATAGTTTGTTTTACGCTGATATACAAAAGAAAAAAGCTGACTTGTTGCAATAATTATATAAGGATAGGCGGTAATTTATTAAAATAGTTTTTAGTAGAACGAATTATACATTAGTAGGGTATGGAAATAGTTACACAATGGAAAGAGTTGATTTTTAAGGCAATTGCTGCAATGAGTGAAAAGCTAATGCTTACGTTACCAAATATTTTTGGAGCTCTTGTAGTACTGTTATTAGGGTGGATTTTGATACGTCTAAGTATATTTTTACTTAAAAAAGTATTTAAATTGATTAAGCTTGATAAGCTCACTGAAAAAATTAATGAATTAGGTGTTTTTGAAAAAACTAATATTGACATAAAAGTATCCAAAGTCATTATCACTTTTGTAAAATGGATTATGTTTTTGGTTTTGTTAATTATTGCGGCAGATATTATGCAGTGGGATGTGGTCTCCAAAGAAATCGGAAACCTTTTGAGATATCTCCCTAGGCTTTTTAGCGCTATGGCTTTATTTATGATTGGAATCTATATAGCTACATTTGTCAAAAATGCTATTCATGGACTGTATAAATCCTTTAATCTTAATGGGGCCAAAATAATAAGTTCTTTAGTGTTTTATATTATTGCGATAATTATTACCATTACAGCGCTAAATCAAGCTGGGATAGATACTACTGTGATTACCAATAATGTAACTATCATTTTAGGAGCATTTTTATTGGCGATTTCTATTGGCTTGGGTCTAGGATCATGGATGATTGTTGCCGATCTTCTTAGAACATTTTATATGCGTAAAAATTTTGAGGTAGGGGATCGGATAAAAATCAACGAGGTAGAAGGAACTGTATTAGCTGTGGATAATCTTTGTGTTACATTAGAAACAAGTACCGGAAAAATGATTATTCCAATAAAAACAAGTTCTGAAAGTACTATTACTGTTATGAAGTAGCTAAGTTTATGATGATATCAAAGGACGACATTTCTTAACTTTCTATGTTCACCAAAAAGTGCCTAAAATTAATCTTGGTTTGGTGATGTCTTGTAGTACAAGGTATTGTAAATATCGAGTAATGGCCTGTGGTATCAAATTTGACAACGTTTTTTGTTAGAAGTAATGAGCGTTATGGATATATAAGAATAGCGATGTTTTGAGACTATTTTGACGATCTAGAACAGTGAATTGGTGTTTTTTTTAAAATAAAAATTGTAATCAACTAGATGTTTTTTTTTTATCCTGTTGTTTAATAGTAATTTGTAATGTATAAGGTTTCATTTTTTTGTGTTTTTTGAAAAAAAATGTGACTTTTTTAATTAGTATGTGTCTTAATCAATAGTAACCCGATAATGGTGTTAATTTAATCAAATAAAGCATGAAAAAAATTATTTTTTTACTAATAGTAGGTATTGTAACATCTCTATCGGCTCAAGAAAAGCCGAAAATAAAGGGGAGTAAGGTTGTTACTGAGATGTCAAAATCAATTAATGAGTATTTTAATATTCTAGAGATTGATGATGCCCTAAAGGTGATGATTGTTCAAGGATCTGAGTCAGGTTATAGTATAAAAACAGATGATAATTTAATGGATGTTATTAAGTTCAATGTGACTGATAGTATTCTAAAAATATACACGACGAATAGAATTGTAAAAAGTAAAAAATTAGAAATAGAATTAACTGTTAATGGAATTGAACAAATTACATTAAAAAATGATGCAGAAATCAAAGGAAAAGGATGGTTGTTTAGTGAAAAGCTACATTTAAATGCTGATAATTCGAGTCGTTTTGATTTAGGTGTTCAGGCTGATGATGTTGTTGTAAAATTGCAATACAATGCAGGAGGAAAACTAAAGATAAAATCAAAAAAGACAACTATTGTTATGAATGATAGGACCGATGTACAAGCATCTATAAATTCGGATATAACAAAAGTTACTCTTACCAAATCAGCACAATTAGCACTCAGTGGAGATTCGGATTACGTAGATTATAATGCCAGTGACAAAACTGAATTAGAGGCAAAGAAGATGAAAACGAGTTCTGCATTGCTTTATGCTTCAAACTCAGCTGATGTGCATGTGCGTGCTAGGAAGAGTCTAGAATTGTATGCACATGGTACTAGTAAAGTATATGTTTATGGAGATCCTAAGTTGGATGTAAAGGGAATTACGGATAAGTCAAAAATTATTAAAAAATAGTAGTTTATGGATTTTTTGTAAGCATTATACTACTTCATCGTATTGTAATGACATTATCCTACAAAGAGTGCCATTTAGTAAGTACTACCATTCAAGCACTTTGTTCTAATGCCCATCCAAATATAATTATAGTCCAAAATAATTGAACTATTTTTCGTTAATTGGAACTACGAAATTTAAACATAGCTGTGGTTATAGTTTAATTTTATACCATTTGTTGTTTGAATTTACCGGAAAGAAAAATTAAGATTTTTTTGTTTCAGCTTCAGTAGAAACATCAAGTATAGCCGTAGTTATGGTTTATTTTTATGCTGAAGCTGAGGCGAAAAAAGAAAATTTTATCCCAGTAAATTCAAAGGATAAATGGTATTGTAGTAAAAGAAGAGTAAAAGAAGAGTAGAAGAAGACCCTAATTATGAGCCTGTAATTATTTTTTAAATCGTAATAATAAAAAAATGCCTCTTCACAAGAGGCATTTTTTTGTAATAATTTCTAGAAAAAGAACTGCGATTTGAGAAAGCCTCTTTAGTTCAATATATAATTGAATAATCGCATTCGATAGACTAATATACATGTGATTATATTGACAAAAATCCTAGAAATAAATGAATTCTGAAAAGTATAAAATATGGTAATACTATTTATAAAATCGGATGTTCATAAGGTGGCCAATTCCATTTTTGAATGCATAATTGTGACTATTAGGTCTAACAAAACTATTTCTGGTAAAATTGGTGTCAATACTTCCTTCTATTCGATATCTAAAAGTTCTTCGGAGGTGTATAATGCCTTTGTCTCCAGGACGCAATGTTTGAAAAGGAGAAACCTTGAGAGCTACAGGTAAGGCCTCTAATTGATCTACATAATTATTGTTCAGAACTTGATAGCTCAATAAATCTCTTAATTCTTCGACATCAACATTTTTAAACACTTCATCTACAGGTTTGGAGAAATCATCATCCTTATTATCTGGAGTACCATTATCATCAATTATTTTAAAGTTATTCAATATAACATTTTTGAAAATTCCATTATTACTGTCTGTAAATGCACTATTATTGAGGAGGAAAAAGGTCTTGTTTGCGGTTCCAGTTTCATATATTTCCTGAGTTCCTGTGACTTCTATAGCTTTGACTAAATAATTGAATTTATTGTTAGAAAATTTAGCTGAACCCTCTGTTAATCCTTGTTGAGTCTGAATCCACTCCCAAGCTGTTTGGTTTTCAAATGTTGCAATATCCACTGTTTCTGGTTGGAAATTATAGGATTCTTGAATTTCTAATTCACAACTTGTTAATGTACCCACAGTAATAATACTGAAGATAATTTTTCTACGTAGTATATTTAAATATTTCATCATGATTATTTTAGTGGTTTTTAGTATCCTTTATTTTGTTTGAGTAGAGGGTTTGTGTCAATATGTCCAAAGAATATTGGGTATACTAGTCGTTCTGCCGTCATATCATTTATTGGTCCTAATACTTCAATGGCTTTTTCGGTTCTTCTGAGATCCCACCATCTTTTTCCTTCTGCAAATAGTTCTATTCTTCTTTCAAAAAGAATAAAATCTTCCAATTCATCCTTAGAGGCAAAATTACTAGCTTCTACAGTAGGTAATTGTCGAGCAACTCGAATTTGATTTACCAAGGCCACGGCTGCCTCTGTATTACTTTCCATATTTTCTATTTCGGCTAGCATGAGCAGTACATCAGCATATCGGTACATAGTTACCTTACTCTCATCATTTCTTCGATTAGATTTGGTGTATTTGGCTACTCGCGCATCGCCTATAGTTTTGCCTTCTTCTCTACTTTCAAAATATCTCCAATCGCCATAAATTGGTGCTCCAGCATCATCTGTAGTCAATGGAGTAAAATTCGGATATTTTGCAATCCATCCTTCTTCATCTGTTGGAAAAAGTTCTATCCATTTGTTTTCTAGCTCTGGTGATATGAAAAAAGTGGGCAGACCTGCAAAAAACAAAGAATAAACACCAGGAGAATCTCTATCTTCTTCCAGATTATAGTCTAAAGAAAAAATAAGTTCAGGACCAAGCTGTCTTTTGGTTCTATCTGGCTCGATTTCATTATCACTTAGGAACATTTTGACCCATGTTTCTCGATCTGTTGCTAGACTAAATTTATTGGAATTAACAATTTTGTTAAGTGCTATTTTTGCATTGCTATAATCTTTGGTCCACATAAAAACTTCTGCTTGTAAGCACCACAAACTAGTCAAAGAAAAACGGGTTGGATTAGCTACGTTTGAAAGAAATTTTTCTGCATTAATTAAATCCGGAAGTATCACTTCATTGAGAATAATATTTTGATCCGTTCTTGGGCGTTGTATCTTATTAAGATCTGTCGGAATTTCCAAAAATAAAGGTACATCACCCCAAGTTCTAATAGCATCAAAGTATCCAAAGGCTCTCAGCATATAGGCTTCACCCAATAAGTCTGTGTTGAAATCAGGAATGCTAGGAATGTTATTGATTGCCAAATTAGCTCTCTGGATCATTAAATATAGATTTGTCCAGTCAAGAAGAGTAGAATTCCCTGCAGAAATAGTGTTATTAGATAGTTCAACTAACACCGTATTGGCACTGCCACCAGCGGTAATGTAATTATCTGCTCTAAATTCTCCTTTATGAAAGTACTTGGATCCGTAGTACTTTTGCATGGCGTCATATATTGCTGCGACACCACTTGATGCATCTCTATTTGTTAACCAAAAACTATCTACTGTAGATTGACTTTCGGGACTAATGTCCAAGGAGTCATCACAGCTTACACAAAAACCTGCAAGTGCAATAGTTCCCGTAATAAGTATTTTATTAAGTATATTTTTCATTTTTTAATAATTAAAAGTTTTAAAAAAAATTAGCTTTTTTATAATCCAGCTCTTAAACCCAGAATAATTTGTGTTTTATTGGGATAACGTAGATTATCACGTCCTGGTTCTAGATTTTCCCTAGATCGTAGTTCGGGATTGAATCCTGTGTATTTCGTCCATGTCGCCAAATTATTTATTGATAGATTCATGGAAAATGATTTTAACCAAGTGATTTTGTCAAGCAAGTCAGGTGATAATCTATAATTGAATCGTACGTTTCTGAGTTTGATAAAGTCTCCATCTTCAATATACGCTGATTGTGGTAAAGGGTTATTTGCATTACCTGTGTTGAACCCCTTATTTTGAGACCTTATTCTTTCTAATATAGGATATTTTGCAATTTGCCCTGGTGTCGACCAGGCGCCTTTAATTCTTATTGGCGAAGGAGTTTCATTTCCAGAGTTTCCATCATCTCTCTTTTGATTATATTCTGCCCAGATATCATGTCCGAATGTATAATCAAATAAGAAAGAAACACTAAAATTTTTATACTTAAATTCATTAAAGAAACCTCCAAAAACAGTAGGTAAGCCATTTCCAATTACCTGTCTATCTTTTTCAGCTTCAATCTGAAAATCTTTATTGACATCATCCCAGATAATATCTCCGCCCAATAAGACAGTGTTTCCAAATTTCAATTGATTTATAGTCCCCGTATAAGGTTGTCCATTTCTGGTATATTGTCCAGCTATTGGTAATTGAGTAGTGCCATCTATAACTGGTGTTAATTGTACTCCACTATCATCAAAGGCATTGGATTCATCGTACTGGAAAATTCCTAGGTTTTTGAGTCCATAAAAGTTTCCAATTGGTTGTCCTTCTTCGATTAGGTAATGATCTGCGGCAATAAACCTATCATTTTCTACCTCTATAACCTCATTTTTTGTGAATGAAAGGTTCAAATTAGAATTCCATGCAAAGTTTGCCGTTTTTATAGGAGTACCACCAATTTCTAAATCAATTCCTTTATTCTCTACACGTCCCAAGTTTTTGATAGCTTCATCAAAACCTGATTCTGGGGCTATATTTACTTCGTACAATAGATCTTCTGTTTCTTTTTTGTACACATCTATGGCAGCTGTTAGGCGATTGTCAAAAAGGCCTAAATTGATTCCTAAATTTGTAGACGTAGTGGTTTCCCATTTGATTCCTTTGTTCCCAAATTGAATCGGTCGGATCCCGTTTACACCTCCATAAAATGCTCCAGGCTCATATAAACGTTCTGATAAAAAGTCCTCAATTTCTTGATTTCCTGTCAGACCATAACTTGCACGTAGCATTAGATTATTAATAGCAGGAATATTGTCACTGACAAAACTTTCAGAACTGATTCTCCAACCTGCGGATACAGAAGGAAAATTACCAAATACATTTTCATCTCCGAATCTAGAGGAACCATCTCTACGAATTGTACCTCCTAGAAGGTATTTTCCTTTATAATCGTATGACAACTGACCAAACAAAGAGTATAGAGAGTGTGCCGTAAAAAAAGTTTCTGTTTGATCTAACCTGAATTCTTCTACATTATTAAATGTCTCTACAACATCATTTAAGAAGTTTCTTGAACCAAGCTCTGTACGTTCAGTTCTCCATTTTTGTAATGATGTACCAACAATAGCATTAAGCGTATGTTCTCCGAATTTCTCCTTGTAAGTCAATACGTTTTCATACAAGAAATCATAGGATAGTGTGTTTCTTTCACGACCAGTTCCCAATTGGTTTGTTCTGTTTTGTAATATTGTTGGAGCAAATTCGTTTCGTTTTTGTAGTCTAAAATTAACACCAAATGAGGTTTTGAAGGCTAACGAAGGTAATATTTTGTATTTGAGGTCACTAAAAGACCGTGCTCTAAAATTACGATCATCCAATGTTCGTTCTAGTGCTTGTGCTATTGGATTAGCTCTTCCGAATAATGTAGGAGTGAGACTTCCATCTGGTTCAAAAATAGGAAAATACGGAACACGCTGTGACATTTGAAGAAATACACCATTTTCTGATAATCCTTTTTGATCTTCAAAAGAACCTTGTAATCGGGTAGCGGCAGTCAATTTACTGTTCAAATTTACATTAGCATTGATCTGCGTATTTATTCTTTTGTAGCCACTATTGAGTACCAATCCTTTTTCTTCCAAAAATCCACTGTTCCAATATACCTTAGCAATTTGATTTCCACCACTTATTGCAATGTTTACTTGGCTTCGTACTGCAGGTCTCGTTAGCAAATCCTGCAAGTCAAAAGAGTTTTGTGTTAATAAGCTGAGAGAATCTCTCAGAAATTCAACTTTGTTAGGATCTTGATCACCTAATTTTCTACTATTTAGTTCATAAAACAAGCGTTCTTTTGAGTTAGCCAGTGGTAGTTTACGACTAACAAAACTATAAGTTGTAGCATGGGAGACGTCGATTTTGGCTTTTCCTTCTTGTCCACTTTTTGTCGTTATTACAATTACACCATTTGCAGACCTAGAGCCATAGATGGCTGCTGTTGCAGCATCTTTCAATACTTGGATATCAGCAATGGAATCTGGATCCAAGTTATCAATATTGTCTAATTGTTGACCGTCTACTACATATAATGGTCCAGTACCTGCATTGAATGTAGATAACCCACGAATAGTAATTTGAGAACCTGATCCAGGTGCTCCATCTGTAGCAATTTGTACACCGGATAATCGACCCTGAATTGCATCAAATGCACTTACGGGTGTAACTTGTGTAATTTCATCTTGCTTTATGGATGATACAGCACCAAGTATGTTTTTACGATCAATAGCCGCATACCCAATGACTACTACATCAGAAAGTGCTTCTGAGTCTTCGATTAATGATACGTCAATTTGATTTGTTCCTCCTACTTTTTGTTCTTTGGATTGGAATCCAATATAGGAGAATAATAGGATAGCTTCTTTGTCATTAACAAGTGTAATGGTATAATTTCCATCAAAATCAGTAACAGTTCCATTAACAGTACCTTTTTGTACAACATTAGCTCCAGGTAACCCTTGGCCATCGGTTGATGTTACTTGGCCTGTAATGATTATCCCTTGTGCAGAAGCGGATAAGGAAAGAAGCATACATAGTAATAGTGGTAAAAGCGATTGTTTTCTCATGACTATGAGACGCTTTTTAGATTTTTTTTTTCGTTTAGTTTGTGACATGTTTTGTTAGTTTTGGTTGATACGTTTTACTTTCGTGTTAATTTAAGAGATTAGTGATATAGCTTTATTTTCTCAATTAGAATCATGATTTGCAACTATAACGTTTTAGTTGTAGGTCATAGGGCTACTTCGTTTGTTACATATAGTTTTGTTTTTGTCCAATATCAGCCTTATCCAATTATATAATGATTGGAGCGTTAGAAATCTGGAGTTGATGAATAGTGTTACTTAGTTTGGTGTTTTGTACAAAGTGTTTTTTGTTGTTAAATAAGCATAGAATGTGTTTTTAGTTTGAAGAGAATTTTATTTGTAGTAAGCCAATGAGCAGTTGTTTTTATGCAGAAACTCATAGAGCTCTTTTAGGTAGTGTTTTGTCTTTGTGGTCATAAGTGATGTTAGTTAGTGTACAAATTCTTAATAATGGCCTATTTATAAACAAAAAAGCCATTTTGATTTAATTCATGCATTTTTTAGAAACCTAAATGTTTCTTAGCTGTTTTGATTATACTGGATAAATACTGGAACTAAGACTACTTTTATAGTACATGTAATTTTGACTACATGCTATCATGAATCTTTGCAGGTTGGTTGATTTCTGATTTTTTGGTAATAAAAGAGAAGCAGTTTCTTTTCTTTATAATTTCTTCATTTAATTTCAAATAATACAGAAGCTATTCTATCAAAATTATCCGTGATTTATGAAACTCTTACAATAAGAGGCAAGTCCGTTTAAAAAATTGGTACCCCTATGTGGATCATTTTTCCTAAACAAAAGATATTTCTGTACAGACAATAAAAAAATAAAAGACATTCTTATAATAATTATTAATATTTTTTAGATTTAACTAAATTTTAATATTATTCTTGACGAAAATGAATAATTATAACATTTTTATTGGAAAATTACTCTATTTTTTTTTGTCAATGAAATTTAAACATGTTAAAAAAATGTTAACAATCCGATGTGGCTAATCAATTGTTTGATAGGTTTAGGAAACGTACTTAGGGTTGTTTTACGTAATTCATTGTCTTTGCCAAAAAACGTGTGTATAGCAATGGGATTATAGAGTGCTTAATGTTAAATTTTTATATACTTAAAATGATCTAATTACTTGGTATTCAGTATTTTTGATTTTATTAGCGAAAACGTTACAGGATAGTTCAGGATGGTTTTATTGTGGTTATTTTGTTATTTTTAAATAATAATTAACCCTCTATGATTCTTTAAGCGTTTTTATTAAAGAATTATCTTTAACCAACCCAATGAAAGAGAATAATTTTAAAACACACACACGACTCAATAAGACAAAATTTGCTTTAAGCTTTTATCTTTTTTTAAGTTTTTTTTTGAACATTAGTGCTCAAGTTCGATTAGAGAATGAGATCAAAATCTCTAATTCAGCCTTATTTTTTGATGGTTCCAAGGTCAAATCAGGAGCTCCTAATACCGGTTCGGATTACGATTATTTTTTCGGAAAAGTTATAACACCACACGGCGATTGTATTAAGACCTACAAGGAATATGTGTTTATGACTTGGTATGCGGGAGGTAAAGAAAATAGACATGTAATGCTAACACGATTTAATACTTTGACAGGTTCTCAGAAAACAATTGAGTTCCCTCATCGTCATAATGGATATCAAAATAAATGGTGGATAGGGGAGTCTCACAATACAATAGCTGTCGGGATTAGTCCTATAAATGGGACAATCCATTTGCTCTATGATATGCATGCTTATAGTAGAGCAAGACCTTCTGATGGTAGCTTGAGTAAGGACTATTTTCGATATACTTATTCCAAAGAAAATGCAGCTTCGGTACCGGACAAGGAATTTACATTGAGTCAATTTATAAAGGATAAATCAGATAATGATTATAAACATTTGGGATTGAATGGAAAAGAAAATTACAAGGTGTTCTCAGCACTAACATACCCGCAGTTTTTCTTGAATGATTTGGGAGATCTTTTCATGTATATGCGTGAGGGTGGTAATAATAATGGTGCATACAAATTTTCTAAATATTCTGCAAAGTCGTCCTCTTGGTCAGATTTCACGCATTTTAATATGTTAGGTGCCAAATCTAAAGGAGAACCTTACAATTGGGGATTGTACGGGGATTTAAAATATGTAAATGGAAAAATTAGAATTGGTTTTCAGCGAAGATCTTCTAATAAAAATGATAAATATGAGTACCAAAACGGAATATACTACGCATATTCTGACGATCAAAACGGAATTAAAAACTGGAAGGATCATAAGGGAAAAGCATTTTCATTACCATTAATCGATGCAGATAAGATAAAAGTTACAGAACCAGGTGATTTAGTCAAAACTAAAGCTAAGGATAAAGTCTATATTACTGGAAGTTTTGATTGGACAGTAACAGATAGGGGTGATGTACATATTATCAGTAAAGTAAGAGATAACGAAAATAAGGTCACAAAAAATATTCATTCCTACAAAAAAAATACAGGAAATAGTAATGATAACTTTATAACTACGACTAAATTCTCAGGAGCTTCATCAATATATACTTATGGTAATGATATTTATATTATAGGTTTGACATCCAATGGTCGCGTTTTTGTAGAAAAGACCGAAGGTGGAACTAATAATTTTAAAAGAATCTATGAGGCTAAAAACGGTAAACGTTTTAATCATGGTAAAGTACATATTGCCAATGGTAAGCTTTATTATTATTTAATGGAGGATAAGTCGGGTGATGCACAACCTATTTACTTACAAGTTATAGACCTAGGTCTTGAGGTGCTTAGCGTAAATAACCAAGATTTTGATTCAAAATCTGTCAAAGTTTATCCTAATCCTACGAATGATAGGTTTACCATAGTGTTAAATGGATTGAAAAAGGTAGATGTTGCTATCTATGATATTTTGGGAAATACGGTGTATACAAAATCAACAACTGAGGGTGCTATTCAAGTAGATCAAGGTTTTGGATCAGGTATTTATCTCATAAAAGTTACCGAAAGGACAGATAGAGTCTATTACAGTAAGTTGGTTATTAATTAATGAAATTATTTGATATAAATTTATTGACAAATTTTTTATAAAATTCTAAAAAGGAAAAGTAGAAAAAACGATCAATATTTGATCCTTGATTCTATAATTCCTTTTTAGAAAAATTTACATATTTCTTACCCCGCATGATTTATAGAATGTCATAATGATGTTCAATAACGCAAACGTTGTAGTTTCTTTATTACAATGAATAGGGTATGGTGGTCTGTAGTACTTTATAAAAACTTAATAATTATTTGTTTGTAGATTTTGAGGGTTCATACGTTGGTATGTCCGATGCAATGTGGAGTAAGTTTTAAAAAAACAAAAAATAGAAAAAAGAAAATGAGAAAAAAAAACACCAACAAAATTTCTAAAATACGGTATATACAGACCGCTATAGTTTTATGCTTATTTTTAGGGATAAATAGTAACTTAATTGGGCAGGTTAAGTTAGAGAGCGAAGTTCAAATTTCTGATAAAGCATTGTTTTTTGATGGAGATAAAGTTAATAGTGCAGAGGTTACAAATAATGGAGATAATGCTCCATACGCACATCGTTATGGGAGGATAATTAGTCCACATGGAGATTGTATAAAAACATACAAAGAATTCGTGTTCATGACTTGGTATCGAGGTGACAAATCAGATAGGCATATGATGCTTACGAGATATAATACCGTGACAGGTACAAAGGCAACAATAGAATTTCCACATCGTCATACTGGTTTTTTGAATAAATGGTGGATAGGAGAGTCCCATAATACGATTGCTGTGGGTGTTAGTCCTTTGGATGGTTCTATTCATTTGTTATACGATATGCATTCCTATGATAAGTTTGGACATGGACGTGCTTTTGCTAATGATTATTTTAGATATGCGTACTCCGAAAAAAATGTAGCTTCTATAGCAGACGAAGAATTTACATTGGATAAATTTGTCAAAGATCCATCAGATAATGATTATACACATCTTAGTCTAAACGGGGTAGAGGATCATGATAGCTTTGCAGATATGACCTATCCAACGTTTTTCCTTAATGACTCTGGGGATCTCTTCATGTACATGCGTCAAGGTGGAAATATTAATGGAGCATATAAATTTTCTAAATATGTGGCAAGTACCTCAACTTGGACCGATTTTACACATATAAATACACTCGATGCATCTACTAAAGGAGAGACACATGATTGGGGATTGTATGGGGATATTAAATATGCAAATGGAAAAATTAGAATAGCTTTTCAGAGACGATTGGATAATCATGAGGATCAATATGAATATCAAAATGGGGTATATTATGCTTACTCAGATAGTCAAAGTGGTGCTGATGGTTGGAAAAATCATAAAGGAGAAGATTTAACCTTGCCTATAGTTAAAGCGGAAAGTGTTAAAATATTTGAACCGGGAGAATTGGTGAAATCAACAGCCAAAGATAAAGTGAAGATTACTGGAGGTTTTGACTGGATTGTAACAGCTAATGGAGATGAACATATAATTAGTCAGGTTCAGGATAAGGAATTTAATGAGACGAAGAATATCCATACCTATAGAAAAGGAGGGGACGTGACAAAGGAGTTTATAACAACTACAGATTTTGTAGGAGCTTCAACTTTATATACCTCAGGAGGTGATATTTTTATTATCGGTCTCAAAAACCAAAGAGTTTTTGTAGAAAGAGCAAAAGGAGGGACAAATAATTTTGTTAGAGTTTATGAAGCGACAAGCGGAAAACGTTTTAATCACGGAAGAGTGCATATAGCAGATGGTAAACTGTATTACTACCTGATGGAAAGAAAAACAGGAAGTGCGCAACCTACTTATTTACAAACAATCGATTTGGATATAGATTCGGAACTAGCACCTTTTCATGTAGCTTTACTGTCACCCACAAAAGGACAGAAGTTCAGAACTGGAGATGAAGTGGAGTTTCGTGCAAATGCTTTTTTTAATGACGGATCAATTACCAAAGTTGATTTTAATGTAAATGGAGTGTTGTATCAAGAAGCTACAACAGCTCCGTATGCAGTAAATTGGATACCAGAAGAAGGCGGGAATTTTGTGATCGAGGCTGTTGCCTATAATAGCGCAGATGAAGTTATTTCTTCAAAACAAGTAACGGTAAATGTAACAGTAAGAGAAAAAACAGATCTAACAGGTGATTTTTATAGATTGAAGAATGTGGGTACAGGAAGATACATGGATTCAGAAAATGATAAAGTCATTACAAGTGCATCAGGAAAAGGGCTTGATAAAGAATGGAGTTTTGTGAGGTCCGGAAGTTTTTATAATATAGATAGTAGAACGGATAAAGGTGTGTTAAGAGCAGCAGGTACCCCAGTAGGAACAGTCATTAATACAGGAAAAAATGCTCCAACTACGGATGCTGATAAGCAGTGGACGGTTATTTATATAGAAGAAGATAATACATATCGTTTTCAAGCCAAGAATGGAGTGAACCGCTTTTTATATAATGATGAAAATGACAATGTCATATATTCTTCTTTAGAAGATGATAGAAGCAAATGGAGTGCAGAGTTAATATCAAACGCTCTGAGTATTAATACGAATGAATTAGTGGAAAATACAGTAAAAATCTATCCAAATCCGGCAAAAACAAATTTTACCATAGCTTTAAATAAGTTAGGAAAAGTGGATGTTATGATACATGATGTCGTAGGAAAGGTAGTTTATAGTAGCTCCACCAATCAAGAACGTCTTCAAATAGATAATAATGGTGAATTTAATACTGGTGTTTATTTTGTAAAAGTCGTGAATCAGAATAACAAGGTGTTTCATAAAAAACTAGTTATTAGATAATAATATAATTTTCAGTATACCAGAAGACCGTCCGAATAAAGTATTTGGACGGTCTTTTTTAATATCCGCTCGTTTTTATTTTTTATAGAGGCAAAAAAATGTTTGATACTGTTTGTATGCTAAAATACCGCTAATCAGAGCGGATTTGTAATGCATAATATTTTATGTAAGAAAAAACATAAAATACGAGACAGTTCAGGATAGTTTATTTTATAAAAAGTAAGATATTGCTTTTCAAAATCCGAAGTGGTTTAGTCTTTTTTGATTCTGGTAAAGAATAAGTGTTTTTTATCAATGGAAGTTTTTTTTGCTCCTTATAGCAGTGCTGCGAGCTAAGAAAAAGACAAAATTGAGTAAAAAGAACCTTTTTATAGCAATCGAAAACCTAAGCTGTTTCTCTAAATCGCTTGTTTGAAAAAACAAGAACTATTCAAATGTACTAATACGAAATCTTGATGAAGTTAAAGCCTAGTTGTTTAATCATTTTCTTTTCTATTGCCTTTTTGTTAGTTAGTTCTTGTTATCAAAATACCATCATAGGACAGCCAAATTCATTGAGGATTTCTGAAGGTTTTGTCAATCCAATTGGTTTTTATAATCCAGAACCAACATTTTCGTGGAATTTACCAGTTTCAAAAAAAGTAAAGTCTCAAACGGCATATCAAATAGTCGTAGCGAGTACCCCAAAATTATTACCCAATAATGCGGATTTGTGGGACTCTAACAAGCAGATATCAAATCAATCTACATGGTTAAAGTATAAGGGAAAGCCATTAGAATCTCGACAAAAAGGATATTGGCAAGTAAGATATTGGGATCAGAATAAGAAGAAATCAGTATGGAGCGCCGTACATACTTTTGAATTAGGTTTACTTTCTAATAGTGATTGGAAGGGGCAATGGATTGGATTAGATACGGCAAAAGATAGTATAAAAGGTGTTAGAGACTTTTTAATGCATAGACCACAGTATCTGCGTAAGCAATTTAACGTAGGTACACCTATAGAATCTGCACGCCTTTATATAACCGCAAAAGGAGTTTTTGATGTGCATTTAAACGGAAAAGATGTAAGTGATGATGTCATGACTCCGGGATGGACACCCTATAATCATCGTATAGAAACTCTTACTTATGATGTTACTACACTTTTAGAAAAAGGAGAGAATATTGTAGCTGTTGAATTGGCTTCTGGGTGGCATTCAGGGAGGATTAGTAGAGGAAAAGCACTTTACGAAAACTTTGCATCACCAAAAATACTATGCCAACTAGAAATTATCTTAAAAAATGGAAGTAAAAAAATAGTAGTGTCTGATGAAAGTTGGAAAGGAACAATTAACGGACCATTGCGTTTAGCAGGAGTTTATGATGGAGAAACTTATGATGCAAATTTAGAAATTCCTAACTGGACAACCAGTACTTTTAATGCAAATGCATGGCAGGTTGTAGAAACTGAAGAAATATCCAAGACTGTTAAATTAGCACCTAAAAGACATCATACAGTAAAAAATCAAACTGTTATAAAAGACGTAGAAATTGTTTCTGTAAAAGGAAACTCGGCCGTTTTTAATGTAAAACAAAATATTGTAGGTATTCCTAAAGTAAAGGTGCCTATGAAAAAAGGCGATACTTTGAAAATTCGTTTTTCTGAAATGTTATTAAAAGACAATACATTTTATACTAAAAATTACAGATCTGCAAAATCTACCGATTACTATATTGCAGCAAAAGATGGCGTTATAGAATATGCACCAAAATTTACTTTCCATGGCTTTCAGTATATAGAAGTAAGCGGATATGATCCAAATGCAAAACCAGAGGTGACTTGGGTACAAGCTATAGCACAACATTCTGATTTCGATAAAAACGGAACATTTACGTCCTCGCATGATAAATTAAATCAATTGCAAAGTAATATTACTTGGGGGTTACGGGATAACTTTTTTGATATACCTACGGACTGTCCGCAACGTGATGAGCGTTTAGGGTGGACAGGAGATGCGCAAGTCATTGCGCCTACAGCCTTATTTAATTATAATACACATGCTTTTTGGACGGCTTGGTTACAGAGTTTAAGAGAAAATCAATCTGAACATAAAAATGGTTTAGTACCTTATATCGTACCAGATGTGATTCAGAATAAGAATGGTAGTTCTGGTTGGGGAGATGCTAGTGTTAGTATTCCTTGGGATATTTATAAAGCAACTGGAGATATTACAGTACTGGAAGAAAGTTACGAATCAGCAAAAAAATGGGTAGGCTATTATCAGTCTAAAGTTAAAAAACAAGCCTATCAGCCAAAGATGCATTCCTTTGGAGATTGGTTGCAACCGTATCCTTCTAAAACTCTAAAAAAAGCTAATAGAGGAGATACCCCAAAAGATCTAATCCACACTGCTTTTTTTGCACATTCTGCACATTTAGTCTCCAAAATTGCAGCTGTTTTAGGTAAAAATGAAGAAGAGAAAAAGTATAAAGACTTATACAGAGCGGTAGCAAGTGTTTTCGAAAAAACTTTTTTTGATGACAATGCAAGATTTGTGGGAACGGTAGAAACACAAACAAGTTATTTATTGGCCATTCATTTTGATCTATTATCACCAGAAAATAAAATAAAAGCGCAAAAACATTTATTGGAAGTAATTAAGAAAGCAGATTATCACCTTGGTACAGGATTCCTAGGAACTCCTATTTTACCAAAGGTCTTGGATGCTATGGGAGAAATAGACCTAATGTATAAAATTCTATTCAAAGAAACTTATCCATCTTGGTTCTATTCCATAAACCAGGGTGCTACGACTATGTGGGAGCGTTGGAATAGTTTTAGTAAAGAAGAGGGGTTTAATCCTCAGAGCATGAATAGTTTGAATCATTATGCCTATGGAGCTATAGGGCAATGGATGTATGAGCGTATCGCAGGAATCGCTCCATTGCAAGCAGGTTATAAAAAGATTAGAATTGCACCACAACCTAATTCTTTATTGACTTCAGCATCAGCTTCTTTGAACACACCTTTTGGCAAAGTGTCATCATCATGGGAGCTTGAGAACACTACATTTCGGCTTGATGTTGTAGTCCCTCCTAATACATCGGCAGAAATCCATATGCCCTACAAAAAAATGACAGGATTATTGATAAACGGAAGACCTTTCAAAGAGACTTCTGATATAAAATTACAGAGTGATAGCAAAGTGCCGTTAGTATTTTTGGTAAACTCAGGAACCTATAAATTCGAATCTAAATTTTAAATAAATGCTTAATAAAATCATGATTAAATACCTTTTTCTAGCCATTGGTTGTTTTACTTTACTAAGTCAGATATCATGTAAAGAGCCGCAGATTTTGGAAGAACCCAAAAATTTGACCATTTCAGAAGGATTTAAAAATCCACTAGGATTTTATGATGCAACACCTACTTTTTCTTGGCAATTACCCTTTTTGGATGAAGTAAAAGGCCAATCAGCTTACCAAATTGTAGTCGCTAGTAATCCAGATTTGTTACCGGATAGTCCAGACTTATGGGACTCGCAAAAACAGCAAACAAGTCAATCAGCATGGATTAATTATAAAGGGAAAGAGCTGAAATCACGTCAAAAAGTATATTGGCAAGTAAAATATTGGAACCAAGAGGATGTAGGGTCTAATTGGAGTGATACGAGCAATTTTGAATTAGGTTTATTATCTAATGATGATTGGAAAGCAAAGTGGATTGGTTTAGATACTAAAAAAGAAAAAGTGATGGGGAGCCAAGATAATGTCATACACAGGCCTCAGTACTTAAGAAAGGATTTTGAATTATCCAAAAAAGTGACTTCTGCAAGATTATATATTACGGCCAAGGGGGTTTTTGATGTAGCTATAAATGGAAAAGACGTGAGCGATGATGTTATGCCTCCAGGATATACACCTTACAAGAAACGCATAGAAACTATTACTTATGATGTAAGTGATTTTATTGCATCTGGAAAAAATACGATTGGCGTAGAACTAGCTGCAGGTTGGCATTCGGGTAGATTAGGTTGGATGAAATCGTTTTGGAGTGATACAGAGACTCCAAAAATTATATGTCAATTAGAGATTGTCACAGATGATGGTGCCAAACAAGTGATTGTCTCTGATAAAAGTTGGAAAGGAACTACAAAAGGACCTATTAGGCTTTCTGAAATTTATGATGGAGAAACGTATGATGCTAATTTAGAAATGGCAAATTGGACAACTACGAACTTCAAAGGGAATGATTGGGAAGCTGTAAATGCTTTTTCTGTTGCTGATAGCATAAGCTTACAACCCAAAAGGCATACCACAGTAAAATCTAAAATTAAAATTACTACAAAAGAACTTACAGAAAAAGAAGGAACAGTTGTCTTTGATCTAAAACAAAATATGGTAGGAGTGCCATTGGTAAGAGTGCCTATGAAAAAAGGGGAAACACTCAAAATTAGATTTGCAGAAATGTTATCTCCAGATGGGACTTTTTACACAGAAAATTACAGAAGTGCAGCATCTACCAATTATTATACAGCATCCAAGGATGGAGTTATAGAGTGGATGCCAAAATTTACATTTCATGGATTTAGATATGTAGAATTAAGTGGTTTTGATACAACCAAAAAACCTACCAAAGATTGGGTTACTGGACTTGTCCAATATTCAGATTTTGGAGAAAACGGAACTTTTACATCCTCTCACAAAAAATTAAATCAATTACAAAGTAATATTGTTTGGGGGTTACGTGGTAACTTTTTTGATATACCAACCGATTGCCCGCAACGTGATGAGCGTATGGGATGGACCGGAGATGCGCAGGTATTCGGACCAACTTCTATTTTTAATGCAGATGTATATAAATTTTGGGCAAGTTGGTTACAAAGTGTAAGAGAATCCCAATATGATAATGGAGGAATTCCATGGGTAGTACCTGATGTTTTGAATAATAATAAAGTAAGTGCAGGTTGGGGAGATGTATGTACCATTATTCCTTGGAAAATATATTTTAGAACCGGCGATACAACAATTTTAGAAGAAAATTACGAAACCATGAAAGCTTGGGTAGCTTATCATCAAGCTTCTTCCAAAAATAATATATCCAGGATGGGCTTCTTTGCAGATTGGTTACAGCCGTATCCAGAAAATGGAAATACCAAAGGCGATACAGCTCTTAATTTAATTGGTACAGCATTTTTTGCGCGTTCTGCAAAACTAACAGCACAAACGGCTAAAGTACTAGGTAAAACAGATGAGTATAATACCTATATGAAGCTATATCAATCTGTAGCAAAAGCGTTTGATAATAAGTTTTTTGATGCTTCTGGAAAAATAAAAGAAGTTCCAGAAACACAAACTTCTTATTTATTACCTCTAGCATTTGATTTGGTTCCAGAAGCTAAGAAAAAAAATGTACAAGAAAACTTAATAAGAAAATTAAGTGAAGCCAATAATCATTTAAGAACAGGTTTCTTAGGAACACCACTTTTATCTCAGGTATTAGATGATATGGGAAGAACAGACTTAATTTATACACTATTGTTTAATGAAACATATCCGTCTTGGTTCTATTCTATCAATCAAGGAGCGACAACTATTTGGGAACGTTGGAATAGTTATAGCAAAGCAGATGGATTTAATGAGCAGAAGATGAATAGTCTTAATCATTATGCATACGGTGCGATAGGCGAATGGATCTACGAGCGTATTGCTGGGATAGCTCCTCTGGAACCAGGTTATAAAAAGATTAGAATTGCTCCAAAAACAAATGAAAAATTAACCTCAGCTGCAGCATCTTTAAATACAACCTATGGAGCGGTTGCTTCTTCTTGGAAAATTGAAAAGGGCATATTTTCTATTGATGTTACCATACCAGCAAATACTACTGCCGAAATTATAATTCCGGGTAAAATAGAAGATGATTTGATGCTAAATGGTGTGGCTTTTAAGGATAGTCCCAATGCAAAATTAGTGTATAAAAAGGGAGCAGAATTCAAATTGTCTGTAACATCAGGAACCTATAAATTCTCGACAGTTCTTCAAAAATAGGTAAGCAACTGCACATTGATGAATTCTGATGATATAAAAAATCAAAAGGATTACATTCAATGTGTTTGTTTATCACAAGAATGATAAGAGGTCATGAAAGAGGATTATATTAATGAAATTTCCAAAAAAATGGTACAATAATATATACATGAAAAAATGGCTAATCGTTTGTATAATAAGTGTATTGTTTGTCTTTGGGGCATGTCATACAAAAGCAGTGTATACGTATGATGTAAAGAAACCAACAGCTCCCAATATCCTTTTTATATTAGCTGATGATTTGGGATATTCAGATTTGGGTTGTATGGGAAGTACCTATTATGAGACACCAAATATAGATGCTATTGCTGGCAGGGGAATGGTTTTTACAGATGGATATGCTGGTTCTCAAGTGTGTAGTCCTTCTCGTGCAACACTTATGACAGGGCAATTTACTGCACGTCATGGGATTACTGATTGGATAGGAGCTCCTGTAGGTGTCAATTGGCGTACAAAAAAACGCTATACCAAAGTGTTACCAGCAGCTTATAAACATCATATGGATACGAGTGTGATGACCTTACCCAAAGCTTTGAAAAAAGCAGGGTATTCCACTTTTTTTGCAGGAAAGTGGCATGTTGGAGACGTAGGACATTATCCAGAAAATCATGGTTTTGATAGTAACAAAGGTGGGTACCACCGAGGAAGTCCAGCCGGAGGGTATTTTGCACCTTTTAATAATCCCAAATTAAAAAATCATGAGCGGGGAGAGAATCTTTCTATGCGATTAGCAAAAGAAACTGTTCGTTTTATGGAGGCATCCAAAGACAAGCCTTTCTTGGCATACTTGTCTTTTTATGCTGTACATGGTCAAATCCAAACAAGTAAAGAAAAATGGAAGAAGTATCAGGAAAAAGCAAACAACAAGGAGATTGCTGACAAGGGGTTTGAAGATGGATATTTTTTACCAATGCGAAAATATCAAGATAATCCCGTCTACGCAGGTTTGGTAGAAACAATGGATGATGCTGTTGGAACGGTGCTGAACGCCCTAAAAGAAAATGGTTTGGATAAGAATACCATTGTAGTTTTTACCTCGGATAATGGGGGGGTGGTTTCTGGTGATAATTATTCAACTAATTGTTTTCCTTTAAAAGGAGGTAAGGGGTATCAATGGGAAGGTGGTATCAGAATCCCATATATTATAAGTGTTCCGTGGATGGATCATCATGGTCAAAAAAATAGGACTCCTGTCACTGGTAGTGATTTTTTTCCAACATTGTTAGATCTAGCAGGTGTCCCTTTACAACCAGAAGCGCATTTGGATGGCAAAAGTATTGTACCTGTATTAAAAGGTGATGCTTTAGAAGAACGACCGCTATATTGGCATTATCCTCATTATGGGAATCAAGGTGGTAGGCCTGTAGCTATTATGCGCAAGGGGGATTGGAAACTTATTCATTATTGGGAAGATGGTCATGACGAGTTGTATAATCTGGCAAATGATATTCATGAAGATACAGATCTTGCTATAAAACAAGCAAAACGAACAAAGAACATGTCAGGCAGGCTGATAGATTGGCTCCAAGAGGTTGGGGCAAAATATCCTATTCCGGATACACTTTATGACAAAGCAAAAGAGAAAGAAGCTATAGCAGAAAAAAAACAAAATGTACTCAAAAAACATGAAGCACTTCGCAAGGATATGCTAAAAAAAGATTGGGAACCTAATAAAACGTGGTGGGGAAGTATACCGACCATAGATTAAGTATCATTTTTTTGTTTTTTAAAGAAACTAGGAATGATTTTTGATAACTAGTAAGGATTCAGAAAATACTGAATTAGATTCTAAAAGTATGTTGTTGTAAACAGCCAAACTTTTTGATGAAGCCAAATAAAATTTAATTATTTATTTGATTATAAGTTTTTTAAATAAATAGTACCAGTTGAAATGTAATTGTAGTCCAAAATAATTTGAACTATTTTATATTAATTAGAACTATAAAATTTAGGCATAGCCTTGGATACGGTTTAATTTTGTAGCAAAAAAATAGCAGAAAAAGAAGCTAATTAGTAGCCTGTAATTATTTTTTGAATGGTATGATTATTTCCAAAAGAATAAAAAGACACTAAAGAATTACAATTATGCAGAGATTAGCATTTAAAATGAAGTTGAATCAAGGACAAAAAGAAGCGTATAAGAAACGTCATGATGAGCTTTGGCCAGAACTCAAAAAATTATTGAAAGATAATGGGGTGAGTGAATATTCCATCTTTTTTGATGAAGAAACTAATACACTTTTTGCTTTTCAAAAGGTTGCTGGTGACGGTGGTTCTCAGGATTTGGCCAGTAAGGAGATTGTAAAAAAATGGTGGGATTTTATGTCAGATATAATGGAGGTCAATACAGATAATTCTCCTGTTTCAATTCCATTAGAAGAAGTGTTTTATATGCCGTAATAGTATTTTTCAAGGCTTCTGTAGATCTGTACCTTTACGATTGTTAATGGCGTACTGCACTGTATATGTCTCGAAATTTATTAAAAACAAAAAACGTTTTCGTAAGGCTAACAAAAGCTATACATTCTGTGTTGAGATAGAATATTCTTTATGTAGATGTACTTCAGTAATTGAATATTTGAGTGTAGATAGATAAGAACGTATGTATTAATAATGGAAAGCTTTACAGATATAGTGATTTAATTCCATTCGAACTTTAGGTTCATTGGATACTCAAAAAAGATTTATAGCGAATTGAAAAAAAATGATACCAGTTAAAATGTAATTGCAGGTCAATATAGTAGAAAGAGAAGCTAATTATGAGCTTGTAATTATTTTTTTTAACGGTTAGTACAACGCCGTTGTCCGTAAGAATAAAAGTTAATGTGTCAAAATCGTTTTAATATAGAATAACAACTACAATATCAACATGAAAATCAACAAAGCCCTATTCATAGCACTCCTGAGCTTATTAGCTATTAGTTGTAAGAAAAAGGAAAAAAAGGTCGCTATGGTGACACAAACTACAATGGCTCAAGAGAAAAAACCAAATGTAGTTTATATTCTTACAGATCAATGGCGTGGCTCCGCCTTGGGCTATGCCGGAAACCCAGATGTTAAAACACCACATTTAGATGCCTTTGCTAAGCAAGCGGTTAATTTTACAAATACGGTATCTGTGACGCCTGTTTGTACACCACATAGAGCGGCCTTATTTACAGGACGGTTCCCCACAACGACAGGAATGTTTTTAAACGACATACACCTGCCAGCAGAAGAATTAACCATGGCAGAAATTTATAAAGAAGCGGGTTATAGCACAGCTTATTGGGGCAAGTGGCATTTAGATGGTCATGGTAGAAAAACGTTTATTCCTAAAGAAAGACGACAAGGATTTGAGTTTTGGCGCGCTTTAGAATGCTCACATAATTACGCCAAAATGCCCTATTATGATAATGATGATACAAATATCAAAACTTGGGGTGAATATTCCCCATTTGCTATAGCAAAAGATGCTAATGAATATATAACTCAACATGCCAAGGATAAAAAGCCATTTCTAGCCGTTATTTCTATTGCAACACCGCATTATCCGCATTCATCTGCACCAAAGAAATACAAAGATATGTATCCACCAGAAGGATTGACTTTAAATCCAAATGTAGCAGACAAATTCAAAGAAAGAAGTCGCAAAGAATTACAAGGGTATTACGCGCATGCTACAGCTACAGATAAAGCTATAGGCTTGATATTGGATAATCTTAAAGTACAACATTTAGAAGAAAACACTATTATTGTTTTTTCGTCAGATCATGGAGAGATGATGGGGGCACATGGCGTAAAACCATTTGTAAAACAATTGGCGTGGGATGAGTCTATTCGTGTACCTTTTTTAATAAGTTATCCCGGTATTGCAAGACACAAAGGCGCTGTAGTTAATGCCCCTTTAACGACACCAGATATATTGCCATCACTTTTGGGCTTATCTGGGATAGAGATTCCAGAAACGATTGAAGGCGAAGATGTATCGCCATTAATTAAAAACCCAGATCCTAATGCAGACCGTGCAGCACTGGTGATGAATGTAGCGCCGTTTGGAGCTAACCTAAATGATGTACCTTACAGAGGGATTAGAACCAAACAATATACGTATGCTGTTACTCCAAATGGACCAAGTATGTTCTACGATAATGTAAATGATCCTCATCAACAAAACAATTTGCTAGGAAAACCAAAATTTAAGGATATACAAGCAGTTTTGGACGCAAAACTAAAAAAACAACTTAAAAACATAGGAGACGAGCTAAGACCTAAAACTTATTATATGAAAAAATGGGGATATGTTTTGGATGCAAAAAAACATGCCATAGATTGGTGGAGTTTCGATAAAGGTCAGGGTAAGGTGCAATCTCCAAGACCATTAAATTATAAGTAAACTTAAGAGTGGTTTTAGAGGAAACAAATGAAAACTAAAAATGCAATGAATCGTAATACCATAGCTAAATTAATTTTAATGATCTTCATAGGGGCATTATTTAGCTGTAAACACAAAAATGCGCCATCAAATGTAGAAGTGGACGTAGAAGTGCGACAACCTAATATCGTTTATATTTTAACCGATCAATGGCGGGGTTCTGCCTTAGGTTATGCCGGAAATAAAGACGTGAAAACGCCAAATTTAGATGCCTTTGCAAAAACAGCAGTCAACTTTACCAACGCCGTGTCTGTTTTACCAGTATGTACGCCGCATAGAGCCGCGCTTTTTACAGGAAAATTTCCAACAACAACAGGAATGATTGTTAACGATATATACTTGCCTTCAGAAGAAGTAACTATGGCGGAGATATACAAAGCCGAAGGGTATAACACGGCCTATTGGGGCAAATGGCACTTGGATGGTCATGGGCGTCAAGGATTTATTCCCAAAGAACGACGCCAAGGATTTAGCTATTGGAAAGCATTAGAATGTTCGCATAATTATAATAAAATGCCGTATTATGATAATGACAATCCCGAACTACAGTACTGGAACGCCTATTCGCCTTTTGCCATTGTAGAAGATGCCAATAATTATTTGGCGACGCATGCCAAAGACGAAGCGCCTTTTTTGGCC
Organism: uncultured Aquimarina sp.; assembly: GCA_947492105.1. Taxonomy (GTDB): domain Bacteria; phylum Bacteroidota; class Bacteroidia; order Flavobacteriales; family Flavobacteriaceae; genus Aquimarina. The sequence goes on along the minus strand of CANLMN010000006.1, from coordinate 94,497 downwards.
GTATTGTCTATAGCAACGCCCCATTTTCCACACCATTCTGCACCGCAAAAATACAAAGATCTGTATCCTAAGGAGGCGTTAACATTGAACCCTAATGTCCCCAAAAAATTAGAAAAACGTACTCGAGAAGAATTACAAGGGTATTATGCACATGCAACAGCAACCGACGAAGCTATTGGACGTTTGCTAAAACAAATCGAAACCCTAAACCTGTCTGATAATACCATCATTGTATTTTCAGCAGACCATGGTGAGATGATGGGGGCACATGGTATGAGACCTTGGATGAAGCAAATGGCTTGGGATGAATCTATTCGTGTACCATTTCTAATAAGATATCCGGGTATGGACAGCCAAAAAGGCGCTGTGGTCAATGCCCCTTTAACCACACCAGATATCTTACCGTCTTTATTAGGCTTGTCCAATATCAAAATTCCTGAAGGTATAGAGGGTGACGATTTAACCCAATTAATAACACATCCAAACCCAAATGCAGATCGAGCAGCCTTGGTGATGAATGTAGCGCCTTTTGCATCAAATTTCAAACAACTACCTTACCGTGCTATAAGAACAAAACAATATACCTATGGCAAAACTACAGAAGGTCCAAATTTATTTTTCGATAACGTAGCAGACCCTTATCAAATGAATAATTTATTAGATAATCCAGAGTTTGCAACCCTTCAAAAGGAATTAGATGACACATTAATGGCAAAGTTAGGGGAGTTAGGTGACGAATTTAAATCGAGAGATTATTATCTCAAAAAATATAATTATGTGTTTGCAGAACACAAACCAGCCATTCCTTTTTGGGAATTTGAGGAAGGTAAAGGTGTTGTGCAATCACCAAAAGCTGTGAAATAAGATTAATTTAGAACATACAAATGAAAAAAATCATAGTATTAGGACTTCTATTCATCGGTACGTTTTGTACCACTGCTCAACAAGTAAAAACAGATGCCTCTAAAAAAGCTCCGAATGTACTGGTCTTTTATGTAGATGATTTAAGAGCCGAATTAGGCTGTTATGGGAGTCTCACTGCCAAAACACCAAACATAGATCAATTAGCGACAGAAGGTGTTTTATTTAAAAAAGCTTATGTACAGCAAGCGATTTGTGCGCCTTCTCGAATGAGTACCCTAACAGGAATTCGTCCGCAAAATTTAGGAATTTATAGCATTTTTACGCCTTTAAGATCCGTGCATAAAGATGTGGTCTCTATGCCGCAGTTGTTTAAGAAAAATGGGTACAAGACCGTGAGCATTGGCAAAGTATACCACCATAGCTCTGATGATAAAAAGGTTTGGTCTACCTATTTTGAAAAAGAACCCAATACTTACAACAAACCAGAGAATAAAGCATTGCTTAAGCGTCTTAAAGACGAAGGCGTTAAACCTTTGAAAGGGCCTGCTTTTGAAAATGCAGATGTGCCAGACGAAGCGTATAAAGATGGACGTGCTGCTAAATATGCCATAGAAACCTTAGAAAAATTAAAAGACGATAAGTTTTTAATGATTGTAGGTTTAAGCAAACCACACTTGCCCTTTAATGCTCCAAAAAAGTATTGGGATTTGTATAATAAAAAGGATTTTGAAATTCCTTCTAGAAAAAAACCAGAAGGAGCCTACCGTTTGGCACTCACAAAATGGGGGGAATTAAAAGTATATCACGGTATTCCTAAAGAAGGCGATTTAGATGATGATTTAACCCGCGATTTAATTCATGGGTATCATGCCTCTATAAGTTATATAGATGCCCAAGTAGGGAAAGTCATGAAAACGTTAGAAGATTTAGATTTGCGTAAAAATACGATGGTTGTGTTTATGAGCGATCATGGGTACAAAATTGGAGAATATGGCGCTTGGTGTAAGCATTCTAATGTAGAGATCGATGTGCGTGTGCCGTTAATCATCAGTAGAGAGACAGGCTATGAAAAGCGTAAAACAGGCGTAGCATCTAATGCATTGGTAGAGAATGTCGATATTTTTCCAACACTGGTAGACTATTGCAATATAGAAGGCAAAGCATTTGATGGTAAGAGCATCATGCCTTTATTAGATAAGCCTAATAAAAAATGGGATAAAGTGGCTACAAGTGTATATGCTCGTGGTAAAAACATTATGGGATGTACCGCAACAGATGGCAATTGGAGGTATACAGAATGGAGAGATGCGAAGACGCAGAAAGTGTTAAATGCAGAATTGTACGAACATAAAAACAGTTTGCTGTCTTTTGTGAACCTATCAGGTGATACAAAGTACAAAAAAGTAGAATGTAAAATGAAAGCACTTTTAGAATCTCAAATACCAAAAGATAAAGGACCTTTTTTACAAAACGATCAAAGTAGAAAGCAAAGAAAAAAATAAAATTCTATAAGACGACATTGGTATCGCTTTGGAAAGCATATTTATATCACATAAATTAAAACAGACAATGTACAAACAACAATTTTTCAATCTGTATCTAAGTGTTGCAATTGGTGTATTTGCAGCCTTATCTTCTTTTGCGCAACGTATAGAAACAAACTTTAATAACCATTGGAGTTTTATTTTAGAAGATGATGCGTCATTTTCTAAAGAAACCGTAGACGTCTCCAAGTGGACGGCTTTAAATATTCCTCACGATTGGTCTTTTGAGAAAGGCGTACGTAAAGGCGGCGATCAAGGGCAAGGCGGTGGCTACCACGATGGTGGTATTGGTTGGTACCGCAAGACATTTACGGTAGAGAAGAAAAGTTTATCGAACATCACATACATTAATTTTGATGGGGTTTATATGAACAGTGAAGTCTGGGTTAATGGAACGTATTTAGCCAAAAGACCTTATGGCTATATTAGTTTTCGTTACGATATTTCAAAACATCTAAGAGCAGGAGAAAACACGATTGCTGTTCGTGTAGATAATGCTCTAGAGCCTTCTGCACGTTGGTATCATCCCTGTGGGATCTATGCCGCTGTAAAGTTGATAGAGGTTAACCCTGTACATTTTAAACCCAATGGTATATTTATAAAGACACCCTCCATAACCAAAGCAACGGCAACCGTTAGTATTGATGCTGAAGTTAATGGGCAGCGCAAAGGTTTAGCCTATAAGGTTAAAGTAATATCTCCAAAAGGAAAAATAATAAACAAGAAGCAGGTTAGCATAAACGGCGGCTTAAACACTATAGAATTAACGGTAGCGAAACCCCAATTGTGGAGTCCAGAAAGCCCAACCTTGTATAAAGCCATTACTCAAATTTTAGACGGTAAAAAGGTGATAGATGAAGTGCATACCACTTTTGGTTTTAAAACCGTAAAATGGGACACCAATACAGGCTTTTGGCTTAATGGTAAAAATGTAAAGCTAAAAGGAGTTTGTGAGCATTGGGAAGGCGGCCCTGTAGGAGGCGCGTGGACAAAACCTTTGTTGCGTTGGAAACTTCAGTCCTTAAAAGCTATGGGCATTAATGCAATACGACCTTCGCACAATCCAACACCACCGATGTTCTACGATATTTGTGATGAAATAGGATTGTTAGTAATGGATGAAATTTTTGATGGTTGGCATAAAAAAGCACCTCAAGATTATGGCAAACAAGCTTTTGATGCATGGTGGCAGCGCGATGTTACAGAATGGATTACCAGAGACCGTAACCATGCGAGTATCTTTGTGTGGAGTTTAGGAAATGAAACCCATAGCCATATTGGTCCAGAATTGGTGAAGTTTGGCAAGCAGTTAGACCCCACACGATTGTTTACTTCAGGTGCAGGAAATCCAGAAGATATGGATATTGAAGGCGTAAATGGTGGTTCAGAAACCAAAATCTTTATAGAACATAAAACCTTAGAGAAACCTTTTATCTCTACAGAAGCACCGCACACATGGCAAACCAGAGGCTATTACAGAACCCAAACCTGGTGGCGCGATAACGAATTACCAGGAACCTACCCATTGCCAAACCTCACAGAAAAAGAAATTTTCTTTTATGAAGGAATCAACCCCAAAAACTGGCGCAACAGAAAGCAAAGTTTCAACTCGTCTTACGACAATGCAACGGTTCGCGTATCAGCACGAAAATACTGGGAAGTGATGCGGGATAATCCATGGCATAGTGGACATTTTAGATGGACAGGTTTCGATTATTACGGAGAAGCAGGTTTAGTACATGGCGGTTTGCCTTTCAACTTATTTATGGGAGGGGCTTTAGACGTTGCAGGATTTAAAAAAGACCTGTTTTATTTTTACAAGAGTCAGTGGACCAAAACCCCGATGCTCCACATGCTGCCACACTGGTCGCATCCAAGAATGGAAAAAGGCACAGTAATTCCAGTTTGGGTGTATTCTAATGCCGATGAGGTAGAGCTATTCTTAAATGGCAAGTCTCTAGGAAAAGATAAACCCGGAACAGTGTGGAATGAAATGCAGTGCGAATGGATGGTCCCTTATGAAGAAGGCACGCTAGAAGCTGTAGCTTATAAAGACGGGAAAGTCATTAAAAAAACGGCATTTACAACCAGTAAACAGCCATCAACATTACAAAACCATATTCAGGAACTAGAGGCAGAAGATAGTTTTACGACAAGTTATATTGTGTCTTCAGAAAGTTTAGACGCTTCAGGTAACCTATATCCTTATGGAGAGAACAAGGTGTATTATGCCATCCAAGGCGATATAAAAAAGATTTCTATGGAAAATGGAAATCCTATTGATCCAATAAGCAGAACAAAATCGGAGTATAGAGCCTTATTTTTTGGAAAAACACGACTGTTTCTAAGAGCTCTGCCCGATGCTAAAAACGCAGCAATACTTACGGCATCCATCTTAGGCGATAAAGCCCTATACATTTCAAACGAAATTACTATTGATGTTAAAGAAATCGCCGTTTTAGGAAAAAAAGCATCTTCAAAACTAGAGGTGTTCTATACCACGAATGGCGATGACCCAGAAACAAAGGGACGTATTTATAAAGCACCTTTTACAATTACAGACGGTACAACCGTAAAAGCCATTGTAAAACAAAACGGCAAACTAGTACTTACGCTAAGCGAAACCTTTGGTAAGAATGAAGGTTTGTTTTGGGGAGATGAGCATTCTAAAGATCTATGGATTGGTAGAGGTGTAAACCTCTCTGCCGAAGACGGAATTTTGAAAGGCAATGCCAAAGCCAGTCGAGAAGCGAGACGTTTTAAAGGAAGCGGTTTTGTAACTTTTGAAAATAAAGAAGGCTCGGTAGAATTTTACCAAGAAAATGATGGCGAAGGCGGCGATTACAGCATTCGTTTGCGATACATGCACAATAACGAAGGGCAGAAGCACCCTATGAAGTTGTATGTGAACGACGAATACATCAGAACCTTAGAATTTAAGCCCACTGGCGGTTGGGAAAAAGAATGGAAGTTTGTACCCACTATCATTCGCTTAAAAGCAGGTGCTAATAGCATCCGATTAGAGACCACAGGTAAAAGTGGGCCATATATAGACGAGCTGTTTATTGATTAATTATGGCGCTCAAGTATTTTAGAACATATGGCATAGGCGTTTTTATTCTTCTCATATTTGGTTGTGATACATCTAATAAGAAGACAAAGCAGCTGTACCCAGAAGCACTAGCGCAATTGCATGAAAATGTTTTAAATTATTATGTGCAGCACAAAGCAGAACCGCAAACTGTAGACCATCTATTATCCACCTTACAGGAAGACGGTTCTTGGAATACGATAGACTATAACACCAAAATAAAGAGTGAATGGCCTGTAAAAGACCATTTAAAATACCTGCAAATTTTAGCCATTAGCTATACGTCTAAAAGTTCAAAATTGTATAAGGATAAAGCGCTTTCAAAAAAAATACACAAAAGCCTAGACTATTGGTTAGATCATGATTTTTTAAGTGCCAATTGGCACGATCAACATATTGGGGTGCCTAAATTTTTGCTGCCAACGCTGTTGCTAATGGAAAGTGAATTGACCAAAACGCAATTCGATAAAGGGATTGAGCTCGCCAATCGTGCCAAAATAAAAATGTCTGGGCAAAATAAAGTGTGGTTAGCGACCAATGTACTACTAAAATCCTTGTTATTACGAGATGTAGAAACTGTAGCCGAGGCAAGCAAAGCCATTCAAGAAGAATTAAAAGTCTCTAAAAATGTAGGCATTAAAGCCGATTGGTCCTATCACGAACACGGTGCGCAATTGCAATTTGGCAATTATGGGCTGTGGTATTTAGAAAATATGATACAATGCTATGCGTTTGTAAATGCGACCCCTTTTCAATTTGAAAAGCATAAAATAGCTACTTTAAGAAATTACGTTTTAGAAGGGCAACAATGGATATACTGGAACAATTCTTATGGTGTTAGCGCTTTAGGACGACATCTCTACAAAGATGAACAGCAAAAGAAAGCAGCACGCTTAAAAGTTTGTTTAGAACAGATGAAACAGTTAGATAAGCCTCATGCAAAGGCTTATGATGCAGCTATTAGTAGCACCGTTTTATCAGGAAACAAACATTTTTGGGAATCAGATTTTCATGTACACCGTCGTAACGACTTTTACTTTTCTGTTAAAATGAGTTCTAAACGTGTGGTGGGAACAGAGTCGGTAAACAGCGAAAATATCCAAGGCTATTATATGGGCGATGGACTCGCCTTATTGTCGGTAAACAACCAGGCCTATCAAAATGTATTTCCGTTTTGGGATTGGAAAAAACTTCCAGGAACAACCATTGCGCAAGACACCGCTAAACTACCTATTATTAAATTTAGAGATTTTAAAACCAATGGCGTATTTGTTGGTGGCGTTTCTAATGGACAAAATGGTATCGCAGTAATGGATTACGATAGAGATGGGCTAAAGGCCAAAAAATCGTGGTTCATGTTTAACGATTTTATTGTGTGTTTGGGAACTGATATTTCATCAGATAAAAATGCAGAAACCACTACTGCAATTAACCAATCCTTTTTAAAAGGGAATGTTGTTGTTAGTAAAGCAGGTCACATCCAGAAGCCCATACGTAAACAAAAAAATGCAGCTATAGATTGGGTGTTGCATGATAGCATTGGCTACCTTTTTCCTAAAAATCAAAACACCAATATTGCAACCAATATATTAGTTGGCAGTTGGAATAAGGTGGCAAAACGCTACCGTCCGGTGCTTTTAACAGAGCATATTTTTAAGCTGTGGGTATCCCATGGCACAAGACCTACAAATGCAGCCTATGCGTATATTCTAGTGCCAAATGCATCAGAAGAAAAAATGATGGGTTTACATGAAAACCATCCTTTCAAAATTGTCAATACAGCGGTATTTCAATCGGTCGAAAGTGTGGATGGAACATTAGCAGGAATGGTTTTTTATAAAAAAGGCAATTCAAAACTTAAAGGCGGACTTGCTGTAGATCACCCTTGCGTGCTTTTATTAGAAGAAAAAGCAGACCATTTACAGTTGGCAGTTAGCGATCCCGCACAAATTTTAAAAACGGTAACAGTGACGCTTCAAGGCAATTATAAAACAGCAAATAGCACCTACCACAATGGCAAAACCCAGTTAAAAATTGTATTGCCCCAAGGAGTGCATGCAGGGGAATCCGTTGTATTGGCATTAGAACGTAACAAATAGATTAGAATTAGTAGATTATATAAAATGAAAACACAAACCATCACATTCTTGCATGTTATTTTTATCTGTATGTTAGTGACATTCAGTTTACACGCTCAGGATAAAAGGGCAGAAGTTGAGCAATCAAAAACTCACGATTTGGTATACGGCTTTAAAAACCCTTCAAATGCGGTAAAACCAAAAACATGGATGCATGTTATGAGTGGTAATATGACCAAAGCGGGATTGACTAAAGATTTAGAAGCCATGGCTCAAGTTGGTATTGGAGGGATTATCTTGTTTAATGTCACCCATTATGTACCAAAAGGCAACACGATTTTTAATTCGCCAGAGCATATAGAAATGACCGCTTTTGCGGCGGCAGAGTGCGAAAGGTTAGGGTTGAGTTTTGGCGTGCATAACTGTGATGGTTGGACCTCTAGTGGAGGACCTTGGGTAACACCAGAAAATGCCATGAAACGTGTCACTTATACCCAAACGGTTACCAAAGGTGGCAAATTAAATTTGCAATTGCCACAACCCTCGCAGCGCGGTGGCTTTTACAAAGATGTTGCTGTAATTGCCTATCCTGCTTTGGAGGCCGATATACAAGACTTAGAAAACAAACCCACATTAAGCAGTTCTCAAAAAGGACTTGATTTAGAACTGCTTACAGATCAAAAGATAGATAAAGACCTTTACTTGGATGCCACGCAGAAGAAGCCGCAGTGGATTGATTTTACATACGACAAGCCGTTTACCTTAAATACCTTAAATATAAGTTTATACCAACCTCCAAGAAAAAAGGGAACGATTCATTTAATGACGTCAGAAGATGGTATCAATTACAAAAAAGTAAGACAAATAAAGCCTATGCCTATCGTAAAGTACGAGCGGGCTGTAGAACTGGCTTTTAATGGTGTTAAGTCACGTTTTTTCAGAATTGTTTCAGAAGTACCTTTACAACCTACAGAAATAACATTAAGTAATTTAAAACAGATCAATAAAACCTTGGCAAGAACCTCTTTGTTTAAAATAGAGAATCACAAAATGCCAAAAATTAAAACTGTAGACCAATCGCATATTATATCCAAAAAGAGCATTATTAATATCACAAATGCGATGGATGCTAATGGGCATTTAACAACAGAATTACCTAAAGGAAACTGGACGATCATGCGTTTTGGGTACACTATTACCGCTGCTTTTAATGTGCCTGCTTCAGATGAAGGTACAGGGTGGGAAGTGGATAAAATGAGTAAGCCCGCCTTTAAAAATTTTTATGAGGGCTACGTAAGAAATACCATTGCAGCATCAAAAAAAGTGGCACCAAATGCTTTGCAATATATAGAAATTGATAGTTATGAAGTAGGTGGCCAAAATTGGACAAGTGGCTATGAAAATGGTTTTAAAAATGAATTGGGCTACGATGTGCTACCATTTTTACCACTTTATGCTGGTAAATATGTAGAAGATGCCGAAACCAGTGATCGCGTATTATGGGATATACGCAACTTTAATAGCAAAATGATTACCGAAAATTATTTTGATTATTTTACAGAACTATGTCATGAAGATGGATTAATAAGTTATGTAGAGCCCTATAGTTTCAATGGTGATTTTAACGAACTCGATGCAGCTAAAAAAGTAGACATTACCATGGGAGAGTTCTGGATGCATCAACGTTTTCAAGCCGGAACAGCAGTATCTGGCGCTCGTATTTATGGCAAGAATATAGTTTCTGCCGAAGCGTTTTCTGCCCGCCCAGAAATCAATTGGAAAGGCCACCCAGGAAGTTTAAAGTTAACAGGAGATAAGGCGTGGACCTTAGGGATTAATGAATTTATGTTTCACCGTTTTGCGCACCAAGCCAATACCCATGTTAAGCCCGGCATGACAATGAGCCAATGGGGATCGCATATAGACCGTACGCAAACGTGGTGGTATAATGCAGGTAAGGCATGGTTTAAATATTTAGCACGAGGTCAATACTTATTACGCCAAGGGAATCCCGTTTCAGATTTACTTGTTTTTGTAGGAGATGGTTCGCCAAATTCAATTATTAAAGCGCATAGGTTTCAACCAAGACTTCCTAAACATATTAATTTTGATTGCATCAATACAGATGCATTGGTGCATAGAATACAGGTTAAAAATTCTAAAATGGTATTGCCTAATGGAATAAGCTATCATGTATTATACCTTAAAAATACAAAGCAAATTAAACTATCTACATTACAACGCATTGCAGAATTGGCCAACCAGGGTGTTGTAATTGTAGGGAATAAACCAGAAGCCTTAGGAGGCTATGCTGTAACTGCTGCCGATAAGGCAAAATTCACCAGCTTAGTCAATATTATTTGGGAGCAACCAACAACGCATTTGCCTAAGGATTGGGATACCATTTTTAAAGCACATCACATTCCTAAAGATCTTTACATAGAAGATGGAACAGTTATTAATTACATCCATAGGAAAACGAAAACTGAAGACATCTATTTTTTCTATAATCCAGAACAAAACGCCAAAAGTTACAGTTGCACATTTAATGTTACTGGCAAAATACCAGAGTTGTGGAACCAAACGACGGGAGAGATTACTAAACTTGCTACATATGTAGAAGAGGACGGTAAAACAAAAGCGTTAATCCATTTACCAAAAGAAGGCTCTATATTTGTGGTGTTTAGAGAAAAATCTTCAAGAGTACGCTCCGTAAAACCAGAAGCCTTTAAAACGCAACATCATATTAAAAGTTATTTGTCGGAAGAAAACGTATTGCATTTTGAAGTTGAAAAAGCGGGCGATTATGCCGTAGCCTTAAGTGATGGAACTACCGTAGCTATTTCAGAAAAAGAGGTGCCAAAAGCTATAGAGATTACAGGAGATTGGAAGGTGACGTTTCCAGATGTTAAGTCCGATAAGAAAACATATACCTTTCCTAAACTTATCGATTGGACGTCTCATGCCAATGAAGGCATTAAATATTATTCAGGTACAGCCCTATATTCCAATACATTTCGTATTCAAAAATCACATCTTAAAAAGGACATTAAAATGACCTTAGATTTAGGGGAGGTAAACATTGCAGCTAAAGTTATTATTAATGGAAAAGAGGTTGGTATTAGCTGGAAAGCACCGCATACCTTAGAGGTGTCATCGTATATCGTAAAGGGAGAAAATAACATCACTATAGAAACGACAAACCAATGGACCAATAGGCTTATTGGAGATGAAAATTTCCCTAAAGAAACAACCTATAGCAGGCGTCATATGCCAGAGTGGTATTTAAACAATGAACCACCACCGCTAAAGCAGCGTTCAACATTTACAACCTTTCCGTTTTACAAAAAAGGTGACCCTACTATTCCTGCGGGATTATTAGGACCTGTACGCCTAAAAAGCACAAAAATTATCAAAAAATAGAACTTTAAAATTATGATAAAAAAGTATCTGTTATGGAGTCTGCTCTTTGTTGTAGCCATTGGCTTTGGACAAAATCCAGCAGCAATAGGCCATCTCGAATCAGGCTTTATCAATCCGCCTCAGGACTCAAAACCACGCACCTGGTACCATGTGAATAGCGATAACATGTCTAAAGCAGGGTTTACAAAAGATTTAAAAGCCATAAAAGATGCTGGCATAGGTGGTATTTTGGTATTTAACGTGTCTATGGGCTTACCAGAAGGCGATGTAACGTACAATTCGCAAGAACACCGCGATATTTTAACGCATGCAGCCAAAGAGTGTGAAGCCTTGGGACTAAGTTTTGGGGTACACAATTGCGATGGGTGGACCTCTAGCGGAGGGCCTTGGGTAACACCAGAACACGCTATGAAGGTGGTGGTGCATAGCAGCCAAATTGTAAAAGGCGGAAAACAAGTTACATTACAACTCGCACAACCACCAGCACGACATGATTTTTATACAGATATTGCTGTAGTGGCTTATCCAACCTTAGAGACCGAACTTATAGACGCGAGTGTAGCGCCAAAAATCACAACATCAAGTGCAACCTTTGACATCGCCTTGGCAACCGACGGTAAAACAACAACCCTATCAGACTTAAAACCCAAGGAATGGGTGCAATACGATTACGGGAAAGCACATGCCATACAATCGATGTCGCTATTTTTTAACAAACGAAAAGGTACCGTTACCCTTTTAAAATCTAACGATGGTGTAAATTTCACCAAAGCACATACCACCAAATTACAACGTATAGGAAAGGACGAATGTTATGTAAAAGATTATTTTAAACCTATCACAGCGCGTTATTTCAGACTGCAAACCGATTTTGATGCAGGTATTTATGAGATGCAGCTTTCTGCAAATTATATCTTAGGCAATGAACTGGAATTTACGTCTTACCGAAAAAATAAAAGGCCACTAGGCAATCCAAACGCCAAAGACTTTATTAAAAAAGACGACATTATTGTTTTGACCGATAAAATGGATGCTTCAGGTCAATTAAAAGCAAAATTACCTAAAGGGAATTGGACGGTTATGCGTTTTGGATATACGGCTTCTGGCGCTACAAACGAACCCGCTTCTGATGCTGGAACAGGATTAGAAATCGATAAATTTAGCCGTAAAGCCTTGAAAATACACTACGATGCCTTTGTTGGTAAATTGGTAAAACAAGCCAAAATAGATGCGCCTAATGCCTTGCAATATGTAGAGATTGATAGTTATGAGGTAGGTCCTCAAAACTGGACGGATGGTATGGAAAAGACCTTTAAAAAGACCTATAATTACGATTTTGTACCGTTTTTACCCTTGTTTGCAGGGAAATATGTTGAAGACCTTCCCACAATTGAAGGCGTCTTTTGGGATATGAAACGTTTGGTCAGTGATTTAATGGTTACCAATTATTTCGATTATTTTACCGAACTATGTCATGAAGATGGTCTGCTATCTTATATTGAACCTTATGGTTTTGTAGGCCCTTTTAACAGCTTAGATGCAGGGCGGAATGCCGATATTCCTATGGGCGAATTTTGGTTAGGCAAACCCAATAAGCACAAAAGAGCCGCCGTATCTTCGGGACACATATATGGTAAAAATGTAATTTCGGCAGAAGCCTTTACCAGTACCAAATTAAATTGGAGTTTTCATCCCGCTTTAGCCAAACAAAAGGGCGATTACGAGTGGACAAACGGTATTAACGAATACATGTTTCACCGTTTTGCACACCAATCCAATACCCATGTAGAACCAGGCATGTCTATGAGTTTTGTAGGCTCTCACATAGACCGTACCCAAACTTGGTGGGACAATGCAGGCCCAGAATGGATTCGTTATTTGGCACGAGGTTCCTATATGTTACGACAGGGAAATCCTGTGGTAGATCTCTTGGTATTTGTTGGCGATAGAGCGCCCAACCATGTCATTCACCCAAAACAACTCAAACCGCAATTGCCAGCAGCGTATAAATACGATTGTGTAAATGCTGAGGTTATTACCAGCCGTTTAAAAGTAGACAATGGACAATTAAAATTACCTAATGGCATTAGTTATAACGCTCTGATATTGCCAAGACAACAGGCGATGAGTTTAGAGACATTACGCGGACTTGAAAAATTAGCAACACAAGGCGCTTTAATTATAGGCCAAAAGCCAAAGCAATTAGGGGGTTATGTACGTACTGCCGCAATGCAAGCAGAATTTGAAAGCTTAGTGGCGGCAATTTGGTCTAGCAAAAAGACCTATAGCACTTACGAATGGGAACGTATATTTAAGGCGAATAACATTAAAAAAGACCTTATCGTTAAAGGACAACCCGATTTTAATTACTACCACAGACGTACTGAGAATGAAGATATTTATTTCATTTACAATCATAATTTAACCGAATCTGAAACGCTAGAATGTAGTTTTTTAGTAGACGGAAAAGTACCAGAATTATGGAAAAGTACCAGTGGAGAAATTGTTGAATTGGCAGCCTATTCTCATAAAGCGGGGAGAACAGATATATCAATTCATCTAAAACCTCAAGAATCGGTGTTTGTGGTGTTTAAAAAATCATCAAAAGGAGCAACTCAAATTACTGCTGTAGAAACAACGGCTTCAAAGCCACCTTTATTTTCAATACATCAAAACAATCAAAAATTGAAGATGAAAGTTTTCGAAAACGGCAACTATTCAAGCTTAATCAATACGACTGAAAAATGGAATATAAACGTTACCGATTTACCAAAACCGATAGCTATTGCTAACGAGTGGACCATCGATTTCCGTGAAGAAGACCATCACAAAGCGCAGTTAAAAACCAATACCTTATTGGATTGGACAACCCATAAGGACGAAGGTATTAAACACTATTCGGGAACAGCCATTTATAGTACCAAGTTTAATGTAAAAAAAGGCCTGTTGAAAGCAGACCGACACTTTACGCTAAATCTCGGCGAGGTTCATGTTATTGCAGAAGTCACGCTTAATGGAAAGCCTATAGGCGTAAGTTGGTTAGCCCCTTACAGTCTAGACGTTACAGCAGCATTACAAGAAGGCGAAAACGAATTGGTAATTGCGGTAACCAACCAATGGACCAACCGTTTAATTGGCGATGAAAAATTACCCAACCAAACAGGATACGATGTTAGGAGAAATAAACTGGGTTTTGGCCCTTCTAATTTTAGAGGCGATATGGTAAAAATGCCAGAATGGTTCAGACATAATAAACCGCTTCCAGAAGGCCCTAGAACAACCTTTAGTGCCTATTCGTTTCAAAAAGCGACCGATAAATTACTACCCGCAGGTTTGTTAGGCCCTGTAAGCATTACAACCTCAAAAACAATAACAAAATAAGGCGTCGATTATGAAGAAGAGAATATATATTATTATAACTGTTTTATGGTGTAGCATACTCTATGCACAAGAGGCACCTACTACTTTAGAAGCAGGATTTAAAACACCACCCAATGCAGCAAAAGCCAGAACATGGTGGCATTGGATAAGTGGTAACGTCTCTAAGTCTGGTATAACAAAAGATTTAGAAGCCATGAAACACGTAGGCATTCAGGAAGCGCAATTGTTTAATGTGCATTTAGGTTTTCCAAAAGGCGGGATTACCTATTTAAGCGAAGAATGGTTAGACTTATTTCACTTTGCAGCCACAGAAGCAAAGCGTTTAGATTTAGAATTGGCATTTCATAATAGTGCAGGCTGGTCGTCTAGTGGCGGCCCTTGGGTTACCGAAGAAAATGCCATGCAAACCGTAGTTTCTAGCGAGCTTATTGTTGATGGAGGACGTCTGTTAAAAAAAGCACTTCCAAAGCCAGAAACCAAGTTTACCTATTACCAAGATATTGCTGTTTTAGCCTTTCCAAAACCTAAGGCATCTGTTAAAGTTGATGGCTTAGATTATAAAATATTATCCGATAGAATTCGGAACCATTTATTGCCAGATACCAAGGCAATTTCAAAAGATGCCATTGTAAAAAAGGAACGTATTATCGACATTAGTTCTAAATTGTCTGAAGAAGGTGTTTTAGAATGGGAAGCGCCCAAGGGCGAATGGGTTATTCTACGAATAGGGCATACGCCTAATGGTGCAAAAAACAGACCCGCAGTAGATGGTGGCCATGGTTTAGAAGTCGATAAAATGTCTAAAAAAGCTTTAGACGCCTATTGGAAAGCGGGTGTACAACCCATTTTGAATAAACTAGGCGATTTAGTTGGAGAAACCGTAACAAATTGTTTGATTGACAGCTACGAGGTTGGGGCACAAAATTG
Source organism: uncultured Aquimarina sp. (assembly GCA_947492105.1). Lineage (GTDB taxonomy): Bacteria > Bacteroidota > Bacteroidia > Flavobacteriales > Flavobacteriaceae > Aquimarina. The sequence continues at coordinate 79,189 of CANLMN010000006.1, read as the reverse complement.
GACAACAGGTTTTGAGCAGCAATTTAAAAAACGAAGAGGTTACGACATGACACCGTATTTGGCAACCTTAGCAGGCTATTATGTAGATAGTGGCGAAGTTACAGAGCGTTTTCAGTGGGATTTTAGACGTACCATTGGCGATGCCATGGCCGAAAATTATTATGGCCATTTTGCAGAATTGTGTCATAAAAACAAACTAAAATTTTCTGTAGAACCCTATTGGGGCCCTTTTGATAATATGCAAGTAGGCGCAAAAGGCGATATCGTGATGTGTGAGTTTTGGAGTGGAGGCTACCCGTTTTTTGATTCTTCAAAATTTGTATCTTCTATAGCCCATTTAAACGGAAGCAGCATTGTTGGGGCAGAATCTTTTACCGGTATTGGGGGCTGGGACAAACACCCTGCAACGATAAAATCTATTGGCGATAAAGCATGGGCAGAAGGCATTACCCGATTTATATTTCATACCTATGTGCATCAACCTTGGGATGTTGCCCCAGGTATGGCCTTAAGTTACCACGGTTTTGATTTTAACCGTTTAAATACCTGGTGGAGTCAAAGCAAAAGCTATTTGGACTATTTGGCCAAATCGCAATACTTATTACAACAAGGCACTAATGTTGCAGAGGTATTGGTGTTTACAGGCGATTCGTCTCCCAACACCGCATTTTTATTGCCAGAACTTAAAACAGCGGGCTATGATTATGACTTAATCGGAGCTCATAAACTCCCTGAGTTATCCGTGAAAAACGGTAAAATCGTTACAAAATTTGGAGTGGCATACGAAGTGCTAAGTTTACCCGAAAGCGATTGGGTAACACCTAAAACATTAAAAGTTATAGAGGCATTGGTTAAAAAAGGCGCAACAGTTATAGGGCACAAACCTAAAAAATCGCCTAGTTTGAGCAATTACCCCGAAAGTGATGCTTATATAAGACGTACAGCTAGTGCCCTTTGGGATAAAGGGGTAATAAAAACCATTAGCGTTCAAGAGTTTTTAAATGAAAAGAAGATTGTTCCAGATTTTTCTATTGCCGAGGCGAATAGGGAAGACATTGGGTTTATCCACAGAAAAACAAAGGACGCTGAGATCTATTTTATAGCCAATGCTAAAAAGGAAAAAGTAGCATTTACAGGACGTTTTAAAGTCGCAAATAAATCACCTGAAATATGGAATGCAGAAACTGGTGACATTAAAAAAGTAGCCGTTTGGAAAAGTAATGATGATGGTACTATAAATATTCCTATTGCTTTAGATAGTGAACAGTCTGTTTTTGTAGTATTTAAAGAAAATTCAGTAGATAAAAACCATATTGTTGAAGCTGATGTAAAAATAGAAAAACCAACACCAGCACCATTATCTAACTTAAAAATCATAAAAGCAGAATATGGTAACTTTTTGCAAGAAGGCTTAATCGACATAACAGCTAAAGTTACAGCCGAGGTAAAGGGTGGGACATTAAATTTTCAGATGTCTAGAGCCTTTTGCGATTGCGATCCAGCGATGGGTTATGTTAAAGAGTTTCGAATGGAATATCAAATTGGAGATAAGGTCGAACATGTACATGCCGAAGAACGAGAGTTTGTTAAAATAGATGCAGGAAACCAACCCCTCAAAATCATTTCTGCGGTATTTGGTAAATTTAAAGCAGAAACCAAAGGGGTGCCTAAAAATTTTGAAGCTTTTGATGTTACCAAAGACATCAAAGCACAAGTAGCTTCAGAACATTTGAATATTAAAATTTCAGATGAATTGGTTCATGGTAAAGCATTAAAAAACGCTACTAATTTTCTAAAAATTACATTCGAAACCGATGGCAATTCAAGAACCACTATAATTCCGGAAGGTGAATTTTTGAATTTAAACCGATCTGTACCTGCATCAGAAATTTATAAAATCAAAGGCACTACCATTTGGAAAACGCCTTTTTCTGGACGTTTATCGTATACGACAGCTTCAGGAAAGTCAAAAGAAGTAAAAGTAACAGTTCCAAAGGCAATAGACCTATCTGACAATTGGGAGGTCACATTTCCTTTAAAAAATGGTACGGCACTAAAACAGCAATTTACAACCTTATCATCTTGGTCGGAAGTAGCAGAAGACGATATTCAGCATTTTTCAGGCACTGCGATTTATGAAAAACAATTCACCCTATCTAAAAAGCAGTTATGCAAGGACAATGCATTTGAATTGGATTTAGGAAGCGTAGCGGTAATTGCAGAGGTTAGTGTAAACGGTAAAAAAGTAAGCACCCTATGGAAAGCACCTTTTAGAGTTGCTATTGGTGATTATGTCAAAAAAGGTCAAAATACCATACAATTAAAAATCACAAATTTATGGGTAAACCGCTTGATTGGTGACGAAAAAGAACCTTTAGATTACCAGCGCAGAGGTAATAAAACCAAGGCACTTCCTAGTTGGTTGTCATATCCAGAATCTCGTGATTCTAAACGACAAACATTTTCCTCGTGGAAGCATTGGAAAAAAGATGATGAATTAAAAATGTCTGGTTTATTAGGCCCTGTACAACTTCAATTTTATAAAAAAACAGCGCTATAACTATGATATTCAATACACACATTTTTAAAATACTATGCATTTGTTTTTGCCTTTTAGGATGTGCATCAACACAAAAAGATACTACCAAAACCACAAAATCGCATAAAACGGTTGATTACTTTGCTGATAATGGTTTTGGAAATGCTGTGGCCATCGTACAACATCCTGCAGGAGTTTATCATAATGGAATTACTTACGTATGCTACCAAGGCGAAAAGGAAGACCCTTATGTAGCGTCTTACAATCATACCACAAAAGAATGGAAAGGCCCATTTAAGGCGGGGGTAAGTGAAATGGGTAAAGACCCTAACCGAAAGAAAAGAATAGATAATCATGGTAAACCTGCCATGCTTATAGATGATGCTGGCTATATTCATATTGCTTTTGGAGGGCATGGTGGAACTCCAGCAGATGGAGAGAATCCGTTAGGCAATCATCATTATGGTAAAAATTTGCATGCAGTTTCTAAGAAGCCCTTAGATATTTCTTCATGGCAAACACTAGATAATATTTCATTATTTGGAACCTACAGTCAGTTTGTAAAAATGGATAATGGCGATATGTATTTATTTTACCGTCATGGCGCACATAGGAGTGATTGGGTGTACCAAAAATCTATAGACAATGGTGTTACCTTTGATGCGCCTGTTTCATTTTTAAAACATAAACGTTTGCAAAATATTGAAGCCGAAGATTCTTGGTACCCTTGGGTAAGCAAAGGGAATGGAAATGATATTATTGTAGCGTTCGATTATCATATTTGTAGAGATAATAAAAACGCGCAAGATGCTAGAGGGCATATACCAGAAAGACATAATATCTATTACATGGTATTTGATACTAAAACAGGCGTGTGGAAAAATGTTAAAAACGAATCATTACAAATGCCTTTAACTAAGGAAATGGCAGACCAAAAAACGTTGGTAAGGGAAATTCCTGACGATTGGACATTTCAAGGTGTGGTTGATGTAGACCCTAGTGGAAACCCGCAAGTTTGTATGATGGTAGGCCCCGACATAGGTGAAAAAAGAAGCGGTTCCAAACGCATACAACATTTTAGATGGAATGGAACAAGTTGGCTAAAAAGTAATAATAAAGACCTGCCTAGAGGTAATGGTGATATAGAAGTAAAATCATCAAACGAAGTAAGTCTTTATTTAGAAAGTAGAATGAGTGACGATGTTGGAGAAGTTAGCAGATGGGATAGCTTTAATGGTGGTGCATCCTTTAAAAAAGGAACGGTGTTTTTACGTCGAAAAGATGCCACATTTGTGATATCCTCACTCATAGATAATCCGCACCCCGACGCTCGAATTATTGTGGGAGAAAAAGCATCTGGAACAGACTATAAAAAAATGTATTTGTTAGGAGATAACGGTCCCATTAAACGTGTTAAAAATGAAGCTAAAATTTTAAAGAAGAAGCGGTAAAAGAATAAAAGGGAAACTCAAGGAGTTAAAGCGTTAATTATTTCAATGTAAATATCGCTTTTTAGAGGTATTCATGTGAAAATACCCTATTAAAATACCTGTAATAATGCCATCAAAAAAAGAGTGCATAAACAATGATTACAAAGCAAGGTTTAAATAGAAGGACTTTAAAAGTAGAAGACAAGTTACCAATTAAAGTGGTGCAATTTGGAGAAGGTAATTTTTTAAGGGCATTTATAGGCTATGCATTTCAAGAATTAAACACACAGGCGCATTTTAATACAGGAATCGCCGTAGTGCAACCCATAGAAAATGGAATGGTTAACTTGATTAACGATCAAGATGGACTATACACACTTTTTATGAAAGGTCGAAAAGGAGGGCAGGACATTCAAGAGCACAGGCTTATAACAAATGTAGTGAAAGGTGTTAATCCGTATACCGATTTTCAAGAGTACCTTAGTTTGGCAAAAGGAGACCACTTAGAGTTTGTGATCTCTAATACCACAGAAGCAGGTATTGCCTATGTGAAAAACGACTCGTTAGAAATGCAGCCGCCACGTTCTTTTCCAGCAAAACTCACAGTGTTTTTGTACGAAAGGTTTAAGCATTTTAATGGCGACAGCACCAAAGGATTAAAAATAATACCTTGTGAGCTTATCAACTACAATGCAAAAACATTAAAAGAGATCATATTACGCTACATAGACGATTGGGAATTAGGATTGAAATTTAAGACATGGATTTTAGAATGTAATTCATTTCACAATACTTTGGTAGATCGCATTGTGCCGGGGTATCCCAAAAACGATATTGAAATTTATACGCGTCAATTGCCATATAAAGACGATTTAATAGTAGCTGCCGAACCATTTTTTCTTTGGGTTATCGAAGGAGGAGCTGCATTAAAAAAAGCATTACCATTTAGCAAAACAACCTTAGATGTAAAGATTGTAGAGGATATGCAACCTTACAGAACGCGAAAAGTTCGAATTTTAAATGGGGCACATACCGCTATGGTACCTTTTTCTTTATTGTATGGTAATACAACAGTTAAAGAAACCATAGAACATCCATTTACAGGTGCATTTGTAGAGAAGGCTGTTTTTAATGAAATTATAGCAACCCTAGACATGGACGAGGCAGAATTAGCACATTTTGCCGAAGCCGTTTTTGATAGGTTTAAAAACCCTTTTATAGTACATAAATTATCAAGTATCGCTTTAAATACCGTATCAAAATTTAAAGTTAGAGTCCTACCAAGTCTTTTAGAATACCTAAAACTTAAGGGGGCATTGCCAGCGCATTTAACCTTTGCTTTTGCCTGTTTAATTCAGTTTTATAAAGGCCATTGGAAAGGCGCGGTGCTTCCCGTGAAAGACAGTGCAGCTATTGAAGCGCAATTTTCTGAACTTTGGAAGTTAGACACGCTACCTTCTGTAGCAAAAGCGGTGTTGGGTTTAGAAACGTATTGGGGTGAAAACTTAAACGAGGTAAACGGCTTAACACATGCCATAACCTATGCTTTAGAAGCGATTGAAAGCAATGGCATAGAACAAGGGTTTCTCCATTTTTCAAAACAATTTTAAGACGTGTAATGAAAGAAAAGCTAATAAAAGTAAATGCCTTAGATAATGTTGCTGTGGCTTTGGTAGACCTAGAGGCGGGAGCTACTGCGTTTTGTCAAGGTACTGCAGTAGAAATTATATCGGACACAACATCTAAACATAAGGTAGCATTAACCCCCTTTCATGTTGGTGATAAGGTTATAATGTATGGCGTTTTAGTAGGTAAAGCAACCGCGTTTATAAGTACGGGAGAGGTATTAACAACACGAAACGTTAAACACGAAAGCGAGAAGGTGTTTGGTAAAACAGAAACTTTAGGTTGGAATGCGCCAAATGTAGAGCGCTGGAAAGACAAAACATTTTTGGGCTACCACCGCCCCGATGGGCAAGTAGGTACAGAGAATGTATGGTTGTTTTTTCCTCTTGTTTTTTGTGAAAACAGAAACATAGAAATATTAAAAGAGATCTTTGATAAAGAACTATTAGAGCATAAAAATAACCCGCACCAAAATCTGTTAAGAGCATTAATATCAGGAAAAGAAGTTGTAGAAGAGTCCAACAAAACAACTAGAGTTTTTGATAATATTGATGTGCGCTTTATAACGCATCCTGGTGGTTGTGGCGGTATTCGTCAAGATGCCGAAAGTTTAGCAAAATTATTAGCAGGCTATGTAAATAATCCCAATGTCGCAGGCGTTACTGTACTCAGTTTAGGTTGCCAAAATTTACAAATAACGACTTTTAAAGCGGCATTACACGCCATAAACCCTCATTTAGAAAAGCCAGTTCTAATCTACGAACAGCAGCAAATGGGAACAGTAGATGAGATGTTATCTACCATTATAAAAACGTCTTTTAGCGCTATAAAAGAAGCCAATACCGTCCGCCGAAAACCAGCACCATTATCCAAATTACGAATCGGATTAGAATGTGGAGGTTCCGATGGGTTTTCGGGCATTTCTGCAAACCCCACTTTAGGGATGGTATCTGATATGCTAGTTGCTTTAAACGGAACTGCGATTTTAGCAGAATTTCCAGAACTCTGTGGTGTAGAACAAGAATTGGTAAACCGATGTGTACATGAAGAGGATGCTGAGAGGTTTTTAAAACTCATGAAGGATTTTGAAAATTCGGTGATTAATGCAGGATCTGGTTTCGATATGAATCCCTCTCCGGGAAACATAAAAGATGGTCTTATTACCGATGCCATGAAATCTGCTGGGGCAGCAAAAAAAGGAGGCGCTTCTCCAGTAGAAGCCGTTTTAGATTATGGAGAGTATTTGTCTAAACCAGGATTAAACCTCTTATGTACCCCAGGCAACGATGTGGAAAGCACCACCGCTTTGGTGGGTGCAGGTGCTAATTTGGTGTTGTTTACCACAGGATTAGGTACGCCAACAGGTAATCCTATCGCTCCTGTGATAAAAGTCGCTTCCAATACAGAACTGGCAGATAAAATGTCTGATATTATAGATATTGAAACAGGCGCAGTGATTCGTGGCGAAAAAACCATACAAGAAATGGCAGAAGAACTGCTCGATTTTATCATAAAAGTCGCAAGTGGTACAGTAGTTACTAAAGCAAAATTATTAGGACAGCACGATTTTATACCGTGGAAAAGAGGCGTGTCATTATAAAAATATAAAAAGCGAAACCATGGCTGTTAAACTAAAAGATGTATTGGGATTCCTGTTGTTTTGCTTAATCCTAACAGGCCTTAAAGCACAAACAAAAACCTACTTGTCGGGTACCTATGCCGATACCGCTGTAGACTGGGACTTTAAAATGTCTGAAGGTCGTAATAGCGGATACTGGACCAGCATTCCTGTGCCGTCAAATTGGGAAACCAAAGGTTTTGGCTATTATACCTATGGCAAAGACCACAAAGACTATAAAACAAGACCAGAAACGGGGTTGTACCGTCATGACTTTAAATTCAATTTAAAATCAGATAAACGTTATTTTATTGTTTTTCAGGGTTCCATGACCGAAACAACAGTCAAATTAAATGGACAACAAATAGGAGATACACACATAGGAGGCTTTACAGAATTCAAATATGAAATCACTAATTTTTTAAAATCAGGAAACAATATTTTAGAAGTTGAAGTATTGAAACCAGCAACGCATCCACAGGTGGTAAAAGCAGAGCGTATTGCAGATTACTGGTTGTTTGGGGGTATTTTTAGACCTGTTTATATTGAAGAACTGCCAGTTAGTTTTATAGATCGTGTTGCTATTGATGCCCAAATGAATGGTGATTTTAAAATGGATGTTTTTACAGAAGTCTCTAAAGAAAACCTATCGGTTACAGCACAGGTTTACGACAGTAACAATCAAAAAGTAGGAAAGTCATTTTCTGGAAAAGTTTCTAAAAATAAAGGACATTTAGAAACCACTTTAAAAGGTATTGCAGCATGGTCTCATGAGTATCCAAATCTGTATAGTGTTGAGGTGTCTTTAAAACAAAAAAAGAAAACAATACATAGCTACAAACAAAAGTTTGGATTCAGAACCTTTGAAGTGCGCGACCATGACGGTTTTTACCTCAATGGCAAACGCATTTTATTAAAAGGAGCAAACATGCATAGTTTTAGGCCCGAGACAGGGCGCACATTAACTAGGCAAGATATGCTAGATAATGTAAAACTGATGCAGGAGATGAATTTTAATACCGTGCGTATTTGTCATTATCCGCCAGATGCTGAGTTTTTAGACCTATGCGATTCTTTAGGGCTAATGGCAATGGACGAATTACCAGGTTGGAGGCATCCCTATCCCGATGCAATGGGGAGTAAGATTGTAAAAGAACTTGTTGTAAGAGATGTCAATCATCCATCGGTTGTGCTTTGGAGTAATGGCAACCATTTGGCACATAATCCCAAATTTGATGCCGCTTTTTTTAAGTGGGATATTCAGAAAAGAAGACCTTTAAAAAATGAAACCAAAACAGGAGATATTTATAAAAACTATTCCCCCGATTTTGATATCGTAAAAACGAATTTTTACCCCTCTTATGCTTTGTTAAAGCAACGTCTGTTTGAAGACAATCATATTGTATTGCCTAATGAAGCCTTGCATGCACTTTATGATGGTGGGGGCGGTGCAAACTTAAAAACCTACTGGGATGCCATAGAGACCTCTAAAGTAGGCGGTGGCCTAATGATTTGGGCACTTTTTGATGAAGGTTTGCGACGAACCGATATGAATAACCAGCCCTTTCATCAAGGGAATAATGCACCAGATGGTATTGTAGGGCCTCATGGCGAAAAAGATGGCAGTTACTATGCGGTAAGAGAAATTTGGTCGCCAGTACAGATTAAAGAAGATAAAATAACAGCCAATTTTAATGGCGAATTAACCATTCAAAATAAGTTTGATGTTACGAATTTAAAGGACTGTAAGATCAACTGGAAACTTATTGCCTTTGAAACTCCAAACACATCGGCCTCAGGATTTAGAACTGTAGCCACAGGAAAAGTGGAGGTGCCTAGCATTGCCTCTGGAAATTCAGGAGTGTTAAGGATTGTTTTGCCAGAGCAGCTTCCTAAATTTGATGCCTTAGCACTTGAAGTTTTTGACACTAAAGGGATATTAGTTTATGAAAAACGATTAAGCCTTGAAAAAGAAACACACTTTTTTCAAACCTCAAAACAAAATAAAGTTATCCAAGATGAAGAGAATCCGTTCCTGTTTTATATCGGAGAGAACACAATTTTGTTTGATAAGGAAACAGGTGTTTTAAAGACCATAGCTGTAAAAGGAAAAGCAACAAGCATTAAAAATTTTCCTTACCTCGTAGTTAAACGTGCCGATACCTTAAAAGCCAGAACAAACGAAATAGTAGAAACACATATCACCACAGTAAAAAAGGTTAACGAGAATTATATAATACAAGCCAGAAATGTAAAGGGCTTTACAAATTTAGTTTGGACTATAAAACCCAGTGGCGAATTAAAATTAGATTATACCTACAAAACAACTAAAGGTTCTTTTGCCTATGCAGGGATTGGTATGGAACTAAAAGCAAAAGATGTAAAAAGTAAACGGTGGTTAGGCGAGGGACCAGCGCGAATTTGGAAAAACCGAACGCAAGGAGGGCTGTATGATGTATATGCTGTAGATCAACAAATAAATATTCCTGGAGAGGTTTATAATCAACCAGAGTTCGAAGGGTGTTTTGCACCTTGGAAATGGGCTGTGTTTTATATGGAAGATCATGTATCTATAGGATTCCAAAATAATAGCGATGTGATTCTAGGAGTTTTAAATCCTGTAAATGGGTACAATGCTAAAAGCGCTACATGGGCATATCCAAAAAAAGAAGGCATTTACTTTTTTAATGCGATTTCTGCGGTAGGCTCAAAATGGAAAAAACCAACAGAATTTGGACCTGATGCGCAACCCACACCAATAGATGCGCTTTTATCAGGTTCGGTATCCTTGTTTATCAATTGGAATACTGCTGAAAACGATAATCAAACCTTTAAAATAACAATAGAATAAAATAATCATCTAAATAACTATAAATGAAAACACTTAAAATAGTAAGCGTTACTGTCTTAATAATGGGGGTACTGTTGTCTTGTGGCAATATACCAAAAGGTAAGAAGATTAAAGGTAAGCAGTCTTCTCAGGCAACAACACCTCCACCAAATATTGTTTTTATCTTATCAGACGATCAGTCATGGACAGATTATGGGTTTATGGGCGATAAAAACATAGAAACACCGCGTTTAGATCAATTTGCCTCCGAAAGTTTAACCTTCCAGAAAGGGTATGTACCTACTTCGTTATGCTCGCCTTCTTTAGCAACCATAATCACAGGAATGTATCCCAAAGATCATGGTATTTTAGGAAATGACAAGAAATTACCTGGAGATAAAAGAGAAGAGAAAAAAGCATGGAGGGCCAAAAATTATGAAGCCGTTATAGAAGATTTTAAAGATATAACCACACTGCCAGATTTACTTAAGGAAAAAGGGTATCTTTCTTTTCAAACGGGAAAATGGTGGCACGGGAATCATAAAATAGGTGGTTTTGACTATGGGATGACGCATGGCGATCCCAAACGTGGCGGACGTCATGGAGATTACGGGTTAGAAATTGGTAGAAAAGGTATGGATACCTTAACAAGTTATGTCGATCTAGCCCTCAAAAAAAAGAAACCTTTCTTTTTATGGTATGCACCATTTTTGCCACATAAGCCCCACACACCCCCAAAGCGTTTACTAGAAAAATACTCTAAAAAGACAGATTCTAAGTATCTTGCCAAATACTGGGCCATGTGCGAATGGTTTGACGAAACCTGTGGTCAATTATTCGATATTATAGAAGACAAAGGGCTTACAGAAAACACCTTGTTTGTTTATGTGTGTGATAACGGATGGGTACAAAATAGTGATAACGGCAGTTCTGCAAAAAATTCCAAACGTGCACCTTATGATTTAGGGATACGTACTCCAATTATGTATAAGTGGGCCGGTAAAATTAAACCCAAAATGGATACAGAAACCGTAGTGAGTAGTATCGATATGGTACCTACAGTTTTAGATATATTAGATATAGAAAAACCAAAAGCTTTACCAGGAATCAGTGTTTTAAATGAAAAACAGTTGGCAGCGCGAAAAACGATTTTTGGTGAAATTTATGCACACGATTTTAATACAGTGGCATCAAGTTTGTTTTATACTATGGCTGTAGCAAAACCGTATAAGTTAATTCTACCAGATCCAAAACGAAAACCAAAGGCCAAGGTAGAATTGTTTAACATAGATGAAGATCCATTTGAAAAAAATAATATAGCAGAACTGCATCCAGAAATCGTTGAAAAATTAAAAAAACAAATAGATGCTTTTAGAGCAAAATAAAATTACTATGCCGAAACATAATTATTGGATGGTGATTGCCGTAGTGGGACTTATGTTTTCATGTGCTACAAAAAAACAGGTCGAAAAGAAAGTTGTAACACCCCATCCCAATGTGCTGTTCATTGCGGTGGATGATCTAAACAATTGGATAACGCCAATCGATGGCTATTCCAATGCTAAAACCCCTAATTTTGAGAGGTTGGCAAAAATGGGCGTTACTTTTACTAATGCCCATGTTCAAGCTCCTTTATGTGGACCTTCGCGTGCTTCTGTGATGACGGGTTTACGTCCGTCGACAACAGGGATTTATGGCATGACGCCTGATAACAAAATTAGAAGAGCAGGGAATCCTGCAACTAAAGATATCACCTTTCTCCCCGAGTATTTTAAGCAAAATGGGTATCATACGATGGGGGTTGGTAAGCTGTTTCATATACACGCGCCTGATGGTGTTTTTGACGAGTCTGGAGGCCGTGTAAAAGGTTTTGGACCTTATCCAAAAAAGCGATTTGTCTGGGATGGATTTGGAAAAGGCATAAAAGGCACTCATGGGCGTACCAGTACAGATTGGGGCGCTTTTCCAGAGCAAGACAGCCTAATGCCAGATCACCAATCGGTAAATTGGGCAGTAGAACGTTTGCAACGCCAGTACGACAAACCTTTTTTTATGGGATTGGGATTTTTACGTGTGCATGTCCCTTTGTATGTGCCTCAAAAATGGTTTGATATGCATCCTTTAGAAGGCATACAAACACCACCTTATTTGGCCGATGATTTAAAAGACATTCCAAACATTGGCTTGCAAATAAACGACTTACCCATGATGCCATCTACAGAATGGGCAAAGGGGAGTGGGGAATGGAAAAAGATTGTGCAAGCCTATTTGGCCTGTATGAGTTATGTGGATTATGAATTAGGACGCGTTTTAGATGCTTTAGAACGTAGTAAACATGCCGATAACACCATCGTTGTTTTATGGTCTGATCATGGCTACCGTTTAGGAGAAAAAGGCACTTTTGCCAAACATGCACTTTGGGAAACGGCAACCAAAGCCCCTTTATTATTGGCAGGCCCTAATGTGCCTAAAGGCAAAAAAATAACAGCACCAGTAGAAATGCTTTCTATCTATCCGACGCTTTTAGAATTAAGTGGGCTGCCTGCCTACACCAGAAACGAAGGCAAGAGTTTGGTCGCTATGATGCAAAGCGATAAAGGTGTGACAGAGTCTTATGCAATTACTACCTTTGCGATGAATAATCATGCTATAAAAAAAGATGACTATAGATACATTCGCTATGAAGATGGTACAGAAGAATTTTACAACCATCGTGTAGATCCAAATGAATGGCATAATGAAGCTGGTAATACAAAATTTAATATTGAAAAGAAGGCGTTAAAAGCGCTGTTGCCTCAGAAAAATGTCATTTGGGATGCAGCTTCAAATTATACCTTTCAGCCTTATTTTGTAGCGCAGAAAAAACGTGTAAACGGCGCTCAAAAAACGCCTGTAAAGGTAATTGGAGCAGACCGATAATTGGTGTTGATGTATCAAATTGAAGTTTAAAATTTATAGATATCATATCAAAAAAAAGTAAAAATCAAATAAAAATAAATGTAATGCGCTTAATTTCAAAGATTACAATAGGTGTTCTAGCAGTAGCACCGCTATTGGCTTTCTCTCAATCTAAAACAGAAAAAAAAGCAAAACCCAATATCGTATTATTATTTGCCGATGATTTAGGATGGGTAGATGTGAGCACAGGTAATACCAATGGCGGTAGAGGTTCTAAACGATACGAAACACCTGTAATCGATCAATTAGCATCAGAAGGGATGTCTTTTACTTATGCGTACACCAACCAAAACTGTGCGCCTTCCAGAGCTTCTCTAATTAGCGGGCAGTATCCTACAGGGGCAGATAATCAGGTATATAACGTAGGCTCTTTGAGCAGGCAAGATAAAAGAACAAAAGGATTCCCTAATTTGCCAATAAAACCGTTTCAGCAGAAAAAAGTAATTGCAGAGGATGGCATTAACATTTTTGATGCGCTTAAAACCCAAGGTTACAAAACCGCTTTTATCGGTAAGAGTCATGGTACACCACATCCTTTGGTAGGGGACTTTGGTATTGATTTACCAGCCGATATCCATCATATCATCGCTGCGCCTGTAGATGGGAAGCGTACGAAATCGTATTATTTGGCATTAGAATCTGACCGTAAAGGTTGGACTTTTAAGTCCAAATACGTAGATAAATATGCAAAACCTTATGATAAAAATTATATCAATACGATTCTTAAGCCGTATGCTTCTCGAAGTGAGTTACCCCTTTTAGACGGAACTCCAAAACACCTCACAGATGCGATCGGTGATTTTTCAGTAGATTATATCAAAGAAAATGCGAATAGCGATCAGCCATTCTTTTTATATGTACCTTTTCATGCGGTACATTCTAAAGTTGTAGGTCGAAAAGATTTGACTGAAAAATACAGAAAACGAGGTTTAAATGAGCGTTTGGCAGAATATGCGTCTATGATTGAGCTTTTGGATCAAAATATCGGCAAGATTAACCGTGCAATAAAAGATCCGAATGGCGATGGTGATTTCTCGGATGACATTACCAACAATACGATTTTTATCGTTTATTCAGATAATGGCGGGTTAAAAGACAATAAACCACTGACAGGGAAAAAAGGAACGTTAACAGAAGGCGGTATTAGAGTACCTTTAATTTTTAGATATCCGGGTGTTATTAAAGAAAACACGGTAACAAACCAAGCGGTACACTGTATTGATTTTTTACCCACATTGGCTGAATTTACTGGCGTAGATTTATCAAAACTAGAGAAACCCGATGGCAGTTCACCCCAATACGATGGGGTCTCTTTTACCAAAATTCTTAAAGGCGAAGAAAAATGGTTATCACGTGAAAATTTGTTTTGGCATTTGCCGGGCTATATGGATGAACGCTTTTCGCCTTCAACACTCGTTCAAACACGAGTTGGAAGCGACTACTACAAGCTATTTTATTTTTATGAAACAGAAACCTTTGCCATGTACCATTTGAATAGTGACCTCTCGGAAAAAAAGAACCTTTTAGATAAGCCTACAAAGAAGCAATTAAATATCGCTTTGAAAATGAATGCAGATATGTTGGCATGGCTAAAATCAAACAAAGCACCAACAGGAACCTGGGTGAAAAATGGTGCAAACGTACCTTATCCTAAAAAAGATGCGGTAAAAGCATATGGAAAATAAGAATTGAAGATTATGAAGCATAAAAAAATATTGATTTTAGGAACTCTAACCTGTGTAGCCGCTATACTTATAGCGTGTTCTGGAATCAAACAAATGAATGCGAGACCAAAAACGGTGTCTAAAGCCGATACAGCAGAAACAAAAACGTCTCTGCCAAATATGATTTTTTATTTGGCAGATGATCAAGATGTCTACGATTATGGTTGTTACGGTAATGAAAAAGTAAATACCTCTGCCGTAGACCGTTTGGCTAAAGAAGGGATGCTATTTACGAATGCGTTTACAGCACAAGCTATTTGTGCGCCAAGCCGGTCGCAGATTTTTACAGGAAATTATCCTTTAAAAAATGGTTGTTTTGCCAATCATAGTGCCACACGACCTACTATAGAAAGCGTGACGTCTAGAATGCGTAAATTGGGTTACGAGGTTGTTTTGGCAGGAAAAAGTCACGTAAAACCAGCTAGTGTTTACGATTGGGATCGCGAATGGGCACCAGTACCCAAAAAAGATGTGCCTAGAGCTTATATTCCATTAGATAGTATGGCGCATTATTTTAAAACTACAAAAAAGCCATTTTGTATGTTTATCACATCAAAATACCCGCATGGAAAGTATTTTGACGTTAAAAATGCAAAGGCAGCGGATATTAAATTTTTTCCATTTAATGAAAAAAAGAAAACCGATAAGGCCTTTGTAAAAAAGAAAGCAGGCTATTACCGAAGTATCGAAGAAGATAATACCCAAATTGAAAAAGTACTGGAATTGGTCGATAGTTATTTAGATGATAATACCTTATTTATTTACAGTGCAGATCATGGGGTTTCGGGTAAATTTACCGTAAAAGATATAGGCTTAAAAGTACCTTTTGTAGTAAGATGGCCTAAAGTGATAAAAGCAGGAACAACATCAAATCAGTTGGTACATTATACCGATGTGTTGCCTACGTTTATGAATATAGCAGGAAGCAAGTCTACAGACGATATGGATGGAAAGAGTTTTTTACCCTTATTAGAAGGTAAAGATGCTCCAGTGAATACCTACATTTATGGGGTAAGAACGAATCAAAATATCTTGAATTCAGAAGTTTTTCCTTCAAGAATGATACGTAATACCCGCTATAAATACATTCGTAATTTTAATTCGATTGAAGTTTTAGATAAAAATTTAACAGGGAAACCGAATGTTGATTATTTTATAAAACGCGGCGCTACTAAATTTAAAAACGAGCCTTTAGAAGTGCTTTACGATGTACAAAATGATCCTTTTGAACAAAAAAACTTAGCAAACGATCCCAAACTACAAGCGATTAAAGCCACCTTAAAAAAGGATTTATTTGCTTGGATGAAAGCACAGGGCGATTTCTTAGATGACACCATAGGAAACATGCCGTTAATTACCGCCAAAGGTAAAAAAGGGTTTAAGCTAGATCAAGATACGCCTAGACGAAAAATTCCTGATGCTATAAAGAACACCCTAAGCGAAGACGATTACACTATTATAAAACACTGGTAAAAATGATGATGAACAAATTTTTAATATGTATAGGTAGTGCAATACTGCTTTTGGTAGCATGTAAACCCAAAGAAAACGCGGTAGTTACTCAAAAGCAAAGTCAAAACCAAGATCAAAAGCCTAAAAACGTACTCTTTATTGCTATAGACGATTTAAGACCCGAATTAGGATGCTATGGCGCACCACAAATAAAATCGCCAAACATAGATCAGTTTGCAAAAGAAGCCTTGGTGTTTAATCGCGCTTATTGTAATGTGCCAGTTTGTGGTGCTTCTAGAGCCAGTTTACTCACGGGTATTTTACCTACCAAAACCCGTTTTATAGACTATAAAGCAAAAGCCCAAGAGGATGTGCCGAATGCCAAAACATTACCTGGGGTTTTTAAAGAAGCGGGGTATACCTGTATTTCTAACGGAAAGATTTTTCACTACAACAAAGATGTTCAGGAAGCGAGTTGGAGTCGCAACCCATGGATGCCTCCAGGAGGGCATCGTGTAGCTTACGATCCTACGACTAACGACGTACTGATGAAATCTGGTAATGGCCGTATTTACGAAGCGCCAGACGTTGATGAGACGGGCTATCCAGATTATAAAATAGCACAAAAAACGATTAGTGATTTACGTCGTTTTAAAGCCTCTGGGGAATCTTTTTTTATGGCTTGCGGGTTCTTTCGCCCTCATATGCCGTTTTATGCGCCTAAGAAATATTGGGATTTGTACGATAGAGCTACTATTGAGATAGCAGACAACCGCGAGTTGCCAGAAAATGCACCCAGTTTATTAAGAGGTAGTGGTGAGTTTAAAAGCTATAGTTTTGGAGACTATAAACCTAAGACAGAGGCATTTCATAAAATGATGCGTCATGGCTATTATGCCTGTGTGAGTTACGTCGATCAAATGGTAGGCGAAGTACTTAGAGAATTGGAAGTACTTGGTTTGGCAGAAAACACGATTGTAGTATTATGGGGTGACCACGGATGGCATTTGGGAGAGCATGAATTTTGGGGCAAGCATAATACTTTGCATAAAGCCTTACAAGTGCCATTAATTGTAAAAGTACCAGGGAAAGCCAAAGGTACAGAGACCAAAGCCTTGGTAGAAAGTGTTGATATTTACCCTACGCTTTGTGAGTTGGCTAACGTAAAAGTACCGGATTACGTTATGGGAAAAAGTTTTACATCGGTTTTGGATAACCCAAAGCAAGCGTTTAGAACAAATGCCTATGCACGTTTCAAAAAGGCAGATGCTATAGTCACCGAAGAATTCACGTATTCGTTGTTCGAAAACGGAGAAGAGATGCTATACAATTTGAAAAAAGACCCTAAAGAGAATAAAAACATAGCGGCGGATGACAGCAATACAAGTGTTCTTGAAACCATGAGAGCAGCGCTAAAAGCCAAAAAAGAATTGGCCAGTAGTTATAAATAAAGCCTTGTTGGGTAGACTGATAAAGCAAATGCGCTAAAGTGCCGTACCTTTAATTGGTTAAAAGGCCTTTAGCGTGTTTACAATATCCGAAAAACAAGGACGTGTGCTAACCGTTTTTGTAGTACAATTGGCAATGAGCGCCTGCCATTTATGTTGAAGTGTTTCAGACAGATTAGAATGTTCCAATAGATCTTCTAATAAACAGCCATAAGCGTTAACCTCAATACGTTCAATATTATGCGCTATAGGTGTATTGGTATCATAAAACGATGCCGCACCAAAATCACCCAAAAGGCAATCTGCAGTAGCATCTACCAATATATTGTGCGCGTACAGATCGCCATGGTTAATACCTTTTTGATGTAATTGTTGGGCAACAGCGGCTATACTTTTGGCAATTTTCAATATATCAGCATGACTAAAACTAGAGGTAGCGTCAAAAACATCGCGGGTACAGCTCTCTAAACTCGGTGGGTTGCCTAAGTTCTTAAAAGACGTCCCTATAAGTTTTAAAACCAAACCATTTTTAGCCTCTGGGTGTTTGCTTATCTTTCCCAAAACAGGAATTAAACTGGGGTGTGCACCTGCCAAAATGGACGCTTTCATTTCGTCCTCTGGTAAGCCATCGCTTGTTACTGCACCTTTAAAAATTTTGATGGCAACGTCTTTTGATTTAGAAATCCAATGTGCTTTAGAGATAAACCCAGAAGCACCTTCACCTAACAACGTGTCGATAGCGAAATCGTCCCAATCAAACGTGCTTATAGCGGACTTTGATTTTGGAGTATAGGTCGCAGGATTGCCTCCAAAGGCCACCCAAGATAAACGTGGCAATTCAAAAAGCCAGTCAGGTATGGATTGCAGCGCATTCGCAGAGAGTCTTAACAATTCTAAATTTAAACAGTTGGCCATTTCAGTTGGGAGCGCTTTAATTCGATTTCCTGCCAAGGCACATTTTTGAAGTAAATGGCAATGCCCTATACTTTTTGGTAACACCTCAATCTTATTGTCGGTAAGGATAAGCCATCTTAATAAAGGCGGAAAGGCCTGCTCTGGTACGGTTGTAATGGCATTCGACTTAAAACCAATCATACTCAAGGTTGGACATTTTGCCAATACAGCAGGGAAAACAGTAAAGTTGTTCTTGGCAAAAAAGATGATTTTTAGCTTTTTCAATTGCGAAATGCTATCAGGTAGGGTAGACATGGCGTTATCCGATAAATCCAATACCTCTAAAGTATCAGCAAGACTTAAAATCTCTTCAGGAAATTCAGTTAAACCACAGGCTAATTTTAAGCGTTTTGTCCCAACGAGTGCACCAGATTTTAAGGCTTCTAATGTATGTACCATGTCTATCGATATAATTGGCTGCAAACATAAGGCATTAAATGGTGTTAGAAATAACAAATGGATAAATAAAGCCAAAGGGGACGCAGTGATTTGTAAGTGGTTTTGGGTGTTTTTTTTGAGGGAGGGTGGTTTGTTTGAGGGGAAAGTGTTATTTTGGTGGGGTGTATGAAATACATATGTAGTTACAAATTAAGAGTTATTAGTATTTATTGAAAATTACTTTTATAATAAATATATGATATAAATTGGTAATGAAAGTACCTGTCTAAACGAAAAGATGAATATTCATGATTAACGAAGAAGTTTTTACTGAACAAGCAGAATACCTTTCACAAGACTCATTTGAAAAATGGTCAACGACTTTACATGAGGAAGGAAATATAATAAGAAAGCTCAGTCAAGCTGGGGCTAAGCTAATTACAGGTCCTAGAGGCTGTGGCAA
Source organism: uncultured Aquimarina sp. (assembly GCA_947492105.1). Taxonomy (GTDB): domain Bacteria; phylum Bacteroidota; class Bacteroidia; order Flavobacteriales; family Flavobacteriaceae; genus Aquimarina. The sequence continues at coordinate 59,769 of CANLMN010000006.1, read as the reverse complement.
GACAACATTGTTACTTAAAGTAAACCAAAAATTGCTCAACAACTCTAGATCAAAAGTTTTACCTATTTATGTAAATTATAAATCTTCTTTAAAATTAGAGCCATTATACAGAAACAACACTAATGCGGCATATTGGTTCAATCAGTGGTTACTCTATAAAGTTCTTTTTGGACTATACGAATCGTTAGAGAATAATAATAACCATGAAAATATTGAAATAAAATCACTAAATAATAAACGAAATATTGAATCAATAATCAAATTATTAGAGTTAGGAAGCATAGATGAAATTCAAACAGAAACCCTAACATCAGCTTCATTAATTGAAATAATAGAAAAAATAATCAAAGAATTAAATTTAACAAGATGTGTTCTTTTGTTAGATGATGCTGGTCACGCCTTCTCTTCTGAGCAACAGCAAGATTTTTTCGAGTTTTTTAGAGAGGTCAAAACAAAGACAATTTCGCCAAAAGCTGCTGTGTATCCAGGAGTAACAAATTATTCTTCTTCATTTCATATTGGACATGATGCCGAAGAAATAGATGTTTGGTTAAAACCTACTTCGGAAGGGTATCTTGAATTTATGCATTCCTTGTTAAAAACAAGAATTGGTGAAAATACATTTAATAAACTTTTAGAAACAAAAAATAATTTGAATTTACTTTGCTTTGCTGCTTATGGTATTCCAAGATCATTACTTAATATGATTTCTAAATTTTACAAATCAGACACCCAAATTAAGCTTGCGAATAAAGAAGTTCTTAGGGTAATCAAAGACAATTTCAATCGTACTTATCAGATTTATGATTCATTAAGAATAAAACTTCCAATGTATGAAAAATTTATAGATATTGGAGGAAATGTTTATGAACGTTTCCTTAATATTAATAAGGATTTTAATAAAGGAGGGCGTCCAGAAAAGCAAAGTGCAATAATTGCTATACAGCGGCCAGTTCCGTCTGAACTAACAAAAGTCATGGGCTTTTTTCAATATGCAGGTTTAGTTTCTCATCAAGGTATAAGCAATCGTGGTGAAAAAGGAGTATATGAACTTTATGAATTACATTATTCAGGCATTATAGATCGTAATGCTTTTTTCAGTAGTAGAGGAGTAAATATAGAGAATTATTGTACTGCTTTTACAAATAGACCTAACCACCATTATCCTAGGTATTCTGTTAGTGGAATATTATCAGAATTGGAAGTTGATACAACATTTAAACTTTCTCTACCAGCTTGTCCTAATTGTAATACGCCAAGAATTTCTGAAGAGTCAAAATTTTGTTCTAGTTGCGGTACAAAGTTAAAAGATGCTTCGATTTTCGAAAGCATTGTAAAGCAAGATATTACATTGCTACCAATTACTGCTAACAGAGCAAATTCTATTAAAGATAATTCAAATATCAATTGTATAAAAGATTTATTGATGGATATTGATAACAGACAATTGAGAATGGTACCACAAATAGGACCTATTTGGGCAAATAGAATTAAGTCTTATGCTGAAGAATTTTTTGCTTGATGGATTGGAAAAAATTTATATCACAAAGTGTAGGACAAGAGCAGCTTGGAAACCTTGCTGATTTTGTTCAAGATAAAATAAACTCAGAGAATGCTCCAATAGATGATTTTTATAATGAAATTAGAACAATACTAGCTCTTGGTTCTCCCGATATGACTTCGACTGATTGGCACGGTCCTATGAATGCTATAGCTATAATTTCGAGTACTGAAAATTACTTTAGAACTTTATTAGGAAAGATGATTATAATTTGTCCAGAGTCAAAGAAAAAAGCTGCAGAAAACAATATCAATTTTGGATCAGTTTTATGGCATCCACATGAATCAATAGAACGAGGTGCATTTGAACATGTTTCATTTTCAGATTCAAAAAAAATAATAGAAATGACTCGAAAGTATATAGGATTAGAGCTAAATAAAAGTGATCTAGTTCCAATTCTCAAAGAATTTAATAAAGTTTGTGAACTAAGACATGGAATTGTTCATTCAGCTAGGATTTTAGCTGGAAAAAATGCCTTAATGTTAGATTTACCTTCTTCAAACAAAGCGCAATTTATAACTATTGGATACGGGCAATTACAGAATATTGCGTCAATTTGTACTACTCTAGTTGTCTCATATAATCAAAAATTATTTGAAGTTATGGCAAAAAGGTGGGCTACTTCATGGAGAAATTCAAATTGGACGACTCAAATAGAAAATGAATATTTTAAGAAGATCTGGAATATTTTTTATTCTAAAATTGATAAATCTAACAATGCTATTCCTGAGTCAGGTACTTGGGTAAAATGTAAAAATCTAATTAAAGCTGAGTATCAATTATCTTAGGCTAAGAGTTTGAATAAGTCAATATGTATTAAGGGAGGATTTTGATTAAGTATTTTAATGATTTCTACTATAGTGGTTCTGATGATTTAACAATCATTGATGCGTCTCTTCATTGGGCATTGTTATTTTATCATGAATCAGAAATATATTTTGGATCAAATGAGAAATATACGCCATCAGAGAATTTTAAGGGGGAGAGTTTTTTATATTAATAGTCTTAAAAATTCAGAAAATCACATTAATACGTGTTACGTATCATAAAGGAATAGAATGGTACAGTAAACAACGCTTGCACCTTGTAAAATTTGAAATGTTTTGTACAGCCAAGCTTAGTATCTTTTCCTAATCAGAATCACATAAATCTTTTGTTTAAAAAGCGCATTAGGTATGATTTTTGATTATAGGTAGAGCTTTGCCACAACGCAAGGCAAAAGACATCCGTTTTAACCCACTCTCAAAAGTTATGACATTACAATACGCTCAAAACATTATCTATAAATTAGTTGTACTTCTGTTTGTTGTTAACGCAATCCACGCCCAAAAGTTGGAACGCCCTTTTATCTTGGTAAAAGCAAGCGAACGCGCAGAGATACAACACAAAATAAAGACGCAAAAATGGGCAAAGGAGATTTATTCAAATTTGAAAGCGCAAACACAACCCCATGTAGAAGCGTTTCATAACAACCCTACGAATTACTTAAAACAGTTACCGTTTAATTGGGTAGGAGCTTCTAAAAATTCCTATCCGCCTTTTTATCAAACCGATCATATAGAAAATGGTGTACATAAAAATTTAGATAACGCTACAACAGCAGAATGGGAGCCAGCAGAGCTTTTAAAAACCTATCTTCAGGTGGCATTGGATTGTAGTATGTTGTATTATGTGTCTCAGGACGAACGCTACGCCTATGTGGCCAGTAGTATTTTATATTCCTTTGTAAAATCTGTACAAAAAACAAAGCTATCAGAATGGCACGGTAGGGGCGGATGGCTTTTTCCGTATGATGGCTTTAGAGAAGTACGTGTTATAGGAGATAAGTTGCCTTTAATTTACGATTTTGTAGCACCCTATCTCCATAAAGGAGGACAGCCCTTTGATATCATTGAGAAAACTACAACGGATTTTCCCATAGCAGAAGCCCAGCAGGTTTTTAAAACCTATATCGACATCTCTGTAAATTATGGACAAACCAATTCCAATCACCCTGTTCTAGAAGCCCCAAGTTTAGTTTATAACGCTTTGGCGATAGATGATCCAGAAGAGCGAGAACACTATCTTTCTTATTTTTTGACAGAGAATACAGCACACCAAGATGCTCTTAATGTGATGGCCAAAAACTACAAGGACAGAGGTGATATCTGGCCAGAAACCTCACAGTACTTAAATCATGTGACTATAATTTTGACACGGCTGATGTTGGTTGTGAACAAATACAAGCCAGAATTGCAACTTGGAAAAACGTATGAGAACATCTTGCATGCATTGCCACGGTTAGACTATTTCAAGTACCCTAATGGCGAGTTGGTACGTTGGGGTGATGGGAAACGTTTTGGACACGCACCTTACGATGCTTATGAGGATGCTTACTTACTGGCTAAAATGGACGGGCTAGAAGCACTTCAAACAAAATTAAAACCGCTTATTGCACGTGCCCAACAGGAAAAGGAGTATACTCGTTTTGGGATGGAAGCTATATTTTGGTATGATGCCCCTCATACAGAAAAAGTAGCGCCTCTAGAATTGCCTAGAACCGACCGCGTATACCACGCAGGGATTGTTATGCAACGGAACTTAAGCACAACAGGAAAAGCAAAAGACGGTTTGATGTGTTTTGTTGGAGGCGCACACATGGTACATGGGCATGCCGAAGGGATGAATATAGAATTGTATGGCGAAGGGCAGGTGTTAGGTGTGGATAACGGCCGTGGCAAATATGGCAAAGACCTACACGAAAACTATTCTAGAATTTTTGCAGCCCACAATACGGTTATTGTCAATGGGGCTTCGCAAGGCGAAGGGCAATGGGCTAATTTGGGAATTAATACCGTACAAGTAGTTGCTATGGAACCGCAAGTAAGTGCAGTAGGTGTTTCTCCAGACCACTCGTTTAGTCAAACCAGTTTTGAAGATACAGCTGGAGACGGGGCAGAAGCTACACAAGAACGTACTTTGGCCTTGGTTAGAACGTCTCCAACTACAGGGTATTATGTGGATGTGTTTCGTTCTAAATCGGCATTGCCAAACGAGTACCATGACTTCCTGTATCATAATATTGCAGATGTGTTGCAAATAGAGAATGTAGATATTAAACTGGCACACACGCCACTGCGATATAAAGCAAATGCCAATTTGGAATGGACACGAGGTGCATATAGAAATCCCGGATGGCATTTTTTCGAAGCCGTTAAAACATCTCAAGTTTATGACAAAACAGTGAAAGCAACATTTCGCACCCAGCAATTAGCTACGGGAGCAGCAGCAATGCAATTGCACATTCCAGGTTTTGAAGGACGTACCTATACCACAGTTCAAGCACCGCGCACATTTCAAGCACCTGCACCTTACAATACTTTGCCAACACCTACATTGGTAATACGACACAGAGGCTCTGCTTGGGAGATGCCTTTTGTGGTAGTGTACGAGCCTTTTGGGAAAAAAGAAAAGCCAACCATACAAGCTGTTTCTAAATTAGAACAGAATGGAATTTATAAAGGAGTAAAAGTGGTAAGTAAGCTAAAGAAAAAGGAATTGACCCAATATATTATTACACAATCCAAAGGAGAGGAGTTTAAGAATGATACCCTTGGACTTTATTTCAAAGGAACATTTGCAATTATTACCTTAGACAAAAATCAAAACTTAGAAAGTATTTATATAGGAGAGGGTAAAAAAATGATTTATAAAACCCAGACATTTACTACCAACGAGAATAAGGCTTTTTATAAAGAGTTTGGAGAATAAATTAGTGATTGTTGTGAAATAATTCTGATGGTTTTATCAGATAAGTTTTTGTAAAGAAAAAAATATAAAAAATATAAAAGTTACTCATCACGGTCTAATTGATGCGGAGTAGAAGGGAGTAAAGAGAATAGCATCAAATGATTTTTTATGCCGTTCGATGAGTTTATTTGTTTTTGATGTTAAAATTATCAATCTGTTAACATAAAAACTAGTTGAGTTAAAAAATAATTGATAAATTACCAAAATATCTATCAAAGAGTAAGGATATTATGAGTTAGATTTTTTTTCAGGAAAAACTGTAGGGTTTTATTTTTTAATCGGTTCTAAGCTATCGAATTTTGCAAAGAATTTATAGCTACAGTTTTATTTTGAAGTGAAAAATCATCAAAACAAAGAAGTTATTAATCCAAGAATAGCGTTAGAAACGTTTTCATAGTACTTTACTTGAGAAAAGGGGTTTTACTAAAATAAATTGATACTAAACATAATTTTATACTATGTTAAAAAATAAAATACTTTTAATTTTTATTACTTTTTGTAATCTAATAAGTATTCAAATCCTAGAAGCACAATCAGGGAAACATCCAATTATTTGGGTAACGGAAGATGAAAGAGAAGATATTTTGGATAAAATAGAAAAATATGATTGGGCCAAAGATGTGCTAGAACAATTACACACGCGCATTGATGAAACCAAAATCTTACATACGTTGCGACCGCAAATTTTAATGAATACCATTCCAACATTTGGAGGTCACATGACCAAACATAACGCTATTTTGACACTAGCAGCAGAGTCTGGTATGCTGTATTTTTTGACAAAAGATAGATCATATGCACAATTAGCTGTGGATGTAGTTTCTGCCTATGCAAAAATACTTGCTCAAAAAACACCAGAAACGACAGAGATTATGGGTAGTGATTTTCATGACCCTAGAACAACATATACGCTATTGGCTTTGGCTTATGATTTTACGTATGACTATCTGAATAGTCCAACGACCAAGAGTTTTAATAATGCTATAGGGATACACGAAGATATAAATAAAGAAGAAATTCAAAAAGCTTTTAGAAATGTCGTAGGCAGTATTCTTCAAGAATATGGTAAGCCAGATACGCATGGAAGTATTATTTCTAATCACCCTATTTTGACAGCACCAGGAGCATTGTATAGTATTCTTTGTATAGAAGATGATACCGAAAGAGAACGGTTATTTAACGTGTTTTGGGAAAAAGGGACTAAGCATCAACCATCTTTCAAGAATACAATTTTGCCGATGTATTCAAAACAAGGAGTGTGGCCAGAGTCTTTGAGCTATAGTTTTATGCCAGATGTGCCTCTGGTGTTAAATATCATAGACAGGATAAAACCAGAAATGGATGTAACTAATAAATATCAGCATATTCTTGAAGGTAATTTGCTATTTGATAATTTGAGAATGCCAGATGGGAGATTTGTGCGTTTTGGAGACTCCAAAAGAAATAATGATACGACAAATGAGAATTATAGTTATGCTTTGCAGATTGCAGAAAGACGTGGTTACGATGCGTTAAAAGAAAAAATGCAGATTGCACTACATCAAAATTATGCAGCAAAAGATGGTAGGAAATCAGTGCTAGTTGACAATGTACATAATAATAATTCCTATTTACAATTATTCTGGGGATTACCTTTACCCAAAGCTAAGGTCGAGAAAATCGACTACAAACCTACTGTTATTGTGGAGCATGCAGGAATCGCATTACAACGAAATTATGTAGAGAAAAAGAATGAAATGTATGGACTTTGTGGTATCATTGGAGGTGCATCATATGTACATTCGCATCTTACAGGTATTAGTATGGAGCTTTATGGAGCGGGGTATGTGATGGCTCCTAATGCAGGTCTTCCAAAATCGGTAGCAGAAAGAAGAATTCCACTTCATGAGAATTATTATCGATTGTATGCTGGTAATAATACGGTAGTTGTAAACGGAACTTCTCATGGGTTACAGCCCGGATCATGGAAAGATCGAGCATATGTATGGCAAAATACTACCGTGAATATCGCTTCTGAACCAAAACATTTGGAAGACCCAGTAAGCAAAAATTTTAGTTTTGCTACACAGTTTTTAAAGGACGAAGTAAATAAGGCGGACCAAGAAAGAACATTAAGTACTATTAGAACTAGCGAAAAAACCGGCTATTATTTTGATATGTTTCGATCAAAATCTTTGGAAAATAATAAATTTCACGACTATATCTATCATAATATAGGAGATGATGTTCTTCTAAAAGATAGTAAAGGAGCGGTTTTGGAAGTGCATCCAACGGATCAGTATAAAAATGATTTTGGAGATCCTGTACAAGCTCCAGGTTGGAGATATTTTGAGAATACCTCGACAACCATGCCTACAAAAAATGCTGTTGCTATAAGTTTTCCGGTTACGTTTGATGATCGCTATATGCACATGTTTGTGCCCAATGGGGTAGAACGAACCTATACTACAGCATTAGCTCCGGCTACAAGAGAAGCTAAGAATGGGTATGAAGAAAAAAAGACGCAGGTAGTCGCAATTAGACAAAAAGGAGAAGCTTGGGACAGGCCTTTTGTAGCAGTGTATGAACCAACAATTGGTACAAAAACCAGTGTGCAAAACATAGAACCGTTAATGGATGGGGACAAGGTTGTCGGAGCCAAAGTAACCTCTAATGTAAAAAATGTAGTAATAATAGATTATATTATTTCGCAGGATAAGTCAGAGGCCGTTTACAGTAATGAGGCTTTAGGGTTAAAATTTGAAGGGCGTTTTTGTATTGTGCGAATAGAAAAGCAAAAAAAGAAAGCAACTCATAGTTTGTATATTGGTGATGGTGAGCAACTAAGTTTTGGTTCGTATAGTTTAGAAGGCGGGCAACTCCATAAGGGGTTCAAAGTTTTTGAGGACTAGTAATGGATATTACACAAGAAGAAAAAGCCACGATAAATGTATAGCTAATGATGCTTGAAAAAAAAAGTGCTATCTATTAGGTATATAAATTCGTATTCATGACATTGCTGTTTTTTTGTGTAAAAACACCATGATACTATTGCATAGCCTTGGTTATGGAATATAGGAACAAGGCATTCAAATGGAAAAAGAATAAGTTGATATGCGACATTATAAAGCTACTATGGTATAACATCAAAAACCTAGAGTACTACAGGAATTAGTGATGTAGGATGATTTCAGCATAACTGATCAAACAAAATATCCAAAAGTGCTAGAAAATAAAAGAAATTAGTTTTATTGTTTGCTCTAATTGGATGATATAGCTGTTCGTGATTCTATGGCTTATAAAGAAAAAAGGAGCATGCATTAGAGCGTTTTAGAGCCAATTTATGCTGTAAAATTGGGCATAAATATAATTTAAAGAACACTTAATATAGGATACGTCAAAAATAACTCAGGACACAGCAGGATAGACCTTGGGGGCTAAAGTTTTATTTTTATGACTTATCAAAAAATTTCAAAAATACTCTCAAAAAAATAGAAATACCATATGCGTAAAAATAGTTTTTTATTAGTTTTATTATGTGGTTTATCTAGTCTCAATTTTACTAGCGCTCAGCAGAAAAATGACAAGGATAAGCCAAATATTATATTTATCCTAACCGATGATCAACGTTTTGATGCTATTGGTTATGCAGGTAATAAGTACGTGCAAACTCCAGAAATGGATGATTTAGCTAAATCAGGTACATACTTTAATAATGCAGTAGTTACCACTCCAATATGTGCAGCAAGTAGGGCTAGTATCTTAACAGGTCTTCATGAGCGGTCGCATAATTTTAATTTCCAAACGGGCAATGTCCGAGAGGAATATATGGAAAACTCCTATCCAACACTTTTGAAAAATAATGGATATTATACAGGTTTTTTTGGGAAATATGGTGTAAGATACAATGATTTGGATAAGCAATTCCATGAGTTTGAATCTTATGATAGAAACCATAGGTTTAAAGACAGAAGAGGATATTATTATAAAACATTAGGCAAAGATACGGTGCACCTGACAAGATATACAGGTCAGAAAGCATTGGATTTTATCGATTCAAATGCCCAAAATGAAGCTCCTTTTTGTTTGTCTCTAAGTTTTAGTGCACCACATGCGCATGATTCTGCAGTGGATCAGTATTTCTGGCAAGAAACAACAGATAATTTGTTGGCAAATACGACCATACCTAAACCTAAATTAGGAGATGCTAAATATTTTGATGCGCAACCCAAAATTGTTAGAGATGGATTCAATAGATTACGTTGGACCTGGAGATATGATACCCCTGAAAAATATCAGCATAGTCTAAAAGGATATTACAGAATGATATCTGGAGTTGATTTAGAGATCAAAAAAATAAGAGCTAAATTAAAAGAAAAGGGATTAGATAAAAATACCGTTATTATCGTAATGGGAGATAATGGGTATTTCTTGGGAGAGCGTCAATTTGCAGGTAAATGGTTAATGTATGATAATTCTATCCGAGTTCCGCTGATTGTTTTTGACCCTAGAGTGAATAAGCATCAGGATGTTGATGATATGGCTCTGAATATTGATGTACCATATACCATAGCGGATCTAGCAGGTGTAAAAGCTCCAGAATCTTGGCAAGGAAAAAGTCTAATGCCTATCGTGAAGCAGGAAACCAAGACTATGGATAGAGATACAATCCTGATCGAGCATATTTGGGATTTTAGTAAGATCCCGCCAAGTGAAGGAGTGCGTACCAAGAAATGGAAATATTTTAGATATGTTAATGATAAAACTATTGAAGAACTCTATAATTTAGAAAAGGATCCTCAAGAAATTAAAAATCTAATAGGAAGTAAAAAACACAAAAATGTAGCAGTTAAGCTTCGAGCAAAACTTGAAGAGTTAATTAAGAAAAACAGTAACGAATATAGAGCTGCTCCTACGGATCTTACAGTAGAGCTTATTAGAGAACCTAGTACGGATGTAAAGGTGTTTGATACAAAACCTGAATTTGGATGGACTGTACCCTTAGGATCCAAATTCCAATCTGCGTATCAAATATTGGTTGCATCAACCAAGGATAGTATCGATGCAAATAAAGGAGATGTTTGGGATAGTAGACAAGTGCGTTCTTCGGCCTCTACTGATGTAGCGTATGAAGGAAAGACACTAGAAATAGGAAAGACGTACTTCTGGAAAGTAAGAATTTGGGAAGAAGCTAATCGTTTGGTAGATTACTCAGCCCCACAAAAGTTTACCGTAGGAAAAAGCGATAGTTATATTATTTCTACAGAAAATAAATTTGTTACCGACAAAATCAAACCAGTAAAGTTTGAGAATAGAGGAGATGTATATTTTATTGATTTTGGAAAAGCAGCTTTTGCAACAATGGATTTTACGTATAAGGCAAAGAAACCTCATACATTAACCATAAGAATTGGAGAAATGTTGACAAAGAATGGGGCTATTAGTACTCCTCCAAAAAAGAGTAGTATTCGTTATCAAGAGCTTAAAGTAGATGTGAAACCGGGGGTGACAAAATATCAATTACCCGTAGCATCAAATGAACGAAATACTAGAGCTAATAAAGCGATTCCATTACCAAATGGTTTCCCTGTACTAGTTCCATTCAGATATGCAGAAATCCAAGGAGCTCAAGAAACGCTCACTGCAGATAATTTTGAGCAATTGGCATTTCATACCTATTGGGATGACAAGGCTAGTAGTTTTGATAGTAATAATAAGATACTAAATCAAGTTTGGGATCTATGTAAGTATTCGATTAAGGCAACAACATTTAATGGATTATACGTAGATGGAGATAGAGAACGTATACCTTATGAAGCAGATGCATATTTGAATCAATTAAGTCATTATACTACGGATAGGGAGTACGCTATTGCAAGAAGAACAATAGAGTACTTCATGAAAAATCCAACTTGGCCTACAGAATGGCAGCAGCATGTTGCATTATTGATATATGCAGATTATATGTATACAGGTAATACCGAACTTATCAAAAGATATTACGAAGCGCTAAAGCATAAAACATTATATGAGTTGTCTAATGCGGATGGGTTGATCACATCAACAAAAGTAGATCAAGAATTTATGCGTAAACTTGGATTTGAAGATGGTTACAAAAAGCCCTTGACAGATATCGTAGATTGGCCATCAGCTAATTTTAACGGTAGTAAGACAAAAGGCGAACGAGATGGTTTTGTATTTAAGCCTTACAGTACAGTAATCAATGCCTTTTTCTATGAAAACATGAAAATAATGGCAGAATTTGCCAAAATTCTTGGAAAGACACAAGAAGTACTAGATTTTGAATTGAGAGCAATCAAAGCAAAAAAAGCCGTTAATGAGCAAATGTTTGATAAAGAAAGAGGGATTTATGTAGATGGTATTGGTACAGATCATGCATCTCTACATGCTAATATGATGCCATTGGCATTTGGATTAGTACCAGAAGAGCATTTTGATTCTGTAGTAAAGTATGTCAAGTCAAGAGGAATGGCTTGCAGTGTTTATGGAGCACAGTTTTTAATGGATGGATTATACAATGCAGGAGAAGAGGATTATGCCTTGGAATTATTGACAAGCAAGTCAGATAGAAGTTGGTATAATATGATACGTATTGGTTCTACAATTACATTAGAAGCTTGGGATAATAAGTATAAAAATAACTTAGATTGGAATCATGCATGGGGAGCAGTACCAGCAAATGTTATCCCAAGAGGGTTGTGGGGAATAAAACCAAAAACAGCTGGGTTTGGTATCGCTACTATTAAACCTCAAATGAGTAAACTAAAGAAAAGTTCTATAGAGGTGCCAACCGTACGAGGACCTATAAAAGCGGAATATGTACATAATGGTCCTAGGCTACAAACTTATACCATAGAAATACCAGGAAACATGGTTGCAGAATTTTCACTGAATAATTTAGAAGGAAAAGATTTGGTACTCAATGGAGAAAAAGTACCTACAGCATTTGATGTCATCAGATTGTCTCCGGGTAAAAATGTTATTCAATTAAAAATCAATTCTTTTTAAGAAAATTTGTAATGCCCTCTATACAGCAACCATAAGGTTGTATGGTTTATAGGATAAAAAACGAATATATTGAGTAATTGAAAAAACTCTTAGCTACAAAAAAAGCTAAGAGTTTTTTTATGCCATTTGTTGTTTGAATTTACTGGAAAGAAAAATTAAGATTTTTTGTTTCAGCCTCAGCAGAAACATCAAGCATAGCCGTAGTTATGGTTTATTTTTATGCTGAAGCTGAGGCGAAAAAAGAAAATTTTATCCCAGTAAATTCAAAGGATAAATTGGTATTATATCAGTAAAAATGTAATTGTAGGCTAAAATAATTGAACTATTATATCGCTAGTTTGAATTATAAGGTTTGCGCAGCGCCATAACTACGGTTTAATTTTCTAGTAAAAAAACAGCTAATTATTTGCCTAGAATTATTTTTTAGATGATAGTGTTCCAAGGTATTTTGGAACTAGAGCAGAGAAAGCTTTGAAGTAAAAATGAGAAAAAATAGAAAAGGTAAAAGTACTTTAATATACAGGATTCAAACTTTAGAACGGATAATGTTTGGATATTGTGAAATAAAAAGATAAATTTTTGCCATTTTTATGTTAAAAAGCATACTTTTGTGTGATATGATTAAACCTTTATGCAAAATATAGGTCTTAATATAAAAAACAATTAATATGAAATCAAATATTTTAAAATTAAGTCTGTTAACGATTGGTTTTTTTGCAGTGTCGCTAACAGCTTCTGCGCAAGAAGGAAAAAAGAAACTTGATCCAGAAAAAGTGTTTAATTATTTTGACCTTGATAAGGATGGTAAAGTTACTTTTGAAGAGTTTAAAAGCAAAAAGAGAAAAAATGAGCTTTCTGATGAGATCCTTCAAAAAAGATTCAATAGAATAGATAAGGATGGTGATGGTTCTTATACATTAGAGGATTATAAAGCTCGTTTGGAAAGAGCAGCCAAAGCAAAGGCTAAAAAGAAAAAACATTAAAAAATGTTTTTTATACCAGTTAAAATGTAATTGTAAGCCAAAATAATTTGAACTATTTTTTGCTAGTTTGAACCATAAAATTTAGACATAGCCGTGGCTACGGTTTAATTTTTTAATGAAAAAATAGGATAAAAAGACGCTAATTATTAGCCTGTAATTATTTTTTAAATGGTATTATAACCAAAAGGGGTGTTCGGAAAAGATCACCCCTTTTTTGTTTAATATCAAATCATCGTCATAATTATTCAAGAATAGTAGGTGTTGTAAACTCATTAGTTCAGTAGCTCCTACTCTGAAAACATTAAAAATCATTATTTGTCGGGATATAAAATTCCTCTGAAAATAGTACATTAGCATTCCAATAAAATAGATAAAAATGGCATCAGGATTTTTTGCATTATTAGATGATATCGCAGTACTCATGGATGATGTAGCCGTAATGGGAAAGGTTGCAACAAAAAAAACAGCAGGAATTTTAGGAGATGACTTAGCAGTGAATGCAGAAAAAGCTTCAGGCTTTGTGGCCTCTAGAGAGATGCCAGTTTTATGGGCTATAGGGAAGGGCTCATTATTGAATAAAATAATCATTCTACCTATTGCTTTTTTATTGAGTGCTTTTTTGCCTTGGGTCATTGTTCCAATTCTTGTAATAGGTGGATTATATCTTGCTTTTGAAGGTGCAGAGAAAATCTATGAATTTTTTGTTCCACATAGTAATGACAAAGAACATATAGCGCAAGCTGTAACACTTTCAAAAGAAGCTGTGATGCAAAAAGAAAAGAGTAAGATCAAATCAGCTATTTTGACAGACTTTATTCTTTCTGTAGAAATTGTGATTATTGCTTTAGGAACTGTAAGTACTGAACCAATTTTAGTACAAATTTTGGTAGTTTCTTTTGTAGCATTAATAGCCACAATTGGTGTATATGGTATTGTTGCTTTGATTGTAAGAATAGATGATATGGGATTCAGTATTATAAAAAGTAATCCAGAAGAAGATAAAATACTACATAAGTTTGGGCAGTTTTTGGTAAACCTATTACCCAAAATTATCAAAAGTTTATCTGTTATAGGTACATTGGCATTGATCTCTGTCTCTGGGGGTATATTTGTACACAATATTCCTTTTATCCATGATTTATTACATGGTATCCCTAGTTTTGTGGGAGAGTTTCTTACGGGCTTGGTAGTAGGTGCTATCGTATTGATAGTAGTCTTGTTCTTCAAAAAGATCAAAAAATCATTTGCAAAGAGCTAATTCAGAAATAACTTTGATTACTATTACTTGTCTAAATTATTTATTTTTAAAGATACTGTCGTATAAACCCAAAATCAGGAACACTGAAATCTACACCTAAGAAAGTGCTCATTATTACATATTATTGGCCTCCCGCAGGAGGACCAGGGGTACAACGATGGCTAAAATTTGTAAAGTATCTACCAGAATTTGAAATAGAGCCCATAGTATATATCCCTGAAAACCCTAGTTATCCTTTAATAGACGCTACATTGTTAGAAGAAGTGTCAGAGAAACTTACGGTATTAAAACAACCTATTTTTGAGCCTTACGGAATTGCAGGAATGCTTTCCAAAAAACAAACCAAAATAATTAGTTCTGGAATTATTTCTCCAAAAAAGAAGCAATCACTACTCCAGAAGTTGTTGTTGTATGTTCGAGGCAATTTTTTTGTGCCAGATGCACGAAAATTTTGGATTAAACCATCGGTACGATTCTTAAAGTCATATATAGAAGCGAATGATATAGAAACGATAATTACCACAGGTCCACCTCATAGTGTACATCTAATAGGTATGAAACTCAAGGAGCTCTTGGGAGTTCGTTGGTTTGCTGATTTTAGAGATCCATGGACGACTATTGGGTATCATAAAAAATTGAAGTTAGGAAAAAGAGCAAAACAGAAGCACAGGCGTTTAGAAAAAGATGTTTTGAATCAATCAGATCATATCATTGTTACTAGTTTTACGACCAAAAAAGAATTTGAAACACTTACAGAACAACCAATAACAGTTATAACCAATGGGTATGATACCACAACAATTCCATCGGTATCTTTGGATGTAGATTTTACTATTTCTCATATTGGTTCATTGTTGGCAGGACGCAACCCCAAAATGTTTTGGAAAGCAATAGCCGATTTGATTCAAGAAAATTCAGCTTTCGCCGAAAGGCTAAGTATACAACTCGTAGGAGCAGTTAGTACTACTGTTTTGGAGAGCATACGGTCTTTTGGATTAGATAAATATCTAAAAATACAAGGCTATGTCTCGCATCTAGAGGCGTTAGAATTACAAAGAAAAGCTCAATTATTATTACTTATCGAGATAGATAGCCCTGAGACACGTTGTATTATTCCAGGAAAGTTATTTGAATATATGAATGCCAAACGTCCTATCCTTGCATTTGGACCCCAAGGAAGTGATGTAGCGCAGGTTTTGCAAACAACGGAGACTGGAACGTATTTTACTTACACAGAATATGCAGCAATTAAAGCACAGTTGCAGGCTTATTTTGATGCATATCAAGATAAGACCTTGGTTGTAGAAGGTAGAAATATAGTTCGTTATAGTCGCAAGAATTTGACCGCTTCATTGGCTACACTTTTGAAGTCATAATTTTTTTTGAGAACGCTATTGGTTTTAGATTTCTTGTCAAAAAGAAAAGCTTACAGCGGTTAATATAATGTCAATATTCATCAGTAACTCTTGGTGTATCATGAAGTGAGCGATCTTTATGACTTTAGCTAGTATAAATCCGTCGTTATATAGTACTTTTGCGATATGACAGTACATACTCGATCACAGCAACAAATTTTAGAAAAATTAGATATTACAGCACTCAATTCAATGCAGTTAGCAGCTCAAGAGGCTATTGCAAGGCATAGAGATGTTGTAATCCTGTCACCAACAGGGACTGGAAAAACTTTGGCGTTTCTTTTGCCAATGCTAGAATTATTAGATAATAATAGTGCCGATGTTCAAGCGCTTATTTTGGTGCCCTCTAGAGAACTAGCTATACAAATCGAGCAAGTAGCTAGATCTATGGGATCAGGGTACAAGGTAAATGCAGTTTATGGTGGACGTGCTTTTGTCAAAGACAAAGAAGATTTACAGCATCTACCAACATTATTAGTAGGTACACCAGGAAGAATTGCAGATCACTTACGCAGAGGTAGTTTTGCGACCGAAGGGATAAAGACATTAGTATTAGATGAGTTTGATAAATCCTTGGAGGTAGGGTTTGAAGGTGAAATGCGTGAAATTATTAATGGACTTCCCAATGTATCCAAACGTGTAATGACGTCGGCTACTCAGCAAGTTCAAATACCTGGATTTGTAGGGGTGTTGAAACCAAAAACACTTAACTTCTTAGGAGAACAAAAAGCATTATTGACAATTAAAAGGGTAGTGGCACCTACCAAAGATAAACTGGGCGCTTTAGAACAGCTTCTTTGTCATGTAGGAGATACTTCAGGAATTATATTCTGTAACTTTAAAGATACAATACAATGGGTTAGTGATTTTTTGACAAAACAAGGCATTGCTCATGGATGTTTTTATGGAGGAATGGAACAGCGAGATCGAGAACGGGCATTAATTAAATTTCGTAATAAAACACATAATTTGTTAATAGCTACAGATTTGGCGGCACGTGGGATTGATGTGCCAGAACTAGATTTTATTATACATTATCAACTACCAATTCACAGTGCAGAATTTACACATCGAAATGGGCGAACAGCTAGGATGAATGCAGCTGGAACGGCTTATGTAGTGCAGTGGGAAAAAGAATCGTTGCCAGAGTTTATTCAAGAAACCAAGGCTATACAACTCAGGCCCAACAAACGCCCAAAAGCATCTATTTGGCAGACTTTATTTATTTCGGGTGGTAGAAAGGATAAAATATCCAAAGCAGATTTAGCAGGAGTATTTTTTAAACAAGGAAAACTAGAACGAGAAGAATTGGGGGTGATTGAGCTCAAAAAAGATTGTGCTTTTGTTGCGGTACCTAAGCAAAAGGCAGCCGCACTTGTGCAATTACTAAATAATACAAGAATCAAAAAGAAAAAGGTTCGAGTGACTTTGATTTAATCAACAGTATACAGAGGCTAATCTTTTATTTTTTTGGCAACTCCTTTTTGTTTATTTGATTTTCCAACTAATGCATATTCAAAGGTGTAGGTGTCCTTTGTGCTAGTGAGTATTTTCATATGGACTGCTTTTTCTTCAGCCATCCTTTGTGGATTGATTTTTTTGACAATATATTCACAGTCATTTATCCAACGGATCTTAGAGCTGTCAGCTTTGTTATTAAAATAATCAATTTCTAAAGTGTCATTACGGACAAAAGTAGTCTTGACTAATTCTCCATTCAATAGTGTTTCAAATTCAAAAGTTCCTGTTCGGAATTTGGTGCAATTTCGTTCTTGTTCATAGCAGCTGGATAGTAAGAAACAGCTAATTAAGGCGATGGTAAATCGTATGAGCATGGAGTTGTTTTATTCACAAATTTAGGAATTTTTGAGTAGCTAAACTACAAACATCTATAACGGAATTTTCAATATGAAGTGGTCTGGTCCTTCAAAATTGGTATCATAACAGTACTTAAAAGAAGAAAATAACAAAATATAGGCAAATTTGATCCATTTTTTAAGAAAAAAATCAAGATGGGTTCTGTAAAAAAAAAGAATACAAGCCATTCTGATGTCTTGAGCTAAATCACGTAGTTTTAAAAAAAAAGGAGTCTATTACAAGTTGTAATAGACTCCTTTTTTGGGGTATGGTATATCTGAAACCATTTAAAAAAATAATTAAAGGTTCATAATTCGTTTCTTTTTCTACTATTTTTTCACTCTAGAATTAAACCGTAGCGACTGGCTATGCTTGAATTTTATAGCTTAAACTAGCAAAAAATAGTTCAATTATTGTAACCCAAAATAACATTTTATATGATTTACCTCTTTATGAATTTGGATACAGTAAGGGAGTTACTATCTCCAAATATTTTGATTACGTAGATGCCTTTTGCTAATTTTTCAAGATTGATTTGTTGTGTTTTACCAAGTAGTACTTGTTTTCCCTGTAAATCGTATATAATAGCTTCTTTAAAAGGACTATTAATTGTTAAAACAGACGTTACAGGATTTGGATAGATTTTGAAATTATCTTGTTCAAATAGCGTAGTAGATAGTGTAGTATTACATGCTTCTTCTGTTTCTACAAACATTGTTAGATCAGGATTGGGATTGGTCCAATTTGTTTGGCTATACGTACTGTCGTCTACAAAAATACAAGATAGGTTAAAAGCATTCAAAATAGAAAAGTCCGTAATATTTTGATTGTTATTATTTCTTAAATCGATGCTTTGTAGTTTTGTGGAAGAACCTAGTATTTCTTTCAGATTTACGTTTTTGGATAGATCCAAGTTGGTAATACCTACAGATTGAAATTCTATCTTTTCTAATAGCGTATTAGCTGTTAAGTCAATTTCTTCAAGATCAATATTAGAACCGATAGAGATATCTGTTAATTTTGTGTTTTTAGTAATATCCAAGGATGTCATTCCATTTGTTTGACAGTTCAAGAATGTTAATTCTACGTTTTTGGATAGATCAATAGTAGCAATATCATTATTGAAAAAATTTAAATTTATCAAGTTGATATTTGATGACAGCTCTATATCTGTTAAAAAGTTTTGTCCTAATAATAAATACTTTAGCTCAGTATTCTTTGAGACATCAAGATCAGAGAGCATATTATTGGCACATAGTAGTTGAATTAATAGGGTATTGTTAGAAGTGTCTAAGTTTTCAATCTTATTTCGTTGACACCATAATGTTGTCAAAAGCGTGTTTTGAGAGGTATTTAATTGCGTTAGCTGATTATCTGTACAATATATATGAGTTAGTTGGTTGTTTTTAGAAACATCCAATGAGTTTAGGTTGTTATTAGAGCAACTTAACAGTGTCAATTTTGTATTAGAAGAAAAATCAAGAACTGTCAGTTGGTTTTTTTTACAACTTAAACTGGTAATCTCTGTAAATTCTTCGATTCCAGTTAAATCAGCGATATTTTTATCGTCAATATTCATAAAACCTCGATATGTATTTGCTTCGGATTTTTGTATTTCTTGATCCATATTTGTGTTAATTAACACATTGTTTAGCAGCTCAGATTTGAAATTGAAATCGGGGATATATACAATATTAGGATCTGGTAACAAAGAAGGGTCTGTTATTTTGACAACAGTTCCATTGCCTAAATTTGTTACATACATATTCCCCAAATCATCTATTTCCAATGATCTAGGTTGGTCGAGTGTAGTGGTTATATAATCAGAAACAGTCTCCGATACAGGGTCGTATTTGAGTATTTTGTTTTCTACAGGAAATGAGTTGTACATAGTAAAAAACACTTCATTTTTAACAGAGACCGCTACTCCTCTTATGTTTGGAATACTACTAGCAATCGTAGTTTTAGCTCCGGTCGGTGTTATTTTGAATAATTTTCTGTCATTTCTATCGGCAACAAACAAATTTCCATTCGAATCAAAGGCAATACCTTCTGGAGTAAAAAAGCCTGTTGCGTAATCAGTGGTTGTTAAATCACTATTTATTTTTACGACTTTTGAATTACTTTCTGAACAAAAATATATGGAGCCGTTAGCAAAATCTATTCCATATGGAGAATTTCCAATAGAGAAAGTAGATATATACTCACTCATTATCCCGGTAGTATTATTTATGACAGATATTTTGTTTGTAAAAGGTTCTGTGATGTACAAATCGTTATTAGTATCAAATACCATGTCATTGGCAAATCCCCCAGCAGTACCAACAAGGGTTTCATTTCCGTCAGGATCTAATTTATATATGTTTCCAGAATCATGTTCAGAGACATAGACTTCATTATTTGTGTTTATAGCTATTCCTTCAAGTGAAGTGTATCCAGATGAGAATTCCGAGATCGTTTGACTATTAAGAAGGGTGGTAAATAAACAGAGGGTGATAAAAAAGTAGATTTTTTTCATTTTTTTCAAAGTTTAGGTATACTTAATTGGATAACAAAGTAATAATCTTTGTCTTTTGGTAAACATACTTAAACTTTAAGAGAAAAAAGAATTATAGCCTTAAGAACTCATCTTTTTGCTTTTTTTGGAGCGAAAAGTAGATAGAATATGACTAGATATGCCGGTTTTTTGAAATCAATAGCAGTGCTGTGGATGAAATAGTAATGAAATAAGGGTGCATCTGATCTGTTTTTTTAAGGAACATAAAAATCAAGAGTTCTGAGTAAAAAGAGATACCTCTAAAAACTACGATCTGGAGCACGAATTTTTTCCCATTTGATATCACTTAATACAGAAGATTTGATTCCAATAAAGAAATTCCACGAAGTACGAGGGCCAAAAGGTGTCCAAGAAAAACTCATGCGCCAACTTTCTAAGTCTCGTTCAAAACGTAATTGGGTAAAAGTAAATCCAAAATTTTTGAAATCATATCCAGAGGATGCTCCGATTTTCCATTTTGGAGAGAACTCAATATCTCCAGAGAAGTTCATGGAATGTGAGGAAATCTCGTTTTGTCGAGCACTATTATTGTAATTGATGTTGTATTGTAGTCGTAACGACCAAGGTATTTTGAATCG
Source organism: uncultured Aquimarina sp. (assembly GCA_947492105.1). Lineage (GTDB taxonomy): Bacteria > Bacteroidota > Bacteroidia > Flavobacteriales > Flavobacteriaceae > Aquimarina. Next base: position 38,763 of record CANLMN010000006.1, on the reverse strand, counting down.
ATAGTTTTTGTATTCATTACCACTTTTATCTTCTTTGTCATCATCATCACCAAAGAGTGAGCCATTTGTTCCGCTAGCATTGACACCGAACAAATCATCAGGTCTTCCCCCTTTTTTGAAACTATCTTTGTTTTTACCTTCCTTATTCTTATCCTTTTCTTTCTTATTAAAGTCTTTGTTGGATAATGCATATCCAAAGTTAGTAGAAGCGCTAGTCAATCGAAATAAACTACCTCCGTTATTAATATTCCAGGTGTCAAAAACTTGATTGGTGCTATTAAGAGCATACGGATTTAAGGTCATTCTGAAGTTGATATCCAACTTACCAGCTACGATTGGTATCCCGCCATTGATATTTACAGGACTCATTTTGATAGAATCCCGAGCGATATCATAACTCGTAGACATATTGAGGTTGTTGATAATCTTAATTTTTTTAGGTTCTACGGCAGTAGAATCTCGATCGCGAACCTTGGCTTCTAGGGTATTATTCAAGGATAAGCTGACAGAACTGGAAAAATTGTTGCTAGGCGCAGAAAAGGCACCTCCCTCAAATCGGGAATATTCTACTAATTCTTCTTCAGTACGCCCAAGTGCTTCGTTTACAGGAAGCACAAATTCATCATAAAACTGGTCAAAAGCTGGAGTAATATTGTAGCCTACACTTGGGCGCATTACATGGCGTATGGTTTGTATTTTTTTATCTTTTCCAAAATTGAACGTACCATATATAGTTGTACCCACACTTGTGTTGAACCCATAAGTTCTATAAGCATCAAACCCTTTGATTGTATCTCGTGCAATTCCAGTTCGTTCGTCTGCATTGATAGCTTCTGGATCATATCGTTGTTCGATCGTTTCAAACACCCATCGTTCTGCAAATGATGCGCTCATGCTGGCACTTAGGTGTTTGAATAGTTTAAAGTTCGTACTGACGGGAATATCATGACTCATTCCTAGTTCAGCATTTTCAAACATTTCTTTTCTAAAAAATAAGGAATCCGTAGTGGAGTAGCTATTTTCTCCTCTAAAAGTGTACTGCAAATTGATGTTTTCAATAATTCCCTTTTTAGAACCTGTTTTGGGAGCGAAAGGAAAAATCCTAGAGACAGCGGCATTGACTGTTGGTAAGGTCATGTTTATCTCCTGCGTTCCAGTATTCTGACTATGTGTAGCGGCTACATCGACATTTACTTGGGGTTCACCAGGAAACGTTTTGGAAAAGTTAATAGATGATGATAAGGTGTTGTTAAGGAAGTTCGCAGTATTTGTTTGACTACGGGAGTCTTGAAAGAAATTACTACTACCAAGGTTTACCGAAGCTGAAAAACGAGAATTTGGATTGGACTTAGAGTCTTTGCTATGGCTCCATCGAATATTATAAATTGATGTTTTGGTAAAATCAGGAAAACCTCTTTCGCTATTCAATATATTTTCAAAACTAAGATCTAGGTTACCTCGGAATCTATACCGTTTGGCATAGTCGATGCTAGAGCGTATGGCGTAGCTGGCATTCGTAAAATAATCCCCCTGTAATGTTAGATCCAAATAATCACTCAAAGCAAAGTAATATCCTCCGTTTTGTAAAAAGAATCCTCGAGTATTATCATCTCCAAAACTCGGTAGGATGAATCCAGAAGTTCGCTCTTCTGTCATTGGAAAAAAAGCAAAAGGTAAGCCTAATGGCGTAGGTACATCAGCAATATACATGTTGACCAGACCTGTAACTATTTTTTTCTTGGGAACATATTTAATTTTTCGAGCATAAAAATAATATTCCGGATCTTCTATGTTCTCAGAAGTAGTAAAACGTACATGTTGCATGTAGATAACAGAATCATTTTCACGTTTAGATACTTCGTTATAAATATTAAAACCGTTTTGTTCTGTTTTTGAATTGTAAATAAGTGCTTTTTTGGTTTTGAAATTAAAGCGAATCGAGTCAGGCTCTACGACACTCTCACCTTGTTTGAAAATTGGCGTTTGTACGTAGGCGTCGGTGGTGTCTTTTATTCCGTAGGCATATACTTCATTTTTTTCACTGTCTACGATGATGTAACCTGCATTAATCTGTAAATCGCCATAAATAATTTCGGCTTCATCATAGAGGTACATCTTGTTTTCCTTCTTACTTAACCGCATGTACTCTTTGGCTTTGTAGTCTACTTTGCTAGTCAAGAACTCTTTTTCTTTTGTGATCGAATCGTTCTTTGTAGTATCAAGGGATTGCTCCGTGATAAGCTTTTCGGATTTGAGCATGGTGTCTATAGCAATCGTTTGTAGCGGAATAGCTATAGGTGTAGCTTGTTGTCTATCGGATACCTGAGCATTTGACAATGTTGTTAAAAACAATGTAAAACTTAGTGAAAAAAGTATATTAAGTGCGTTTGTTTGCAATGTTTTTAGTCCTATTTTTGTGCGATTATGGCTCGGTTTTTGGAGTCCAAAATTAAACATATTTTTCAGGTAACAACATCTTTGATCAAAAATACTGTTTTAAATTCAAAGAAACCTAAGGAATGCTGTTGAATTTGAGACTGTTTTGTGTAAAGCAAAACTTCAAATTATTGTGTAATATTTCATAATGACTACTTAATATTTTAGTTTATGATGATGAATTTAATTAAGACACCTTTAGTATTATTAGTTATATGTACTGTAATTGGTCTGCAAGATGTTATTGCATCAAATTTAATACCAAAACAGCCGTCAAAAGAAGATAAATTTGTGGTTGTTTTGGATGCGGGTCATGGAGGGCATGATTCTGGAAATAGAGGTAATGGATACTTTGAAAAAGATATTGCATTGAGTATCACTTTAAAGGTAGGGGAATTATTAGAGAAGGATAAACGTTTCAAAGTTATTTATACGCGCAAAACGGATAAGTTTGTGAAGTTAATTGATCGTGGAGCTTTGGCAAATAAGGTTTCTGCAGATCTTTTTGTATCAGTGCACTGTAACGCTCATAAGAGTCAGGCTTATGGTACGGAGACTTTTGTCCTAGGATTGCATGCCAATGATAGAAATTTTGAAGTCGCTAAGAAAGAAAATGCTGTAATTTTGTTGGAAGATGATTACGAGAGCAATTATGAAGGGTTTGATCCAAATTCTCCGGAATCCGTGATCGGACTTACCTTGATGCAAGAAGAATACTTGGAACAAAGCCTTACATTGGCCAGTATGATTCAAAATAAGTTTACGAAGTCTTTGAAAAAGAAAAGTAGAGGGGTCAAACAAGCTGGGTTTGTGGTATTGCACAAAACTTTTATGCCTAGTGTTTTGATAGAAACAGGTTTTTTGACGAATACGCAAGAGGGAAAGTATTTGAATTCCAAAAAGGGGCAACAGGAAATGGCTTTTTCGATTTATAAAGCTATTCTGAATTATAAGGAAACGAACGATAAAAGATTTAAAATAGATGTACCTCCTGTTACCCCAAAGCAACAGCCCAAATCGCCTGCAAAAACATCCGAAAAAAAGGAAATAACTTCAAATAAGACAAAGAATGATGATGCGCATCAATCTACTGTGACAAAACCGAAGAATACTACTGAGAAGAAAACAACAGTCAAGGTAAATGATACACACACTAAAAGTGATGTAGTGTTCAAAGTACAAATAGCAGCTAGTTCAAGTGAACTACAACTAATTCCTAAAAATTTTAAAGGATTATCTACAGTGTCACGTCTCAAGATTGGATCTTTATATAAATATTATTTTGACGAGAAAACAACATTGGAAGCAATACAACAAAGTAAGCTAGAGGCAAAAAAAGCTGGTTTTCCTTCTTGTTTTGTAGTTGCTTTTAAGGGTGGCAAGCCTATCGCATTATCTAAGGCCGTGAAGTTTCAAAAGTAGATTTGTGGACTCTTGATTATTCGAGCAACAGTAGTATGATTGCTGTTTTTAAGTATTGTTGCGATCCCTCGATGGTATGTGTGTTGATTTTCTTTCTTTGGTCATTTGAAGTGTTTTTTTGCATTTGATGGCAGTGCTATGACTAATTAGAAAACCAAAATTGCGTAAGTAAGGCTGTTTTTGTAGCGAATTAGAAAAATAACCGCTTCGATATCTAGAGTGATACGTATAATATTAGGGAGTATTATTTGATGTAGGGTTGGAGTAGTGCACTGACATCTTCGTGTGAGTGAATAAGTTTATATAATAAAATAGAATGTAAAATGAAAGGGGGCGGAATACAAATATTATCATTAACTTGGAATAATAAGTATTTTAATGATTTATAGGAATATCGAGTTAGGTGTCGTAGAAACAAAAATATTTTGGGGGTAAAAGAACTGTTTTTTAAGGAAAGAAAAAAAGTTTCGATCATTACAGAAATTATTTATAGCTTAAGTTCCTTGATAGGATAATTAATTTTCTAAATTTGTAGGATAAAAAAAATAATTATTTTGAAAATTACTCGAGAGATCAAAACCGGAATTTTAGCCATTTTAGCTATAGCTTTATCAATATTCGGGTATCAATTTTTAAAGGGGAAGAATTTACTAAGTACAGAAAGATTGTTTTATGTTATCTATGATAATGTAGAAGGATTGACCACATCTTCGTCTGTTACTGTCAATGGTATGATTGTAGGAAAAGTTTTGGATATTGATTTTATCAAGACAAACAAAAGCCTAAAACAAGTAGTGACCATTAATGTACATGAAGAATTTGATTTTTCGGTAAATAGTATAGCAAAGATTTATGGAGGTGGATTAATCGGCGGGAAATCATTGTCTATAAATCCAGTATATGATAATGGAGCTTTTGCAAAGAGTGGTGATACGCTCAAGGGACAAGTAGAAGAGGGATTGATAGAATTGGTGAATGACCGTTTGACTCCACTACAGGAAAAAATAGAGACGGCCATTGTAAGTGCTGATTCTGTGCTAACTGCAATTAACGGTATTTTGTCAGCAGATTCTCGGAATAATTTGCAATCTGTTTTTGCAGATCTTAGTGTAACTATGAGGTCTTTTAAGCATACGGCAAGTACCTTGGATAAAGTATTGGGAGTGAATCAACCAAAATTGGATCGAATTTTTGTGAATCTGGATGAGATGTCTACAAACTTAAGCCAAGTTTCGGATTCCTTGTCACAAGCGAATATTGGACAGATGGTAGCAAGCATTGATGTTACTACAAAGAATTTTGCAGCATTATCCAAAGATTTGCAACAAGGAAGAGGTACTGCGGGTAAATTGCTGAAAGACGAACAACTTTATAATAATCTAGAAGGGGCGTCCAAAGAATTAGAAAAATTGTTAGAGGATCTCAAATTAAACCCAAAACGCTACGTACATTTCTCGCTTTTTGGAAAAAAACCAGGTCCGTATGAGGAGTCAAAAAGTGAAACAAAATAATAGATAAAATAGCATTATGGATTATATCGCTAATATTTTATTTGTCATACTACTCGTTTTAGGTATTGGCTATTTTACTAGAAATATTCGTAAAGTTATTCGTAATATTCGCCTCGGACGTGATATAGATCGAAGTGATCGCAAAAACGAACGATGGAAACAAATGGCAAAAATAGCTTTGGGGCAGACCAAGATGGTACGCAGACCCATTGCAGGAATATTACACCTAATTGTTTATTTAGGCTTTATTATCATTAATATAGAGGTTCTAGAAATAATTATTGATGGTGTTTTTGGGACACATCGCGTATTTTCTTTTTTGGGTAGTACTTATAACTTTTTGATTGGTTCTTTCGAGATTTTGGCTTTTTTGGTATTGATTACGGTGGTGATATTCTGGATACGACGTAATATAATTCGTTTGAAACGATTTTTGAGCCCAGAAATGAAAGGTTGGCCCAAGATGGATGGAAATGTGATCTTGTATTTCGAAGTTGTGCTGATGTTATTGTTTCTTATAATGAATGCAGCAGATTTTAAATTACAACTTTTAGAAACACCACATTATTATGATCCAGCGGGAGTGATGGGGTCGTTTCCAATTAGTCAATTCATCAAACCGCAATTTGATAATATGGCTGTCAGTACCATTATTCTGATAGAGCGTACCGCATGGTGGTTACATATAATAGGGATATTGTTATTTTTAAATTATCTCTATTTTTCTAAACATTTACATATAATGTTAGCGTTTCCTAATACGTTTTTTGCGGATCTAAATCCGCAAGGATCGTTAGATAATTTAGAAGCAGTCACCAACGAAGTTATGCTCATGATGGATCCAGAGGCAGATCCTTTTGCAGCACCTGCAGAAGGTAGCGAGGATGAAGAGCCTGCAAAATTTGGAGCTTCAGATGTTACGGATCTTAATTGGGCGCAATTGCTAAACTCATATACCTGTACCGAATGTGGGCGTTGTACAAGTGAGTGTCCAGCAAATCAGACAGGTAAGAAGCTTTCACCTCGCAAAATTATGATGGATACTAGAGATCGATTACAAGAGGTTGGAGACAATATAGACAAGAATGGTTCCTTTGTAGATGATGGAAAACAGTTGCTCAATGATTATATTACTCCAGAAGAATTGTGGGCATGTACTAGTTGCAATGCCTGTGTAGAAGCTTGTCCAGTAAGTATTAGTCCTTTGTCAATAATTATTGATATGAGACGTTATTTAGTAATGGAACAGAGTGCAGCTCCTACAGATTTGAACAACATGATGTCTAATATAGAGAATAATGGAGCACCATGGCCTTTTAATCAAATGGATCGTCTTAATTGGAAGGATGAAGCATAAATAGTACGTAGATAGGACAGGAAATCAAAGAAATTTCAAAATATAGTATATAACTGAAAGTAAATAAAATAACAGCTTACACAATGAAAAAAGAAGAAGTAGAAAAGCTCTTACATGACAAAGTAGAAGAAGGGGAACACATTAGTCCAGTATTGCCCGAAGGTATCAAAAACTACTTAATCGATATTGATGGTACTATTACCGATGACGTACCTAATGAGGAGCCTGAACGTATGGGGACTTGTGAACCATTTCCAGATGCATTAGAAACATTGAATAAATGGTATGATGAAGGGCATATAATCTGTTTCTTTACCTCTAGAACAGAAGAGCATAGAGAAGTAACCGAAGGTTGGTTAAAGAAGCATGGGTTTAACTATCACAGTCTTTTGATGGGAAAACCAAGAGGAGGAAATTACCATTGGATTGATAATCACTTGGTAAAAGCAACAAGATACACAGGGAAGTTTACAGATCTTGTAGATCGTGAAGTAACAATACAGGTTTTTGATGACGGAAAACACGACTAGGATTCCTAGTTTGTAGATAATATAGGTTGTAATTGAAAAACTCACTAAAATAACTTTTGGTGGGTTTTACAGCCGTTACTTGCGGATCCAAATCCGCATTCCTGTACATAAAATAGTATACACATGAGTGAAGCGTTGAATGTGCCAACAATGGCAGAGTATATGGCTGCAGGCAAAAGACCAGAAGTCCTTTTTTGGGTTGGTTGTGCTGGTAGTTTTGATGATAGAGCAAAAAAAATAACAAAAGCTTTTGTGAAATTATTGCATAAGGCAAAAGTCGATTTTGCAGTTTTGGGAACAGAAGAAAGTTGTACAGGAGATCCAGCAAAACGAGCAGGAAATGAATTTTTGTTTCAAATGCAGGCTGTTACTAATATCGAAGTGCTTAACGCTTATGAGATTAAAAAAGTGGTTACTGCATGTCCACACTGTTTCAATACACTCAAAAATGAGTACCCTGCATTGGGAGGAACGTATGATGTAATACATCACACGCAGTTTTTGAAATCACTTATGGAAGAAGGACGCCTCACAGTAGAAGGTGGGCAATACAAAGGAAAACGTATTACTTTTCATGACCCTTGTTACTTAGGTAGAGCTAATAATGTATACGAAGCACCAAGAGAACTACTTCGTAAACTCGAAGTAGAATTAACAGAAATGAAGCGTTGTAAACGTAACGGCTTATGTTGTGGAGCTGGTGGTGCGCAAATGTTTAAAGAACCTGAACCAGGAAATAAAGATGTAAACGTCGAGCGAACGGAAGATGCTTTGGAGACAAAACCGGATATCATAGCGGCAGGATGTCCATTTTGTAATACAATGATGACTGATGGGGTCAAGAGCAAAGAAAAGGAGGCAAGTATAGCGGTTATGGATATCGCAGAAATGATTGCTAACGCACAAGATTTATAGAAATTTCTTAGGAGGATCTATACGTGAATATACGTATGTCATTATAATAGAGCCATCAATAATGTATGTGAGTGTTAGTTGTTTTGGGTGTATAGCTCCATTGATTTTTTCAAATGCATCAATGTGCGTATAGCCTAGAAATAGCCGTTTTTTATGATCCAAGTTGTTAAAGAAAGTGCTTGGTATTTTTTTTAAGCTTAAGATCTTATAGTTGTTCAAGTATCTAATCTATTTTAGGAGCTTGTTTTTTTACTAGCTAAAAAACTGAGCTATATATTTCCCTAGTAGTGATAATACGACATCATGACAAGGTTTTTAATCACATAGAATAGTGTTGTCGTCAATATATCTCCATGCATACTAATACCACGAAGGAGGTCTTATCTGTTTAATTTCTTTTGTTTCTATATAATATAAGCGACGGTTTATGTATGCAATTTGTAAAAATGTTTGATGGAGCCAATGCTATCAAAAATATAATACCAGTTACAATGTAATTGTAGGTCAAAATAATTGAACTATTTTTCGCTCGTTAGAACTATAAAATTGTAAGATAGCCATGGTTGCGGTTTAATTTTTAATGAAAAAATAGTTTAAAAAGAAGCTAATTAGTAGCCCGTAATTATTTTTTGAATGGTATAATCCTGAACTCTCATAATTTGAACTATTTCTCTAGTGTTTTTTGATCAGTAGAAGTTTTATGCCAAATTAGGGGTGTAATGTCGCATTTCGCCTTGTTCTTTTTCCGTCTAAATGCCTTGTTTCTATATTCTATAGCTAAGTCTATGCAATAGAATCTCAGCAGTGTTTTAATATAAGAATAACAGTATATTTATACGAATTCGTATACCTGAATTGGTGTTATGAGCTTATGATAAGGTGAAAAATGGAATGAAAACTAGACATTTTTATAGTGCACCATAAGTTAACGGTTAGCATCAAACTTCAGTAGATAATATTAGTATTGCTCTTAATAGGAGCAAGTCAGATTTCTTCTTTTTTGGTTGGTGATTGGATTTTTTTGATCTATACAAATTGTGACAATTACTCAATTATTTATAGTTTTTTTTGCTCTTCAGAAAACGTCTTGATTAATAGGGTGTCAAAAAGGAATGAAAAAGAATGTTTTTGTGTTAATCTGCAAAAATATTAACAATTGTTTTTGGTGTGATTTTTGATTTTATCTCTTATTTTAATCAGTAAATAGAACTGTAATTATATTAATTTTTATAGTTTTATCTTTAGAGATAAAGCACAATAAAATAACATATAATTTAACTAAATAAGCTAGTTGTAGATTCGGTAGTTTTTGTTTGAAGCTACTGTTTATGAATAGTCTAAAAAAACAATATAAATATGAGATACCTATTTTTCCTCTTCTTACTAATGTCAAGTAGTTTTATTGAAAACAGTTATGGACAATCCGTAACGGCTTTTGAGGTAAAGAGAGGTACAAACATATCACATTGGCTTTCTCAAAGTGATAAGCGAGGAGAGGAAAGAGAACGCTATTTTACAGAAGAGGATATTACCAAAATAGCAACGATGGGATTCGATCATATTCGATTACCAGTTGACGAAGAGCAACTATGGCAAGAAAATGGAACACCTAATGAAGAGGCATTTGAATTATTACATAAGGCACTACAATGGTGTAAAACAGCAAACATACGCGTGATTGTTGATCTTCATATCTTACGGTCTCATCATTTTAATGAAGGTGAAAGGCCTTTGTGGACAGAAAGTAAGGAGCAAGAGAAATTTTTTGGAATTTGGAAACGTTTATCCAAGCGCTTACATAAATATCCAAACGATTTTTTGGCTTATGAACTTATGAATGAAGCGGTGGCAGAAGACCCTGATGATTGGAACAAGTTGTTGAAAAAAGGAATTGGCGTACTAAGAGAGTTGGAACCAGAACGAACTATCATCGTTGGATCTAATCGTTGGCAATCAGTTTATACATTTAAAGATTTGAAGATTCCTACTAATGATCCGAATATTATGCTGAGTTTTCATTTTTATGAACCCTTCATCTTTACACACTACGAAACTAGTTGGACTTTTTTGAAAGATTATCACGGTGGAGTGCGCTATCCAGGTGATGGTATTACCAATAAAAAGCTTTCTAAAGCTACAATAAGTAGTCAGCTAAGACATTATGCCAAAGAATACGATAAGCAAGTGCTTAGAGAAATGATTCAAATGCCAGTGGATAAAGCCAGCCAATTGGGACTCAAGCTTTATTGTGGTGAGTTCGGTGCTTTTAGCAATGCACCAAAATCAGATCGATTAAGATGGTACAAAGATGTTGTTTCGTTGTTAAATGAATTTGAAATAGGATATGCAAACTGGGATTATAAAGGAGATGCATTTGGCTTAATTTCATCAGAAGGGAAAGCACAAAAGAAAATTATTGAAATTGTTACAGAAAAAAAACAATAATACCCGTTGAAATGTAATTGTAGCCTAAAATAATTGAACTATTTTTCGCAAGTTTGAGCTATAAAATTCAAGCATAGCTTTAGCCACGATTTAATTTTTTAGCGAAAAAACAGTAGAAAAAGAACCGAATTATTCGCCTGTAATTATTTTTTTAATGGTATAAAAAATAGGTTGGAGCTGTAAAGTGTTTGGATAATTTTTTGATCCATATCTTGACTTTTATATTTTGAATTGCAAAAGAATTGAAATTTGATTACACGCAACCATTTTTGACAGTCATAGCACTAGTAAAGACCAGAGGTGAAAATTTCATTTTATAACCAATAAAAAAAGTTTAAACCACTTCAAAGGAAAAGTATTGCTCTTTGAATACTTTGAATGTATGATGAATGCAATAGTTTTTGGAGAGTATTTATTTTTTAAAAACTTAAGATAAACCTTGTACTAGGAATCACTATTTTTTTGGAACGAAGATTGTATTGCACAAACCATGCGAAAACCTTATTTTTGAACGAATAACTCCTTCGAGGAACTAGTATTTTGGAGTTACGACTCCATTAACACCTAACAATTATGCTTGTAGATTTTGATACATTACCCAATACAGCCAGAATATGGATATATCAGGCCAACCGCTCTTTTACCGTAGAGGAGTTAACAGAGATAGAATCAAAATTAGATACTTTTATAACACAATGGACAGCCCACGGAGCTTCGTTGGAAGCTGGATACGAAATTAAATACAAACGCTTTATTGTCATTGCATTGGATCAGAATCAAAATGTGGCTACTGGTTGTTCTATTGACGCTTCAGTACATTTTATCCAACAATTAGAAAAAGACTATAACGTTGATCTGTTAGACAAAATGAATGTTTCCTATAAACAAGGAGAATATGTTGCATACAAGGATCTAAACGATTTTAGAAAAATGGCTAAGAACAAATCAGTGTCTCCAAACACTATTGTTTTTAATAATTTGGTGACAAATAAGGGAGAGTATCTTTCTAACTGGGAAGTACCGGCAAAAGATAGTTGGCATAACCGTTTCTTAAACTAATTATCAGTGCAAAAATACATCCTTTTATATATATATAGTATCATCATTTGTTTTGGTTTTGGCAAACTACAAGCACAAGATATAGATCCTCTGTTGTCGGATGATGCAGAGGCACAAAGGATTTGGGTCGATAAAACATATCGCAATATGACTGTCAAGGAAAAGATCGGTCAACTTTTTATGGTAGCGGCAAGTTCTAGTGATCCCGCCAAAAAACAGCAATTAATCAAAGAGTTAATAACTAAAAATCACATTGGGGGACTAATTTTTATGAAAGGAACTCCCATGCTCCAAGCCAAATTAACAAATAAATATCAAGCTCTATCCAAAATACCGTTATTAATCGCACAAGATGCAGAATGGGGATTAGCTATGCGATTGGATTCCACATACGCATTTCCATGGAATATGACACTCGGAGCTATCCAAAATGATAGTTTGATCAAACGGACAGGAGAACATATTGCAAAACATTGTAAAAGGATGGGGGTTCATTTTAATTTTGGACCTGTAGTGGATATAAATACAAACCCACTGAATCCTATTATCGGAAACCGTTCCTTTGGAGAAGATAAAAAAAATGTAGCCAATAAGGCCTTTGCCTTTATGGAAGGATTACATAAAGAAGGAGTGCTTTCATGTGCTAAGCATTTTCCTGGACATGGAGATACAGCTCAAGATTCTCATAAAACACTACCAACGATCAGTTTTAATGAAAAAAGAATTAATACCGTAGAACTATATCCTTACAAAAAGATGATCCCTGGTGGACTGTCTAGTGTAATGGTGGCACATTTAAATATTCCTAGTTTAGAATCTAGAGAGAATTATCCCTCTTCCGTATCCGAGAATATAGTTACAGATTTACTTAAGGAAAAACTGAAATTCAAGGGACTCATTTTTACCGATGCACTGAATATGAAAGGAGCAGCGAATTTCAAGGAGCCAGGAGAAATTGATTTGGCAGCCTTTATGGCAGGAAACGATATTTTACTTATTCCAGAGGATGTGCCAAAGGCTATGCAGAAATTGATAGCTGCCCAGTATAGTGGGGATCTTACAGAAGAACGTCTAGCGCTTTCTGTCAAAAAAATATTGAAAGCGAAATATAAAATGGGACTAAATGAATATGAGCCTATTGATACAAAAAATTTGTTAAAAGATCTGAATACGCCAGAGGATGATGCATTGCAAGCAACATTGATAGAAAACTCTTTGACGGTATTGAGAAATGAAGGAGGAGTACTACCGGTAAAGAACTTAGAACTCAAAAAAATTGCCTATGTACCGTTAGGTGATGCATTGGGATTACCTTTTTATAAAGAATTGAATAAGTATGCTCAAGTAGATCAAGTAACGGATAATTCATTGATTGGGTTGCTCAAAAAATTAGAGAATTATAATTATGTCATTATAGGTTTTCATAAATCGAGTGCCCACCCTTGGAAAAGTTACAAATTCGAAGAAAAAGAATTAGTCTGGTTGTATGAGATAGCACGTAAAAATCGTACCGTACTTAATATATTTACAAAACCATACGCATTGTCTGATGTCAAGACTTTTAAGAATTTTGAAGGGGTTTTAGTTGCTTATCAAAATACTATAATGGCACAAGAAAAAGCTGCACAGTTGATTTTTGGAGCTTTTGATGCCAAGGGTAAGTTGCCAGTGAGCACTGGAGAAAATTTTAAAGAAGGAGCGGGTATTGATATACCAGCAATTAATCGCCTTTCTTACGGTTATCCAGAACAAGTTGGAGTGATTTCTAGTAAATTAAGTGCTATTGATAGTATCATGACATATACCTTGAATAAAAAAATGACCCCCGGAGCTCAGGTCTTAATTGCTAGAAAAGGAAAAGTTATATATCATAAGAATTTTGGATATTATGATTACTCGAAAAGTCAAAAAGTAACAAATAATACGATCTATGACCTCGCTTCTTTAACTAAAATACTAAGTACTTTGCCTTTGGTTATGGAGTTGCAGGAAAAAGGTGTTCTGGGCTTCGAGACTACGGTGGCAGAACTATTACCAGATTTCAAAGATTCTAATAAGGCTGATCTAACCATGAAAGAAATGTTATCTCATTTTGCACGATTACATGCTTGGATACCATTTTATAAAAAGACAATGGATAGTATCCATGGGGGACTTAATTCTAAGTATTATAGAAAAAAGTCAACACCAAAATTTAGTGTAAAAGTTGCAAATGAACTGTATTTTAGAAATGATATGCGTGACAGCTTGATGACTATAATCAAGGAAAGTGAGTTGCGTCCTAGGAGAGGATATAAGTATAGTGATTTGGCGTATTATATGCTCAAAGAGTTTATAGAAACGCATTATCACGATACATTGGATAAACTAACACAAGAGCATTTATACAAATCCTTAGGAGCAACATCTATGGGGTATCTTCCATTGAATCGTTTTGATGAAAAATGGATTGTAGCCTCAGAGAATGATGTAGATTTTAGAAATCAGGTAATTAAGGGCTTTGTTCATGATCAGGGTGCTGCACTATTTGGAGGTGTTGGTGGTCATGCAGGATTATTTTCAAATGCCAATGATGTGGCCAAAATGATGCAATTATACCTGAATAAAGGAGTATATGGAGGTAAAAAATATTTCAAACCAGAAACTGTAGACGCTTTTAATACCTGTTATTATTGTGATCAAAAAGTACGTAGAGGTGTTGGTTTTGATAAGCCGCAACTCGGAGAGTCAGGACCTACTTGTGGTTGTGTTTCCATGACAAGTTTCGGTCATAGTGGCTTTACAGGTACTTATACTTGGGCTGATCCAGACGAAGAGTTGATTTATATATTCCTGAGTAATAGAACTTTTCCAGATGCCAATAATCGTGGTTTGATACGTGAAAATATAAGAACAAAAATTCAAAGTAAAATTTATGAAGCATTAGCTCCATAATTTTGAAAGTTCAAGGATACTTTTTCGACAGTTGATGTGGTATTTTTAGTATATTACTGATCAGATCTTAAAAATTAGAATAACTAGATGAAAATTGCTATAGTTTGTTACCCGACCTTTGGAGGTAGTGGTGTTGTCGCAACAGAACTGGGGATAGAGCTCTCCAAAAAAGGACATGAAATTCATTTTATTACCTACAAACAACCAGTACGGTTAGATTTATTGGGTACAACCATACGTTTTCATGAGGTAGTAGTACCGGATTATCCGTTATTTACCTATCAACCTTATGAACTGGCATTGTCCAGTAAACTAGTAGATACGATTCGTAAATATCAGATTGATATTTTGCATGTACATTATGCCATACCACATGCGTATGCAGGATATATGGCCAAGAAAATGTTAGAAGAAGAAGGGATCTTTATCCCTATGGTGACTACACTTCATGGAACAGATATTACTTTGGTAGGTAATCACCCATATTATAAACCTGCTGTGACTTTTAGTATCAATAAAAGTGATATTGTCACATCAGTTTCTGAGAGCTTGAAAATTGACACGTTACGGTTATTTAACGTAAATAAAGATATCAAAGTTGTTCCGAATTTTATTGATACAGAAAAGTTTGAGGCACAATACAAGGACTGCCAAAGAGAATTAATGGCATTGCCAGAAGAACGGATTATAACCCATATTAGTAATCTAAGACCTGTAAAAAGAATCCCAGATGTGATTGCTATTTTTCATGGTATCCAAAAAGAAATTCCTGCAAAACTTATTATAGTGGGAGAAGGACCAGAGCAAATAGCAGCCATGGATCAATGTAAGGAATTAGGAATCAAGGATCGAGTGATCTTTTTGGGAAATAGTAATGAGATTGATAAAATTTTGTGTTTCTCTGATTTGTTTTTATTACCGTCAGAACGAGAAAGTTTTGGATTAGCAGCATTAGAGGCTATGGTGAATGGAGTTCCAGTAATATCTACAAATGCAGGAGGGTTATCTGAAGTGAATGTAGATGGAGTATCTGGTTATCTGAGTAATGTTGGTGATGTAGCAACCATGATTGCAGATGGGATCAAAATCTTGCGTGATGACGCTACATTAAATGAATTTAAAAAAGGAGCACGTTCCGAAGCAAAAAAGTTTGATACTCACGCGATTGTTCCGAAATATGAAGAATTATACGAAAGTGCACTAGCGGCAATATAATTCCAAAACATACGAGAATTTTAATAACCCTTTATACGAGTTGTGTGAAGGGTTTATTTTTATAGGTATTCAAGGGATCCGTGACGAATATAACGTTTAGTAAAAAGTTTATATTCAAATAAAAATTGAGACATTGTAGAGCTAGCGTTTTTTTTTGTTAATCGTACCATTTAAAAAGCAACTACCAGCTATTAATTGGCTTCTTTTTCTACTATTTTGCCACTATAAAATTAAACTACATCCAGGCTATGTTTAAAATTTATAGTTCAAACTACCGAAAAATAGTTCAATTATTTTGGACTATAATTGCATTTAATACCAATTTAGTTATACAAATTCTTATTAATAGTATTGTTAATTTTTTTATGTAAAAACAGCGTGATGCTATTGCATAGCCTTAGTTAGCTATAGAATATATGAACACGGCATTTAGATG
Organism: uncultured Aquimarina sp.; assembly: GCA_947492105.1. Taxonomy (GTDB): domain Bacteria; phylum Bacteroidota; class Bacteroidia; order Flavobacteriales; family Flavobacteriaceae; genus Aquimarina. Next base: position 22,503 of record CANLMN010000006.1, on the reverse strand, counting down.
GAAAAAGAACAGGTCGATATGCGACATTATATAGCTAATTTTATGTTGATTGATAGAACTAGTTTTATGAATTGTTGGAGAATTCTATCAATACTTGGACTGCCTTGTGCGAGTCTTTTCTATCCACGAAAATATGATCATGATAATATCCAGCAATTACATTACAACTAATATTATTTTTTGCCAATTCTGATGAAAATGCGGCGGTTAGACCAACAGCATCAAGAGAAGAATGAATCGTGAGGGTAATCCAAGAGGCAATATATTGATACTGTAAATTTAGTTCGTCAGCTTTGTTTTTTTCAATAACAATGGTGGTCCCTTCTTTTTCTTTGAATTCACAAATAGTGTGCCTTCGGTCAATTCCATTAACATCTTGAAGTGTAGAAAAGACATACGCTCCATCATTTAGTTTTGGTGTCATCTTTTTTATTAATTCAGATAAATTTGTTTCTCCATCCATTTACGATGTTCTTTTATATTTAGTGAGCTAATTTCATGATAGAATAATTAATGCAGCATAATGATGAAACAAACAAAATTATTGGATTCATAAATTTTAACGTATTAGTACTATTATACTATTTAAAAAACAATTACCAGCTAATAATAAAGATGAAAATTGCACAAAAAACGGCATTTTCATAACGAATCATAAAAATCTAGAGGACTTTTACAGATTAATGACAAAAAAAAGCTTCGCTGATATCTCGTAATAATACCAACCTAAGTTAGCATTTCATTAAATTAAAGAAAAATAGAAGAACAAAAAAGGAGGATATGCCAAATTAGATAGCTAATCTGATATAAAATGTTTTTTATGAGTTTAGACTGTTCGAGTACAAACTGACTACTATTTTTTGGGATGAGTGTAATTATATCAGTGCTGCATTGGTATAAGAGGAATTTATGTAAAGACTCATGAGACAACTGTATTCGAAGGTGTCTGTTAATGTTTGCCAAATATCTGAATATAAATATTTTGTATGAGTACTTTACCCAGACACAAATATAAAACTTAAAAAAAATGAAAAAACATTTCAAATCAATTACTTTTTTTATGATGGGGGTTATGGTCTGCTTGTCTAGTTGTAAAAAAGAAGAAATACCATTAAATGAAACCATAAATACTGAAAAAATTATTAATGAAGAAGGTTTTACAGATGCAGAACTTTTTGACATGATTAGGGCTCTACAGATAGATAATGGAGCTTTGAGTAATATTACATTGTTTGGTACAGAGTATATTCTCGTGGGTAATGATATTATAATACCAAAGGATGAAGTCGTAGAGAGATATAATAGTACTCGGGCTGGTAAGAATGGTTTGGGTGCTAAACATCATAGAGCAACAACGATTTTTAATCCTAAACAATTTGGAACAATAGATATTTATGGTCTAAACGAGAAGGATAAAGATAGTGGACTATCAAAAAAATTACAAAAAGCTTTGAAAGCAGCTGTAAATGCATATAATAAATTAGATGGTCTTTCTATCAAGTTTAAGTTAAAATTTGATACATTTAATAATTTAAAGAGAAAGGGGATTAAGGCTGACATTCTTGTTGTGGATGAAACAGACAATGAAAAATATAAATTACACACTGGTGCATTTGCAGAATTACCTAGAGCGGATGGTAGTGCTGGATTTTTAATTGAAACTATAAGACTTGAAGATCGTACTGATAAAGATCTTAAAAGGCTTTTTATACATGAATTAGGGCATTCCATTGGATTCAGACATACAGATTGGGATACGGCTGCGAGTTGCGAAGTGGTTGAAAGAATCCCAGAAAAAGCGAATGACAGTGGTTACGGTGCTATCCATATTCCAGGGTCACCAAGATACCTTAAAGTGAAAACTAAAGGACCAAATAAAGTTACAAAGAAACAGTCAGATGCATCTATAGCGGCTACGATTAATTCAATATATTCGAAATGTAATTATACTAAGAAAGTGTATAACTTTACCAAGAGTGATAAAGCGGCGTTAAAAAAACTGTTTTCTGCTCCTAAAAAAAACAAAAAAAAGTAAAATAACAGTATCATTAACACCAATTTAGGTATATAACTTCGTGTTACTGATACTGCTCTTTTTTTATGTACAAACACTGTGATGCTATTGCATGGCCTTGGCTATGGAATATAAGAACAAGGCATTTAGATGGAAAAAAATAAGTCAATATGCGATATTAGATAGCTAATTTGAATTGTGAATTACACGACATATTTATAGAAAAAACAAGTAACGATACGACACTATGTATGCACATAAAAAATCTAGATATAGTCTAGGTATCTACCTACCCAAATGAAGTAATTCATGTAAGTTCTTTTTTGTACTTTTATAAAGAATTTGTTCCGTAGCTGTAACTAAACAGGCTTATATGGGACTAATTCTATAAAAATACTATCAGAAAGAGGAAGTTTATGAAGATTAATGATGATATCGAGTCCCCTTTATTATTGAAAATAAGTTTTAGTAAACTTATAGAACATTATGAAGATCAGCTAAGAAGTGACGATGAATTTATAGTATCCAAAGCACAACGAATTGTTGCATTGAAGGAAAAGTATCCAATATTATGCGACGGTTTTGAAGACACAGAATTACTTGAGACATATCGCAAAGAGATCAAAGTGATATTACAAGAATCATTTTCTGATATTCTAACAAAGAATGAAATTAAAACAGCTTCAGTTCCCTTTCATGATTTGTTTTTTAATGAATCAGAACGTTTTAGGAGTATTCTCAAAGAGGCAGGAGCGGATTACGAACCTACTATTAGGAACATGCCCGAAAAATATCGATACATCATTGCGTGTACGATTATTCTCAATAGATATTATGGATATAATTTAGATTTCAAAAGACCTTTTTTCTATGAAATTCCTGATAAAAATGGTTTCAAACGTACGTATCGAATTTTATATAATGCGGACTTTATAGAAATTATACCTACAGATAAGGCGAAGGGTATTACGCAAAAAGATGTAGATGAGTTATTAGATAATTTTGGGAATTTGGAAATGTGGAAAGAAAAATTTCCTCAGAGCAGTTATATTCTCAAAGGCTTTGTGATCTCCAATATTTTTGATGTAACTGCAGATACATCGATTTCGGATATCAAGTCAGAGTTGTTAAGTCATACGCATACAGGGCCTCAGCAGGCAACTGATGATGGTTTGGAAAATTTTGAGCGGATATTTCGGGTGTTATTTGGTGTCAAAGATCTTCGGGTGGGAGTCACGAATTACTCCGATGATGGAACGTTGGAGCATGTGATGAAACCAGGTTCCAAGATGATCAGTCATTTATTAAACAATAAGGAAGCGGGTACCTGTAAAACGATACTCTGTGCTGGATCCAATAAAAAATTAATAGAAACGCATGAATACTTTGCTATTTCTGATGTAGATAAATATTATGAAATGTCCGGTGGGATAGCACCTTATTCGCAATTAAAAGAACAAGGTATAAAAAGTGCTATTTTGGCTCCAATTGCAGCAGGAGATCAACTATTGGGGATTTTGGAATTGGTATCAACCGAGTCAAAAGTATTGAATAGTATTAATGCAAATAAATTAATCGATGTATTACCCTATATTGTATCTTCTGTACAGCGAGCCAAAGCAGAAGAAGAAAACTTAATAGAATCGGTTATACAAAAAGAATATACTGCTATACATTCAAGTGTGGCTTGGAGATTTGAGCAAGAGGCAAAGGACTATCTCATAGCTATGGCTCGTGGTCAAGAGGGGATGTTACATGAAATTGCATTCAAAAACGTATATCCCTTGTATGGACAAATAGATATCAAAGGATCTTCCGAATCTCGTAACATGGCTACTCAAAAAGACTTGAAACTACAACTGGAAATGGTTATTAGGATAATCGAAGCTGCTGTAGCAAAAAAGGATTTGCCTATTTATAAAGTTTTTCAGCTACGACTAGAAAATCATTTGTTGCAGATATCCGAAGTTTTACAAGTAGATAGTGAACAGACTATAGCAAATTTTTTGGCAAGTGATGTACATCCTTTGCTACAACATATAGCATCAGAGAGTCTCCAATTAGAAGAATTGGTGAAAAAATATAATGAGACAATAGATGAGAAAATCGGGATTATGTATCATCATAGAAAACAATACGATGAGACGATTACTTTGATTAATAAAAATATGGCTGATATCTTGGATAAAAAACAAGAAGAAGCACAGTATATGTATCCTCATTTTTTCGAAAGATTCAAAACCGATGGAGTAGAACATAATATGTATATTGGAGAAAGCATAACCAAGAAAGAAGATTTTAATGAAATTTATCTTTATAACCTTAGGTTATGGCAGTTACAAGTTATGTGCGAAATGGAAAACGCCTACTACAAACTCAAAAAAGGATTTCCGGTTTCATTAGAAGTAGCTTCCTTAATTTTGGTATTTAATAATCCATTATCGATTCGATTCCGAATGGATGAGAAGCGTTTTGATGTAGACGGAACTTATAATGCTCGTTATGAGGTTGTAAAAAAACGCGTAGACAAAGCTTATATAAAAGGAACTCAAGAACGAGTCACGGTAGAGGGTAAAATAGCCATTGTATATTCACAGAAAAGTGATGAAAAGGAATATTTGCGGTACATCAAATTTTTGCAATCACGAAATTATCTAGGAAAAGAAATAGAGATCGTAGAGTTAGAAGATTTGCAAGGCGTAACGGGACTTAAAGCATTACGAGTTACTATACTCTATAAAACGGATAAGAAGGGGTTTTATACCTATAAAGATTTAATGAAAGAATTAGTATAAAACTTACTGCGCTATTTTTTTTACTCAAAACGTTTCTGGTTTTTGATCAAAATAATACTAGAATAACAGTATAGCTGCGAAAAAAGAAACATTTTTTTTCGCACTTTATTTTTTGATTTTTTCTACATAAATTGTGTTAAACGTGTTGTCTTTGAATGATCTACTTGTTTTTTATAGTGGTAAAATAACATCAATTTAATTGGGTAAAACCATACTTTTAAAATGAATTAACACTTAATTAACAACGACACCAGACTAGAACTAGTATTTTTGATGTATGCAGAAATTTGTAAAATCTTCTTCCAAGAATTATAAAATAGCTGGTAGTATCTCAGTACTAACGGCTTTAATTGTCCTATTATTATTTAGTTGTGATTTTACCGAAAATAAAAAGACAAGTACTATCTATTTTGGCGGAGAAGTGATAAATCCCAAATCAAAATTTATAATACTTTACGATAAAAAAAACATAAGGGATACTATTTATTTGGATAAAAATAATCGATTTTTCAAAAAATACGATGATATTCCAGAAGGTTTATACAAATTTTTGCATCAACCAGAAGGTCAAATGGTACTTCTTGAAAAAGGTGATAGTATTTTGGCAAGGGTTAATACGATAGAGTTTGATGAATCTCTGGTTTTTTCGGGAAGAGGAGCAAAAAAGAACAATTTCCTCCTAGATATGTTCCTAGAAAATGAATCTAATCGTAGAGAAAATAGCAATGTAAGGTTTGAACTAGAACCAAAACTGTTTCTAAAACGAAATGACTCCTTACAAAAAGAAAGGATAAAAAAATTCAATAAAATCAAAGAGAAAGTAAAACTTAGCAACTTCGCGGAAAAAGTTATGAAAGCCTCGTATGAGTGTCATTTTTATTCAGAAAAAGAACAATATTCCTATAGACATTTTGGTACAGATTTTGGAGATGCAAAAAAAACTTTCGAACAATTACCAGTAACATTTTTTAAGTATCGAAAACAAATTGATATTAATGATGACGATCTTAGGCTTAGTTATGATTTTCAGCGTTTCTTGACCCGTTATGTAGAAAATACCTGTTATATGGATTTTGCAATAAGGAATAATTACAAAGAAGAAGAACCTAATGCTACTTTGAGAAAACTCAATCTGATTGATAGTATATTTAATGAAGGATATGTCAAGAATATTCAGCTTAAAGGTGTGACAAGGCAGTTTGTGGTTTTTAATGAAGATAGTATTACTTCTAATAAAATACTCCAACGATTTCTTAAATTGAATACAGATGAAAAAATGGCTGAGTATATCAAAAATGTGGTCAAGTATACTACAAAATTAGTTCCTGGGGATTACATTCTTGATCAAAAGTTAATAGGGTCGGATAGTACAACGGTTCATCTAACTGATCTAATTAAAAGGAAAGCTTTAACGGCAATTTACTTTTGGTCAATATTAGATATTCAGTATTACAAGAAAGCGCACAAGAAGGTGACAAAGCTTCAAGAAAAATACCCTGAGGTACAATTCATTTCTATTAATATAGATGAAGATAAAACAAAGAAATGGGTCAATATTCTAGATCTGAAAGAATATTTACAAGATTATGAATATCAATTTGAAGACGCTAGAGCATCCAGAAACGAGCTTGTTTTAGATTATTTTACCAGAGATAAAACGATTCTTCTTGGGCATAATGGGAAAATCTTAAATCCTAATGCAAATATTTTTGATACTCAATTTGAAAATGAATTGCGTATCTATATGAAACAGCAAAAAGCTATAACAGAAAATATATCTATAGAATAAGATATTATTTGATAAGTCTGTATTTAGTATTTTTGTAAGGACTTCTATCAGTTCCGATAATGCATTCGTATTTTGGTAGCAATATAAAAATTTTAGAAGAATGTAAAATTCGTTTAGGTCTAGAATTCAAGTTTCTCTTATTTTTAACACTATATTTTTTTTAGTCCAAAAAGAGAAGGTGGTTCCAGTAAAACGGTAGTAATCTAGCTTTATTTTAGTTTTGAAAATGGATTTTCTAATACTTCGTGAGGGTATCAGTTTCTAATTCTTTATTTTTGCCAAAAATGTAAGAATACTAAAGAATATAGCATGTTATCAGTATCGAATTTATCAGTACAGTTTGGAAAAAGAGTATTATTTGACGAAGTAAACGTTTCCTTTGTAAAAGGGAATTGCTATGGGATTATTGGTGCTAATGGTGCAGGTAAATCAACATTTCTCAAAATTTTATCAGGACAAATAGAAGCAACTTCTGGTCATGTACATTTAGAACCAGGAAAAAGAATGTCTGTCTTGGAGCAAAATCACTATGCCTATGATGAATATACTGTTTTGGAGACGGTGATTATGGGGAACAAACCTTTGTATAAGATTAAAAAAGAGATGGATGATATCTATGCAAAGCCAGATTTTAATGATGCTGATGGAGAACGAGTAGGAGTACTACAAGTGGAGTTTGAAGAAATGAATGGATGGAATGCAGATAGCGATGCTGCAACAATGCTCTCTAATTTAGGTATCAAAGAAGATCTTCATTATACCACTATGGCAGATGTAGATGGGAAACAACGCGTACGTATACTTCTTGCACAGGCTTTGTTTGGGAATCCGGATGTGCTAATTATGGATGAGCCGACCAATGATTTGGATTATGAAACAATTACTTGGTTAGAGAATTTTTTAGCTAATTATGATAATACAGTCATAGTAGTTTCTCATGATCGTCACTTTTTGGATGCGGTATGTACGCATATATCCGATATAGATTTTAGCAAAATAACGCATTATAGTGGTAATTATACTTTTTGGTATGAATCTTCTCAATTAGCAGCAAGACAACGATCGCAACAAAACAAGAAAGCAGAGGATAAAAAGAAAGAATTACAAGAGTTTATCGCACGTTTTAGTGCGAATGTTGCAAAATCTAAACAGGCAACGTCAAGAAAAAAGATGATAGCAAAGCTGAATATCGAGGATATCCGACCTTCTAGTCGACGATATCCAGCTATTATTTTTGAGAGAGATAGAGAAGCAGGAGATCAAATCCTGAATGTAGAAGGGCTTGCTGCTAGTGTGGTAGATGAAGTCTTGTTCCAGAATATCGATATTAATTTAGCAAAAGGGGATAAGGTTGTAGTTTTTTCTAGAGACTCTAGAGCAACAACGGCATTCTATCAAATAATCAACAATAAACAAAAACCTGATGCAGGTACATTTAATTGGGGAGTAACGACTACACAGTCTTATTTGCCTGCAGATAACAGTGAGTATTTTGATAATGACCTTACATTAATAGATTGGTTACGTCAATGGGCTACTACAGAGGAAGAAAGAGAAGAAGTGCATATTAGAGGCTTTTTGGGTAAAATGATTTTTAGTGGAGAAGAGGCTTTTAAAACCTCGAAAGTGCTTTCTGGAGGAGAAAAAGTACGCTGTATGTTGTCAAAAATGATGATGACGCGTGCCAACGTAATTATGTTAGATGAACCTACAAATCACTTGGATCTAGAGTCTATTACGGCATTTAATAATTCACTAAAAAAATTCAAAGGAACTATACTCTTTACAACACATGATCACGAATTTGCACAAACGGTCGGTAATCGTGTGATAGAGTTGACACCTTCTGGAGTTATAGATCGTTATATGACCTTTGATGAGTATATGGGAGATCCAAAAATCAAAGAACAGCGTGATAAGATGTATAATGTCACTGCTTAGTAGGTGAAAGATTCAGAATAGAAAGTTTTGAGCAAAAGAGGATGATATGTAAATATTATCCTCTTTTTTTTGTGCCATATATTTGATACCGAGTGATTTTTTAAATGTTTGTTTCATATTGTTCATTTTTGAATTATACCAGTAAAATGTAATTGTAGGTTAAAATAGTTGAACTATTTTTCGCTAGTTTGAGCTATAAAATTTAAGCATAGCCGTGACTATGGTTTAACTTTCTCCTCAAAAAAATAGTAGAAAAAATGATAGGATATAATAGTCTTAAACGATAGATGATATAGTAGGTAGGTTACAATTACTTTTGCCAAAAAAGGAAAAAAAGAAAATAATTTATAGAAATGATTTTGAGACTACATCAATATAAATGTGTATTTTAAATCTCAAAAGATACAAGTTTTGAGGTTTTAGGAAAAATATCACTTTATAGATATAAAATAACATGAAACGCATCTTGATTTTTCGTTTTGTAATGAAGATAAGATTTGACTAGATAAGGTGCTTTTTGAAATTCATTGCAACGCTACGGATGGTAAAAGTAGTGAAAGATAGGGGAGTTTGAACTATTTTTTGATGAAGCGAAAACTAAAGATGAGTTCGGGGTAAAAACAAACAAATAAATATTATGACACGGAATATATTAATTTTAGTAATATTAACAGGAATACTGAAAATGACAGCTCAAGAGACATTGCCAAGAATTATTAGAGTAACAGGTCAAGGAATTGTTAAAGTAGTTCCTGATCAGGCAAACCTTGTAGTACGTGTAGAGAACAAAGGAAATAATGCAGTTACAGTAAAATCAGAAAATGATAGCGCAATTGCAAAAGTATTAGCCTATACCAAAAAAGTAGGGATTGCTGACAAAGACGTGCAAACTGAATATGTGAACCTTAACAAAGATTATAATTATAATAAGAAAACGTACAGTTTTGTAGCGAATCAAACAATTCGGATAAAAATTAGAAAACTAGAGAATTTTGACAAAATCATGAGTGGTTTGTTGGATTCTGGAATAAACAGGATTAATAGTGTTCGTTTTAGTGCGTCTAATAGTGTTGCTTTAGAAAAAGAAGCTCGTAGAAAAGCCGTATCAAATGCCAAAGAAAAAGCTGAGGAGTATGTAGGGGTATTAGGGCAGAAAGTAGGGAAGGCTATTCAGATTCAAGAAGAGCAAGGAAATAAGTATCGACCAGCAAGTAATAACCATATGAGAATGTCTGCTTCCTTAAGTGAGAGTAGCAATGTTGATGGACCAACTATTGCTCCTGGTGAATTGGCTATAAAGTGTAATATTCATATTACATTTGATTTAGATTAGTTTTTTTAGAACTTCTGCTGTTTTTGAATATACTTGTAAGCCAACATGCCAACAGGGTAAAATATAAACGAATTAATTTAGGTATATAAATTCGTGTTACCGACACTGTTATTCTATTGCATGGAATATACCAACAAGGCGTTTAGATAGAAAAAGAACAAGTCGATATACGACATTATATATTTAATGTGGTATGGGTAGATGGTGATTATTTTTTGAAGGACTTGCTTATATTCCTGAATCAAAAAAAGCAGTTATATCTACATAACTGCTTTTTTTGATTCAGGAATTATTTTCATCCGCTTTTCTGAATTAGAAAATTTATTTGAGTCTGAAAGCTTAATAAACATGTAGTTTTACTGCATTTCTAGCCCAAGTTATCAAATTCTAACATAGCTAATAAGATTAAAGAGAAGCGACCTTCTTTTCTAATAATTCTTTAATCTTAGCTTCTAATTGATTTCCTCTCAAATTTTTTGCAATAATTTTTCCAGTTTCATCGAGTATAAAGGTTGCAGGGATAGAACGAACACCATATAAACGCGCAATAGGCTCTTGCCAGAATTGTAGATTAGATACATGATCCCACTCCAATAGATCTTGTTCAATTGCTTGTACCCATTTATCTTTAGAGCGATCTAAAGAGACTCCTATTATATTCAGACCTTGCTTATGGTATTTTTTATAAATACGAACGACATTAGGGTTTTCAATACGACAAGGTTTACACCATGACGCCCAGAAATCAACAATAGTGACTGTACCCATTGCTTTTTTAAGGGATAATTTTTTGCCGTCTGGTGTTGGCGCAGTAAAATCCTCAACAATGTCACCAATATCCATTGTTTCTGAGGCTTGTGCTAACATAGCACTTAAATTCTCTCCCATGCGGGTTTTTTTAAGTGTGTCAGTAACTCTTTCGTACATTCCTTTGATATCCTTGTTTGGGATCATTTTAAGCGAAATCAAATCTGTAAGTGCCATGATAGATACAAGAGATTCTGGATTTGTTGTGGCCATATTGATACGATACGATTTTTCTTGATTTTGTAAATTCGCTATCTCGTTAGTCAAAGCACTAACTTGTTCTCCGTTACTGGCAGCAGATTGTTGACGTAAGCTTTTAGTAAGTTCAACACGGTTTTTTGCAAGATTTTTCATCTTTTCAGCATATTCAGAAAAAAGTTGATTCTCTTTGCCTCCTACTACTTTAGATGATCTGAGACTATCTTTATAAATAGTCATTTGTATTGGCGCATTCTCCCCCAAATACAAGACATTTCCTTGAATGTTTTTAAAAGATAAAAAATGAAAATCTCTAGTTTCTATTGGAGCTAGTTGTATACTAAACTTATTAGCATTGATAGTAGTGGAATCAATTATCACTGGTCGGTTAGCTTTGTTTACGGTATTAACATACACTGTTGTACCATCCTCAAATCCAGTTGTATTAGCTGTAATGCTATATCCATTAGCTTCCTTTTTATTACAAGCAGCTAAGAGTACTAACGTGCTTATTAAAAATATTTTTTTCATTTGGTTTGTTCTTTTGTGTAAAAATAGAAATTACTGTAGATTAAGCGTAAAATTTATGGGATTATTATTTAAATCTTAAAAATGTTATAGATTAAAAGTTAAATAAGATGGTTATTTTTCCTTTTCGTGTGGTTTTGTTGCATTTTTTGATGAAAGAATCTTATTAACACATTATAGAAAAAGTTCAAGCTGAATTCATCTAGCATAGACTTTTCGAGATAATTTGTCATACTATGGACGTGGTTGTGACTTTTTTTAATGAATCATCAAAAACCTATTTTTCGGTAGAATCATAAAGATCGACACCTTTTCCTTAGTTGATCTCTAAATTATAGAAAAACCTTATACTATTCAGTTTTTTTTGATGGCAATCAAAAAAGGTGTTGCCATCATTGGAATAATTAAAAGGTCAAAAGTCAGAGATAGTAAAAAATATTGCTGACTTTTTGAATAACATTAGTTTGATTTGAGCTATAAGAGGTGTGTTTTTATCAATCATTATAGTTTTTTTATTTTATTGTAGTAGTTGTATTGTTAATAAAATAAGTAATTGTTTGCTTTTAATGTAATTTTTATTGATTTTTGTAGTGAATATTTCTAAATTTTTTTAATAAGACCTTGCGTTTTACCCTCTTTTTGTTAGATTATTTCCTTTGGTAAAAGATTTGAGAAATAGCATATCTAAGAGGATCAATTTTAAAAAAAAATAACTTCTAATTCGATTGATTTGGAACATATCAAATGTACCATCCAGTATTTGGAATAGATTGATTGATATAAAAAAAATGAAATGAAAAAAAACAATATTTTACTATTAGCTTTTTTTGCGATTATTTCTATAAATGCCCAAAATGTATTATCTGTTGATCTAGATAAAATAACGCAGGTATCTGGTCCTGGTGAAGGAGGACTCTATTTTGCAGGTACAAAAAATCAACAATTTAGATTTTCGCAACGTATAACGCCACATGGTGATTGTTTAGACGTTGTAAATGGCTATGCTTTTGTAACATGGTATAAGGGAGGTGTAGAATTTAGAAACCTCATGCTTTCTAGAAAAAATTTGACGGATCCAGATTCTCAGTGGGTTACTATAGAGTTTCCACATCAGCACGTAGGTATTCGTGGGGAGTTTGTTAATGGGACTACACCTGCAAGAGGCGATTCACATAACACCGCAGCAATTGGCATAAGTACAATTGACAATACAGTGCATATGATTTATGATATGCACTCTTATACAAAGAGTTTATTGCCTACTAGTTTCTTTAATTACACAGTGTCGGTTCCAGGCGCTGCATTTTTGCCAGACTCAGAGTTTACTATCGACAAATTCTTACCAAAACAAAATATGCTTAATAGTACAGAGGATTATGAACGCATGACGTATCCTTTTATCATGAGAGCAGATGATGGTAGTTTGATAGTGAGATATAGACAAGGTGGATCGGGAGAAGGGAATATATTATTTGCACATTATGATGGCACAAAATGGACAGATAATTGGACTTATGGTATAGGAATACTTCCAGAACCCAATACTCATAGTATATATGGTTCAGAACGTTTTTTGAATGGTAAATTTTACTCAGGTTTTTCTATAAGGTACAATGTTTTTAGGGATTATTTTGCTAACAATGGATTTTATTTTGCTTATACAAATGATAGCACTCCATCAGCTCAGAGTCAATGGTTCAATGTTAAGGATCAAGCGATTACTCTACCTTTTAATAATCCTGATTCCGAATTAGCTCCGGGGGTATCTATCAAGGTGGCAGAACCATCTGATGATTACGGGATAGAAGATTTACCTAGTACAACTTTTGACCCTGCTTGGATTGTTACGGAAAGTGGGGCAATACATTTTGTTACCCGTGTAGATGGTAGAAATGTACATTATTATAGGGCAGCAGGTGCTACTAATTTTTCTAGTAATCATGGAGGAATTATTCCGAATCCTCAGGTAAGAGGTAAAATGTTTAGTTATAAAAAACAGGTGTTTATGGTAGAGTTGTTAGGCGGACGTGTAAACGTAAAAACAACACCAGAAGGGGTGAATGCTTGGAAAATTGTGTATACAGGGACTGAGACTAATTTATATCAACATTTTAATGCTATTGTAGCAAACGATAAGTTGTATGTGTATTTAATGAGCCGTGGGAGTAATGTTGCAGGAGAAGGTGATTCTAGACCTTTATTTTTTCAAGAATTTTCATTGGGAGAAGAAATAGATGCAAATCCTGCACCTATTTCCAGTCCAGATACATTGCCATTGCCGGGAACAAACCCAGAGCCAGAACCAGTAAGAGAGGTGGCAATTGCAATAGAGGCTGAGGATTTTGACGGAGGTGGGCAGGATGTTTCTTATTTTGATAAAACTCCAGAAAATTCAGGAAATGCAGGATATAGAACGGATGAAGCAGTAGATATAGATTCTTCAGATACTGCTTCTGGAGGTCGTGTAATTACCATTTTTGAAGGTGCAGAATATTTGGTGTATACTTTTAATGTCGATATAGCTGGTGAATATGATCTTATAGTAACAGCCTCCGTGAGAACGAGAGATGATTCCATTATGGATGTGCAAGTAAATGAAACGCTGTTTGAAAATGTACCAATTGCAAAAACCGGAGATTGGAATGTGTTTAAGGCGAATATAATACCAAAAGTCACTCTAAAAGAAGGAGAAAACACATTGAGAGTAACACAAAAAAGATCGCAATCTAGTAGATTAGACAAATTAGAATTTGCAACAATAGGAACAGGACTTAGTATTGATGATATAGAAGCTAAAAAAGCCGCCATAACTATTTTTCCAAACCCTAGCAAAGGAGTTTTTTATATTCAGTCCAAGGTGTTTGGGTTAGATTATGTATTAAGAAACATGCAAGGTCAGCTTATGGATAGTGGTCGTGTATTAGATGATCAAGTAGATTTTTCTAAATTTACAACAGGAGTTTATTTCTTAGAATTATCAAAGAATAATGAGTTTAATTTGACTAAGAAAATCATAATTCGCTAGAACAATTATAACGCATCCACTTCTTTTGATTTAGACAGGTCAAAAGAGGTTTGGGACTATTATTTTTAATTAGCAGGGATCATGATTTGACTATTTTTGTTTATTTTCAGATTTCTTCTAAAAATACATCGTACAGCCCTTATTTAGAGTAATTTAATGTATTAGTGTGTCGTATTGAGGGGTGCAAATGTAATAATAATACCTTCAAAAATAGCCAACTTGTGTATTTGCCTTTTTTTTAAATCGTCTGTTGTACTAGTTGAAATGTAATTGTAGGCCAAAATAATTCGAACTATCTTTGGCTAGTTCGAATTATAAAATTTAAGTTTAGCTGTGGTTACGGTTTAGTTTTCTAATAAAAAAATGGGAGATAGAGAAGTTAATTATTAGTCTAGTCGGTAACCATTTTTTGAATTGAGATTATACTGGTTTTACATGCGCAATCTCAATTCAGAAAATATTTTGTCGTAATAAATAGCTCCATGCGGGACATAATTGAGTGAGCTGTACGGATCGTTTAATGCATTTTCTAGTGCATCAATAGAAATAAGTTTTACTTCAGCAACCTCTTCTTTCTGAAGTTGTAATGCAGAACCGTCATAAGGAAATTTACAACAATATATATGATTAAACTCGTTATCAATAATTTTTGGAGTAGGGTTCTTAGAAGCTTTGTAGGTAGTGATAAACTCCAAGGATTCTATGGAAGTAATAATTCCTAATTCTTCTTCCGTTTCTCTAAGAGCAGCTTCCTTTGGTTCCTCACCAGCGCCAATATGACCAGCTACAGAAATATCCCAGAGATTAGGATAAGTATCTTTTTGAGCAGCACGTTTTTGTAACAAGACTTCTTTATTTTTGGTAAAGAACCAAATGTGTACACTGGCATGCCATAAACCCAATTGATGTGCTTCAGATTTTAATTGTACTTGATTGATCTTAGTACCTTCTTGATTCAAGATATCGATATATTCGTCTGCCATAGTTGTAATGTAACAAAAAATCACAAATCATGGAATATGATTTGTGATTTTATACCTATGAAATGTAATTGGAGATTTAAATAATTGAACTGTTTTTCGCTAGTTTAATACCATTTGTTGTTTGAATTTACCGGAAAGAAAAATTAAGATTTTTTTGTTTCAGCTTCAGCGGAAACATCAAGCATTGCCTTAGTTTTGGTTTGTTTTTATGCTGAAGCTGAGGCGAAAAAAGAAAATTTTATCCCAGTAAATTCAAAGGATAAATGGTATAAGCAATAAAATTCAAGTATAAGCAGTGACTATGGTTTAATTTTAGAGTAAAAAAATAGTAGAAAAAGAAACGAGTTATTAGCCTATAATTACTTTTTAAATGGTGATAGTATCAAATTAGCTATATACTGTCGCATATCTACTTGTTTTTATTTCATCTAAATGCCTTGTTCCTATATTCCATAGCTAAGGCTATGGAATAGCATCACGGTGTTTTTTGCGTATTTGAGAATGAAGTGGTTTGAGCTTTTTCAAATCGTTATAAAAACATCTTTTTTCAAGCAATTTTGGTCTTTTTAGTAGTTCATAGAGCTACTATGAAGCGCAAAAACACTTCAGTTCATCAAAAAAATATGTACTATCACTATCTACTGCTCTCTTGCTGCGGATTAATTTTGCTAGAATCAAAAGAAGTTTTCATTTCTTTACGGACTATTTTTGATGTTCGTTTAGCGTTTCTTTAAAAGGATTTTTTCTTGGGAAAATTGATATGCAGCTTCCAAGAAATCTAACATTTTTTTCCAGTTTTGATTAGGCTCATAATTATTTTTGTAGTGCTTCACAGTTTTAATCACGAGTTTGTTTTCTTTTATTTTAGCTTCACTACTAAAACCTCCTGTTTCATTGTCGATAGAGGTGTTAAGCTTGTCAATACCGACTATAGTATAGCCTTCAGGGATTTCGAAAGAAATAGTGTTTTCAAAAGTCCTAGGAAAAGCCATGTAGATATTCTCTGTACGAGTCTCTTCTTTTTTGGTGGTAGCAATTTGCTGCCCAATTAATTTGCCTATTTCGATAATGTAGTTTGAGCCAGCTCTTTTTATAAGGTCATTTTTGATCACAAATTTTTGTTCTAAGATCATAGGTTCTTCCAAAGCTTTTCTACCAGTATCGATTATTTTACACGAAAAATCTTCTAAGTCAAAATCAAATTCTCTTTTAATTTCTTCTTCTATTCCTTTCTGATGTTCTTCATTCATTTTTAGTATAAATGCCGATTTTTTTTCTTGGTAAGCAGCACTCTTTTTTTTATTTAGTAATTCCGAAAAAGGAGTTGTTCCATATTTTTGATTTTCTTCATTAATAATATCTGTCCATTGCAAATATGTGTCAAAAAGTTTGAGCTTGGAATGTCCGATAGATTGAGCAGTACGTACTACATTGAGCATAGAGAATGCTTCATCAAGTTTAATGTCATAAGCTTCGGTTATTTTATTTTCCTCATGTGTACTTTTCGGGAGTTGTAGTTTTCCTACTGCTTCTATTTTGTAGTATCCTTCTTCAAAAATCATACGAAATGCTTCTGTGTCTTCTAGCAAAGCTGGAAAATGATTGAAAAAAGTATTCGATTCAAAGGGAAAAACATACACAGGTTCCTCAAAATTTAGTTTGATAAAAGTAACGATATTGTCCTTTATTAATAAATCATTAATACTACCGTCAAAACGTTTTTTTGCCTTAATAAGTTCAAAAGGGATTTCTTGTCTACGCAAAAAAGTACAATACTGTTGTAGAAACATTTCTGGACTTGTAATAAAAAAAATATTTAGATATGCATAATTTACCTGAACCAATCTTTTATTGTATGCGATTAATCTTTCTAAGTGCTCATTACGAAAGATATGCCTCATATAATAATACATTTTTTCGGCTAATTCTCGCTTACTTAAATTCTCATTTTCTTTTAAAAAACTGTTGGTTCTTCCATTATAAGCTACTTTGGTATAGACATCCGATTTGTGTTTTTTCAAAAGATCTTCTTCAGTAACTTTCATTTTAATAATATCTTGATTTTGTGATAAATAAGCATCAGCATGGACGATGTCACCTAATCGTTGGGCAAATCCCATTTGGTATTTGATAGCAGGATCTTCCATTAATGGATAAAACCAGCGAGTAGATTCTCGTTTTTCGATATCTTTTTGACGAATGCGATAGAATTTTTCTTTGCTTTTTTCGGGAGTAATATTCTCTAACTTCGGGGCTCCATTGAAAGAATTGTAATTGATATAAAAATCGTTTTCTACTTTGAGTTCTAGTAAAAAATCCATAGTCGGATAGCTATTTGCAATGGGGCTTTCTATAGCTTCCATCACATGAGTTCCGGTGGTTTTGTATTCTTCATGGGTATAGAAATAATAATCTATAGTATCACCTATCTCTAAGTCAGGTATTGCTAGTTTATAAGACTTTTCAAAATATCCAGTTTTTCTAATAAAACCATAATAGAAGGTATTGTTATTGGTGCTTTTTAGAATTCTTTCGTTGTCTACATCAATTTCTTTTATGGTACCGTCGGCTTTGATAATTTTAATACCCATCCATGTATTGATGGTTTTGTAAACACCTCTGTATTTTTTTACATAAGTTGAGGGATAATTGAACTCAGAAAATTTCTCAATTGATGCTTTATCATTCAATTGAATAATTTTTCTGTTCAAAAAATAATTATCCAGAGTCTTGGAAGCTTTGGTGTAGAAATGTTGTTGATGATTAAAAATAATTACGGCAGATTCATTGTTCCATTTACTAGGGATAGGGGGAAGTTCCTTATAACGATCACTTTCTCCCCAGACAAATTCCCGAAGTAAATTTATTTTTTTTGGCTGTGCATAACTAGCGTTATGAATACAGATTATAGCTAAAAAGGATAGTATAAAAATGTTTTTGAGTACATTTTTCTTCATTGGATAGAGTTGTTAAAAATTAATAGTTATCCTTTGATTAGGATTATTTGTTTTTGATATTGATTTTTTAACTTTTTATGAAATGTACGCCAGGTGTTTAATTCATTTTTACTGATTTCAGCACTTTTGAATTGGATAATTTTTTCATAAACAATTTTAGTGTCAGTGTGCTTATAAATGAATGATATTCCAAAATCTTTGGTGTCTATAACTAAATTTTCTGGTAATTCTTTGATCTTGTACCCTTCAGGTATTTCTAGATTTATTAAAGTTTTTTCCAAAATCTTATAAGGAAAGAGGTAGGATATCTCTCGATCTTTGAGACTCAAATTTTTGTATTCTTTATAGTAATCGATGTCAATATACATTTCATTATCAAAAGAACTCACAGTATTATTGTGGTTGATTTGATAATTGAGGTTTAAGTCTTTATCTCTATCATTGATATCTGTGACGTGTATATTTGATACTACTAAGTTTTTATTACCGTTAGTAATGTAGGATTCTAGAACGACATCGCGTTGATCCGTTTGGAGACTATTGATATTATTAAGAAAGCTGGTTTTGCTTTGTCCATTATAATGTCTAGAGATAGCTCCCACTATAGTTTCGTTTTCTATTTTCAAGTCAGCATTAAGGGTTTCTGTATTGTGAAGAGACTCGTCACTGGGTATTTTATGAAGTATATAATTGTCACCGTCCTCTATCAATACTTGTTTATTCTGTATTCTTTCTGCATAAGCACCTAGTGGATTGTAGGATTCTGTAGCGTCGAGAAAGTAATATTTATCGTTATGTAATACCGCACATATCATATGATTGTCAACTGCAATTGTTGGAAGAGAGTAGTCATAAGCGATCCTCTTGGTCCCAATCCATGCTAGTCGTGCATCATAACCAGCGATTTTTAGCATTTGTTTGGTGAGATTAGCCATTCCTTTACAATCTCCGTACTTTTTTTTGTAAACATTTTGACATTCATCTGGTTTGAAACCTGCAATACCATCTTCAAAGGCGATGTAGCGAATATTATCCTGTACCCAGTAAAAGATTTTTTTCAACTTTTCTTCATCACTCTTACAATCTTGTATGAGAGTCATGGTTTTGTCTACAATGCTAGATGGGTCATCATTCATTTTTAGAATTAATGAATGGTACCAATTATATAGATCTTTTGTGTCACCGAATAACTTCTCAGTAGTTCCCTTTTTGTGATGCGATTTTGCTAAAAATAATAAATGAGGTTTCGTATACGTAGGACCAGGGCTGTGCTCTTTTTTTTGTGAAGCAGCCACATTTTTTATGGTATAGGTGTAAGTGGTAATTTGTGTTTTTTCATCTTTTGATAGCTCTTTGTTAATGGTGTGTCCAGCAAAATTCAATTCTTTTATTTCTAGTTCTAACCAATTTGGTACATGTATAACTATTTTTCTTTTTACAGCAGGATACTTGTCATCCAGATAGGTACTTACAAAATATTTGACGTCTTTATATTTTTTTGTGTATGAAAAGGAGTAACGGTAACCAAATAAAGGAAAATTAATAGTGCCCCATTTTATTCTAGCATCATTATGAAATAATCCATTACTACTATAGGGTTCATCTCTAAAATTGTAGAGGGCAGTCTTTTTGTTGCGATACTTTACAATTGGATATTCAAGATAGGATTGATCATCATAGAATACAAAAATAGGCATTTTGATTCTAGACTTTAGATTGATGTAATGATCTTCATAGGTGTTTTTTACGGTAACTTTCCCTGTCTTTTTATGATATTCAAAACTTATTTCTTGATAATTAGAGGTGATAGCTATATCATCATCCGGATATAGCTCTTTTAGAGCAGTGGAAATAGCAATATCCTCCGAGGTTGGAGTACTTCCTTTTTGTGAAAAGATTGAAATGGGATATATAAAAAAACAAAGAAATATAATCTTATAATTCATACAATAAAAAAGATTTAGCGTAAAAAATAGCTTATATAGATGTAAAGCTTTGATAAAAATTAAAGCCACTAAACAAAAAAAATGTTTAGTGGCTTTAAAGTGTTTCATTTTTTTTATGGAGTAATACTGTAAGACAGATTTAGTTATTTTTCAAAATAGCTAAAAGTTTCTCCATCCTTGATATTCAGTAAACTTTCATAAATTAGTTTTATTACATGTTCTACATCATCACGATGTACCATTTCTACAGTAGTATGCATATATCGCAAAGGTAATGATATCAGGGCAGAAGCAACACCTCCATTACTGTATGCAAATGCATCTGTATCCGTACCTGTAGATCTACTCGATGCCATTCGCTGAAAAGGAATGTCTTTTTTTTCTGCAGTATCGATAAGTAGTTCTCGTAGTTTATTCTGAACTGCTGGGGCGTACGAAATTACAGGGCCAGCGCCGATTTTGGTTTCTCCCTGCGTCTTTTTTTCAATCATTGGAGTAGTAGTATCATGACAAACATCGGTCACAATAGCTACATTTGGCTTAATCGTTTGTGTAATCATTTCAGCTCCACGAAGACCAATTTCTTCTTGTACGGCATTTGTAATATACAGTCCAAACGGAAGTTCTTTTTTGTTCTCTTTGAGTAATCGCGCTACTTCGGCAATCATAAACCCTCCCATACGATTATCAAGAGCACGACAAACAAATTTATCTTCGTTTAATACAAAGAATTCATCAGGATACGTGATAACACATCCCACATGAACACCCAAAGCCAGAACTTCATCTTTAGTATCACATCCTACATCAATACATATGTTATCTAATTTTGGCGGAATTTCTTTTGCCCCTCGATCTCTAGTATGTATCGCAGGCCATCCAAAAACACCTTGTACAATACCTTTTTTGGTATGTATATTAACGCGCTTTGATGCAGCAATTTGGTGATCACTACCACCATTTCTGATGACATAGATTAGGCCATTATCAGTAATATAATTCACATACCAAGAGATTTCATCGGCATGCCCTTCTATAACAACTTTAAACTTTGCTTCGGGATTGATAACTCCCACAGCCGTTCCGTATGTATCAGTAATAAATTCATCCACATAAGGATTCAGGTAGTCCATCCATATTTTTTGTCCTTCCCATTCATAACCAGTAGGAGAA
This sequence comes from uncultured Aquimarina sp., assembly GCA_947492105.1. GTDB lineage: Bacteria > Bacteroidota > Bacteroidia > Flavobacteriales > Flavobacteriaceae > Aquimarina. Next base: position 1,014 of record CANLMN010000006.1, on the reverse strand, counting down.
GCATTGTTTAGGTATTTCTCCAAAAAAGTTAAAGACTTTTTATTTAAGATACTTTTTTTTGCCATTTTAATTCATTTTTAGACGAATTTAGTAATATTCACATACATTTTGCTACTTACAATTCGATTATTATTAATTTTAGAAAATCTTTTGATTAAAAAGTAAAGGTTCCAAAGTTTATGAAGTGTATAAAAGACATGTTTTTTTTGATTTTTTTTCTATCCATATATAGTATCACTGTTTTTTCTCAAGAAAGAGAAAAAGATGTTGATAGTATCGCTAATTATTCTTATTTGATAGAAGGGGATAGTATATCTAGAAAATCGATAGACCTACAAGAGGTTTATATTTTAAGTAAGTTGAAGTTTAATACTAATGAAGAACGACGTAGATATTTAATTCTTCGAAGAAAAACAAGAAAGGTATACCCTTATGCCAAATTAGCAGCTGATCGACTTACTAAGTTAAATGATAGGATAGAATCAATTTCATCTACACGCAAAAAGAAAAAATATATCAAACAAGTTCAGAAATATATTGAAGAGGAGTTTACAGATGAATTAAAAAAGCTTACTAAAACAGAAGGGCAGATTTTAGTAAAATTGGTACACAGACAAACAGGTATTACTATGTTTAGTCTGATAAAAGATTATAGAAGTGGATGGCGTGCGTTTTGGTATAATAATACAGCCAAACTTTTTAATATATCATTAAAAAAAGAGTATGACCCTGTCAATGATCACGAAGACTATCTAATAGAAGATATTTTACAAAGAAGTTTCCAAGATGGTCTTTTAGAAGAACAGGAAACAGCGTTAGATTTTGATTTTGGTGAGTTGACCAATAAATGGAAAGTAGAATAACCTCTCATAGAAATAGAGTTATTTCTTTACAAGGGAGCGTTACTGTCTGTTGTTACGGAATTGTTATTTTATGCTATCTGATTATGAATGATTTGCAAAAAAGTTTAAAAATAATGCAAAAAAGTTATTGTTAGGTTAAATAAGGTCTGTA
>CANLMN010000005.1 GCA_947492105.1 uncultured Aquimarina sp. | reverse complement strand
TCTCTTTTTAATAACAACCAAGATGATGTACAGATTACTATGTATGCATCCAATGGAGCTACAGTTGTAGCCGAAGGGTTAGTGAATGATATGATGATCAAAAGAAACTATAATACAAAAGATTTGTCTGCTGGTGAGTACCGATTAGTGGTTAAGGAAGGCAAAAAGACGTTTTCTAAGAGCTTTACAGTACAACACTAAGAACTCCTCCCTCAAAACAGACAGAAAAGTACTATTCTCCCTAAAAGAAGAATAATCAATATAAAAAAAGACGACTCAGGAGATCCTGAGTCGTCTTTTTTTATATGTGACCAACGAAATTTTTATAAAACTTTAATCTTTTATTCCATTACAGTAAAGTTTAATTCATTGCGATAGGAGCTAGCTGTTTTTCCAGTAAACTGTTTGAAGAGTTTATTAAAATGAGAGAAGTTATTAAAACCACTTTCATAACATACATCACTAATGCTAATTTGTTTTTCATGTAACAATTTTGCAGCATGAACCAATCGATATTCATTAGCAAATTGGGTAAAGGTTTTACCAGTAATTTTTTTAAAATAACGACAAAAACCAGGAACACTCATACTGACAATTTCAGCGATGGTTTCTAAGGCAATTGTGTTTTGGAATTCTTCGCGGACGTAATTGAAAATAATATTAATGCGATTATTGTCTTCGAGTTCTGCTTTGATCGCATAGCCCTCAGCATTCAAAATAGTGCGCTCAGAAGAAGTTTCTAAACGTTTCAGAATCTGAAGAAGTGTGATGAAACGATCAAATGGTTCTTGTTTTCCTAGGGATTCAATTAGGTCTCCCAAGATTTTTTTTGTTTTACCATGAAAAACAATTCCTTTTTTGGCAATTTCAAAAAGTTGCTTTATAGATTGCATTTCTGGTGTTTCCAAAAAAGCGGCTCCCATGAAATCATGTTTTATTTGTATAATAGTTTCTGTACGATTATTAAGTAAATTGTTAGTGAAGCCACAATGTGGAATATTAGACCCTATCAGGATTAATGTCCCATTACGGTAATTAGATACGTGGCTACCTACTTGAATTTTGCCATTTCCTTTATTAATAAAAGCTAATTCTATTTCTGGATGATAGTGCCATTGCGGAGGCTTGTTTTTATGAGTCTCTGAATATTGTTCATAATAGAAAGAGTTTCTAAAATCAGGAGCTATTTTTTCTAACGTCGGTTTCATATATATAAGCGTTTCCTTAGAATTAAAATCTGTGTAATTCGCGAATTTAAATTAATTTAAACTCAAAATATTTGTGTAACGAAAACCTTTTAGGTTAATATAGCACACAAATTAGTGAATTTTTTGCTAAAATACTTAATAATGATATTGTATAATTTTCAAAAAAAATAGGAAGAGATCTATTTTTGATTAAACAATATATTCGAGGTTGCATAGAAGTTGGTCTTTTTGGAACAATCTCTTGTATAGAAATACGTATTGGTTAGTATTGAGGAGGTGTTATATTAATAAAAGTTTAACATATATAGAGCATTGAGTAATTGATGTTTGGATATCACGAACACCAAGGAGGTTAACAAGATGCAAGGATGTATTGCTTTGAGAGTAATAAATGATTTGTTTATGGGATGGTATCAGAGAATAAACGATACCATTCAAAAAATAATTCTAGGCTAACAATTAGCTTCTTTTTCTATTATTTTTTCATTGAAAAATTAAATCGTAGCCACGGTTATGTTCAAATCTTATAGTTCAAACTAGTGAAAAGTAGTTCAATTATTTTGGCTTCCAATTACATTTTAACAGGTATAAGTCAACGAGTATTTAGTTTCCAACTACTGTTTTTTATGGAGCGTAATGGTGTTGTAGTGTGGTGAGAGACTTTGGGACGATTCTAGAAGAATAGTTCAGAAAAAATATCAAGCAGCGGTGAGATCCTAGATAAGGATATAAAAGAAAAATCGCTTGAAAAATAAATTTTCAAGCGATTTTTTATATGCTTTTTCTATTATGCAATAGCGTGTTTTTAGTTTCCTCCTGATGCTTTTTTCATTCCATCCTCAATCATGTTATAAAACTGATCTAATTTTGGCAATACAACGATACGTGTTCTACGGTTACGTGCACGGTTTTCTGGAGTAGCATTATCTGTAATTGGAACATAATAACTACGTCCTGCAGCAGTCATACGTTTTGGTTCTACTTTGAATTCATCTTGTAGAATACGTACAACGGTGGTTGCTCTTTTTACACTTAAATCCCAGTTGTCTTTTAGTGATCCATTTCCTTTGTATGGTACATTATCTGTATGTCCTTCTACAAGAAATTCGATATCTGGTTTGTCATTAACAACCTTTGCTACTTTTCCTAGAACTTCTTTTGCTCTTTTCGTAACACTAAAGCTTCCGCTTTTGAAGAGTAACTTGTCAGAAATCGAAACGTATACAACTCCTTTTTCTACATTTACTTCTATATCCTCGTCATCTAGATTTCCTAAAGCTCCTTTAAGACTAGTAACAAGGGCTAGAGTAACAGAATCTTTTTTGTTGATCGCTTCATTCATAGTACGGATTTGTAAATCCTTTTCCTTGATACTTTCCAAGGACTTTTCTAAATTTTCAGCTTCTTTTGTAGAAAGTGTCGCAAGATTGCCTACATTATTCAGTAATGCAGCATTGGTGTTTTTTAATGTGCTTATTTGATCTTCTAATGCTTTTACACGAGATGTAGTGCCTGCTTTATCTTCTAGACAGTCATTTAATTTAACTGTTGCGGTATTAAGAAGATCTTTGGTCTCTTTTTCTTTAGCCTCTATTGCTGCAAATTTCTTCTTAGATACACATGAAGAAAATACGATTGCCATAGTGGCTCCAATTAGCATTGCTTTTTTCATTTCGAAAATAAATTTAAATATTGTTTCTAGCTTTAATGACTCAAAAATTATGAAAATGTGACGTTTTTAATAAATAATGCTAATTTATTTTTGTTTTCTAACAAAAATTAACAAAATCAATGACCGCTGCTATTTTCAAAGCGGAAAATTAGGCTATTTTTTGTGGATGACAAAAGCTTAAAGGGAATCATTTTTTAAAAAAAACATTTTTTAAAATAAAGTAATCCCAAAGGATAAATTTGTGCTCGTAATAGTTTGTTTTTTTCTCTGATTTATTCCTTTTTTTAAAGAATTTGAAAAAATTTAAGTAAAAATGACAGTGCGCTTTGAAGATTGCAGAAAAATGCGAAAATTTTCCCTCTACCAAAAATTTTATACCCGCAATTCCATCCAAAACCATTCTAAAGAAAATAATAAAAAGCATCGTTTTACTCGGTAGGTTTTTGACGAGATTGAAAAGACTGTTTCTAAAATTTAAAAAAGTTTTTTGGGGACTGATGGCGTTTAATGTGGCTCCACCCACATGAAAAACGGTACTGCTCCCTGTATAAAGAATTTTGTGTCCTTGATTGTGGATACGCCAGCATAGGTCTATTTCTTCTTGATGGGCAAAGTAATCTTCATCAAACATACCGACAGTGTCAAAAACTTTTTTTCTTATAAATAGACAGGCTCCACTTGCCCAAAAAATTGGTGTAGTGTCATTATACTGTCCTGTGTCTTTTTCTATCGTTTCAAAAATTCTACCACGACAATAAGGGTATCCAAACCGATCGATATACCCGCCTGCGGCTCCTGCGTATTCAAAATAATCTGGTTTTTTATGGTCTAGTATCTTGGGCTGTAACGCTGCAACATCTGATTGTACATCAAAAATACGCTTGATAGGAACAAGCCAATTTTTTGTTACAGAAACATCGCTGTTCAGTAAGCAAAAAATGTCTGAATCGATTTGCGAAAGCGCTTCATTATATCCTTTGGCATAACCACCATTAGTCGTGTTTTGGATAATAGTGATATGTGGATATTGAGTTTTTAGAAAAATGATAGAATCATCAGTAGAAGCATTGTCCGCAACATATATCGAGGCTTCTTGGGAATAGGAGGTTACAGAAGGCAAAAATTGCTCTAAAAGATGACGTCCATTCCAGTTTAATATGACTATTGCGATTTTCAAGTGTGCAAAATACTAAGATTATTTTTAACACTCCCAGAAAATTAAGTGTATGCGGGAATATCGTGTAGAAAATTATACATTTCTTCTTGATAATTCAATTGGCAGTAGTAATGTTGTATTCCATTAGTGACCATAAGATAATTAGCTTGCAAAGCAAGGTTGTAACGGGCAATTTGATCAAAACTGTGTTGCGTAATTTTGATTTTTGATGCTTTGCATTCTACGATTAAAAAAATACTACCATCTGTATTAAAAATGATGATATCGTACCGTTTGATTAATCCGTTGATTTTGATGTTTTTTTCTACATTTATAAGGCTTTTGGGATACCCCTTTTCTTGCATTAGAAATTGTAATGTATGCTGACGTACCCATTCTTCTGGAGTAAGAATGATAAATTTTTTACGAATGGGGTCAAAAATAGCCGTTTTATTTTCGCTATTTTTGATCCGGAAAGTGTAAGTGGGAAAATTAAGTTGCTCCATCTTGTTCAAATTAACAAAGAACTAAACACAAATGCTAAATAAATAGTGAAGTAGTTGAATTTTTTTTGATTCTGGTAGAATCAATCGGAAGGAGAAGATCTGTTGATAATGGTGACAATATTTTTTGATCAATTGAAGTGTTTTATGCATTTTATACTAGTGCTGTAGACTAATAAAAAGACAAAAATTGCATTAAAAAGAAGGACATCTTTATAGCAAATCGAAAAAAATCACATCACTTCAGTATTCAAATTTTAAGATATTTTTTAAAGTGTAGTTTTTTTGGATTTCTAAAAATATGAAAGAACCAAGGCAAATAGTTGTAGATATCAAGCAAGGTAAGATCAAGCCGATTTATTTTTTAATGGGTGAAGAAGCATATTTTATTGATAAAATCTCGCAATATATCGAGAAAAATGTCTTGCAAGAAGAAGAAAAAGGATTCAATCAGATAGTACTATATGGAAGAGATGTTACTGTTGATGATATCGTAAGTAATGCCAAACGATATCCAATGATGGCAGATAGACAGGTTGTAATTGTTAAAGAAGCACAAGAACTCTCTAGAACCATAGAAAAATTGGTGAACTATGCCGAGAATCCTCAACCTAGTACGATTCTTGTTATCTGTTATAAATATAAAAAAATTGATAAACGTAAAAAACTCTATAAGGCAGTCAACAAATCAGGTTTGATTTATGAAAGCAAAAAGCTTTATGAAAATCAAGTTGCTGATTGGATACGTCAGGTGTTGACAAGTAAAAAATATACAATTGATCCTAAGGCTGCGCAATTACTTGTAGAATTTTTGGGGACTGATTTGGGTAAAATTAATAATGAATTAGAAAAGCTACAAATTATACTTCCGGAAGGAACAGAAATCACTGCGTTACAGATCGAAGAAAATATTGGAATCAGTAAAGATTTTAATAATTTTGAACTTCGTAAGGCCATAGGAACAAGAGATGTAGTCAAAGCACATCGTATTATCAATTATTTTGCGCAAAACCCCAAAGACAACCCTTTGGTAATGACCGTGTCACTCTTGTTTAGTTATTTTTCGCAAGTATTGCAGTACCATGGATTAGGAGATAAATCCAAAGGAAATGTGGCGAGCAAACTAAAAATCAACCCGTATTTTGTAAGTGATTATACTACTGCAGCTCAAAATTATCCTATGAAAAAAGTGAGTCAGATTATTGGTTTACTGCGAGAGGCCGATGTAAAAAGTAAAGGAGTTGGTGCAACTAATATGCCTTCAGGAGATTTGCTTAAGGAATTGTTGGTAAAGATAATGGCATAAAATATGGGCTGTTTTCTGGAACATAGTGATACATCTATTAATCTTGGATATTAAATACAATGCAAAAACTAAAAGCTTGGCTCTCTGCAGCTAGATTACGAACTTTACCGCTTTCGATATCCGGAATCCTCGTTGCAACGACTATAGCTATTGATAATGGGTATTTTAATGGATTGATTTGTACATTGGCATTGGCAACAACATTGGGGTTGCAAATCTTGTCTAATTTTGCCAATGATTATGGAGATGGTATCAAAGGAACGGATAATGAAGATCGGGTAGGGCCGCAACGTGCTTTGCAGAGTGGAACGATTAGTCCAAAGGAAATGTTTCGTGGTATCGTATTTACATCCTTAGTTACATTAGGGTTTGCTATAACACTGATTTATGCTGCTTTTGGCAAAGATAATTTTGGATATTCCCTGTTTTTCTTTGTTCTAGGAATCATAGCTATTGTTGCAGCTATCAAATATACAGTGGGGAATTCTGCTTATGGTTATCGAGGCTTGGGAGATGTATTTGTGTTTCTGTTTTTTGGGATTGTAAGTGTGCTCGGAAGCTATTTTTTATACAGTAAAAATGTGTACGGGCAATTGTTGTTTCCTGCCTGTGCTATTGGGATGCTTAGTAGTGCAGTCTTGAATCTAAATAATATGCGGGATCAAGAGAGTGACGCCAAAGCAGGAAAAAATACGCTAGTTGTCAAGCTTGGAAATCATAGGGCACGTAAATATCATTTCCTGTTGCTTTTTGGAAGTATGTTTGCGATGTTAATGTTCGCAGGAATAACCTATCAACAGCCGCAGAAACTTTTATTCTTGGTAGCATTCGTACCTATTGTATTGCATGCCAGAACCGTAAAAAATAATAAAGACCCCAAGAAGTTAGACCCTGAACTAAAAAAGGTAGCCTTGAGTACTTTTTTACTAGCAGTTTTACTTTTGATAGGTGTCTTGATCTAAAAGAAGTATAAAAATGAGTAACGAAATACAAAATTTAGCACCAAAAGAGATTTGGATAAACTTCGCAAACCTTAATGCAGTACCGCGCCCATCAAAAAAGGAAGAACGTGTCATTCAATTCATGAAAGATTTTGGAGCTTCATTAGGTCTAACAACCGAAGAAGATGAAGTTGGTAATGTATTGATCCGAAAACCAGCTACTTCTGGTATGGAAAATCGAAAAACTGTAGTGCTACAGTCACACTTAGACATGGTACACCAAAAAAATAACGGAACTGTGTTTGATTTTGATACACAAGGCATCAAAATGTACGTAGATGATGATTGGGTTCGGGCAGATGGTACTACACTGGGAGCAGATAATGGATTGGGAGTAGCAACTATTATGGCTTTATTAGAATCTACAGAAATTCCTCATCCTGCATTAGAAGCATTATTCACAATTGATGAAGAAACAGGAATGACTGGTGCAATGGAATTACAGTCTGACTGGCTAACTGGTGATATTTTATTGAATCTGGATACAGAAGAAGATGATGAGATAGGGATCGGATGTGCGGGAGGTATTGATGTTACTGGGTTGAGGAATTACATGGAGGTACCTACGCCAGATCATGTGGTTGCTTTTACTATTACAGTAAATGGACTCAAAGGGGGACATTCGGGAATGGATATCCACAAAGGATTAGGAAATGCAAATAAGATTATGAATCGTTTGCTATTTGATGGTTTTGAGAATTTTGGATTGAGAATCAGTAACATTCGAGGAGGGAGTTTACGAAATGCAATTCCTAGAGAAAGTGTAGCTACATTGGTTATAGACAAAGTACATGAGCCTGTTTTTTTACATGAAATAGGACTTTTGGCACAAGTCATCAAAAAAGAATTGGCTATTATAGATCCAGAAATGGAGGTAATTGTGAGACCAACCAAAATACCGGATAGGGTCATGGAACTCGGTATACAAGAAGGAATTCTTAAAGCACTGTATGCTTTGCATAATGGAGTTTATGCAATGAGTGCTGCGATACCTGATCTGGTAGAAACTTCTAATAATATAGCAAAAGTGGCTGTAGATAACGGAAAGGTTACTATAGAATGTTTGACACGCAGTAGTATAGATTCCGCAAAGGTGGATTTGGTGAATAGCTTACGAGCGACATTCGAACTTATCGGTATGGAAGTGACTACAGGTGGTGTGTATCCAGGGTGGGCGCCAAATAGTGATTCTCCAATTCTCAAAGTGTTAGAAGAACAGTATCTAAAGCTTAATGGAAACAAAGCGCATGTGGCAGCTTGTCATGCCGGATTGGAATGTGGAATCATTGCAGAGCATTATCCAGCAATGGATATGATTTCTTTTGGACCAACAATTAAGGGAGCGCATTCTCCAGATGAGTGCGTAAGTATTAGCTCGGTACAGAAATACTGGAAGTTCGTTAAAGCAATATTGGCAAATATTCCTTTAAAATCATAGAAGGATTCTTTTTTGATTTAATTAATTTTTGGGTTTTGTTCGTTTTCTAAATAAAACTCAAGTTTGTCTTAGTATTGTTGCGGACTAGGAAAAAAGTCTTATTGGATCAAAATTTTATCGTAGTTTGGATTCAAAACAAAAACTAAGATGTGTTTGGTGTTTTTTTAAGAAATATTTTCGTTAACATAAAAAGTTTTAGAAATCAGTCTAGATCAAAAATGGTATTAAAGGCTGTTGAAATCTGAAAATTTAAATTATATTTAAAACAAAATACGTCAAATGCGCTTTTTATTTGTAGTACTGCTATTTTTGGGTAATGTTATGGTAACGATCGCCCAAAACCAAGATGTTGAGATTGCCAAAACTGCAGCATCTTTGGAGAAAAAAATAATCGCTTGGCGTAGAGATTTTCATCAAAACCCAGAGTTATCTAATCGAGAGTTTGAGACTGCAAAAAAGATTGCAGAACACCTCAAAAAGCTGAATTTGGAAGTTACTGAAAATGTCGCCAAAACTGGAGTTGTAGCACTTCTCAAGGGGGGCAAGCCAGGCAAAACCGTGGCATTGCGTGCAGATATAGACGCATTGCCGGTGACCGAACGTGTTGATGTTCCATTTAAATCTACAGTTACTACCACATATCTAGATAAAGATGTTGGTGTAAGTCATGCTTGTGGTCACGATACCCACATTGCTATTCTAATGGGAGTGGCAGAACTGTTAGTAGCACATAAAGAAGCGTTAGAAGGAGATGTCAAATTTATTTTTCAGCCTGCAGAAGAAGGCGCTCCTCCTGGAGAAGAAGGTGGGGCTTCTTTAATGGTGAAAGAAGGGGTGCTAAAAAACCCTGATGTAGATGCTATTTTTGGGTTACATATTGCAAGTGATACTCCTGTAAATACTATAGTATATAAACCGGGTGGTACTATGGCTGCATCACAGCGTTTTGAAATAGAAGTAAAAGGGGAACAAACACATGGATCTACCCCTTGGACAGGAGTCGATCCGATTGTTATTTCGGCACAAATAATCACAGGTTTGCAAACAATTATCAGTCGAGAAATGCCACTTACCCAAGAAGCAGCCGTAATAACAGTTGGCAAAATACATAGTGGTGTGCGAAGTAATATTATTCCAGAAACTGCTACACTGATTGGTACAATTAGGACGTTGGATTATAATATGCAGAAAAAAATCAATAGACGTCTGAGAGAAATGATACCTGCTCTGGCCAAAAGTTTTGGTGGAGAAGCGACGATTACTATAGAATCTGGACTACCGATCACGTATAATGATCCCGAATTAACAGCTCAAATGTTGCCTACATTAGAACACGTGGCAGGAAAAACAAATGTGATATTAGGAAAAGCAATTACAGGGGCAGAAGACTTTAGTTTTTTTCAAAAAGAGATTCCGGGTTTTTATTTCTTTTTGGGAGGCAGTCCTATTGATACAGAAAAAACAGCTCCTCATCATACGCCCGATTTTTTTATTGATGAAAGTGGAATGCTTCTAGGAGTCAAGGTGATGAGTCAATTGGCAATCGATTATTTAAAAAAATAAACTGATTAAAGAACCTGAAATAATGCTAAAAGGGTACTGGTCAGAGTAGTGATAATTAAAAGTATTGAGTAAAAATGAATGAAATTTTGAATTTTGTAACCAGCGTTAGTTGGTGGGTTTGGTTAATAGTTATTATCCTTTTAGTCGCCATTCGTGATGTGTTTTTTAATGCGAGTCATACAATCACTCGTAATTTTCCTATCGTTGGGCATTTTCGATATTTGTTAGAGAGTATAGGGCCAGAATTACGGCAGTATTTAGTGGCAAATAATAGAGAAGAGCTCCCTTTTAATCGCATAGAACGAGGATGGATTTATGCATCTGCAAAAAGCGAAAATAATTATGAAGGATTTGGAACCGATAGAGATATCAATGCGCCACATTATATTTTTATCAATAATGCGATGATTCCGTATAAAATAGGGCAAGAGCACCCTAATAAGTTAGATAAGGCTTTTGTTCCGTGTGCCAAAGTAATGGGATTACATCATAAGCGTAAAAAACCGTATCGCCCTGGGTCAATTATTAACATATCGGCAATGAGTTTTGGCTCCTTATCAGCAAGAGCTGTAGAATCCTTGAATATAGGGGCAAAAAAAGCAGGCGCATATCATAATACTGGTGAGGGAGGTTTGTCGCCTTATCACAGTACTGGAGCTGATGTTGTTTTTCATTTCGGTACTGGGTATTTTGGAGTTCGGGGAACAGATGGTAATTTTTCTATGGACAAAATGATTGCATTGGTTTCCAAAAATCCTTGTATCAAAGCGATAGAAATTAAGCTTTCGCAAGGTGCTAAGCCCGGTAAAGGAGGAGTGCTACCTGGAGCCAAAATAACACCGCAAATAGCAAAGGTACGTGGAGTAGAAATAGGAAAAGATGTTCTTTCTCCTTCTACTCATACAGCTTTTAGTACGATTCCAGAATTGGTAGAATTCATAGAGGCTATTGCGCAAGCAACAGGACTACCGGTAGGGATTAAATCTGCTGTAGGTAAACTAGAACAATGGGAAGAGCTCGCTAGCATTATGAAGGAGACCAATCAAGGGCCCGATTTTATTACAATAGATGGAGGCGAAGGTGGTACGGGAGCAGCACCACCAAGTTTTGCAGATCATGTCTCGCAACCTTGGGTTTATGGTTTTAGTGATGTCTATAAAATCTTCAAAAGGCATCAAATGAATCAACAAATTGTTTTTGTTGCTAGTGGTAAACTTGGTTTCCCTGCCAAGGCAGCCATGGCATTTGCAATGGGAGCAGATTGTATTAATGTAGCGAGAGAGGCTATGCTAAGTATAGGTTGTATACAAGCACAAGTGTGTCATACAAATCGATGTCCTAGTGGTATCGCTACTCAAAATAAATGGCTGCAACAAGGGATTGATATTCCACTCAAGTCTGATCGTTTATATTCCTATTTTAAGAACTTTAGAAAAGAATTATTAGAAATTACACATGCCTGTGGCTATGAACATCCATGTCAATTTACCATGGAGGATGTAGATGTTAATTCTGGTGACAGCAGCATGATTGGAACGTTAGCTAGTACCTATGGATATGAGAAAGTACCTGTTAATTTTGAATGTATGGATGATCTTCAAAAATGTAGTTATTTGGGGGGATATACCAAATAAGGGATGTAATGTGATAGTGTTTTTTTTCTATTCAAGTATCGCGACTGTAATCCGTAGTTAAGTTTGTGGAGTAGCGTCACGAGGTGTTGATGCCAATTAAAATGTAATTGTAGCCAAAAATAAGTTGAATTATTTTTGGCTCGTTTGAACTACAAAATTTAAGCATAGCCACGGCTATGCTTAAATTTTGTAGTGAAAAAAATAGTAGAAAAAGGGCCTAATTATTGGCCCGTAATTATTTTTTGAATGGTATTATAATGTGATAACATTATTACCGTTATCGATCAACGTTTGTTTGTCAATTTCTCCTTGTCCAGTGGGTATTGCTTCTATCTGAATATTCTTTTGAGTGATAGCAGGTGTGATTGCTACTAGTTGTGCCAAAAGGTCATTTACTAATTGGCTAGGCATAGTATTCCCAATTGCTAAAAAGATATTCAGATTTTCAAAATCCGATAGTTTGGCAAATGTTACACTGGTGAGCACTTTGTTTTCAAATAACTCAATTTCTATTGCTTTTTGCAATAGAGGGAATGCAATCGTGTTAAGCGCCGAGTTTCCATTTATAGTTGCCTTAGTTTCTATACGCTCAAGTTTTGGAAAAGTCAAGTTAATCAAGGCTGGGTTTTCTCCAATGTAGAGTATAGGGTTAGAATTAAATTCATAAGTACTTCTAATTTCTTTGAGTGACGAAAAATCAATAGTATCCAAAAGTTCATTTCTAGAAATATGTATATCGTAAGAAATCGTTGATGTTGATAAGTCTAATACACGCAATTTGGGATTAGTGATGACGGTCAGGTTTACCAAACTAGACATAGGTGCTACAAGAGTTATAGCATCCAATTTGGTATTGTTTTCGATATGTATATCTATTTGATCCATTTCTGATAACAAAGGGAATGAGAGGGTTTCCAATTCGTTGTTTTGTTCCAATCTCAGAGACCCTAAACCAATTTTTGTGTCATCTGGATTAATTACCGTGATCAAATCATCATTGAAAAAATCAAGGTTGATGGTATTATTACCAAACTTTTTTAGAGAAGGTAAATTCATACTCGTCAAATTCGTTTTGAAAAGGCTGATATGGTTTAATACCTCTAGTCTTGAAAATTCGATAGTACCCAAACTACTATTATTGCGAATTCTTATGGCATTGGCAGCTATCATCGTATTGGCAGTAATAGATGTTAAGGAGGTATTGTTGTCTAGATCTAGCGAGTATACTCTATCAAGAGAAGGTAGCGCAATAGAGGGGATTAATGGATTTTGGAGTATTGATATTGTTGAAGTTAGTTCTAGGGCGTCAAAGTCTAAGTCGAGGAGGTTATTATTAGAATTAATGACAATCTCACTTACAATAGCTAATCTTGGGAAGCTAATGGATTCTAAATTTTTGTTTTCAGTGATTTGAATTTTAGAATCCAATGAATTTATTACCGTTTCTAAAGTTGGAAATAAAATGGTGGTGAGGTCCTTGTTATTGTTTATGGCAATAGCTGTAATTTCTTTTAGAACAGGTATGTTGACAGAGGATAAAAGGGGGTTATTGCTTATATTCAAATCGTATATACTTGATACAATAGGAATCGATAGCGTTTGTAGTTGAGGATTAGAGTTAACATATAGTTCACCAACCAATGTAGTCAATTTAGGTAATTCTACGGATGCTAGAACATTATTATTACGAATTTCTATGTTTACAACCTCTTCAATAGAAGATAGATTTACAGCAGTCAGTTTTGTCGTATTATTGATTAATATGAATTGTGTGTTAACGCCTACTTTTTCTTCGATTTTGGCAAGAGCTTCTTCATTTGTAATGGATCCCGTCAAAATCAAATAGGTAACTCCTCCATTTGTTCCATCTGTCCCATCCGTTCCGTCTGCGCCATTAATACCATTTGTTCCATCTTTCCCATCTTTTCCAATTTGACCATCTATACCGTCTTCTGGACTGCAAGAGGTCATAAATGAGATGAATACAAAAAATAAAACTTTGAGTACATTGTTTTTCATACGTAATATTTTGTGAATTAATAAATTGAGGGGCAGTAGATTTGATAGTGTTAAATTTACATTTAATTGAGTAAACAACAAATTAATAAGGCTTTTATACTGCATTTGTAAAACGTATTTTTCTATCAATTTGGCAATAAATTCTATTAAGGTTAGTTTTATGGAGCTTTATCAGTTGTTTTTCAAAATAGAATAATTTGCAATTCTGAATTCATAATTACGAATTATTAGTATGTTTGTGAACGAACACTATTATATACTATGGATTTAAAAATTTTAGATTTACTTTTAGCCTTATTGCCAGCATTATTAGTTGGCCTAATAGCCTTTTATTTTTTTAACCTGCACACCAAAAATGAGGAAAGTCGCCGGCGATTTTTACTGCACAGAGAAAATCAAAAACAGGCATTACCATTGCGTTTGCAAGCATACGAACGTATGGCCCTACTTTTAGAGCGTATTTCTCCGGGGAATATATTGCTCAGAGTAGCTCCAATATCGGATGATAAGGATGATTATGAAACTTTGCTGTCGCAGACAATTGAACAAGAATTTGAACACAATATTACGCAACAGATTTATATATCTGATGAATGTTGGAACATTATACGTACTGCAAAAAATACAACTATTACCTTGATTAGAAAAACAAAAAATACCGACGAAGTGACCAACGCAGAAGATTTGAGAAAAGTCATTTTGACAAAGCTTGTCGATAATACCTCTCCTAGCGATGCGGCTTTGGAGTATCTAAAAAAAGAGCTTAACGATATCTTTTAGAAAGCATTTCTAGGGATATGCAATTAAACGAATATGACGAAGGTGATTAATTTTCTAGAAAAGCTGAACAAAGGAGCTGGAAAAATAGTCAGCTGGTTTACAGTTTTAATGATCTTGGCAATTAGCATTGATGTGATCCTACGTTATGTATTTCAATTCACCTATATATGGATGGTAGAATTAGAAATTTATTTTTTTGGAATGTTATTTCTTCTAGCTTCGGGATATACATTTGGGTATGACAAACACGTACGTGTTGATGTATTTTATGCACGATGTTCTGAGCGTAGACAGGCTTGGATTAATCTCTTTGGAGGAGCCGTATTTTTACTTCCTTGGTGTCATGTCGTCATAGTGTCTTCTTGGTACTATAGTATGGCTTCTTTTATGATTCGAGAAGGTTCACCGCAAACTGGTGGGTTGCCCGCGTTATATCTTTTGAAGTTTTGCATCACTATCGGTTTTGGGCTTTTGGGATTACAAGGCGTTTTAAGCATGCTCAAATCTATTCAAATATTGCAAAAACCTAAGAACTAATGGGGGTACTGGCATTAATTCTTTTTTTTACGGTGTTTGTTCTTATTCTCAAAGGATATCCAGTAGCTTTTACACTAGGAGGAATCGCTGTGGTTTTTGCTTTTGGTGTTTCTATTTTTGCTCCTGATTATTTTGATATGGGGATTTTTTATTTACTTCCATCTAGAATTATGGGGGTAGTCAAAAACTATGTTTTGATGGCGGTTCCGTTATTCATTTTTATGGGGATAATGTTAGAAAAATCAGGTTTGGCACAAAGTTTATTAGAGACTATGGCTATGTTGTTTGGTCGTGTACGAGGAGGATTAGCAATATCTGTAGTATTGGTAGGAGCATTGTTAGCAGCATCTACAGGTATTGTCGGTGCGACGGTAGTAACAATGGGACTCATCAGTTTACCTACAATGCTTAAGCGTGGATATAAAACAACTTTGGCTACTGGAGTTATCGCTTCTTCAGGTACTTTGGGGCAGATTATTCCGCCATCGATCGTGTTGATTTTGTTAGCAGATACAATTAACAGTTCTTCTAGAGGTTCTGCTAGTGTAGATGTCGGGACTTTGTTTAGCAGTGCATTACTTCCAGGGTTAGTACTTGTTGTTTTGTATTGTTGTTATATTTTGATCAAAGCATGGAGCGACCCCAATGCTGCACCAGCAATTTCTGATAATGAAATTAAGACCTTTAGAGGTAAGGGGTTTATCCCAAAAATACTCAAGGCGTTAGTGCTTCCTCTAGTATTGATTGTAGTGGTTTTAGGGGCTATCTTTACAGGAATTGCTTCTCCGACAGAGGCAGCAGCTATCGGTGCTCTTGGTGCCACACTATTGACTGTTTTACAACAACAATTTTCGTTTCAGATTTTGAAAGAAGTTGGGCAAGAAACCGCCAAGTTAACTTCTATGGTCTTTTTTATCTTATTGGGAGCAACAACCTTTACCTTAGTTTTTCGTACATTAGGCGGAGATACTTATTTACAAGAATTAATTTTGTCAGCCAATCTCTCTCCACTGCTTTTTTTGTTGTTGGTTATGTCGGTAATTTTTGTAGCAGGTTTTTTCATTGACTTTATAGAGATTATTTTTATTATTGTTCCTGTCGTTACACCTATTTTTAATGTTTTAGAAATGGATATGTTGTGGGTAGGGGTGTTAATGGCATTGAATTTGCAGACCTCATTTTTGACTCCACCATTTGGGTTTGCATTATTTTATCTCAAAGGGGTAGCGCCACCAGAGGTAACTACAGGGCAAATTTACAGAGGTATTATACCGTTTATAGCGTTGCAATTGGTGGTAGTTGCGTTGGTACTGTTTTTTCCAGAGTTATTATTGTCTTCATATCAGAAGTAATTAGATTTTGAAAAAGACCCTATATTTGCACAGTATAAATAGAAAACTGAATTCTTGATATATAAAAATTTAATATTTTTTAACTAAAACCTTAACTATATGAAAAAAATTACACTAGTACTTTTATGTTTAATATGTCATTTTGGATTGCGAGGGCAATCTTACTTAGGATATCTTGGGGATAATTATAGTGGTATTAATAGTGTTATTCTCAACCCTGCTAATATTGCTGACTCCCGTTTCAAAGCAGATATTAATCTAATAGGGGTAAGTGCTTTGTTAGGGAATGATTACTACAAAGGTGGGCTGAGTGATATCAACTCCAATGCAGATGATTTTGATGATGAAAGCAGACGATCCCCTAAGGATAGTAATAACTTTTTTGGAAATGTTGATGTCCTAGGGCCGTCATTTATGTTTAATATAGTACCCAAACATTCTATAGGGATAACAACCAGATTACGAACCTCTATTAATATCAATGATATTAATGGAAACCTATACGACAATATTGCTGATGATTTTGATGAGAATGAGGATTACAGTGTTAATGAAGGTAATGTGTACTCAACATCTACTACATGGGGCGAAATTGGTCTTACATACGCTGCAGTATTAATGGATCGAAAAGAACACTTTCTAAAAGGAGGTGTGTCATTAAAATATCTAAAAGGATTTACAAATGCCTACTCTAATGGGCGTAATATTACATTTAGCTATGATGCAGATGGAGGTGAGGTAACTCCAGGGGTAAGCACTGGAAGTATTACAAGTACAGGAGAGGTATCGTATGGCGCTCCAATAAATGATGATGTTGATAATGTGTTTTCTATAGATGCAAAGGGATTTGCTACAGATCTAGGTTTTGTATACGAATGGAGACCTGATTTTGAAAAACATCAACTAAAGAACAAAAATGGAGAAACCTATTGGGATAGAAGTGCTAATAAATATAAGCTGAAATTTGGCTTGTCGGTTACAGATATTGGGAGTATTAATTTTAATGATAATACGACTAGAACGTATAACATAGATAATACGATCAATGAGGATAGATTTGAAAGTGTTGATGATTTTGATGATAAATTAGAGGAATTCTATACGTTAACTTCAGAGGCTTTTACGAGCAAAACGATATTGCCTACCGCATTACATTTTAATACAGATTGGAACATTAATCAATTTTTTTATCTGAATCTTAATACAGATTTTGCGATAACTTCAAAAGATAAAGAGAATGCGAATAGAATTACAAATGTGTATTCTTTGACTCCAAGATTTGAACGTAAGTGGTTTACTTTTCAGGTTCCTTTGAGTATCGTACAATACAGTGGATTTCAGGCAGGACTTGGATTTCGAGCAGGTCCATTGTACATAGGTTCGGGATCTGTTCTTACTTTATTGACTACAGATAATTCTCAGGCAGCAGATTTGTATGCGGGACTAAAAGTTCCTGTGTATCAATCAAAATTGAAAGACAAAGATGGGGACGGTGTTATGGACAAGGTGGATGATTGTCCTAATGAAGCAGGGCCAGAAGAAAACTTTGGGTGCCCATGGCCAGATACAGATCAAGATACAGTTTTGGACAAAGATGATAACTGTCCAGGAGTTAGTGGACCAGTAGAAAATAAAGGATGTCCATGGCCAGATACGGACGGAGATACGATACTCGACAAAGATGATAGTTGTCCAGAGGTTAGTGGACCAGTAGAAAACAAAGGATGTCCGTGGCCAGATACCGACGGAGATAGCGTTTTGGACAAAGATGATGCGTGTCCAGATGTGGCAGGAACTGTGGCAAACAAGGGATGTCCAGAAGTTAAGGAAGTTACAGAAGAGGTTCAAAAGACATTGAATGCCTACGCAAAGACTATATTGTTTAATTCTGGGAAGGCATCGATTAAAGAAGAATCGTATAATGTACTTGGTGATATCGTCACTATTCTAAACGAATATCCTGATGCCAAATTTGATGTAGAAGGACATACCGATAGTGCTGGTAGTAATACTTCTAATCAAAAATTATCAGAAGAGCGCGCCAATGAAGTTAAAGTATACTTGATTAATAAAGGGATTGATCCAGCTAAATTGTTTGCCAAAGGTTATGGCGAAGATCGTCCGATAGCGTCTAATGCTACAAGAGCAGGTAGAGCGCAAAATAGAAGAGTAGAGATTAATCTTGTGAAGTAGCTCTTGAATTTTTATGCTTGAAAAAAAAGTGTAAACAACTTCGATACTAAAAATCTAATTGATTTCAGTTTACTGTCATCAATTAGATTTTTTTCATTTTACAGCATTTTTATTATCCTCGGTCATAGTTTTTTAAAAAAGCTGTATTTTTCTGATTCTAAATAAATTTCTTAGAGTATGAAAGTTGTATTTTTTATAATTAGTATCATGCTATTATTCCCTTCTTGTTTAGGGGAACCGCCAGGTACTATGTTGACAACAGATACCAAATCTATAGCACCTACACAGGTGCTTCATTGGAAAATGACAACCACGTGGCCACCAAATTTTCCGGTGTTAGGAGAGGTTGCAGAAAAGTATGCGAATTGGGTGCGTGAATTATCTAATGGACAGATTAGTATAAAGGTCTATGGAGGTGGAGAATTAGTTCCTCCCTTAGAAGCTTTTGATGTGGTTTCTAATGGAACGATAGAAATGGGATGTGGAGCGTCTTATTATTGGGCCGGAAAAATTCCAGCAGCACAGTTTTTTGCAGCAGTACCTTTTGGAATGAATGCACAGCAACTCAATTCTTGGTTGACCACAGGAGGTGGCTATGAATTGTGGAAAAAAACCTATGCACCGTTTAATCTTGTTCCGTTTTTGGGAGGAAATACAGGTGTGCAAATGGGAGGATGGTTCAATAAAGAGATACATGATATCGAAGATTTTAAGGGACTCAAAATGCGGTTGCCTGGTATTGCAGGAAAAGTATTAGAAAAAGCTGGCGGTGCTGCTGTGCTTGTTGCTGGCAGCGAAATCTATACCAGTTTGGAACGCGGAGTTATTGATGCTACAGAGTGGATTGGCCCCTATCACGACTACAAAATGGGGTTTCATAAAATTGCCAAATATTATTATACACCGGGATGGCATGAGCCAGGGTCACAATTAGAGTTTTTTGTGAATAAACGACTCTATGATAGCCTTCCCAAAGATTTGCAAGCGGTATTGGAGGCAGCATCTCAAAAAGCGCAACAATGGGTGTTGGCAGAATTTGATAGACAAAATGGAATTTATTTAGAGAAATTGGTCAATGAAGAAGGGGTAGAGCTGAGAGAATTTTCTAAAGAAACCTTAGATGTTTTACGTTCCTACACCGAAGAAGCCTTGCAAGAAATGATTGGTGATGATCCCTTGTCTAGAGAGGTTTATGAAAGTTATTCGACTTTTCAAAAACGTATCACTCCATGGTCTCGAGTAACAGAAAAGGCTTATTACAACAAAATAATGAACTAAATGATAGGAATTTCTTTTAAAGAGGGCTATCTCCTAAAGTGTGTAAATAAAAAAAAACAACTAATACTTTTCATTACTACGGGTATTGGTGAAAGTTAAGATAGAAAAGATTTATAATAAATTAGTCATATGCTGTCGCATATCGACTTGTTCATACTATTAGTTGTTTGAATGTACCGGAAAGAAAAATTAAGATTTTTTTGTTTCAGTTTCAGTAGAAATATCAAGTATTACCTTGGTTAGGGTTTGTTTTTATGCTGAAGCTGAGGCAGGAAAAGAAAATTTTATCCCAGTAAATTCAAAGGATAAATGATATCATAATATTTCATAGCGAAGGTTATGCAATAGAATAACGGTGTTTTTACATAAAAAAATAACAGTGTCACTAACATGAATTTATGAGCCTAGATTGATGTTGTTTAGATTCTTATAGTACCAGTTACAATGTAATTATTGGTCAAAATAATGGAACTATTTTCCACTAGTTTGAATTATAAAATTCAAGTATAGCTAGTGGTTACGGTTTAATTTCGTAGTAAAAAAAATAGTAGAAAAAACTGCGAATAAAGAGTCTTGGAATTATTTTTAGATGCGTTACCTTATTTGGGTAAATCGAATTCCTAATTCTCGTTCCATAGCGCGGAGAATTTTGACCTGACCGGAGTTTACAAAAGCCAATGATAAACCTTGTTTTCCAGCTCTGGCAGTACGACCGCTACGATGGATGTAATATTCCATCTGATCAGGTAGTTCATAATGCGCTACAAACGCCAAGTTGTCTACATCGATACCGCGGGCAGCTACATCGGTAGAAACAAGTAATTGAACAGAGGTGTTTTTGAAGGCTCTCATTACTTTGTCTCGATCTTTTTGTGTCATATCACCTTCTAATAGACCTGCATCATAGTTTTTGGCAATAAGTTGTTTGGATAACGTACGGGCAGTACCTTTGGTTCTGGTAAAGATAATCCCACGTTGTTTTTTCTGTGTTTTCAGGAAATAAGTAAGCATATCGAATTTGTTAAAATCGTCTCCAACGACAAATTGATGTTCGATATTTTTATTAACAGTATCATTTTTGCTTACACTGATGCGAATGGCATTAGGTCGTACATAGTTGTCTATAATTTGATGTAATGCCGGGGGCAAAGTTGCAGAAAATAGCCATACAGAGCGTTTCCCCTCGGTTTTGCTTAGGATGGTAGTCAAGTCTTTTTTGAACCCCATACTGAGCATTTCATCAGCCTCATCCATTATCACAGTTTTTATTCTAGAAATATCAACAACTTTACGTTCCATAAGGTCAATGAGGCGACCAGGAGTTGCTACAATAATATGAGTGGGACGTTTTAGTCGTTCGATCTGCCGATCGATTTTTTCGCCACCATATACTGCTTCCGTAAAAATTTTATCCGTGTATTTGGTGAATTTGAAAAGTTGTTTGGCTATTTGTTGCCCCAATTCTCTGGTAGGTGCTAGGATTAATCCTTGTACATGCTTTTTTGAGGTGTCAATTTGTGCTAATAATGGTAATCCAAAGGCAGCAGTTTTGCCTGTACCGGTTTGTGCTTTACCTATAAAATCATGGTTTCCTTCTAGTAATACGGGAATAGCTTGTTCCTGAATTTTGGTAGGGCTAACAATCCCCATTTCTTTTAATCCTTTGCAAAAATCTTTGGCAATACCCAAGTCCGAGAATTTCATCTTTTCTTATTTTGCTGCAAAAGTACATAAAGAATAGCAGTTCTATTGATTTGAAGACCGGAAGTTGAAAAGTAAGACGGTTTTATCTTTCAAGTAGTGGAGAAGTAATAGTGATTATTTTGACGACGAACTCATCTTGACTTTTTCTTTTTCCCCAAAAAAAGAATCAAACGCGTTCATATTTCGTTTCTTTTCCGTTGGGTTGCTATGAATTTCAAAAGGGCTTTATTCGATCAAATTTTATCTCATTTAGTGTCGATAACCAAAAGCACAGATGAGTTTTACTTAAAATGAATCATACCAAAATGGTATTTTAAGGTAAATAAAAAAAGATACTACTAAGAAATTTCTGGATTTTGAAGATGTCTAGAAAGTGGATGGTAATGTCTTGTTTTCTCATTCAAAAAAAACTCCTAAAATAGCATGAACCTTGTCTAGTAGCTCTGGTTTATGAATGTTGTGTTAGGTCAGAACTGCCTTTTTCCTCTATTTCTGTAATATGGTATTGGATTATAACGTGCTTTTTTTGATTTTAAGAAAGGCAGATAATACCTCATACTTCGCTCTCATTCTTTTTAAGGATTTTATAAATAAAGTATATGTTAGTTAAAACAATAAAATAGTTCAATAAAACTATGGGCGTAGATTTAATTAGTAATCCATACGTCCCTAAGAGAAATGCTCCGATAAGGTTTACGATTCTAAGTTTGAGTATGGAATTCATTGTTATACTCATTGCTATAAAAAAAGAAGCGATATATCCTAGGGTTTCTATCCAATTTATTTGATCCATATTTATCTTTGATTTTATTACGAATAATTGCGTAAGTAATGACTTTTATTTCAAATAGCTTAGTGCTAAAATGGGATTTAACATTATTTTTGGACGCCATCATTTTTTCTTATAAAGTGATAAGAATAAGTTATTTACCAGAAAGAAATAAATGATCAAAATTTGAGTTATTGTGGGAAATATTTACTAACTCATTAAAACACACAAATTATGTCATTAGTAACAGAACCTACAGTAATGTTTCCAGAGTATCAAGTCAATCAGGAACAAATGATTGATGTCCTAAAAGATTTATTTCCATATCACCCAAAATGGGATACGGTAGAGAGAATGATTCGTAATACCCAAGTGGATAATAGAAATCTTCTTTCTCCTATAAATCAAGTTGTTACTCATCCTGGTTTAGAATTTAGGAATAATATTTATAAAGAACAGGGGCTAAAAATGGCGTCAAAGGTTACCCAAAAGGTATTAGATGACAATGAAATGAAGCCCAAAGATATTGATTTACTTATAGTCGTTTCTTGTACAGGTTTTTTAATGCCTTCTTTAACTTCGTATTTAATAAGCGATTTAGGGTTTAGACCAAACACAAAACAACTCCCTGTAGTTCAGTTGGGTTGTGCGGCAGGAGCTTGGGCTTTGAACAGAGCTCATGAGTATTTAAAAGCGTATCCAGCTCATAATGTTTTGTTAATTTCTGTTGAGTTTTCTTCTCTTTTATTCCAGCCAACTGACGAAAAAATATCTTCGCTAATATCGAATTGTTTATTTGGTGATGCTGTTTCGGGTTGTGTTATTAAAGGTACTCCAAAGAATGGAGATGAGGGATATTTGATTGAAGGTGTAGATTCTTATCTAAAGAAAGATTCGGATCATTATATCAAATACGATGTAAAATCAACAGGGTTTCATTTTGGATTAGATAAAGAAGTGATGAATAGCATCAAGGATGTAGCTCCAATAATGAAAGATTTCATAAAAGAGAATTACGATAAATCAGTAAATGACCTTGATTTTCATGTGTTTCACACAGGTGGAAGAAAAATTTTGGATGAACTGGTTTCGAATTTGGATTTGGTTGAAGAAGATGTGTCAAAAAGTAGAGATAGTCTTAGAAACAATGGTAATATTGCTAGTGGTGTTGTGTTGGATGTTTTGAAGAAAGAATTTGATTCTACCACTAGAAAAAATGGCGATACAGGAATTATGGCAGCTTTTGGTCCAGGTTTCACGGCAGAGATTAACAGAGGAATTTGGATTAAAAATTAAATAATGGTTATTCATATTGTAATTTTTAAACTAATCAACAATGATCTTGATACAACTGAAGATCTGATTACAGAGTTGAGTACATTGAAAAATTTGCCTTTTCCTATCGAGTTAACTGTTCTGAGAAAGAGTAACATTATAAAAAGTTATATAGATGGAGATGTTGTATTATTTTCAAAATTCGAAAGCAAAGAAGATTTAGATGCTTATATGATTGATGATAGGCATTTGGAAGTAATTAGAAATACTTCTACAAATATCGAAGATAAATATGTATTAGATTTCATTGTCTAAATATTTTTAGAGATGACAAGTAAATTATTTTGTTGATATAGAAAATTGTAAAATTTTATAAAAATAGCAGAGGCATGCCTCTGCTATTTTTTTGTTTACAGATTTTGTCTTAGCCTTCAAAAAAACTAATAGGCTAAGAATTCGGTTCTTTTTCTATAAATTAACTGGTCATAGCTTTTTCTTATTTCCAAAAAAATAAAGCAAAGTCCTTTATATAGGGTTATTTTTCTTATCCCTAGCACAGCTATGAATTAAAAAAAAATCACCCTTTTTATACGCAATGTTTTCTACCAATTAAAATGTAATTGTAGACCAAAATAGTAGAAAAAGAAGCTAATAATTAGTCTGCAATTATTTATCAAATGGTATTATTCTTTTAAGCGAGGTCAAAACGATCAAGATTCATCACCTTGTCCCATGTACGAACAAAATTATGTACAAATTGTTCTTGAGCATCTTCACAGGCATATACTTCTGCTATAGCACGGAGTTCTGTGTTAGATCCAAAAATCAAATCCGCTCGAGTTCCAGTCCATAAGAGTTTGCCAGTAGCACGATTACGACCTTCGAATAGACTGCTATCATCAGAGGTTGCTTTCCAAGTAGTTTCCATATCAAGGAGGTTTACAAAGAAATCGTTGCTTAAAACTTCTGTTTTGTCAGTGAATACCCCATGATTTGACTGATCATAATTAGCATTCAATACACGTAGTCCACCTATCAACACCGTCATTTCGGGGATAGTTAGGGATAGCAAATGTGCTTTATCAACCAACAAATCTTCGGCAGATGATATTTGATTTTTTTGTATGAAATTTCTAAACCCGTCTGCTCTAGGTTCTAATGCTGCAAATGATGCTATATCTGTTTGTTCTTGCAATGCATCTCCTCTTCCTGGAGTGAATGGAACTTTGATCGTATATCCTGCATTATTGGCGGCTTTTTCAATAGCAGCACAACCTCCAAGAACAATCAAATCCGCTATAGAAATGTGTTTTTTTTCAGAGTTGAATTCTTTTTGAATAGTTTCTAAGGTGCTCAGAACTTTTGCTAATTCTACTGGATTATTGGATTCCCAATTTTTCTGAGGCTCCAAACGGATACGACCTCCATTGGCACCACCACGCTTATCAGAATCACGATAGGTAGAAGCAGAAGCCCAGGCCGTCGTAACTAATTGCTGAATACGTAATCCTGAGTTTAGTACTGTTTTCTTGAGTTCCTCAATATCTGCACTATCAATAGACGTTTGTGATTTTGGAATAGGATCTTGCCAGATCAGTTCCTCTTGAGGAACTTCAGAACCTAAATATCTGGAGATAGGCCCCATGTCACGGTGTGTAAGTTTGAACCATGCACGTGCAAAGACTTCTTCAAATTCTGCAGGATTTTCGTGAAAACGTTTTGAGATAGCCAAATATGCAGGATCTTCTTTTAGTGCTATATCAGCTGTGGTCATCATTAGTGCTTGTGTTTTGGAAGCATCTCCAGCTTTTGGTGCTCTTTTGGCATTAGATGCCGCTGTTGGCGTCCATTGATGGGCACCTGCAGGACTTTTTGTTAATTCCCAGTCATATCCCAATAATACGTCAAAATACTCATGATTCCATTTGGTAGGAGTTGGGGTCCATGCTCCTTCAATACCACTTGTAATGGTATCATCTAGCACTCCAGTTCCAAAGGTATTTTTCCATCCAGTACTTTGTTCTTCGATACCCGCCCCGGCAGGTTCTCTACCTACATATTTTTCAGGATCCGCAGCGCCATGTGCTTTTCCAAAAGTATGACCACCAGCAGTTAGTGCTACTGTTTCTTCATCATTCATGGCCATTCGACCAAAGGTTTCTCTAATATCATAAGCAGATCCGAGTGGATCTGGATTTCCGCCTGGGCCTTCAGGATTTACATAGATAAGCCCCATGTGTGATGCTCCTAATGGTTGCTCTAGTTCTCGATCTCCAGAGTATCGTTTGTCATCTCCCATCCATTCTGTTTCTGAGCCCCAATAAATATCTTGTTCTGGTTCCCAAATATCTTCACGTCCTCCTGCAAAACCAAATGTTTTGAACCCCATTGATTCTAAAGCACAATTTCCGGTTAGAATCATTAGATCTGCCCACGAAATTTTATTCCCGTATTTTTTTTTGATAGGCCATAACAACAAGCGTGCTTTATCTAGATTACCATTGTCTGGCCAGCTATTGAGTGGAGCAAAACGTTGAGAGCCGGAGCCTGCTCCTCCACGACCATCCTGAATGCGGTACGTGCCAGCACTATGCCAAGCCATTCTAATAAAAAATGGACCATAATGGCCATAATCCGCAGGCCACCAATCTTGTGAGGTGGTCATAAGATCATATAGATCTTGCTTTATTGCTTTTAAGTCTAGTTTTTTGAATGTAGTAGCATAATCAAACTCGCCACTCATCGGATTCGATTTAGTGTCGTTTTGACGTAGAATGTTTAGTTTTAGTTGATTGGGCCACCAATCACGATTTGCAGTGCCGTTTCCAGCAGTTTTGTTAGAAACTCCTCCCATAAAAGGACATTTACTTACATCGTTTATATTGTCGTTATTTGCGTTGTCCATAATTTGAATGATTAAATTTTATATTTTAAAAATTAACGGATAGTTTTTGTTAGAGATACTTTATGATTTACTGATTAAAATAATTACATTTCAAAATTAGCTAAAAAGGAAATTAAGGCGATCGATATATTATATTAATAACAAACGTTACTATCAGTAAAATTTATAGTTAGTAAGGCTTAAGAACTTTCTTAAACAAATTTACCAAACTATATTTTTATAAAAAAAAGGATGTGACACGATTTATCATGAGAAAATTACTATCAAAAACCTTCTTTAATTCACTCTATTTCGTAAGTGAAAATAAACAGTCTATAAAGCAATGTTTTAGTTGCCTCCCCTTATGGTGTGAGGAAAAAAAATATTTTTTTTTCAGTAATTTTAAACAAGAAAAGCGGTGAATTTTTATAAATTAATTAAAGTCGCGTTTTTTATTGCTTGGTTTTTTATGTTCAATGTTATTCAGAATATAACTGTAAGTTAAGACAATTTAAAACATTTCTCCCTCGTATAGTACCAATTTATTTGTGTCCATTTTTATCAAAGGGCGTGGTATTTTGAGTTGAAAACAAGATGATTAGATTGTGTAATCTTAGTTATAGGACATACGGATGAGGTGTTTATGCTAGTTAAAATATAATTGTAATCCAAAAATAATTGAACTATTTTTTGATTAGTTTGAGCCATAAAATTTAAGCATAGCCATGTGGCTACGGTTTAATTTTCTTGTAAAAAAATAGTAGAAAAAGAACCGAATTATTAGCCTGGAATTATTTTTTAAATGGTTTTAGTACCATTTATCCTTTGAATTTACTGGGATTAAATTTTCTTTTTTCGCCTCAGCTTCAGTATAAAAATAGGTCGTAACTAAGACTATGCTTAATGTTGCTGCTGAAGTTAAAACAAAAAAATCTTAATCTTTCTTTCTGGTAAATTCAAACAATCAATGGAATAAGATTTTTTATATCAGCTTCAATAAAAAGACTAACATCATACTAGTGTAGTGTGTCTTTCTGCTGAAGCTGAGATTCAAAAATGTAATTTGGTTGTGACAAATTCAATGTCCAACAGTTATTAAAATTTTAGTATCATGGTAGGTAAAAAACGACCAGGAACATTTGTTTTTTTATTCGCTATTTTTTTAAAACCAAAATTTGCATAAAACCCCTCTGCATTCGGGTCTGATACCACTTTGATGTTTAATGCACCTAGTGTTTTTGTTTTTTCTATTGCATGTTGTAATAGAAGTTTTCCGTAGCCTTTGCCGATCCAAATAGGTAGTAGAAAAAGGAATTCGAGATCTACGAACTTCTCATTACTCTTTTTTAGCATATAGAAACCTACAGTTTCATTACCTTCTAGTAATTTGTATACAACATTATTTTTGATAGAATCTTCTGATACAATGAGTTCTGGAATCCATGATACCATTTGATTTTGTGTATAGTTCCAATGATTTTTGGAGGCAATAGCTATGATAGTAAGTAATGAAGCGTCTTCTATTTGGGCAGGAATTATTTGTAATTCCATCAATCAATCCGTTCTATTATATCTGCAGAGGTTTTTTTATGTGGTTTTGGTCGGCCAAATTTGTCTAATGCGACAAAAGTGATATTCTCAATAGTGATAATAGTTTTTTTTGTCATTCTATTGCGTACTTCACAGCGCAAAACTAAGGAAGTACGTCCAAATTTAATAGTTTCTATACCAATCTCGATCATATCACGAGGTGTAGCGGCGCTAATAAAGTTGATTTCAGACATGTATTTTGTTACTACTCGGGTATTCTCTAATTGAATTACTGCAAAAAGAGAAGCTTCTTCGTCAATCCACTCTAGTAAGCGTCCTCCAAATAAAGTGCCATTGGGATTGAGATCTCCCGGCTTTACCATTTTTCTTGTATGATATATCATAAATGAAAGTGTTTTTATAGTTGTGTTTCAATTTTTTTTCTGAAGATAAAAATAATTCTAGAACTCTTCGTTTCTTATCAAAAAAATACACTATTGGACTCCATATTGCGGATTATTTGAGCTTTAGATTGGTCAATTAGAATAAAGTCCAGGTTTCGTTATCGTTCTTTAGCCTTGGTTTTTTTATCTGGAGTTTTAATTCTTTATTTATTTTTTGGATAAAATGTTTTGAAAGTAGTGGAGAAGCAATCTCATTGTTTTGATGAACAAAAAAATGGATTTTTTTGATTCCAAGAGTCGTCCAGTTTTTTAGCCTCGTAGCCCACTCATCTAACCGTAAGTAATCACTCGAATTATTGGTGCCTACAAATCTTATAAAAGCTTCGTTATTGGTCATTCTCATGTGAATTATATCTCGACGACCTGCTGTATCTACGAGTACGTTAGAGATATTGTTTTTTTCGAGAAGTTCGCATAGTTCGGTGGCTACAGTTGTATCGTTAAACCAATCTCTATGTCTGAATTCTATGGCGAGCTTAAACTTTTGGGGCCATTTTTCTACAAAATGTACAACTCTGTCAAAATATTCTGGAGAAAAATTGGTATGTAGTTGTAAAAAAATGGTTCCTAATTTTTCTTCGAGATATTGAGCATTATTGAGAAAATCATCAACAAAGGGTTGCGTATCTACATGGAGTTTTTTGAAATGAGAAATGTTTTGTGACAGTTTAGGGAAAAACTTGAATCCTTCTGGCGTTTTATTGTACCATGTTTGATATTGTTGAGAAGAGAAGTTTTGATAGAAAGAGGCGTTTAGTTCAATACAATTGAATTGTCTAGAATAGTAAGTGAGTTCATCTTTGGTGCCTTTGGGATAAAAGTTTTTGAGATCCTGTTTGTTCCATTTTGCGCAGCCAATAAATACCTCTGGAACAGTAGTTTTTGGATACTTGGATAATATTCGAGGTGTGTCGTTGTGATCTAGCGGTAGCGTAAAATCTAGTAATTCAGGGAATTCAACTTTGCCAAATTGCATCTAATTTATTTTTTATAGAGAGTTCGTTTTATATATGATATCAATTTAGTTATATAAATTCGTATTACTGACACTGTCATTTTTTTTGTAAAAACACCATGATGCTATTGTGCAGCCTTAGTTGTGGAATATATGAATAAGGTATTTAGATGGAAAAAGAACAAGTCGATATGTGATATTATATAGCTAATTTGGTGTAAGCTTTTAGAAAAACTTATACAAGTGCTCAAGATATCATTAAAATTCGATTGTTTTTAATTACATCGTGCCTAAAATTAAGGAACAAATTATTTATAGGAAAAAAGGTGTAGAAAATAGGAAATTGCTCGGATAATGTCGTCAAAAGGATATAAACAAAGAGGAAGTAGTATAAAGATAATTATAAATTGTACCTTTGCAGCTTATTTTGAATACTATGAACAAATTTGAAGCGTTAGGATTAGGAGATTCCATCCTTAAGGCAGTGGAAGACATGGGTTTTACGGAGCCTAGTGAAGTGCAGGAAAAGGCAATCCCTATTTTGCTTGACGAAGATACCGATATTGTTGCACTTGCACAAACAGGTACTGGAAAAACTGCTGCGTTTGGTTTTCCGTTAATTGAAAAAATAGATGCGAACAGTCGTATTACTCAGGGACTTATACTGTCTCCGACTCGTGAATTGTGTTTACAAATCACCAATGAGCTAAAAAATTACTCCAAATATACCAAAGGCTTACATACTGTAGCTATTTATGGAGGCGCTAGTATTCATGATCAAGCAAGAGAGATCAAGCGTGGTGCACAAATTATTGTGGCTACACCTGGTCGTATGCAGGATATGATTAACCGCAAAATGGTTGATATTTCTAATATTGGCTACTGTATACTAGATGAGGCAGATGAGATGCTGAATATGGGGTTTTATGAAGATATTAACGCTATTTTGTCTCATACACCTGAAGAAAAGAGTACGTGGCTATTCTCGGCAACAATGCCTAGAGAGGTGGCTACGATTGCTAAGCGTTTTATGTCGGATCCTGTAGAGATTACGGTAGGACACAAAAATACAAGTTCCAAAAATATTTCTCATGAGTATTATATGGTGGGGTCTCGTGATCGTTATCCAGCTCTAAAGAGACTTGCGGATGCAAATCCAGATATTTTTTCTGTTATTTTTTGTAGAACAAAGCGGGATACACAAAAAGTGGCAGAAAATCTCATTAATGATGGGTATAATGCTGCTGCAATACACGGTGATCTAAGTCAGAATCAGCGTGATTTGGTTATGACAAGTTTCCGAAAACGCCAAATACAAATGTTGGTCGCTACGGATGTTGCTGCTCGTGGAATTGATGTAGATGATATTACGCATGTCGTAAATTATCAATTACCTGACGAAATAGAAACCTATACTCATAGAAGTGGTAGAACAGGGCGTGCAGGTAAGAATGGTGTGTCAATGGTAATTGTTACCAAGAGTGAAGCGCGAAAAATCAAAGCTCTAGAACGCATACTCAAAACAACTTTTGAGAAAAAAGACGTTCCAAGTGGTGAGGAGATTTGTCAGGTGCAACTTTTTCATCTTGCTAATGACATCAAAGAAGCAGAAATTAATCACGAGATTGATACGTATCTCCCTGCTATTAATGAAGTGTTAGAAGATTTTACCAAAGAGGAATTGATCAAAAAATTCTTTTCAGTTGAATTTACACGATTCCATAATTATTACAAGAAAGCAAAAGATCTTAATAATGTAAGTGAAGGGCGTGGTGATTATGCAGAAAGTAGTGGATCTTCTGTTCGTTATTTTATAAATATCGGAGAGAAAGATGGATATGATTGGATGCGTCTCAAAGATTTCTTGAAAGAAACACTTGATTTGGGTAGAGATGCCGTAAGTCGAGTAGATGTAAAAGAGAATTTTGCGTTTTTCAACACGGATGCTGATCAAAAAGATAAGGTGCTAGAAGTTTTTGAAAACTTTACACAAGATGGCCGTAGTATAAACATCGAAGTGTCCAAAACTAGTGGACGAGGTGGTGGTGGCCGTAGAAAAGGAAGAAGTGGTCGTAGAGATGGCGGCGGAGGTTTCAAAGGCAAACGAAGAAGCGAAGGTTTCAAACCACGAGGCAGTAGAGATGGTGGGAATAATGAAGGTGGTAATAGTGGAAATGGTCGTAGAGATCGTAAAAAGAGAAGTGATCGTTGGTAGTGATATAATTCTGTCGTAGTTTCTTTGTAATTATATAGGTTTTTTTTCGTCATTAAAGTATGAATAAATTTTTACAATGTATTATTTGCTTTTTTCTTTTGATGCCTTTTGTAGGATTTTCTCAGGAAGATGAAAAGAATCAGGTTTCTGGAGTTGTGCAGAATGCAGCAAACGATCAAACATTAGAAGGGGTGCATATTATAAACCTTAGTGAGGTCAAAGGTACTGTTACGAATGACAAAGGAGAATTTGGAATCAATGCAACTGTTAATGATACATTGTACCTTTCTTATATTGGATTCAAAGCACTTCGTGTACGTGTAACTAATGATTGGCTCAAGTTTGGAAAAGTGAAAGTCAAAATGACCGAATTGGGCATTGCATTAGAAGAAGTCGTGGTTGCGGATATACCGCTAACAGGATACTTAGAGATTGATGCAAAGAATATTCCAATTTATGATAATTTTCGTTACCGAATTCCAGGAGTTAGTAGTGGATATGAAGCAGGAAACAAGCAGCCTGATGCTGTAAATAAGGTGCTAAGCTCTATATTTAACCCAGCTAATTTTTTGTACAATGCTTTTGGTAAACGTCCTCAGGAATTGCGCAAATTACGGAAAATGAAAAAAGATGACGAGATTAGAAATCTTTTGGAGAATAAATTTGATCGTGAAACTTTAATGGCATTGTTACAGATAGAACGATTGGATATTGATGAGATTTTGAAGCAATGTAATTATTCAGCGGATTTTATCAATTTTGCTAATGATTTGCAGATCTTAGATGCTATTAGTAGCTGCTATGAGGAGTATAAGATATTACAGCGTAAAAAGAAGTAGAATGTTGCTAATATGAAGGATTACGTGTAACGGAAAGAGGTTTGTTGAGGTTACGATCGGAGTTATTGTCGAAATTTTTGAAAATATGGAGACGATACTAGATAGAATTAAATAAAATAACACATGACTTCATTGGGAGAGCTCGGAGAAAAAAGCTTCGTTTTGAACGATAAATCATGATAAAAAACCAGATTTGATATGCGAATATCAAATCTGGTTTTTTTTTTTTGATCTTAACAAAAATTAGGTGTCTTTTGATCAATAGAGATACTTTCTTGTGCTATACAGGGTATTATGCCATTTTAAAAAAAAATAATTACAGGCTAATAATTAGGGGCTTTTTCTACTATTTTTTCACTAGAAAATTACATGTAGCTACGACTATGTCTAAGTTTTATAGTTCAAACTCACGAAAAATAGTTCCGTTATTTTGGACTACAATTATATTATTCAATTTGGGTATGTACATTCATATTACTGATACTGTTATTTTTTGTGTAAAAGCGACATGATTCCATTGCATAACCTTTTGGCTATGGAGTATATGAACAAGGTTTTTAGATGGAAAAAGAACAAGTCGATATCGCGACATTATATAGTTAATTGGGTGTAACTGGCATTACAAGTTCAGAAATAGACAAAAATTGAACGTTACTAATTGATGTAAAAGCTCGGAGTATACTTCATGAGCTCATCTGAACTTTTCGTTTTTGGATAGGAAATGGGTGAGATTAGACTAGATAAGAGGCTTTTGCGGTTTATGCGAGCTATGTTACCGATTAAGAGAAATATGGGCTAATCTGATCTGTTTTTTAGAGAAAATAAAAAATCCAAATGGTATAAGAAGAAAATTCGACTTACAAGTATATTTTCATTGATATGAATCCTAAGGTAAATGAAATAAATGAGCATTTGAGATTATGGTTGTTCTCAGAATCAAAAAAAACAGAAGTGTTTAACAGGTTTCAGTTAGAGAGTTGCCTTCAGCGTCTTCTAAATTAAAAAACAACATCAATGTCCATACATTCTGTAGCGTCTATACAAGGTTGGGCATTTCTAACTGATATGCACACACTGTGAGTGCCAGGTTGATCAAATGTGAATTCTAGTTTGTTGTCAAAAAGGGCAGATGAATCCAAATTTGAATCTATGCCACCATCATTTTCTATATCCACTCCATCGACTACCCATTTGTAGACCACGGAGGTTCTTTCTGGAAACGTTGCTTCAAAAAGATATGTACCTGTTGCGGCGCCTAGTTCTTTTGAGGTAAACGTTGGTTCTGGGCAGTAATCCACAGTTATTTTATCGCAGTAAATGGATTCTGAATTGCAATATATGGATTTTGATTTTACGCATATTTCATGAGTTCCGTCCTCTAAGCCTGGCAAGAACAATGCTCGATCTGATTGGTCATTGGGGTTTGGGTTTAGCGTTTGTGGATCTATAATTACGTTGTCAACAAGCCAAATGTAGCTTCGGTCATCAGTATTTGGTTCGCTTATTTCGGCTAATAAAAAAACAGAATCAATAGCTGTTTTCATATAAGATATTTCTGGACAAGCCTCAAGAGCAGTGACTTTGACACTGGCGCTGGTTGTCGTTGCGATGCATTCTTCTCTATTGTAAGTGATAATCACGCGAATTTCATAATCTCCTGGAGTGAATTTTGGAGCTCTGTAAAAAGATGTTGTTTGATCAGGTAATAATTGATCATTTAGATACCATTCGTAACTTGCTTCCGGTAGTGTAGTGGTTTTAAACGTAAATTCGTTTTGATCCTCAGTAACACTGGTTGCTACAAGAGTTGCCTCAGGACAATTTTCTACGATCGTATTGCATGAGTTTAAAATATTAAATAGCTCAAAATATGAATGTATTTTTTTTGTTTCTTTTGTGCTAAGTATATTGATTTCAATAGGGAATTCGTGATTCGGCTGATAGTCTTCTCCTTGATTAGTTAGAAATGTTGTTAGAGCAACCTGATTAGGGATGTTTTTTGGAATATCAGATGTGTCTAGAAGAGTAATCGGGTAGTTGTAATCAAAACAAATATTAAGGGATCGATCCACTTCTTTTCGAAGTGTTTTGAAATTACATTCAGAAATTAATGTGTTGA
Organism: uncultured Aquimarina sp.; assembly: GCA_947492105.1. Lineage (GTDB taxonomy): Bacteria > Bacteroidota > Bacteroidia > Flavobacteriales > Flavobacteriaceae > Aquimarina. The sequence goes on along the minus strand of CANLMN010000005.1, from coordinate 164,253 downwards.
ATTGTTTTTCATTGGTAACTTCGATAGATAAATCAGAAGATGCAGGGCGTATGGTAAAAGGGAAATTAATTTTGGATACATTAAAGCTTGGGGTTTGGCTAAATACCATTTCTTTAAAGCCTTTGAAATCTGATATACTTATAGAAGCTCCTGTGTTGTAACCAAGTGAGAGAGGGTAGTCGAAGCGAAAACATAGCTCTTCTTCATTCGCCATTTCTGTAATGCGTAAATTATGTAGAACCGTTACAATAGTAATGCTCTTCGTCATGTTCAATGATGCTATTTCTTTTTCAAATAGTCCGTCATCTCCAACACATGAAATCGCCATAAAATATAGCGTAAGGATATTAATAATTTTTTTAATCACATTCATAAATTTGTATGCAAACGATGATACATTACTGGCGAATCTTACTATTTTCTATCATTCAAAAACATTTCTCCATAAATAAAACGCTCTAGTAGTAAAAAACCCTACCCGTAGTTAAAAAAAAAATAAAAAAAAATGAATAAATATTTCTTTAATTAATCATAGGTTTTAATTTGTCTAGGACAGGGTAAATATACAAAAAATAACTTCTTATGCCTTGTAAAAAAAGGTTGTAGCGATATTTTGACTCTGTATTTATTAACAAAAATATAGTGATATTGTTGTTTTTTTTGTTATTGTTTAACCTTATTTTGTTTACGGAATTCAATTATAGTGCGGGTTTTGGCGAGTTTTTTTAGGTTTTTGACCGATCTAGGTCTTTGGGTGTAATTTGTTATTAAATGATTCTTTTGTTAACTTTTTTTTATAAAAAGGACAAGTTTGTTTAGATTAGTACATCATCAGGTCAAGTGATTATTGGATGTCGAAGGGTGTAATTTATTAATTTAAAACAGTATGCAGTTTAAAATGATTACAAATAACAAAGAAGTATACTATTTTGTTTTTTTTAAAGCTTTACTTTAGGTTTTATCTGTTTTGATTTTGATAGAGGGAAATACATTTTTTACCATTACTTCAATACATCTTCTTCTACGTATTAGTCTATGTAGTTTGTGATGTTTTTGTAAAAAAATAACTAGCTTTGAAATTTCTATATAGAGAAGTATATGTCAGATCTTGAAAATTCTATTTGCAAACAAGGATTGTTTGATTCCTTTTTTACTAAAAACGCCAAAGGGCTTAGAGACTTTTTGTTTTATAAGTTTGGTGATATGACGCTTGCCGAAGATCTTGTTCAAGAAGCATTCGTCAAACTTTGGGAAAATTGTGCTACGACTCCTTTAAGTAAGGCAAAAAGTTTTGCTTATACTGTTGCTGTTAATTTGGGAAATAGTGCAATGAGACATGAACAAGTGAAGTTCAAATATAAAGACTATATTCTACAACGAGAAGATGATATAACCGAAGAAAGTCCAGAGTTTTTGGTGTTAGAAAAAGAATATATGGAGCGTTTTAATTCTTCTTTAGCAAAATTATCTGATCGGCAGCGTGAGGTGTTTTTATTAAATAGAATTGAAAAAAAGACGTATAAAGAAATTGCTGAGGTTTCTGGTGTTTCTGTCAAGGCAGTTGAAAAACTAATGCATAAGGCATTACTTAAGTTACGGGAATCAATTGGAGATATTTAAAAAAAACGTGAAACCAGATCAAATAATATAGGAGAGAATGATAGTAAATCGTTATTTGAAGAATAATAATAGGAATTAGGGGGTAGGGTAGTTGAGAGGTAAAGCGTTATATATATACAGTAAGTAAAGTAAAGTTATGTTAGAAAATAAACAAGACGATACGTTTTTATCTAGGTGGATCAACAATGAGTTGAGTGCACAGGAATTGGAGGCGTTCAAAAAACATCCAGAGTACCTGCATTATCAAAAAATTAAACATGCGTCAGGTCTTTTAGATACTTCTGATTATAATCACGAAGAAGCATTGGGTCGTATCAAAGCCAAAATAGCTGTTAAGAAGAAGAAGCCTGTTATACAACTTTGGCCATTCTATGCATCAGTGGCTGCATCTATAGCTATTATTTTGGGAGTATTCTTTTTCTTTGATTCTAGTGTTAAGACAATCACTGCAGATGGAGGAGAAGCAATATTGGTTGCACTACCTGATGGGTCAGAAATGTTGGTGAATAAAAAATCAACAGCAAGTTTTGATGAAAAAACCTGGGATGATGATCGTAGTATTACCTTAGACGGAGAAGCTTATTTCAAAGTACAAAAAGGTAGTACGTTTACAGTTAAAACTTCTAATGGAGATGTGACTGTACTGGGAACGCAATTTAATGTAAATGCTGTTCAGAAAATGATAGAAGTAGTCTGTTATGAAGGTAAAGTAAAGGTAGAAACAGAAGATGATGAGATGATTTTGAAACCTACTATGGGAATGCTTAAACTTGCTGATACCCCAATTACACAATTTACTACCAATGAGCTAAAGCCAGAGTGGTTATCTAATAAGAGTGTTTTTAGAAGTATTCCAATAAAATATGTCTTCATAGAATTAGAAAAACAATATAAAATTAATATCATTGCCGAGAAGAATGTCAATCAAAAGGAGATGTATACAGGAAGTTTTCCTCATGATAATCTTACCATTGCCCTTCAAACAGTTTTTAGTACATTAGGACTCAAATACACATTGTCAGCAGATAATAAGACTTTGGTTGTAGATAATAAATGAAACAATTTTTTTGCGTATTTTTCTGTAGCTTGTGGTATTTTGTTTCTTCGCAAGAAATAAAACAATCGGTTGTTTCGAATAATGAACCTATCACTGCTATATTATCGCAGTTAGAATCAACATTTAACGTCAGTTTTTCTTATCGTGATTCAATCGTAGAAGGTATTGAAATAGATCTTAAAACAGATTCAACTGATACATTGGATACTTATTTACGTATCCTACAAGGTCAAACTGGATTAAAGTTTGAAAGAGCAGACGCTTCACATATTATTATTAGAGAATTTTCGTCAAAAGATGTTTTGGATGGTTGCGGCTATGTACTTGGACAAAACCGCAAACCGATCAAGAATGTTAGTATTTTAGTAGATGGAGCCCTCGTAAATTCTGTCATTGATGATAGTGGGTACTTTAGTCTACAAAATGTTCCTTATGGAGTTCCAATAACATTAGTTGTAGAAGGGACGTATCCTTATGTGTTTAATTCAAGGGTTTTTGCTAGGTTGTTGTGTAAAGAGTTTGAGATTTTCTCTGAATTTGACCAACAAGAAATTCTTGCCGAGGTATTGATAAAAAATTACATAGGCAAGGGTATTGAGAAAACACAGAATTTTATTACCTTAAAAACAAAAGATTTGGATATCCTACCTGGACTGGTAGAACCAGATATTCTACAAAGTATCCAACTCACCCCGGGGGTAAATAGTCCATTTGAGACTGCTACGGGGCTTTTTATCAGAGGAAGTACGCCTAATCAAAATTTGATTTTATGGAATGGTATGAAAACATACAATCAAGGACACTTCTTCGGAATACTTTCTGCCTTTAATCCCTACATTGTCAAAGAGACACTCTTCTATAAAAGTGGAGTCAATGCTAGATATGGTGATCGTGTGGCTAGCGTTATTGATATCAAAACCGATAGTGATGTGATTACAAAATTTCAAGGAGGAGCAGGAATTAATATGATTAATGCAGATGGTTATGTGAGTGTGCCAATCATAAAAGATAGATTATCACTGCAGGTCTCAGGAAGACGATCTTATACCGATAATTTACAAAGTATTACCTATAAGCGATATTCTGATCAGATTTTTCAGAATACCAAAATTTCGGATATACCATCAGATCCAACCGAAATGGAAAATGATTTTTATTTTGGAGATTATAATGTTAATGTAGTAGGTCAACTTTCAAAAAAGAACAAATTACAATTCAATACCATTTATAGTAGGAATAAACTGAAATTCAAAACAGGTGTAGAAACGAATAACTTTTCTGATTTATTGAAGACAGAAAATGAAGGATATCATCTCGAATGGACTCATAGTCGAGATAAATTGACATTAAAGGCTAACTCGTATTACTCCAAATATTTATTGAATTATCAATTTATTACTGTAGACCCCAGTGTTATTTTACAAACAGAGGGCAAAAGAAATAGTATAAGAGATTATGCTGCTTCTATATCAGGAAATTATACTTTTAATAATAAAGTGCATTTGGATCTAGGATATCAGTATAACAAGAATAATATTCGATATGCTTTTGAAACAACAACCCCTTCTTTTATTCTGACACTGGATGAGGATGATAGAACAATTGATATTCATAGTATCTATTCTGAATTTGTATATGATGCACCAGGTGATCTCAATGTTACCTTGGGGGTAAGAGCAAACTCGTATCAAGAATTAGAAAGAGAGACTATCGAGCCTAGATTATTCCTCAAAAAGCACATTACACCAAGTTTTAGTCTGAATCTAACAGGAGAGTACCGTAGTCAGTCTGTTAGTAAGATTCAAGAGTCTATCATTAGTGATTTGTCCTTGGAAAAAGAAATATGGACACTTGCAGATGGAGATAGAACACCCCTTATAACGAGTTATCAATACAGCTTGGGTGGGACTTTCAAAAAGAATAGTTGGATGATTGATTTTGATTCATACTATAGAGAGATCTCAGATATTACAACATTAACTTCGGGTTTTATGCTTCCTATTGATAATGGGACGCAGTTGGGGAGTAGTGAAATTTATGGTTTTGATTTTTTCTTAAAAAAAGAGTTCGGCAACTATAATTCTTGGATCAGTTATGCCTACACCAATGCGCAGAACACTTTTGATAAATTAAATGATGGTCAACCTTTTCGTGCTAATGCTAATATTGAGCATGCATTACGATGGTCACATTTTTATAAAATTAAAAATTTTAAATTTACACTAGGCTGGTTATGGCACTCAGGAAAGACCTTTACTGAATTGACAAATGTAGATACCAGTGGCCCTTTTGTGAATCTAGAGTATGATGAGCTAAATGGGGCAAGTCTACCTGTATATCATAGGTTGGATTTTTCTATGTTATACAATTTCCATATTGGAGGTAGAGAAGATATCTCTTACCGTATTGGCGCATCGATTCTTAATTTGTACAACAAAAAAAATCTAATTAATAGAGAATTCGGTACTACTAATACGCTTAATAATAGGTTTATTCAGAATGAATTTACTTCTTTAGGAATTACACCGAATCTTAGTTTTCGTGTTTTCTGGTAAAAAATTACGAAAATGATGTAGAGATTTACAGCTCTCTTACATAAAAGATATCTGTGATACCTATATTTACGCTTTGACTTTATCTCGATTTTGTCCATTTCCAAAACAAGGACCTAAATCTAAGTGTATTTAACCAAATCCCAATTGCTTTTCGATTAAGAACACATACGTCAAGCCTTTTAGGTAGTGCCTGCGGTTTAATTTTCTTTGGACTTTGCATCGTTTGCAATAATAGTATTATCATCATATTTCGTTTTATTTTCAAAAAAAATGTACTCCTAATATTCATTTTTCTTTCCGATAAATTCAAACAACAAATGGTATAACTTCGTATTAATGAAACTGGTGTTTTTTATGTAAAAAACACCATGATGCTATTGCATAGCCTTAGCTATGGAATATATGAACAAGGCATTTAGATGGAAAAAGAACAAGGCAATATGCTACAGTATATAGCTAGTTTGATATTATGTATTTGTGCATCAGTTGTCTATAGGTTATTAGTGCTATTTTGGCAAGTATTGTGTTTTTTTTAACTAATATTTTATTTTCAAAATCGTTATAGTATGAGACCACTGGTTTATGTCGGGCAAAAAAGTTGAACTTTTTTGCTAGTTCACAACTATCCTAAGGTGAAACAACGATGTCTTTTCGGGTTTGGAATAGGACAAGAAAGACATTGTACGTACTAAGTGATGGTTTTAAGATTTATTTGATACCTATTTATTGGGATAAATCATAAACGGAATACTTATAAACAAAACACACATTTTAATGAAACAATTAAACACACAGTCATCTACAGTACATCGACATTTTGTAACGCTAATGATGTTCATGACGCTATCCGTTTTGATGCTGAATGGTCAACAAACGATCAATGGTACTCTAGAGGTTGATGGAGTAAAAAGGGAGTATATTCTATATGTTCCGCAGCGTTATACAGAGGGAGCTCCTGTACCACTGGTACTGAATTTTCACGGCTATTTTAACTCAGCACAACAACAGTTAGCATATGGGGATTTTAGGACCATAGCTGATAGAGAAGGGTTTCTTGTGGTACATCCTCAAGGCCTAGGAGACCAGAGAGGTATCAATCACTTTAATGTAGGTTGGGGAAATAGTACGGTAGACGACTTGGGGTTTGCAAAAGCGCTATTGGATAAAATAGAATCAGAATATACAATCAACCCCAAACGTATTTATAGTACAGGCTTTTCGAATGGAGGATTTATGAGTTACCGACTTGCCTGTGAATTAAGCGCTAGGATTGCTGCGGTTGCATCTGTCTCGGGGAGTATTACCAAAGGACAATTAGGCACCTGTAACCCTGTACACCCTACACCAATCCTACAAATACATGGAACAGCAGATACTGTGGTTTCATACGATGGCTCTCAGTTATTTGAACCTGTGGATGCTTTATTAGCGTATTGGGTTGCTTATAATAAGACAGCATCAGTTTCAGAAATTTCTGAAATACCAGATAGTACCATAAATGATGGATCTACTGTGACCTATCAACGATATGAGAATAGTGAAAACAACATCGCTGTAGCACATTTCAAAATAGAAAATGGTACTCATACTTGGCCAATGGCACAGCCCGAAGCTAATTTTGATATCAATGCCTCAGAGGAAATTTGGAAATTTTTCTCTCAATACGACTTGGATGGAAGAATAGAAACATTGTCTACAAATATCAATAATGAATTAGAAAAGAATATAGTAACACTTTATCCCAACCCGACTACAGAACAATTAGTCGTTGATTTTGTATTTGCCAGCGATATATGGTATCATATCGTGACTCCAAACGGAAGAGTAGTGAATAAGGGGATTCTTACTACTACAAATAATACAATTGATGTGTCAACCTTGGCCAAGGGAATGTACCTGTTGCATACAGAAGGATATTCGTTTAAATTCATAAAAAACTAGATTATACCATTTAGAAAATAAGTGCAAACGAATAATTCGGTTCTTTTTCTACTGTTTTTTTACTTTAAAATTAAAGAGGAAACTTCGGACTAAAGCTTGAATTCTATAATTTTCAACTAGCAAAAAAACTTCAATGTTCTAGGCTATAATTGATTTAGAGGGGTATTCATTGCACTTTGATTTGTTTTGAGAGGCCAAGTAGTAAAAGAAACAGATTATTTGGTCGGTCTAGAAGGGAAATCGTAAAAAGAAATATTGTACGATTTTTCTAGTTATCCAAAGCCATAATTTTTTTATTAAAAATAGGGTTTCTAAGAAAATACCATTTTAATAAAATACCGAACTCGGTAAATCGAAAGCCGGCAGCAGTAGCAGAAGCGATGGTACTATATTTGCCATACAATGTAGCGATAAAACGATCCGTTGCCAGATACCCTAGCTTGCCCTCGGTTCTGAAGGTTGTAGAAGCGGGCGTATCATCGATATACTGATATCCAGCTGCCATACTTGCCGCATAGAACCATTTTTTTGTTTGCGTACTAGTCATATCGAGAAAAACTTCAACAACATTGAATTTTGCTGGACTGAAATAAATGGAAGGAACTTGGTTTTTGAAAGTAATATGCTGATAGTTAATACCAGTTTTTATGGCCGGTCTATCTAGGAAAGAATAGAATAAAGAAGTAAAAAGTAGATTACGTTTATTGGTGTCGGATTGAGAAGTATACATGTATTGTGTGTACCATCCCAGGTTAATTGTAGTACCCATTGTATAGTTCAGGGAATAGTTGTTCATTACAATTTCTCTTTCTATGAGGTCTGCATTAAAATCCTGTAATATTCTTTGATAGCTTGCCGCAAGATTTTGGAGGCGATATGGTTTTGTTTGTAGTAAGAGTTCTCCTGTCCATTGTGTGTAGTCGTTTGTAAGAGCATTTGATTGACTAATACCTCCTTTGGTAGCCAAAGAAAACATTCCGCTAAGTTTGTATAAAAGCGACAAGGACAATTCATTGGTAAAGGCTTTGTTTTTTGTTAACGTATTTCTTGTAGTTCTATATGTGTGTCCTAATGTAGTTTTGAATTTTGTAGAAAAAGGGAGATTAGCCATTAAGGAAGCATGAATTGCTTCATTATTTCCATTGTCAAAGGTAAAAGCTGTTTTTTGCTCTATCCATGGACTATGTGTTTTTTTTAATGTAGCAATTAATTGTTCTGCATCGGGTTGTTTTGGGTAATACGTCAATGTTTTGAAAAGAGCACTGTAGGCTTGCATATCTTTTCCAACAGCACGATATCCATTTGCAATTCCCAAATTGCCATCAAAGGCTGTAGAATCTTTGTTCAGAATACGATTATATTCTTTTATACTTGTTTTGAAATTACCAGTATACATGCCGTATGTCGCTAAGAGACTCCAAACCCCTATATGATCAGGATATAATTCCCCTAGGTTTTTAAGTTTGTTTTTGGCAGGAATAAACTTTTTATTCCATAAAAGGGCTTGTACATAACGCTCCTGCGTTGGATAATACAGTTTTTGATCGTCCTTGTAGCGTTCGACTTTATGTATTGCTTCATTGGACAATTTTAGGGCTTTTTTATTTTTAAAGCTTTTATGAGCTACAAGTGCAAGACCATTTAGCGCAATGATACTATCCTTTGGGTTTGTTGCCAATGCTGTATAGACCATTTTGGCTTTGGTCAGGCTGTCTGTGACCAAGTATATATTTGCTTTGTTTAATTGAGAATCCATATCATTAGGATAATCCACCAAATTATCGTCCAATAATTGCAAGGCTTTTTGATAGCGCTTATTTTGATTAAATGTACTTGCATAGCCTAGCCTAATATATTTCCGCGATGTAAGTGCATTGGGGTTTCCTTTTTGAATTTGTAATGCTCTATTGACGTAATCTAATGCTTTTTTGTATTTTTTGAGGTTAGATAGTGTATTTGCATATCCCAATGTCGCAGGAAAACTCTTTGGGTCTTCGGTCACCAATTTTTCATAAAATATTTCGGCAGAATCATACTTTTTTGCCCATAACAATGCTTCGGCATAGTTGAGTTTGATTTCATAACTATTCGTGTATTCTTTTTTTAAAGTAGAAAAAATGGCTAATGCTTTGTCTGCATCTCCTGACAGTCCAACAGCTCGTCCATAACACAATCTTGCCGTCTTATTTTTGGGATATTGCTGGAGAATAGTTTCAAAAAATACCAAAGCCTTACTGTATTTTCCTGTTTCCAAATAGGTAAATCCTTCTTGCATTTCTTGTGCAAATGCATTCAACGAAGTGGTTAATAATAGAATAAAAAGTATTTTTTGTGGCATATATCTCAATTATAATGAACAAGTTAATCATATCTTTTTGTTGATCAAGGCCTTTTTGTTTTTTTTGTACACAATATTTTTCCATTCACCGAAGGCAAACGACCATTCGTCGAAAAAATATCGATTTTAGTGATAAAACTCTTGATATTTGTAGGAGTTGTAACCACTTAAATAAGAATAGTATGGCACTTAAAATTATTAATAACCATGGAGTTTTAGAAATTAAAGGAAGTATTATCAACAAAAATGTTCAGAACGTCAAGAATCATTTTGAAAACATGCTTTCTAAGTATGAACAGGTTATCGTATCATTGGATTATGTACAAAATATTGATCAAAAAGGAGTGGAGATGCTAACAAAGATGTATAATAATGCAATGAAAATCAATAAGGTATTTTACATTATAGGAAAAGAGAATAAAATAGTGCGCAATGCATTCGGAAAATCAAGTTATGTGCTGAAAAGTGATTTTGTTTAAAAAAAAATACCCCCAAAAAGATTATGAAATCACGATTACTTGGAAAAAAATAAATTTTAGATCGTCAGAAATTTTGGTTGTACAACTACTCAAGAAAAGTAAAAATACGATTCCATATAGTAATTGAATAAACAAGAAAGAATAGTCCTACATTTCTAAAAATTTGTATATTGATAGAGAAGTAATTAGTGTATTGAAAGAACCTTGTAACAAGATCAAAAAGAGTAGCAAGAGCTTTTTTATTATAGAAAAAAACAAAAGTACATCAGTGATTTTTTATCAAACACAAACGACAAATATTTTTGGGAATGACTATTAATGTTTTATTGAAAAAGTTTTCTTCAGAGCAAAAATTTATGATCAGTGCCTTGTTAGTGAATGCGGGCAACTATCTATACAATGTTTTGTTAGGTCGGATATTAGGGCCTGAGCAATTCGCAGATGCCGCGATTTTGATAACGTTTTTACTTGTGTTATCATTTGCGGCAATGACGTTTCAGCTAGTAACGGCCAAGTTTTCTGTTAGTATCGAGAAGGAATACTTTGAGCAATTTATCGCTATCATCTACCGATATGCTCTTATAGTAGGGATAGTTGTTGGTCTAGGTATTGTGTTTTTTTCTAGCATGTTACAAGAGGTTTTTCATACCCAGTCGGCAATGATGTTCCAATTATTGGGTATTGGAGTTCCTTTGTATTTTATAATGAGTGTTAATAGAGGCATACTTCAGGGCAAAAAGAAATTTGCCACATTAGCAATAACGTATCAGGGAGAGATGATGAGTCGTTTGGTTCTTACTCTGGTATTACTTTTTTTTCTCGGTATACAAACGTCATTAATTATAGCATTTGGTATTACAGCTTCATTGGTCTGCGGGCTGTTTCCTTTTTCGGGTATACGGAAACCTTTTTCAAAAATACTGGCTTTACCTTCTAGACATACAAAACACATACAAAAATTCTTTTTGTTAACAGCGTTCTATGAGCTTACACAGATTATTATTAATAATAGTGACATTCTTATGGTCAAACATTATTTTGATGAGCATCAGGCCGGATTATATGCTTCTTTGGCATTAATAGGACGTGTAGTGTATTTTGCTGCATGGATGTTTGTTATGTTGTTGCTTCCCAAAGTAGTACAACTCAAGAAAGAAGGGAAACCAACGACCACGGTATTATTAACATATCTTTCGCAAATAGCATTACTAGCGATATTAATTGTTTTTATGTGCTATATGTTTCCAGAGTTTATTGTCAATATGATGTTTGGTGCGGAATATTTGAGTATCGCACCTTTGTTATGGAAATATGCTATAGCAACATCTCTATTTGCAATTTCTAATGTCTTTGCGTATTATTTCCTGTCTTTGGATAATTATGTTCCTGTAGTGTTGTCAGGAATATTAGGGGTTAGTCAAATTGCATTAATAGCTTATTTTCACGATAGTTTGGCTCAGGTAGTGATAGTACAGATGATCGCTATGCTTGTATTATTAGTGATACAATTGATTTATTTCTTGGGAATTGGAAATAATAAAACTTAATTATCCATAAATAGCTACAAATCCATACATTTTAGTATTTTTATAACTATCATCGATAATAGTCCTCCATTCATCGGTAAATTTAATCTTGTTTTTATTTATCCCTATAGGGAGTAGTAAGAAATAACACTCAAAATTATACGACTATTATGAAGCTAGCCATTGTAACGGCCTATCCGCCAAGCAAAGTAACCCTCAATGAATATGCATATCATTTAGTAAAACATTTTAGACAACAACAAGAGGTCACAGAATTGATTTTACTTACGGATATCCCAAGTGATCAAGCAGTAACTAATTTTGAAGAGACAGGATGCAAAATTACTGTAAAGCATTGTTGGGATTTTAATAGGTATACAAATTGTATTTCAGTGATGAAAGCTGTTCGAGAAACCGCTCCTGATGCGATTCTTTTTAACCTTCAGTTTATGAAATTTGGGGATAAGAAAGTAGCAGCAGCATTAGGACTATTACTACCATTTATGTGTACAAGGAAAGGAATCCCTACGATTACTTTACTCCACAATATTTTGGAGCAAGTAGATTTGGATAGTGCTGGATTTACCAAAAATAAATTAGCGATTAAAATCTATAATTTTATTGGTTCAACATTGACACGTTGCATTCTCAAATCAGATAAGGTAGCGGTAACGATTAGTAAGTATGTAGAAATTCTCAACGCAAAGTATCATGCAAAAAATATTTGTTTGATCCCTCACGGAACTTTCGAAATCCCCGAAGTTCCCGAATATACTCTGCCACAAGGACCACTTCAAATCATGACTTTTGGAAAGTTTGGGACCTATAAAAAAGTAGAGATTATGATCGAGGCTGTGGAAAAAGTACGCCAAAAAACAGGTCTCGATCTAGCAATAGTCATTGCAGGAACAGATAATCCCAATGTACCAGGTTATTTGGAGTCTGTAAAAGAAAAATATAAACATATAGAACAGCTAACTTTTACTGGGTATGTAGCAGAAGAAGATGTGCCTAGGATATTTACAGACAGTGCAGTAGTTGTTTTTCCGTATACCTCAACAACTGGAAGTTCTGGAGTATTACATCAGGCGGGTAGTTATGGAAAGGCAGTAGTTATGCCTGATTTAGGGGATTTAGGTATCTTGGTAAAAGAGGAGGGATATAGAGGGGAGTTTTTTGCTCCAGAATCCGTAGATAGTTTGACCGATGCGATTCAAAAAATTGTTACAAATGATGCTTACAGGATCGCATTGGGCTCAGCAAATTACAAAGCAGCTACTGCACTTCCTATGAGTAAAATCACGCAATTGTATTTGGAGCAATTTAGAAAAATAAGAAGCTGAATAAATTGATATGCGACATTATATTGCTAATTGGGTATAAAACATAATTTGTGGTGATAAATTCGAAGTAGAAATGGTATAAACGATATTTGCTATGAAGAATTCAATACTTTTTGCTATTTTGTTAGATATAATTTAATCTCTAAAATAATTTATGAAACTAACCATAGGAAAAGTTAATTTGTTTGCATTAATCAACATACCTTCTGCTTGGTTATGTGGAGTTCGGGTAAAAGACCTTACGGATACTAAGTGCAAGGTAAGTGTAAAGCATAGATGGATCAATCAAAACCCGTTTAATTCAATGTATTTTGCGGTACAAGCGATGGCTGCCGAGCTTAGTACAGGAGCTATGGTTATAGGGCATATTAGAGAATGTGGACACAAAGTGTCTATGCTAGTTGCTAGTAATAATGCATCTTTTACCAAAAAAGCAACGGGTAGAATCAATTTTGTTTGTGACGATGGCCATCTTATCACAAAAGCGCTCGAAAAGACGATAGCAACTGGAGAAGGGCAAACTTTTTGGATGAAATCTGTAGGTACTAATAAAGATGGAGTGGTGGTTTCTGTCTTTAATTTTGAATGGACCGTAAGGGTGAAAAAGTGATATTAGGTATTTTTTGTAGTAGAAAAACTACTAGTATACGACAGAATATATAGAGAAGATATGTGTTTTGTTGTACGTAAAACTAGAAATAAAAAGGAAGAGGTGATAAAAAGAACATTAGGATAGGAAGTAAGTCTAGTATATCAATGTTATTCAGCGAAAATGTAGTTATTATTCTAATTTGAAATTAATAGTAATATCAGATTCTGTATCGTTGCTCTGAAAAGTTTGAGAGATATGAACTTTTTGATCTTTCTCGAGCCTTATTTCGAAAGCATTTTTTATTGCTTCACCTGCTATAGCAGTTGTATAACAATAATAAATTTTTGCATCTAATTTGAGCTCATTTTTTGTTTTGAAAACATATTTTAATAACCCTGGTTCTGAAAAACTCTGAGGCAGTTTATCTCCAAGAGCTATTGCATAACTTACAAACCTGTTTTTTTCTGTGCCAAATGCATCAATATCGTTTGCTTTGATATTAATTGTATAAGTCTCGTCATTCCGATTAAATATCGTTAGGGTGAAACCTAATTCTTTTAAGTGAGTAATTCTGGAATTGAGAATGGCTAATACACTACGAGTTGTTTCTGTTTCGTTAACAGTGACATTTTCTGTAGGATCTTCTTTTTCACAGGACCATAAAAATGTCGTTAACAAAGCAAAACTAGTAAAATTTAAAATTTTCATAATAATTAGTTTTGTGTGAGCTAATCTTATTTCTTCAAGTTTCTAGTGACTATTTTTGGGTATGATTTTTTAAAGTTCATTATTAAGTTTTTTTTAAGCAAATTTATGCTATTTTTTCAAATAACGTTCTTAGGAAATCGTCTTCATTTCTAATTTTTGAGAAATAGTTGATTTATTGGTAAAATAATTTGTTTTTACTTAATTTAAAGTTAATAAAACTTACTTTATGATATAGATTTTAAGGAAATATTTAGTGAGATTTATTTCTTTGAAAAAAAATGTTTCTTTTTTTTAATTTATTATCAAGGTATTAGTGTTTGTAGGGCTAGGAATGCGTAATTAGGTGAATTAGGGTTTTCCTATTTCAACTTTGACAAAACATAGTCAAAAGAAGCATCGAGACATGTTCTTGGATTCAAAAAGGGTTGGAGAAAAGATTTTTATCAAAACAAATTCAAATTGATTTGCAATGATTGTTCTTTATCGTTTCTTACCATTATCTAGTGCATCAGCTAGTTGATCGCTATATTTTTCTTTTTTTTAGGAGCAAAAGTGTAACATTTTAAAAAAGAGTGAGTCTTATAATAGTACATGGATTTAATACGTTTGCTTTAGTAAACTTTTATGTAAGTTTAATTTGAGATATGATGAATAAGTATGAATATTTAGCGTGTAGAGAACGATAAGTAGGGATTAAATTTTTATTCAAGTTTAATATACTTTTTGTTTAATTTTTTTAAATATTAGATATACAAAGTCGTATTTTTTTTATATATTTAATCGTTTTGACGAGAAAAGAATGTCATATGACTAGAAATTACTTTTTTGAAGTTAAAAATAAACCTAAAATACTATCAGATTTATGGCAAGAGCAATGTTTGATTATACTAAGACAGTGTTAAAAAAAGTAAGTTTTGATGTGAATCTTTTTACCAAAGAAGTTAAAAAAGCCATCAAAAGATTGTTGCCACATGAAGTTGAGGAATTGAAAATTTGGATTCATTCTTTGACGGCAAAACAGCCAGAATTACAAAAATGTTTAATCTATCTAAAATTATAAGAAAAAAGCGACCTCCAAGGTCGCTTTTTTTATGATCAGTATGCTATACGTTCGGTCTACAACTTATAGCCTTCAAACAATAATTACAGGCTATTAATTCACTTCTTTTCTACCATGTTTTGTACTAGAAAATTAATCCATAGTTACTACTTATATTTAAATTTTATAGTTTAGACTAACGAAAAATATTTTAAAGATTCTATGATAGGGATTTATGAGTTTTGAGTTAGCATTAGTACGTCATGAAAGTGTTTTTGTACAAAAAAAGTGTTGGGAGTATGTGAACAACCTATAGCTCTGGCACTAGGTGCGATAAAAATGATATAATCTGATAGATTTTGATTTTAGTATAGGTTATTTAGAAGGAATAGGGCTAATGATGTTCACATCCTGAAAAGCAATAGCACCTTTGATAATCCCAGCGATACTCGTTTGTAAGGCTTCTATTATATGACCTTTGAGTTCATTTTTGTTAAAAATTAGACTAATTTCTCTCGCTGGAACAGGATCGTTAAAATGACGTAGATGCTGTTTTTCTGCTGCATTCATTTCAATGGTTTGTAGATAAGGTAATAATGTCATACCTAAGCCTTCGTTGGATAATTTTACTAAGGTTTCAAAACTTCCACTTGCCAATTGGAATTGATCAGGTGTAGTAGTTTGGTTGGATTTGCACAGATTAATAATTCCATCTCTAAAACAATGCCCATCTTCTAGAAGTAACATTTCATTAATATCCAAATCCTCAACATTCAACTTGTTCTTGGTACTCAGGCGATGATTTTCTGTGGTGTAAGCAACAAAGGGTTCGTAATAGAGTACGCGCTTTTTGATATTATCATTTAAGAGCGGGGTGGCAGCGATGGCAGCATCTAGATGTCCTTCCAAAAGCTTTTCTATAATAGCAGCAGTATGGAGTTCTTCGATTTTTAATTTTACTTTAGGATATTTTTTGATAAAACCCTTTAGAAACATAGGTAACAAGGTAGGCATCACCGTGGGGATCATACCCAAACGAAATTCTCCACCAATAAACCCTTTTTGCTGATCCACTATATCTTGCAGCCGTTCACTTTCGCTAATAATATTACGTGCTTGATCAATCAGTTTTGCGCCAACTTCGGTAAGTGCTATAGGTTTTTTGCTCCGATCAAAGATCGTTATCTTTAATTCTTCTTCAAGTTTCTGAATTTGCATACTCAGAGTAGGTTGCGTAACGAATACTTTTTTGGCTGCTTTAGTAAAGTTCTTATGTTCTGCTACAGCCAGAACATAATACAATTGTGTTATAGTCATTCTTTGTTTTTCAACAAATATAAATAAAAGCCATCAATTATTCTTATTGGTATTTAAATAAAAATTCATTTTATCTATTGTTGTGTTAGACAACTATTTTTAGACTCATGATAGTTTGAAGATTATTAGAGTGTATCTCCCTCTCTTTCACAAAAAAAATAATTCTAAATACAAGTTCTAGAATGTGATTTGTACATGACAAAAGTCATTTTTCTACTTATAATTGAGTAGTACCTTGGTATCCAAGTATAGTAGATGTTTATTTTAAAACAAGATATTATGGAGGTTAAGAAGAATGCAAATATAGATTTAAGCAAGAATAGCCTGATTTATTTTCAAATAGGTCTTATCATAATGTTATTCTTTTCTTACAAAGCATTAGAATGGAAATTCTATGAAAGAATCACAACTGCAAGACAAGAGTTAGTGATTGATAGCGACTATGATTCCGAAACGGATGTTCCAATAACTATGGTAGAAAAAGTACCACCTCCTCCAGTTATTCAAAGTAGTGTTCCACCGCCACCTGCTATAGAAGATGTATTAGATATTGTTGATAATACTACCGATATCGAAGAAGCTATTATTACATCGACAGAATCTAGTCAAGATGAGCGAATCATAACGGATGAAAAATTTGTAGCGGTATCGGATATTGGAGATGTAGAGGATGAAGAAATAATTGAAAACATTCCATTTATAGTTATCGAAAATGTACCGTTATTTCCTGGATGTGAAAAAAAAGTAGGGAACAAAGCTAGAAGATTATGTACTACCGAAAAAATAAGAAAATTGGTTTACAAGAAATTCAATGATAAATTAGGCGCAGAATTGGGGTTAAGCGGTATTCATAGAATTCATGTGAGTTTCAAAATTGATACAAAAGGATGTGTTACAGATATTCGAACTAGAGGCCCTCATCCTATGCTAGAAAAGGAAGCAGAACGAGTGGTGAAGTTGATTCCAATAATGACTCCGGGTATGCAGCGAAAAAAACCAGTTACCGTGCTGTATTCTATCCCAATTGTGTTTGAAATACGGAATATATGAGATTCTCAGCCTTTGTTTTGGCTTAGTATTTTCTTAGAAACAAAACAAGCTGATTTTTAATGGTTCGTTGTTCTTGTCATGTGTCAAGTGGGGTGCTATGGAGATATCTGTACGATTTACAGTGAGATTAGAATTTATAGCGCATAGTGAGAAGAAAAGCAGAGTGATATCAAGGCATGCTTTTTAGAAGAATAATCTAACACAGATCAAAAATGCCCAAATATTTTAGTGTCTTAATTCATACTTTATGTTTTGTACTCTTTGCGCTCACGCTACAGGCACAAAAAAGTCGAAATGATGTTGTGGCTGGTTCGTGGGTTATTGTATCAGGATCTAATAAAATAGCAAAGAAATGGAGTATTCCTGTTGTAGGAATTATTAGAGATTATGATTTTTTTGAACAGTACGAGCTTGGTTTTCTTAGAACAGGAATCACCTATGCCATCAAATCAAATATCGAGGGAACTTTTGGCTATGGGTTTTTGGATTCCGATGGTTTTTTAGAAAATGAAGAAGGAACTACACAACATTGGTTGTATCAAGAATTTTACTTGAAACCTACTCCAAATGGACTTCCGCTCTCTCATAGGTATCGATGGGAATCACGTTGGATCAACAAAAATAATAAAACCAACCTCAAACATAGAATTCGATACCGTCTCCGTTGGGTACAGGCGGTTAACAAACATTTTTATACGACTGTTTTTAACGAAATTTTTATCAGTTTACAGGAACCTACTTTTAATCAAAATCGATTTCATATGGGGATAGGCTATAAATTGTTTAACTGTATAAAAGTCGAATTAGGGTACTTAAAAAACCATTTTATTAGGGTACATTACGACCGTATACGTATTGGAATATTATTTAAAACAGATTTTACTTCAAAAAAAAATAAATAGTTCTTATCATTTTTTATAGTAATTTGATACTCCTATAATCCGAATTGAAAATCACTGAAAATACCTCTTTTGAAAACATGAAAAATTTTGAAATAACATCCTTAGGAAAACCAATGTATGACTCTCCTTTGAACTTGAGTAAGATAAAAGGAGATGGCGTTTTTAATTTCGTTAAAGATAATGACAAAGTACTTTTAAGTACCTCTATGGAGTTGCTACAAAAAGCCTTGTCAGAACATAAAGAACCCTTGATGCTAGAAAAGGCAGGCCCAAGAGAAAAACTCTATTTTGACAGTAAAAATGTTACAGCAGCTATTGTAACCTGTGGTGGCTTATGTCCGGGGATGAATAATGTTATCCAAGGTGTGGTGATGGGGCTTTACTATTTCTATGGTGTATCCAAAGTACTAGGAATTCGTTATGGATATGAAGGGGTAATTCCAGAAAATGGTCATGATTTTGTTACACTAACTCCGGATAAGGTAAAGGATATTCATCAGTTTGGGGGAACCATTTTGGGATCCTCAAGAGGGGCACAAGATGTGTCCAAAATGGTGGATACTCTGGAGGAAAGAAAGATCAATATGCTCTTTACTATTGGTGGTGATGGCACACTAAAAGGTGCAGACGCTATTGGTGCCGAAATCGAAAATAGAGGACTTGATTGTGTGGTTGTGGGAATTCCAAAGACTATTGACAACGATATCAATTTGATCGACAAGTCTTTTGGTTTTGAAACTGCTTTTGATGTCGCAACTCCCATTATTAGAGATGCGCATAACGAAGCAATTGGCGCATATAATGGAATTAGTATTGTAAAACTTATGGGACGAGACAGTGGATTTATAGCAGCAGCAGCTGCGCTTTCTATGCCTGTGGTCAACTTTACATTAATTCCAGAAATGGAATTCGAATTGTACGGTGAACAAGGATTTTTGTCTGCGCTTCAAAAAAGATTAACCAAAAGCAATCACGCAGTTATTGTGGTAGCCGAAGGGGCAGGGCAGCATTTATTTGATCAGGAGACCAGAGAAAAGGATGCTTCTGGTAATCTGTTACATAAGGATATTGGGTTGTTGTTAAAAGAAAAGATTACCCAGTTTTTTAATAAGCGTACCATTCCTACGACAATTAAGTATATCGATCCTAGTTATATTATCCGCAGTGCTCCTGCCAATGCCAATGATCGTATTTTTTGTAAACGATTGGCTCATTTGGCAGTTCATGGAGCGATGTCTGGTAAGTCACGATTTGTTGTTGCTTTGGTCAACAACAATTTTGTACATATCCCCATCGCAGAGGCAACTAGGCAAAGAAAGAAAATTGATATAGAAGGAGAATTCTGGTACTCCGTATGTGAGAGTACGGGTCAGCAATCTTGGATTTGAGAAAGTATTTTCAAAAACAACTTGTTTTTTTTGATTTCTCGTGCTTTGTCAACCATAATGTTACTTCAGATAGTTAAGATATCTCCAGATCACATCAATTTTGAAGTGTACCCAGAATGATAAATCACCAAGAATCAGTAGCTGTTTTTTTTGAATATGAGCTCATAAAAAAAACGAAGGAATGACTTTTATCATCTTTAGTTTGTTCTAGGTAAAGTACATTAGACTCATGATAATAAAGCCTAGAGATTATGAAAAAAAGAATGCCTATTACGACAATAATGACCAAGGATGTCATTACGTTAAATCCTATAGCTGATAGCTTAGAAAAAGCAGAATTCTTATTCAAAAAACATAAAATTCGTCACATTCCGATAGTAGAGAATGCCAAAGTAATTGGAATGCTCAGTTATAATGATCTATTACGGGTGAGTTTTGTAGATGCTGTTCTCGAAAAACAAATCGATACAGTTGTCTATAGCCTATTCACGATTGATCAAGTGATGGTCAAAAATGTATTTTCAGTATCTGTAACTGCGACCATTAAGGAGGTGGCAGAGATGTTAGCGAAGCATGAATTTCATGCGCTTCCTGTAGTAGATAATGATGAGTTGGTTGGTATTGTTACTACGACAGACTTGATAAATTATTTATTAGAGCAGTTTTGAGTAAAGAATTATTACAGACTATTTCTTTATAGTCAGCTATAAATTATACACGATTTTTTTGGGCTAGTTCATTAGAATTAGCCTTTTTCATGTTTTATTGAGCATGCAGTTTTGGTGTGCCAGAAGTCCAGAAATATATTTTCAGAAAAGAAGCTCATACCAGTTAAAATGTAATTGTAGGCTAAAAAAGAAAATTTTATCCCAGTAAATTCAAAGGATAAATGGTATTACTAGCCTGTAATTATTTTTTAAATGGTTTCATACCAATTTTAGGTATATAAATTCATGTTAACGAAACTGTTATTCTTTTATATAAAAATAGCGTGATTTTATTGCGTAGCCTTAGCTATGGAATATAGGAACAAGGTATTTAGATGGAAAAAGAACAAGTTGATATGCGATATTACATAGCTAATTTGGCATAAAATAGCTAAAAAATTATATGTGGGTAAGCTGACAAAAGTCATCTTTTAGTTGGATAATCTGAGCTAACTTTGAGTAAAGTTATCAAAGAACACACTTATACATGAACCGCTAAAACTAACAAGATGAAGACGATTTTAGTTCCCGTAGATTTTTCTGAATATGCCGACAATGCTTTATATATGGCAGCTAATATTGCCAAGCGTGAGGATGCCGAGATACATCTAATTCATACGCTAGGATTTGGCGATCATTTATTAGGAGTGCCTAGTAATACGATGGCAGCAGATGCAATACCTTTTATCAAATTCACAGAGATGCGATTCAATCAATTTATTGACAAACCTTTTCTAAAGGATATAAAATTGAACGTAGTGGTAAAGAAATCATCTGTGCTCTACGAAATTGCTGATTATGCCAAAGAAATAGCAGCAGATTTAATTGTAATGGGGTCTCATGGATCTACGGGAATCGAAGAATATTTTTTAGGCTCCAATACGCAAAAGGTAGTACGTCATTCCGAAGTTCCAGTGATGGTGGTGAAGCGTAAAATGAGAGGTTTCAGAATTGAAAAAGCGGTATTTGTTTGTGATTTTCATCCAGAGAATGCAAACTCATACAAACAGGCGGTTGATTTTTTCAAGACATTGGATGTAAAAATGCATTTGGCGTATATCAATACTCCAGAAAATTTTAAAAATTCAGTGGAAATAGAACAACTTATTACCCAGTTTTTTAAACATATAGAGAGAGACTATCAGAGATATTCTGCAGAAGTACAGATTTTTAATGCCTACAGTGTCGAAGAAGGAATTATGGATTATTGTAAGGTTATTGAAGCTAGCCTTATTGGTATTCCAACACACGGAAGAAAAGGATTATCACACTTTTTTATGGGAAGTATTGGTGAGCATGTAGTCAATCATTCTCAGTTTCCTGTAATCACTTTTAAAATATAAAAAAAAGAAGTTCAACCTTAAAAAAATACTCTTGCGATGAATGCTATTAATAAAATACTCGTTCCTATTGATCTATCATCAACTTCAGATCACGCCTTACGATTTACGTTTGGATTATTCACAAATGATTATCGGCCAGAAATTGTAGCCATACATTCCTGTAATGTTGCTGATACAACAACTATTCAGGAAAAATTGGAGACTAAAATTGCTGAAATCAAAGCTGATTTCCCATGTGCAAAAAACAATTCGGTATCGATCAAAATGAGTTCGGATGTTTTGATTGACACAATTCTAAAAGAACAAAAAGGACAGCAAGTTGACCTAATTATAATGGGGACTAAGGGGTGTGATCCAAAGGATGACAGCGTATTCTCTTATACATCTGAGCTTGTGGTAGAGGCAGATTGTCCTGTATTAGTCGTGCCAGAAACGGGCATAGAAAAAGGTGTTCGCAAGATTGCCCTAGTATTAGGCAAAGAAGAAATAGATGATCCTTCGGTCTTACTGACATTGCTATTGCTGGCGAGACATTTTAAAGCAAAAGTATATGTATTGACCATAGTACGTGGTAATGGTACATATGGATATAGTGAAGTTGATGAAAAAAATGAAAATACGGTTTCCTATTACTTAGAGAATTTTTATTCGAGACACGTTTTTAGAGAAAGTAATGATATCGAACAAGGAATTTTTGATTTTGTGGAAGAAAATGGAATCGATATGGTCACTATTTTGCCCGCTAATCACGCCAAAAAATTGACACCTTCTGAAGGACGATTAACAAAACTACTAACATTACATACACAAATACCACTTTTGGCATTGGATTGAGCAAAGATCAAGCACATTATTTTGACACATTAATTAATACTAAAAGTATTTAGAACTAACATATATGATACTTCTCCTAATAATTTTGAGCATTACCATCGGATTGTTTATTTGGGGAAAATATACTCCAGATATTGTCGCATTACTATCCATGTTGTGTCTTTTTCTAACAGGGATTTTGGATTTGAATGAAACACTCAGCGGTTTTAGTAATCCAACAGTCATCATGATTGCATCCTTATTTATCATTGGAGAAGGGCTGTCCCAGACAGGGTGGACTGCAGTAGCAGGTCAAAAATTTGTACAGTGGGCAGGTAATAGCAAATCAAAATTGTCGGTATTGGTTATTTTGGGAGCAGGTGTTTTGTCTGGTTTTGTAAGCAATACGGGTACAGTAGCAACATTATTACCAGTAACCGTTTCTGCAGCATGGAATATTGGTACCATGCCTTCAAAATTGCTAATTCCAATAGCATTTGGTTCTAATACAGGGGGATTATTGACATTGACAGGGACTCCTCCAAATATCATTGTGAGCAATGTATTGGTTGCAAATGGGTTTGATGGATTTTCGTTCTTTGAGTTTGCATTGATTGGTGTTCCATTACTGATTATCGCTATTCTGTATTTCAAATACATTGGTTATAGAATTTTACCAAAGAACACCACAGAGGACACACCTGTGAGTATAGATTCAGAAATGCACCAATGGATCGAAAGCTATAGTATTGATAAAGATATCTACAGACTTCGCATTCGATCTATGTCCTCATTAATCAATACGACTATTGGAAAATGGCAGTTCGAAGACCAGTATAATGTATCAATCATTCGTCTACGTAGACGGCACCCCAATGTCCTAAATAGAACCAAACCTTTTGTCGAATTCCCAACGCAAGATACAGAACTGCGATACCATGATATTATTACAGTCAAAGGTAACGCAGAAGATGTGGACAAAATGATTCTTGCCTTTAGCTTAGGTATTATACCCATGAAACCGTCGGATCAGGGATTAAAAAACGAATTCATTAATCAAGAAGTAGGTATGGCAGAGATGATTATTACACCAAAGTCTTTCTTTTTGGGAACGACACAACCCATAGGTGCGTATCTGGAACAATTAGGGATTCAGCTGCTAGCAACCTCACGTAATAACAAACCACTATCGGATAAAAATGTGGCTATAAAGGCAGGAGATGCTTTTGTTATCAGAGGGCCGTGGGAGCGCATAGAAGCCTTACAGAATACCTACAAAGACCTAGTAATTTCAGGTAGTCCAGAAAAAATGGCAAAAGAGGTAGATGCTCTTACCTATAAATCTTATATCGCATTAGCGATGTTAGTGCTCATGGTAGTGTTATTAATATTTAAAATAGTACCAAGCGCTATAGCAGCCCTTATCAGTGCAGGGGTGATTTTAATCACAGGTTGCGTGCCGATGTCCAAGGCTTACAAAGGGATCAGTTGGGTTAGTGTTGTGATGATTGCAGCTATGATACCAATGGGTATTGCCTTACAGAAAACTGGGGTAGCCGAGTTGGCAGCAACTAGTTTGGTTAGATATCTAGGGAGTATTCATCCTGTTGTATTGTTGGGAGGTATTTTTGTATTGACAACAGGTTTTAGTCAAACAATTAACAATTCTGCGACGGCAGTACTCATGGCTCCTATTGCTATTATTGCTGCAACAACATTGGGGGTTTCTCCCAAACCCTTTATGATTACCGTAGCAATTAGCGCTTCGACAGCATTCCTAACACCAGTAGGAACAACAACTAATGCTATGGTAATGGCAGCAGGAGGATATCAGTTTATGGATTATGTAAAGGTCGGTACACCACTTTTACTCCTGTTTTTTTGTATCACTGTGTTTCTAGTACCTCTAATATGGCCTTTTTAATTTGTAGTAGGACATAGATTTTTTATGGTGTAATTCTACGATAGTCCGATCACCTTTATAATACTCTTAAATTACTAACTCTAAAATCTTTTAACAATGGTAACAACAAAAAACAAAGATCTCAAACAGTATGGTTTGGATGTAAAAAAAGCGCATTGGAATCTTGATCCAGAACTCTTACAACAGCGTACAATTGAAATGGGTATGGGGACAGAAACTGCTAATGGTACCCTGAATATTGGTACCGGAAAATTTACTGGACGTTCGCCAAAAGATCGTTTTTTGGTAAAAGATGACTATACCAAAGACAAAGTATGGTGGGGACGTACCAATAAACCTATTTCCTCAGAGAACTTCAATAAACTGTATGATGAGGTGGTTAGCTATCTTTCTGGAAAGGAGGTTTATGTAAGAGATGCTGCAGTATGTGCGGATCCAAAATATAGAATGAATGTGCGTACGGTTACTGAATATCCATGGTCAAACTTTTTTATCAAAAATATGTTTCTTCGATTAACAAAAGAGGAATTAGCAGATTTTGAAGAAGAATGGTTGGTGCTGTGTGCTCCAGGTTATGAAGCACCAAATCCAGAAGCTTTTGGTATACGTCAAGGGAATTTTTCTATACTAGATTTTACAAGAAAAGTGGCACTTGTAGGAGGCTCTGCATATACAGGTGAAATGAAAAAAGGGATCTTCTCTGCATTAAATCTAATACTACCAGTAGAAAAAAATGTACTTCCGATGCACTGCTCCGCTAATGTTGGAGAAGACGGTGAGACAGCTATTTTCTTCGGATTATCTGGTACTGGAAAGACTACATTATCGGCTGACCCTAACCGTAAGCTTATCGGAGATGATGAGCATGGTTGGACACCAGAGAATACTATTTTTAATTTTGAAGGTGGTTGCTATGCAAAGGTAATTGATTTGAGCGAAGAGAAAGAACCAGAGATTTATAGAGCAATCAAACGAGGCGCACTGTTAGAAAATGTAGTGTACAGAGAGGGGACAAAAGAAATTGATTTTGAAAATAGTACTATCACGCAAAATACGCGAGTTAGCTATCCTATCGAGCATATCGAAAAAATCCAAGTACCCTCCTATGCTGGGAATCCAAAAAATATCTTTTTCCTTACCTGTGATGCATTTGGAGTACTACCTCCAATCTCTAAACTGACTCCGGGACAAGCTGCTTATCACTTTATTTCTGGATATACAGCAAAAGTAGCAGGTACCGAGGCTGGAATTACTGAACCCGTTCCTTCTTTTTCTGCTTGTTTTGGAGAGCCTTTCATGCCATTACACCCGACAGTATATGCCGAAATGTTGAGTACAAAAATGAAAGAAACTGGAGTAAATGTTTGGTTGATCAATACCGGTTGGTCTGGAGGTCCTTATGGAGTAGGATCACGTATCAAGTTGAAATACACTAGAGCGATGATTAGTGCTGCTATGCAAGGAGCGTTGGAGCATGTAGAATTTCAAGAACATCCGATTTTTGGATTGCATATGCCAAAATATGTGCCAAATGTCCCAACGGAAATGTTGGATCCTATGAATACTTGGTTGCAAAAAGGGGTATATATTAGTAAGGCAATTCAGTTGGCGCATTCATTCCATATAAATTTTGATAAGTTTGTGAATCAGGCAAATGATGAAATTTTGCATGGCGGTCCGCTGATTGATGCGCACCAAATTTTGGATCATATTTAATGAGTAAGATGCATTATTTGAGGATGCTTTGATTGTCAGATTAGAAATCCCTATAATTGATACTATTTAGAAAATAATTTAAGACGATTAATTCGCTTCTTTGTCTACTATTTATGTACTATAAAATGAAGTCATAGTCATGTACGATGTTTGAATTTTGTAGCTCAAATTAGCGATAAATATTTTAAAGTATTTTGACCTGCAATTACATGTTATACGGCAGGATTCATAGGATATCAATTATAGGGATTTATTTGTTTTTTGCTATTGATGTTTTAAGGAATAGGTTTTAATATTTAAGTTATAAGGATGTTGAGTGTGGTGGGTTACTGTCATAGAGAGTGATAAAAATCATCTTTTTTACAAAGGTTCAGCAGTATCTTTACTGTAGTAAAAATATCGACTATGGATAGCTGTGATAACTGCAAAGCAAAGCAACTGAATTTTCTAAAAAGTTTAACTCCAGAAGCATTGGATAGGCTTCAAAAGAGTAGTACTCCCTTGCAATTCAAAAAAGGTGAAACCATTTTTTTTGAGGATGAACAACTACAAGAATTATTTTGTATTCGAGAAGGAGCGTGTAAATTTTCCAAAACCAATAAAAAAGAAGATGAACAGATCATTAATCTTCTTGGAGAAGGTGAACTGATGGGGAGACGGTCTGTGATCTCTCAAAAAGGAGCTCTAGTAACCGCAACTGCTGTAACTGCCACTACGCTATGTTGTATGCCTCAAAAGCTTGTTTTAGAGAATATCCAAAACAACAATGCATTTTGTTTAGATGTTTTGAATGGATTTATAACAGATACCATTGATGATGTGGAAAAAGTTAACTTCTACAAAAATAATCGGAGCATGAAAAAACGACTTGCTGGATTACTTCTTTATTTATCCAAAAAATTTGGCATAGATGGCAATGGCTGGCTCAAGGTGTCACTCACACGTAGCGACATGGCGAATATTTTGGGTACTACTTCAGAATATATCATTGCCTTATTAACTTCTTTTAAAGAAAAAAAACATATTATTTCTGAAAAACGTAAAATCAAGCTGGTGAATACGATAGCCTTAAGTGAAATGATTGGAGATAGGCATTAAGAAGGTTTCTAACCTCCAAAACCTATAAATTTATAGGTTACATATTTTTTAGTACAATTACCTTTATACAATCGTAATTACATAAGTATGGACACAGAAAATTCTAGCGAGCATTGTGAGCATTGTATTGTACGCCAAATAAACGCACTACAGGCGATGAATAAGCGAGAACTCAAAGAAGTCTCTAATGCAAAGGTTACAAAACTCGTAAAAAAGGGAGAAACTATTTTCAAAGAAGGAGAACGTCTCAATGGGGTATTTTGTATCCGTAGTGGAGCGACCAAATTGTCCAAATTGAGTGAGTCTGGTACTGATCAAATTATCAAAATTGCAGGTAAAGGTGAGGTTATTGGTAAGCGCTCCATTATAACCGAAGAACCTATACACATAGAGGCTACAGCACTGAATGATATGGAAGTATGTTTTATACCAAAAAATAAAATTTTAGAACCGCTCAAAAAAAATGATAAATTTAATTTAAAGGTACTCAAACGCCTCACTGCGGACTTAAAAGAGGCTGAAACAATTATCATGGATCGCTCCCAAAAATCGACCCATCAACGGCTTGCAGAGATTTTGATTTATTTAAAAGAAAAGCACGGAGAAGATCAGGAAGGGTACCTCAAACTGGTACTCTCTAGAGAGGAGTTAGCAAGCCTCGTTGGTACCGTCAAGGAGACCTGTATTAGAAGTCTTTCGGATATGAAAAAACGTGGATTAATCAAAATAGTCAAAAAAGATATCGCTATTGTAAGTCAAGAGGGACTAAAACAAATCATAGAGGGTAAACGGTATAGAAATTAGAATTAAGTAAAAAAGACTATGTTGAGATTTAGTGATATACGGAGCAGTTGTAGAAGCTAGATCTACCCACTATAAAAATTAGTGAATGATAAAAGTCATATTTTTAATGCAGTAGAATCTTTAAATTAGATGTGTTGATCAAACGTTTGAGAATAAATACACATTTAAAAATAAAAAATATCTGTTCTAATGATTGTGCGAACAAGGTTTTGGAATATCTCAAACCCTTGGATGGAATTTCAGAAGTAAAGGTGTGTTTAGAAAGAAGGCGTATTTCATTCGTCTATTGGTCGCATAATGCTCTGGAAGGTGCGCGAATCGTATTACAAAAAAAAGGCTACCCAATTATACAAGATCCCCGTGTCAAAATCACCAAAAGCAAACGACCTTTGATGAGTAATAATGCCAATTTAGAGATATAATATCAGTTAAAATCTAATTGTAGGTCAGAATAATTGAACTATTTTTTGCTAGTTTGAACTATAAAATTTAAGTATAGTCGTGGTTACGGTTTAATTATCTTATGAAAAAATAGTAGAAAAAGGCGCTAAGTATTAGCCTATAATTATTTTTTAATGGGATAAAACCATTTTTTTATAAAAACGGTGATGCTATAGCATAGCTTTATTTTTCCGGAATATAGGGGCAAGGTATTTAGATATAAAAAAACAAGTCGATATGCCGCACTGCGTACTTATATTTATATTGGTCTGATTAAGGAGAGAGAAGGAGGGGGTAATAAGGAATTCATCATAGCTTTTTCTTTTTCCTAAAAAAAGGATCAAATTTCCCCCTAAAACGTTTGTCCATATGATAAGCCAGCACAGACGTTAGTATAACAATAGCTACCAGTATATAGATAAATTTGGGTACTGGGAGGGCATCTCCAGCAGCATAGCTATGTAGTCCTGATAAGTAATAATTAACCCCAAAAGAAGTCATTATAATGGTGCCAAATGCAAATACGCTTGCAATATTTAGGGTTAAACGATTATTTAATTTTGGAATGAGTCGAAAGTGTAACACTATAGCATACACAATGATGCTGATCAAAGCCCAGGTCTCTTTGGGATCCCATGCCCAGTAGCGACCCCAAGATTCATTCGCCCAGACACCACCCAAAAAAGTGCCTACGGCCAATACAAACAGTCCAATTGTCATTGCAATCTCATTGATATATGTAAGCTCTCTTATGCGGATATCTATAACTGGAGCTGTTTTTTTTGTTTTGAAAATGACAAGAAGTAATGCCATGAAGCCTAATATCGCTGATAGCGCCAAAGGTGCGTAACTACTCACAATGGTCGCTACATGGACCTTGAGCCAAAAAGATTTGAGTACGGGCATCAAATTGGTGATTTCGGGACTAAGCCAGTCCAAATAACTAACAAACAACAAAGCTCCAGAAAATAATGTAGCTAGGGGTAAAGAAAAATCTGATTTTTTATATGTAATAAGACCGCAAAGAACTAAGACCCATGCTACAAAAACCAACATTTCGTAACCATTACTCCAAGGAGGATGTTTTGCGATGTACCAGCGCAAAATGATATTTCCCGTAAAAATCAAGAAACTGATAAGTGTTATGATAATACTACTATTCCAAAACCATTCGATCGCTTTTCCCTGTCGGAATATTTTGATAATAGAGAGTAGGAGTAACACGAAGCCAAGCACAAAAAATAACTGGAATAACCAAAAGTTGACATTCAATTCATTGTACCATAACTCTGCAGCAATTCTTTGATCACTGGGAATAATTTCCTTACCCAAAATTTCCTGAAATTTTTGAATATAGATCAAGCTTTCATGGGCACTTTCATAATCCCTTTTGAGTAGTGCAGTAAAATATTTGGGAATAATGCCTTTGGCGAAACGTGCATCCTCAGGAGGAAAATCTTTGAAATCGTGCGTATAACTATGCCAAGTATTATTTGCGTCGTTACTATTGGGGAATATCTTTAAATAATTTCCAGAAAATACATTATACAAAATATTAAAGCGTTCATCTACTTTGATGACCTCCTTGTCAAATTCGGATTGTTCTGCAGGTTTTTTCTTATTCGCGTTTTCTACCGCTTCTGACAGTAAATAGGCGTCGTCTTTATCCAAAAAACCAGAAAAGGGCACCAGTCCATTTTCACTAATTGGCAGATTACCGTATAATGCTCCGCCTTTTTTGAGATCTACTTTAATGAGGGGAATCTTTTGCCAAATATTAGGAGCTATATGCATAGCCAGAAATGCTTGGTTAGCATCTAATTCCGTGATTTTGCCATCTTGTTCCAGTTTGTAATAAGGTTTTCTGGAGAGTTTTCTCAAGAATTCGGATGCTAGGGTGTTTATAGGTTTTATTCTTCCGTCCAGATCTTGTACTAACAAGCGCCCAAATAGTTCAGAATGTCTTGAGTCTATCCGTTGTTGTGCTATAGGTGTGTTTTCCACTCCAATCGAACTCAGCGATTGCGAAAATGAGGGTGTGGTACACAAAAAAAGACCTATGATAATGGATAAGGCTGTCTGGGTTTTTAGCTTCTTGAGCTTGTTGTTGATCATTGCAAAACGTGATTTCTTGCCAAAAAGAGTAAAAAACATGCCAATTCCCATGAGTAAATATCCCAAATAGGTAATCATTGTGCCCAAAACATCATGATTAACTGCCAATACGGTGCCTTGTTCATCAGTATCGTAACTCGCCTGAAAAAAACGATACCCCCCATAGTCCAAGACATTATTCATAAAAATTCGAAAAGGAATTTTGGTGTTTTTGTTTTTATCCAACACCACGATTTCACTTGCATAGGTAGAAGGACTGGTAGAGCCTGGATAACGTTCTAATTGAAAATCTTTCAACTGTATCGCAAAAGGAATTTTGATTGCTTCGGCTCCATAAGATAACAAAATATTGACTCCAGCAATGGAGGCTTTATGTTCGCTAGGCAAAAAACCTTTTCGATGTAGAATAGTAACTGTTTGAGTCGTTTTGCCAATGGTCACATCAACTTTGAGAGCGTCATCCTTGAGTTC
Source organism: uncultured Aquimarina sp. (assembly GCA_947492105.1). GTDB lineage: Bacteria > Bacteroidota > Bacteroidia > Flavobacteriales > Flavobacteriaceae > Aquimarina. Next base: position 132,966 of record CANLMN010000005.1, on the reverse strand, counting down.
ATCATTGTCTTTGGATTTGTCAGCAAGGCTTACCAACTCTAATGCTCCTTTTGGATAGTAGATCATTGGTACAAAAGAAGCATCACCATCTCTATAGAGTGTCCGCAATTGTAGCTCGTGTAAGCTGTCTTTTTTTATTGTGCTTGCCGACTGCGTAGCCATAACAAAATTGCCTAATTCTCTAGGAGTTTTGATGAAGAGTTTTCCATTCAGTTCAATGATATTAATAATATCAGTTCTTGAGCTGTTAAAACCGACTAAATGTTGGTGTTCCCCAATAGCTTCGATTTCTTGGTCTTCTAAAAATACATTTTGACGTCCTTTTCCGTTGGTCACGACCATTTCGATCATGGGTTTTCCATCGGGAGCATCTTCTCTTACTTGAGGGATCGCATCGGCAATAAAATTGTTGTAGGCAATCTTTACGGCGGTGCCATTTATATCCGTGTGCAATGTAAAATCATTGTTACTAAGAGGGGAGAATTCTAGTTGTTGTTGAATTATCCGTGTGTTATCATTATCTGAGATTTTGGCAGTCAGGAAATTAGTATCGGATATAATGGTGTCCGAAGTTGCACCTTCTCGTACTCGCATAATGCCACCATATGAGAGGTATCGTGTAACCCCAGCACCTAAGAGGATTATTATAAACGCGATATGGAATAGTAGTAAGGGCCATTTTTCTTTTCGCATTAATTTATATTTAAAAATATTGAGTAGAAAAGAAAGCCCTAGTCCTACCATTAACATCTCGAACCACCAGGCGTTATAGATTACTTTCCAGGCTGTTGCTGTACCAAAATCATTCTCTATAAAGGTTGCTATAGCCATCGCCATTCCATAAATAAATAGCAGTAGAACAGCAATTTTGGACGAGGAAAAAAAACGATAAAACATTTTCATAATGAGGTCTAAAGCTAGAAAGATAGTATCTCCCAATGCACAGGGTATCTAATTACTAATTGTGCGATATTTTTGGGTTATTTAGTATATTTATCTCGAAGTATCCGTTGTTGTTTTCATAGCCCCTGTTTTGGTATTAGTATAGGTAGCTTCTCTTTTTTCGGCTTCTTCTAACCATTTTGGGAGCAGTGTTTTCTTAAACGCTGTTTTTTCTGTACGTAGCTTTTCCATATCCAAACCTATGTAATATTGCGCTTTTTCTTTGGTAGAGATATCGGGCATTATAACCTCTTGGTTATAATCTAAAGTTGCGAGCATCCGTGTTAATTTTACCCGTGCTTCTTGAACGATTACTAGACCACTAGCCAATACCCGACCAATTTCTACAGGAGAGTGAAAAGAAGCTCCATGAGATGCAGCGCCATAATCCCATCGCCATTGAGCATGTCTGATATCTTGTAAAATCGGAGCCATTTGGGTTTTGGTAGCCCCCAATTCCCAGCATTTACCAGCCTCGATGTGTGCTTTGACCAATAATTGTTCTAGTTTTAGCCTAGTTTGAGTAGCTTTTTGTTGACGTTCATATACGTTTTGTACCAGTTTATTTTCCTCTTCGCGATGACATACCTGACATGCATTTTGCATATTGTTCAAAGGTGATTGTATATGATGATCTGTGAATTTTTGACCACCTTCACTCTTATAAGGCATATGGCAGTCGGCACATGAAACTCCCCTTTGAGCATGGATTCCTGTGGTAAAGGTTTCGTATCCTGGGTGCTGTGCCTTCAGCATAGGGGTTTTAGAAATTTTGTGTTCCCAGTCAGCAAAGGCCATATCATCATAGTACTGCTCCATGTTTTCGACCGTCATTCCATTTTTCCAAGGGAATTTTAAGTAGGGAACTCCCTCTTTTCCAGGGATTTTTTTATCAAAATAATACTCTACATGACATTGAGCACACACAAGAGAGCGCATTTCGTTATGGGTAGCTTGATTGATATCTTTGCCCATTGCGTCAAAGGCTTCTACCAAGGCAGGTCTAGTGATTCGTAATTTCATGCTATTAGGATCATGACAATCCGCACAGCCGATAGAATTTACAATTTCGGCTCCTTTATCGGCCCATTTTCCTTTGTAGAATTCGGTCACACCAATCTCATTCATTAATCGCGGGACATCAGGACTTTTGCAAGTCCAACAAGTTGCTGGCATAGGACCATCTCCTTTTCCTTTGGGACCACCAGTTCTTAGGGTGTTATGAATATCCTCTATGGCATAACCATGTCCTCTGCCTTGATTATAGTCCTTAGAAAAACCATAACCTGCAAAAAGAATAACTAAATTAGGGTCTTCTTCTAACACATCTCGCATTTTGGATCCGCCCTGAAAAGAAGCAAAAGAAGTGTCTAAAGTTTGTAAAGAGGACTGATATTCCTGTGGATAATTGAGACCCCATACCTCATTTCTAGGTTCATTTTCTGTAATAGGTACTTTTGGGACAAAAGCATACTTTGCTTCGCTTTTTCTATTTATAATGCTTGATGCAAGAAGTCCTAATAAAAAGACGACAATAATTGTTACGAAGAATAATACTTTGTTTTTCATGATGGTATGATTATTTTTTGGGATCTAGTTCTTTTTGTAACCAACTTGGCACCACATTTTCTGCCTGATCTGTTGGTATGGGTGCTAGGTTATATTTTACGGTAGAAATTCCTTGTTTCTTGCCATGAGGAATCTCTACATGGCAGCTCCAACACTTCCGTTGCGTTCTATTGTTTCGATGATCGTCTATCCAACCATCATATTTGGTTTGGGTGACTTGTTGTACATGGCAGCGTATACAATTGGCTTGTACTACTTCTTGCGAGGCCTCTTTCATTTTGATCACATCGGGTTCTGCTCTCATCGTAAAAACGGATGCATGATAAGTGCCGTCTTTAGCTTTGAAATAGTATTTATTGACAATATTGTCATGAGGTACATGGCAGGAGTTACAGTTGGCCACCTCTCTATGCGAACTATGCATCCAACTATTGTAAACCGGTGTCATCACATGGCAGTTAACACAGGTTTGTGGATCGTCTCCAAGATAGGAGGTGATTTCTGATTCTTTTGCCATAAAAAGTCCTAGACCTATAATACAGGCAATAAAGAACACGGCCGTAGTACGCCATGGTGTTCCTTTTTTTGGTAGTAATTTTTGAATAAAACTCAATAGATGATTTGTTTTTGTATAAATTCCTATGTTTGTGCAAAAAAATCTAAAAAATCATAGTATGGTAGATAAGAAGTGACTGTTCAACTTAAAGACCGTGTTGTTTTTATAGAATAATGATTTATACATTTTTATGGTTTTTTTTTGTGCAATTCTTGTTGTTTATGAGCTGTCGTTACACTAAAAATGCACTAATAGAACAAGCTTCTTGAAGACAAAACTCCGCCTTTTAATTTTCTGTGTCTTTGTAATTAATTTATTTGTTAGCTTGTCAGGTTAGTGCTATTTTATGAATCATAGCTTGTCATGTTTTCTTATATGATGATCACTTCATAATTCATTTGTCTTGGATACCTTTGGAATTATATTATGCCAGTTAAAATGTAATTCTAAGTCAAAATAGTAGAAAAAAGAAGCTAAGTTTTAGCCTATAATTATTTTTTAAAATGGTCTTAGACTTCCAGATACATTGTAATGATCAGAATGTCGTTTTTTATTTTTTGTAAATGACTCCATAGTTTTTTCTGAGAAATCTTGAGCTTTTCCATATGATCTTGCAATAATTTTTCGCAATTTAGGATTGCATCAAATATTTTTTGAGTACTAAGTTTTAGTTGTGTAAAAAATAAATCGCAAGCAGTATAGTTGCAAAAAGGCATATGTTGTTTAAGGTGATCTATTCTTTTCTGTAGTTCACAAACAAAAGTTTTACTAGACCTAAGACGTACTGTTTTAAAATCTTTGTACAGTACAGAGGTAAAATCTCTTGTTGTTAGTGGTTCTCCAAAAAAAGTAAAATTAGCGATATCCTCGATTCTGAATTCTGATTTCATCATTAGATTCATGCCGTACTGTTTTTGTAATATTAATAAAACATTGATTGTTCGTTTTTTTGTATTCAGAGCAAATGCGCTTTTGTAATTTGATAAAAGCTGTATCGCTTGTACGAAGGTATTTATTGGGATTTGTTTAAAAGCTGACATTTGTCATCATTGATAAAAAAATATAGAAAATCAACGGTCCAAACCTGATTTTGAACATCCATTGTAGCAGAGCAAAACAAGCAGCACAGAACCCCATTATGCGATGCTTTTTCTTTTTAAAATCTATAGCCAAATTGGCTATATACTGTCACATATCGCCTTGTTCATCTATTGCATAACCAAGGCTATGCAATAAAATCACGCTGTACCAATACCATTTAAAAAATAATTACAGGCTAATAATTCGGTTCTTTTTCTACTAGTTTGAGCTATAAAATTAATACCATTTGTTGTTTGAATTTACCGGAAAGAAAAATTAAGATTTTTTTGTTTCAGCTTCAGCAGAAACATCAAGCATAGCCGTTGTTGTGGTTTATTTTTATACTGAAGCTGAGGCGAAAAATGAAAATTTTATCCCAGTAAATTCAAAGGATAAATGGTATAAATCGTAGCTAAGGCTATGCTTGAATTTTATAGCTCAAACTAGCGAAAAATTGTTCAATTATTCTAGCCTACAATTACATTTTGACTGGTATTACATAAAAATAACAGTATCATTGATACGAATTTATATGTCTGAATTGGTGTAGGGTGATTGTTTATTAGTGTTTTGTATTGACTAGCTGTCACACTTGAAAAGAATGCCGGATTACAGCGTATAAACATCGTTTCGCTAAAAAAAAAACTGGTTTATAATTTTTTCTAAATGCTATAGAGTTTCTAGGGTTGTTGTTTGGATATCCAGAAAATAAAGAATTGTAGTTATTGATATGCTTAGTTTATAAAAGCCCTCTAGCTTTTATTTCCAGATACTTGTTAATAGTATTTATGGTAAGGTTTTCTGGGGCAGTGAGGATTGTTTGTATACCATGTTTTTGGAGTTCATTAACAATCATTTTCTTTTCGTAGACAAATTTTTCGGCAATCGTTTTTTCAAAAATTTGTTGAGTGTTTTTAGCAGGTTTTAGTAGAGAAGCTTGGAGTTCGGTATTTTCAAAGAAAATAACGACGAGTAAATGAGTTTTGGCAATAGATTGTAGGTAGGGAAGTTGTCGGTGTAGCGCATCTAGTGTTTCAAAATTGGTAAAAAGTAGCAAAAGACTTCTTTGAGTAATGGATCGCTTGATATCAATGTGCAATCTAGAAAAATCAGACTCTACAAAATTGGTTTTGATAGTATAGAGTGTTTCCAATATCAAATGCATTTGAGATTTGCGTTTTTGAGCGCGTACACGATTTTCTATAGTTTTAGAAAAGGTAAACATCCCTGTTTTGTCATGTTTTTTGAGGACGATATTGGATATAACCAGTGTTGCATTTATTGCATGATCTAGAAGGCTGAGTTGTTCAAACGGCATTTTCATCACTCTACCTGTATCTATAATAGAGTATACAGGTTGTGATTTTTCATCTTGATATTGGTTGACCATTAAGTGGTTTTGTTTGGCGGTAGCCTTCCAATTAATATTTCGGATATCGTCTCCAGAAACATATTCCTTGACCTGTTCGAATTCTAAAGTGTGGCCAATTCTTCGAATTTTTTTGAGGCCATAATTTTTGAGCTTATTATTGAAAGCAATAAACTCAAACTTCTTGAGCTGTAAGAAAGAAGGATAGTTAGGGACAGTTGCAGTATCACAAAACTGCTGTTTGCGTTCTACAAGTCGTAGAGGAGAACTGACATAACTATTCAATTTCCCAAAATGGTATTCTCCACGTTCTGTCGGGCGTAGGTGATAGGTAAGTGATTTTTCTTTTGCCTTATGCAGTACTGTTTTGATTTCAAAATCTCTAATTTGGAACTGGATTGGTAATTCATCTATAAGACGCAATTGTAGGGGGAACTGATAATGATTCCTTACCGTTATATCGATCGAGTTTTGATCTCCATTCGAAAGTTTTTTGGGTAGAATTCTTGTGGCATCAATTCCTTTTTTATTACCAAACAGTAGCACTATATCAAACAGGAATACGGTAAGGTATAGCGAGAATATAATTTTGGCAACACCCAATAGATCCTCAAAAAAATAGGACACCATAAAAAGTGTCACTATCAAAAAGAAAACGATAAAAAACCGTTGTGTCAGGTATATTTTTTTGAAAATCATTCTCATGCTAAGTAGATTTCTCTTGGTTTTATCGTGGAATTTCGATGGTGTCTAGTAATTGTGCCAAGACTTTGTCAGGTGTCATGCCTTCCATTTCTCGCTCAGCTGTCAATACAACACGATGTTGTAATACAGGAATTACGACTTTTTTGATGTCATCCGGAGTAACAAAATCCCTTCCATTAATCGCAGCAAGTGCTTTTGAGGTATCCATAATGGCTATAGAAGCTCTAGGAGAAGCTCCCAAATATAGGTTTCCGTTATTACGTGTCCCATTAACAATGGATGCGATATATTTTATAAGATTAGGTTCTACGATGATTTTTTTAATAGTATTTTGATATGTGGCAATTTGTTGGGCATTCAGAATAGTTTGTAGGAGTGCAGACGGAATTTTATTTTGCCGGTTGTGATGACCTTCGAGCACCTGTATTTCTTCTTCTAGCGAAGGGTATCCAACAGTAATTTTGAATAGAAAACGATCTAATTGGGCTTCGGGTAATGCATAAGTTCCTTCTTGTTCGATAGGGTTTTGCGTTGCAAAGATCAAAAAAGGAGGGGGCATTTTGTATTCAACGCCATCGATCGTAATTTGACGTTCTGCCATGGCTTCAAATAGGGCAGCTTGTGTCTTGGCAGGTGCCCGATTGATCTCATCAATAAGAATGATGTTGGAAAAAATAGGCCCTTTTTTGAATTCAAATTCTCTCGTTTTTACATTAAATATAGAGGTGCCCAGAATATCACTAGGCATCAAATCAGGTGTAAACTGTATCCGATTAAAATCAACATTTAGTGTTTTGGCAAGAAGTTTTGCTGTAACCGTTTTTGCTACACCGGGGACTCCCTCTATAAGGGCATGACCGTCTGCTAGAATCGCAATAATCAGTAATTCAATCATATTGCTTTGCCCGATAATAACTTTGCTTAGCTCTTTTTTGATTTGTTTTACGGCTTCTTGCAAAGCTGTGAGATCTATTCGACTATTAAATTCTAACGGATTGTCTAGTTGTTCTTCCATAGTTATGCTATAAATTCTTCTATCGCTTTATTGAGTTTTATCAAGGCCACTTCACTATTCACTGGGTTTTGTCTATAATTTTTTATCAATTGGATCAGTGCCTCGGTTTTTTCTGTAGTATTGGTACTTTTGTGAGCTAGTTTAGTTATAAAAGTAGCATCAAGATTACTTGTGTCGAGATAATAATCAGAGCGAACTTTTTCAAGGAAATAGGTGATTTTTTTATGGATGATATTGGAGTAATCTTGATGTTGTAAGTATAAATCACCTATAGTCTGAGTAAACTCAATAGAGGTGTTTTTTAGAGGTGTAACGATGGGAATAATTCGCTGTTCTCTTTTTCCTTTAAACAATACAAAAAGGAGTAGTCCGATAGCAAATAGATAATACGCCCATCGCAACGAGACTTGGCTTAATACAAAGCGAAGCGGAGAACTAACCTCCTTGCGACCTGATTTGATATAGGTGTCCCAATAATAAAAATCATTTTTTGTATACGATAAGCAGTTGGCAGCATAGTTTTGATTATCCGTAAGCATATAATAATTAGAAAACGCTTCGGGTAAGGTATGTAGATAAAGCGTGCCTGCTCCTTGTTTTATTTTAATAAAATTAATTTGACTCAATGGCGCTTTTTCGTTTTTGAAATAGCCAAGTGCTTTGGTCTTAAGTGTGTCAAAACTTTTAAAAACAGTGGTGTACGTTTTCTTTTTGAAGTGTGGGAGGTACTTGGGTTTTGGAGCACCAAATAGTACTGGATGTATTACGTCTTCTGTAAGCGCATAAGATGTTTCTGTTTTGATTTTTAAAGAATCAAGCAAGGTATTCCCAAAAAATTTTCCGGATGCAAAAACCGTATTTCCGTCTTCTAGATATTGCTGTAATTTTGTATAAAGTTGTAGGTCAATGGGGATATTATCGTTGATAAAAAAATAGGTGCTATTTTGTTTATAGATACTATCACTCAAAAATTCAAAAGGATGAACTGGAATTTTGGTAAAATGATCTGTTCCCAAAAAGTTAGGGAGCTCCTCAGCCAGAACGTAAGAGCCAAATGGAATTTTGTCAAAACTTGTGTAACTGTTGTGCCAATTCAGTGGTTTTGGACGTACGAGTTCTATGATGATAATTACTAGAATCATTACGCCTATGCTGTATAATATGATTTTTGACCGTTTATCCAATGCCGCTGATTTTTGTGGTGAGTTTTTCAAAGGATTGCATAGCGCTTTGATAGGAGTGTTGGTCTAATTCGAACGCTCCATACCAAATATATTCATAGAGGTAAGATACTTTTCCAAATTGTTGTTGTAATTCTGGATCTGTTAATTCCTCTTGATAGTCCGTATTGGTTTTTTCAAAATGATAGTCAATTAAATGATGCTGCGAGAGTTCCTGAAGAATTTTGAGATGACTGTATCTAATGACTAATCGATAATCTTTGTTGTTTATGGCTTCTTCAATGAGTGCCGTCAAATTAACTTTTTCGATGTGCTCTTCTGTGGTTAATAACGGAGCAACTACGGTGTTTTTTTTGCTAAAAAAAGATACAGCATTTTTTCCAACAAGTATACGAACCATAAAATAAACCACGCCTATTACTAATAGAACTAATAGGATTTGTTCTATAACTTCACGAAAATTTGGATCCGTTTCAATGCCAAAAATATTCTGTAAACCATTTAAAAACCAATTTATGGCACGTAATAGAATATTTTGTGCTTCTCCCTCGACTGTATGATAATCAAACTCATTTCCAGTATAGTTGGTAGAGAGTGTCTTCCCAAAAGATAACTGTTCCACTGTGCTACTATCAATAGAAACCATAAGACTGTCACGTACATTGATAAATGCATGTGTATGGTTTGTACTCATAGCCATTAGGGAGATGATTATATTTCGAACAATATTATTCACCTGCACCTATTTGATCGATTTTATTTCTAGTGTTTGTGTTATACGCTTTCTCATGTAGGGAATAGTACAAGATACCGTTTATAAACTGTGATAGTGATTGTATATAAGCAAGGAGAATAAGAAAAAAGGAGAGACCAATTGTGTAAACGATCTTTGCAACAGGAGATTGCGAAATATCAACACCGCTTTCTACAATATTATAGGTGTAGAAACCAATAAGACCTCCAGGAATCATTAATAATACGATGACAAGTATGCTAAGAAGTATGCCTAGTATAAAATTCACCCCGACGGCTTGCCAGAAATTTTCTTTGACTAATTTCCAACCTTCACCAAGACCATCAGATGGACTAGAGTTTTCACTCATCATAGCAGCAAAAGAGACGCCAACCCAAGCGGTAAACCCAAATTGAATAATATACTGAATAATCATACCCAAAATAGGAATTATGGCAAGAATTAGGCTAATTATAGAGAAACCGAGATACAAAATGATGAGTAATAGGATGTAGATAAGTATATTTCCCGAGTTGTCTTTTACAATTTTCCAAACCTCTCCTTTTACAGGTGATAGTGTTTTTTCCTTTTCATACTGAATTAGATAAGCGGTTGATAGGCTGTAATTAAGACCTGCCATAACTACAAGTGTCATAAAAAATAAAATGCCACCTATTCCCAAATAAGCCAAGGAAGTACTATTTGTCATCCAGTCTAGTTCATTTTCATTTCCCTTTATTAAACCAATTCCTCCTGTAACCATCAAATAGCTAATTCCCAGAAAAAGTAAAATAAAAATGCCATTGTAGTTAATAAAAATATTAGTAAAATTCTTGATGTTTTGTTTTAAAAAATCAAAAAAAACAGTGATGATTGCTCCGACATCTCTATGCTGTTTGAGTTCTATGTAGTCGTTTTTCATAAGCGAGTATTGAATCTTTTTTTCAGGTGAAATTGAATGTAAAATCAGTTATGGAGAATTTTGTTTTTATGCTAAAGGGTACGTCATAAATGCTTTTATAAGGCTTGTTTCATATTTTTGTGATTTGATAGTGTTTTTTTATTCAAGGAGATGGGGTAGATAATATAGTAAAAAATGATCAGTATAAGTGAGCCAAAAATTATGCTCATCGCCAACCAGAGCGGCATATTGGAATACCTAGTGATGAATCCTTCTATAAACCCTGCTATGATAAAGAAGGGAATGGTGCTCACGACAATTTTAAGTCCGTCTTTGGCACCTTTCATAAAAGAAACCCTACGGGAATAGGTTCCAGGAAATAGTATACTGTTTCCCATTACAAGTCCAGCACATCCAGCTATGATAATGACACTGATTTCAATAGTTCCATGCAACCAGACTGATTTGGTAGCCTCGAATAATACGCCTTTTGTGTAAAAAAATGTCATGAAAGCCCCCAGCATGATTCCATTACTAAAAAGAATATACCCAGTACCAACAGAGGTAATAACACCAAAGGCATAGGCCAAAAAAGCAACACGAATGTTGTTAATGGTGATACCCAAAAAGGATCCTATCATGCTTCCACTTTTGTAAATAGCCGTAGGATCACCTTTTTCAATATTGTTTACTGTTTCATTAACATAGGCATCACCTAGAATCAGGCGTACAAATGATGTGTCATGTAATGCAGAAATACTTCCAATAGCACACGCTATAATAAATAATAGAAAAGAATAGCTGAGTGTTTTGTGATAGTGATAAAAGAACAACGGAAATTCGGTTTTCCAAAAGCTAATAATACGATTCTTATGTTCTTTTTTGTTCTTATAAATTTTTTGATGTGCCTGAGAGGCAAGGGAATTCAGATATAATAATGTCTTGCTGTCAGGGTAATAGGTTTGTGCATATGCCAAATCGTTCGTGAGTTGAATATATGAATCTGCAAGTTGATCCGGAGATATTTTTAAACTTTGTGAGATCGCTTTTTCAAAAACAATCCATTTTTCCTTATTTTGTCTCACGAAAGCAGCTTCGCGCATAGTCCTTTAATTTTTATTAAAGATAAAAAAGATAATCACTAGAAGTGAAATATCTATAAATTATTTTAAAAAGCTTGGTATGAAGTGGGACTTTGGTTTTGCGAAAGAATAGAATTTAATTTTTTGTTTTAATTTCAGTAGAAGAATCGATTGCAGTAGTACTAACGTCCATTTGTATTCAAAAATAGGCATGACCATAGACGATTTAGTGTGATATCTAAAGCCTTTTAAGTATACAGAAAGTTAATCATATATGATCTATAGGTTTTGGATGTAAAAAATGTGCTACCCAAAAAAAGAATAACTTAACAACCAAAAATGTCAAACATAGCAATTAATACCACACAAAATGTCAATCTAGATTACACTATAGCAGGATTGGGGGAACGTATATTAGCGTTTCTAATAGATGGTGTGATTTTGTATGCATATATGATTTTTGTACAGGGAGTGATGTCTATTTTTGGAGTAGATTTTTTGGATCAATGGACGGTAATAGGTTTGCAGTCGTTACTATTCTTACCCGTCATGTTGTATTCTTTTTATATGCATATTATTTTTAATGGAAGGACGGTAGGGAAGATGGTAGTCAAGACACGTGTGGTCAAAACAGATGGGAATCCCGTTCACTGGAGTAACTATGGAATTAGATGGATGCTAAGATTAGTTGATATTTGGTTGCTTTTTGGTGCTATAGGTATGCTAGCGATAATTTTAGGAAATCGAAGACAGCGAGTTGGAGATGCAGCCGCAGGGACGATTGTGATTTCGGTAAAGAATAAAGTGCATATCAGTCATACAATACTAGAGGACATTGAGGAAGGGTATCAGCCTGTTTTTTTGAATGTAACCAAACTCACGGACAAAGATGTACGTTTGGCCAAGGAGGCGTATCTTATTGCAAAAAAATCTAGAGATTATAAAACGCTCAAGATCTTACGAGAAAAAATAGAAACCGTACTGGAGGTGCAGTCTGAATTGTATGATGAACAATTTATAGATACAGTACTCAAAGATTACAATCATTTTACACAGCAGATGTAGTTTAATCTATTACTTCTGCTTTGATAGGGATGTCTTCTTTGGGCCATTCACTAAAATCGACAGCAACCTTAGCTATTTTGTCTGCAACATGCATACCTTTAATCACTTTGCCAAATACGGTATGTTTGCCGTCTAGGTGGTAAGCTCCTTTTTTTGCCACTACGATAAAAAACTCAAATGGAGTAGAGCGATTAGATGGATTGTCTACCCAATGTTTGGAGAGTGCTACCATCCCGCGATGGTGTTTTAACTCGGGGAAAAACTCTTGCGGAACTGTATAATCACCAATTTCGGCTCTTTTTTTACTCATTTCGTGGCTTTCGCTGTTTCCACCTTGAATTACAAAATCTTTGGCTACACGATAAAATAAGGTGGTGTCAAAATACCCTTGTTTGGTTAAATAAATAAAATTAGCTCGATGAATAGGTGTTTTCTTAAAAAGCTTGATAATAATATCACCAAATGAAGTACTGATTTTAACCTTAGTTTCCTTGTTTTTTTCGCCATATTCTTTGAAAAAACTTCTAAGATTTTTGTTCGTGATAGTAAAAGGTTTTTCTTCTGCTTTTTTTTCTTCAGGAGCAAGGCTAATGACCGTATCAATAGTTTGGGTAGCATCGATGCTATCTGCACTAGGACTAGGGATAATTTTTGTAACTTCGGAGCTTGTTTGTTGCTTTTTTTTTGCATTGCTACAACTTATAAGTAAGACGCTTATCACAACAATCCAAAATTTATGTTTGTATGACATTTGAGAATTTTAAAAAACTAATACCAAAAATACAGAAAATGCCCATACCGGGAGCTGGTGCTCAATATGAAATGATACCAGAAATTCGTGCCAAAGAACTTAAGGATTTGGATATGAGTAAGAAAACCCCTAGGCATGCAGCAGTAACACTACTGTGTTATCCCAAGGGGACGGAGATGTATGTTGTGTTGATAGAACGACCGACATACGAGGGTGTGCATTCCGGGCAGGTAGCGTTACCAGGTGGAAAGGTAGAATTAGAAGATGCTGGATACTTGGAAGCAGCACTGAGAGAAACTTTTGAAGAGGTTGGAGTGACTCCATCAGCTGTAGAGGTGCTCAGAGATATGACAAAAACCTATATTCCGCCATCAAATTTTTGGGTACATCCATTCTTGGGATACACATCAACAACGCCTGTGTTTGTGCCTCAGGAGGATGAGGTTGCAGCAATATTAGAAGTTCCGTTGAATGATTTGTTGACGGATGATAATGTTTTTTTTGAAATTACGAGCACTTCCTACGCAAAAGAGGTCGAAGTACCAGCTTTTAGGTTAAATGGTTATAAGGTTTGGGGAGCAACTGCTATGATGCTCAATGAGCTTAAAGTTTTTTTAAAAGCCATTATACAGCCTTGAATTTGTATATTTGTTTTTACACTTTAATGAAATTAGATTTATGGGATTATTCAAAAGAAATCCTTTTGGTCATATAGTATTTTTTAAGAAATGGCTTATTCGTATTTTTGGAGCCATAACGCATAGACGATATAGAGGCTTTAATGAGTTGCAAATAGAAGGTAGTGATATTATAAAAAACCTTCAGGATAATAATGTGCTATTTGTATCCAATCATCAGACATATTTTGCTGATGTAGTTGCGATGTTTCATGTTTTTAATGCATCACTTAGTGGTAGAGTAGATTCTATAAAGAATATAGGGTATCTATGGCAACCAAAAATGAATTTGTACTATGTTGCGGCAAAGGAGACTATGAGAGCAGGGTTGTTGGCAAGACTCCTTGCTTATGCAGGAGCAATTACGGTAGAGCGTACATGGAGAGAAAAAGGAAAAGATGTCAATCGTCAAGTCAAGATGAGTGATATAACTAATATAGCAACAGCATTAGAGGATGGTTGGGTTATTACCTTCCCGCAAGGAACTACCAAACCTTTCAAGCCTATTAGAAAAGGGACAGCTCATATTATACGTAAGTATAAACCGGTTGTAATTCCAATTGTAATTGATGGTTTTCGTCGTTCTTTTGATAAGAAAGGAATTAGAATCAAGAAAAGAGGGATCTTACAATCTTTTGTGATAAAAGAACCTCTGGATATTGACTATGATAACGATTCTATCGATTCTATTGTAGAAAAATTAGAGTATGCCATTGAGCAGCATCCATCTTTTCTAAAAGTGATTTCAAAAAAGGAATTAGAAGCTGAAGAAGAGTTGAATAAAGCTCGTAAGTGGGAGTATTAAGGACTTAGATACCTTTCTTAGAAGGCTATCTTTAATAAATACTACTTAATTTTCTAGCCATTCTTTAAAATCTTTGACGCGTTCGCGACTTACAATAATCTCTTGGCTGTCATAAGAATTAAGTTTTAGTAGCAAGCGGGAATTCGTATAGGATATAATATCTTTTATAGCATTTATATTAATATAAAATTTTCGGCTTACTCTATAGAAAACTGCTGGGTCTAGCTCCTGTTCTAGGGTTTCTAGAGTATGGTCAATTAGGTAGTTTCGGTGGTCTTTGGTATGCAGATATGTGCCTTTGTTTTCGGAATAGAAACATTCAATGTCTGCACTGTTAAAAATCTTGAGATGTTGACCTATTTTGATGGTAAAGCGTTTTTTATAACTGTTCTTCGGTGATGTTGGAGTAAGTAGTTGTTGTATACCCTTGAGATCTATAGCGGGGTTATTTGGGTTTTTGGGATGTAGCTCTTGAAATTTTGCTACGGCTGCCTCAAGTTCTTCGTCATCAATTGGTTTCAGGAGGTAATCAATGCTATTTAGTTTAAAAGCTTTTAGCGCATATTCGTCATAAGCTGTTGTAAAAATAACAGCACTTTTGATTGATAATGTTTCAAAAATCTCAAATGATAGTCCATCACTTAGTTGTATGTCTAAGAAAATGAGATCAGGGTGGGGGTTCTCTTGGAGCCATTGTACCGATTCACTTACAGAATGTAGCATAGCTTGTACAGGAACATCTAATGCCGTAAGCATGCGCTGCAGTCTCCTAGCAGCAGGCTTTTCATCTTCTATAAGAATGGTGATCATTGTCTTTTTACCGTTTTATGTCTCATGGCGATAGTAGAAGTAAGCCAAGAGAACCTTTTTTGATTTTCCAGTATTGGAAGCGTTTTTTAGATTAAATTTTTTAGGAATCGAGAAACGACCACCATGTGCATTCTGGGATTAAAACAAATCCATCCCGGGTATGTTGGGCATTCCTTCTTTGGCAACTGCAGCAAGTTCCTGTTCGTTTATCGAAGAGGCTTTTTGGATCGCTTTATTCAGAGTGAGTACAAGGTAATCCTCTAATTGTTCCTTGTCTTCTAGGAGTGCATCATCAATAACGATATTTTTGATCTCTCTGTTGGCAGTTATAGTAATTTTTAGTAAATTATCTGTAGAAGATTCATCAATTAATACCGTATTTAATCGTTCTTTGGTGTCAGCAATTTTTTGTTGAGCTTCTTTAAGTTTGCCCATCATATCTCCAAACATATTTATACTTTTTAGAATTAGTTATTGACAAAATTAGCATTTTGATCGTTAATAAACTACCTAAATTTATCTGAAAACACTGTACTGTTTCTTAAATGTAACCCGTACTTTTGTTTCTTCTTTGTAGCATGAATCATAAAAATGACTTTGAAAGACCAACTGATTATCCCCGCAGCCCCAAAAAAAGAACAGCTATTAGAAAAGCATAAGGATGTTCGAATTGATAATTACTTCTGGCTTAATGACCGAGAGGATAAGGCGGTGTTGGAATATCTAGAAGAGGAGAATGCGTATAACGATCGTTTGACAGCTCATACCAAAGATTTTCAAAAACACCTTTTTGAAGAGATGAAAGCTAGGATCAAGGAAGACGACTCGTCTGTTCCATACAAATTAAATGGATATTGGTATAGTACACGGTATGAGAAAGATAAAGGTTATCCCATTTATTCTCGTAGAAAAGAGACATTGGATGCACCCGAGGAAATTCTTTTTGATTGTAATAAAGAAGCCGAAGGACATAGCTATTTTAAGCTCACAGGACTCAGCGTAAGTCCAGACAACAGTTTGATTAGTTTTGGAGTCGATACTGTTGGAAGAAGACAATATACAATTCAATTCAAAAATTTGCTTACTGGTGAGTTGTATCCAGAAAAAATAGAAAATGTATCGGGCAGTGCTACTTGGTCTTCGGATAATAAAACGGTGTTTTATACTCAGAAAAATCCAGAAACTCTGCGCTCTCACAAAATTTTTAGACATGTATTAGGAACTCCCGTTTCTGAGGATGTAGAAGTATTTCACGAGGTGGATGATACGTTTAGTACTTTTGTGTATAAGACAAAAAGTAGAAAATTTATCGTTATTGGTTCTGGAGCGACACTGACTTCAGAATATAGGGTTCTTTTGGCGGATAATCCAACAGGAGATTTTCAAGTAATACACCCTAGAGAGCGTGGTTTGGAGTATGGTATTTCGCATTATGATGGTCATTTTTATATCCTGACAAATGCCGATGAGGCCACCAATTTCAAGGTGATGAAAGTGGCCGAAGGCGCAACCCATAGAGATCATTGGGAGTCACTAATTCCGCATAGAGAAGATGTTTTGATCGAGGATTTTGATATATTTTCAGAATATTTGGTGATCAGTGAACGTGTCAATGGATTGAATGAAATTAGAATCAAACGATGGGACGAAACGGAAGATTATTATCTGCCTTTTGATAATGAAACCTATTCGGTATATGTAGGGACTAACTTGGATTTTGAAACGGATATACTTCGTTATGTCTATAATGCTCTAACGACTCCAAGTTCTGTTATTGATTTTGATATGAGAACCAAGGAAAAGGAGATCATGAAGGAGCAAGAGGTTCTTGGAGGTACATTTGATAAAAACAATTATCAATCAGAACGTATATGGGCAACTGCTCAAGATGGAACCAAAGTGCCAATGTCTATTGTATACCGCAAAGGATTACAAAAAGATGGTACAGCACCACTATTGCAATATGGTTATGGGTCATACGGCTCTACGATTGATCCTTATTTTTCGTCAGTACGATTGAGTTTGCTGGATCGCGGATTTATTTATGCCATTGCGCACATTAGAGGTGGAGAGTATCTCGGACGTTCATGGTATGAGGATGGCAAATTGTTTAAAAAGAAGAATACTTTTACAGATTTTATAGATTGCTCTCGCTACTTAATTGAACAAGGATATACGTCTTCAGAGCATTTGTATGCTATGGGAGGATCTGCAGGAGGACTTCTGATGGGAGCTGTAATTAATATGGCACCAAATTTGTACAATGGAATTGTCTCTGCTGTACCCTTTGTAGATGTTGTAACAACGATGTTAGATGATAGTATACCATTGACTACAGGAGAGTATGATGAATGGGGAGATCCAAATGATCCAAAATATTATGAATATATGAAATCATATTCCCCGTATGATAATGTAAAAGCACAGGATTATCCAAATATGTTGGTGACAACTGGCTTTCATGATTCTCAAGTGCAATATTGGGAACCCGCAAAATGGGTAGCCAAATTAAGAGAGCTAAAAACGGATACGAATATACTCCTATTTCATACCAATATGGATGCAGGACATAGTGGGGCTTCTGGACGTTTTGAAGCTCTCAAAGAAGTAGCAGAAGAGTATGCTTTTTTATTGGATTTTGAAGGGATAAAAGAATAATTAAAAAAATTAATGTAAATTTGCAAGGTTTTGCGACGTAGCTTACCAAAAAGCTTTTTGAAACGTTTGTAAAAAACACGAGTTTATGAAAGACGACATACAAGCTTACAATAATGTTTTAGAGCTCATCGGTAATACACCACTCATAAAACTGAATAAAATTGTAGATTCTTTTCCAGGAAATTACTATGCCAAGGTCGAGGCGTTTAACCCTGGGCATTCTACAAAAGATAGAATAGCACTTTATATCATAGAAGAAGCAGAGCGTAAAGGTATATTGAAACCAGGGAGTACAATCATTGAGACTACCAGTGGCAACACAGGATTTAGTCTTGCAATGGTAAGTATTATCAAGGGATACGAATGTATACTGGCTGTGAGTTCTAAATCATCTGATGACAAAATCGAGATGCTCAAGAACATGGGTGCTAAGGTGTATGTATGTCCTGCGAATGTGAGTGCAGATGATCCAAGATCTTATTATAGAGTTGCCAAAAGACTGCACGAAGAAATTCAAGGCTCTGTATACATCAATCAATATTTTAATGAACTTAATATCGATGCACATTATCGATCTACAGGTCCAGAAATATGGAAACAAACAAATGGGAAAATAACACATTTGGTTGCTTGTTGTGGTACAGGAGGAACAATTTCGGGAACCGCTCGGTATCTGAAAGATCAGAACCCGGATATCAAAGTGTTAGGAGTAGATGCGTTTGGATCTGTACTTAAAAAATATCACGAAACTAGAGAATTTGACTCTGATGAGATCTATCCATATCGCATTGAAGGTTTAGGCAAAAACCTAATTCCTACTGCTACAGATTTTGATGTCATTGATGTCTTCGAAAAAGTTAGTGATGAAGAGAGTGCGCATACCGCAAGAGAATTAGTGAAAAAGGAAGGCTTGTTTCTGGGATATACCAGTGGGGCTGCATTACAAGGCGTTAAGCAATTTGCTGGCCAAAATACTTTTGATAAAGATAGTATTGTAGTAGTTATTCTTCCGGATCATGGATCGCGATATATGAGTAAAGTATTCAGTGATGAATGGATGAGCGAACAAGGTTTTTTTGATAGTAAAAATGAGTCTGAAGTTACTAGAATACAAATGGTTAAGTAGTTCTGGTGACTATACTATATAAGCATCCGTTCTAACGGATGTTTTTTTTTGTACTCTTCTTACAAATACTTGTTGACAAAAGGTGCTAATTATGTTATCAGCTCTTTTTTCTGTATTTTAGCTGTAGCTAAATGTAGTAGATGTAGGCTAAGTGATAAGAATAGTGTTGTGTACGTTGATGTTAATATGCAACTTAGTAGATAAAATGATGTAGAAGTGATTTGTTCTTTTTTTTAAGAAAAAACAATATTTTTTAGTCGATCAAAGTACTTTTGAGCTCCATAGTAGGACTTATAAGCAATATATGTATGACAATTGAAAGAAAAATATTTTTAGGGTAAATTAAAAAGTTACAACCGCTTCATTAATTAAATGTAATTGCAGTATTGATGAAAGATTTATTTGATAAAATTTATAAAGATAAAGGACCTTTAGGGAAATGGGCAGATCAGGCAGAAGGCTATTTTGTTTTTCCCAAATTAGAAGGGCCGATATCAAATAGAATGAAATTTCAAGGCAAAGAAGTAATCACGTGGAGTATCAATGATTATCTTGGCCTTGCAAATAATGAAGAAGTACGTAAAGTAGATGCCGAAGCGGCATTGGCTTATGGATCAGCGTACCCAATGGGAGCTCGTATGATGAGTGGTCATACAGATTTGCATGAGCAGTTGCAAAATGAATTAGCAGCGTTTGTGAAAAAAGAAGCTGCTTACCTTCTTAACTTTGGTTATCAGGGTATGGTCTCTACAATTGATGCTTTGGTAAATAAGTATGATGTTATCGTATATGATGTAGATGCCCACGCCTGTATTATCGATGGGGTTCGACTACACCAAGGAAAACGCTTTACATACAAACACAATGATATGGAGAGCATCGAAAAAAACCTGATGAGAGCTACCAAAATGGCAGAGAAAACGGGTGGAGGAATTCTATTGATTTCTGAAGGTGTTTTTGGAATGCGTGGAGAGCAAGGAAGGTTAAAAGAAATCGTAGCGCTAAAGAAAAAATATAATTTCCGTCTGTTTGTAGACGATGCTCACGGTTTTGGAACACTTGGAGCTACAGGAGCTGGTGCTGGAGAGGAACAGGGTATACAAGATGATATCGATGTGTACTTTGCAACGTTTGCTAAGTCTATGGCAAGTACAGGAGCATTTATTGCAGGGGATAAAGAAATCATGGATTTCTTGAAATATAATCTGCGGTCTCAGATGTTTGCAAAATCTTTGCAAATGCAATTAGTTGTTGGAGCTTTGAAACGCTTGGATATGCTACGTACAATGCCAGAGCTGAAGGCCAAATTATGGGAGAATGTAAACGCATTACAAAGTGGTCTTAAAGAACGTGGATTTAATATAGGAACTACACAAAGTTGTGTGACACCAGTGTATCTCAAAGGAAGTATTCCAGAAGCAATGGCATTGGTAAAAGATCTTCGTGAGAATTATGGAATCTTTTGTTCTATTGTAGTCTATCCTGTAATTCCAAAGGGGTTAATATTATTACGCTTGATACCAACAGCTACACATACTTTAGAAGATGTAGAAATAACCTTGGATGCGTTCTCAGCAATTAGAGAGCGACTAGAAAATGGAACATATAAAAGACTATCTGCTGCTGTAGCTGAAGCTATGGGGGAAGCAGTTTAAATCGTCTTCTAGAATACAATAATACCAGTTAAAATGTACTACTTGTAGGTCAAAATAATTGAAATTATAAAATTTAAGCATAGCCGTAACGCTGTTAATGATTTTTAAAATAGTAAAATCATTAATTTAAATAATAAGGAGGAAGGTTTTTAAATAGTGTTTTGCATATAAATACAAAACACTATTTAAAAACCTTCCTCCTTATACAGTTTAGGTGTGTAAATTATTATTAGTGAAACTGTTATGTTTTTAGGTAAAACACCGTGATTATATTCCATAACCTTAGCTATCGAATATATGAACAAGGCATTAGATGGAAAAAAGAACAAGGCGATATGCGACATTATATGGCTAATTTGGTAGTATTAGCTTGTAATTAAATTTTTGAATGGTATAAAATAGGAGGGGAGAATAAAAAAAATTCCCGCAATCTTTAGAATTGCGGGAATTTTTTGTGGATATTTTGAGACAAAACCTCAACGGAGATTATACCAGTTAAAGTGTATTTGTAGGTCAAAATAATTAAACTATTTTTCGCTAGTTTGAGTAAGCAAAGAAGCTAATTATTAGTCTGTTATTGTTTTATGAATGGTATTATTTTCCAAAAAGACCACCAAGAAGTCCACCAATTCCGCCACTACTTCCTTTTCCTCCGCCAAGTACCATTCCGGCAACATCATCCAAAATACTTCCATCACCATCAGCATCCAAGAACGACTCAATTAATGATTGTTGTTTTGATCCTGTACCACCACCTAACATGCCTCCTAGCATACTAGAAAGTCCATTGGCATCGGTTACATTGTTTTGAGATGCTTGTTTGCCTAAGAATCCCATTAGTATAGGGGCTGCTACCTTGAGGACATTACCTATACTTCCTGTGTCCATGCCAGTTTTTTGACTGAGCGCGTTTTCTACACCAGCTTGTTTGCTTCCCAAAATGTGGTTTAGAATGCCCGCACCATCTTGTTTTACATTATCATCTACGCCTCCTTCAAATAGTCCACCTAAGTTATCAAGAATTCCGCCATTACCATGTTTTCCTGACAATGCACCAAGTAATCCAGCTGCGCCGTCTGGTGTAGCGGCATTACGCTGCATAGCTCCCATAAGAACAGGCATGGCCATACTTAGTAAACCAGAAGTTTTATCAGCTGGTTGCCCCGTTTGTTGGCTTACGCCATTAATAAGTTGTTTTCCGATTGGACTATTGAGTAAATCTAAAATTCCAGACATTATTTTATTTTTATTTTGTATTAGGTATTCTAAAATACGTTTTTTAATTGATACTTTAGAAAGTGTTTTATATAAAATTAGTACGTAAAATCGATAAAGAGTTTTTTAATATCGATAAAAGGGTTTATTTCAGTGATGTAATAGAGACTGTTATGAGGTGCGCGTATGGAATTGTCACTTTGTGTTCTGTAGTATCCTACATTAATGCACAATTACTTTTTTTGATAATTGGGGGATTCCTTTCATATTTTTGAGGATAATGACATAGATGCCCTGGCTTAGATCGGCTATGGGAATTTGCGTTTTTGTGGAGGTTTTTTGTAAACGTCCGTGTATGTCATAGATTTCAATAATTGCTAATTCCTTATACGATGTGTGAATCATATGAGTAGATGGAGTGTGATAAATGATTTGGGAGTTTTTTTTGATAGTATTAATACCTAAAGTATTATCGTAATCAAGTGTAAAAAGGCCAGCGTTTCCAGAAAAACTTTTTTCAGAGGTTAAGTAATACTCATTTTTATGTATATATACAATACCTTCTGCTTGATAGGAGAAGCCTGATGGTATTTGAAGAGGGTATCGATGCACGATTCCATTAGAAAATGTATTATTAGTACTATTGCTAATTTCTACGATAAAGGACTCAGAAAAAGTATAACCCGAAAGCGTAACTGTCTGATCAATTGAGTTGAATGTAGCTCCTGTTACGAGCCCTTGCGAATCAATACTGCCAGTTTTGGATGCTTGATGAGTCCCAACGGTTTTTGGGAGTTCGTAAATATTTGTGTTGTTATCCTTCCAGTTTTTAGTGAAAATATAAAGATTGTCATTCCTAGAAATTAATGCCTCAGCATCAAAATTTGTAGCTAATGGTTTGGAACTAAAATCTGTTTGATCTGAGTAACGAAAAGAAATAATTTCTGCCGTAACAGTATTGTCTATAGTAGAAAAGTAGTCCGAAATAGCAATGCGGTAGATTTTTAGGTCAGTTCTCGTACCATTGTTATTTCCAATATCAGCAATGTATATATAAGTGTCGTCATGACAAAGGTCTTCCCAGTCTATATTTGTAGCATTCCTAACAGTCACCTTGCGAATTACAGCACCTGATAGGTGGTCTAATTCGTATAATACAGCTTTGCCACCCGAATCATTATGTGTTATAATTTTTCCATTCAAATATAGTAATCCCGATGATTCTTGAATCACATCTGGCAGCGGAGCAACCAGATTGATTTGCTGACTCATTCCTGTTATACAAAGGCAAAGAAAACTTGTAAGAATGACAATACATTTCATAGGTAATTGATTAATTAGCTAGACCGATTTAGTTAGCTCTAGTTGTAATACTAATTAAAATCCCTAAATGTAGAATTAATTATGTTACGTCATCTATAGCAATACGTTAATTTGTCTATAGGATACCTCTAAAAACTAGTTTTTCTGTTTAAAACTGATTTTTGGGATCAATTTTTTACTTTTCTTGTTTTATGTTGGTTTTTATAAAACTCTTATAATTTATTTTAATTAATTGAGTTTTTGATGTGTATATTTTTTTGTTTCAATCTTTGTACTCGTTCCCTACAATGATGGGATGAGTTGAGTTTTTCGAAACATATGGGAGGTCAAATGCATAGCATTTGTTGCTTGAATTTACCGGAAAGAAAGATTAAGATTTTTTTGCCTCTTTTTGTTGGGTTTATCCATTTCATAGTTCACGACCATGACCTTTTTTTATCTTTTTGTTCTCATACGACTATTGGATTGATGTGGAGCTTCAACAAAACTAGCATCAACGATTTTTCCTTCATTGATAAACTAACCCTAAATTTTTTAGTTGATTGGCATACAAATCAAATAACTCCTGAACAAGACCTTGATCTGACAAGGGCTCATTGAAATGCCAAGTCGTTTTACGATCAGGAATAGCATCCGATAAATTATAGTAACGTTACAAAATCAGGATTTTGAACATCAAAACATCATCAAACTTATTTGTTTTAAGGTTTTTTTATAGATTAAAACCGCATTATAGTAGTGTTAATGCATAAAATGAATATAATACACAAGATTGAAAAGGAAAAGTAAAAGGACTATTTGAAAAATCATTTCCAAATAGTCCTTTTTTTAAGAAAATATCTTATTTAATTTTTGAATCAAACCAAATTATACATTTTTCTATAATTTGACTCTCAAAAAATATGTAGATAAAATCTAGACATTATCACAAATTAAATTTTCTACTTTTTAGCGACTAATTATTTGTCACAGGAAGAGAAGAAATTGTTACATTTAAACTTGCACGATTAAGAGTTGGAGTTTGTTCAAGAACTGGAGTTGCGATAATTGTCCCTCCATTAGGTAAACTGAGATTACCTGAAATACCAACGCTACCTCTTTGATTACTTGATGATTCATCAATGCTAACACTTTGTGGACCTGTACCTGAAGTTATAATTGATCCTGGAGCTGGAGCTGCAACTGGTGCTGCAACTGGTGCTAGAGTTTCAACTGGAACAGATGCTGGAATTGAAGGTAATGCAACTGGAGCCGGTGCTGTACTTGGATCTGCTGCTAATCCTGCTGCATCCTCCACAAAGAAACGTTGACCATTTATATTAAGATTTGTATTTCCTCTCAACTGAAAACCAGGAATACGAGACTGTAATCTCCTTAAAAATGAAGAAACAAATCCTGCATCATCGGTTACTGTTCCTCCTAGTGGAGTCACTACTACTCCTGGAGTCACTGCTGGTGCTGGAGTTGCTGCTGGTGCTGGAGTCGCTACTGGTTCAGGTTGATCAACAGGGTTACATGAAGTATTAAGTCCTCCACTTGAACCGCTTCTTGTTCTTTCAACATCAATTATAGCAGTTACATTTAGTGGTCCAATATTAGCAGTACGAGTTTGTGTTGGTAATGTTGTAGTACTGGAGGTAGTTACCTGTCCACAATCAATGGTATCTACAATTTCGCCAGTACTTCTATCAGTAATGATTACTTTATCACCTTGAAAAGAAGGACGTACCCCTCTCTCAGATACATAATCTCTAGTTCCACATGGAAATGTTACTGTACATCTCAATTGCGCACTTGCTACAGATGTGATTGCTAAAGCAGCAACCATTGTCATTAAATTTTTCATGTTTTTTTTTGTATTTGTGTTTTGTTGTTCCCTACTCTATTTTATTGGCTTTTCAGGTTACGCCAAATAGCATTTATAAATACTAATCAAAATTAATTTATTATTAAACGCTTGAAAAAATAAATACCCTACCCCTAACATTTCTCACTTATTCACCCTATTTCTTCTCACATAAACACAAAAATTTGAATTCTAGATTTTTAATTAAAAATAAAAATCCAAAAAAAAGTCAACATTTTATCAAATTAGATTTCTAATCACAACTATCCGAAAGTTTATTTAAAAAAAGTAGCCTGAGAATCCCGTATTTTAGAATTGGACTTTAGAAATACATTTTGTGGGGCTCTTCAGGCGAACTAAAAATACTAATACGCCACTAATTCGTAAAATTTTAGATGTACTACCACCTTGGTTTTTTCGTCGTTGCACTGCTCAACACAAAGGTGATAAAGGCTGTAGTAAGTACAAGACTTACAAATAATGCTATTTTACTTTAATTATTTTGACTGAGACCATGATGATCCTGTATGGGCGTAATGCCATGGACTTGCTGTTTGTATTTGAGTTTTGTAGTCTCGCTGCCTTCGCTGCATATCCCGCAATAAACCAGCTTACAACTTACAGAAGGTTTATACTGTTATCGCTGTCCATAAGGTACTTGCATCCTTTATATTAATTAGTTACCTTTCAGTTAATAATAGATACTCATGCTGGGTATATACACACTCTATAACAAAACATAACACCCCTTAAGGTAAGCAATAGTTGTTATTATAGTTATTAGACGGTCTAAAAACTTAAAAGAGGTATTTGAGAAGTTGAATGAACAAATTAATTAAAAATCCACATTTGATTTTTTTCATCTCAATTCCTAAAATAATTATTATTGGAATTCTGAGTAGAGATAATGTATTTGATATCAACGTTCGTGATAGTTATTTTGTAATGAATTATTTGGATTTTTCAATAATGATTTCTATACTCTTTGCAATAATTGGATTCGGATATTGGATTATGCAAAAAGTTGATAGAAAATTATCGAAGCGGTTAAATTGGGTTCACATCGGATTAACGTTTGGAGGAACTTTAATTGTATGGGTTTTAACCAAGTTTTATCGAACTGAAATTATGGATTATAAATTCAACAACAATTTGAGTTTAGTTATCACCTTAATGATTTTGATACTAATTGCTGAACAATTAACTTTTATGGTTAATATTATTTGTGGACTGACTAAAAAGAAAAATAACTGATTGAATCTCTAATAATCGCATTTATAGTAAAAAGTGATTTCTTAAGTATTCCATTACATTGTAATAAAAGTTATCTTTGAACTTATGCAGGAAAAGGAACAAAAAAACACTTCAATTGATCAAAGAAACTAAACCCCTTATTGAAGTATATCCTGATAATCGGGGTTTAATTGACTAGGAATAGGTGCATTTGTTTCCTTCCACCAATTTTTTAGATATCTCAACATTTCTTCTGTTTTTTCAGGTTCTTTTACAGCGAGATTCGTTCTCTCACCAATATCCTTGACCAAGTCGTAAAGTTCTATTTCTTTATTTTCAAAATAATAGTGGAGCTTCCAATTTTTGTAAAGTACTACAGAGCCTGGACGTGTTCGGAATAATGGATCACGATTTTCATTATCATCAACATTATATGCTTGCAAGTAGATCGGGAAATGCCAAAACAGAGGACGATCCAGTTGCGTTACTTTTTCTTCGAGTACAGGAGCGAGTGCTGTACCATCAAGTTCTAAGGAGGTGGTATTATTGATGTTGGCAATTTCTAGGATCGTCGGAAAGATATCCAAATTAGTGATGGGTATATTGCTTGTAGAGTTTGCTTTTATTCTATTTTTCATTACAAAGAAAAATGGTTCACGAATACCTCCCTCATAGTAACTTCCTTTACCAGCTCTTAGCGGTTGTTGTTGGGTTATACCATATAACCCACCATTATCAGAAGTAAAGATGATAAAAGTGTGATCAAAGAGTTTTTTTTCTTTTAGTTTTGCGATCAATAATCCAATGTTTCTGTCCAAGTTTTCTACCATAGTACCATATTCTGGATTTCCTTGTCCCTTCCAAGGAGTTTTTTGCTGGTATTTTTTCAATAACTCTGGTATTGGCTGTATTGGTGTGTGTACAGCATAGGGAGCATAATTGAGAAAGAACGGGTGTTGCACGGTGTCTAGAATTTTCAAGGTCTTCTCCATTATCAAATCGGTTAGATGTTGATCTTTAGCTCCTTCCAGATCTACGTTCTTATAGGGTGGATAATAACTTTTTGGAAGCCCATTGTAGCCACCTCCAATATTTATATCAAATCCAAATTCAATAGGGTTTTTACTCAGATGCCACTTTCCAGAATGGCAGGTGATGTAACCATTCTCATGTAGGACTTGTGGAATGACCTGATGATTTTTGGATAACAACCTAGTGTTTTTTGTGGGTATGATTTTTCGATCTTTGGAGGCCCCGCGTTCAGACGAATTCACGGTATAGATTCCATGACGAGGAGTCCATTTTCCTGTCATTAGAGAGGCTCTACTGGGTGCGCAATTTGCTGATGCGGCATATCCATTCATAAACACCATACCCAGGCTTGCTAGGTGATCAATATTCGGCGTTTCGTAATATTTACTCCCCATAAACCCAAGATCCTTCCAGCCCATATCATCAACATTTATTAAGACAATATTGGGTTTTGTTTCTCTTGGAGCATCATTACGACAAGAGTTTAGTGTTAGTATTAGAATGCTTATGAGTAGGGTTTCAAATTTCATGATAGTATTGATTCTTGTTCGCTATACCATTAAAGAACAGACCTTATTTGATCTGTTGCAAAAAAATGGCTCCGGTTGTAATAAGTTAGTACCTCTGAGTTTTTTTAGAAATTATTACCCAAAACAAAAGTTTGCTGTCCAATCAATAGCGTGTGCCGTTGTGCTTGTATCTTTTCGTTTTCTCTATATTTATAAAGAAAAAACATCCATGTATTTTTTAGGTAATTTCAAATTACAAATGGTATCAGGGAATCAAAGCTAAGAAAATTTCTAATCTAATCAATAGAAGAAAACCAGTTCTACCGTAAAAATCAAAGCAATGTAGCAAAAAGCAGTGTGGCCAGTTTTTATTGTTTCGTGTAGGATGTAATGAATAAAGAGGTTGCTGGGATATGTGAAAGAGATTTATTAGGATGTTGTATGTTTTCTAAATTTGACAAAAGAAGGCATTGTTGATAGGGTATAATAACCTTATAAGTATAAAGTTTGCCATACATGGTGAGGTTTAGGTATTTTTTAGGAAATTAAAAAAATCAAACTGTATGGAATAAAAGAATTTAGGAAAAATAATAGGAAGCCCTGAGTTAAGCTATTGAAACTTCCTATTATTCAGTTGTAGTAAGATTATTATTTTCTATAAAAGACTACTTAGTATTCATCATCATCATTATCTTGTTGGAAATTGATTTGGTTAAGTTTTGCAACCAATGTTATCTCTTTGATAAAGTTTTGTTCTGCCATTGATAAGATATTTTTGGTTTTTGCAGAATTTCCTCCAAACAACATATTTATAATTTCATCAATGATGTTCAGAACGGTATCCAGCCAAGACGGTAGTTTTTTGCCAAAAAGAGCTCTTATGATTTTTTTGATAGCAAAAATTATTTCTTGAAGTCCTAGTTTGCCAAATAAAGAACCGATACTGGGTAGTCCTAATTTGAGACTTTGGGTGACATCTAGCGCAGCAGAAGAGATAAGTAACTGTTCCATTTCTGCGGATTCTTGTTTTGTTGATTTTAGAGCCAACGCATTGATAGAATTTGATAATTCTCCAAACTGTTTTTTTAATGTGGTTGATATGGAGTTGATAATGTGTTTTTCATCTTCATCATCTGCGTTTTTAATTAATGCAGTAATTAAAATCTCAGGAATAATCTTTAATTCTTTAGTGAACTCATTCAGTAAAGACTTGTTTTCTTTTTTAGTTTCCATTTTATTTTATTTTTTAAAGGCCTACTCTGATCACTTTTCGGCTACCGTGTTTTTAGGTATAAAATTGTTTTGAATATGATAGAATGAGGATGGGATATGATTTCTATCAATTATTTGGTGTTGTCTGTAGTCTGCAAAGCAAAGTTGGTTTGTTTTGTTCGAATTACGTAGAGGGGAATGACCTTATACACTAGGGGCGTTTGACCTAATTTTACATGAATATTTTTGGTTTAATGTTTTGTAAAACAGTTGTTTTTGTCGATTTTTTAATAGAATAGTATCAAAAAATAGTGTTTGCATTCATGGGAGTTGTCAATGCTTTTGATGTTAGTAGGATTGATCAGAAGGGAGGAGGCGCATCTAGTACTGACAAGCATTTTTTGATGAATGGAAGTGTTTTTTTGTACCAAATTGAAAAAAGTTTAAGCCACATCATGATGTGGTCAATTACAGAGGTTCTCATAAGTATACGGACATATCGGGATGGAGGTAGGAGTTTTTTCAAAAAAAGCAAAGCTTCATTCTTTGGGGTGTGGTATGGATTTTCAACAAATAGATCTAAACCGACATATTTGATTGGGTGATGCAAATTTGATTTTCAAAAAAAAACTAAAACTACTGATTACTAAAAAACTGTGTTTTTTAAGTTGAGTGAGAAATATGTTGGAAATATATAACGACAAAATTTGTTTATAAAATAAGTGTCTTAAGTTTTTGATTGAAAAATGGTTTGTTTAATTTTCCATGTTATAAGAAGCGCAAAAGAGAAGAAAATTTGGAACAATATCTTAGTCAATTAAATGAAGCACAATTAGCCCCTACAATTCATGTAGATGGTCCGTTGATTGTTATTGCAGGTGCCGGATCCGGAAAAACACGTGTACTTACGTATCGTATTGCTTACTTAATGCACAAAGGAGTGGATCCGTTTAACATCTTAGCACTGACTTTTACAAACAAAGCAGCACGTGAGATGAAAAAACGTATTGCCGATATTGTAGGATCTAGTGAGGTCAAGAATTTGTGGATGGGAACGTTTCATTCGATTTTTGCCAAAATGCTACGCTTTGAAGCAGATAAATTAGGATACCCTTCTAATTTTACCATTTATGACACACAAGATTCGCAACGTTTGATCGCCTCTATTATCAAAGAGATGGGGTTGGATAAGGATGTGTATAAGTATAAGCAAGTGTATTCTCGGATTTCTTCGTATAAGAATAGTTTGATTACGGTCAAAGCCTATTTTCAGAATGCTGATTTGGTAGAGGCAGATGCCATGGCAAAACGCCCTCGGATGGGAGAAATTTATGAAAATTATGTTGACCGCTGTTTCAAGGCAGGAGCTATGGATTTTGATGATCTATTGCTCAAGACAAATGAACTCCTGAATCGCTTTCCAGAAGTATTAGCCAAGTATCAAAATCGTTTCCGCTATATATTGGTGGATGAGTATCAAGATACCAATCACTCGCAGTATTTGATTGTAAAGGCCTTGTCGGACAAATTTCAGAACATTTGTGTGGTTGGGGACGATGCTCAGAGTATCTATGCATTTAGAGGTGCTAACATTAATAACATCCTCAACTTCCAAAAAGATTACGATAATGTAGAGATGTACCGATTAGAACAGAATTATCGTTCTACCAAAAATATTGTAGAAGCAGCAAACTCGATAATTGATAAGAATAAAACAAAATTAGATAAGGTTGTATGGACTGCTAATGATGATGGACCAAAGATTATTGTAAACCGATTGTTGACAGATGGAGATGAGGGACGTTATGTTGCAAGTTCTATATTTGAGAATCAAATGCAACACCAATTAGGTAATAATCAGTTTGCAATTCTATATCGTACCAATGCGCAATCTCGCGCCATGGAGGATGCCTTGCGCAAACGTGATATCAAATATCGGATATATGGTGGGTTATCATTTTATCAACGAAAAGAAATTAAGGATATCCTATCGTATCTCAGAATTATTATTAACCCCCAGGATGAGGAGGCACTAAAACGGGTGATTAATTATCCTGCAAGAGGTATTGGACAAACTACCATAGATAAGTTGGTTCTTGCGGCTAATCATTACAAACGTTCGATTTTTGAGGTATTAGAGCATTTGGATAAAATTGATTTAAAAATCAATAACGGTACCAAAACGAAGCTTCAGAATTTTATGAATATGATCAAACATTTTCAGATTACAAATTCGACATCAGATGCTTTTGTGTTGGCCGAAACTGTGGCGAAGAAAACAGGTTTGTTACAAGAACTCAAAAAAGATGGGACACCAGAGGGAATAGCCAAGATTGAAAATATCGAAGAGTTATTGAATGGTATTAGAGACTTTGTAGAAGGACAACGAGAGTTAGACGGAGCAACTGGAAATCTAGCAGAATTTTTGGAAGATGTGGCGCTTGCTACAGATTTAGATAATGATACCGGAGATGATGATCGTGTGGCATTGATGACAATACATTTAGCCAAGGGGTTAGAGTTTCCGTATGTCTATATTGTAGGGATGGAAGAAGATCTATTTCCGTCAGGAATGAGTATGAATACGCGTAGCGAGCTAGAAGAAGAAAGGCGTTTGTTTTATGTTGCACTAACACGTGCCGAAAAACAAGCGTATTTGACCTATACGCAATCTAGATATCGTTGGGGAAAATTAGTGGATGCAGAGCCTAGCCGTTTTATAGAAGAGATCAATGATGAGTTTTTGGATTATATAACGCCTATAGAGAGTTATCGTTACAAGCCATTGATTGATTCAGATATTTTTGGCGAAGTGGACAAGAGTAAGTTACGACTCCGAAAACCTACAACAGGAACACCTCCGCCATCTCACAAGCCTACCGAAGCACAGTTACGCAAATTACGTAAACTTCGTCCTGGGACATCGGGCGACGAAGAGCCCAAGGCAGCAGCTAGTTTGTTTGGTGACGAATTGGTGTCAGGGACTTTTGTTGAACATATGCGTTTTGGTAAGGGGAGAATTCTGAAAATTGAAGGCTCAGGTCAAGATAAAAAAGCTGAAATCAATTTTGAAAATGGAGGGATCAAAAAACTCTTATTGCGATTTGCAAAACTGAAGGTGTTGTAGTTTGGTAATAAACAACAAATGGTATAACTTAATGTGCTATTTTTTACTACTATAAGGAAGGTAAAATGATGTCATCAAAATCTTTACGGTATTTTTGAATAGTGAATAGTACTTAAAATTTGAGACTAAAACTCTCATATAAAATATTTGATTGAAGTACATCCAAAAAGATAATTGGTGCAAAAGCCCTGATTTTTATTGTCAAGGCTTTTGTCTATATAATACCTATCAATAGTTTGTGTTTTGTTATTCAATGAAGTATCAAATGTTGCATATTGATTTGTTCTTTTTCTACTATTTTTTAGCTAAAAAATTAAATCGTAGCTAAGGCTATGCTTGAATTTTAAAGCTCAAACTAGCGAAAAATAGTTCAATTATTTTAGCCTACAATTACATTTTAACTGATATGATTTCTTTATTTCTGCTTTTTTTATTAAAAAATGAAACCATAACTACTTGATATCTTTAAGGTTTGTAGTTTAAGGAATGAAAAATTTTCAGACTACTTTAATTATAATTGCATTTTGTATGGTGTCACTTAAAGGATGAAAATACAATTGTTTTATTGACAAGCTTCTTGTGGAGAACCACAACGACAATTACATGCTACCCAAACATTACCTCCAGAACAAGATTTTTCGGCACAATCAGGATTGGTAATAAGACCATCTATCAAATTGATGGTGATGGTGCCAGTTGCTGTGTTACCTTTGGTGTCTTCTACTACAAAGTTAAAGCTAATGGTTTTGTCAGTACCGTTTGTTGGAGCATTGTATTGGATAAATTGTTGGTTAGTTTCAGTATCGGTTTCAATAGTAGAGCTACCATTTTCTGTTATTAATGGTTCTATTGATTTTATGATAAGTGTATCTTGTATATCGGGATCTGATGCTAGATCGGGAATAGTTAATTTTATGGATGCATTATAGCTAACATTTCTAGAGATATCCTTAGCAACTGGAGGTCTATTTGCTTCAGTGATAGTAATAGATTCTGTAGTAGTATTTGTGCCACCATCATTATCTATTACTATTAGTGTAACGGTATATTTTCCTGGAGTGTTATAGGTGTGACCTATAGTGGAGTCATCGGTTTTGGTACTGGTGTTATCAGTAGATGTTGGGTCACCAAAATCCCATTGATATTCTACAATTGTACCATCCGAATCTGAGGAGCCACGAGCATCAAAATTGAGTAGATCTGGTGCTCCATCTCCCTCACTTAATCCGAGATTAATTATAGCTGTTGGTAGTTGATTAAGTGCAGCCGAGGCTGTTATTGTAATGCTGTTACTGGTGGTGCGTGAAATCTCATCAAGTACCTCTAGTGTTACAGTAAAACTACCATCGGAAGTATATTCATGCCTAGGATTTGCTTCTGTAGAGGTGTTGCCATCACCAAAATCCCACTTAAAGGTGATGTCTCTTGTTGGATCTTCATTGGAGGAAAAATTGACAGAAAAAGGGATAATACCAGAATTAGTGTCAGATGTAATGATAAGTTCAGTATCCGGAGGACTTACCTCAATAGTGACACTTGCAGTAGCAGTCAGGTTACCATCTGTTATAGTGTAATTAAAGGTGTCATTACCTTGATATGTAGGATTGGATACATAGCGTATGGTGCCATTTCCATTATCTGTGGCTGTTCCATTGAGTGCGTTGCTTACAGAGTCAATTGATAGTATGTCTCCTGTATCAGGGTCAGAGTCATTAGACAATACACTAATATTTATTGCATCTCCTTGAGTTGCTGTAGCAGTGTCATCAATAGCTATTGGAGCAGTGTTTGGTGGAGGATTAACAAGAACTGTAACCGTAGCTGTTGCATTATTTCCTGTAGTTCCATCATTAATAGTGTAAGTAAAGGTGTCTTGTCCTGTAAATCCAGAGTTGGGTTGGTAAGAAATGCCAGGTCCTGATAACATTGTTGTTCCATTATTCGGAGAACTGGTGTCGGTAATAATTAGTGGGTCATTCTCTGGATCCGTGTCATTATCAAGAACTAAAATACTGATGCCTTTATCTAAGGTAGTGCTTACATTGTCATCTACCGCTGTAGGAGAGGCATTTGGTGTATTCACAGTGATCGTAGTTGTTGCTGTTCCGTCATCCGTCCCATCCGAAACTGTTAGTGTCACATTGTAGGGTGTGGTACTCGCTGTGAGATATTGATGTGTAGGGTTGGCTTCTGTAGAGGTATTTCCATCACCAAAATCCCAGTTATAGGTAAAAACAGCTCCATCATCTGGGTCAGTAACGGTAGCAGTAAAGTTGGTGGTCAAAGGAGCATTCCCGTTTGTTGGATCTGCTGCTATAGTTACTGTTGGAGGAGTGTTAGTACTGGTAGTTGTGTTCACAGTGATCGTAGTTGTTGCTGTTCCGTCGTCCGTCCCATCCGAAACTGTTAGTGTCACATTGTAGGGTGTGGTGCTTGCTGTGAGATATTGATGTATTGGGTTGGCTTCTGTAGAGGTATTTCCATCACCAAAATCCCAATTATAGGTAAAAACAGCTCCATCATCTGGGTCAGTAACGGTAGCGGTAAAGTTGGTGGTCAAAGGAGCATTCCCGCTAGTTGGATCTGCTGCTATAGTTACTGTTGGAGGAGTGTTAGTACTGGTAGTTGTGTTCACAGTGATCGTAGTTGTTGCTGTTCCGTCGTCCGTCCCATCCGAAACTGTTAGTGTCACATTGTAGGGTGTGGTGCTTGCTGTGAGATATTGATGTATTGGGTTGGCTTCTGTAGAGGTATTTCCATCACCAAAATCCCAATTATAGGATAAGGTGTCATCTGAGTTTGGATCTGTGGCATTGGCAGTGAATTGCACGTTCAATGGAGCAGTACCTGTTGATGGTGTAGCGGTAATGGTTGCTGTTGGGGGGAGGTTAGTGTTTTCTTCTACTACCGTAAGAGTAATAGTTGCAACTAGCTGTTGTCCATTGCTATCTTCTAGGTTGAAATTAATACTATTGGTTCCAAGTTGTGTTGGTGCTATTGTAATTTGATATACGCCAGGAGTTATGGGTTCGGTTTGTCCAAGTTGTATTGTAGCTCCGCTAGAATCCAAGAGTTGTCCAGATCCTTGAGCAAAGGTATAAGAGCGTTCAAAAGAAATTGGAGTATCAATATTATTTTGTAGAGTGATAGTTGCTAGGGTTGTATCACCAAGTACTACTTGATCAGTAGGGGTTGTTGCAGTCCATACTACAGGAATGTCTTTAATGGTATAATTGAGAACTGTGGTTATTTTTTTATCAAAATTATCGCCAGCAGTAACTTTGATACGATGATTTCCTGATGATAAGCCTTTGTATTGGATGTTGAGAGTAAAATTAGTTTCCGTTTCCTCTTTGACCAAAATGATGTTTTCATTAGCTGGGAGTTCAGTTTCGTCAGAATTTATAAATACACCTTGTCCATCTAATACCTCATAGCTAAAATAATATTCAAACTCAGGAAGGAAAGCTTCTGGGGTGATAATAATTGTTGAGGGAAGTAGTTCGTTGACAAAGCCGTCATCAATTATTTCTTGATCAAAATCTAGATTTACATTAGTGACTAATTTGATCTCTTTATTAGTGCACGCAAGAATAATTAGAGCGATTATGCTGACCAGCACGTACGCAAATCTTAATTTTTTCATAATTTTTAGTATTTAGCACTTTGTAGAAAAAGGAATACTATAAAGATAAGAAAAAGAAGAGTAGGAATGTACTGGTGTATAAAACCTATGAGAATGTTATAATAGGTGTTGTCACTATAAATAGTTTTAAAGTTCTTTACAGTGACAACACTAAACTAGGAGTATACTTGGATGTAGGATATTAGCTGTTAAGCATTACAGGCATAACAAGCATAGTGATTTTTTCACCTTCATCAAGTCCATCGATAGGTGTCAAGATTCCAGCACGATTTGGTAAGGACATTTCTAGCTGTACTTCGGATGCTGTTAGATTATTAAGCATTTCACTCAAAAATCTAGAGTTGAATCCAATTTCCATGTCATCACCATGATAATCACAAGTAAGGCGTTCCTCGGCCTTATTAGAGAAATCGATATCTTCTGCAGAGACATTGAGTTCTGCTCCAGCTATTTTTAGCCGAATTTGATGTGTTGTTTTGTTAGAGAAAATAGAAACTCTACGAACCGAGTTCATAAACAAACTCTTATCAACGGTGAGTTTATTGGGATTCTCTTTTGGAATAACAGCTTCGTAATTCGGATATTTTCCATCGATCAGGCGACAGATTAATTGGGTGTCATCAAAGGTGAATCGCGCATTTGATTCATTGTATTCGATTGATACCTCGCTGTCCGTTCCTGCCAAAATACCTTTTAATAAATTCAAAGGTTTTTTGGGCATTATGAATTCGGCATTTTGCGAAGCCTTTAGATCATCTCGTGTATATTTTACTAATTTATGAGCATCTGTAGCGACAAATGTCAAGCTTTCTGTACTAAATTGAAAAAATACACCACTCATTACAGGTCGTAAATCATCATTACCTGTTGCAAAAATTGTTTTGCTAATAGCTGTAGCTAATACATCACCATGTATGGGTGTTTTACTAGGGTCTTCTAGTTCTACAGCTTTTGGAAATTCCTCACCATTTGCATAGGCCAAGGCATATTTACCATGATTAGAGCTAATTTCTATAATATTATTATCCTCAGAGAGGAAAGTCAAGGGCTGCTCAGGAAACGTTTTTAAGGTTTCTAATAGTAATTTTGCCGGAACAGCTATCACTCCGTCATCTTCTGATTCGACAGCGATTTTTGCAGACATCGTGGTTTCCAAGTCTGATGCAGAAATAGTCAAAGAATCTTTGTCTAGTTCAAACAAAAAATTATCTAATATAGGAAGAGTATTATTACTATTAATCACCCCGCCTAATACTTGTAACTGTTTTAATAGGTAAGAGCTTGATACGATAAATTTCATGTGCTGCTTTTATGTTTTGTGGTGTTACTAGCACAAATATAATTTTAATATGCTAGGATAAGCGCATCCCTAAAAACATAGTTATTAACAATGGAAGGGGAGTTATTGACCAAAGTTATGTTTGTTCAAAAACAGAAGAGAATTGTATTTAACGTAATTTAATGGAGTAGTACATGCTACCAAGGCTTCACGTCCTTTTGATATATAAATTTTTGGAAAAATAATATTCGCAAATATGCAGGAGGTTTTTGTGATATTTGTGGTGTTATGGAGCATTATCTAATGTGTTGTTTTTTCTATGAAACATCATTTTGAAACGTAATTGTAGCCTACAGTAATTTGAACTGTTTTTTGCTAGTCCAAGCGATAAAGTTCAAGTAATTGTCCGTGGTTCTAGCTTGTTTTTTTGGTAAAAGAATGGTCGTTAAAGTAGCGAATCATTAGCTGGTGATTATTGTTTGAATGATAGCGTTATTGAATGCAAAGAATTTTTCTAGGCAAGGAATTAAAAAGAAAACCCATTCTTTATTTGAGAAATAAAGAATGGGTTAGTGTAATTTATGGGTTAGAATCTAATCCGCTTATCTATTAATTGAGTATCCTCAGGTGGTCTTCTTTAGTGTATAGAAGATACAGTATGAGTTTTTCAAATACAGCAGCTGTTATTAAGATTTTAGATCGAAACGATCAAGTTGCATTACTTTTACCCAAGCAGCAACAAAGTCTTTTACAAACTTCTCTTTTGCGTCATTACTTGCATACACTTCTGCTATGGCTCTTAATTCAGAGTTTGATCCAAAAACAAGATCTGCACGGGTAGCCGTCCATTTCAAATCCTTAGATGCTCTATCTCTTCCTTCATATTTCTCTTTTGTATCAGAAGCAGCCTTCCAAGCTGTACGCATATCCAATAGATTGACAAAGAAATCATTTGTTAAAACCTCAGGATTTTTAGTAAGTATACCACTCTTAGAATTGTTGTAATTCGTATTCAAAACACGCATACCTCCAACCAAAACAGTCATTTCTGGAACGGTTAAGGTTAGTAATTGTGCTTTGTCAACAAGTAATTCTTCGGTGGTCAATGTGTATTTCGTTTTTAAATAATTTCTAAATCCATCTGCCATCGGTTCTAGTAGTTTCATAGCATCGATATCAGTTTGTTCTTGAGAAGCATCCATACGCCCTGGAGTAAAAGGTACTTTGGTTGGATAACCGGCTTTTTTTGCTGCCTTTTCTATAGCCGCAGAACCTCCTAATACAATCAAATCAGCTATAGATACTGTTTTACCTTTGGCTTTGTAATCGCTTTGAATTTTTTCTAAAGCAGTTAGAACCTTATGCAGTTGTTTTGGGTTATTAACATCCCAGTTTTTTTGTGGTTCTAATCGGATACGTGCTCCATTAGCACCACCTCTTCTATCAGAATTACGATATGTAGAAGCAGAAGCCCATGCTGTAGCAACTAATTCGCCTACAGTTAATTCTGTTGCTAGGATACGCGATTTTAGATCAGCAATATCCTGCGCATTTATAAGCTTGTGATTAACAGTTGGAATAGGGTCTTGCCAGATAAACTCTTCTTTAGGAATCTCAGGACCCAAATATGTTGATTTTGGTCCCATATCTCTATGTGTTAGTTTGAACCATGCACGAGCAAAAGCTTTGTTGAATTCCTCTGGGTTTTCCAGAAATCTTCTTGAAATTTTCTCATAACTAGGGTCAACTCTCAATGAAAGATCGGTAGTTAACATTGTTGGCTTGTGCTTTTTTGTAGCATCAAAGGCATCTGGGAATATTTCTCCGGTATCTTTTGCTTGCCATTGATGTGCTCCTCCTGGGCTCTTGACTAATTCCCATTCGTTATTAAATAGGTTCGAAAAGAATGTATTGCTCCATTTTGTTGGAGTAGCGGTCCAGATAACTTCTAATCCAGTTGTAATAGCATCTTTGCCCTTTCCTGTACCATAGTCACTTTTCCAGCCAAGACCTTGTTCTTCCATGCTTGCTCCTGCTGGTGCAGCACCCAAATGCGAACCGCTAGCGGCTCCGTGTGTTTTACCCAATGTATGCCCGCCAGCTATCAGTGCTACAGTTTCTTCATCATCCATTCCCATTCTGCCAAATGTTTCTCGTATGTCTTTTGCCGCAGCAAGAGGGTCTGGTTTTCCATTTGGTCCTTCAGGATTTACGTATATAAGTCCCATTTGAACCGCTGCAAGAGGTTTTTCAAGTTCGCGATCACCCGTATAGCGATTATCACCTAACATTTCGGTTTCTGATCCCCAATAGATATTGTCTGCTGGTTCCCACACATCTTCTCTACCTCCTGCAAATCCGATAGTTTTGAAACCCATTGATTCAAATGCAACATTTCCTGTAAGAATCATTAAATCTGCCCAAGAAATTTTACTTCCATATTTTTGCTTAATAGGCCAAAGAAGTCGTCTTGCTTTGTCCAAATTTCCGTTGTCTGCCCAACTATTTAGAGGAGCAAAACGTTGTTGTCCTTCTCGCGATCCACCACGACCATCTCCAGTTCTATAAGTACCAGCACTATGCCAAGCCATTCGAATAAAAAGCCCTCCGTAGTGACCGTAATCTGCAGGCCACCAGTCTTGTGAATCTGTCATTAATGCCGTTAGGTCTTTTTTTAGAGCAGCATAATCTAGACTATTGAATTGTTTTTTATAATCAAAGCCTACACTCATAGGGTCTGATTTGGACGAATGTTGTCTTAGAACGCTTAAATCTAATATGTTGGGCCACCAATCTTTATTGGTTCTGCCATCGTTACTGACATTGAGACCTCCTGATGGACCTTCTGGAGTGAATCCGAATGGACATTTACTTTTTTTGGACTCAGGAGCTGTAGTAGCAACTTCTGTAGTTTGCTTTTGTTGGCACCCAACCAAGAGGAGGAGTGTCACACAAGTCAAGGCGATTGATGATAGTGTCTTTTTCATTAGTGTGTTTATTAAATAGTTTAAAAATTTAGGTAATAAGCATAATGCATACTTGTTCAAAAAATTAGAAATAAACTTCTGTAAAACAAAAGCCATTTTTTTACTTATGAATGCTGTTATGAAAATACTTTAGATAATCAACTTGTCTTAGAAACCGAAACCAAAGTGTATGGCTGCAGTAGCAGATATCTCTTGATCATTACCGACTCTCAGTGGTAAAACAAATTCTGCAAAAACATTTGTTTTTCCAATCAGAAAACCTTTATTCAAAAGTGGGGTAATTCCATATCTTCCGCTTTGAGTTTCATAAGCAAGTCTATTTCCAAAAGTAAGTTTGTTGCCAATGCCCCATAATAGACCCGGGTGTATGATGAGTTCATTGACAGCACTAATAGCATCACCATCGGCGTTTTTCTTAGAACTTATAAATGGAACGAATTCTAGGTCAAAGGCAAATTTTTCACTTTTTCTAACCGTTATACCCATTGGAAATCCAATGGTATGCGGATCAAATCCATTAGAAGTTTCTCCATCCTGAATAGTTATTAAGGGTTGGACAAATCCAAAGTGTCCGCCAACAGTGTTTTGGGCTTGGGTATTTTGAGAGAAGAACCCTGTAAATAGAATACTTGTGAAAAAAAGGATTGATTTTAAATTCATAATAATTTGTGTGTTAATGGTTAAAAATGATTTGTTGTTGTTTTACGGTTTTGTTGTTTGTAAAGAAAAGTAGTGAGTTGCGATCAGTCCTACTATTCGGATTCCTAGTTTTGTGATTTGTGATTTTGAATACTAAATACCTCCGATTAGCTCTTGTGATTTTTCAATATCTCTTTATTTTGGTCATGGAAAAAGGATAGTAATTCGATCTGTAATTGATGCTGATTAAGTTAATAATCAAGAATCAATATCAGTTTTGAAACTATTTTATTCTCCAAAGAATCCAATTCAAAAAAAAAGATATTGGTTTTGAATACAGTTATCATTTTGAGATTGAAGCCCAAAAGGGTTTCAATAAAAATGAATAAATAAAGGCTTCTTGAAAATAATAGAATTGAAAGTCATGATCACGACAATACACTACTCTATAAGCGTTAGGAACTAAAGCTATAGAACTTAATTTGATGTATCTTGTTGATGGACCTTAAAAAGGAAGAAAAAGTTAGATTTGCCATAATAAATAATAATTTGTGTGAGTTGTTTTTGCAAATTTAAAACAATAAAAATTAATATTTTGTAAGATGGCTAACACTTTTACTGCGATAAGAGGTTATTTCTGTAGAAATGAACTATATTTTTTGATATTTTTTCTTTCGAAATAAATTAAATAACCACCCAAATAGAGCTAATAGTATTAATGGAAAAATAAGGTTAACTAATTGCCACGTAGTGCGTTCTTTTGCCATTTTCTCCATATCCAAAAATGGAATAACGATCTCTTTACTGCGTACATTAATGATTCCTGATTCATCGAGAAGATAATTTGCAACATTGAGTAAGAATTCTTTGTTTCCATAGCTCATTCCTGTGTAGCGATCATATCCCAAGGGCATAGGTTGCCCCCGTTGTAAGTCATTTTTGATAATATCTCCATCGGCAATGACGACCATTTTGGTTGGATGGCTATCCTCTATGGGGTCACTAATGTCAAAGGGTTTGATACGTTTTTTGTACGTAGATTTGAAACTACCTTCTAATAGAACGGCTAGATTTTGACTACCATCTTTGTAAGTAAGAATGTCAGGTTGTTTTTTGATAATATCGAGCTTTATTTGACGAGGAACTCCTTCTTTTTTAC
Source organism: uncultured Aquimarina sp. (assembly GCA_947492105.1). Taxonomy (GTDB): domain Bacteria; phylum Bacteroidota; class Bacteroidia; order Flavobacteriales; family Flavobacteriaceae; genus Aquimarina. The sequence goes on along the minus strand of CANLMN010000005.1, from coordinate 91,079 downwards.
TTTTTGGAGAACTGGACAATAAGATGGTTTTTTTGATGCTATTTTTCAAGGTATCTATTTGATTTGCAAAATCAAATTTGACACCTTCGATATTTGTAACAATGGGATGTCTATTTTTGCTTTTTACCAAAGGAGCGTAAAACCAAGGGTAGGGGGTGAATTGGGTTTCTTTGCCTTGACCAGAAGCCAAAACAATAGGAGCCGAGTATAGGTCATTGATAATAATAGGATTGATGCGTATGCCATAAGAGAAATATAGGTCATTTAGACGTAGATCTTGCATGTACGCCAGCGTTGCTTGGGAGCGTCCCATAAGACTGTCTTTGGATACTGTTACAGCCTCAGTTAGCCAAAGCGATTTGCCTCCATTCATGATGAATTGATCTAACACAAATTTTTCCTCTTCGCTAAAGGCCTCTGTAGGTTTAGCGTTAATTATTAGATCAAATTCTTTTAACTCCGCAAGTGTTTTTTGTGGAGCTTGCGCTACAGAATCTAATGTAAAGGCACCAATAAAATAGTATTCCTGTAACTTACGAACCATATCAGCAATATGGCCATCTGACAATTGACCATTTCCTTTGAGAATGGCAATCTTTTTTTGTTTTGTATATAGAAGTTTACGTAATCCATCGGCAAATGCATATTCTAATTGTTGAACAGAACTGTTGACCCGATCTTTGGTGGTTGCTCCTAATTCATTTTTTAGTAATGGTATCTTTTCCGTTCGTTTATTGTAGTAAGCTAATGCCCAAGGTACGACTACTTCTAGTGCTGTTTTTCCATTTTCTTGCACACTTACCTCCAAGGGATTTAATCCTTGTCGTTGTAGTTGTTCCAGTATTTCTACTCTATGCGTATCGTCCTCTAATGGATTAATGAAAGTAAATTTGAGGTTGGAGTTTATGGCATTAAAACTCTCTAGTAATTGTCGGGTTTCTGCTTGTAGACGTCTAAACTCTGATGGGGTATCTCCATCTAGTAGGATGTCTATAGCTAGTGGTGTTTCTATTTTTTCTATCAAAGAGATTGTCGTTTTGGATAAAGTAAAACGATGATCTTCGGTTAGATCGAAACGGGTATATAGACTGCTACCCAAAACATTTAGGACAATTATACCCATTACAAGGAGTGCAGTCGCTTTTAGTTTTTTAGCTAAAGCTAAATTTTTCATGTTAACGATCGTAATTCCAAGCATTAATGCTGTGAAACTAGCAAAGTATAAGACATCTCTGGTGTCTAGTACACCACGACTAATGCGTTCGTAATGCAGTTGCATACCTAGGTTTTCTAAGACTGTACTAAGAGTACCAGTTTGTAGAAAAGTTGCTATACCGTCTAGGCCAAAATACCAAAGAAAACAAAGGAACATAGCGAATAAAAAAGCGACTATTTGATTTGCTGTTATGGACGAAGCAAAAAGTCCGATAGCTGCGTAACCAGCAGCCAAAAGAAATAATCCAATATAGGAACCTAATGTGCTTCCAATATCAATATTACTATCAAGAGCGCTTATGTCCTGGATGGTGATAACATAAAGTAGACTAGGTACTAGGGCTATGATAATCAAAAGATACACGCCAAAGTACTTGCCAAGAACTAATTGCCCTAACCCAAAAGGCTTAGTCAGAAGTAGCTCAAGAGTTCCTTGTCGCTTTTCTTCAGAAATACTACGCATAGTTACGGCCGGAATAATTAGGAGTAAAATCCAAGGAGCTAATGAAAAGAAGGGAGCTAAGTCTGCAAAACCACTGTCCATGATGTTGAATTCACTCTTGAAAACCCAAAGGAATAAGCCATTGAGAACCAAGAATAGTCCAATGACTAAATATCCTACTGGAGAAGCAAAAAAAGTGTTTATTTCTTTACGGATTAATGCGAGCATCTATTAAATATAAATATTGAGTTGTAAATTAAAAGTAAAAATATATATAATACTGTTTCTAAAACTATTTTAAGTCAATAATTGATAAGTCTGCTTTTATAAAATTTGACTAAGCTTATGAGCGTGTTCCAATTCCAAGCTTAGAAGAACGAAAAATAGTTCTAACTTTTTTGCTTACATTAAAAATGAAACTTGTTTGAGTACGCTTCTAGAATGTAACTTTAAAAATTAAATTTTATTTTCATTAAAAGCCGAAGGTAATAATTGTGGAATAAACTTGATGAGGATTGGCATTAAAATACTACCCCCTGGCAGAATAAAAATGGCAAGCGAAGGAATTGTTTTGCAAATATCTAATAATTGTTCTTTGACCAGGTGTTTTTCTTCTTCAGTAAGATCACGATGCGTAGATTGATGCAGTAAAATTACTAGTTCCTTACTTTGCAAAAGCTCTTTTAAGAGTCTTTTTTTATTACGAAGTATTAATACACTAACTGTCCTTGTGGTTTGTTGATAAAAGTGATTGACAGGATTAGAATATCTAAAAAATGAGATTTTTGTTTTGTGAGCTTCTATAAATTGATGGACATGACTAATAGAATCACGCACTATATGATCTTCTAATTGCAATTCTTTGCCCAGTGTAGAGACAAAATTATGTTCTCTGATGTCGAGCATTTTGTCATTCCATACAGCAAGACATGTGAGGTCTATAATGTAGCGTTTTTCCAAAATATACGTATAATCTTGTAGTGATAATTGCTTAGCTGATACATCATCTTGTTTGGATATTATGGTGTATCTCACCGAAGAAGCAAATAATTTTACTAATAGCTCATCGTATTTGTCTTTGTTCTCTTTGGATTGGAGCGCCAAAAAGACGGTGCTTGTCAGAGTTTCTTCTAGTTTTGCGGCATAGCTCGCAGGGTCATTATTGTGGGATAAATAGTATTCAAAAGTTAAGACATCTATAAACAGTAGTGCGTTAGTCAGGATGTGACTAAAATTTTTTTTGATCTGCGATTCGTTGGTTTGAACTCGAAGATGAATAATTTTTTCGAGCTTTTCATATCCATTTTTGACGGAAGTAGGAATTTCGAAAAATGGTTTTTTGGTGTCTAAGATATCATAAAACTTGGTTATTGTTGCAACGCATTCACTTTCAGTAGCGTTTTCGATACGTTGATAGTAGGAGGTGACAAGTGAATCTAATAAGTTGATTTTTGTTTTTTCTGTCTCTGTCCATTGAAGTTGCTGAGGTGTTTCGGATATGATGGTGTCTATAGAAGTACCGTAGATAAATCCAATTTCTCTGAATTTATCATAATAGGTATCATAATTTTGTTCCCGAATGAGAGGAACAAAATATAATAGATGTTTTTTTATCCAACCAGAAGAAGACGGATTCATAGGTGTAATGTTCTAGTTCATGTATATCATAAGATCGTTTAAACGATCTTATGATATATTGTTGTATGTTGTATGATCCCAAAAAATAATTTATAGCTCAATAACACCTCCGTAGCCGACATGTTTGCCAACTGTATCACTGGGTTGTGGTATGAGGTCTCTAGTCCATTATGTATAACAATAGCTTTGTCTAGGAGCTCTTTTTTTGGATCTCCATATCCAGTACACCATTGATTCATAGCTGGGGTTTTTATCGAATTACCTTTGTCATCGGTGTCAAAATTACCAACGCGACCTTTGGGATATCTAGCCGAGTCACCCCAATTGCCATCTACTTTTTTATGACTATAAACAGCATGCTGTCCTTCTTCTAATCCAGAAACAAGCACAGTCATAGTACCTTTTTCATCTTTTTCAATAGACACGATATTTCCAGAGTGCTTACTAGTGCTTTTTGATTCCAGAACAACTTTAATATTTTTTGATGGTAGTAGTTTTTCTACTGCTTTCACAACGTTATTCTTTAGGGCTGCTACTTTTTTATTATCACTTTTGCAACCAAGAATGCTTAACGATATGAGAGCTAGTGCTAGTATAGCTATTGTTTTCATAAATTTTTGTTTATGCATTACCAACGAATCGAATATAGTGCAGTTTGGTGACTTTTGCCAAGGAAACAATAAAAAGTTCAATAGACATTGTTCACAAAAAAAGCATTCGTTTAATGATGTTCATTGCCAAATGGTTTGATGAGCACACCTAAACTCAGAATGAAACCCTCGGTGGGGGCGTATATTTCTGGAAAATCAGGAGCAGCATTAGTAGAAGAAGGGATGAGGGGTGAATAACGACTTTGTCTTCTGTCTGTTATATTTTCAAAATTTACAAATGGACTTCCCCATTTGAAGTTATGCATCAAGAATAGCCCTATTAATGTATAATCAGGCGTTTTTGTTCCATTTGATAGTACTTGCTTTCCTGTATAAAAAGTTTCAAAACCAATACGCCATTTTGTAGATTCGTACATGATAACACTTCCGCCATTATGTCTTGCAGTAAGGGGTTTTTGCGGATTGTCAGGGAGATAATTGAGACGAGTGTCGACAAAAGCGTAGCTCAAAAACCATTTAAAATCCTCGTAGGTGAATTTTATATTAGTCTCTGTGCCTTTACTTAAAATAATTTCAGGAGCATTTTCAAAAATCAAAAAACGATCACTTGTAGTATTGAGTAATAAGCTATGTTCTATCGCAGTAGCATAGAATAACTGATTTACAGAAAAAGTAACGGTATTAAATAAATATGTTTGATAATTGATGTCAAAATTACCGCCATAAGAACGTTCTGGTTTTAGGAGCGAATTATTTATAGGTAGGATTGTATCAAAATTGAATGATTCTGCTTCTTCTGTAAAGATATCAGGAATTTTATATCCCAAACCACCTCCAATTCTACTAGAGAATCCTGAAGGGTTTTTATATAATAAGGATACTCTAGGGAGAGGAAAGAACCCCCATCCCTTGGCATAATCTGTGCGGAGTCCTGTTTCTAAAATCCAATTTCTAGAAATATCATAAATTGAATTAGCAAAGAGTCCAAAAGTAGCATCTTTTTGATCTCTTTCCACAAAATCAGTAGGGGTCTCGTCAAAATTCACAGAATATATATTTGTTCCAAATATCCAATCTATGTTTTTAGCCTTCCTTTGATAACTAGCTTCTGTAAAAGTATTGAGCTGTTTACCACTAAAAGTGAGTGAAGGTAATGTGAGATTCCGATCAAAAAAAGCAATGCTATTTTTGAAGACTAGGGAGCTGATAGTATCTAGCTGATTGGTATAAACGGCTTGTGTACTTAGACGCTTAGAGTTGTTCTCTTCTGTATATTGATGGATACCGTTGATGCCTTTTTCAATTTTTATAATGTCTCCACCAATTCGTTCGTCATAGGTTCCGTTGATTCCAAACCATAGTGTTGCCTCATTGGATGGATAGTAAAATATTTTTGGATTGAGCGCTATAGACCTTGTTTGTGGTAGATTGCTAAAATTATCGTCTTCGGGATCATATGCTTTTTGATAATGACCAGACCCGTAGAGTGTCAATCCAAACTTCTTTTTTCGCTTACTGTAAAAGACATTCGCGGTGCTACCCAATGCTTGTGTTTGTGTAAGCATAATATCTAATGTAGGTTCTGAGTGAGGTGTTTTGGATACCATATTGACCAACCCAGCGATAGCACCACCACCATAGAGAGTAGAGGAACTTCCTTTGATAATTTCAAATTGTTGTAGGTCTAGCGGAGGAATCTGTAGAATACTCAGGCCACTAGAAAATCCTCCGTATAAAGGAAATCCATCTCGTAATAGCTGAGTGTAACGACCATCCAGACCTTGAATTCTGATATTTGTGTTCCCACTACTTAGGGAGGTTTGTTGCATTTGAATTCCTGTGCTTTCCCGAAGTACCATAGAGATATTCGATGGGTTCATAACCGCTTTTTCACCTAATTCTTCTGCTCCGATCAGTTCGATTCGAGTGGGGATTTTTTGGATTGTTCTGGTACTACGAGAAGCTTGTAAGATGACTTCTTCGAGTTCATGATCATTGGGTTTTAAAACAAATGCGAGTATTGTTGTATTTGGGCTTGTAATGGTTGTTTTGATGGTTTCATAACCCAAATACGAAATAGTGATTGGATGTTGTCCCTCTGGGATATCGGTAAAAGTCGCGACACCTTCAGAGTTGGTTGTTGTTCCTTTTTCTAATTTTTCGAAATAGACTGTTGCTCCTATTAATTGTTCGTTAGTGGATTGTGATGTTACAACAAGTTGTATTTTGTTAGTTTGTGCATGTATGGAAAAGCATGATACTACCAAGAGTATTATGCCTAGGAGATGTTTTTTCATTCTAGGTGTATATTGATTAATGTCCAATCTATTTTTTACTAACTCAAAAGGATAAAATTTGTATATAACACCAATTTCGGTATATAAATTCGTATACATGATCCTGTTATTTTTTTAGTTAAAAACACCGTGATGCTATTGCATAGCCTTGGCTATGAGATATATGAACAAGGTATTTAGATGGAAAAAGAACAAGTCGATATGCGACAGTATATAGCTAATTTGGTATAAGGTATGTACTGCGTTACCCCTAGATATAGGCGCAGTATAATTTTCTTACAAAAAAGCAGTAAATAATAGGAAAGGCTTTTGAATATCCGCTTTGTTGCGGTTTTATCCTGTCCTTTTTTAGCTAATAATCTTAGGTGGTTGCCAGATATTTGGTTGAAAATCAGATCTGTAATTTGATTGAAATTTAGAAAAAACTATGGTAGAGATTTTTGGATTTGGAATTAGGTTTTCAACCGTTAATGGTTCATAGAGTAAGGATGTTCCACAGCAACTACAGATACACATAATTAGACATGTGTCATCACCATCATCATGATGGTTATGATTTTGACTAATCTCATTTACGCATAGGTCTTCTGAATTATGACTGTCCGAACAAGGTTTTAGAGATGAGAAAAGTAGTAAGATCGCTAATATGATAGTAGTTGCTTTCATTCTGAGTATAAAAGTACTATAAAATAGGTTACTATTAATTCATTTCTAGTATTTATGATTTAGATTAACATTTGTAAGAAAATTATTTACGCAATAAGGAAAGAATTCCTAACAAGGGACCAATTCCCAAAAGGAGATATTTTTCAGTGTTTTCTGAGCCAGTAACAAAGTGAGATAGTAATTGAATGCTCAGAATTGTAATGGCAAAACCAATACAGTTTACTATGGTCAATGCTGTTGCTTTGAGCTCTGCTGGTACCGATGCCGCTACTAGTGAAGAAAATTGAGGGGAATCTGCAATTACCGCCATGCTCCAAAGTAGTATGGCTATTAGAAATAGTATTTTGGGGAGGTGGAATAGAAGTGGAGATAGTACACAAAATGCTCCGGATAGACTTAATGCAATGACCGCTACTTTTTTACTACCATATTTTATAGAATTATAACCTCCAATTACACAAGAAATAGCTCCAATCGCAATAATTATGAAACTCCATAAAGGTATATTTAATGTAGTGTTTTGTAATTGGATATAACTCGTCAAAATTAATGGTACAAATCCCCAAAAAGCATAGAGTTCCCACATATGTCCAAAATAACCAAATGCTGCTTTGCGAAACGCAGGAATACTGAAAAGTGATGGAATGGCGTGGAGTTGTAGTTTTGCTGCAGGTTTTCTGTAGGGACCATTAGGGACTAATATCCAAAGCGCGAGACCTCCAACAATTGCCAAACTTGATGTGATTAAGGTGACAAAAATCAGATTGTTTTGACTGGCAAAACTTTTGAGCAAATGCGGAAAAGCAGTGCCTAGGACCAAGGCACCAACAAGGAATCCTAGGGCCTTTCCAAGACCTTTCTCATAATAATCAGCAGCGATTTTCATTCCAACGGGGTAGATACCTGCTAAAAAAAAACCAGTACCTAAGCGCGCAACAATAATGCTAGTCAGAGATGTTTCTGGCATCAAAAGAGTCAAGTTACAACTAGCGGCTAATAAGGCACTGACAAGAAATACACGTGCCGGAGCATAACGATCTGCAATATTATACAGGGCAAACACGAGGGTGCCGATTATAAAGCCAAATTGTACCGATGAGAGTATATATCCAAGTGCTTCAGTATTGCCATTTGGTAGTTTCAGACTTCCTAAGACTGTGTTTCCGGCAAACCACAAAGAAGTACAAGCAAATTGCGCTAGTATGATAATTGGAAGTATGTGCCTTTTTGGCTGCATTTTTCGGAAGGAATTAATGTTATGTGTGTTTTAGAACAAAGTGAATCGACTTTTTTGATTCAAAAGAATACCAATTTAGATATATTAATTCGTATTACTGACACTGTTATTTTTTTATGTAAAAAACACTGTGGTTTTATTGCATAGCCTTAGCTATGGAATATATGAACAAAGCTTTTAGATGTAAAAAGAACAAGTCGATATGAGATATTATATAGCTAATCTTAGTATTAGATAGTGTTTTTTCTTAAAAGAGTTGTTTTTCTTACTTCATAACGATGGTATGAAGTAAGAAAACCCTAAAATTGTATAAAAGACATTGTTATAGCGAATTGAAAAACAAATAAACCATTTCTCTATAACGAATCGAGAAATATATAAACCTTTAAGTTTTTTAAGCTTTAGGTAAGCGATTGTTATTTCAGGACGATAGTTCCGAACGTACTTGCATCAATATAGCCTTGGTTTTTGTCTTCTCCCGGAACAAAAGCTGATCCTATAAAATTTTCACGTTCTTTGCTCTTGTCATTATCACAATACGCAAGAGAAAAGCCAATTTTTTTATTCTCCGAAAGGACTACCGGTGTATTAGTTTGATCATCTTTATAAGAGTCATTATATACATTTATTTTGTGTTCCCAAATCGTTGTAGTTCCTTTAGTAATTTTTTTAGTTAATACATGATCGTTGTATAATGCTCCACCTTTGGTGGTAGGAGACATATCAACTACATTTTTGGTGTCCAAAGCTACATGATACGCAAAAGCGTTGTGTGTGAACTGGTGAGGGCCGCCAGAATTATCTTCGTCAATGAAAATTTCTACACAATCATCATCCCACCATAGCTTCAAAGGATCTGGATATTGATCAAATAATACATCATCGGTAATTTCTACTAATAAATATAACGCTTCTGGTGTCCAAGTAAGTTTGTAGCGACCACTAAAATCTTCTGGGCTATAATCTTCTCCAATCCATTTTTGATCTAAAGGATACCAAGTAGCATGTTCCCAAGCTTTGTCATTTGCAACACCATCAATAACTGGTGCGATATCTGTTTTGGAAATATTACGTACTTGATGATCTTTTTTAGTTGTAGTTTCTGCTACAGGGTCTTTTATCTTTGCTATTTCTTGAGCAACTGGGGGGGGAGTTGCGGTTTCTTTTTTTTCTGTTTTACAACTAACCAAAGTCGCAGTAATTGCCATTAAGAGGATGCTTCTCATTGTGTTTTTTTTAGATGATCTCAATGTAAGAAAGTTTTATGCAATGAAATCGGATTTTATTCCGAAGAACAAAATCCGATTCATGTACAGTTAATTTAGACTCACAAATTAACTTATTTTTATGCTGATAAACTAATATCCGATGTTTTTTGTTAGCGCATGACTTTAAATGTTTTGATGTCTCCATTTAAAATTGCAGTCACAAAGTATAGCTCACTATGAGATGGCAATGTAATAGTCCCCAACGCGATTTCATGCTTACCTGTATCCAAAACACCTTTGTATAAGACTTGTTGTTGTCCAAGAATATTGCTAATTGTTACAAAAGCTTCAGTGCTAGAATTAGTTGTGATATAAATTGCACTATTTGCAGTAATCGGATTTGGTGCAACGGCTATCGTATTTTTTGTAATCCCTAGGTTTGTTACGGATTTGCTTGCAGGAACATTAGCATTCCATCTATTATTATAGTAGAATGGTTGATCAGAACAGGTATTGAGATCGGCTGTTTGGTTATTACCATTGTTACTAAATATAATATTTGAACAATCAGCACCTATTATGGTGTGTTTTTTCCAACCGTTTCCGATATCTTCTAGTGGTGTACCTGGCCAATCTCCAGAGGTAGCAGTTGTTCCTGTCCATGTATATATGTGATCAAAGCCTTGTATGTACACCGTCAAGTCATCAGAAGAAGTTGTTGCTGTAGGATCTGTAGCGAACCATGCTCCTTCATAAAAATAAGGTTTGTCTTTACATGCTTGTAGGTCTGGGGTTTGATTATTGCCGTTGAAACTAAAAATAAGGTTTGTGCAATCTGCAGGTACTTGTACTGTTTGCCATGCACCTTCTGTAGTAGTGCTTGCACCTGGCCACGCACCAGAGGTTGCCTGTTGATTGTCATTCCATGTGTATACAGCAGTAAAATCTTTTGCATATACTTTAAAAGTAGTACTTGGATTAGGGTTTGGATTAGGGTTTGGATCAGGAGTGGTTCCTACATTGGTCCATACAGCATAATCTGTTCCAGAAGATTCTAAATTCCAATTAGATCCACTGGGTGCCCAGTTTCCCTGACCTAGTTTCATGGCAATAGTACCATTTCTTCCGTCAATATAGGCTGCGTATAAGTCGGATCTAGCTTCTGCTATATTGATTTGCGAACCAGAGAAGACTTTGGCTTTTTTTCTGATAGCAATTAGCTCTATAATTGCTTGTTTTACATTATTTCCTCCATCAAAGAAATGTGTCCAAAAAACCATGGGGTTTCCGGGATGTGTTAGGATATAGGCATATCCTTTTCTAAGACTGGTTTCATCACTAGGGAATACATATCCAGAACCACAACATTGTTGAGCCAAACCGGTATCATGATTATCCAAGAATGTCACCGCTTTTGATGGATTCCAACCCATAAAACCAGATGGTCTCCCTTCAAAATCTCTCAGGTAAGAAAAGTTGTTGTCTCTTATTGCGTTTTGTAGACTTACTTTGGTGTTGAAATCAAATGCGGAGCTTGACTGTTGTGTTTTGTCTACAAAATTATTGATTTGGACTCTACTACTTTCGAGTAGTTCGCCTACTGCAAAATAGGGATTAGTAGCATCGTTATATTCTTTGTTGTATATTGGGTTATATCCATGAACAAAATCATAGCGCCATCCATCAAATCCGATATCATTTTTTAGGAAACGCATCCATTTAATGATTTCTGAACGTACCGCAGGGTTCTGGTGGTCCAAGTCTCTTGCTGGGCCATAAGTTCCGTTAGAACCATCAGATTTTAGATCTCTACCAGGGAAGTAATCACCATTGATACTGAACTCAACAGGAAAGTTTACAAATTGACGTCCTTCATCATCAGCGGTGATAAAAGTAGTCGGCCACGACGGGTTTTGAAAGGTTACAGCATCATTGGAGCCTACTCTGTGGTTGATAACAATATCACTCAATACTTTTATGTCCAACGAATGGTACTGAGATATAATGGTGCGAAGCTGAGATTCCGTGCCATAAGCGGTATTAAAATCATATAATTCTTTAGGTAGATATCCTTGCGGTGCAGCTGAAGTAGCAGGTGGTGGCATCCAGATAACGTCGATTCCTGCGTTCTTTATTTCGTTTCTTACCGAGGATATAACATTGTACCAAGTTTGGCCTGCTGGTTGATTTTGCACATTCCAGTCAAATGCCTGAAACATCACGTCTTCGTCTTGTGCGCTAATCATTCCTGTGAACAAGAAAAAAAGCGAAAACGTTAATGTTATTTTAGATAAATAATTTTTCATTTTCATAATTAGTTATTTGTTTGAATTAATATTTCTAAATATTATCTAATTTTTTTACGAATTTATTACCATTTATTTGATATATAAAAAGCGATATGTAGCTACAACGTTTGCGTGTTGATAAATTCTAATTTTTTGTAGTTTTTGTGATCTTTTGTTAAGGAATTGTGTTTTATATGAGTTTAAAAATGTGTTATTTATATTTTTTTAATTAAAAAATGATTTATTTGTTAATTTATGGAGGTAATTTGTGAGAGGGATTTTGTATTTTTTTAACTTTGTCAGACTATGTTTGTTTAATAAAAGTGCTGGGAGTTTGGGTGTGTAATCTCCAACTAAGACTGTCTTATTTTCGTGTATAAACAGGGTGCTCTTATTGAGTGATATTGACTGTGAGATGTATAAGTGTAATGCTGTTTTAAAATGTAATTGTAGGTTAGAGTAATTGAAGTATTTTTCGCTAGTTCAAGCTTTAAAATTTGGCCAAAGCCAGTGGTTACAGTTTAGTTTTTAGTAAAAAAAAATAGTAGCATACGAGCCAGTTGATATATTGTATTAGAGACGTTATTTAGGGTTAAGTAGTGTGAGTTTCTTTTGAATAAATCAAAGAAAGGGTGAGGGGTTCATGGAGGGGAATGATTAAAAATAATTGTTTTTGTGATTTAAATAAAAGTTTGTCACGTAAATTAATGGAGATTGATAAAGTAGTCTATAGCGACTAGCTACTAGGGAAATGATAAAGGGGCTGGTTTATTGGTTGTTGAATGAATTTCAAAAACTAAATTGTATAAATAGCACAAGTGAAGTTGATTGATGACTATTTGGAGTAGATTATATCAGTTAAGATGTAATTGTAGGCCAAAATAGTAGAAAAAGAAGCGAATTATGCCAATTGAGGTATATAAATTCGTCTCAAAGGCACTATTATTTTTTATGTAAAAACACTGTGATTCTATTGCATGATCTTAGTTATGGGATATATGAATAAGATATTTATATGGAAAAAGAATAAGTCGATAGGCGACATTGTATGGTTAATTTGGTGTTATCAGCCTGTAATACCGTCTATCCTTTGAATTTACTGAGATAAAAATTTCTTTTTTCGCCTCAGCTCAAGCATAAAAGTAAGCTGTAACTAAGGCTGTACTTGATGTTGCTACTGAAGCTGAAACTGAAACAAAAAGATCTTAATTTTTCTTTCCGGTAAATTCAAATAATAAATAGTGTAATTATTTTTTAAATGATGTTAGTACGGAATGTAAAATAACAAGGCACTATTACTAGTTGTAATAGTGCCTTATTTTCTATTGTTTTGACCGTTGCTTAAATTCGGTCGTTATTTTAGAATGCTAATAATTTGATCAGCTAATTCTTCTCCAATGCGATCTTGCGCTTCTGCTGTTGCAGCACCAATATGCGGTGTTAGAGAGATTTTGTTTTGCATTAATATTTTGATTGCTGGGGTAGGCTCACTTTCAAAAGTATCAAGACCCGCAAAAGCAAGTTTTTTGCTTTCCAAGGCGTCTACTAGTGCCACTTCGTCAATAACACCTCCACGAGCAGCGTTGATAATTCCAGAGCCTTCTTTCATTAATTCAAATTCTGGTTTACCGATGACGTACTCTTTTTGAGCAGGTACATGTAGTGTAATAAAATCAGCATTTTTCAAGACTTCTTCTTTGCTTACTGTTTTTATTGGGAATGTAATGTTTTGTCCATCGTAGAAATCTAGAGTGATGTCTACATTTTCGATGAATGGGTCAAAAACGATAACTTTCATTCCAACACCTAGTGCAATTTTGGCTGTAGCCTGTCCAATACGACCGATACCAATAATTCCAAGTGTTTTTCCACGTAATTCTACACCACCGGCATAAGCTTTTTTCAAATTTTTGAACTTACTTTCGCCTTCCAATGGCATATTACGATTAGAGTCATGTAAGAAACGTACGGATCCGTATAAATGTGCAAATACTAATTCAGCTACAGATCCCGAAGAAGCCGCAGGTGTATTAATTACATGCAGTCCCTTTTCTCTAGCGTAAGCGACATCAATATTGTCCATACCTACACCACCACGACCGATGATTTTTAGATTAGGGCAGTTGTCAATAATATCTTTACGTACAGTAGTTGCACTACGTACAAGTAGTACTGTGATATCGTTGTCATTGATATAATTCTGTAGTTGTTCTTGTGCAACTGTAGTTGTGGATACTTCAAAACCTGCTTTTTCCAAAGCATCAATACCACTTTGTGAAACACCGTCGTTTGCTAAAACTTTCATTGTATTTATATTTTATTGTGTTTTCGCAAAAGCGAAAAATTTTATTTTTATTCTCTCTGTCTTTTTAGCTAGTATTCTAGATAGAAGCTAATAGGGCTCTATTGTGTTATGCCTTTTTCTCCAATTCTTGCATCAATGCTACTACAGCAGCAACGCTGCTTAGCTCCATAGCATTGTACATACTAGCTCTATATCCGCCTACACTTCTATGGCCATTGAGTCCGTTAATGTTTCCTTCTTTTAACAAAGTATCAAAAGCTGCTTTATGCGCTTCATCTGTTAGGTTAAAAGTAGCATTCATTGTAGAACGATCTTCTTTAGCTGCAAATCCTTTGAATAATGGATTACGGTCAATTTCTTTATAAAGAAGGTCTGCTTTCTCAATGTTTCTTTTTTCGGCAGCAGCAATTCCACCAAGTTTCTTTAGCCAACGTAATGTAAGCATAGATGTGTATACAGCAAATACAGGTGGTGTATTAAACATGCTGTCTTTGTCTGCATGGATACTATAATCTAGCATTGATGGTATCGTTCGAGAAACTTTTCCTAGAAGTTCTTCTTTGAGTACAACCAATGTAGTTCCAGCAGGCCCCATATTTTTTTGAGCTCCTGCGTAAATAATACCAAATTTAGAAAAATCGATCTCCCGAGAAAAAATATCACTACTCATGTCACAAACTAGTGGCGCATCTGTAGTTGGGAACTCTTTAATTTGTGTCCCAAAAATGGTGTTATTGCTAGTAAGGTGCAGGTAGTCTAATCCAGTAGGGATCTCGTATCCTTTTGGGATGTAGTTATAATTGGCGTCCTTGGAAGAGGCTACTTCGACAACGTCACCAAATAATTTAGCTTCTTTAATGGCTTTGGCGCTCCATGCTCCTGTATTAATGTATCCTGCTTTGTTTTCTAATAAGTTATAAGCAGCCATTAAGAATTGTGTGCTTGCACCACCCTGAAGAAATAGTGCTTTATATCCTTTACCTGTCAAACCTAAAAGTTCTAGAGCTAGACTACAAGCTTCTTCCATTACAGCTATAAAATCTTTGCTACGGTGCGAGATTTCTATAATAGAGAGTCCAGAGTCGTTAAAGTTTAGTAAAGCTTGAGATGCTTCCTGAAATACTTCTTGTGGTAAAATACATGGTCCTGCGCTGAAGTTGTGCTTTTTCATTTGGTTTTTTATTTATAAATTAAAAAGATAGTGTGTCATTTTATAGGAGTTTTATTAACTTATTTAATAACCGTTCAAGAGGTCTTTTCCATAAGAAAATTCCTGACCTTTTAAAAACGCAACAAAGGTGCTAATAATCTGTATTTTTTACATCATAAAAAGCATAATTTTTTGTCATTTTCTTAACAAAGCGTGGATAGAAATTTCAAAATATCGATTCCGTCGGCATAATCGTGCAATTTTGGTTGTTGTGTCATGCCGAATTGTACCGTTGCTCCATCAAAATGAGGAGGGTATTTCAAACCATTTTAAAAATATAGAATTACAGTTTTGAATATTTTTAAAATTAGGGTAACATTTTTCTTTGTTATGACACTAAAGTATATATCAAATGAAAACAAATCAAATGAAAACAAATCAAATGAAAACAAATCAAATGAAAATTAGACTATTAAAAGATTTTTTTACAATTTGTATACTTCTTTTATTTCTATCTTGTTCTGAAGAATCAATAGAGCCAGAAAATCAAATTGATGAATTAAAAGGAATAAGTCTTGCAAAAGCCAATTTGCCTGAAACTGCTGGTTTTGGGTATAGTCCTTTGTACGATAGAGTATTTAGAACTGCTTTTGATCAAGAGTACATAATAGAACAATTTGTTAACAGTACAAAACCTAGAGTTGATTTTTTTAGTGCTGAGACAGCTAATGATTTTTTGAGAAAAACTAATGTAAGCTTTGAGGTTAAAGCAGATTTTACAATGGCAGAGCTTCTTTCAGTAGGAGGGGATTTTTCGGGTAATTTTACAAGAGAAATTAATATAGATTCGAAGCATGTAAGTACAGTTGCGAGAATTAATTCTGAAAGATATAGGTATAGAGTTGAAGATGGAGCAAAATTAAAAGATGATGCTCTTAAGTTAATTCAGGATAGAGATTTTCAGACTTTTTTTGAAAGGTATGGTACAATGTATACCAAAGAGATTCTTCGAGGAGGGGCTTCTTATCATGTTTATACTTTGGATTTAACTAAAATGAAAAACAAAAGCGTAACAGAAATAAAACTAGGGTTAAAGTCTAAGATAGAAAAAGTTTTTGATGTTAGTGCTTCGGGTTCTGTAACAACGACAATTGAAGAAAGTATAAGTAATCAGAATATTGACGCTAAAGTTTTTTCGAATTTACAAGGTTTTGCTGCTAATATTGTACAAACTCCAGCTGATGTGAATACTAACCACAATCAAATGATTAGTTTTTTAAATAATAACAGAAGAGAAGCCTTTCCGTTGAAAATTAAACTAGCTCCTTATGCTGAATTGATAAATGACCCTGAATTAAAAGAAGCTTTTGAGATTGAACTAATGCGTTATCAAAACTTACAAGGTTGGGTGGAAATAAAAAACAGATTAAACTTTATAGTTGCAAGTACAGGAGTAAAAAGTTTAAAATCAGATGCTAATAATTTATTGACTGTAGTTAATGATAATATAAATAAAGCTAAAAATGGCGCTAAACTTGTTCCGTTAAAACCAAATTTTGGTAATGAAATTTTTGCAATTTGGGATAATTTACGACCATTATATAGATATTGGAATGAGCGTGTAAAAGATCATTTTTATACTACTAATTATAGTGAAATAGGTGATGAGAGGTCTGGTTACATCTTACAAGGGGTGGAGGCTTATGTGTTTGAAGTGTCTGTTTTGAGTAATACTGTTCCTTTATATAGATATTGGAATGAGCGTATAAAAGATCATTTTTATACTATGGATTATGATGAACTTAAGAATGGTAGAGACGGTTTTGAAATTCAATCGAATGCACGGATGTTTGCTTTTAAAACAAAAGAAAAATATACCACACAATTATATAGGTATTGGAATGAGGAGGTGAAAGATCATTTTTATACTACTGATTATAGTGAAATAGGAAAAGCGAGAGCAGGTTATAGGCTTCAAAATAGTTTAAGTAAACAAATTTATGTTTATCCATCAGAAATCAAATAATTTTTTAGAATATTTGTAGATTAAATATTAGTAAAGGGTTGACTATATTGAAGTCATCCCTTTTTTTTGTGACTAATGGAAATCAACTCAAATTTGCTTTTGTCATTTTCTTAACAAAGCGTGGATAGAAATTTCAAAATATCGATTCCGTCGGCATAATCGTGCAATTTTGGTTGTTGTGTCATGCCGAATTGTACCGTTGCTCCATCAAAATGATTGCCTACGATGCATTGTAATTTTTCGGCTTCATTTTCTAAATGTTCCAGTAATTTGGATTCATTCTCATAGGTTTCGTAAAACAAAGTGGCGATGGGAGAGGAGTGGCTTGTGTCTTCTTTGAGCATGACAAATCCGTTATCCCATAGTTTAAACTCACTCATGAGGTATACAGCTTTGTTATAGTCGTAGTTGTTGGCGTATTTGGCGCTATCCATTATAGGACTAAAGGGGAAAATTGCTTCAAAAAATGATGTAAAATCATAATCTTTGGGAACAAATAATTTGGAGACACTTCGGCAACCCAGACCGTAATATTGAAAGATGTCTGTTCCTAGTGCCAAAAATTCTTCGGGTGTTTCTTTTCCTGTAAGGATAGCTACCGAATTTCTGTTTTTACGAATGATGTGTGGTTTGTGTGCAAAATAATGCTCAAAATATCGAGCGGTATTGGTGCTTCCTGTTGCTATTACGGCATCAAATTCAGGGAGTTTTTCTGTGGTAAAAACAATATACTCTTTGAAATCTGGTGCAATAGTTATTAAGTATTCTGCTAATAAAGGGAGTAGTTGTGCATCATTCGAGGATAATTTGACTACAGCTTTGTGGCCAGTGATGAGGACGCATAGAAAATCATGAAAACCGACCAAAGGAATGTTTCCTGCCATAACAATCCCTACCGTTTTGGAACAGTTACTTATTTCTTTATAGTTGCTAATCCATGGTGCTAAATTTTCTTGCTGTAGGGCTTCTGCCCATTGCGCGATTGCAAAAAGAATATTTTCAGGGGTAAACCATCCGTTGTGGTGTTTGGCAAATTGAATTTTATTTTGAAAACGCTCAAAGAATTCTTGATCATGTGATGGTGACTCAATTATCTTGTTTTCAGTAGTTTTTAGTTGATTCAGAAAGCTACCTAAAGCTACAAATGCATGAATTCGATCATTTAATGTCATCGGCTACTTGTTTATAAACTGTATTGGCTTTATTTTTGTAACTGCAAAAGTAGGAGTTCTAAGGCAGATAATGTTATTGCTCCTTCATTTAAGGAATAATTTTCTCAAAATAAACAGTGTTTTGAGTTCGAAAAAGAAAATATTATGGCAATAATTATAACAGATGAATGTATCAATTGTGGGGCTTGTGAGCCAGAATGCCCAAATACTGCGATATACGAAGGTGCAGACGATTGGCGTTATGCAGATGGTACGGATCTAGAAGGAGATATTGTGTTGCCTGATGGCAAAGAAGTAAATTCTGAAGAATCACAAGAACCAGTGAGTGACGAATTGTATTATATCGTACCTGACAAGTGTACAGAATGTAAAGGTTTCCATGAAGAGCCGCAATGTGCAGCAGTATGTCCTGTGGATTGTTGTGTTCCTGATGAGAGTCATGTAGAGACAGAAGAAACGTTACTTGCAAAACAATCTTTTATGCACAAGTCATAAATATTGTACACATCGTTTCTGAATATAAAAAAAAGACAAAGCCTGCTTTCTAATAGCAGGTTTTGTCTTTTTTTATATAGCTGCAAATTTTTTAATTAGAAAAAAGGAGTGTGCCGTGCCCCAAGGGTCGGGCTATCCGCTAATACTCCTCGTGCTTTCCTTGTAGTCAGACTGCGGGGTAACCGCTACTATCCCTCACGCAAAAAAACAGAATACTAAAACAGAATAAATTTTGTTTTATAGTCGATAAGTATTGTGGAGAGTAGGTTTGAACTTTTTCCTTATTTTTATCAGAACAATTGTTTTTTAAAAAAACCTAAATCAAATACAATGAAAAAAAATATCTTAGGAATTCTTTTTGTCCTATTGACTACTACTGCATTTGCACAATATCGCTGGGAATTGTCTGGAGGAGCCTTGTTTTCAAAAATTAACCTAGAAAATGCAGAAACTGACTATGGAACTGGGTTTGTACTTAATGGATCTTATGAATATTTGTTGGATCAGCGAGCACGTACAGGTTTTGTGTTTGCTTTAGAGTTGGTGCAACGTAAAAGTGTGATTACAGCAATAGGGCAAGAGATCGTAAATCAAGATCTAGAAGCAGTGCAATTTGGGTTTGCACCCAAATTCCGTTATTATTTTGGCAAAGAAGTGCGACCATATCTTACCGTAGGGCCGTCTTTTCGATATACATCTAGTGTCAAAATTGATGGACAAAAACTTGAAGATGACGAAGTGTCTAATGAAATTATGCTCGGAGCTATGGGCGGAGCAGGAGTAGTTGTCAATATTGGAGAACGCTTCTTTGTTATGGCAGAAGCAGGAGTGATGAATGAGTTTTTGGATCTGTTGAAGGAAAGAAAAAGTACGCTTTTTGATGCGTATCTTAGAGTTGGGATTCGCTACCGACCAAGGTAATTTTGTTGATCTAGTCAAAAAAGCCTCATAAAAACAGTATTTTTATGTGCAATTCTTAAAAAAACAATAGAATTTTTACCAAAAAAAAGATGTCTCAATCCTAATACATTTGTTATTTTTGGGATACTTATAAATAGAAGAAACAATGAACTTACACGAATATCAAGGAAAAGAGATTTTGAATAGCTTCGGTGTGCGTATTCAGCGCGGTATCGTTGCGCATAATGCTACAGAAGCCGTAGCAGCAGCCAAAGAATTAACAGCAGAGACCGGCACACAATGGCATGTGATCAAGGCACAAGTACATGCTGGTGGACGTGGAAAAGGTGGTGGTGTGAAACTAGCCAAAAATCTACAAGAAGTTCAAGATATCGCAGGTGAGATTATAGGTATGGACCTTGTTACTCCTCAAACTTCTGCAGAAGGAAAAAGAGTGCATCAAGTACTAGTAACAGAAGATGTATATTATCCAGGAGAAAGCGAACCAGATGAATTTTATATATCTGTATTGCTAAATCGAGCAACAGGCCGTAATATGATTATGTATTCTACAGAAGGTGGAATGGATATAGAGACAGTAGCAGAAGAAACACCACATTTGATATTTACAGAAGAGATTGATCCATCTGTAGGTTTGTTGCCTTTTCAGGCAAGACGTGTAGCGTTTAACCTTGGGTTGAGTGGAATGGCATTCAAAGAAATGACCAAGTTTATAAGCGCGCTTTATAGTGCTTATGAAGGATGTGATGCTTCTTTATTTGAGATTAATCCAGTACTCAAAACTAGTGACAACAAAATCATGGCGGTTGATGCAAAGGTAAGTCTTGATGAGAATGCACTGTATCGTCACAAAGATTATGCAGAGATGCGTGATATTAGAGAAGAAAACCCTGTAGAGGTAGAAGCCAAAGAAGTTGGGTTGAATTATGTTGATCTAGATGGAAATGTAGGGTGTATGGTTAACGGAGCTGGACTAGCAATGGCAACTATGGATTTGATTAAGCAAGCAGGTGGAGAGCCAGCAAACTTCTTAGATGTTGGAGGTACTGCCGATGCAAAACGTGTAGAAGAAGCATTTCGTTTGATATTGAAAGATGATGGGGTAAAAGCTATCCTAATTAATATTTTTGGAGGTATCGTACGTTGTGACCGTGTAGCGCAAGGGGTAGTAGATGCGTACAAAAATATGGGAGATGCTATAAAAGTGCCAATCATTGTGCGTTTACAAGGAACTAACGCGGATATAGCAAAAGAATTGATCGATAGTAGTGGATTGGATGTTCAAAGTGCAACACTTTTCCAAGAAGCTGCGGATAAAGTACAGGAAGTACTAGCATAATTAATGCTGTAATAGAAATTACAAAACATAAAAAAGCCTCAAACATTTCTGTTTGAGGCTTTTTTGTGTTTTAAGCTAATCATGTCGATTGTTTGTTTGCGATATTATGGAGTATAATACCAGTTAAAATGTAGTTGTAGACTAAAATAATTAAACTATTTTTCCCTAGTTTGAGCTATAAAATAGTAGAAAAATAACCGAATTATTAGCCTGCAATTATTTTTATTAAATGGTAGAACAAGCTTATTGCTAATCGCGTTTTCTTATTTTTTTGTTTTGAGTCATTTTAGGAGTAGCTTTCTTTTCTTTTGGAGGCATAGGCCCTCTTAGATGGATAACCAATCCATTCAAAAAATTACGTAAAAATTGATCGCCACACTCCATATACTTCGGATGATCTTCACTACGAAAAATTGCTCCTAATTCACTTTTTGTAACATTAAAATCTACTAGTTTGCAAATTTTGATAATATCATCATCACGGAATTTGTGAGCAACTCTTAATTTTTTGAAAATATCATTATTTGTTAAAGGCATAGTGTATTTAGTTATTTTGACAAAGGTAATTCAAATTAGTAATTAAAGCAGATTTGTAATTAACGATATTTTTATATTTTAGCCAGCTAATCTAAAAATAACAGTGCGTGTATAGTATAGAAGAAAAACGAAGTTTAATTTCGGAAATGATAGCTTTTGCAAAGGCAGATAAAAAGATAAAGGAAGAAGAGTATCAATTCATACGTATTGTTGCAGAGCAGTTACAGTTATCCAAAGAAGATGTTGATGCTTTGTTTGATAAGCAGGTAGATTATGTTCCTGTAAAACCAGAGTCGCAGCGTATTTTACAATTTCATAGGTTAGTGTTGTTGATGAATGTTGATCAAGAGGCTAATCAACAAGAATTGCGCAAAATTAAAGAATTAGGTTTGAAAATGGGCTTGCGTGCAGAGGCTATTGATACGGTGTTGAGAGAAATGTTTAATTATGAAAATAAGGTGATTCCACCTGGAGAATTAATAAATATTTTCAAAAGGCATTATAACTAACCTTGAGTATGTAATTTTTTTGATTATACCATTTGTTGGTTGAATTTAGCGGAAAGAAAAATTAAGATTTTTTTGTTTTAGCTTCAGCAGAAACATCAAGTATAGTCTTAGTTATGGTTTGTTTTTGTGCTGAAGTTGAGGTGAAAAAAGAAAATTTTGTCTCAGTACATTCAAAGGGTAAATGGTGTTATTTAGCCCAGGATAATTAAGATATTTTTAGCTGGTTCGAACTATAAAATTTAAGCATAGCCGTGGCTACGGTTTAATTTTCTAATGAAAAAATAGTAGAAAAAGAAGCTAATCATTAGTCGGCAAATATTTTTTAAATGATATTATTGGTTGCCTAGTGGAAACATTTTGTAGGATTGAGAGATATTTTTGACAACCTGTTCTGTTCGTTCGTTGTGAGTATCACTGATAAAAAGTTGACCAAAATTATTATCAGCTACTAGTTTGACTATATGTGCAACTCGTTGTTCATCTAGTTTGTCAAAAATATCATCTAAAAGTAGAATAGGAGCTATATTGCTTTCTTTTTTTAGACATTCAAATTGTGCTAATTTCAAGGCAATAAGAAAAGATTTTTGTTGTCCTTGACTTCCAAATTTTTTGATAGGATAACCAGATAGTTGAAAAGATAAATCGTCCTTGTGGATTCCTGTACTTGTATATTGCAATGCGCGATCTTTGGATAGTGACTGTTCTAATAATTGCGCAAGAGGAGCTTCTGATAGTTTGCTTTGGTACTTAAGATTAATTATTTCATGACCAGAGGTTATAGTGTTATAGCGTTCTTTGAACACAGGAATAAAATCATGGAGAAAACGATTACGTTCGTCATAGATCGGACTACCGTAATCTTGTAACTGTTCATTGTATATGGAAAGGGTGTTATTGTCAAAAGTTTGATTTGCTGCAAAGTATTTGAGCAAGGAATTGCGCTGTGATAGAACTTTGTTATAGCTAATTAAGTTATGAAGGTAACTCGGATTGCTTTGCGAGATGACGCCATCGATAAATTTACGTCGCATGGTGCTGCCTTCAGTAATAAGGTCACGATCTGCTGGCGATATGATTACAAGAGGTAAAAATCCGATATGTTCACTAAGTGTGTCATATGATTTTCCATTGCGTTTGATGATTTTTTTTTGACCTTTTTGTGCACTAATCAAGACTTTTTCATCACGCTCATTTCGTTTATAAAGCGCATCAATGACAAAAAAATCAGCATCGTGACGAATATTTTGACTTGTAATGGGGTTAAAATAACTTTTGCCAAACGAAAGATGATAAATAGCATCCAATATATTGGTCTTTCCAACGCCATTTTGCCCGACCATGCAGTTTATTTGTGGATCAAATTCTAAGTTTATAGACTCAAAATTTTTATAATTGATAAGAGAAAGCGATTGTAGGATCATATAAGGTAATGGGAGTCATGATAATGACACTATTTATAGTATATCGTAATTAGACTTGCAAATTATCGAAAAATAACAAAAGTTTTCGCTTTTAGTTCTGAATAAAAATTTTATTTTTGCTCACACATTAACTGATACTATGGCTACATATAAGAAAAGGGGATATAAACCCAAAAATAAAGAAGAAGAAGTTGAGGTTGTTGAAGAAAGTTCTACAACGGCAGAGGTTTTTAATTCACTAGACGAGGGTGCATCCAAAACAGAAGAATGGGTTGCCGATAATCAAAAGTATATTTTAGGAGGTATTGGTGCAGTTGTTTTGGTAGTACTAGTATTTTTAGGATATAATAATTTTGTAAAAGAACCTAATGAAGCACAGGCTTCTAATGAGTTATTTCAAGCACAGAAACACTATGATGAAGCATTAAAAGCAAGTGGGACAGCCAAAGATTCTTTATTTACTCTTTCACTCAAAGGAGCAGAAGGAAAGTTTGGTTTTGAAGAAATTATAGCAAACTATGGAGGTACCAATGCAGGAAACTTGGCACGATACTATGCTGGTTTTGCGTATTTGAATACAGGAGCTTATCAAAAAGCTATAGATCAACTAGATGGTTTTAAGAGTGATGAAAATGTATTACAACCAGCTGCATATGGAGGGATTGCTGATGCATTTGTACAATTAAATCAGCTAGAAGAAGGTTTGGCATACTATGACAAAGCAATAAAAGCTGCAGCGAATAATGAATATTCTACACCAAGAATGTTGTTCAAAGCAAGTTTGATAGCTATGGAGGTTGGAAAATCAAGTGTAGCTGCCAAATATTTAGAAAAAATAGAAAAGGAGTATGCGCAATATGCAACTGTAAACAATGTAGCAGCGTATTTAGCCAAAGCCAAAGCAATGTAATATTTGAGAAATGGCAACAGCAAATAAGAATTTATCTGTATACGATAAAACAACAATCCCAAATGCGAAAGATTTTCGGTTTGGGATTGTTGTTTCAGAATGGAACGAAACAATTACCGAAGGGTTATTTCAAGGAGCCTTTGATGCATTGCTAGATTGTGGAGCGATCAAAGAGAATATTGTCCGTTGGAATGTCCCTGGGAGTTTTGAGCTCATTTATGGAGCCAAGAAGATGGGAGAAAGCTTTGATATGCTCGATGCAATTATTGTTATCGGAGTTGTTATCCAAGGAGAAACAAAACATTTTGATTTTGTTTGTGAAGGAGTGACACAAGGTATCAAGGATTTGAATATACAAACTGATATCCCTACGATTTTCTGTGTACTCACTGATAATACCATGCAGCAATCAATCGATCGTTCGGGAGGTAAGCATGGTAACAAAGGAACAGAAGCTGCAATCGCAGGAATTAAAATGGCACAGCTTCGCAAAGATGCTACGTTTTATAAGTAGAAGGTAACGATTCGGTACTGGGGTGTTAAACTTAATTCGTTCCAAAAAAAAATTTTTCTTTACGTAGTTTTTGTGACCTCTCAGGTAGTTATGGTCTATACGATATAGAAAAGGTTTAAAATCCTATTGATTTTGGAGAGAACACAGAATGTTTTTTTACACCTTGTAGTAGTACTACGAGCTAAGAGAAGAACGTAAGCTGTGTAAAAAACACATTTTAGTAGCGAATTAAAAAAAAATGAACCACTTGATAGAGCAATTGTTTTAAAAAAAGTACCTAGTTGTGTCGAGGAGATTAATTTTAAAAGCACGGCAAATCTTTTTGTTTTTTTGAGTAACTTTGAGTTTCTTGGTATTTATACGGTATATGGGATTATTTAAGTTACGAAATAATAAAAAATTCAATTATATTCCACGCCATTATGATGATAATGGAGAGGGAAACCCATATAAATTTCAGAACAAATTCGATGAATTTCGTAGCACTGTTGAAACGCCCAAAGGGATCAAAGGGAGGTTTTCTTCAGCCTTAGAAGATCTAAAAAATCCGGATCGAGAAACAAATAAGCGTGTATTAGTAATCGCTGCTGTTCTACTATTGATTTTTTTGTTTATTATCGGTTTTGATGTGACCATATTCTTTAGAAAATAATGTCAGATATCATTCAACTTTTACCGGATCATGTTGCTAACCAAATAGCAGCAGGGGAAGTCGTACAACGACCAGCTTCCGTAGTCAAAGAATTAATCGAAAATGCGATTGATGCTCAGGCTTCGTCTATAAAATTAATAATCAAAGAAGCCGGTAAGACATTAATTCAAGTCATTGATGATGGCATTGGAATGAGTGCTACGGATGCTCGTATGTGTTTTGAACGTCATGCTACTTCCAAAATTAAAAGTGCAGAAGATTTATTTAGTCTAGGTACCAAAGGGTTTAGAGGAGAGGCTATGGCTTCTATAGCGGCAATTGCTCATGTAGAACTCAAAACCAAACAAAAAACACTAGATGTAGGTACACATATCAAAATCGAGGGGAGTAAAGTTACGGCTCAAGAGGTTTGTGTCACACCAATAGGAACCGCAATTAGTGTCAAAAATTTATTTTATAATATTCCTGCAAGACGTAATTTTCTTAAATCAAATGGAGTAGAATTACGACATATTATCGATGAATTTCATCGTGTAGCAATGGCACATCCAGGGATTCGATTTGAAATGTTACATAATGGTAATGAAGTATTCAATTTGCCAGTAAGTAATCATAGACAACGAATCGTTAATATTTTTGGTGGTAAAATGAACGAAAAACTCGTTCCTGTTACTGAAGAAACAGAGCTGGTGACCGTGAGTGGTTTTACTGGTAAGCCAGAATATGCAAAACGAACAAGAGGAGAGCAGTTTTTCTTTGTCAATAATAGATTTATCAAAAGTGGATACTTACACCATGCGGTCACTGGAGCATTTGAAGGCTTATTGAAAGAAAAAACACATCCAAGTTATTTTTTGTTTCTAGAGGTAGATCCAAAATGTATTGATATTAATATACATCCGACTAAGACAGAGATTAAATTTGATGATGAGCATGCGTTATATGCTATTTTGCGAGCAACGATAAAACATAGTTTGGGACAATTTAATGTAGCACCTGTTTTAGATTTTGATCGTGATGCTACGATGGATACACCGTATGATTATAAAAATAAAATTGCTGCAGAACCCAAAATTAGTGTTGACAGGAGTTTTAACCCCTTTGCATCAGAGACATCATTTGAGAGTGGTGCTTCAAATTCTGGAGGTACGCAGCAAACAAGATCATACCAAAAACCACCGACAGCAGAATGGGAGAGTTTGTATGCTGGTTTAGCTTCTGGTCTTGGTGAGACAAATGATACAGCGGGATTTAGTTCTTTGCAGGTAGAGGATACCGAAGAGACGGGGTCCTTGTTTATAGAGTCAGAGAGTCAGCAGACCTCAAATAATGTAGTGTTCCAACTGCATCGTAAGTATATCGTTACGACCATCAAAAGTGGTATGGTCGTGATCCACCAGAATCGTGCACATTATCGTGTATTGTATGAAGAGTTATTACGAAATATCAGTATGGCTAATGCCGTGAGTCAACAATTACTATTTCCTATAGAATTGATGTTTTCATCAAAAGAAATGGTATTGTTCAAAATTCTCAAAGAGCATTTGGAATTGACGGGTTTCGTGTTTTCTGAGATCAAAAGTACTGGATTACATATTAATGCAGTACCTAGTGTGTTAGAAAAAGAGAATGTACAAGAATTACTGGAACAATTATTTGCGGACCTAGAAGATGAAGTGCCTGATAGTGGTTTTTCGCAAACGGATATGTTAGCAAAATCAATGGCAGCAAGATTAGCTGTCAAAACAGGAACTTTAATGGAAGAAGCGCAACAACAGTATCTAACAAACAGTCTTTTTGCTTGTACAGAACCATCAGTAACACCAGATAATAAACCAATATTTGTTACTTTGTCGGTAGATGAATTTGATAAAAAGTTTTAAAAAAAAAGTGAATAGATAAATGGGGAAGATTACAGATACGGTAAAACACTTAATCCTGATAAATGTGGTTTTTTGGATTGGCGCACTGACTATTCAGGAGGGTAGGATGTTTAATGATCTATTTAATTACCATTTTCCGTTAAATTCTATGTTTCGACCATGGCAGATCGTAACGCACATGTTCATGCATGCTAATTATGTACCAACTCCGCAAGGAGGTACAACGATATATTTTCAGCATATACTATTTAATATGTTTGGTTTGTATATGTTTGGAACTCCTGTAGAGGAGTTTTTGGGTAAAAAGAAATTTATATTTTTTTATTTTTCTGCTGGTCTTGGTGGCCTTTTGATTCATGGTGGATGGGATTATATACAGTTTAGTAGCATCCTCAATGAGGTAGTGAATATAGGCGGGTTAGGAAAACAAGAGGTGTTAAATATATTGGATACTGGGAATTATGATAAGCTTCCAGATGGTGTTTTTACTCAAAAGAAATGGGATGTTTTTTCTCAATCATATTATGGGACCTTGGCAGGAGCTTCTGGTGCCTTGATGGGAGTTTTGGCTGGATTTGCAATGGCATTTCCAGACCATAAACTGATGATGATTTTCTTTCCAGTTCCCATAAAAGCAAAATATTTTATTCCTGGAATAATTGCCTTGGACTTATTCTCTGCTATAACAGGGATATCAATTTTTAGTCCATCGAACACCGCTTTTTTGGCTCATGTTGGGGGAGCTTTAATAGGCTTTATACTGATGTGGTACTGGAAAAAGAATTCGTTTAATAAAAACCGATGGGATCAATGAGCCTGTTAAAAGATCTAAAATTAAAATATTATACAGCTACCATTGTAGAGCGTTTGATTGCTATAAATGTAGTAGTGTTTGTGTTGTTTTTTTTATTAAAAACTATAGCTTTTTTGTTTAAGCTACCGGAAGATTTTGCAGATGAATGGTTTGTTTTTCCAAAAGAAATTGAAGCGTATGTATATAAGCCGTGGACTATTATCACATATGCCTTTATGCATTCTGGATTGTGGCATCTATTGATGAATATGATGATTTTGTACTTTTCTGGTCGGATTTTTATGACATATTTTTCTGGAAAAAGGATAATAACAGTGTATATGTTGGGTGCCATTATGGGAGCCTTGGTGTATATGTTATCATATAATTTATTTCCTGTATTCAGCAATATTGGCGCTTCTGTGTTGATTGGTGCATCGGCATCGGTAATGGCAATATTTTTGGTAGTAGCAACATATGCTCCCAATTTGTCTGTTCGGATGTTTTTTTTGGGAAACATTAAATTATGGTGGATTGCAGCGTTTTTTGTAATTAGTGATGTTGTACAGATTCCAATGGGTAATGCAGGCGGGCATTTGGCACACCTTGGGGGAGCACTTTTTGGATATATGTATGCGACTCAATTACAAAAAGGAAATGATATTGGTAGTGGATTCGAAAAATTTGCAAAAAGTTTTCTGGGACTCTTTTCTTCCTCAAAAAAATCCCCACTTAAAACAGTGCATAAATCAAAACCTAAACAGGCAAGGCAAAATAGTACGAGTGCAAAATCAGCATCGGATAGTCCTTCTGTGAACAGGATAAAAAAGAATGAGCAACAACAAAAAATTGATGCTATTCTTGATAAGATTAGTAAGAGTGGTTACGAAAGCCTGACCAAAGGAGAAAAAGATTTTTTGTTTAGAGTGGGGAAAGAGTAATATGCAAAAATAATCAAAAAAATAATCGTGTGAGATATGTTAAGTGGACAGATAAACTGATCTTTTTGATTAATTCGGTACTAGCTTTTGTGCTTTTACTGTCTTATAGCTTACCCTATATTTCACCGAGTACATTTCCTTTATTATCCGTTTTGAGTCTTGCTGTGCCCTTGTTATTGGTGATCAATGGCTGTTTTTTGTGCTATTGGGCAGCACGCTTAAAAAAACAATTATTATTGTCTTTACTGATATTACTACTGGGGCTTTCTCACCTTAAATCTCTTTATAAATTTGGAGGGAATACCAAAGCAACAATAACGGATCAGTTAACATTATTGAGTTATAATGTACACCAGTTTGATCGTTTTGATTGGATTAAAGATAATAAGACTGTAGGGAAGGATATTTCGGACTTTGTAAAGGAACAGGAACCAATGATTTTCTGTGCACAGGAGTTTTATTACAGTCCCAATATAGATTTTAGTTATTTTAAATATAAGTATATCGACTTTAATAATAACACAAACGAAGTGGGGCAAGCAATCTATTCGCAACTGCCTATTATTAATAAAGGAACATTAAAATTTGAACGGACAGCAAACAACGCTGTATTCGTTGATGTGCGTTATAAAAAAGATACTATAAGGATTTATAATGTTCATTTTCAATCTCATAGAATTAGTCCGAACGCAAAAGCACTGCAAAGGGAGGCAGCACAAAAATTACTTAAGCGTATTAGTGGCTCTTTTGTAAAACAGCAAACTCAAATGGAACAGGTGTTGGAGCACATGAAAAAAAGTCCATACAAAAATATTGTTGCTGGCGATTTTAATAATACAGCTTATTCCTACATCTATGATAAATTTCGAGAGCAAGGTTTGGTAGATACGTTCAAGGAGCGAGGGAGCGGTTTTGGTAAAACCTATGATTTTCGATTTTTTCCAACCAGAATAGACTTTATTTTGGCAGATGAAGCATTTAAGATTGATTTTTTTGAAAATCATGACTTTTTACTTTCTGATCACTATCCCGTAATGACAGGGCTAGCGTTGTGATATAGGGAATGGGTGTACTAGGCTTTTTTTACTTGTTTATGATCCAATTACAACGATGAATACGTAAACTATCAATGGTGTTTTGTCTTTTTATTTTATAGGGAGATAGTTGGATAACGCATTATTTGTGTAGATTTATTACCAGTTAAAATGTAATTGTAGACCAAAAGACAGTGAGCTATTTTTTTGCTAGTTTGAACTATAAAAAAGGAAGTATAGCCGCGGCTACGGTTTAATTTTATGCTGAAGCTGAGGCAAAAAAAGAAAATTTTATCCCAGTAAATTCAAAGGATAAATGGTATAATTTGGTATTACTAAGAAATATTAGGTTTTTCTTCTTTATTGGGTTCCTTTTTGTACTACGTCGATAATATCGGTTTCTGTGTCGAACAAGCCTTCTTAATTTACCGACAATCCATAATTGTAGTTTACTTTTGTCGAATATTCAATCTAAACTAAAGAATTATGACATTGTCCAACGGTGTATCCCAAAATATACTCCTGTTTTTTATTTGTAGTTATTTTGCTGTTAGCAGTGCTGTACATGCGCAATCAATTAATCAACAAACTCAAAATGCTAACTGTATTCCAGAAATTAATTTTCCTGGTGGGAGGATAGCAATGAGTTTTGATGGTAATCAGCATGATCCTGATGATGTTGGAGCGTTGCCAATGTCACTGGCATTTACATGGGCAGCAGGCCTTCAGAGCAATGTAACATTTGTAGAGCATTCAAACCATATATGTAATGTGAATAATGTATTACATGGTAAAATGCAAGAAAGTGCAGCGGGTCTTATAGAACGCTTTGGATATGATTCAAATAGGATTCACGACTTTTATTCAGATCCAAAAGCGTCAACGGATAAATTTGTGATAGAGATAAATAAAAGTACCGCAAATAATCCTTTATGGATTGTTGCAGCTGGACCTATGGAAAGTATTTGGCGAGCATTGAATAGTGCAAATAAAAATGTGCTGTCAAACGTATCAATTGTATCGCATTCTGCTTGGAATGAAAAACATGGTGACTGTGGTGATGATAGTCATACTTGGGAAGATTTAAGAGCTTTTGAGAAGAATAACGGACTTACTTTAATAGAAATTACGGATCAAAATTCGAGTAATGGAGATGATGATTTTAGTACACCTAGGAGTAAATGGTATTGGCTAAGAGATAGTAAAAATCCTAATTTGGCTTGGGTATATTCAAGAGACCAGTTTTCTACAGGTAACTTTGTGAAGTTTGACCCTTCTGATTCTGGGATGGTATATTGGTTGATTTCTGGTGGGCCAAATGGTGGTAATGAAAGGGCGGGAGCAAAAGAGGCTCGTCAACTTTTTGAGAACCCTTGTATAATCGAAGAGGAAGAAGAAACAAAACCAATTATTGCACTAAAAGTTCCTTCTGGTGATCAAGTTGTATCTCTTGGGTATGATTTAAAAGTAGAAGTAACTATAAGTGATGCAGATGGTATAGAGAAAGCTGAAATTTTTATCAATAATAAAAATATACGTGCAGAAAGAGCTGCACCATACGAATGGGGGCATGATGGTTCTAGTAATCCAGAGGAACTTAATGGATTACCTATTGGGGAACATGAGATTAAAATTGTTGCAACAGATAACTTGGGAGCAACTAGCGAAACGTCTTTTATGTTGAATGTCGTAGAAAGTTTATCAACAGATTCCTTTGATCGTAGTGATAAGTCATTCCTAGTATACCCAAATCCTAGTGCTTCTGGGGTGTTTCAGTTAAGTGAATCTGTAGAATGGGAATTGTATACCGTAAATGGAGTGCAAATACAAAAAGAAAGCTCTTCAGTTGTAAATATCGTAGAGTGGCCTGCGGGGTTATATTTTCTGAAAGCTCGTGTTGGGCTAACTCAACAAACAATGAAGTTGATGGTTCTTTAAAAAAGAGCGTTTTTCTAGAGAATTGTTAAAAGTTTTAACCACTTTATGGTATAAGAAGAGAATTAAGTGGTTTTTAAATCAAACTAGACCTTTTTGTTTCATATAAATTTAGGTAGTGCCTGAGGGAAAACTACCTAATACCATTTGTTGTTTGAATTTACCGGAAAGAGAAATTAAGATTTTTTTGTTTGAGCTTCAGCAGAAACATCAAGCATAGTCATAGTTATGGTTTATTTTTATGCTGAAGCTGAGGCGGAAAAAGAAAATTTTACCCCAGTAAATTCAAAGGATGAATGGTATTAGTTTAGATTTAACAAAATCAGAAACCAGAGAAGGTTTCTCTGGTTTTATTACCATAAGAGTAAGACCAATAAAAGGCTGTCCTCGTCTATAGTCAGTTATAGAATATTGAGTCCGTAAAATCTCTATTCTCAATACGATTGGTGTGATTGCCTGTTATTCTATCATAGAAATTTTAGAATAGCTAATAGTGAAGGTGGAGCACAGTTTAGAAAACCTACCTGCGCTATTTGTATAGGGATGTTTAATCGTGTGAGAAGGATATGAGAAGCTTGCCAAAGTTGATTACAACTACATCATCCAACAATCTATTTGATCTGTGACTAGATGCCATAAAAGTGCTATTCCCCATATTCGGGTTTTTGGAAAATAGGTCATTACAAGGTAAAGAATAGCTGCATAAGTACCATGTAGCGGATGAAAACCAATGCTACATCGATTAGAGGCAAATGTAGGAGTTGCAAGAAGGTGGTCAAGATCAATCAACATAGAAAGAAGGAATACGATACTATAGGATTTCCATTTTTTTGGACATATAGTATAAGCTAAAGCAATTGGAACTACAAAATGGCATCCGTAATGGATCAGAAAACGTAACATCTACCAAGTTAATTCTTGCCGTTTGAGATAGGTCACGGCATTGGTCCCTTCATTGAATAATAAGTCAAGAATACTCAGGTTGGGGATAAAACCTGCTTTATTTTCAAAAACTTGGATATAAGGCTCTAGGTATTCAAATTTTGGTGTTTTTGCATTGATTAATAAGCGATGATCGTCAGTTACATCTGCTTTTTTGTGGTATGTAGTCGTTTTATTGATTTTTTGCTCTATTTGGAGACATCCAAATACTGCCTCCATACATTGATAATTGAAATCTAATAAATAGTTTTGTTTTTTTTCAAAAAGATGTACAAACTCGTCTTCATAATACTCAAAGAATGGTGAGGTGCGGTATGCTGTTTCTAATGATTTCCAATGGACTTTTTGCCACTGGAAATCATTTTCTATTTTTACATCTTTATATTTTTGATGCTGCTCAGATTTGCTGTGCTTGATAGGAATATTGAGTAATAACTTACCATTAGCACCATAGATATACATTCTATTGCGATAGGTTTGTTTTTGATAGTTATCCTCATTTTCAAAAAGCACAGTGGTTGCTTGTGCTAATGAAGCATAGCTCGCAATGGAACCAAAATATGAAGGGTGTAATAACGTTGTATTATGCATTATTCAGGTGTATTTGCTTTTTTACGTTTTTTGACATAGCTATATCCAAAATACCCAGCTAATACAATTAGGAAATATAATAAATAGGATTTAGGTTCTCCATCACCACCTACAGTAGTGAATACGCGATCCCAACGTACCCAGTCCAAACTAGACATGTTTTTACTGCCATCTTTACTAAAGAATACAAAAACAGGCTTCCCTACAACGTGATTAAAGGGCACAAAGCCCCAAAAGCGACTATCTTCACTATTGTGTCTATTGTCTCCCATCATCCAGTAATAATCCTGTTTGAATGTGTATTCTTTAATAGGCGTACCATTGAGAAGTACTTCTGTTCCTCGGGTTGTGATTTTGTTTGCTAGGCCAATCTCTCTTCCTTCATATACTTCAATGATTCTTTTATATAATGGGATATTCTGAGTGGTAATCCCTATAGTTTTTCCTTCTTCTGGGATATATAAGGAGGCCATATTATCTTCATTGGCAGCAAAAGAATTGTTTTGAGGAAAAACACGAGTGGTCTTTTCTTTGATAATATGTCTTTGTATATCTACAATCTGGGGATTGTTTTTGCGTTCTATAGCTTCTTTTTCTGTCATATTAAACAATACCATATTGTTTGCCTGACTGATATTAAGGTATTTTGCAACTTGATTGTTTTCAACTCCACCAGTAAAATAGGTATAGCTACTATCTTTTTTAATATATTCTAGGTACGCTCGTTTTTCTATAAGTTCGGCCGTACGCTCTTTTATCATGATGTTGTTAGGAATTTTGACAACCGACCCTCCGTAATAATCCCTACCAAACAGGTCTAGGGTACTATTATTTAATTCTCCTTTTAGAGTCACTAAGTGTTTGTACAATGGCTTAGCTCTTTCTGGTAAAACTGTTTTTACTCCATTTATGTGTACATAGCCATTAACTAGAGACAAGGTGTCTCCTGGTATAGCAACACAACGCTTGACATAGTTGGATTTTTTGTCAATAGGCTTGATAACTCCTTTGCTTTTTTTGAAAAATTGTACAACCGTATCTGCAGGCCAACTAAAAACGACAATATCATTTCGCTTAATTTTTTGTAGACCAGGAATGCGCATGTAGGGCAATTGTGGTTTTTTGAAATAGGATTTCTTTTTTGTTAGAGGTACGGAGTCATGAACCATGGGTAATGAAACCGTTGTCATAGGAATTCTGGCGCCATAATGAAACTTACTAACAAATAGAAAATCTCCTACCAATAAGGTTTTTTCTAAGGATCCCGTAGGTATAGTATACGGTTGCATAAAGTACGTATGTACAACAGTTGCAGCAACAATAGCAAACAAAATAGAGCTAGTCCATTCTCCTGCACCTGTACGTGGCTTTAGGCTTCTATCCGCAATATGTGTGACGTCTAATGCATAGTTGACGTAGAAAATGTAAAAACCAAGCGTAACCAATACCAAAAGCGTGTCTTTGGTAGAATTTTGCCCAAAACTACGAATAGTTTCCACCCAAATTATCGGTATCATGATAATATTAATAACTGGGATGAAAATTAGAATAACCCACCACCACGGTCTGTTAATAATTTTCATTAAGATTACTGCATTGTATACAGGAACAGCAGCTTCCCATGCTTGTCTGCCTGCTTTAACGTATAATTTCCATGTAGCAAGAAAATGTACAACTTGTACAACGAGAAAAAATATAAACCATTCTGGTAGTGTCATAATATCTAATGTCTTTTGTGTATAGGTAGTCAAATAATAGATTTTGTTACAAACCTAATACATCTTTCATTTTGTAAATTCCTTTTTTATCCTGTAACCATTCTGCGGCTACCACAGCTCCCAATGCAAAACCTAGTCGATTATGAGCAGTATGTTTAATTTCAATCTGATCAACTTCAGAATTATAGGATACAGTATGTGTACCGGGAACATCGCCTTCTCGTTTGGCTACGATAGGAATGGTAGTTTCATCTCCTTCTTCTCCAAGAATCCATTTTTTTTGATCACTATGTTCAATAATACCTTCTGCTAATGTAATTGCAGTACCACTAGGAGCATCAAGTTTTTTGGTATGATGAATCTCTTCTGTAGCAATTTTATAATGCTTTTGGGAATTCATTATAGCAGCTAACTTTTTGTTTAATTCAAAAAATATATTCACACCCAAACTAAAGTTAGAGGCATAGATAAAAGCAGCGTTATTTGATTCACATAATTTAGTCATTTCCTCATAGGAATCTAACCAACCAGTGGTTCCACATACTACTGGGACACCTGCTTTAAAACATTTTGTTAGATTGCTTACTGCAACAGATGGGATGCTAAATTCTATAGCCACATCAGCTACTGATACATCATATGTAGTCGTGTTTTCATCTACTTTTAATACAATGCTATGACCTCTATCAATGGCTATTTTTTCAATAGTTTTCCCCATTCTGCCATATCCTAATAATGCTATTTTCAAAATTTTGTTCTTTTAATTGTGATTCTATGTGTTTTGATCAAAAGTTATAGTTTAATTTTAAACCAAAACTAGGTTGAGAGCTCAGTTCATCAAATTCCATATTGGGTAGTAAACTGAGATCATTATTAATGTTATATTGTTGTAAATGCGCTGATACATTGGCATCCACAATGTTTAGTATATACCCCAGAGTTGTCAATAGAAGGGCTAATTCGCGCGCTTTCCGGAAACGACGCTGTCTATTCAGTAAACTATCATCTGTAACAATCTCAAGACCTGTTATAGGATTGATAAAACGGTCATCTCTAAAACCTGCCAAACGTCTTTTGTAGATATCGCGAGCTTCTGTGTAGATCCGGTTATTGAATGTATAGTAATAAATTCCCCCTCCAATAGCAGTATATACAATCGGAATTTTCCAATAATTCCCAGTGTAAGCCTGTCCTAATCCAGGTAAAACTGCAGAGTAAAAAGCAGCTCTTGCTGGAGCTAAGGGTTCATAAGGTCTTATTTTTTTAATTTTCTTAGGTTTTTTTCTTTTTTCCTTTTTTGAAGTAACGATTTTGAGATCTCCCTTCGTACCAGTAATTTTCTTATTTGAAGTAGTGTCTTTTGCTACTTTTTTGTCTTTAGGAGTGGTTTTCTTTACTTGTTTCGTTAAAGGTTCTTCTTGCTTTGTTGTATTTTGAGGAGTTTGTTGTGCTATACACAAATAGCACCCAAATAGGAATGCTATTAAAAATCCGCTAGTATTTTTCAATCTAATTTTCACTACCAATAAGTTTCTTTAGTCTTCTAAAATCTTCTTCAGAAGAAAAAGGGATGATGAGTTTTCCGTTTCCCTTTGGAGTCACCTTTACATCAATTTTTGCACCAAAGTACTCTGAAAAATCTTTGATTCCTTTTTTTATGTCATGTGACAGTTCTTTCGATCCGGCAGCTTTTGTTTCTTTAGGAGATTTTTCACCTGTTGTTATACTTCGAACTAAACTTTCTGTTTCTCGAACAGAAAGTTTGTTACTAATTACTTTGGCATAAATATCCAGTTGCATTTCTGGATCTGTAATATTGATTAGCGCTCGACCATGTCCCATTGATAGAAAACCATCTCGCATTCCTGTTTGTACGATAGGGTCTAGTTTAAGCAAACGCAAATAATTGGCTATGGTAGAACGTTTTTTACCAACGCGATCACTTAATTGCTCCTGAGTCAAATTGATTTCGTCTATTAAGCGTTGATAGGATAATGCGATTTCTACAGGGTCAAGATCTTGGCGTTGAATATTCTCCACTAATGCCATCTCCAAGGACTCTTGGTCATTGGCAATACGAATGTATGCAGGAATAGTCTTTAATCCAACAAGTTTAGACGCTCGAAAACGACGTTCTCCACTAACCAGTTGATAATTGTTATAATCCAGTTTGCGGACCGTAATGGGTTGTATGACACCTAATTCTCTAATTGAGGTGGCTAATTCTTGTAATGTCTCTTCATTAAAGCTAGTTCTAGGCTGAAAAGGGTTTACCTCAATACTATCCAGATCTAATTCTATGATATTACCAACTACCTTATCAGCATTTTTGTCCTCTGCAGATTGGATGTCGTTATCGGGGTCTTTTAGCAATGCGGATAGTCCGCGACCCAAAGCTTGTTTACGTGTTGCCTTCGCCATAAATCACTTACTTATTTTTCTTAATAATTTCCTGAGCCAAACTGAGATAATTACTAGCTCCCTTACTAGATGCATCATAATTTATGATACTTTCACCATAACTTGGAGCTTCACTTAATCGGACATTTCTTTGAATAATGGTTTTAAAAACCATTTCAGCAAAATGCTTTTGAACTTCTTCTACAACTTGATTGGATAAACGTAATCGTGCATCATACATAGTAAGTAACAGACCTTCAATGTCTAATTTAGGATTATGTATTTTTTGCACACTTTTGATGGTGTTTAATAGTTTACCCAATCCTTCTAGTGCAAAATATTCACATTGAATGGGGATAATAACAGCATCAGACGCCGTCAAGGCATTTAATGTAAGTAAGCCTAATGAAGGTGCACAATCAATTAGAATATAATCATATTGCAAACGTAAATCACTAATGACTGCTTTGAGCATATATTCTCGTTGTTCTTTGTCAACGAGCTCAATTTCTATAGCAACCAAATCTATATGTGCTGGAATAATGGATACATTGGGAGCACTAGTTTCTAGAATACATTCCTTTGCCGTAGCTGTATGTTCTAGAAGTTGGTAGGTGCCTTTTTCAACAGTTTCTACATCCAAACCCAATCCCGAAGTGGCATTTGCTTGCGGATCGGCGTCTATCAATAGTACTTTTTTCTCTAAAACACCTAGAGATGCGGCCAAGTTTACAGAAGTAGTAGTCTTACCGACTCCTCCTTTTTGATTTGCAATTGCTATTATTTTACCCATGTAGGACGATTTGGTTTTGGTAGGTAAAAATACAACTTTTAATAGGTTAAAAAAATGAAATTTGTTAACAGTTTTAAGTTGTTGATTTTTATGGTTTTTGGTTGTGATATTGTTGTGCTATATTTTCTGATTTTAATCAGGAAAACAATTTTGTTAAAAATCTAAAAAATCTTCTCGAATAGGACTAAATACATCAATTAAAACTCCAGATTCCACACAAACAGCTCCATGCGGAATATTTGGAGGAACAAAAAAGCTGTCTCCAGTAATAAGAACTTGTTTTTTGTCTGCTATGGTCACTTCAAAACTACCTGATTCTATATAAGTGGTTTGCGAATGATGGTG
Source organism: uncultured Aquimarina sp. (assembly GCA_947492105.1). Taxonomy (GTDB): domain Bacteria; phylum Bacteroidota; class Bacteroidia; order Flavobacteriales; family Flavobacteriaceae; genus Aquimarina. The sequence continues at coordinate 52,151 of CANLMN010000005.1, read as the reverse complement.
TTGATGTATAGTGCCTATTGCTCCTTTGTCAAATTTGACTTTTACCATCATAATGTTTACATCATAACCAGTTATTTGTCTACTTATACCTTTTTCTACAGGTTTCCATTCATGGTCTTGATTTTTGAAAAATAACGGACTTTTGATTTTTGATTGCTCCATTGCGATATTTATTTTCCTGTATTGGTTGTGTTATACTTAATTTCTTCGGGTAATAGTATTGCTGTTTTAGGGGTTGTTTTGAGATATTTGTTTCCTATATGTTTTATGTCATCGATGGTTACAGCATTGATTTTTGTTTTGGCGACCTCAATTGGATCTAATTTTATGTTCCAAAATTGCGAATTATAGATCTTTCTAGCCCAATAGTTGTTTGATTCTTCTCGCTCTTTGAGCGCAAGAAGTTCTTTTTTGACGACCTTGTCAAGATCTTTTTGATCCGGAACATTATCAAGTATTTTTTGTAATTCCTTGAGAGCTGCTATTTTCAACTCGTCTATCTTTTCTGGAGCACAGCTAAAACTTATGGAGAGGTAGTATTTGGGGTATGGTAACCGTTGCATACCTGATTTTACACGCGAAGAATAAATACTGCTTTTTTCTTCACGTAATTTTTCAGTAAGTTTTATTTTTAAAATTTTCCCAAGATACTCTAGCGCTCTTTTCTCTTCTGGATTGTATTTTTCTGCTTCTCCACTAAATAGAATTTTTATTTGAGCCTTTTGCTCAAGACCTTTTTTTACAACTAATTCCTTTTGCTTATTTGTGGGTCTGTAATCGCTCAGTTTGTATTGCTCTTTTTTGTTTGATGTGGGTAAACTAGCAATGTAGGTTTCGATATATTTTTTTAATTGTATTTCGTCAATATTGCCAACAAAAACAAAAGTAAAGTCTCCTGCATTGGCAAAACGTTCTTGGAATTTGTTCCATGCCAACTTGTAGTCAGAGGCGTCAATGCTTTGGCTGGTAGGAAGTGGCATATATCTCGGGTGATCACTTTGTAAAAACTCTCGAACTTTGTAATTGAAAAAACGACTTGGAGATGCAAGTTGTTTGATAACAATATTTTTGTATTTGGTTTTGAAAGCTTCATAGGCTTTTTCATTTTTGTTGAAAGCTGTAAAATTGAGGTATATGAGTTCGAATAATGTTTTGAGATCTTTTGGAGAACTGTGTCCATGAAGGTGTTCTTTGTAACTCGATACTGATGTAGTGACACGAGCAAGTTTACCTGCGAGCATTTTGCTTAGATCATTGTTAGAAAAACCACCAACCCCAGCTTCTTTAAGACCAATTCTGGCAAAGTAGGTGTTTTTGTAATCAGCATCACTGTATAGCGAATAACCTCCATAACTAAAGCCTTGTAGTACAATTTCATCATTTTTAAAATTTGTTTTTTTATAAAGTACTTTGGCTCCATTACTTAATTCTAAGGTCGTAATGTCAAACAGGGTGTCCTTACTAGTGCGGATTATTTGACCTTTGATAGGGAGTTTTGCGAGGAGTTTATCGTTTAATTCTTGTTGTTTGAGTGGAGTTATGGTTTTACTATTTTTAATTGTAGAGATTAAGGATTTAATTTCTGCTTTTGTTGGAAGGTTTGGTCGTGATTTTTCTGGGGCAGTGATGAGTAACGAGGCGTTGTCGTCGTGTAAATATTTTGGTAGTAATTGGTTAATTTCTTTCAGTGTTATTGATGGTAGTACTTTTTTGTAGAATTGGAGCTTCCATGCTGCACTAGACAAAGTAAAAGCTCTTAATGCCGAGGCTGATATTTCTTTGATGTAAGATTTGGAGTGTTTTTTTCCTGTCTCTTTTGCGGATTTTTCTCGGAGAGAAAGGAGCATCTTTTTTGCTCTATCCAATTCACTTTGCGAAAAGCCATAGCGTTTGGCTCTTTCATTTTCGGTAAGAAGTGTTTCTAGAGCAAGGGTTATTTGGGTGTCATCCATGGCGGCACCACAATAGTACGCCAATTGGTTAGGGTTAAAATAGCTGCTTCGACCAGCATAAGCGTTGGCAAATGGGGGTGTTTCTCCGTTTGCCAAATCCTGAAGTCGTTCATTCATCATCCTGGAGAATACTCTTTCGATAATTTGTGTTCTCGCTTGTTCTGTGGTAGTCACTACTTCTGATAATTCAATATCCTTATATATAATTCTTACAGAGGATGTCACAAGTTCTTTGTCAGTAATAATCGCAATTTTAGTATCCTTGTGGTAAGGGATGGTATAGTGCTCTTTAATTCTTGGAGTTGTTGGGTTGGTGAGTGATGAAAAATGTTGAATAATTTTTTTTTCAATGGTATTGATATCAAGATCACCAACAACGACGACAGACATAAGATTAGGCCTGTACCAATCGTTATAGAAATCACGAAGTCGTTCGTGTGAGAAATTTGTAATACTCTCTTTTGTGCCAATGACATTGCGTTCGGCGTATTTTGAACCTTTTAAAAATAATGGTATCCATTGGTCTCTTATTCGTTGTTGAGCTCCTAATCGTTTTCGGTATTCTTCGAGAACAATGCCTCGTTCTCCGTCTATTGCATCTGACTTTAATGAGGTGTTGTGTGCCCAATCTTCTAATATTTGAAATCCTTTTGTTATTTTGTCTGGATCGTCCGTAGGAATCGATAACTTATAAACCGTTTCATTTTGATTTGTATAAGCATTTAGATCTGCTCCAAATTTTACGCCAATACTTTGTAGGTAGTCTATAAGGTCATTTTTTTTGAAATTTTTGGTTCCATTAAAATTCATATGCTCCAAAACATGAGCTAGACCTAGTTGATCGTTATCTTCATTGATGGCTCCTACCTTTACTATTAAACGAAGTTCTAATTTGTCAGTAGGTTTTGCGTTCTGACGGATATAGTAGTTAAGACCATTTGCGAGTTGACCTGTTTTGACATCTGGATCTTGTGGTATAAGTGTTTTGTCAAAACTGGTTGTTGAATTCTGCCCAAAAAATGATATACAAAATAAGAGAAAAGTAGAAAGGATTAGAATTTTTTTCATAAGTCTTTTTGTTGCCTTTTTTTGCAAATGTAAAATGAATAGTACTGTCAGATAAGTGTCATTTGCAAGGTATTTGTTACCGAAAATAGTTAAACTATTTTAGTTTTTTCTTTTCAGTTCGTTTTAAAATAAAAAAAAGCGATATAAAATCGCTTTTTTTCTTAGTAATAATTTTCTTTTCCACGAAATTAGAAACTGTCAGATGGCAAAAACCAAAAAGAGGTTGTATGTCTTAATTACGACGTATTTCTTTGTGTTTTGTGTGTTACTTTTGTGTGTTCAATGTGTTTATTTTTTTCCTTTTGCCTTGATCATGGCTTCTAATTGATCCCACATATGTTCAGGAATATCTTGAAAAAGATTAAACTGTCCAGCTCCTTGAAGCCATTCACCACCGTCTATGGTAACAACTTCTCCGTTGACATAGGCTGCAAAATCAGAAACTAAATAGGCAGCGAGATTGGCTAACTCTTGATGATCCCCAACACGGCGTAAGGGAACTTGTTTGGTCATGTCAAATTTGTCTTTAAGTTCTTCTGGAAATAGTCTGTCCCAAGCACCTTTGGTAGGGAAGGGGCCTGGAGCTATTGCATTAAAACGCATACCGTATTTGGCCCATTCTACTGCCAAAGATCTCGTTAAAGCGAGTACACCAGCTTTTGCAGTTGCACTAGGAACTACATATGAAGAGCCTGTCCATGCATAGGTAGTGACAATATTTAGTACATTGGTATTGGTGTATTTGGTGTCTATCCAATATTTGCCAAAAGCCAAGGTGCAATTCTTTGTTCCTTTTAATACAATATCAATAATGGTGTCAAAGGCATTGGCGGATAAACGCTCTGTTGGAGCAATAAAATTTCCTGCAGCATTGTTTAGGAGAATATCTACGGAACCAAAAGATGCTAAAACCTGATCACGCATAGCTTCTACTTGGTCGTAATGACGGACATCGCATTGTACCGGTAGGCAAGTACCGCCCGTAGCTTCTTCTAGTTCTTTTGCAGTGTTTTTGAGTTTGTCTAAATTTCTAGAAGTGATTGCTACTTGAGCACCGAGTTCCAAGAAATATTTGGTCATAGATTTTCCTAAACCACTACCACCTCCTGTAACGACTATATTTTTACCCTTCAAGGCATCATCGCGTAACATTTTTGCTGTGTAATTCATCTTTAATCTCGTTTTAACGTAAAAGTACGCTAAATAATGATGACAAATACTATGCATGCATAGTATTGGTAGGGAAAATTTGCTTTTTTTGTGTTCAAAACTAAAAAAAGCACAGAAAAATCTTCATAATCATTAGATGTCTAGATCAAACAGTGCACGTAATTTATCTATTAATGGATTCTTGTCTCGTAATTTTTCGTACTTATCTAGAGGTGTAAAAGCATGTTTTTTTGCTACCGTTTCATTTACAGTAATAACCATGTTGAGCTCATAGTTGTTTAGTTTTTCGCTAAGATAATGCAATAGTGCTGCCTTTGCAGTTTCCATATCTATTTTCATGGAGCCATTTGGGAGTTCTAGGTATATTTTGCCGTCTTTTAATGAAGGGATGTTCATCGCTAGCATAGATCCAAGAATACGTTCTCCTTTTTTGTCTTGGCGTTTTCCATATTCCTGCCAAGCATTCTGTAATTGCGATTCTGTAAACTCTTCTGTAGGAAGATTTTCGGGATCCAGTATTTTTTCTGTTTTTTGCGCTTCGTGGATTTTCTTTTTTTTGATACTATTGAGTGATAATCCAGATGCTCTCCTAATATTCGGAGTTATGGGCGATGGTGTGTTAGAACTTGTTGGTTGTTTTGTTGTTGTGTTAGCGGTATTTTTTTCTGGAACTGCCTCTTTGTTCGCTACAGTTACTGTGGTGTTCGGGGGTATAGCTTGTGGGGTGCTATGAGATTCTTGTAGAGAGGGATCAGAGAGCTTAGTTTCTTGTGATGTATCCGTTAGGAGTCCTTCAGATGATTCGAGAATAGTCTTAGAAAGGATTCCTTTTTCCTTGAAATAGGAAGGGGGAATTATGTAGGGTTGATTATTTTTTTTTTTTCTCCGTCAACAGGGGAGTTGATGGAGGCGAGTTGCATTAAACATAATTCAACCAAGAGTCGTTGGTTTCGGCTGCTCTTGTATTTGAGGTCACAATCATTAGCGAGTTCAATACCCTTTATTAGAAAAGAATGCTCTGCTTTTTGAGATTGTTCATAATACTGTTTTTTAATTTGATTGCTGACTTCTAATAGGTGTATGGTTGCTGTATTTTTGCAGACTAATAGATCACGAAAATGAGAAGCTAATCCAGCAATAAAATGATGTCCGTCAAATCCTTGAGTTAATATTTGGTTAAATTCTAATAATAATTGCGGGATGTTGTTTTCTAAGATTAATGTTGTTGTTTTGAAATAGGTTTCATAATCTAAAACATTTAAGTTTTCAGTAACAGCCTGTCGAGTTAGGTTTTTTCCAGAAAAACTTACTACACGGTCAAATATTGACAAAGCGTCTCGAAGCGCACCATCTGCCTTTTGGGCAATGATTTGTAGCGCATCTTCATCAGCATCTATTCCTTCTGTTTTAGCAATTTCTGCCAAATGGTTTTTAGCATCAGTTACAGTGATTCGTTTAAAATCAAATATTTGACAACGAGACAAGATCGTAGGTATGATCTTGTGCTTCTCTGTTGTTGCTAGAATAAAAATAGCATGTTTTGGAGGTTCTTCTAATGTCTTTAGAAAAGCATTAAATGCAGCCTGAGAAAGCATGTGTACCTCATCAATAATATACACCTTGTGGGTGCCTATTTGCGGAGGTATTCGTACTTGCTCTATTAAGTTACGGATATCATCTACAGAATTATTAGATGCAGCATCTAGTTCAAATATATTAAAGGCAAAATCTTCATCAGGATTTTGTGTGTCGTCCTGATTGATTTTCTTAGCAAGGATTCTTGCACAGGTCGTTTTTCCCACTCCTCTGGGACCTGTAAATAACAGTGCTTGTGCTAAGTGATTGTTATCTATGGCGTTAAGTAGCGTATTTGTAATAGCTTGTTGCCCCACAACATCTTTGAATGTCTGGGGACGGTATTTACGGGCTGATACGATAAAATGTTCCATGCTGTACAAAGATAAAGATAGATTTTTTGTTTTTATTTTCCTTGGCTAATTTTTACGAGGAGTTATTAACAGATAAAATAATTCTAAATTCTGAATCCAGAATTTAGAATTATACTACTTTTGTCTCAGCAGACTGTCTTATCGCCCAGATTTCATTTTTGGGAGGAAAGTCCGGACACCATAGCACAGTATAGCGGGTAACTCCCGTCATTCGCATATGCGGATAGGACCAGTGCAACAGAAAGAATGTACAGGTTATGCTGTAGTGAAACCAGGTAAACTCTATACGGTGCAACGTCATGTAAACCAGCGTCTGAGGGTTGTGCGCCCAATGTTGGAGGGTAGGCGGATGGATGTTTTTGGTAACAAAAGCACTAGATAAATGATAAGGATCCACTTTGGTGGAGACAGAATCCGGCTTACAGGTCTGTTTTTTTTTATTGAAATTTTATTTTGAGAAGCCCCGCAATTAGTGGGGTGAACTCAAGATAATTTATATAATTCGGTAGTAATTATTACAAGAGGCGGGGGTGATCTGATGACTAGAGTTTTCTTGTTATGTCATGACCTTTTTTGTGAAGAAAAAAACCGTGGTTTGTCTTGTTCATTCTCTAAGCTTAGGGATTTGTATCTTGGGATATTATGTGATTACGGATGTTTTTTGCTAGAAGTAATCACTCTTCGGGAGCTGTAAAAAAACTAAAAACTGAACCGCCATAATTTCTTGAGTGACTATAATTTGGAGCGTTGTCAATTTTGGTGTGTTTGGAGTGCTCAATAATTAGCAATCCGTTTTTTGCTAATAAATTATTTTGAAAAACTAAGGTGGCTATTTTTTCAAACTGATGTTGTTCAAAATCGTAAGGAGGATCTGCAAAAATGATGTCATAACTACCTCTATTTTTTTCTAAAAAACTATACGTGTCACTTTTTATTGTCGTGATCGGAAATTCAAATTCCTTTGCTGTATTTTTTACGAAACCCACACAGCCAAAGTGTGCGTCTACTGCGGTGATATCTGTGCAACCTCTCGATGCAAATTCAAAAGAGATGCTACCAATGCCTGTGAACAGGTCTAAAACTGCTAGTTGGGAAAAACGATAGCTGTTATTCAGGATATTAAACAATGATTCTTTGGCTAAGTCTGTTGTTGGTCGTACAGGTAGCTTTTTTGGAGCTTGTATTCTTCTACCTTTGTAAGTCCCTGATATAATTCGCATTTATAACCTGTTTATGAAGATGAAATCTTTATGATATATTACTCTGTCAGTATTGTTTTGAGTCGAGCTGGTATGTAATAATTCTGTATTCCTGATATATTTGTGAGCTATTTGATAGTAACTGTGGTCTATATGGATGTCACCTAATAGAAATAGCTGAAATTTTTCAGGGTTTAATTGTAATTGCTCCGCAGTAAACATAATATAGTACAAAAAGTCTTCTGCGGTTTCGTGAACAAAGGTATTACATATTTTTAAGTAGTTGTTCTGCGTAGCAATAAGATGAAAATTGGTGCTGTTGAGATAAACAAAGATTGTTGTGTTTTGGTTGTTTTTTTCTAACCTTAATAATTGTTCTACTAACAGTGTTGTTGTATGATAATACTCAAAACTTCCAAAACGTTCAAAAACGTAGTTATTGATATTTGCATAAGGTACATATACGTTGACTAATTCGTGTTCATGAATGTTGTCGTGTGTGATGTAATCAGTAGCTAATGTTTTGATTGTGTATTTTAGGTATTCTTTTTGATTACTTGGATCAAAAAGTGTTTTTGGTACAAAAGTATAGAGATCGTTATCGTATATAACTTCTGTTTTTTCAAAGTTGTATTGAAGCAATGGGTTATTGGTTAGTTCTTTCTTGAGTACCTGTAGTGTTTGCTCTGGAGTGAATTTGGTCTTGAACTTCGTTTGTTCTATTTGTTCAACCTGGTTGGTTTGGGAATTTATGGTACAAAAAGAAAATCCATTCAGGCTTATCTGAATGGATAGTCTCTTTGAGGTATGTATGGTATTATTTTGCAGATTCTGAGTCATAAGATACTGGCCAGTTTCCTACCGTATTTTTTACTTCTTCCATAGATCCAACAGTAATATGTGTTCCATTTACACCATCAACGGATATTGTTTCTTTTTCTTGAGATAACAAATCTTTGTCTTGATCATTTAATAAATCATCTTTAGAAATTTTGGCTTCAAAAACTTGAATTCTCAAATCATTTTTCAGGACATGACCTGCATTCATGGCAATTTTTGCAGTCATACCATCTGTTTTGACTGTGTTCATAGTTTTATAACGCGCGCTTTTTTTGAATAAAGAATCTTTGACAGAGGCGTATCCTAGAGTGTCAATTACAATAGTATCTTTCGGTTCATCAATTTTTAGAATTTCGTTAAAACGTGTAAAACTTGAATCCCTACGTTGTGTTAAGGTAAATTGTGCCGTATCTAAAAAAGTGACAAGCTTATTGAAGTCTTTTTGGAATACTCCAGTAACAGTTTGGTGAGCAAGCTGTGCATTACGAATATCTTTGAGATGTTCTACAGCTACTTTGTAGCGTCTTGTTTTTACTTTATTGAATTCTACAGGACCAATTACAGATTGGTATACAAGATATGCCAAGAAACCTATGACTACCCAAAGTACTAATTGAAGAACTATTCTCATTTTTACGTTAGATTTTATTGATTGATTCGATACCAACAAAACTACAATTTTTTTTTAATGCTAAAAGTATATCGGCTAAAAATTAGGGTATCTTTGAGATTTGAAGCGAGATTGCTTCATGTTCACCGTAATAACAGCTAATTTTTTACGGAATAGAACAGATGCTTATGACAGAAAACACATTTTATACATTACTCAAAAATGATTTTCCACATCAAACGACTCTAAAACAGGATTTGGTATTGCAGCAATTGGCCAAATTTATTTTGGAAGATAAGAGAGAATCCCTCTTTTTGTTGAAAGGATACGCAGGTACTGGAAAGACGACTTTGATGGGGACATTGGTGAAGAATTTAGTATTGATAAAACGGCAAGCCATACTTCTCGCGCCTACAGGTAGAGCTGCAAAAGTCATTAGTAATTACTCTGGCAAACAAGCCCAAACCATTCATAGAAACATTTATTACCCCAAGAAAACCAATAATGGGGGGGTCGCTTTTCAGTTAAAGCAAAATAAATCTCGGAATACCTTGTTTATTATTGACGAAGCATCTATGATTCCAGATACTCCAAGCGATAGTAAATTGTTCGAGAATGGGTCGTTATTGGATGATTTGTTGTTATATGTGTATTCTGGACATGGTTGTAAAGCACTTTTTATTGGAGATACGGCACAGCTGCCTCCCGTAAAACTAGATGTGAGTCCAGCATTGGATGCAGGGACATTGGAGTTGAACTTTAATAAAGAAGTGATAGAAATAGAATTAAATGAAGTGGTACGGCAAGCTGCGGATAGTGGTATTTTGATGAATGCAACGACTATTCGAGAACAATTGCAGTCAGGGTATTATGATGATTTTACCTTTGATATTGATGGTTTTTCGGATATCATACGTCTGGTAGATGGTCATGAGATAATGGATGCAATTAATGACGCATACAGCAATTTGGGACAAGAAGAAACCGTTATTATCGTTCGTTCTAATAAAAGAGCAAACTTGTATAATCAACAAATACGTTCTAGAATTTTATTTAAAGAAGAAGAGTTAGCATCAGGAGATTTTTTGATGGTGGTCAAAAACAACTACTTCTGGCTTGATAATACCAGTGAAGCGGGGTTTATTGCCAATGGAGATATTGTTGAAGTACTGGAGATTTTTGCTTTTAAAGAATTGTATGGTTTCCGTTTTGCAGAGGTTAAAGTGCGTATGGTAGATTATCCAAACCAAAAACCTTTTGAAACGGTAGTCTTACTTGATACGATAACCGCAGAGACTCCTTCATTACCTTATGAGGATGCCAATAGGCTGTATCAAGAGGTCATGAAAGATTATGCCAACGAAAAATCAAAATATAAACGCTTTTTGAGTGTCAAAAACAATAAGTATTTTAATGCACTTCAGGTAAAGTTTTCTTATGCCATTACTTGCCACAAATCACAAGGGGGACAGTGGCAAAAAGTATTTGTAGAACAGCCGTATTTGCCTAATGGTTTTGATAGTGATTATTTGCGATGGTTGTATACAGCAATAACTCGGGCACAAGGGCAATTATATTTAATTGGTTTTAAGGATGATTTCTTTGCTTAGATAGGTGTGTGTAATGACTTGTAATGCGGTGTTTTTGGTGATTTTTGAAGTTTTAAGAAGTTAGAGTTTCTCTGAAACAATTCTATAATAGCTCTTGGTTTTAATGGTAAATGAGCTATTTTTGACCGAGTAAAATTTATGTTATGTTAATAAAGGATAAATTAAAGATAGTTGCTATGATTCCTGCACGATATGCGGCTTCCCGATTTCCTGGGAAATTAATGCAGGATTTAGGTGGTAAAACTGTAATACAGAGGACATACGATGCTGCGCTCGAAACAACATTGTTTGACGATGTTTTTGTAGTAACTGATAGTGACATAATATACAATGAGATAGTATCTAATGGTGGAAATGCCATTATGAGCAAAAAGGAACATGATTGTGGTAGTGACCGTATTGCAGAAGCTGTTGCTGATATGGATGTGGATATTGTTGTCAATGTTCAAGGTGATGAGCCCTTTACAGAGAGAGAAAGTTTAGAGAAAGTATTACAGGTTTTTTATCAAGAAGATGCAGATAGAATAGATCTAGCTTCTTTGATGACTCCGATGAAAGATACAGAAGATATAAATAACCCGAATAGTGTAAAGGTTATTGTAGATAAAGATAATTATGCGCTTTATTTTTCACGTTCTCCATTACCATATCTTCGAGATACATCTGTTGATTATACTTATTACAAGCATAAAGGCGTTTATGCTTTTAGAAAGCAGGCAATTATGGATTTTTATAGGTTGCCTATGAGGGAGTTAGAAGCTTCGGAAAAAATTGAATGTATCCGCTATTTAGAGTATGGTAAACATATAAAAATGGTTGAAACTACCCATGAAGGTATTGAAATTGATACGCCTGAAGATCTTGCTAGAGCCAAAAGATTATTGGGAGTAGAACATGATGAAACTCCAGAAAATGCAGTAACTTCGGTTGTTGACAATGGCCAGGCTTATAAAAATTTTCCAATGGTTCCTCGTGTAATTTTTGGAGAAGGATGTTTTAGTCAGTTAGGAAGTATATTGTCAGAAAAACGTGATGGAGATTCTCCGTTTATCTATTTGATAGATAGTGTTTTTGAAGGGAATTCAGCGCTGATAAGTAGTATTAATCGTGACAAAAACGATACCTTGCTTTTTATATCAGTGCAAGAAGAACCTAAGACAAGTCAAGTAGATGCTTTGGTTTCCGAAATACAACGAAAATACCACCTTCGTCCAAGCGGAATTATAGGTCTTGGTGGTGGGTCTATCATGGATCTTTCTAAGGCGGTGGCTATTATGTTAACTAATCCTGGGAACGCAGCCGATTATCAAGGATGGGATTTGGTGAATGAAAGTGCTATCTATCATGTAGGGATTCCAACAATCTCAGGTACAGGAGCAGAAGTTTCTAGAACGACTGTACTTACTGGACCTGATCGTAAATTGGGAATTAATTCTGATTATACTCCTTTTGACCAAGTACTACTAGATCCGTTATTAATCAAAGGAGTGGATAAAAATCAGTGGTTTTATACGGGAATGGACTGTTTTATCCATTGTATAGAATCATTAAATGGTACATATCTTAATGCTTTTAGTCAAAGTTATGGAGAGAAAGCATTAGAGTTGTGTAAAGAAGTGTTTTTAAGTGATACCATTAGTGAATCTGAATCTAATGCCAAACTGATGATGGCCTCATGGCACGGAGGGATGAGTATTGCGTACTCTCAAGTTGGTGTTGCTCATGCAATGAGTTACGGACTTTCTTATGTGTTGGGTACCAAACATGGTATTGGGAACTGTATTGTGTTTGACAAATTAGAAGACTATTATCCAGAAGGGGTAGCGTTGTTTAAAGAAATGACAGCACTGCATAATATTCCAATCCCACAGGGGATTTGTAAAGATTTGACAGATCAACAGATGGACATTATGGTCAAAGTTGCTTTGAGCCTAGAACCATTATGGGAAAATGCACTAGGTAAAGAATGGAAATCCAAAATGAATGCAGATAAACTAAGAGCGATTTATCAGCAGTTGTAAGACTCTATTTAAGCTAGATGGATAGAGAGTGGTGTCCAGTGCTCAAAATAATTTATTATGCAAAAGATAGCCTCATTTATTTATCATAAAATGCTTGGTTTCAGTCTTGTTGGAGATTTTCCTAGAGACCTGAAACAGTATGTTATTATAGCTGTACCGCATACAAGTTGGCATGATTTTTATTTGGGATTGTTGATACGTAATACACTCGGACTAAAAATAAATTTTATAGGAAAAAAATCTCTTTTTAGACCTCCTTTTGGCTGGTACTTTAGGGCTGTAGGAGGGTTTCCTGTAGATCGAAGTGGTGGAAAAAATAAAGTAGAGGCAATTGCTCAGCTATTTGAAGAACAAGAGATTTTTAGACTTACATTGGCACCAGAAGGTACTCGTGCTAAGGTGTCAGAATTCAGAACAGGTTTTTATTATATCGCAAAGAAAGCAAAAGTACCTATCGTAATGATTACGTTTGATTTTGGAAAAAAACAAAATGTGATTTCAGCACCTTTTTATCCAACCGATAATGTTCAAGAAGATTTTGACTTTATGTATCGTTTTTTTGATGGTGTAGAAGGGAAAGTTGCTAAGTATAGTTTTAGTCGAGAAAAATAATTAAGTTTTTTATATATGACTTTTTTTTGATCACTAAAAGGCGATTAGCTTTTTTTGAGCTTGGAAGCTTAAATTAGCCTATGTTATATTGTTTTTTAATTCAATTTTTTTTTGAAAGTAAGGTTTTCTAGAATAGAAAAAGAAGGCAAAAACTACAAGGTATTCCAATATTTTGAAATAATACAAACCCCCGAATCTTAGAGCAATAAGAAACGGGGGTTCTCTTTTTAATTAACCCCTTCGCTAATTAAAACAAAAGTCTAAAAGGAAAGTACCATTCCTATTTTAGCATTTCTTCCTCGAGTAGAAAAACGAATAATCTCTTGATAATCGTCGTTTGTAATGTTCGTTACTGTGGCAAAAACTTTAAAATTATCTAGTACCTGATGGCTGATATAAAAATCTAAAAGATGATAAGCATTCAAAGATACTGGTGTTGCAGAAAAAGTGTTTGGGTCAAAAAAAGTATCAGAACGTGTATCCGTATATTGAAAACTCAAAGACGTAGACGTCTTAGCGTTCAAATCATAGCCCAGTGTAGTGTTGATTTTGTGTTTCGGAATTCGAATACTTTGGTTTTCGTTCAAATCACTGGTATCGGTATAAGTATAGTTTGCTGTAAGGGATAGCTTTTTATCCAAAAAATTAATTTTTGCTTCAGCTTCTATACCCTGTACTTCAAAAGGTTCTTCAATGTTTATGTTTCTAAAAGTGGCATCAGATCCGATAAAATTTTCAGATGCTCTATTAAAATAGACCAAACTCAATAAGCCTCTATTGTCCAAAGCATACTCTAGGCCAGCTTCTATAGTGATACTTTCTTCTGGTTTTAGATCTGGGTTACCACTACCAAATGCCGTATCAAATAATTGGAATAGGGTTGGGGTTATATATGCCGTACTATAGGAAGCAAGCGCTTTGAGGTAACTGGCACCAAACGTATGTGTATAGGAGGGGTTGATGTTGTACACGAATTGATTTCCATATTTGCTATGGATATTCAATCGAGCACCAGCATTCATTTGTAAGCCAAAGGCTGTAATATATACACCATTAACATAGGGGTCAATGATATCGAAATCAGCATCTTTGTCATTTATAGATTTTACACGTGTAGTACTTCCAAAAGGAATGTTAGAAAAATTAAAATCACTGTACAAGCCATTGGCACCAATAACTGTCTTGAAAGAGTCTCCAAACTCATAGGTGTGATATCCGTCAAAAGTGTAAAAACGACTCTCGTATAATGTAGGGAAATCACTAAAAATCTCTCTTTCTAATTTAGAAAACCCATCACTCCATACAATACTTCCTTTGCCATAATTATATTCCCAATGACTACCAATGCGAGTTTGTGAACTTTCGAATCGATTATCAGCATCGACAACACTGCTATCAAATTCACTTTCGATTTCGTCAAAATTTCCATAAAAATGAAATTGAAATTTTTCATTATGACGATAGCCTATTTTGGCATGAGTATTTATACTTGAGAATTGATCATCTCTAAATGCTGTTTCTCCTTCTTCGGCTTCATTACTGGATAATCCACTGGTAGATTGTTGGCTAAATCCCGTTCGATAAAAGATTTTCCCTAAAGTTCCGGAGAAATTTACAGAATTACTAAAGTCGGTAATGTCATAATCCTGTTCCTCCTGCGATTGTTGAGTTCCTAAAGAGGATGTAAAATGCGCTGTTATTTTTTTGTCAGTAGCTTCTTTGGTGGTGATGTTTATGACTGCTGTCGCTGCACCAGAGCCATATAGCGTACTAGCTGCTCCTTTTAGGATTTCTATTTCCTTAATCTGATCTATCGGTAGTAGGCGGAAATCATAAGAATTGGAGGTGGATGAGGGGTCTGTAACGGTTACTCCATCAATTCTGACAAGTACCTGTCTATTTCTACCACCTCGTACATAGACTCCTAGGTCTTGTCCCGCATAATTTGTAGCTCCATTAATATGGATACCCGATACCATGTTTATAACTTCGGCAACAGATTTTCCTTGACTTTTTTCTAGAGTTTCTGAACTAATTTTGGTAATAACTTTTCCGCTATTTGAGCGACTTAATTGAAATTTGGAGTCAGAGACTACTACTTCTTCTAATTCATTTACTTTTTCTTCTTCTTTTTGTGCAAAAAGGGGCGTAATTAATTGTAAAGTAAAAACAAGTCCTAAAAGATTTTTTTTATTCATTTTCAATACATTAATAAATCATATCGCAACATGATCTAAGTTCCTTAAAAATCGGAGTAAAAGATACAGTCTATCCATATCCAAACCTTTATCCCGAAAGTTTGATATTCATAAATTAAGGCAGGTCTCCTGGCTCACGTCTTGTTATCGGTCTTCCCATCCGCTGCAGCGAACAGTGACAATTGAAGTGAAGATAACAAGCATCCGTTATAACGGACAGAGTATACAGTTGCGGGAACAGCTTAGATTACTTTTTGTTTTGACATTGATAATGCAGAAATAAAAAATCTAATTCCCTTTTAATTCGCAGCTCTTGCCAGAGCTTTGAAACCAAAATTCGAAGCAAATGTAATTCCTTTAGTTCAAAGATTCTTTGTTTTTGTTAAAAAAAAGCGACTACCTTTGCCTAAAAAAAAAAGATGCTGTACTATATTACAGGAGGAGAGCGTTCTGGGAAGAGTAGCTATGCGCAGCACTTGGCATTGACACTTTCTGATTCCCCAGTATATTTGGCCACTTCGCGTATTTGGGATGAGAATCACCAAGCAAGAATTGCTCGTCATATAGCAGATCGTGATGAACGATGGACTTCGGTAGAAGAAGAAAAAGCAATTGCAAATGTCGTCCCTCCAAAGAGTATTACGGTTGTTGATTGCGCAACTTTGTGGCTTACAAATTTTTTTGTAGACCATGATAACGATGTGCAATTATCACTACAAGAAGCAAAAAAAGAGTTTGATCGCTTATTACGAATTGATGCGACCATTATTTTCATTTCTAATGAAATTGGTATGGGGGTACATGCAACCACAGCGGTAGGAAGAAAATTTACAGAACTACAAGGATGGATGAATCAATACATCGCCAAACATGCAGATAAAGCAATATTGATGGTGTCTGGAATCCCTGTTACTATAAAAGGTTAATACCATGAAATTTGATATAAAACCAGTAAAAAAAGATCTAAAAGATGCAATTCAGCACAAGATAGATACCAAAACAAAGCCTGTTGGTGCATTAGGAATATTGGAGGAGTTGGCATTGCAAATAGCAATGATCCAAGAAACCCTTTCTCCTAGATTGTCGGAGCCCGTAATTCTTGTTTTTGCTGGTGATCACGGTATCGCGAGTACAGGAAAAGTAAATCCCTACCCGCAAGAAGTGACAGCTCAGATGGTTTATAATTTCCTGAATGGTGGTGCTGCGATTAATGTTTTTTGTAAACAACATACTATTGGATTAAAAATTATAGATGCAGGTGTGAATCATACATTTGAGACGAGTCCAAACTTGATTGATGCAAAAATTGCTTTGGGAACAGAAAATTATGAACATGGTGCAGCAATGAGCATTCCGCAATGCAAAATGGCCTTGGACAAAGGTGCTGCTCTTGTACAAAAATGCTATGATGAAGGAAGTACCATTATTGGTTTTGGAGAGATGGGGATAGGTAATTCTTCTTCTGCCTCCTTATTGATGGCAGCTTTTACAAAAATTCCGATTGCAGATTGTGTTGGAGCGGGTACAGGATTGGTTGGAGCCGGAGTTTCACAAAAAACCAAAGTTTTGACAACGGTGTTTAATACACATCAACCTCAATCAGCACTAGAAACCTTAGCTACTTTTGGAGGATTTGAAATAGCAATGATCGCAGGTGGTATGCTACAAGCTGCGCAGTTAGGAATGATTATTCTTATCGATGGATTCATTGTCACTGCTGCACTCTTGGCAGCGCATGCTATGTGTGATAATGTGCTTGATTATTGTGTTTTTTCGCACACATCGGATGAGCAAGGACATCAAAAAATGTTGGCTTTTTTGGAGAAAAAAGCAGTCTTGAATCTCAATATGCGATTAGGTGAAGGTACTGGAGTGGCAATGGCATATCCAGTGATAGAATCAGCAGTAGCTTTTTTGAATGAAATGGCAAGTTTTGAAGAAGCAGGAGTTGATGAGGTAATGTAGTAGCGAGTGTATTATTTTTAGTGATAGAAGTGATTTATACCATTTGTTGTTTGAATTTACCGGAAAGAAAATTAAGATTTTTTTGTTTCAGCTTTAGCAGAAAAATCAAGCACAGCCTTAGTTGCGGTTTGTTTTTGTGCTGAAGCTTCGGTGTAAAAAGAAAAATTTATCCCAATATATTCAAAAGGATAAATGCTATTATACACTTCATAGGAGTGTTGTAAGCTAAGAAAAAGTTGGAAATTGTTTAAAAAAGGGCATTTTTATCACTAACTGAAAAAAGTTTGAACTACCTCAGCGTATTTAGTTTTTATTCTTTGCAAAAAAAAACGTACTGATGTACAGTGTTGCATACTAATTAAGATCATTTAGTCATGAAGAGGGAACTCCATATATTTTTTACAGCATTGATGTTTTTTACCCGAATACCTTGTCCCAAATGGGTAGATCATGATCCAAAATATTTGAGGGAAAGTACGAAGTATTTTTCATTGATAGGTGTTCTTGTAGGAGCTATAGGGGCGAGTGTTTTTTATGGAGTGCATTTTGTGTTTCCTGTTACTATTGCTGTGTTACTAAGTATGGTTGCTACCATCTATACAACAGGGGCATTCCATGAAGATGGTTTTGCAGATGTATGTGATGGGTTAGGAGGTGGCTGGACCAAAGAAAAAATCTTGTTGATTATGAAAGATTCTCGACTAGGTACGTACGGAGTTGTGGGGTTGGGACTTTTGTTGGGAATTAAGTTTTCTGCATTAATACTTTTGGATCCCCATTTTATTCCTGTAGTACTAATTGCGGGGCATAGTTTGAGTAGATTTATGGCTACTACATTGATCTATACGCACCCTTATGTTAGAGATACACAAGATAGTAAGGCAAAGCCTATAGCAAAAGATATGACCTTGGCAACTCTCTTTTTTAATAGCGTTTTTGGTCTTGTACCTTTGTTTTTGTTTGAGAATAATTGGGTGTTTCTAGTGCTTGTTCCTATGTATTTGTCCAAAATGTTTTTGGGAGCAAAATTCAAAAAATGGTTGGGAGGTCAAACAGGGGATTGTGCAGGGGCTGTACAGCAATTAAGCGAAGTTGTTTTTTATCTAAGTCTTATAGTTTTATGGAAATTTTTTTAGTTAGGCATACGACACCAAACATTGAAAAAGGTATTTGTTACGGACATGCGAATATTGGTGTAACAGCGAGTTTTGATAAAGAACGCAAGCATATTTTGGCTGCATTAGAGAATATATCAAACGCAAAAATATATAGTAGCCCTTTACAAAGATGCAAAGCTCTAGCAGTTTCTTTTGGAGAAAAGGTGTATTATGATGATCGTCTCAAAGAACTAAACTTTGGTGATTGGGAATTGCAAGCTTGGGATAAGATTTCTAAATCCGAAATTGATCCATGGATGCACGACTTTGTACATGTCAAAACAACCAACGGTGAGTCTTACAAAGATCTAGAAAAACGTGCGCTAACATTTTTTAGAGAGGTAGTACTATCAGAGGCAGGAAATAAAATTATAGTAACGCATGCAGGAGTGATTAGAGCTATAGTGGCATCTCTAGAGGGAATTGATTTAAAAGATTCTTTCTCCATATTACTAGATTATGGACAGGTAATTAGCATAGCACAAACGGCTCAGGGTTTTCGGGTTATAGGTGGTTTGACACTAGAGAGGTAATGTGTAATGATGCTTTTGAGTGTGATATATTTTTGAGTCACGTATTTTTTTGTGGGTACAAATTATAGAATTCAAAACATAATCCTAAGTTGTGATTTAGTTTTTATTTTAAAGAAATAGAAAAAATAAGGAGTATCATGGAATTTTGTAATTGAATTGCTATAATTTTACAAAAAAAAGAGTAAGATGCTAAGGTGTTTATCGTATTTGTTTTGGATGTTTTTTGTATTCATGGTTTCTTGTAAACAGGAAGCAAAACAAACGAATACTTTGAAGAAAGGTGGGGTATCCAAGCCTATTACGGTATATTATGCCAAAGGTTTTACTATTGAAGATTTTGGCTCGCATAAGATTATTGAAGTAACGACTCCATGGCCAGAGTCCAAGGAGGTATTTCGATATCTAATACTCCCCAAGGGCACTCCTGTGCCAAAAGGACATCGTGCAAAAGCAATAGTACGAACACCTATTACAAAGCTTATTGTAACCTCTACAACGGATATTCCGATGTTAGAAAGTTTAGGTATAGAAGACAAACTCATAGGCTTTCCTAATACAGCTTATATTTCATCAGAAAAAACTCGAAAACGTATAGATCAAGGACAGATCAAGGATATTGGAAAAGAAGTTGCGATTAATACAGAAATGGTTTTGGACCTAGCTCCAGACTTGGTCATAGGATTTTCTGCGACAGGAGATGTCAAAGCATACGAGCAATTACAAAAGGCAGGAATTCCGGTAGTAATGAATGGTTCATGGATGGAACAACATCCATTAGGAAGAACAGAGTGGATCAAGTTTATTGGAGCTTTTTTTGATAAGAATAAAGAAGCATATAGAAAATTCAGAAATGTAGAAAGTGCTTATGTAAAAGCATCTCAACAAGTACTGAATCCTGATAGAAAACCTACAATTCTATCAGGATCTTTATATAAAGACATCTGGTACGTTCCGGGGGGAAATAGTTTTTTTGCAACAATATTACAAGATGCAGGGACGAGTTATTTGTGGGATACAGATAATACAAGTGGGAGTATTGCATTGAGTTTTGAAACCGTCTTGGATAAGGCACAAGATGCAGAATTTTGGATAGGAGCTGGAGGTGCCAAAAACATAGAAGACTTGGTAGCACTCAATACAAATCATAAAATTTTTAATGCGTTACAACAAAAAAAGGTCTTTTCAGAATCTTTGGTAAAAGGTGTTACCGGAGGAATCTTGTATTATGAATTGGGAGCAATGAGACCAGATTTGATTCTCAAAGATGTTATTCGTATCGTACATCCCGAAATTCTACCAGAGCATAAACTTTTTTTCTTTAGACAACTGCCGTGATCGTTTCTACAAGAACATATTCTACGTTATTTTTTATACTATTCAGTATTGTTGTGGGGTGCTTGGTGCTTAATATTAGTTTGGGTTCTGTATCTATTCCTTTTACAACTATTTGGAAAGGAATTTTTGGAGGTGAGATTCCAAAAGCCTCTTGGGAACATATTATTTTCCAGTATAGAATACCCAAAGCACTTACAGCAGTATTAGTAGGTAGCGGCTTAGGAGTATCAGGGTTGTTGATACAAACCCTTTTTAGAAATCCTATGGCAGGTCCTTTTGTATTGGGAATTAGTTCTGGAGCTAGTTTGGGTGTTGCATTATTAATCTTAGGATCAACTAGTATGGGAGGATTTCTAGGTGGGATATTGGTGAGTAAGTGGAGTTTAGTATTGGCATCGAGTCTAGGGAGTTTTCTGGTTTTGACAATTGTATTAACCGTAGCTATACGTATTCGAGATACGATGGCCTTGTTAATTATCGGATTGATGTTTGGGAGTATGACTGGGGCGATTGTCAGTGTATTAGCGTATTTTACACCAGCAGAAGGGATACAGCAATATGTCTTTTGGGAGTTTGGGAGTTTGGGAAATCTTAGTTGGTCAGAATTAACCATATTTGCAACAATCTTTGGAGTGGGTATGCTGTTAAGTATACTCATGATCAAAGCACTGAATACCCTGCTTTTGGGAGAGAACTATGCACGGAGCTTAGGAACGAATCTAAAAAAAACCAGAATAACATTGATTTTGGCTACCAGTTTGTTGGCGGGTAGTGTTACAGCTTTTGCAGGACCAATTGCCTTTGTAGGTTTGGCAATACCCCATCTTACACGATTATTTTTTAATACATCAAATCACAAGGTTTTATTGCCAGCTGTAATAGGTCTAGGAAGTATTATTATGCTTTTATGCGACAGTATTGCTCAATTGCCTACAAGCTCTTATACCTTGCCTATTAATGCAATCACGGCACTTTTTGGAGCTCCTGTCGTAATTTGGTTATTAGTTCGTAAACGAAAGCTACTTTTTTAATGTTCAAATATGAGTAAACCTAGACCTATGTTAGAAACCAAAGAGTTATCTGTTGGATATCTTCAAAAAGGACGATCCAATGTGATAGCTTCAGGGATTAATTTGCAATTACATCAGGGTGAATTAGTAGCATTGGTCGGGGCTAATGGAGTAGGTAAGTCCACCTTATTGCGTACACTTTGTCAAATACAAAACTCCTTGGCTGGTACAATTTTGATTAATAACAAACCATTGGAAAACTATTCGCCTTTGGCATTGGCATCGCAATTAAGTTTGGTGTTGACTGATCCGATTGCTTCTCATAATTTGACAGTATTAGAATTAGTGACATTGGGCAGACAACCATATACGAATTGGATAGGAACACTTACTGTAGATGATCATACAAAAATTAATCAAGCTCTAGAGCAGATGCATATTCAAGAGTTGGTAAATAAAAAATGTTATGAGCTTAGTGATGGCCAATTGCAAAAGGTATTAATTGCCCGTGCTATAGCTCAAGACACTCCTTTGATTATATTGGATGAGCCAACTACACATTTGGATATTTATCACAAAGCTTATGTACTCAAACTGATGCAGAAATTAATACATGAGACACAAAAAACGTTGTTCTTTTCGACACATGAAATAAGTTTGGCGATACAGTTGTGTGATAAAATGTTGATTATGTCCACAGATAAAACACATTATGGTACGCCTCAAGAATTGATAGCGCAAGGTTGTTTCTCAGCACTTTTTCCAAAAGAGTTGATTGATTTTGATACCAAAACGGGGCAATTTCAGATTCGGAAATGAAATAACAGCAGTTAGATTATTCTTTTGTTCTAAATTTTAATTGACATTGAAACCCGTGGTATTACTTTCCTAAAGTTAATTTTTTTGCATTCATCCTTGCGCGATGTCTTTTGATAATAGGTTTTTCAAAATATTCGAAAGAAAGATGTGCCAACGTAATCGTAATTCCAAATACTAGTGCATAGAACAGTATGATATAAGCTACGTAATGAGATGTCAGGAATCCGGTTCTACTAAAAAAGAAAGAGACTGCGTATACAATAAACATATGATACATATATACTCCATAGGTGCGTTGACCAACCCAATCTAGATACTTGTTGTCAATTTTGATAATATTTTTTGGATTTGCCGATACGTTGATGATTAACCAGCCATATAAAAATGACAGAGGCAGTGTAATAGTAGCATTAATGAATTGATCAGAAGTTTTGAAACAATACCAAGCGACAAGGAGTCCGGCAAGGAATAATTGCATCCAAACTTTAGAAAAAATCCATAAACTCAATAGTTTTTCTTTTTTATATCGGAGATAATATCCTAGAATTGCGCCAATACCCATGAAATGAAAGCGCAAAGTATGGACAAACTGTTGCAAACCTTTTGGCAAACCGAAAGCATTATACGCATTGGCAATACTTACAACAATAGAAATGCCTATAAGAATCCATAAAAAGGTAGTGAGATACTTTAGATTTCTTTTCATAAAAGGGAGAAAGAAAAAATAGAACTGTTCTTGAGCGCCAATAGACCAACTAACGTTTAGTATTCCACCTACTTGATAGAGACTATTCATTAAATTAGGTAAAAAAAATGAATACAATATTGCGGCAGTTCCTAAGTGATATTCTTTGACATATGGGATATGAAGTTTTTCCAAAACAACCCAATAGAAGAATAATCCAGAGGAGACAACTAAGAAATATACTGGAGCTAGACGAAAGAATCGATTAGAGAAAAAGCGTTTCAGATTCAGTGTTTTGTCACGATTCATTTCTCCTAGACGAATATATGTAATCAAAAAACCGCTGAGAGTAAAGAAAAAGGAAACTGCTCCTTTTCCCAAAAATGCATAACCAGGTAGCGTTGGTAAACCACTTACTAGTTGATTATATTGGATATGCATGGCTATAATAAAAAATGCTGCTAAAAACCGGAGGGTATTCAGTCCGTAGAGAAAATCAGATTTCATAAAACTAGTGTTAGTTGTTTTTTTATTGCACTATATTTTTTTTGGACCTCTGGTACTATGTTTTTGGAGATAAAAAATAGTGTGCAGTAAGATGTGTTTGTTATACAAATATATAGTGTTTTGTTTTCGGTAAGGTTGTAATTGGTGTTTCTTTAGGATATTTTAAGAATTTTGGTGCTAAAAAACGATATTTTTAACATTTTATTTAGAAAATACTAATGCTGATTTTTAAAAAAAAGAGGGGATATTAGTTTTGAACCCCTGTAGTTACCAAATTGGATTTACGATCAAATCGAATATTAGATAAAATTTGGAATTGAAATTGAATCATCGTTTCAGGGTAAAATGTCCACTGTAGGTTCTACCGTCTGCTAGCAAGATTTTGAACCAATAATCATCCGTTGGTAATAATTGCCCTAGATAGGCACCGTCCCAACCTATAGCTGTTCCGGTCATTTGTTTGAGTAGTTTTCCGTAACGATCAAAGATGTATATCACAGTATCAGTTTGCAAGCTAGTGTCCAGACCTTTAATTTGCCATATATCATTGATGCCATCTCCATTGGGCGTAAAAAAACGGGGATGCCCTAATATAGAAACATTGAGAGTCGCAGTACCACAGGTCATATCTCTTACATGAATCGTATAAAATCCTGGATTTACATTCTCAAAAAAAGGTTCGTCTTGGTAATTCATAATAGTGCCTCCTGCTTCTAAGAGCGCATAATCATAAGTGCCTATTCCGAGGTTTGTGGTTGCAATATAGACGGTATTATTATTGGATAAGTCGTTAATTGTAACGTCATTTTGAGTTATTGTAGCTACTTCTGATGATTGTACATTCACGCTTTTGGATCTCGAACAACTAGTTCCATCAGCTTTTGTGAGCGTAATAGTATACTTTCCAGGAAGTGTTGCGGTAAGTATCCTGTTGTTTGATATAAATTGATTAGAGACGGTATTATCTGGACTTGTTCTACGCCATTCATAGTTAAAAGCTTCTTGATTGTTAATCTCAATGGGTTCAAGGTCTATGGAAAAGGTAGGATCCGAGGTACATACAAGTCTAGGGGTTTCAACCTCAAACTCTGGCAAGGGGTTTACGTTGATACGTATTAATCCCTTAAGTCCTAAACAATCATTTTCTATCGCGCTGTCGACACGAACATAGATTAATTGTGAATTTGAGGTTTCTATATTTCTATAATTTGAAATATCTATAATTTCATTTTCTTCTGCCAAAGCATCGGTTTTGTTTCTAAAGTATCTAGGAATTAAAGCATCTTGACCTAAGCGAATAAACTCTTGTTTAATAATTTTATCTACAGTGCTAAAATCAAATTGAGCAATGCCATCACGATCATTGTTATTTCCATTATCATTTCCATTGCGGTCCAGAAAATCATCACATTGATTAAGTGTTTGCTCTAAAATGTTGGTAAGTATTGCTGTAGAAGAAATGCTTAGTTGTATTTGAGATATGGAAAAACAACCGAGTGTGTTTTCAACTCGTGCCCATATTTGATCACTATTCATAGTACTGTTCTCAAATGCTGTTATGTTAGGGATAAACTCGGGACTAGAAAGATCTCCTTCTTGGGCAGCAGCCTCTGTTGTATAATAGAAGAAACTTTCGTTTGCTGCATTTGCAGAAATTTTGTCATTAGCTTCTATAAGGTTAAAGAAGCTAAAACCAATAGTAATTGGATCATCATCATCACATTGTGTAAGTGTAACAGATGAACTTATAATTGGTTGCGGCTGTACTGTTAAAACAGCTATTTCAGAATATAATCCACAGCTATTTCCATTTCGTTCTATAAGTGCTCTGTAATAATTATGATCAAAATTACTTGGTGTATTAGCAATGGTGAGTGTTGTTGTTGTCGCTCCGCTATAAATATTAGAAGAATTCATAACATCAGACCAACTAGCACCTCTATCTGTACTTAATTGCCATTGTAGATTATCAAAAGGAGTGGATAATGAAATAGATAATGTAGTGCTATTGTGAAGGCAAACAGCTGTATCTATTGGTTGCTCCGATATGGTGATTGATCCTTCTGTTATGTAATCTGCATTAGGAATAGAATAACCATCAGTGGCATTAGTGACCAAACCAAAGGCATTTACTCTAGGTGGTCTATCCCCTAGGTAAGTGTCCATATTAGCATCGGAGAAACCAGCTTCTAGAACATCACTGCAGCCATCACCATCGCTATCAGCATCGATATAGGAGAATGAGGAGTCATTATCGGGGTTATTCAACAAAAAACCTAGAGTATTACTATCAGGAGTGCTTTCTGCAGCATCAACCCAACCATTTGTACCAACGTTGGAGCCATCTTCAATACCATCTAGATTATGATCTAGAAGAATGCCCAACATCCCTGTTTCAAGAAGATCAGTAATGCCATCATTATCACTATCCAAATCGTAAATGTCAAGGATTCCGTCTCCATCTGTATCGATGGGGCTCTGCGTGATGTTATAAATATCATCCAAACCATTAAGGTCTATATCTATCCCAGAGAGCGGTAGGAATACACCTTGGTTTTCTACAAAATCGGGGATACCATCATTTTCACTATCAAGATCATATGCATCATAAATAGTGTCATTATCCGTATCTTTATCGAAGCATGTAAGTCCTACGATTCCATTAAATACCGAAGACATCGTGGTATTTGAAACACGGTGGGTCAATGTAAAACTATCAATTTGATTTGCAAAAAAATCATAGGATGTAGTGCCAGTTGCGTTGGGATTTATTTTGAAATGAATTTCTGAACCCGAAACTTGCTTGATACCTACTTCAAAAACACCATCAAAATTGGTGTCTACCAATAAGTGATTATGGGGATCGACTAAGGTGATGTTTTTACTTGCGGGTAAAATTTTGACGATAAATATTCCTTTCTCAGAAGTGTTGGAGTCTATTGTAGCGTTTTCTGAAAATTTAATATTAACAGCGTTAGCAAAGTTCAGTGTGTATTCATTTTCAGAATTTACTCCTGCCAAGACAGTACTAGTAAAGTTCCCAGAAGTGTCTCCAACAAAACTGTTTGTTGTAGTAGAATCATTGTTTTGTGTATAGGTACTTGTAACAAATGCGTTATTTGTAGTAGCATCCTGAAACACGAGTGTAGGGTTCCTACTATCGGCTAAATTGATAGTGACATCTCCCAAGGATTCAAGACAGTTAAGAACACCATCGTTATCATTGTCCATATCAATATTATCAATGATCCCATCATTATCTCTATCATCAGGACATAAACTTATAGGAATTGGGAGTGATTCAATCGGGATAGGATTACAGGCTATTCTTCCGGATAATTTATATACTCCGGCTTGGCTTGGTGTAATATTAGGAGTAGACCCCAAACTTTGGAATCCGGAACCGGATGTATCATCAAAAAACCATTCTAAGCTATCAAATAGTTCACTATTAGCAGCTTCTAATATAATATTGGGGATACAATTACCAAGTGTTGCAAATGCGGTATTAAGGTTTATCAATGGAGGCGAGGGGAATCCAGAATAAAATCCTCCAGAGGTGGCATTTCCATTTACATTAAAATATGCAACATACAATTCATCATTTCCTTGTACAGATACAGTACCACTCAATCCGGTGACCTTGTAGGTGACATAATCAGGGTTGCCCGTTACCATATTTGGACCAATCACCGAAAAGTTAGAGAGTGCACTGTTGTTAATCGTAATAGTAGCACCAACTCTGGAGACTATCGACAATCCTCCTGCGTAAACCGTATTCCCAATCCTATCTATAGTTGCAATATTGTCAATATTTCCTCTGGTTTCACAACTCAATGGAGGAACAAAAAATAAGCCTTGATTCGCTTCGGATGTAGCGCCTGTACCTTGATATACAAAAACATCTTCTGAGGTCGCGACATACATGTTTTCATTAATGCTATACTGATTTCCTTCTATAAGATAATATTCTCCAGCGTTTATAGATGCGATAGGTGGATTACCATTTATGCTAATACTTGTGTTATCGGTATGTGCTACGATCAAAATGTTTTCCCAATTGTTACTCCCATTTCCTTTGACAAAAATATACTCTTTACCTACTTTAGATAAACCGGCTATTTGATCTATACCATAATCTCGTCCTGATCCATTGTCAAAACTTCCATTAGCAGAACCAGTGTTTACTGCAATAGGTTTGGTAGCCGTTACTAAGCAGCCAATGAGTCCATCTCTGTTTACGATGTTAGTACTACTATTGGTAGCTATAATGTAACTTTCATGTTGATTTAAGGTAATCGTAACTGGAGTAGTTCCAGTATAATTTTTGATCACAAGTCCAGATGGTAAGTCGCCAAAAGTTACCTGTGTATTATCTTCTGTAGCCATTACAGAGACAAAATTAAGATAATTGCTTTGTGCATTTTCATTGGTATAACTTCCTACTCTAAAAATGGTTCCGAGGGCAGAAATGCCTTTGCTAACCAAAGCTCCAGCCTGAGCTCCACCACCAGCATTGACTCTAACGGATACATAAATGGGAGCATCTGCAGTGACAATGTATCCACCGTTGTTCATGACCTGACTTGTCTCAGAAGAAGGAATAAAAAGTTGACCATCTCCATTAGCAATCAAAATCTCTCTAGGGTTAGTATTGGAAATGCTTCCTGTAATATAGTTTGCAGATGATTCTCCAGCAGCTGCGATGGTATAGGTAATATCAGCGGTACTTGGGGTGGATAAATAAATATATTGATCTTCGACATAGGCATTACCGAACTCAGCGCTTGTTAGGGGAGGGATGTAGTGCGTGGTACTTAACTGAGAAAATCCATAAAAACTTAAAAAAACATAAAAAATGAAAATGAACGTATGAGTAGTTTTTTTAAACATTTAGCTAAAATATTATTAGACCAGTTAGAATATGCTTGTAGCCCAAAACAATTTGAACTATTTTTTTGCTAGTTTGCACTATAAAATTGAAGCATAGCCGTGGCTGTAGTTGATTTATAGTGAAAAAATAGTAGAAAAAGAAACTAATTATTAGTCCGTAATTATTTTTTTAATGGTTTTAGACCAAATACTTGTTAAATGTTAAAATTATACAATGTTTTGATAATGTATGTCATTTTTAATTTAGTTTTAATAAATAAGATAATTATTTTTTTTGATAAAAGTAATAAATATGTTAAAAATTTTGATTTTAAGCACTAAGGAATGATTTTAAAAAAATGCCAATAAGATCTATTCTTGATTTTAAGTTTAACAAAAAGAAAGTGTATTTTCAATGAATGATACTCAAAGTATTAAATTTAGTATTTTCGTGAAGTATTAATTTTTTTCCTCGTGATTATGTAAAGCTCAAAGTAGTGCTGAATTCGAAGGGATTATTGGAATTTGAACTAAAAAAGAAAAAAGGTGAAGACAATTAATAGAATTATGACGAATATCTGTTCGGATAGTTTAACGGAGAGTTGTGATTTTTACACAAAATTATTTGATTTTGATATAAATTTTGAGAGCGACTGGTTTGTTCACCTAATCTCAAAAGATCAAAAATTGGAATTAGGTATAATCGACAGAACCAATAAAATGGTGCCAAAAGATTTTCAAAATAACCCACAAGGGTTTTATATAACATTCGTGGTTGATAATGCAGATGAAATATTCAAAATAGCGGAATCGAAAAAAATTGAGATTGTAAGCGAACCTTCAGATATGTTTTATGGACAAAGACGTTTATTGTTAAAAGATCCAGATGGGACTTTAGTAGATGTTTCTTCACCAATTCTGGGTTTTGAATTTTAGTTCTCTCAACCCGCAAATCTTACATGGATAAGTAGGTTCTATAACGCTACGTAGTTCCTAAAAAGTTAAATCTAAAAATATTATCCAACCTGAATAACTGTCTTTTTATTTTTTTACTTTTGGAAAAAGTAAAGTAAAAAAATAGCACATACCGCACTGTATATGATGTTATTTGGCGGATAGTTTTTCTGCGAGATCTATGCGCAAATGATTTGCACCAAACAGCGCACACATTTTTCTTTGTATGTAATGATAAAACAGAACGAAATCAAAATAAAAAAAGGACAAATATTGCAAAGAACAGGCGAATCGAACACTAAGATTTATATTGTTAAATCTGGTTTACTGCGTAGTTATATGATAGATCAAAAAGGAAAAGAGCATGTTTTTCTTTTTTCACCCGAAGGTTGGATTATGACAGATAGCACAGCGATTAACCAACCTTGTAGGCTATTCATTGATGCTATTGAAGATTCTGAAGTATATATTCTGGAAAAAGGAAAAGAAGACAAAATAGAATTACAAAAAATTCTTAATCGCTTAGAAGCTCTTCAGGATAGAGTGATCATGATGATGAGCTCAACAGCTCTTCAGCGTTACCAACATTTTGTAGAAACGTATCCAGAAATTATACAGAGAGTTCCGCAACGAATGATTGCTTCTTATCTTGGAATTACGCCTGAAGCACTTAGCACAATAAAAAGAAAAAAAATAGAAAACCTTAATCTAGATTAAGGTTTTTAAAGTCCATGCGTTATAACTTTACATCTTCTAAACAATTAAGAAAGGATTACAAACAAAATGAAAAAATGTACGTGGGCAACAAAACATAAACTTGAAGAAGAATACC
Organism: uncultured Aquimarina sp.; assembly: GCA_947492105.1. Classification (GTDB taxonomy): domain Bacteria; phylum Bacteroidota; class Bacteroidia; order Flavobacteriales; family Flavobacteriaceae; genus Aquimarina. The sequence goes on along the minus strand of CANLMN010000005.1, from coordinate 22,253 downwards.
ATGACACAGAATGGGGAGTTCCAGTTTATGACGATAGATTATTATTTGAATTCTTAATACTTGAAGGAGCTCAAGCAGGATTGAGTTGGCTTACTGTTTTAGTGAAAAGAGCACACTATAAAAAAGTATTTGACAATTTTGAAGCAGACAAAATTGTTACCTATGACCAGAAAAAAATAGATGCTTTACTGAGCGATCCCGGAATTATTAGAAATAAGCTAAAAATCAACTCCGTGATTACAAATGCCAAAGCTTTTTTAGAAATTCAAAAGGAGTTTGGGAGTTTCTCTAATTTTATATGGGGTTTTGTAGACGGGAAACCTATTCAGAATGCTTGGGAAAAAATTGAGGATGTTCCTAGTAAAACGGATATCTCTGATTTTATGAGTAAGACTCTAAAGAAAAAAGGATTCAAGTTTATAGGGACTACTACTTGCTATGCTTTTATGCAGGCAGTAGGAATGGTAAATGACCATACAGTGGACTGTTTTAGATATAACGAAATTAAGAATATGAAATGAGTGTATTAGAAATTGTAAAATGGAAGGAAAAACCTGATATTTCGGATAAACAAATGGTTGATGCCGTCCAAGAAATGGTTCCCGACTTAGAAAACTTGGAAGGGTTTATCAGTCAAACATTGTATAATACCATCTAAAAAATAATTCCAAGCTAATAATTCAGTTTTTTTCTACTATTTTTTTCGCTAAAAAATTAGATCGTAGCTAAGGCTATGCTTGAATTTTATAGCTCAAACTAGCGAAAAATAGTTCAAATATTTTAGTCTACAATTATATTTTAACTGGTATAATTACAAAGATGCTAATTGGATTGATATTTATTACTGAGATACGTCAGAGAATGCTCATCTTTCAAACGGACCAATGTCAGACAAAGAATCATTAAAAAAGCTATTAGAATTAATCCGGCCAGAGACTATATCAATGGAGGTGCTAAAATCTTTACAAAACACTCCGTAATCTAATAAAAAATTGTCTCAAAAATGGTATACAAAACCTAGGTGGTCGCGTATCAGTAGAAAAAAACGATTTTTGAGAGTAAAAGCAATATTTTACCATTACTAATAGTGTGTATAATGTTGCTTTTTTTTATATAAAAAAATACCGCTGATTATAGCACATAACATCAGCTATGTGCTATAATCAGCGGTATTTGGATACAAAAGAACTCGTTTGTAGACCTTATTGGAGATCTATAATACCATTTAGAAAATAATTACAGGCTAATAATTCGGTTCTTTTTCTACTATTTTTTCACTATAAAATTAAATCGTAACCAAGGCTATACTTGAATTTTATAGCTCAAGCTAGCGAAAAATAGTTCAATTATTTTAGCCTACAATTACATTTTAACAGGTATAATTATAAACGGTTTCTCAGCTTCTTTTCAGAGAAAAGAAGTATAATTATTTGTTAGCTAATAAAATATCCATTTTCGGCAGCTACTTTATCCGCAATTTTAACCCGTAAGTTGACAACATTAGGTTGGTTGGCATATTTGGTAAAACGTTTTAGCCCCATTAGCATCATTCGTTGTTCATCCCCTTCGGCAAAGGAAACAATTGCTTCTTTTGCTTTTTTGATGACGATATCTACAGCATTGTATAGGTATAGTTGCGACATGGCTATTTGAATTTCTTGCGAAGTTTCTCCATAGCGATTTGCATTTTTTTCGGTTCTCAAGATAGCCGATTCTGCCATATAGATTTCAATTAAGATATCTGATGCGGATATCAATAATTGTTGATGTTCTTCTAATTGCGGACCAAATTTTTGCATTGCTGCACCAGCGACCATCAAGAATACTTTCTTTAATTTTTTGACAAGTTCTTTTTCTTCAGAAAATAACACGGAATAATCTGGAGTGTCAAAAGAAGGGATACCTGTAAGTTCATCAGCTACAGCCATTGCAGGGCCCAGTAAATCAACATGACCTTTCATTGCTTTTTTGACAAGCATTCCTACGGTGAGCATTCGATTGATCTCATTAGTTCCTTCATAAATACGAGCAATACGTGCATCTCTCCATGCCGACTCCATAGGTGTATCTGCAGAAAATCCCATTCCACCAAAAATTTGAATTCCTTCGTCTGTGATATTTTGGATATCCTCTGACACTGCAACTTTGAGGATAGAGCACTCAATCGCATACTCTTCTACGCCTTTAAGTTCTGCTTCTTGATGTGTGTTACCTTGTGCTTGACGGATAGCGATACGATCTTCTATATTTTTTGCAGCACGATAGCAGGCAGATTCATCAACGTATGTGTCAGTTGCCATCTCTGCAATTTTGGATTTTATTGCTCCAAAATTCATGATAGGTGTCTTGAACTGGATTCGCTCATTTGCATATTTGGTAGCTTCACCCAAAACACGACGTCCCGCATCTAGGCAAGCAGCAGCAAGTTTGATACGACCTACATTGAGGGCATTCATTGCAATTTTGAATCCATTACCACGCTCAGAAAGCATATTTTCTACAGGTACTTTGGTATCGCTAAAAAATACTTGGCGAGTAGAGGAGGAGTGGATTCCTAATTTTTTCTCCTCATCCCCAAGTGTAATTCCATTCGAAGGATCATTTTCTACAATAAATCCGGTTATATTTTTGTCATCCTCAATACGTGCAAAAACAATAAAGACATTACAAAATCCCGCATTAGATATCCACATTTTTTGACCAGAGATCGAATAGTATTTTCCATCATCCGATAACACCGCTTTGGTTTTACCTGAATTGGCGTCAGATCCAGCTCCAGGTTCGGTCAAGCAATAAGCACCAAACCACTCACCAGTAGCGAGTTTTGGGACGTATTTTTTCTTTTGTTCTTCGTTGCCATAAAGGGTTATGGGCATAGTACCAATACCTGTATGTGCGCCAAATGCAGTACTAAAAGAGCCGCTAGTACCAGAAATATAATCACAAACCAACATGGTAGAGACAAATCCCATTCCAAGTCCATCATAAGACTCGGGAACGGCTACACCAAGTAATCCAAGTTCTCCCGCTTTGCGCATACACGCTTCGGTAAAAGCATAATCTTTTTGTTCAAAACGTTCCCAATGAGCCCATAATTCGCGATCTACAAATTCTTTGGTACTATCGCGCATCATTTTTTGCTCTTCAGAAAAATCTTCTGGCGTAAATACATCTTCGGCTTTGGTTTCTTTGACAAGGAATTGGCCTCCTCTTAATAAGTCTTTGTTTATGGATTCTGTGCTCATTTTTTTGGGTTTTAGATTCGAGAATGTAGATGCCGAACATCTCATTTCTTTTTAATTTTTTTTTATAGATAGAATTACATCCTTCTGATATAGCTCATAGAGGTATACTTCAATATTGGTTATTAGTTAAGGAATTCAAATACTCCTGCGGCTCCCTGTCCTGTACCTACACACATGGTTACCATTCCGTATTTACCTTGCATATTGCGCTTGCGCATTTCGTCAAATAATTGGACAGATAGTTTTGCTCCAGTACAACCTAGAGGGTGTCCTAGTGCTATTGCTCCACCATTTACATTTACAATATCTGGATTCAGCTTTAGTTCACGAATTACCGCCAAGGATTGAGAGGCAAAAGCTTCGTTGAGTTCGATTAATTCGATATCACTTTGTTGAAGCCCCGCTTGTTTTAATACTTTTGGGACTGCTTTTACAGGACCAATCCCCATGATGCGTGGTGGTACACCAGCAGCAGCATAGTTTACAAGACGAGCAATAGGCTCTAGATTTAATTCTTTGACCATATCTTCACTCATGATTAGTACAAAAGCTGCTCCATCACTCATTTGAGAGGAGTTTCCTGCGGTCACACTACCATTTGCAGCAAATACAGCACGCAATTTGTTGAGCACCTCTTTTGAGGTTTCTTTTCTTGGACCTTCATCTTTTGTTACGGTATATTTTTTTGTAGCTTTTTTTCCGTTAGCATCGACATACACCTGTTCTACCTCTATTGGGACAATTTGATCTTGGAAACGGTTTTCTGCTTGTGCCTTGAGGGCTTTCATATGTGAGTTATAGGCAAATTCATCTTGATCCTCTCTTGATACATTGAATTCATTTGCAACGGCTTCGGCAGTATTTCCCATACCCCAATAATAATCCTCGTGACCTGATGCAGCGAGATCATAGTTTAGTTCTGTTTTGTATCCTGTCATTGGGACAGAACTCATGCTCTCTGCACCACCGGCGATAATACAATCTGCCATTCCTGCTTGGATTTTTGCTGTGGCCATACCAATAGTTTCAATTCCCGAAGAACAAAAACGGTTGACAGTTACTCCAGGTACATCGGTAGAGTTTAGCCCCATCAAAGAGATCAGGCGGGCCATATTCAAACCTTGAGAACCCTCTGGCATGGCATTACCTACGATGACATCATCGATTCGGGTTTTGTCAAAATTCGGTAATTCTTTCATCATATATTCGATGGTCTCTGCTGCGAGTTCATCTGTTCTTTTGAATCTGAACACACCTTTAGGAGCTTTTCCAACGGCAGTTCTATATGCTTTTACTATATATGCGGTTTTCATTTTTTTTTGTTTTTTGTAAGAGTAGCGAAAAATTGTATTAAGAGATAGATCATGTGCGTCTACCTTTTAATTTTATGAGCTGTTCTCTAATTTCTAAGCGGTTTTCCTTTTTTCAGCATATGCTCTATACGTTCCAATGTTTTGCGCTCAGTGGTTAGAGACAAAAATGCTTCTCGTTCTAGGTCTAAGAGATACTGTTCTGTTACCATTGTTGGTTCAGATAGATTACCACCAGCCATTACGTAGGCTAGTTTGTTTGCAATTTTCTTATCATGTTCAGAGATGTATCTACTTGCTTCCATAGAATCTGTACCCACAAGGAACATTCCGAGTGCTTGTTTACCCAGGACTTTGACATCCTTACGACGTGGAGGTTGTGTGTAACCTTGTTCAGCAAGCATTTTGGCATAAGCTTTTGCGGTAGCAATCTGGCGATCTTTGTTGACCACTACGATATCTTTGCCATGTTGTAAGATATTAGTATCATAGGCTTCATATGCAGAGGTAGATACCTTTGCCATTGCTACAGTTAAGAAATGTTCTTGTAATCGGTTCAACTCAACATCATTTTTCTGAAAAGTATCCGAAGCTCGCAGTGCCATTTCTTTAGAACCACCACCACCAGGGATTACTCCAACACCAAATTCTACAAGTCCAATGTAACTTTCGGCAGCAGCCACAACCTTGTCAGCGTGGAGTGTCATCTCACATCCGCCACCCAATGTCATACCATGAGGAGCAACTATTGTAGGTATCGAGGAATAGCGTAGTCGCATACAGGAGTCCTGAAAATACTTGACTGCCATATTGAGTTCATCATACTCTTGTTCTACGGCCATCATGAAGATCATACCAATATTTGCTCCTACAGAGAAATTTGATCCTTGATTACCTACTACAAGTCCTTGAAAATCTTTTTCTGCGATATCAATAGCTTTGTTCAGTCCAGCAAGAACATCACCTCCGATGGAGTTCATTTTGCTTTGGAATTCTACATTCAGAATACCATCTCCTAGATCTTCGACGACGACACCGCTGTTTTTGAAAACCTCAGATGATTTGCGAATATTATCTAGTATGATAAAGGAATCTTGTCCAGGAACTTTTTCCTGTGTTTTTGTAGGGATCTCGTAGCAATAGGTGGCACCATCTTTTATGGTATAAAAAGAAGTATTACCGGAAGCAACCATCTCATTGACCCAAGCAGCAGGTTCGATACCCTCAGCCTTCATCATTTCAATACCTTTTTCTACGCCTATGGCATCCCAAATTTGGAATGGTCCATATTCCCATCCAAAACCAGCTTTCATAGCGTCATCAATCTTATAGATTTCGTCTGTGATCTCGGGAATACGATTGGATACATAAGCAAAGAGGGCAGAGAAGTTGTTGCGATAGAATGCTCCTGCCTTATCCTTTCCTTTAATTAATATTTTGTAACGATCTATGACTTTGTCGACCGATTTTGTGAGTTCTAGTGTTGCAAATGACGCTCTCTTATTTGGGCGATATTCTAGGGTGTCCAGATCTAAAGAAAGAATTTCTTTTTTGCCATCCTTGGATACCTGTTTTTTGTAAAACCCTTGACCAGTTTTGCTTCCTAGCCATTTATTTTCCATGAGAGTGTTGATAAAATCTGGTAGTTGGAATAGTTCTAGACGCTCATCGTCTAGGCAATTATCAGCAATACCATTTGCCACGTGTACTAGAGTGTCTAGTCCAACCACATCTACGGTACGGAATGTAGCCGATTTTGGACGTCCAATGACGGGGCCTGTTAATTTATCCACCTCTTCTATGGTTAGTCCCATATCTTTTATCGTATGGAAAAGGCTCATAATACTGAAAATACCAATTCGATTGCCGATAAAAGCAGGAGTGTCTTTGGCGATGACAGCAGTTTTTCCTAAAAATTTCTCTCCATAACCATTCAGAAAATCTAATACTTCTTTTGAGGTCTCTGGTCCAGGAATGATCTCGAATAGTTTTAAGTAACGAGCTGGATTAAAAAAGTGCGTACCGCAGAAATGTTTTTGAAAATCTTCACTACGACCTTCACTCATAAATTTGATAGGGATACCAGAGGTGTTAGACGTAATCAATGTCCCTGGAGTACGATATTTCTCTAGATTCTTAAACACCGTTTTTTTGATATCAAGTCGTTCTACAACAACCTCAATAATCCAATCTACGTCTGCAACTTTTGCAATATCATCTTCGAGATTACCTGTGGTAATACGTTGCGCAAATTTTGTGTGATAAATGGGAGATGGTTTAGATTTGAGTGCTGTAGTAAGTGCCTCATTGACTAAGCGATTGCGTACTATGGCATCTTCTAATGATAACCCTTTAGCTTTTTCTTTGTCATTTAGTGTTCTTGGTACGATGTCTAACAAAAGGACTTCGACACCAATGTTAGCAAAATGGCAAGCGATTCCCGAACCCATTATTCCTGATCCGATAACCGCTACTTTTTTAATTGTTCGTTTCATTCGTGCTTATTATTGTTTTTTAATTGATTCTTGGAACCTTAGAAATTTCTTTGGTTTCATTATTTTTTTGTGACGAGTACAAAAAACCATATTGTTTTCTGTGTTATTCATCATTTATCTCGTTGAATAAACTTTTTTGGAAGTGATCAAATCATTAATAACCTGAAATACTTCAAAAAAAACCTTCAATTTTTCTTCTGGAACATTTTCTCGAATGGCATTATCAAATTTAAAAACTACTTCTTTGGAGTAATCCCGCATTTCTAGACCAAAATCTGTCAAGAAAATTAAAACGCTACGTCCATCTTCAGGATTTTTCTTTCGATAAATCATCTTTTTTTCTTCCATCATTTTTAGCGTTCTGGATAGGCTCGTGGCTTCCATGCCCATTTTGGGACCCAAGGATGTCGAGGGGGTGCCATTTTCTGGATCAATATTAATGAGTGTAAAGCCAGTTGCCATGGTGCTGCCCTTTTTATTCGCTTCTTCGTTATACATTTTTGAAACTGCCATCCATGTAGCGCGTAGTGCATAATCAATAGTTTTATTTTTCATTTGAGATTTTGTGAAAAGTAAAGATACTAAAATTTTATTATGCATGCATAATAAAATTCATAAAAAAGCAAGCATTGAGCCTTTAAGATACATTTTTTTGTTGTAACTGTAAAAAATACTCTTCAGAATCATCATTAATATTAGTTTTTGTGGTACACGGAACTGGGTAAATGCAATGAATAGAGATATTACAGGGATATAGAGCCTACAATAGTATGAGGTGTTTGCAGTTCTATGTGTTGTTTTTTTGTGTTTGCGCATAGGTAGGAGGGGACACAAAAGCTACAAAGGAGCAATAACTAGTTCCTATTACCACGGTATCTTTTTTTACTTTTCAAGACTTTCTAATTTACGTTCTCTCATATATAAGAATAAAGGGAATGTAAATGCTACGGCAATGATAAATGTTAAGGGGATTAAAACCCACCAATATTTAATTTTTAATCGCAGTGATTCTGGAATGTACCAAATTAAAAAAGTAAGTATGACTATTTGTAAATCGGCTGAAAATGATCTTGAAGGAAATGTTGTTTTTGTCAATGCTAAAAAATTGCTAATAGATGTATCCTCTACATTAAGATAAAATTGAATGTTGAAATACCACGTATAGCAGGCTCCTACTAGTGCAATTAAAAGAAAAATATATTTACGTTTCATTTTTTTTTTTTTTTAATTAAAAGAGACTAATATCCTGAATTTGCTTTATGATTAATGTGATTTGCGGTGAAATCATATACAAAAATAGCTGTTGAACACTATAACTATATTAATTAAAACTTAAAACAGATTTTGTTGCTATAAAGAAAGGTTTGTTTGGTGTAGTCTACAAAAAAAATAAACCTGTAAAATCACAAGAAAAACTTGATGATTTACAGGTTGTAAATAAATTAAAGTACACTGTAGGTTTCCCTATAATTTAGGCACGATCATAGATTTTCTCGTACAGTTCTTTGTATTTTTCTTTGATGATTTTTCGTTTCATCTTCATGGTAGGAGTGAGATGTCCAGCATCGATACTCCATTCATCCGGGGTGAGTTCGAATTTTTTGACTTGTTCCCATTTCCCGAATTTTTGGTTATGCTCTTGAACTTCTTGCTCTATACGTTCTTTGACTTTTTGGTTCGCTATAAGTTCTGCATTCGTAGCCCCAAGGTTGTAATTATGTTGTACAGCCCATTCTCTTACAAATTCAAAATTAGGTTGTATGAATGCTGCAGGCATTTTTTCACCCTCGCCTATAACCATAATTTGATCAATAAAACGAGACTGTTTCATAGCATTTTCTATTAATTGTGGTGCAACATATTTGCCACCAGATGTTTTGAACATTTCTTTTTTACGATCCGTAATCTTGAGGAAGCCCTCTGCATCAATATTACCGATATCTCCTGTATGTAGATAGCCGTTTTTGAGCACTTCATCTGTTTTTACTGGGTCTTTATAATATCCTTGCATGACATTTGGTCCTTTGACCAAGATTTCTCCATCGTCAGCAATTTTGATATCCATTTCGGCAATAGGTTTTCCCACCGTTCCAATTTTGAAACCTTTGTCTCGTAGGTCATTTACAGAAATAACAGGAGATGTTTCTGTAAGCCCATATCCTTGCATAACAGGTATTCCGGCTGCGGTAAATACTCTTGATAACCGCGGTTGCAAAGCTGCACTACCACATGCAATTACTTTTAGGTTGCCCCCAAGAGCCTCTTGCCATTTGCTGAAAATAAGTTTTTTTGCGATACTTAATTTTAATCCATAGAACCAACCATTGGCACCATATGGTTTGTATTGGAGTCCTAGTGCTATAGCCCAAAAGAATAAACTTTTTTTGATACCTGTAAGATCTGTTCCTTTTGCATATATCTTATCATATACTTTTTCTAGTAGTCTAGGTACCGCAGACATTGTTTCTGGTTGTACTTCTTTGAGGTTGTCACTAATAGCTTCTATAGATTCTGCAAAATGAATCGAAACTCCCATGTACTGATATAGATACAATAACATACGCTCGTAAATATGGCATACTGGCAAAAAGCTAAGAGATTTAAAGTTACTACCAGGTTCCATAGGGAAACGCGAAGCAGAATTAAGAGCATTGCTTACGATATTTTTGTGCGAAAGCATTACACCTTTGGGTCTGCCTGTAGTCCCTGAGGTGTATATTAATGTAGCCAAATCATCTTCCTTGATGGTAGCTTTGATTTTTTCTACCTCATCTTGATTGCTAGAATCCTCTCCCAATTCGAGTAGTTCCTCCCAATTATTACATTCTGCTATTTGATCAAACGAAAAAACATCTTTTAGTGAAGGTACATTTCCTTTGATTTTTTTGACTTTCATAAAAACATCAACATCAGAAACAAATACATATTTAGATTCGGAATGATTGAGTACATATTGGTAATCTTCTTCTGATATAGTCGGATAAATGGGCACATCTTGCGCTCCAATTTGTAACACACCAATATCTACAATATTCCATTCGGTACGATTATTTGTAGAGATAATTGCAATTTTGTCATTGGGTTTTACACCAAGACGTAATAGTGCACGACTAATTTTATTGGCTTTGTCAATATATTCCTTTGTAGACGTAGCAATCCACTTACCATTTTGCTTGGTTACTAAGGCTTTGTCTAGCGGGAATTGTTCTAATTGATAATAAGGGAAATCAAATAATCGTTTAATCTCTATCATGGGCTTTAGGATATGTATTATGCAGGTATAGGTTTTGGTAAAAATAGAATAATATAGTTCCGTAGCCCTATACTGCACTCTAAATATATTAAAAAAGTAATAGTTTTTTAATCATATGATAGAAGAATTCTTATAAAACGATGTAATATCTTGGATAAATCTTTTTTATGAGGTAGTATTTTGCGAGTTCATTAGGTTTTGTAGGACCAGCTCGATCCACAAACAATATTTATATACCTTTGCGAACTTAACAAAAGTGTTTTCTAGAATCATTTTAGGTAAAACAATTTATGCAAAAAAATAGTCGTTTAGAAGAATACAAAGTATTGGGGTATCGCATGCTTTTGGCGTATGTATTTTATTTTATTGCCAGGGTTTTGTTTTATGTTTATAATGCTGATTTAATTGAGATAACAGGTTTTTCTGAATTCATGAAGTTAGCTTACCACGGACTCGCTTTTGATACTTCTGCTCTGTTGTATATCAATTCGTTATTTATTCTTTTGAGTATTTTTCCGCTATGGGTGAATACACATTCTTGGTATCAAAAAATGTTATTTTATCTCTATTGTGTAACAAATCTGATAGGGTATGCAACCAATTTTGTAGATTTTATTTATTACAAATTTATCTATACTAGAACAACTACTTCGGTTTTGGGAAGTGTGGAGAATGAAAGTAATTTGGGTTCACTGCTAGGTGCTTTTTTTGTGTCGTATTGGCATGTTTTTCTATTATTTTTTCTTTTAGCAAGTGGTTGGGTGTTTTTGTATAAACGAATACGGATATCTCCAAAAAAAATACATTCCAAGTGGAGGTATTTTGGGAGTTCAGTACTCGCGATTTGTCTAGTGATTCCGTTATGTATTGGTGGGATTAGAGGAGATTTTAGGCACAGTACACGTCCTATTAATATGGTAGATGCCAATCGACATGTCAAAGTGCCCGTGCATGCTGATATCGTGCTGAATACTCCTTTTTCTATTATTAGAACAATCGGCAAAAATGATTTTAAGGCTGTAAATTTTGTAACAAAAGAGGTTATTGATCAGCAATTGCAACCGATAAAGCAATATCCAAAAGATAGTTTGACTTTGGATAAACCCAATGTGGTGATTCTAATTGTGGAGAGTTATGGGCGTGAGTATTTTGGAGCAATGAACCGTGATATGGGGATCAAGGATTATGTGAGTTATACACCATTTTTGGATTCACTGGCACAGCACAGTTTATTGTTTCCCAATGCCTTTGCTAATGGAAGGAAATCCATTCACGGAATGTCATCGGTTTTGGCCGGTATCCCTTCTTTCAAAGTAGCATTTACTTCTTCTGCGTATGCCAAACAACCTATACAATCAGTAGTTTCTAGTTATAATGAGATGGGATATGATACTTCTTTTTTTCATGGCGCTCCCAATGGTTCGATGGGTTTTTTGGGTTTTGGCAATATTCTGGGATTTGATTATTATTATGGAAAAACAGAATATGATCTATTGTATCCGGATAACACGGATTTTGATGGGTTTTGGGGTATTTGGGATACACCATTTTTACAGTACGTAAAAAAAGAAATGGATCAGAAGCAAGAACCTTTTATGAGTACGATATTTACTGTAAGTTCGCATTCTCCCTACATTGTTCCCAAAGAAAAGGAAGGGAAGTATCCCAAAGGAAATGTACCGATGCACCAATGTGTAGGATACACAGATGAGGCGCTAAAAGAGTTTTTTGAAGCTGCCAAAACAGCTCCGTGGTTTGAGAATACTATTTTTGTCTTGACAGCTGATCACGGAAATCAAGTATATTACGATGAATATAAAAAGACGATCAATCGGCATACTGTTCCAATTATGTTCTATTACCCTGGGAATGATGAGGTGATGAGAGGAGTCGACAAACGTTTGGCACAACAAATTGATATCTATCCAACCCTACTCAAGGTTTCTGGGTATGATAAACCATTTAGAAGTTGGGGGAGAAATTTGATTGGAGAGGAAAAGGTTCCCCCTTTTGTCATGACACACTCAAGTATCTTATATCAATATTTTGACGAAAATTATATTTGTATTTTTGATGGTCAAAATGTGATGGGATTCTATGATATAAAAGACAAAGGTTTGAAAAATAATTTGATAGAGCAACGAAATGAACAAATGGATGCGGCAGAGGAACGCTGCAAAGCCTTTGTCCAAGATTATATGGATCGGATTATGAACCGTAAATTAATGGTACAATAGTATTTGTTGAAACACAAAAAATTAAAAAATAGATCGTAATGAATAAAACCATGAAAAGGATTATACTTGGGGTTTTGGTCGTAGTGCTAGTGGGTACTGCCAAATATGTGTATGATATTCATCTCAATTATAATTTCAAAAAAATTACTGATGGCAAAGTTTATAGCTCGGGGGTGATACCGCCAGAAAAAATACGAGATTATGTAGAGGAGTATCAAATCAAAACCATTATAGATTTTCGTCATCCGCATATTATAGATGAACTCAATCCTGCCAACGGCACGGATATAGAATTGGAACAAAAAGCGGTAGCAAAGATTGCGGGTGTGCGCCATGTTAATATTCCATCTGATCAGGTGCCAACACGACAAAACTTAGATAGTCTCTACAAGGTATTGGATCAAGAAAACGCCTACCCTGTATTGATGCATTGCTATCACGGTACTGGGAGAGCACAGATCTATTCGGCAATATATAGAATAGAATATGAAGGCATGTCAAACGAAGAGGCACGATCCAAGACGAGAACTTTGTTGAAATTTAGTTCTTTTGACGACGGAAAACCTAAAGGAGAGTTTCTAAAAGCCTATAAAACGAGAAGTACAAAATAAAATCAATGCAGTGTGAGAGGATACTTTGGCGTGAGGGATAGTAGCGGTTACCCCACAATCTGACTGCAAGGAAGTATGAGGAGTAAAAGTGAATAGCCCGACCTTTGGGGCACGCACACAAAAAAAATGAAAAAGTTTTTTTATGTAAGTAGTAGTTTTGCAGGAAGTTAATAAACTTTGCTTATAGTACTATTGGTACTTTGAATAAAAAAGAGTAGTTTACTGTAATGAATAGTTCTTGGGTACGACTGAGTATCTTGAGATATTAAATCTAAAAATTAATTGTCAGACATTACCAAGCAGATAGCGATTCTTATATTTGCTAATTCTTCAATGGAGGAATTAAAGAATAAACCCATAGCTTATGGGCAAAATCTTTTTAATTATTTCAATTCTCAAACACTCAAGAAAGTTCGCAAAACCAATTTGCCTTTTGTACTATGTTCTGAAAAGGATCAGTGCGGAGTTACTTTTGCAGAACGTTTTACAAATGCCATAGCAGCACTCTTTGACAAAGGGTACGAAAAAATTATTACCATAGGTAATGACAGCCCTAACCTGAGAAGCGCTGATATTATAGAAGCTTCTAAAAAGTTAGTAGATAATGATATTGTTATAGGTCCCTCTATGGATGGAGGAATCTATCTGATGGGGCTCCATAAAGGGTCGTTCATTAAAAAGAATTTTCTTCAATTACCTTGGCAAACAAATCAACTAGCCAAAACACTTATTAATACGATTTTGGATAATGGTTTGGTACTAAAATCTTTGAGATATCTCAGAGATATTGATACCATCCATGATCTCAAAAGATTCTCCAGGTACACTCGACATTTGTCATTAATATTTAAGCATATATTGTTGACTATTTTTGAAACATCTTTTATAGCGATTTTGTTTCGAGAGGGTTTTGTGCCTAGAATTGTCACTTCTGTATATTTTAACAAAGGCTCACCAAGTTTGACCTCGTAACACAGCACTGTATTTTTTTAATTATTTAGCATTTAATCAAACTTGATGAAATATTTTTTGTTAGGGCTTGCACTATGTGTATTAACATGTAGTTATGCCCAAAATGTGGTTACAGGTACTGTAACCTCTTCTGTCGATGGTAACCCTTTGCCATTTGTAAATATCCGTATTAAAAACACAACCCAAGGCACAACTTCTGATATGGATGGGAATTATGCCATTACAACAAATGATAAGGAGGACATTTTAGTGTTTTCTTCTTTGGGGTTCCAGACAAAAGAGACTCTTGTAGGGAATCAGACAACCATTCATATGGTGTTAGTAGAGGGTTCTACGGGTCTGGACGAAATAGTTATTACTGCTCTTAATCAAGAACGTGAATCCAAAGAATTAGGATATGCGATACAGCGTATTGGAGCCTCTGATATTGCTGAGGTAAAAGCTGTTAATTTTTTGGATAATCTGGCAGGCAAACTTGCTGGAGTTACCATTACTGCAGGAGGCGCTACGGGAGTCGGTTCTTCTTCCAAAATTGTTATTAGAGGAGAGCAATCTTTTACTAATAATAATCCGTTGTTTATTGTTGACGGAACACCTATTAATAACAGTACGGTTTTTAACTTTACCAATGAAGCAGCAGCAGGTTTTCAGGAAGTGGATTTTGGGAATGGCGCAATGGAGGTTAATCCAGATGACATAGCCTCTGTGTCGGTACTAAAAGGTCCTAGTGCAGCAGCATTATATGGTACTAGAGCATCTAACGGGGTTATTATTATTACGACCAAGGACGGGAGCAAAAGCAAGAGACTCGGAGTTAGTTTTAATTCAAGTTTGTTTGTGGATACGGCTTTCCAATTACCGAAATTCCAGAACCTATATGGACAAGGGAATTCGGGAGAATTTGAATATGTCGACGGATTAGGAGGAGGTATTAATGATAATATTACCTACAGTTGGGGACCACGATTAGATCAAGGTACCCTTCTGCCGCAGTTTGATAGTCCTGTTACCTTGCCAGATGGCTCTGTAGTTAGAGGAGGTGATACAGCACGCTATAATGGATTGCCTATTACAGCTACTCCGTTTGTGTCGAACCCTAATAATCTAAAAGATTTCTATCAAACAGGAGTCACTACGATAAATAATGTATCAGTTTCTTCTGGTTTTGATACAGGGAATTATCGCTTATCTTTTACCGATTTGAGAAATGAATCTCACATCCCAGGAGTTGATTTGAATAGAAAAACAGTGGCAGCTCGACTAAGTTTTGCACCTAGTAATGCGACAAAAATAAGCTCCAGTATTAATTACGTACATACGGGTAGTGATAATAGACCTTCTAATGGATATGGATCCGAAAATGTCAATTATTCTTTAGTTGCGTGGGGTCCCAGATCTTTGAATACGGACAACCTACGACAGTATTGGCAACCAGGTTTGGAAGGGATACAGCAGTATTCATTTAATTATACCTTCTTTGATAATCCGTACTTTATCCTATCAGAGAATCGGAATAGTTTTGATAGAAATCGTCTTTTTGGAAATATCGCAATTCGCCAGGAACTCACCAAAGATTTGAATGTTACGCTGCGAACAGGAATGGATTATTCCAAAGAGGATAGACGTTTCTTGAGAAATTTTAGCACCAATCGTTTTAGAAATGGTGCCTATGCAGAACATGATGTTTTTTATAGAGAGATCAATACGGATTTTTTGTTGAATTACACAAAAAAAATACAAGATTTTGCTGTCGATATAACAGCAGGAGGAAATCGATTAGATCAAAAAGCTAGTACTAGTCAAACGCAGACAACTCAATTGGCGCAGCCTGGAATTTTTAGTTTTAATAACGCTGCATCTCCTATTGAGAGTTTTGGTTTTGAATCCAATAAACGAATCAATAGTTTGTATGGATTGCTAAAAATAGGGTACAAAGAGTATGCTTATCTCGATATTACGGGTAGAAATGATTGGTCTAGTGCCTTGGCAACCCCGTTTTCTGCTGATAATACATCGTTTTTTTATCCATCCGCCTCTGCTAGTTTTATTGTAAGCAATGTAGCAAAGTTGCCCAAAGCAATTTCGTTTGCCAAGTTACGATTTAGTGCTGCCCAAGTGGGGAACGATACCAATCCCTATCAAACCTCTGGAGCATTTGTATCACAAACGGCGGTTAATTCTCAACCAACATTTAGTAACCAAGATTTTATTCCAAATCCAAATCTAAAACCAGAGAAAACTACATCTTATGAATTAGGAACGGACATCCATTTCTTCAAAGATCGTTTGAATCTAGATGTTACCTATTATAATGCATTGACAAAGGATCAAATTTTGTCATTACCTATTCCTATTTCTTCTGGATTTGGACAACAGGTAGTCAATGGAGGAGCGGTGCGATCCAAGGGCTTAGAAATTGTAGTGGATGCAGTAGCTGTTAAGAGAACTAATTTTCTGTGGAATACAACAGTGAATTTTAGTAAAAATGTGTCAACAATAGAATCATTACCACAACAAGATGGAAGAATTACCTTGGCATACTCGAGAGTTTATGATAATCCAGATCAAACGGTATGGTTTCAGGTAGAAGAAGGTGGACGTCTAGGAGATTTTTATGGGACAGGATATCAGCGTAATGAAAATGGAGATTTTGTTTTGAGTGCCGATGGGCGGTATATCGCAGATCCGACACTAAAGAAATTAGGGAATTCTAATCCGGATTTTGTAGTTGGGTTGGCCAATAATTTTTCATACAAAAACTGGGTAGTTAATTTTGTGCTGGATTGGCGACAAGGCGGGGAGTTGGTGTCTAGAACTTTGTCTCTAGCAGGGGTAGGAGGACAGTTGGAAGAAACACTTGATAGGCCCGAGGAGGGAATAATTGCCCCAGGGGTTGTCAATACAGGAACCCAAGAGAATCCAGTCTACGTGCCAAATACTACTGCGGTTACTCCAGAAAGTTTTTATCGTCAATTTTATGACCGTAATCATGAAGAAAACAGTGTTTATGATGCTTCGTATCTAAAAATGCGCCAGTTCGAAATCGGATACTCTTTTGGTTTGAAGGAAAATGCTTTTGGTTTATTGAAAGAAGGAGCTGATGTCAAGATTTCTTTGGTAGGAAAAAACCTTTTTGCGATCAGTGCCATCCCTCATTTTGATCCAGAACAATTGGCGGTGCAGGGACAGGGATTAGTAAGTGGAGTAGAGGACTTGTCGTACGCTACGACAAGGAGTTTTGGTCTCAAATTAGGTGTTAATTTCTAACAATATACTGGTAGTACATTTAAAACGAATAAGATGAAAAAATACATATATATACTATTGAGCCTCACATTGTATGTGAGCTGTACAGCAGATTTTGAAGAAATTAATACAAATCCTAATGCACCTGTAGCGGTACAACCAAGTTTGTTGTTACGTCAAGTGATTTATGACTATGGGGAACAATTATCTTACGAAGGATTTGTGGCTGGAAACTTATTAGGTCAACATTTGACAGCATTAGATTTTAATTTGTTTGATCGGCATGCCCTTAATTCTCCACAGTTAGGGGGAAATCCATGGGGTATTTTTTATAAAAACCTTCGGGATAACGAACGTATTTTACAACAATCAAAGGCAACAGAAACTTTTGCTGTCTATGAGGGGCCTGCATTAATTTTTAAAGCATATATGACGATGGGCCTCACAGACTTATTTGGAGATGTTCCTTACAGCGAAGCTTTTACTGGAGATCTAGGGATAGTACGCCCCAAGTATGATTCCCAAGAAACCATTTATACGAGTAAAGGAGGTATTCTAGATAATCTAGAACAAGGAATAGCTGCAATTACATCCTATCAAGGAGTACAAACCCTAGAAGGCGATATCCTTTATGATGGAGATTTGGAAAATTGGGTAAAGTTTGCTAATTCCTTACGGATAAAAGCTTTGATGCGTATTTCTGCAAAAGAAGATGTAGCAGCAAGTCTACAAGCGTTAGTGACAGAAGGCAATTACTTGACAACTAATGCTGATAATGCTGTTTTTGAATTTAACAATGGTGAGCCGAATAACTTCCGGATGGCAAGATTGCGCGCAGGAGATTTTAATAATTTTGTAATGTCAGAAACTATAGAAGATATTTTGACAGGATTAAATGACCCTAGAATCAATGTCTTATTTCGACCCTTTGCGAATGCAACAACTACAGCATATAATGGATTGCTAAATGGTATAGATGCGTCGCAGACCACAATTTCTTTGTCAGACTACTCCCTCGCGGGTACCATATTTAGAGAAAATACGGGTATGCTCAAGGCAAACTATATGACGGCCTGGGAAACCGATTTTTTGTTGGCAGAAGCAGCACTCAAAGGATGGATTACTGCAGATGCAAGAACCTTGTATGAGACGGGAGTTACCAAAGCTTTTGCGTATTGGAATACAGAAATACCATCAGACTACTTGACTACGACTGCAGCTTATGATAATACAGTGGGATTGCAACAAATTATTACTCAGAAATGGATAGCCAATACAATTAATGGATACGAGGGGTGGATAGAATATCGAAGAACCGGTTTTCCTGTTTTCAAAAATGTTTCTGCTAGTTTGAATAATGGATTGATCCCAATACGTATGCCGTATCCAGCAGAAGAGGCTACATTGAATACCTTGAATTATACCCTTGTTGCAGACAAAACAGCGAACAATAGTATCAATTTTCCTGTATGGTGGGATCAATAAAAAATAAGTAAAGATTGATGCAAGAAATTGAAATTTGGCAATGGAGTTTAATCATACTTTCTAGTTTGGTGTTTTTCTGGTGGTCTCCATTGGCAAAAACAAAAGAACAGTTCTATAAAGCAGGTAGCAAAGGAAAAAGACAACCGACATTATGGATGCTAACGGGGAGCTTGGTTATTTCTTGGATTTTTGCCAAGAGTATTACCAATGCAGCCAACTTGGGGTCGAGTTTTGGTATTGTCGGAGGGGTTGCTTACGCAGGATATTATCTTTCTTTTACGATTGCTGGGATCATTATTTATCAATTACGAACCAAAGGAGGATACAAAAGTATTCATCATTTTTTGGCATCACGTTTTGGACAAGGAGCGGTTATGGTTTTTTCGATTTTGATAGGTTTTCGACTTTTTAACGAGGTTTGGTCCAATACCATGGTCATAGGATCTTATTTTGGAGCAATCGGAAGTATGTCATACTATTCGGCAATCATTGTTTTTACAGTACTCACACTGGCATATGCGCTCAAAGGAGGGCTGAGTAGTAGTATTTTTACCGATGTGATACAAATGGGGTTGTTCTCGGTATTATTGTGTGTTATTTTATGGAATGTATTCGGGGTTTCCAATTTTACGGTCAAAGATGTTGTGATGTCAGGAACGTGGACGATGGCATTAGGAGGGAACTTATTACTGGTAGCTATCCTACAATCTTTTAGCTATCCGTTTCATGACCCTGTATTGACCGATAGAGGATTTATTAGTTCTCCAAAAACAACACTGAAGAGTTTCTTATGGGCAACTATATTGGGAGGGATGTGTATTCTATTGTTTAGTGTAGTAGGTGTTTTTGCCAAACATCAGGGGATAGAAGGGCAGGCAGCTGTGGCGGTAAGCAAGGCTTTTGGGGTGGTGATACTCTTGGTCGTTAACTTTATTATGATTACCTCTGCAGCGTCTACATTAGATTCTACGTTTTCGGCATCCGCAAAATTAATCGCAATAGATCTAAAGGTAGGAGACAAGTTGTCTTTGGGACGTTGGATTATGATTGCTGTTGCTGTGTTCGGTACAATTCCTGTATTTCTTAATGCCGAAATTTTGTCTGCAACTACCATCAGTGGTACTATGGTGATTGGATTAACGCCTATATTTCTATGTTGGAAAAAGAACGTGCCCAAAAGTAGTTTTTTCTTGTCGGTAGGAAGTGGTTTGATATTCGGACTGCTTTTAGTTTTTGATATTTTTCCAAAGCAATGGGTGTTCACTACCGGAAAATATGCAGATTTGCTTTGGGTGAATATTTGGGGACTTCTTTTTTGTTTTACTTTATACTTTTTACCTATATGGATAAGAAAACGATAAATTTGGGAGCGGTACAAGGCAAAGTACTGTTGTTTGGAGGTGTCTACAGTAATTTGCAAGCACTAAATAGTCTTATGGCTGTAGCTGAACAAGAAGGGATTGTTCCTCAAAATTGTTTTTGTACTGGAGATATCGTTGGGTACTGTGCGCAGCCAGAAGAAACGGTACAACGTTTCAGAGATTGGGGGGCGCATACTATTATTGGTAATGTAGAAGAACAATTGCGGGTAGGAGCTCTAGATTGTGGATGTGATTTTAGTTTGGGATCTAGGTGCGATGATTTTTCTAAAGAATGGTATCCATTTGCTCAAAAACAACTATCTCTATCTACTATTGATTGGATGCAAGGCTTGCCAGATCATATTTCATTTCGCTTTTCGGATCATAAAGTAACTTTGGTACATGGCAGCTATGATCATATTTCGGATTTTATATTCAGATCATCCCCTTGGGCAACAAAGCAACCGTCCTTTGATGCAACACAAAGTACTATTATAGTGAGTGGACATAGTGGATTACCATTTTGTGAATTTCAAAATGGTAAGTTATGGCTCAATCCAGGTGTGATTGGTATGCCTGCAAATGAGGGCAAAACAAGAGTTTGGTATGTGATTATGGATACTACATATACTTTTTCTTATCAATATCATACCCTTGTATATGATCATGACAAGGCAAATCGACTAATGTTGGATAATAGGCTGCCAAAGGCATACGCAGACACGCTCCTTACAGGATTATGGGATAATATGGAGATTCTACCGGCTCCAGAAAAAAATATGCGGGGAGAGGATTTGATGAATATCTTGCAAAAATGAGCTGTTCGAAATTGTATCGCGTAATTCATTTTGGGTATATAAACTTATTTTAAAAGAAGTTATTTTTTATGTAAAAATACCTTGATGAATTGTATAGCCTTAATGATAGAATATCCGAATAAGGTTATACCATTTGTTGTTTGAATTTACCGGAAAGAAAGATTAAGATTTTTTCTTTCAGCTTCAGCAGAAAAATGAAGTATAGTCTTAGTTATGGTTTAATTTTTTAGCAAAAAAATAGTAGAAAAAGAACCGAATTATTAGCCTGTAATTATTTTTAAATGGTATTATTTACCTGTATTGGTAGATAAGCAATGATTTGGCTTGGGGAATAGTAATTCTTAGGAGTCCTAAGGGATATCAGATGTTGTTGTGTAGTTTGTTATATTTTTGTTAAAATAATATTTTCGCAATTTTTCATATAATAAATTGATTGTTATGTAGTTTTAATTTGGAAATAAGGCGAAACCCGAAAAGCCGAGTATAAATAGAGTAGGGATTACACACAAATTGATAAATTATGAAAACATTATTGACAGCAATTGCAGCAATTGCAATCACATCAGCGGTAAGCGCCCAAAAAAGCCAATTTTGCACAGTGAATACTCCTTGTGGTAGTGAAACTTTTGAATCATCTTCTCCTTTAAGTCTTTCTAAAAGATCAGGAGTACTAACGGTTAAAGCAAGAGATACTGGAGAGGTTCTTGGTACTATGGAATGTGATACTAGAGGTAGTATATCGGTAACTTGTTCTTCTTCTTCTGAGCCTACTGCGGCTCCTCTTCCTGCACCTGCATCTGCACCAAGTGTTCCAACATCTGGGCCAATTGTAATTAGTACAAGTTCAACTGGTAATGGTGTGGCAACAGGTACAGGTACCGTTACAACAACGACAACAACTAATGGAGGAACTCCGGTAGTTCAAACTCAAACTCAGACTCAGACTTCAAGATCTCGTCGTCCTCGTCGTAACTAATTAAAAAGATATTGGCTGTACATTAATTGCAGTTGATATAAAGTACAAAGAAAGACTGTCTAGAAATTTATGATTTCTAGACAGTTTTTTTATTCTCATAAGTTTGTACTAGAATAATCTCATAGTTAGGATTCTACACTACCATTCAAAAAATAATTACAGACTAATATTTAGGGTCTGCTGAAAAACTGTATACTTGTTGTTTTCCAGTTGATTATTGTTATATTTAATCAACCAAGTGCAA